>NZ_JBIAWS010000007.1:162305-602289 GCF_042896045.1 Streptomyces sp. NPDC001351 | reverse complement strand
CGTTGATTTTTGGCACGCTGTTGAGTTCTCAAGGAACGGACGCTTCCTTTGTACTCACCCTCTCGGGCTTTCCTCCGGGCAGTTTCCCTTCGGTCCAAACTCTATCAGTGTTTTTCCGTCCCCCTGACCACCTCACTGCAGGCATGCAGAAGGTGACCCCGAGATAGGATCTGACAAGTGTGGGTGCTGCTGAACCCAGGACGCTCAGTCGCGCCGCTCGGCCTCAAGCAGGAGTACGACTGTACACGCGGCCGGGAAGCGGGTGCAAATCGATAGAGCTGGTGGTCTAGACCACTATCCGGTATCTTCCATGCGGAACCGTCAGTTCATCTGACATAGCCTGCTCCACAGTGCGCCGTCCGGTACAGGCAGTGACGGCCCAGATGGATCTCCACCCCTGGGAGGCTTCCCATGACCACCGTGACGTCCCCGATTGCAGGACGCGCCATCGGCCTGGCAGCAGTGCCGGATCCAGTCTTCTCCGGGGCCATGGTGGGCCCGGGTACGGCCATCGACCCCGTGCGCGAGCCGTCCGAGGCCGTTGCTCCCGTGGCCGGAGTCATCGTCTCTCTTCATCCGCACGCCTTCGTCGTTGTCGACGAGCACGGGCACGGTGTGCTCACACACCTGGGTATCGACACCGTGCAGCTCAACGGTGACGGTTTCGAACTGCTCGTGAACAAGGGCGACACCGTGACTCGGGGACAGGGCGTGGTCCGCTGGAACCCGGCCGCCGTGGAAGCCGCCGGCAAGTCCGCCGTGTGCCCCATCGTGGCGCTCGAGGCCACTGCCGAGGCTCTCTCCGATCTTCGTGACGATGGTGACGTGAAGGCCGGCGACAGTCTTTTCGTCTGGAAGTGACGTCAGTGCCGTCATGTGGCGGCAAGCAGGACAACCACCGCGGCGGCGGGACCCGCCGCACTATCGGAGACGGGTGAGATGGAGACAACGCTGCGAGGCGTCGGTGTGAGTCACGGTGTGGCGATCGGCGAGGTTCGGCACATGGGCACGGCGGTGCTGGAACCGCCTGCCAAGCAGATTCCGGCGGAAGACGCGGAGCGTGAACAGGGGCGCGCCCGCCAGGCCGTGGACGCTGTGGCGGCCGATCTGATGGCGCGCGGCAATCTGGCCGGGGGCGAGGCCCAGGCGGTGCTCGAGGCGCAGGCCATGATGGCGCAGGACCCCGAGCTGATGGCGGATGTCGAGCGGCGTATCACCGTCGGGAGCACGGCCGAGCGTGCCGTGTACGACGCCTTCGCCGCGTACCGCGCCCTGCTGGCCGGTGCCGGCGAGTACCTGGCGGGTCGTGTGGCCGACCTGGATGACGTGCGGAATCGTATCGTCGCCCGGCTGCTCGGAGTGCCGATGCCGGGTGTTCCGGACAGCGACGAGCCGTACGTTCTTATTGCACGTGACCTTGCGCCTGCCGACACGGCGCTGCTCGACCCCGCTCTGGTCCTCGGTTTCGTCACGGAGGAGGGTGGGCCGACCAGCCACAGCGCGATTCTGGCGCGGGCGCTCGGTGTTCCGGCCGTGGTGGCCCTGCCGGGTGCCGGTGAGCTCGCCGAGGGCACGGTGATCGCTGTCGACGGCAGTACCGGCGAGATCTTCGTTAATCCCAGCGAGGAGAAGAAGGCGCAGTTGGAGGCCGCGGCCGCCGAGCGCAAGGCAGCGCTCGCCGCCTCGACCGGTCCTGGCGCCACCTCCGACGGTCACAAGGTGCCGCTGCTGGCCAACGTGGGCGGGCCTGCGGACGTGCCGGCCGCAGTCGAGGCCGGGGCCGAGGGTGTGGGTCTGTTCCGTACCGAGTTCCTCTTCCTGGACGACAGCAAGAACGCCCCGTCGGAGGCGAAGCAGGTCGAGGCGTACCGGCAGGTGCTCGAGGCGTTCCCCGAGGGCCGTGTGGTTGTGCGTGTGCTGGACGCCGGCGCGGACAAGCCGCTGGAATTCCTCACGCCGGCCGACGAGCCCAATCCGGCGCTGGGCGTACGCGGTCTTCGGACGCTGCTCGACCACCCCGAGGTTCTGCGCACCCAGCTGACGGCGCTCGCGAAAGCCGCGGAGGGTCTGCCGGTGTACCTCGAGGTCATGGCCCCGATGGTCGCGGACCGTGCCGACGCCAAGGCGTTCGCGGACGCGTGCCGTGAAGCGGGACTGCAGGCGAAGTTCGGCGCCATGGTCGAGATTCCTTCGGCCGCGCTGCGGGCTCGGTCGATTCTGCAGGAGGTCGAGTTCCTGTCACTGGGGACCAACGACCTCGCGCAGTACACGTTCGCGGCCGATCGTCAGGTGGGTGCGGTCTCCCGTCTGCAGGATCCGTGGCAGCCCGCGCTGCTCGATCTGGTTGCGCTGTCCGCGGAGGCGGCGAGGGCCGAGGGCAAGAGCTGTGGTGTCTGCGGTGAGGCGGCGTCGGACCCGCTGCTCGCATGTGTGCTGACCGGTCTTGGTGTCACTTCCCTCTCCATGGGTGCCGCGTCGATTCCCTATGTGCGGGCCACTCTCGGCAAGTACACGCTGGCCCAGTGCGAGCGTGCTGCTGCGGCGGCCCGGGCCGCGGAGAGCGCCGAGGAGGCACGCAACGCGGCTCAGGCGGTGCTGTCCGGCGAGTAGCCGAGTCAGCCCGTCGGCTGTGTGTTTCGCCAGCTGTTCTTTAGGGGCGCTCCACCCGTAGGTGGAGCGCCCCTTCTGCTTTCAGTGGCGGTGACCCGGTGTCTGTCCTTCCTCTCCGAGGTCCGGCGGTACGCAGTAGTCGACGTCCGATTCCGGGGAGATCAGATCTCCGGACTCGATGTCGGTGCAGTAGGCGTCGAACACCTCGCCGGCCGTGAGGGGTTCGAGGCCTTCTCCGCGCAGACGCCAGCCGTAGACGCGGTCGGTGGTGCCGGGGGCGCTGGTGCGGATGACGAGCCCGCCCGGGCTCTGGGTGGCGATGCCGAGCGCCAGGACGGTGGTGAATTCGAGGGCTTCGGCCTCGTCGAGTTGGATGCCGCCTTGGTCGTCTTCGTCTGCGTGGAGGACGGAGACGAGTGTCTCGGGTGTTGCCGAGACACTGCAGACCAGGTGCCGGTTGCCTGCCTCTGCTGTGTGGAGGATGCGGACGAGAAGATGGGAGGCGCGTGTGAAGGCGGCGCGGCCGATGTCCTCGCCGCAGGAGGCGCAGGCTCCGAGGCGGGCGAGGAGTGTGGATGCGTACTCCCAGGTCGCCTGTCGGACGGCTTCGTCGACAAGGGCGGGGACCAGGTCGGCCAGGGGCTGGCCCTCGTAGGGAAGCACGGGTCCTGTGGTGGCCAGTTCGGCGGTGAAGCGTGTGCGGCTGGACTGGACGTCGGGGTCGAGGCCCGTGTCCGCGCAGAATTCCGCGTACTCCTGCGGGTCGAAGAGGGCGACGGCGGTGTGGCTGCCTTGGGAGGCGCGTGTTTTGAGGAGCGCCTCGACCTGTTGGAGGTAGTTCGTGTGGTTGTCGAAGGTGAAGCTGCGGTAGCGCCGCATGGCGCGGAAGTCGTGCTCGTCGGTCAGCAGGCCGATGGTGCCTGCGATTTCGCGGCGCAGGTCGCGTCGCATGGTCTGGTGGTCGGTGTGCGCCATCTTTCCCCCTGTGCACGGTCGATCAATGCTCACTCACAGTAACCGTCGGCACTGACAATGGCGTCCGCGCGAGGCGATCACGGACCAGGCGGTGCTGAATCAGGCTGGTCAGGCCGATCATGGCGCCGAAGGCCAGCCAGCCGGCCGGGCCAGTGGTGATGGCCGCGGTGACGGCCAGTGGCCCGACGCTGCGTTGGGCGGACTGGGCCAGGCCGTGCACGCCGAGGTAGGCGCCCTGCGCGGTGCCGGGGGCGAGGGCGACGGAGAGTTCCCAGGAGATGGTGGCGTGGAGCATCTCGGCCAGGGTGAAGGCGGCGGCCGAGGCTGTGAGGAGCAGGGTCGCGGTGACGGTTTCCCGGGTGGCAGAGAGCGCCATGGCGATGCCGCCGAGAGCGAAGACGGCTGACAGCGGGAGAAGAAGCGCGCGGGCGGCCCCAGTGGTGGTCCCGAAACGGGCCAGCGGGACCTGGAGGGCCACCACCATCACGTTGTTGAGGACCAGCAGCAGGGGCGCGAGGCCTTGCGGTGCGTTGGCCGCGTGAGCGATCCAGAGGGGCAGGCCGACCTTGAAGACGGCGTCGTCGAGGAAGAGAACGGTTTCCGTGGCGACGTAGGCGAGGTAGGTGCGGTCGCGCCAGGGATTTGTGCTTGCCGGCTTGGTCGCGGGTGCCGGCGTCTTCGAGGTGGCGACGGTGCGGGAGACGGACGGAGGCTCGCCACAGCGCAGGGTGAGGAGGGCGGAGGCGAGGAAGGAGAGGGCGTCGCCGGCGAGAAGCCACTGGTAGGCGGTGGTGGTGCCGAGAGCCAGGGCAGCCGCGGCAGCGAGACCGCCCAGTGCCCAACCCGCGTTCGCGATGGTGCGGTGGACGGCCTGGTAGCGAACGCGCTCGGGTCCTGCCACGCGGGTGGCATAGAGCCTGGTGAGGACGCTTGCCGCGCGGTCTCCGAGGCTGCCGACCGCGGAAAAGGCGAGAAGCAGGGCGTAGTCGTTCGTGGTCAGGAGCGCCAGGGAGGCCAGTGCACGCAACATTTGGACGGCGAGCAGAACGCGGGTGAGCGGGAATCGGTCGGCGATGCGGCCCCCGAGGGGCGCTCCTGCGATGCCGATGGCTCCTGCGGTCGCGGCGAGCGTGCCGACCTGGGTGACGGAGAGGCCCGAGACGTAGGTGAAGTACAGGACGGATACGGAGGCCCACAAGCCGCTGCCGATGCGGTCGACGAGGGCGATGGTGAGCATTCTGCGTCCGTCGCGCCCTCCTGGTACGCGGTTCGACCATGCGGCTGCGCGGCGCATCGGATGCACTGCTCCCCCTTGCCTTCAGTTATGTACTGGTACATAATTTCCAACGTGGCAATACAATATGGGATCTCTGGTACGACGGCCAAGGGAATTGCGGGGTCGGTCGAACGGGCCGTGGCGGATGGGTCGTTGGGCCCTGAGGCCGCGCTGCCTCCCGTGCGACGGCTCGCGGACGACCTAGGGGTCAGTCCCGGTACGGTCGCCGCCGCTTACAAGGAATTGCGCCGACGGGGCATCGTCGTCACGCGCGGGCGTGGCGGGACCGTGGTGGCGCCGGCTCCCGCGGTGGCGTCGCGGCGGCCGCCCAAGGTCCCGGAGGGGTTGCGGGACTTGTCCGGCGGGCACCCGGATCCCGCCCTGCTGCCCGCTCTCGTACCGCCGTCACGGCTGTCCCCCGGTGCCCGGTCGCACCGTTCGACGCCGAGGCTGGCGCGGCTGGAGGACGCTGCGCGTGACTGGATGGGGGCCGATGGGGTGCCCGTGGAGCACGTGACGTTCGCGCATGGGGCGCTGGATCTGATCGGGCGGCTGTTGTCCGTGGAGCTGCGGCCCGGAGACGCCGTGGCGATGGAGGACCCGGGGTATCACCATCTACTGGATCTGATCACGGCGTTGGGGCTGCGCATCGTGCCGGTGGCCGTGGACGACGAGGGAGTGCGGCCCGAGGCCCTGCGTGGGGCGCTGCGGGCGGGTGTACGTGCTGTGGTGTGCAGTCCTCGGGCGCAGAATCCGTTCGGCGGCTGCTTCTCCGTGGCGCGCCGGGACGCGCTCGTGGACGTGCTCCAGGACGGGCCGGACGTGCTGGTGGTCGAGAACGACCACGCGTCCGCCGTCGCCGCTGCGCCCCTGCACTCGTTGACCGCGAGCGGGATGACGCGCTGGGTGCATGTGCGCACGGTGAGCAAGTTCCTCGGGACCGATCTGCGGTGGGCGGCGGCTGCGTGTGACGAGACCACCCTGGCCCGCCACGACGGGCGGTTGCTGCTGACCTCCGGCTGGGTCAGTCACCTCCTCCAGGAGACCGTGCACGGGTTGCTGACCGACGCCGCCACGCGCGCGTTGGTGGCGCGCGCCCAGGAGACGTACGAGGAGCGCCGCGGCGCTCTCCTGCGAGAGCTGGACGCTCGTGGCATTCCGGCATGCGGGGCCAGCGGGATGAACCTGTGGGTGCCCGTGCAGGACGAGTCCGCCGTGGTGAACGGGCTGCGCTCGCATGGCTGGTGGGTTGCCGCCGGGGCCCGGTTCCGGTCGTCGTCCGCCCCGGGGGTGCGGGTCTCCGTGGCCGAGCTGGAGCCCGCCGACGGAGCGCGGCTGGCCTCGGACTTCGCTGCCGTGCTGGGTGAGTCCGAGGCCACCTACGGCGGTTGAGCCGCCCCCGTCAGGCGCGTTTGCGGGCGAGGTCCTCGTAGAAGTGCAGCAGATCCAGGTTGTCGATGGAGCCCGGATTGACGGCCCTTTCCAGCGGAGTGCCCTGGAGGAGGCGCTTGACGGGGACCTCGATGCGCTTTCCGGTGAGGGTGTGCGGAACGCCCGGGACCTCGATGATCTCGTCGGGGACGTGCCGCGGTGACAGCTGTTCGCGGATGGTCTGCTTGATGCGGGTCAGCAGGCCGTCGTCCAGGGTGGCGCCGGGAATCAGGTGCACAAAGAGAGGCATCCAGTAGCCGCCGTCGGGCTGTTCGATGCCGATGACGAGGGATTCCCTGATCTCGGGGATACGCTCGACGGCTTCGTAGATGTCGGCCGACCCCATGCGGACACCCTGGCGGTTCAGGGTCGAGTCGGAGCGGCCGTGGATGACGACGGAGCCGCGGGAGGTGACGGTGATCCAGTCGCCGTGGCGCCATACACCGGGGTAGGTGTCGAAGTAGCTGTCGTGGTAGCGACTGCCGTCGGGGTCGTTCCAGAAGCGGATCGGCATCGACGGCATGGGGTTGGTGACCACGAGTTCGCCGACCTCGTCGATCACGGGCCTGCCGGTCGGATCCCAGGACTGCAGGTCGGTGCCGAGGCCGGGTGCCTGGAGCTCGCCGATGTAGACCGGGAGAGTCGGTACGGCTCCTGCGAAGCAGGAGCACACGTCCGTGCCGCCGCTGACGGATGCGATCCACAGGTCGTCGCGCACCTCGTCGTGCAGCCAGCGGAAGCCATCGGGCGGCAGCGGGGATCCGGTCGTGGCGACGCACTGCACCTTGGAGAGGTCGAAGTCGCGGGCCGGGTGGACGCCGGCCTTGCGGCAGGCCATGACGTACGCCGCCGAGGTGCCGTAGAGGGTGGCTCCGGTCCGTTCGGCGATGCGCCATTGGGCGCCCGTGTCCGGGAAGCCGGGGCTGCCGTCGTAGAGCACGATCGTCGTTCCGGTGAGGAGGCCGGAGACGAGGAAGTTCCACATCATCCAGCCGGTCGAGGTGTACCAGAAGAAACGGTCCTCGGTGCCCAGGTCGCAGTGCAGGCCGAGCTGTTTGAGGTGCTCGATCAGGATGCCGCCCTGGGACTGGACGATCGCCTTGGGCAGGCCGGTCGTGCCCGAGGAGTACAGCACCCAGAGGGGGTGGTCGAAGGGCACCTGCTCGAAGACCGGTGCCACGTCCGCGCCGGTCAGGGCTGACCACTCCAGGGCGCCTGCAGGGGGCTCCGTCCCGAGAAGGGGGATGTGGACGACGGCACGCAGTGTGGGAAGTTCGTGGCGCAGCTCGGCGACGATGTCGCGGCGGTCGTGCTCCTTGCCGCCGTAGCGGTAGCCGTCGACGGCGAACAGGACGACCGGTTCGACCTGCTGGAAGCGGTCCAGGACGCTGCGGGCGCCGAAGTCGGGAGCGCAGGAGGTCCAGACGCCGCCCACGGCGGCCGTCGCGAGGAGGGCGACGACGGCCTGCGGGATGTTCGGGAGGTAGCCGCTGACGCGGTCCCCGGGGCGCACGCCGAGGGTGCGCAGTTCAGCGGCCAGGGAGCCGACCTGGCGGCGCAGCTCGAACCAGGTCACCGGGCGCGGCTCATGCGTCTCGTCGACGTGCAGGAGGGCCGGTTCGTCCGCGCGGGTGGCGGCCGCGCGCAGGGCGTGCTCGGCGTAGTTGAGAGTCGCCCCGGGGAACCACTGGGCGCCCGGCATCGAGCGGTCGCCGAGTACGCGCGCGTAGGGCGTCGAAAACCGTACGTCGAACCACTGGGTGAGGGCTTCCCAGAACGTGTCCAATTCGTCGACGGACCAGCGGTGCAGTGCCGCGTAGCCGCCCTCGGCGGGAGCGCCGTGCCGCTCGGCCGCCCAGGCCTGGAACTTGGTGACCTGCGCCTGGGCGATGCGTTCCGGATCTGGCTGCCAGAGCGGCTGGGGGTTCACGGTCGACATGGGGCGGCTCCCGGACTGTGCGCGTCGTATGCGTCGGTCGCGCACGGGCTGGGGTGTGCGCGTGACACGGCTGACAGGGACGATGCCATGTGATCGACTTCTACACCAGGGCGCGCCCCACATAGTCCGCATCGTGAAGATGTGGTCCTGGCACGGGTGAACGGCAGTTGAACGACACGCGCGCGTGGGGCGGTCAATGGCAGGGTGAGCAGCATGGACGGTCGTGACCTGGTGCGTTCGATAAGGGTGGTCGGTTCGGTGAGGTCGGCCCAGGGGTTGCGTACCGTGAGGGCGGCGTGGCGCAGGAGGCGTGCCGACGCCTCCGCGCTGCCGGCGCGGGGTGCCGAGCGTGCGCGGGTGCCCGGGCCGGTGCAGGAGGTGGAGCCCGGTCCCGGCGGTGGCATCGTCCGGTTCAGCCGGTCCGAGCTGCGCATCTTCGTCGCGGTGAACGGGGCGGTCTTCTGGGGCTGGGACGGGGCCTCTCCCGAGCCGTCGTACGCGCTCCCGGGCCGCTGTCCTGAGCCGGATCCCCGAGCCGTCCTGGAGCCGGACAAGGACGGCGGCTGGCGGGTCGTGGCCGAGCGGGTGACGGTCGTCGTCTCGCGGCACGGCGCGGTCGAGGTGTTCACGCCCGGAGGCGTGCCCCTGCGCCGTGATCTGCCGCCCCGGTGGTGGGAGCCCGTCGGGGGCGGCACCGCACGCTGGATGCAGCGCTCGGAGGTGGCCGCGGACGCGCGGTTCTTCGGGCTCGGCGGGCGGGCGTCGGGCCCGCGGCTGCGCGAAGGAACGTACCGCCTGTGGAATACGGACCCGGGGCGCGCGTTCGGCCCCGGAGAGGATCCGCTGTACCTCACGATGCCGGTGCAGCTGGTGGTGGCCGACGCGGCGACGCATCTGGTATTCCACGACACCTCGTGGGACGGCACGGTGACGCTGCGGGAGGGCGAGGAGGGCGCCGGTTCCGGGCACGACCGGGCGGGGAGGTGCGAGCTGCGGATGGACGGCGGCCCGCTGCGCTGCTGGGTGGTCGTGGGCACCCCCGCGCGCGTGCTGCTCACCTGGGCGTCACTGACGGGTGCGCCTGCGCTTCCGCCGGCGTGGGCGCTGGGTCATCACCACGCGCGCTGGGGCTTCGGCAGTGAGCAGGAGGTGCGGCGGATCGTCTCCGGCTACCAGGAGCGCGGGCTGCCGCTCGACGCCGTCCATCTGGACATCGACCACTACGACGAGCACCAGGTGTTCACGGTCGACCACGAGAACTTTCCGAAGCTGCCGGTGCTGGCCGAGGATCTGCGCCGGGACGGGATCCGGCTGGTGTCGATCGTCGATCCCGCGGTGAAGGCCGCGGAGGGCAACGCGGTGTACGACAGCGGGGCCGCCGTGGACGCCTTTGTGCGGGACGCTTCGGGGCGGCTCGTGCGCGGGGTCGTGTGGCCCGGGGAGGCGGTTTTCCCGGACTTCACGCACGCGCGCGTGCGTGAGTGGTGGGGCGGTCTGTATGAGGAGCGGCTCGCCCAGGGGTTCTCGGGTTTCTGGCACGACATGAACGAGCCGACGTCGTTCGCCGCTTTCGGGGAGTCGACGCTGCCGCGTTCGGCCAGGCACTCGCTGGAGGGACGGGGCGGAGACCATCGGGAGGCGCACAACGTCTACGCGCTGTGCATGGCCAGGGCTGCCTACGAGGGGCTGCGCGAACTCGCTCCCGGGGAACGGCCGTTCATTTTCTCCCGTTCCGGTTGGGCCGGGCTGCAGCGCTACGGGGGAACCTGGTCCGGTGACGTGGCCACGGGCTGGCCCGGGCTGCGGGCCTCACTGTCGCTGGTCATGGGGCTGGGGCTGTGCGGAGTGCCGTATTCGGGGCCGGATGTGGGCGGTTTCGACGGGAGCCCGTCGCCGGAGCTGTATCTGCGCTGGCTCCAACTGGGCGCGTACCTGCCGCTGTTCCGCACGCACGCGAGCCTGCGGGCGGGGCGCCGGGAGCCCTGGGAGTTCGGTGAGGAAGTGCTGGAGCACGCGCGCGTGGCGCTCGTCGAACGCCGGCGGCTGCTGCCGTACTTCATGACGCTCGCGCATCTGGCCCGGCGCACCGGAGCGCCCTATGTTCGGCCGCTGTGGTGGGCGGCGCCCGAGGACCGTGCACTGCGCGACTGCGAGGACGCGTTCCTGCTGGGCGACTGCCTGCTGGTGGCGCCGGTGCTCGACCCGGGCTCGGACCGGCGGGCGGTGCAGTTGCCCCCGGGGCGCTGGTACGACACGGTGACGGAGCAGGTGTACGAGGGGCCGGGGCAGGTGCTTCTCGACGCCCCCCTCTCGCGGATTCCGGTGCTCGCGCGCGCGGGTGCGGTCGTCCCCGTGCGCGGGGGCGACGGCGGGCTGGAGCTGGAGGTCTGGGCTCCCGCCCGGGGCCGGAGCGGGGGCGGGCTGGTGGTGCAGGACGCGGGTGACGGATGGGACGAGCCGGAACTGGAGCGCTATGTCGCCCGTTGGACGAGACGGCGACTCACCGTCGAGCGGCAGGGCGAGGGCGGCACGAGCGAGCCGCCCTACCCGGTGCGTGTGCGAGGCCTGAAGGAGGGCTGACTCAGACGTACCGGCCCTCGAACCAGGCCCGTACGGCGACCGTGTGCAGGGGGAAGGCGAGCTCCTCCGGTCTGCGCAGGAGGTGCCAGCCCTCCGTCTCGTCGGTGGCCGTGGACTGCGGGAGGCCTTCGGCCGGGCGCTCCGGGAGGAGCCCGAACAACAGCAGGTGCCCGTCGGGTGAGCTCATGGCGTCGACGAGCCGTACGTCGCGCCCGGCCGCGTCGATGCCGGTCTCTTCCTTGAGTTCGCGGACGACGGCCTGCCGCCAGTCCTCACGGTCGTCGATGTAACCACCGGGCAACGCGATGCCTCCGCGCGCGGGGGCGACGGTTCGGGTGATGACGACCAGGGCGGTGCCCTTCGTGTCGTACACGGGCTGGAGCGCGATGGCCACCGGCAGGGGGTTGCGGTAGGCCACCGCGTGGCAGGCAGGACAGGTGCGGGGCCAGCCGGAGACGCCCTCTCCGTAGGGCGCTCCGCAGCTCGAACAGTGGGAGTCGGGCGCGGAGTTGGGGGAGGCATGAGTTTCGGACACGAAGCGGAATGTATCCGATCAACTGATGGGCGTCTTCGGGGGGCGCCTCAGTGGCCGCCGGTGAGCGACTTCCAGGAGACGGGGAAGTCGAAGTAGGTGTCCGGGTAGGGCTCGGGCTTGTACGTGTAGTGCCACCACTCCTCGGCGAGGTTCACAAATCCGAGCCCCTCCATGGTGGTCTTGAGGAGCAGCCTGTTGGCGCGCTGCTCGCCCTGGATACGCGGATCGAGGGTGTGGGCCAGGGTGTCGAAGCAGTCGAACCCGGTGCCCATGTCGACGGAGTTGTCGGGGAAGCGCTGGTCCTTGGGGGCGTAGCAGGGCACCAGGGGCTCTCCCGGGTGGTACGGCCGGGTCGGTTCGGCGGGAAGCTTCACGATGGTGAGGTCCATGGTCGAGCCCCGGCTGTGGCCGGATTTCTCCGCAATGTAACCGTCCTCGAACAGACGGGTCTTGTCGACGTTCGGATAGAACTCGCTCTTCATCTCCTGGTCGTCGAGGTCCTCGGCCCAGCGCACGAAGTGGTTCACGGCGCGCTGCGGTCGGTAGCAGTCGTAGACCTTGAGGGTGTAGCCCTTGCGCCGCAGCCTCAGCTGAGCCCTGTGAAGTGCTTCGGCGGCCGGCCGGGTGAGGATGCAGATCGGCTGCTGGTAGCCCTCGATGCGCTCGCCGACGAAGTTGTGCGGGGTGAAGTAGCGCATCTCCTGGATGATCGTCGGGTCCACGGTTCTCAGGGCCACGAAGTCCTTCGGCGCCTTGGGCTCCGTCGCGGCCCGGGTGGGGGCCGAGGCGGCGGTCACGGCCAGCAGGGCGGCGAGGGCGGTGATCAGACCGCGTACTGCACTGGAGAGACGTGTCATGTCTCCTGCATCTATCAGGTCGGTGTTCCTTGCGGGAAGCGATCGGATGCAGTTCACCCCGATGCGCAGGGGGACGGCCGGAACGGAGCCCTGCCCATTTCCGGACGCCCGTGGCAGACTTCTGACGTCCCGTCAGATTCCGTTGTGGGGAGGGGCCGTGCCGCGTACGCGCACACCCGTGGTCGACGGCTGGTTCGCCGACGACGGAGACGGCTTCAGGCTTCTCGGCACGCGCTGCGTGGCGTGCGCCTCGGTCTTCTTCCCGCGCGAGGACGCCCACTGCCGCAATCCCGGGTGCCCCGGCGGAGATCTGGAGGAGGTGCCCCTTTCGCGGCGCGGGCGCGTCTGGTCGTACACCGACAGCCGGTACCGGCCACCGTCACCCTATGTGACCAATCCGGAACTTCCGTGGGAGCCGTACGCGTTGATCGCTGTGGAGCTGGAGTCCGAGCGGATCGTGGTGCTGGGGCAAGCGGCTTCCGGGGTCACCGTCGCCGATCTGACGGTGGGCATGGAGGTGGAGGTCGTCCCGGGGGTGCTCCATGAGGACGCGGAGACGATCTGGACGACCTGGCACTGGCGGCCGACGGGGGTGAGGGCATGACAGGTGAGGTGGCGGTGCTCGGCGCGGGCATGCACCCGTGGGGCAAGTGGGGGCGCAGCTTCGTCGAGTACGGGGCTGCGGCGGCCCGTGCGGCACTGGCCGACGCCGGGCTGGAATGGCGGGCCATCGGCTCGGTCGTCGGCGCCGACACCGTGCGGGGCGGCTATCCGGGCTATGTGGCCGGTGCGACCTTCGCGAAGGCTCTGGGCTGGCAGGGGGCCAGGGTGACAAGCGTGTACGCGGCGTGCGCGTCCGGCGCCCAGGCCGTCAACACCGCCCGGGCACAGATCCTTTCGGGTCTCGCGGACGTGGTCCTCGTGGTGGGTGCCGACGCGGCGCCCAAGGGGTTCTTCCGGCCGGCGGGAGGCGATCGGCCCGATGATCCGGACTGGCTGCGCTTCCGGGTTCTGGGGGCGACGAACCCGACGTACTTCGGGCTGTACGCGCGCCGCCGCATGGCCGTGCACGGCGACACTGTGGAGGACTTCGCGCAGGTCAAGGTGAAGAACTCGGTGCTGGGGGCGCTGAATCCCAACGCGCGCTACCGCAAACGGGTGACCGCTGAGGAGGTCGCCGCCTCCGCCGTGGTCGCCGATCCGCTGCGGCTGCTCGACATCTGCGCCACGTCGGACGGTGGCGCGGCTCTGGTGCTGTCGAGCATGGACTTCGCACGTCGGCACGGAGTGAGCCGGCCGGTGCGGATCCGGGCCGTGTCCACGGTGACGCCGCGTTACCCCAACTCGGTCCTCGATCTTCCTGACATCGCGACGGACTCCGCGGTGGCGGTGGAGCCTGCCACCGACACGTTCCGCGCGTCGATCGCACGGGCGGCCTACGAGGAGGCGGGCCTCGGCCCCGAGGACCTCTCCCTCGCAGAGGTCTACGACCTGTCCACCGCCCTGGAGTTGCAGTGGTACGAGGATCTGGGGCTGTGCGGGCATGGAGAGGGCGCAAAGCTGCTGCGGGAGGGGGCCACGGCCCTGGGCGGGCGCATACCGGTGAACGTGAGCGGTGGGCTGGCCTCCTTCGGAGAGGCGGTTCCCGCTCAGGCGATTGCCCAAGTGTGCGAGCTGACCTGGCAGTTGAGGCAGCAGGCGGGTGAGCGGCAGGTCGCGGGGGCACAGGTGGGCATCACGGCGAACCAGGGCCTGTTCGGACACGGATCGGCGGTGGTCGCGCTGCGATAGGCCGCGGGGCAAGCCCTTTCTCGCACTCTGCGTGATCGACCAGGAATGCTGCGTGAACGTCTCATGAACTGGGCCTGGGTGTGCGCCGGCGGAGCCATCATGCTCCCGTGCACTCCTGGACGGATACTCTCCGCTTCGCCTTCCAGCCCGTGGTCAACCTGACCACCGCAGGGGTCGCAGGGCTGGAGATACTCGCCCGCCCGGAGACCGGCGACATCCTGGCCGAGGCGCGTCGGGACCCCGAACTCGACGGCCGGCTGGCGGTGTTGGCGGTCAGGGCGGCGGCTCGCAAGGAGACGCTGCTGCCGCTGCACGTCAACGTGTTCGCGGGCACCCTGGCCGACCTCGGCGGCCTCACCCCGCTGCACACCGCCGTGCGGGAGGCGGGACGGCTGCCGTGGGAGGTGACGATCGACATCGGGCCGCCGTACACGCACGTCCCGCAGCAGGCGCTGCTCGAGGCGGTGAGCGCGCTGCGGGAGCAGGGCTTCCGCATCAGTGCCGACGGCATCGGGGACGGGGACGTACCCCTGCGGCTGCTCACCGACATGGGGCCCGACCTGGTGAAACTGGATGCGTCGCTGCTGGCGCGGCCGGCGGCGGTCAAGGCCATGCGGACGCTGTGCGAGCAGTTGGGAGCGCTCCTGTCCGTCGAGGGAGTCGAAACGGAGCTGCAGTGCGCGGCAGCGGTCTCGGCCGGTGCTCAGCTGGCGCAGGGTGAGCTGTTCGCGCCGCCGGCCCGGCTGCCCGCGGCGGACGTATACGTTCCGCCTCGCTCCCCCGGCGCCGTGGCAGTCCCGAGGTCGGGGCCTTCGGTGCTGGAATTCGTACGGCCCGCCGCGCTGCTGCCGGCCACCGCGTCGGCCGGTCAGGTACGGGCACTGCTGACCGGGTCTCCGGAGGTGTCGGGCGTGCTGCTCGTGGACGCGCACGGGCTGCCCGTCCGGTCGGTGCACCGCTCACGCTTCCTGCTGTCGATGTCGGGGCGCTATGGACATGCGCTGTACGCCGACAGGCCCGCCGCCAAGCTCGGAGACGTGCCACGGACAGTGGGCGTCGACGCGACCGCCTGGGAGGTCCTGGACGTGGTGGCCGTCGGCGACCGTGGCCGCACCTCGGATGATGTGGCGGTGGTGGACCGGAATGGGCGATGCGTGGGTGTCGTACGGCTCGCGGACCTCGTGCGGGCACTGGCCGAGAGCCGGGTCGAGGAGGCTGCCGGGCTCAATCCGCTCACCCGGCTGCCCGGCTCGGACGCGATCACCGGCGAGGTGGACCGCCGCATCGCGGACGGCAGGCCGTTCGCGCTGAGCTGGCTGGACGTGGACCACTTCAAGCAGGTCAACGACGGGGCCGGGTTCGCGGCAGGTGACGAGCTGATCCGCTCGGTGGGGCGGGCGCTGCAACACGCGGCGTCCGGGAACACTCGCGTCGGCCACATCGGTGGGGACGACTTCCTGGTGCTCGCCGAACCGGAGTGGCTGGATCCGCTGGCCGCCTCGGTGCTGGACGCCCCCTGGTCGGCCGGCGGGCGTCCCGTCACGTTGTCGCTGGCCACGGTCGTGTGCCCGCCGGGCAGTGTGACGGACCACCGGCAGGCCGCCGCGTGTCTTGCGCCGCTGAAGAAGGCTGCGAAATCGCTTCAGGGAGCGAGTTGGGTACTGGGCCGGGCGGGTCTGCCGGGCCACGAGATCCGGCGCGGCTCGGGGACGGCACCCGCCCAGGCCGGGTGCGCGGTGGCGGAACCCGGCCTAGGCTGATCGTCGTAATCGACCGGCCGTCTCTCCTTCGCTCCGGCACAACGGCGGCTGTCACCGTTGCCGTCGCCGACCTTGACGCTCTGTGGGCGCCGGTGAACACTTCCGGTGTCAGTCGACATCGCCGTACATACACGGTGTATCCAGGCACGCGCCGCGCGGGCCCCGCCTGAAGAGCAGGCCCGTTCCCCCACGGGCGATTCGGCTGCGACGGCACGCTCGTCACGGACGCCGGGCAGGGCGCGGGAGCTTTCCTGCCTTCGGCTGAAGTCGCCACGGGAAACGCACCCTGCACCGAGGACCGGGGTCGATCACCCCGGGACAGGGCCTAGGAGCCGCCATGAGCAACGCAGACACCCACGGCGAAGGCCGCGGCACGTGGAACCCGGTGGTCGGACCGCTGATCGGCGGGGTGCTTTCCGGGCTCATCGGCACAGCAGCCCTCTGATTCAAAGCAGCCTTCTGAAGGAACGACGAAGGGGACGTCATGACGGACAGGTTCGTCGCCGCTATCGACCAGGGCACCACCTCCAGCCGCTGCATCGTGTTCAACCAGGACGGTGCGATCGTCGCTGTCGACCAGCGCGAACACCGCCAGATCTTCCCGAAGCCCGGCTGGGTGGAGCACGACGCCACGGAGATCTGGTCCAAGGTGCAGGCGGTGGTCGCCGGAGCGATCGCCAAGGCCGGGCTGCGCGCCGACCAGCTCAGCGCACTCGGCATCACCAACCAGCGCGAGACCACGGTCCTGTGGGACCGCGCGACGGGCAAGCCTGTGCACAACGCCATCGTGTGGCAGGACACCCGCACCGCGGCGCTGACCAACCAGCTCGGCGGCTCGGACGGGCAGGACCGTTTCCGCGAGCAGACCGGACTGCCGCTGGCCACCTACTTCTCCGGCCCCAAGGCCGCCTGGCTGCTGGACAACGTGCCCGGGCTCAGGGCCCGCGCCGAGAACGGCGAGATCGCCTTCGGCACCATCGACTCCTGGCTCATCTGGAACCTGACGGGCGGCACCGACGGCGGACAGCACGTCACGGACGTCACCAACGCCGGGCGCACCATGCTGATGAACCTGGAAGCCCTCCAGTGGGACCCGTCCATCCTCTCCGCGATGAACATCCCCGAAGCCGTCCTCCCCGAGATCAGGTCCTCGGCCGAGGTGTACGGCACCGCCGTGGGCCAGCTGGCCGGGGTGCCGGTCGCGTCGGCCCTCGGTGACCAGCAGGCGGCCGTCTTCGGGCAGGCCTGCTATGACGTGGGCACGGCGAAGAACACCTACGGCACAGGCAGCTTCCTGCTGCTGAACACCGGCAACCGGCCGGTGGCGTCGAAGAGCGGGCTGCTGACGACCATGGGTTACAAGATCGGCAGCGAGGCGCCGGTCTACTGTCTGGAGGGGTCGATAGCCATCACGGGCGCCCTCGTGCAGTGGTTCCGCGACCAGCTGGGCATCATCCGTACCGCCGATGAGATCGAGCCCCTGGCGGCGAGTGTCGAGGACAACGGGGGAGCGTACATCGTGCCCGCCTTCTCCGGCCTGTTCGCGCCGTACTGGCGCTCCGACGCGCGCGGTGTCATCACCGGCCTGACCCGCTACGTCACCAAGGCCCACCTCGCCCGGGCCGTGCTCGAAGCGACGAGCTGGCAGACGCGCGAGGTCGTGGACGCGATGTACCAGGACTCCGGGGTGCACATCACCACCCTGAAGGTGGACGGCGGCATGACCAAGAACAACCTGCTCATGCAGCACCAGGCGGACGTGCTCGACGTCCCGGTGGTCCGCCCGAAGGTCTCCGAGACGACGTGTCTCGGCGCTGCGTACGCTGCCGGGCTCGCCACCGGCGTATGGAACGACCTCGACGAGCTGAAGTCCCACTGGCAGAAGGACGTCGAGTGGACGCCCTCCATGGAGGCCTCCGTACGGGACCGCCAGTACCACAACTGGCGCAAGGCCGTGGAGAAGAGCTTCGCCTGGGAGGAGGACGGCGAGAACTAGGCCCACGCGCGCGTGCGTGAGCCCTCTGGCTGCGGCCCGTACCCCGGTCGGCGGGGGTACGGGCCGCGCACGTGGTTCAGGTGGTGACGGTCTGCCGGCGGTCGGCCGCGTACGCCATCGCGTGCTGGACCACGCCGATGAGGACCTCCTTGACGGACTCGCGGTCGCGGGCGTCACACAGCACGAGCGGGACGTCCTCGTCCAGGTCGAGGGCCTGGCGCACGTCGTCGGCCGGGTAACGGGCCGAGCCCTCGAAGCAGTTGACGCCGACGAGGAAGGGTATGGAGCGCCGCTCGAAGTAGTCGACGGCGGCGAAGCAGTCCTCCAGGCGGCGGGTGTCTGCGAGCACGACGGCTCCGAGGGCGCCCTCGGAGAGCTCGTCCCACATGAACCAGAACCGTTCCTGCCCTGGCGTGCCGAACAGGTACAGCACCAGGTCCTCACGGAGGGTGATGCGGCCGAAGTCCATGGCCACGGTGGTGGTGTGCTTGCCCTCCACGCCGCTCGTGTCGTCGACGGGCCGCCCGGCCTCGGTGAGCAGCTCCTCGGTGCGCAACGGCCTGATCTCGCTGACCGCGCCGACGAGGGTGGTCTTGCCCACGCCGAAACCGCCGGCCACCAGGATCTTGAGCGTGACGGGCTCGACCGGAGGCTTCCCGCGCTCAGAACGCCCGAAGATCATCGATCTCTTCTCCTGCTTGCTGGGGGTGGGACGACGGTGGCCCGTAGCCTCCGCCGCCGGGGGTTTCGATGACGAGTACGTCGCCGGGGCCGACGTCGGCCGAGTCGCTTCCGGCGAGCGGGGTGACCGTGCCGTCCGCGCGCTCCACCCGGTTGGCGCCCAGCGCACCGGGCTTGCCGCCCGCCATGCCGTAGGGCGGGACCCTGCGGTGCTGGGAGAGCGTGGAGACCGTCATGGGCTCGTGGAAGCGGATGCGGCGCACCGCGCCGTCCCCGCCGGGCCAGCGGCCGGGGCCGCCACTGCCGTACCGGACGGCGAACTCGTCGAGCCGCACGGGCAGCCGCCACTCCAGGACCTCGGGGTCGGTGAGCCGCGAGTTGGTCATGTGGGTCTGTACGACGGGCGCGCCGGGGAAGCCCTCGCCCGCGCCGGAGCCGGAGGCCACGGTCTCGTAGTACTGGTGCCGCTCGTTCCCGAAGGTGACGTTGTTCATGGTCCCGGAGCCTTCGGCCTGGACGCCGAGCGCGGCGTAGAGGGCGCCGGTGATGGCCTGGGAGGTCTCGACGTTGCCCGCCACCACGGCGGCCGGCGGCTCGGGCGCGAGCATCGAACCGGGCGGGACGACGATGTCGAGGGGACGCAGACAACCGTCGTTGAGCGGGATGTCATCGGCGACGAGGGTGCGGAACACGTACAGGACGGCCGCGTTGACCACGGCGAAGGGGGCATTGAAGTTGCTCGTCAGCTGGGGGGAGGTACCGGTGAAGTCGACGGTCGCGCGGCGGTTTTCGCGGTCCACGCGCACGCGTACGCGGATGACGGCACCCGAGTCGGTCTCGTAGGCGTACTCGCCTTCGTCCAGGGCGTCGACGACCCGTCGTACGGCCTCCTCGGCGTTGTCCTGGACGTGCTTCATGTAGGCCTGCACCACGTCGAGGCCGAAGTTCTCGATCATGCGGGCGACTTCGTCGACGCCCTTCTGGTTGGCGGCGATCTGGGCGCGCAGGTCGGCGAGGTTGGTCTTGGGGTTGCGGGAGGGGTAGAGCGCCCCGGTGAGCAGGGCGAGGGTCTCCTCCTCACGGAAGCGGCCGTTCTCGGCGAGGAGCCAGTTGTCGAAGAGGATGCCTTCCTCGTCGATGGTGCGGCTGCCTGCGGGCATGGAGCCCGGGGCGATGCCGCCGATCTCGGCGTGGTGGCCGCGGGAGGCGACATAGAACAGGATGCGGTCACCCTGCGTACCGAAGACCGGGGTGATCACCGTGACGTCCGGCAGGTGGGTGCCGCCGTGGTAGGGGTCGTTGACGGCGTATGTGTCGCCCGGCCGCATCGAGGTGCCCCGGCGCCTGATGACCTCCTTGACGCTGGTGCCCATGGAGCCCAGGTGGACGGGGATGTGCGGCGCGTTGGCCACCAGGTTTCCGTCCGGGTCGAAGAGGGCGCAGGAGAAGTCGAGCCGCTCCTTGATGTTGACGGACTGGGCGGTGGACTCCAGGCGGGCGCCCATCTGTTCGGCGATCGACATGAAGAGGTTGTTGAAGACCTCGAGGAGAACGGGATCAGCTTCTGTGCCGAGGTCGGAACTCTCCGTAATCGCCGCGCGTTCCATGACCAGATGCCCGTCGTCTCGCGCCACGGCCTGCCAGCCCTCGTCGACGACGGTCGTCGCACTGGCCTCGGTGATGATCGCGGGGCCGGTGACGGTTTCGCCGGGAGGCAGGTCCTCGCGGCGGTGGAGGGGGACGTCGCGCCAGGCGCCGCCGCTGTGGAGGCGGACGGTCTCGGGCGTGGCCGAGCCGCCCGCGTGGGCGGCTCGGTACGGGGCGAGAACAGAGAGATCGGGGGGGTCTGTGATGCCGGTGGCTTCGACAGAGAGGGCTTCGACGACGATCGGACGGTCGAGCGTGAAGGAGTACGTGGCGCGATGACGTTCTGCGAAGGTGTGACGCATCGTGTCGGGCTCGGTCAGCTCGACGGTCAGGGTGGTGTCGGTGCCGTCGTAGCGCAGCTGTGCGCGGCGGGTGACCCGGATGCGGTCCTCGGGGACGTCCTCGGCGAGGAGTTCCGCGCGGGCCGCTCCCTCCAGGTCGTCGGCCGTCTTGAGGACGGCGGGCATGGACGCGGACTCCAGGGGTGCCTCGACGGACTGTTCGCGCATGGCCGTGGTGTCGGCGAGTCCGATGCCGAGCGCGGACAGCACGCCCGCCATGGGTGGTACGAGGACGGTGCGGATGCCGAGCGAGTCGGCGACCTTGCACGCGTGCTGACCTCCCGCTCCGCCGAAGGTGGTGAGGGCGTAGCGGGTGACGTCGTGGCCCTTCTGGACGGAGATCCGCTTGACGGCGTTGGCGATGTTGGCGACGGCGATCTGCAGGTAGCCCTCGGCGACCTGCTCGGGGGTGCGGTCGTCCCCGGTCCTGGCGCGGATCTCGTCGGCGAGGGCGGTGAAACGGTCGCGGACGAGGTCCGCGTCGAGGGGCTGGTCGCCGTCCGGGCCGAACACCCTGGGGAAATGGGCGGGTTGGATCCGCCCCAGCATGACGTTGGCGTCGGTGACGGCGAGCGGGCCGCCGCCGCGGTAGCAGGCGGGCCCCGGGTCCGCGCCCGCCGAGTCCGGGCCTACGCGGTAGCGGGAGCCGTCGAAGTGGAGGATCGAGCCGCCGCCGGCTGCGACGGTGTGGATGTCCAGCATCGGCGCGCGCAGCCGGACGCCGGCGATCTGTGTGGTGAAGACGCGCTCGTACTCGCCCGCGTAGTGCGAGACGTCGGTGGAGGTGCCGCCCATGTCGAAGCCGATGACGCGGTCGAAGCCGGCCAGCTGCGACATCCGGGCCATGCCGACGATGCCTCCGGCCGGCCCGGAGAGGATGGCGTCCTTGCCGCGGAACTGCCCGGCTTCGGCGAGCCCGCCGTTGGACTGCATGAACATCAGCCGTACGCCGTGGAGTTCGTCGGCGACGTGCTGGACGTAGCGGCGCAGTACGGGCGACAGGTAGGCGTCGACGACCGCGGTGTCCCCGCGCGGTACGAGCTTCATCAGCGGGCTGACCTCGCTGGACAGCGAGATCTGCGGAAATCCGACGCGTGCGGCCAGCTCCCCCACGGCCTGCTCGTGAGCGGGGTGCAGATGGCTGTGCATACAGACGACGGCAACGGCGCGGATGCCGTCGGCGTACGCCTCCTGAAGGGGGCCGAGAAGGGCGTCCAGGTCGGGGGCGCGCAGGACGGTGCCGTCCGCGGCGATCCGCTCGTCGACCTCCACGACCCGCTCGTGGAGCAGTTCGGGGAGGTCGATGCGGCGGGCGAAGATGTGCGGACGGTTCTGGTAGGCGATGCGCAGCGCGTCACGGAAGCCCCGGGTGACGACGAGCAGTGTGCGTTCGCCCTTGCGTTCCAGCAGCGCGTTGGTGGCGACCGTCGTCCCCATCCGGACGGCCTCGATGGGGTCCTGGGAGCCGTCCAGCAGTTCGCGTACACCCGCGACCGCCGCGTCGGAGTATCGCGCCGGGTTCTCCGACAGCAGCTTGTGCGTCAGCAGACGGCCGTCCGGGCGCCGCGCGACGATGTCGGTGAACGTGCCGCCGCGGTCGACCCAGAACTGCCAGCCTGTCACGTCAGTACCCCGCTCCCGCGCCTCTCACAGTGCCCGGAGGCCGTTGATCACGTCGCGCAGAATACTCTCGTCCGGCAGCTCGGCAGGGGGCACCGGCCGCGTCACATGGACGAATTCCCCGGCGACGAGGTCACCGACGAGAACGCGCACCACTCCGATCGGCAGATCGAGGCCGGCGGCGAGTTCGGCGACCGACTGGGGGGCGTCACGGCACAGGTCGACGATGTCCACGTGTTCCGGGGACAGCGTGGCGTCGGCGTCCGGATCGTCCGCGTGAGGCTCCGTGACGACCACCGCGATCAGGTCGAGGCGGTGCTGGCCCGCGCTGGTGGTGCGGCCGCGCGTCATCGCGTACGGACGGACGACCGGACCGGCTTCGTCGTCGAACCAGTGGCTTCTTCCCTGACCGTCAGCGCTCATGACATCCCACTACCCGCCTGCGGGCAGATCGGTGCGCGGAGCGGCCCCCAGATGCACACCGACCCTCTTGACGAGGAGCGTCATCTCATAGGCGACCTGCCCGACGTCCGAGTCGGCGTCCGAGAGGACGGCCAGGCAGCTGCCGTCGCCGGCAGCCGTCACGAAGAGAAATGCGTCGTCCAGCTCGACGACGGTCTGCCGGACGTTGCCGGCCTCGAAGTGCCGGCCCACCCCCTTGGCCAGGCTGTGGAATCCGGAGGCGACTGCGGCGAGGTGCTCGCTGTCCTCCCGGGTCAGGTCCTTGGACACGCCCGTCGGCAGGCCGTCGCCGGAGAGCACGAGGGCTTTGCGGATGCTCGCCACACGGTCCACCAGGTCGTCCAGGAGCCAGTTGAGCTCCCCCGCCTTGCTGGTGTCGGTGTGGCCGCTCGCCTTCGGTGCGGTCATCGACCGTCCCCCTTTGTCGTTCGTTGTGGTGCTGTGCCGCTGTGGGCGTCGTCGCCCGCGGCGTTCTCGTCACGGCCGCGCTGCCAGCCGCGCTGGAGCGAGGCCATACGACTGCGTACCTCGTCGGCGTCCCGCTCCACGAGTTCTGGGCCGTCCTCCGTGCGCCGCTGGGCGCTCTGCTTGAGCTGCGGAGCCAGGTTGGCCTGCCGTACGCGCCGGGGCAGGGAGCCCGCGCCGGGGCTTGTTTCCTGCGCTGCGGTGCCGGGGCGCGGGCCGGCGGTGTCCTGGCCGCCCGGCACAATCGCGGTGGGGCGGCTGCGCATCGGGAGGGCGGGGGGCTGCGGGCTGCCGCCGCGGCCCCCCGGCTCGGGTGCCGAGGATGCGGGGCGCTCGGCAGGCCGGTCGGCCCCGCCGGTGCCCGGGCGCAGCGGTGAGGCACCGCGCCGGCGGGTCGGCAGCGGGGGCGCGGATTCCTGGTCGGACCGGCCCGGGCCCCGCCCGGTCGGCGGCTCTTCGGTCCGGCGACGGGACGGCAATGGCGCTGGGGCTTCCGGCTCGGGGCGTCCGGAACCCGTCGGCAGCTCGTCGGCGGGGTCCTCGCGCCGCGACCGCTGCTCGGTGACCGGGCGTCCGTGCGAGCTGACCAGCTTGGGCGTGCGGCGACGGGGCAGCGGGACGGGCGCGCCCACGTCGTCGGCCGCGTCGCCGCGGGCCGGTTCGCGGAGGTCGGGCTCGCCATGGAGCGAGCCGCCGCTGTCACCGGTGGTCTCGTCCTGTGCGAGCGCGATGGAACGGCGAGGTCGGAAGAGTCCGCCGCGTTCGCTGTCCTCGTCGTCGAGCGCGCCGGGGAAGTCCTCGATGGCGTCGAGGTCGACCGGTGCCTCCAGTTCGACCGGGCCGTCCAGGAGCCCGGCGGGCAGACCGGGAAGCTGCGCCGGCGTCCGGGAGAGCGCGTTGCCCGGCCGCTCCTCCAGCTCGGCCTCCTTCGAGTGGTGGGGCCGGTCGAGACGGAAGCCGATGCCGTTGGTGTCCGGGACATCGTCCGTCAGCAGCGCGTCGGGGACGAAGAGCACCGCGGTGGTGCCGCCGTACGGGGAGGGCTGCAGGGAGACTCGGACGTTCTGCCGCTGGGCGAGCCGGCTGACCACGAACAGTCCGAGCCGGTCGGTGTCGGACAGCTCGAACTCGGGTGTCTCGGCGAGCCGGAGGTTGGCGTCCAGAAGGGCGTCGGCCGCCATGCCGAGGCCGCGGTCGTGGATCTCCAGGGTGAAACCGTTGGCGACCCGCTCGCCCAGGACCTGGACGGCCGTGTGCGGCGGAGAGAACACCGTGGCGTTCTCCAGGAGTTCCGCCACGAGATGGGTCAGGTCGGCGACGGCCGGGCCCGTGACCGCGATCCGCGGCAGGCGGCGGACCTCGATGCGTTCGTAGTCCTCGACCTCGGCGACGGCGGCCCGGACGACGTCCATGAGCTGGACGGGCTTGCGCCACTGCCGGGAGGGGGCGGCGCCGGAGAGGATCACCAGACCCTCGGCGTGCCGCCGCATACGGGTGGTCAGATGGTCGAGGCGGAACAGGTCGGCGAGTTCGTCGGTGTCCTCGGTCCGGCGTTCCATGGTGTCGAGCAGGGTGAGCTGCTTGTGCAGCAGCACCTGGCTGCGGCGGGCGAGGTTGACGAACACTTCGGAGACGCCGGCGCGCAGTTCGGCCTGTTTGACGGCGGCCTCGACGGCGGCACGCTGCAGGGTGTTGAGGGCCTGGCCGACCTCGCCGATCTCGTTCTTGTCGTACTCCAGGCGGGGGACCTCGGTCTCCACGTCGACCTGTTCGCCCGCGGACAGGCGCCGCATGACGCTCGGCAGCCGCACACCGGACGCCTCGTGGGCCTCCAGGCGCAGTTGACGCAGGTCGCGGATGAGAGTGCGGCCGATCCGCACCGAGACCACGAGCGAAAGGACCACGGCAACCAGGCCCAGTACTCCGGCGACGGCCGCCTTGACGATGACGTTCATCGCGACCGGCTGCACCCGGTCCTGCAGGCGGTCGCCGGCCTGGTCGTCGAGGGTGGCGAGTGCGGTGAGAACACTGTCCGCGTCGCCGTCCCAGCTCTTGGCACTGACCGAACGGGGCGTACCGGCTCCGGAGTCGATGACGGACCGCTCGGCCGAACGCAGCGGGGCGGTGGCGGCGTTCTTCCAGAACCGGTCGTAGCGTTCACTCTCAGCCGACGGCAGCACCGGCAGGCTGATGTCGTACAACTGGGTGCGCTGCGCGACCAGGTCGGAGACCTCGCGGACCTCCTCGCGGGTGAGCGTGCCGACCACCAGGGAGGAGCCGAGCAGGGCGTCCTCCCGGGAGAGGAGTTCACGGGCGCGGGTGATGTTGACGAGGGCGCGGGCCTGCCGGTCGATCTCCACGTTGTCGACCGCGTCGAGGGCGGCCAGGAAGGCGTAGCAGGGGTCCACCAGGCGGTTGTAGAGGCGGAGGGCCTCGGCGCGGGTCATCGTGCCCTGCTCGGCGCTGCTGCGCAGGGAGTCGACGCCGTTGAAGGCGTCCAGGACGGCGGTGAGGCGTTCCTCGTCGCCCGCGCTCAGTCCGTCGCGGACGTCGGGGTCGTTTGCATTCCTGCGGACCTTGGCGATGGCCTCGTCGGAGGCGCGGCGGGTGGTGCGGAGCGCGGCGAGCGCGTCCGAAGCCCGCGGGTCGGCGAGATAGACGAGGGTCTGTCGGCGTTCCTGCTGGAGGACGCGGACGGTGTCCTCGATGGGATAGCCCATGTCCTTGACGGCCGTGGACACCTGGAACAGCTGAGTGACCGCCCGTCCCGTTAGTACCGTGGCGAATCCCCAGATCGCGGTGAGGGACACCAGCGGCACGAGAAGCAGCGCCACGATCTTCCGGCGGATCGACTTCCCGCGAAAGCGCATGGCCTCCCCCAGCTCGACCCCCTCCGGTCGGGGGTACACATGTGCGTCAACAAACGGCGCGAGCCTACTACCGACGCGCAGTTAACTCGAAGACCCGTCCGGAGGCTGAACTTCCGCACCGGCTCGGTGAGATGGGGAGTTGTCCGGGCATTGCGGGAGATTGCCGCCCGCATTCATGCGGCCACCGCCCATGCGGATCCGGTCGGCGTGGGCGGTCAGTTGGCCAGAATTTTTCGTTTCCTGGGAATCTTCGCAGCGCGTCGTTCGTCCTTCTCTTCGGGAAATGGGGGCGGAATCGGCCACACGAGCCGCATCCCGCAACCGGGCGGCGTAAAACAGCGCAAGCCGGGCAGCCACTGGGGAGCCGTGTGTTCTGGCACGGACGGGGTCTGCTGGCGGTGGGGAGTGACACGTTGATGGGCACGGCGGAGCGGTACGAGGCGCCCATGGTGGGCAATGCGGAGCACCTGACGGTGCGGCGGAGCCCCGAGGCACTGGATCACGACATTCCGGCGCGCAGAGGCGGGCCCGGACCCGCTGGGAGCGCCACGGCTGAAGAGCAGCCGCACTACCGGCCCTTGTGGATCGAGGAGCCCGCGCGGCGGCGCCGTATGCCCGATCCGGTGCGTACGGCCGCGGTGCGGGCGGTGCTGATCATCGCCGTGACACTGATCCAGGCAATGGTCGCGTTCCTGTGCACTCTGGCCGGATCATGGCTGGCCTTCCCCATGGTCCTCAGCAGCGTCGCGAGCACCGTGGCGGCGACGTGGGCGGCGCTCGACGTCTGGGTGACCCGCCAGGTGTGGAACCAGCGCAACGGCGTGGTGTCGGTCCCGAGCAGCACCGCCCGTGCCCTGCGGCGCGAGCGGCGCAGGGCACGCAGGCAGGCACGGGCCGCGGAGCGGGCCCAGCGGCGAATACAGCGGCGGGGTGGAGCAGGGCAGTTGTCGCACCCCTGACCGAGGTGAGTGGTGACGCGGTCGCCCGCCCCTAGGGGTTTGCAGGTGCGGGGCGTTTGAACATCCGCGTCGCGGTGATCTCGCTGTGCACCGCCTCCTCCGCCTGGGGCTGCTGCGGCAGTCCGGGGCGGAGGTGTTCCTCCACGCTGATGTACTTCAGGCCGGCGCGCAGGTCGGCATCGTTGCGCAGCCGGATCACCAGCGGGAACTCCGCGAGCGCTGTCGTGTCGAACAGGCCGGTGGTGTAGAGGAGTTGGACACCCAGCGCGTCCGACACGGCCCGCTGCAGCTCCAGCAGATAGGTCGCGTTGGCACGGCCGATGGGGTTGTCCAGGAACAGCGTGCCCGCGTGACGGTGCTTGTCGCGGCCCCGGTCGTTCGAGCGCAGCGCGGCCATCGTGCAGTACAGGGCGATGGCCGCGGTGAGCAGCTGACCGCCGGAGAACACGTCGCCCATCTGCCCGACCGGGACACGCTCGGCGCGCAGTACGGCGTCCGGCTTGAGGATCTCGACGGCGACGCCCTTGGGCTGGAGTGCCGCGCCCACGCCCCGCAGCAGCAGGGACATGCCGTCGCGTCGCAGGTCGGAGTTCTTCTTCACGGCCGCCCGGGTGGCTTCGTCGATGACCTCGCCGAGCCGCTCGGTGAGCGTGGCCTGATCGGGCTCCTCGAAGCGGATGCGCAGGAACTCCTGCCCTGACCACTCCCCCAGCCCCTCCGGCAGCCGGGACAGCCGCTGGGCGGACCGCAGTGTCGCCAGCGCCGACTCCACGAGCCCGCGCAGCCGGTCCACGATCGAGTCGCGGTTCCGCTCCAGCTGCGCCAACTCGTCGGTGAGGACGCGCAGCCGGGGCGCGAACGCGTCCGCCCACTTCTGGGCGTGCTCCGGCAGCGCGGAGGCGGGCAGCTCGCGGATCTGCTGCCGCGCCGGGGTGCGGACCTGCTCGTAGCGAGTGGAGTTGGCGTGCCGCACGAGCACATCGCTCGCCTCGCGTACGGCGGCCTCGGCGGCCGACAGGTCGGCGGCGCAGCCGCGCAGGGAGCGGCGGGCCTCCGCGGCGGACTGCCGGGCCTCCTCCAGGCTGCCGGGGTACGGCTCCGGCTCCTCCTGCTCCTCGTCCGGGGCGTGCTCGCGCAGCAGGTCGCGGAGCATCGCGGCGATCTCGTCGAAGCCGCCGGCCGCGTCCTCGGCGGCGCGGTGGGCGTCGAGGAGCTCGGCGTGGGCCTCGCGGGCCTGGTTCAACGCCTCGGTGCGGGAGGCGAGTTCGGCGGTGGCGGTGCGCAACAGTGCCTGTGCGTGCTCGGCGTCGCGCGGCTCGAGCTCCTCGGGCAGCTCGGTGTGCGCCTCGCCGTCCTCGGGCGCGTGCCGCTCGGCCTCGCCGCGCAGCCGCCCGAGCTGCTCGCTCGCGGTGGACATCCGGGTCTCCAGGAGCTGCACCAGCTCCTCGGCCCGGGCGGCGGCCGCCTGCCGGGACGGCCCGTCGGAACCGTCCGGCGACTGCAGCAGCTGCTCCGCTCGGGTGCGGACCTTGTTGCTGAGGCGGTCCAGCTCGGCGCGGGCCGCGCTCTCGTCGCTCTCCGCGCGGGCCTGTTCGGCGCGCAGATCGGCGCCGACGCCGACCTTCTCGTAGACCTGGGAGGCGGTGCGGTAGGCCTCGCGGAGTGCGGGCAGCGACGACTTCGGGGCCGCTGCGTCGTCCTCGGGTACGTCGTCGGGGGCGCCCGCGATCTCCGCGCGTTCGGCGCGCAGTGCCCGTGCGGTGCGGCGGGCGTCGTCGGCGGCGCGCTGGGCGCCGCGGCGGTCCTCGTCGGCGGCGCGGGCGCGCTCCAGGCAGGCCTGGGCGCGGGCCTCCGCCTCGACGCCGTCGTCGGCCAGTTCGCGCAGCTTGACCTGCCAGCCGGCCCGCTCGCGCAGCCGGAAGGCGAGCCCGGCGAGGGCGTCGGCCGCGCGCCGGGCCCTCTGCGCGGCCTCCTGCCGCTCGTCCCGCAGCTGTGCGGCCTCGGCGGCGACCTCGTCGGCCTCGGCGCGCGCCGAACGCGCCTCGGTCAGCTCGGCCTCGGCCTCCTCGGCGAACACCCGCGCGTCGTGCGCGGCCCGGGCGAGCTCGACGAGCCGGCCCTCCGGGCAGCCGGTGCGCCAGGAGGCGAGCCGCGCCGCGAGCTCACGGTCCTTGCCGAGGCGTGCGGCGAGCGCCCTGATCTCCTCGTCCCGCTCGGTCGCCCGCGCCCGCAGCGCCTGCCGCTCCTCGTCCGCGGCATGCTCGTCGTGCATGGCGGGGTTCGGCGGTACAAGGAACACGTTGCTGTCGCCCGAGTCGGCGGCCGGGGTGGGGGCGAGCAGGGCGGCCGCCGTGCCGACGGCCACGGCGGACCGCGGCAGCAGCGCCGCCTCGCTGAGGGCCTCGCGGGCGCGGGCGTGGGTGTCGGGGTCGGTGATGATCACGCCGTCGACCAGCTCCGGCCGCGCCGCCAGCACGCGCGCGTGGTCGGCGGGGTCCACGGCCTGGGCGAGATAGCGCCAGCCGGGCAGGGCCGGGATGCCGTGCTCGCCCAGGAACTCCACGGTGGCCAGCACGTCCGGTCCGGGCGGCAGCAGCCCGCCGTCACCGAGTGCGCCGAGGATCCGCGCATCGTCGGCCGCGGCGGTCCGCAGCTCGAAGAGCTGCCGCTCGGCGGAGGACACGGAGTCGTCGAGCAGCTCGCGCAGTTCGTCGGCGAAGCGGTCGAGTTCCTCGGGGGTGAGGGCGGCTTCGTCGCTGTCCGTTTCGTGGCGGGGGTGCGGGACCGACGGGCGTGCGTCCGGGACCGATGGCCGGGCGTCCTTGCCTGACAGGTTCAGCAGCTCCGCCAGACGCTCCTCGGCCGCCAGTGACTCCGCGAGTCGGCGCTCGGCCTCGTACGACCGGCGCGTCGCCGTCGCCGCGTCCGCCGCGCGGGCCGCGGTCAGCTCGGCGCGGGACTCGGCGGAGGCCGCCTCGCGCGCGTGCTCCGTGGCCTTGTGCGAGGCCTCGCGTGCGGTGTCCCAGGCGGCGACCGCCGTTTTCTCGGCGTCGCTGGCCGCGAGGGCGGCGCGGGCCGGGTCGGCGTCGGGCGCGCTGTCGTCGAGCCATCCCGCGCGGACGGCCTCGGCGGTCTCCTGCTCGACCTCGGTGAGGCGCTGGCGCAGATGCCCGATCTCGCTGCGGGCCCGCTGCGCCTCGGTGGCGGCGGCGGTCGAGTCCCGGTAGGCGGCCTGACTGACCTCCTGCAGCGCGGCGGACCGCTCCTCCTCCTCGTTGGCGAGGCTCTCGGCGCTCTCCGCGGCCGCGTGCAGGGCCCGTACGAGCTCCACGGCGGCCTTGGCCCGGGCGGCGAGCGCGGGTGCCGCGTCCCGTTCGGCCTCCTGGATGGCGGCGGCCACGCGCGCGACGCGGTCGGCGGCGGCGCGGTGGCGCAGCACGGCCTCGGCGGCCTGCCAGGCGGAGTGCAGGGTGCGCGCGTCGGCGAGTTCGCGCTTCTGCCCGGCGGCGGACTTCTCGGCGGCGGCGAGCGCCAGGGAGGCGTTCCGGTAGGCGAGTTCGGCGGCGATCAGTGCGCTGCGCTCGCGGGCCGCCTCGGAGTGCGTGACCGCGTACGCGGCGGCGGTGACACGCTGGGCGAGGTCGGCGGCCCGGATCCGCTCCTGCAGGCCCCGCGCCGACAGCCGACGCGCCAGCGTGCGGGTACGGCGCTCGGCACCGGCGTGGATGTCACGCGCGCGTGCCCGGGCCTCGGCGGCCTCGACGATCCGTCCGAGCAGATCCACCGACCCGGCGGTGAAATCCCGTTCGGCGATCAGCTCGGACCGGCGGCCCAGCTTGTTGCCGAAGCCGCTGACCAGGTCGGCGAGCCCGTCGGTGTCCCGAGTGTCGGTCACGGCGCGCAGCAGCAGGTCGGTGAAGTCGGAGTCCTTCTTGACCGCGAAGAGGCCGGCCGCCTCGCCCTCGTCGGCGTTCATCTCGCGCTGGTAGCGGAAGAGTTCGGGGTCGAGGCCGAGGTCGCCGAGGTGTTCGATCCACCGGTCGTGGATCTCCTCCCAGTGCACCTCCAGATGCGGATACGCCTTGCCCGCCTCGGTGAGGGCGTCCCGGAAGCCCTTCATGGTGCGCCGGCGGCCCTGCGCGCCCGACTGGCCCTCGACGGCCGGCCGTACGGCGGTGGCCTCGGCGACCGGCAGGTTGTCCAGGGACAGTCCCGGTCCGGGCCGGAAGGAGTACCAGGCCTCGGCGAACTTCCGCGGGTCGTTGGACACTTGCCGTCCGCGCCACTCGCTGACCTTGCCGACGACGACGCATTCGCCGGTCAGCGTGTGCTGCCACTCCAGGGCGACGTGCCCGCAGTCGTCGGCGAGCAGGAACTTGCGCAGCACGCCGGAGCTGGCGCCGCCGAGGGTGTTGCGGTGACCCGGCAGCATCACCGAGAAGATCAGCTTCAGCAGGACCGACTTGCCGCCGCCGTTCTCCAGGAAGAGCACGCCGGCGGGCGCGGGGCGACGCGGCGGGCCGACGGGCTCCTCCTCGAAGAACTCCGCCTGGGTGGGCGCGGGGTCGGGCACGGGCTCGCCCACGCCCCGCAGGTCGAGCACGGTGTCGGCGTAGCGCGCACCGGCTGGACCGATGGAGTAGAGGCGGACCCGGGACAGCTCGTACATGGCGGACTCTCGTAAGTCTTCGGCAGGTCGGGGGAGTTCAGGAGTGCGACGGCGCGTGGAACGGCAGCCCGGCGTCGGCCGCCAGCTCCAGGTCGTCGGTGTTCTCGGGCGGCAGCAGGGTGGGCGTGCCGTCGGTCACCGGGACCACGCCCAGCTCCAGCAGTTCGGCCATCGCGGCGCTGCCGGCCATGTCGCGCACCTGGAGCTGGTAGCGGGAAGTCGTCCGGTACGTACCGCCGTTGTCGTCGCCGGTGCGCTGCAGGAATCCGGAGTCGGTGAGGAACGCGGCGGCCTTGCCGACGATGCCGGTGGTCGAACCGGCGAGCCTGCGCGCGTCCTTGGTGGCACCGGCCGCGCTGCGTCTCGCCCAGATCCGCCACGCGGCCTCGAGGCCGGGTGCGTCGGTGGCCGGGTCGGTGTTGTCGCCGTGTTCCTCGGCACGCTCCTCCAGACGGCGGCAGGCCTGCCGTACGAACGCGTCGACACCGTTGACCGTCACGCGTCCGATGTATCCGTCGTCGGCGAGGTCCTCGGGGCGCGGGAACGCCATGGCGGCGACGGCGAGATGGGCCAGACCGTGCAGGAAGCGGTCGCCGCCGTCGGCGGACGTACGACGCGCGTAGTCGCCCATGCGGACGGCGAACACGGAGTCCTCGGCGGCCGTCACGGCCATCCCCGCGCGCGGGGACACCTCCAGCACCACAAGACCGAGCCCGGCGGCCACCGCGTCCGCCAGCCGCGCGAACGGCGGGTCCTCGCGGTAGCGGCGCAGCAGCTCGGCGTACTCCTGGTCCCGGGCGGGCTGCAGCTTGGGCTGCAGCCCGAACGCGACGAGCCGCGCCGCGTCGGCGGCGTCGGCGGGCGTGACGGCGGCGGTCGCCGACGGGGCCGGGGCCTCCGTTTCACTCCACTCGACGTGCTCACTCACTGCTCGGGCTCCTTGTCGCGTTCCTGCTCACTCATGCTGCTTCCGTCCGGTCCGCCGCCATGCCCGCCGCGTCCAGCAGGGCCGTGCCGACGATGAGATCGGCGCCGCCGAACTCCGGATCGTCCAGCTCCGTCCCGTCGTCCACCGCGAACAGCAGCTTCTCCTCGCCCTGGCGGTATGCCGTACCGACCGCCGGACTGGCTGCGTGCACCGCCAACAAGGCCACCAGATACGGCAGGTCGGGGTCCTGTCTGCGGGCCTCGGCCAACAACCCCGACAACCGGCGCGGCGCATCTGCGGGCAGGTCCAGCAGCTCCGTCGCGGCGGCCAGCTGCTCCTCGCTGAACCGGCTGTCGTCCGGCGTCGCGATCAGATCCGGCTCGGGCATCTCCGCGCCCAGGTGCTCCCGCTCCACCGGCGGCGTCAGCAGTATGTCCACCAGGTCGCCCACCCGCACGGACACCGGCGTGCGCAATCCGGTGCCCCGCGCGAAGAAGGCATCCGTGACGCGGACCGCCTGTTCCAGCGGCAAGGGCAGCACGGGGGCGACCAGGTGCCCGTACAGGTCGATCCCGGACGAGGTCATGGGGGTCGCGAACGCCTGCCGGTCCTGCTCGGCCCGGAACAGCGGCCCGGCCTCCAGGAGGCGGGACTGCAGCTGGGTGTGCCTGCGGATGCAGTCCTTGACGATGTCCACGAGCTCCGCCGCGCGCCGCTTGTGCTCGGGGTCCTCGGTCTCGTCCCGCGCCTTGCGGATGTTGGTGAGGATCGCGTTCTCGTGCCGGTAGCGGTCGGCGACGTGGTCCAGCGCCTCGGCGATCATGTCGGGCACGGAGTTGAGCCAGTCCACCGCCCGGACGTTGCGCCGGGTCGCGTCCAGGGCTCTGCGCAGGGTTTCCGAGTACTGCACCGTCCGGTAGCGGGCCTGTTCGGCGGCGAGCTGGGCGTCGGCGAGGCGGCCCCGGTTGATCAGGACCTCGAGTTTGACCTCGGCGGCGATCTGCGCGCTGGTGACGTCCGTGTCCAGGGCGCCGACCAGGACGTTGACCGCCTCGTCCGTGGTACGGAGGTAGACGGTGCCGCCGGGGCCCGGCACCTCCTCGATCAGTTTGAAGTCGTAGTCGCGGCGGACGTAGCTGCCGTCGGTCGTGAACGTGCCGTAGACGGCGCGGAAGCCGCGGTCGACGCTGCCGACGTTGATCAGGTTCTCCAGGACCCAGCGGGCCACGCGCTCGTGCTCGGCGACGGGCCGCTGCGGGGCCTGGGCGGCGATACGGGGGATGAGCCGGGCGACTATCTGGTCGTGGTCGGCGCCCGTGTCGAAGTCCATGTTCAGGGTGACCAGGTCGATGGCGGCCAGCGCCACCTCCGCCATGCCGTACACCGAGTACTCGCCGGCGAGGTTGGCCTTGCGTGCGTCGAGGTCGTGCAGCGGAGCGGTGCAGGCGAGCGCGCGCAGGCGCCGCGCCAGGCCCTCGTCGGCGGCCGGGCCCGGTGCGGGACGCGGCCCCGCGCTGAGCTGGGGCGGAACGCTGTCCGTCGATGCAGGCGAAGTCACGGTGCACAGACTAGGTCCTCGGTCTGACATCGACCCAAACGACTCAGATGCGACCAGGCGTCACGGTCGCCACACCGGTGGGCCCCGCATTCCTGCGTCCCGCTAACCGTCCTCCCCGACCCGCCGCCGGTACACCTCGACGACCCGCTCGAGCGAATCGTCGAGGTAGACCTCCAGCAGCTTCCCGGCCGCCGGGCGGTCCCCCGCCTGCAGGGCCTGCAGAATCTGCCGGTTGCGGGCCAGGTACGGCTCGTGCAGGGCTCTGGGGTCGTCCACGATGTGGAAGGCCAGGCGCAGTTCGGCGAAGACACTGCGCATCAGCTCGTCGGTGCGGGCGCTGCCGGCGAGGGCGACCAGCTCACGGTGGAAGTGGATGTTGGCGGTACCCACGCCTTTCCAGTCACCTTCACGCGCTGCTCGCTGCCCCTCCCCGACGACCTCGGCGAGTGCGTCCAGGCCGTACGGCGGCTCGCCGAGCCCGCGGACGACGGCGCACTCGACGAGGCGCCGGGTGCGGTAGATGTCCTCGACGTCCTCGACGGTCAGGACCCGGACGAAGACGCCCCGGTTCAGCTCGTGCACGAGCAGACGCTCGTGGGTGAGCAGCCGGAACGCCTCACGCAGTGTGTTGCGGGAGACTCCGAGCGCGCCCCCGATGCTGTCCTCCGACAGCCGGGTGCCTGGCGGGAAGAACCCCTCGGCGATACGGCCCCTGAGGATGTCCGAGACGCGCTCGGCGGTGCTGGTGCGCCCCAGGAGAGCCCGGTCGTCGGCCAGTCCTGTCAGCTGCTCTGCCATGCCCGGAATTCAATCGCAGATACAAGAACGAAACAACGTGGGTATTGAAGGATCGTTCAACGATCCTCTACCTTGCTACGCACGGCGCCGCTTCCGCCCCGGGCGCCGACCGCTCCTCCCGCACGGCACGGCTCATTTCTGAAGCACCCTCCGTCCTCCCACTGCGAGGTGCCCATGAGTACGACCCCACCACCCCAGGCCCTGACCAAACAGCCCGGAACCGACGAAAACGCCCTCGACGACGGCGCGTTGGGCTGGCTGCGCGCCCTCGGCCCGCGCGGCCGCCGCGCCTTCGCAGGCGCGTTCGGCGGCTATGCCCTGGACTCGTACGACTACTTCACGCTGCCCCTGAGCATGGTCGCGCTGGCCGCGTACTTCGGCCTGGACAGCGGCCAGACGGGCCTGTTCACGACGGTCACCCTCGTGGTCTCCGCGGTGGGCGGCGCCGTCGCGGGCGTGGTGGCGGACCGGGTCGGCCGGGTCAGGGCACTGATGATCACCGTAATCACCTACGCGGTCTTCACCGTGGCCTGCGGCTTCGCGCCCAACTACGAGACGCTGCTCGTCTTCCGCGCTCTGCAGGGCCTCGGTTTCGGCGGTGAGTGGGCGGTTGGCGCGATCCTCGTCGCCGAGTACGCGAGCGCCAGGCACCGGGGCCGTACCCTCGGCGCCGTCCAGAGTTCGTGGGCCGTGGGCTGGGCACTGGCTGCTCTCGTGTACACCCTGGTGTTCTCGTTCGCCGGCGCCGATCTGGCCTGGCGCATCATGTTCTGGACCGGCGCGCTGCCCGCACTGCTGGTGATCTGGATGCGCCGCCGGGTGCACGACGCCCCGGAAGCCGCGGCCGTACGCGAACAGAGCACGCAGAAGGGCTCGTTCACGGCGATCTTCAAACCCGGCCTGCTGCGTACGACGGTCTTCGCCGGACTTCTGTCCACGGGTGTCCAGGGCGGCTACTACACGCTCGCCACCTGGGTACCGACGTATCTGAAGACCGACCGCGGCCTGTCGGTCGTCGGCACCGGCGGCTATCTGACGTTCCTGATCTCCGGTGCCTTCCTCGGCTATCTGACCGGCGGCTACCTCACCGACCGGCTGGGCCGCAGGCGCAACATCTGGCTGTTCGCCCTGCTGTCGGCCGTCTGCATCCTGGCGTACGCGAACATCCCGCACGGCGCCAACACCCTGCTCCTGGTGCTCGGTTTCCCGCTCGGGTTCTGCATGTCGGCCATCTTCAGCGGCTTCGGCTCCTATCTGAGCGAGCTGTACCCGACCGCGGTACGGGGCACGGGACAGGGCTTCACGTACAACACCGGGCGCGCCGTGGGCGCCGTCTTCCCCACCACCGTCGGCTTCCTGGCCGACAGCTGGGGTGTGGGCGGCGCGCTGGTGTTCGGTGCGATCGGCTACGGCCTCGCGGCGCTGGCGCTGCTGGGGCTGCCGGAGACCCGTGGGAAGGAGCTCGCGTGAACCGCACGGAAGACCGCCCGCTGACCGTAGTCGACGAGCACGCGCACGCGTGGAGCCCGAAAACCGCCCGGGCCCGCTTCCGGGAAGGGCTCAGCGGACCCACCGCCGGGGTCGCGGCCGGTCACACCCAGGTCAACCTGATCTCGGTGCCCGCCGACTGGGCGTACGACATGCTGCTGTTCTGCCAGCGCAACCCCAAGCCCTGCCCGGTGCTCGACGTCACGGACGCCGGCTCCGTCACCACGATCCTCGCGGACGGTGCGGACCTGCGCACCGATCTGCCGCGCTACCGGGTGTGGCAGGACGGCGCGCTGGTGGACGAGCCGACGGACGTCCGCGCGCACTGGCGCGAGGACCTGGTGTCGTTCCTGATCGGCTGCAGTTTCACCTTCGAGTGGGCGCTGGCCGAGGCGGGCGTGCCGATCCGCCATGTCGAGCAGGGCCGCAACGTCCCCATGTATGTGACGAGCCGTCAGTGCCGTCCGGCGGGGCGGCTGCGCGGCCCGCTGGTGGTGTCCATGCGGCCGGTGCCGCCGCAGCACCTGGCGGCGGCGATCCGGGAGAGCAGTCTGCTCCCGGCGGTGCACGGCAGCCCCGTACACTGCGGCACTCCTTCGGCGCTGGGCATCGAGGATCTCGGCCGCCCCGACTTCGGCGACCCGGTGGACCTCGAACCGGACGACATCCCGGTGTTCTGGGCCTGCGGAGTGACTCCGCAGGCGGCCGTGATGGCCTCGCTCCCGCCCTTCGCCATCACACACGCACCCGGCCAGATGTTCCTGACCGACGCCCGCGACGAGCAGTACCGCGTGGCCTGAGAGAAACACGAAGGACCCATGACCTCGATCGATCTGAACGCCGACCTCGGCGAGGGCTTCGGCCGCTGGCAGCTGACCGACGACGAGCAGCTGCTGTCCGTCGTCACCAGCGCCAACGTGGCCTGCGGCTTCCATGCCGGGGACGCGGCCACCATGCGGCGGGTGTGCGAGCTGGCGGCCGAGCGCGGAGTCCGGATCGGCGCCCAGGTCTCCTACCGGGATCTGGCGGGTTTCGGGCGGCGCGCGATGGACGTGCCGCCCGCGGAGCTCGCGGCCGAGGTGGCCTACCAGATCGGCGCGCTGGAGGTTTTCGCGCGCGCGGCCGGCACGCGTGTGTCGTACGTCAAGCCGCACGGCGCGCTCTACAACCGCGTCGTGCACGACGAGGGGCAGGCCGGCGCGGTCGTGGACGGGGTACGGCTCGCCGACGCCTCGCTGCCCGTGCTGGGCCTGCCCGGCTCGCGCCTGCTGGAGCTCGCCGGCAAGGCGGGTCTGCCGACCGTGACGGAGGCCTTCGCGGACCGTGCGTACACCCCGGAGGGAACGCTCGTGCCGCGCGGCCATGAAGGCGCCGTGCTCACCGACCCGGAGGCCGTGGTGGAGCGCTCGGTGGGCCTGGCCCGCTTCGGCACGGTCACCTCGCACTCCGGGGCACGCGTCGACGTACGCGCGCGTTCCCTGTGTCTGCACGGGGACACGCCGGGCGCCGTCGAACTGGCCCGGCGCGTCCGGGAGCGCCTGCAGGAATCGGGGGTCCGGGTGGAGGCCTTCGCATGAGGGCGCTGCCCGTCGGGGACGACGCCCTGCTCGTCGAGGTGTCCTCCGGGGACGAGGCGCAGGCCCTGCACGCGGAGTTGCTGCGGCGGCGCGCGGAAGGCCTGCTCACGGCGCGCGAGATCGTCCCGGCGGCCCGCACCGTCCTGCTCGACGGCCTCGACGACCCGGTCCGTCTGGCTTCCGAGCTGACCGCCTCCGAGGTGCCCCCGGCCCCTCCTCGCGAACAGGCGGTCGTGGACATCCCGGTGCGCTACGACGGTCCCGACCTGGCCGACGTCGCCGCGCACTGGGGCGTCGGCGAGCGGGAAGTGGCCCGTATCCATGCGGCCACCGAGTTCAGCGTCGCCTTCTGCGGGTTCGCCCCGGGCTTCGGCTACCTCACCGGTCTGCCGCCGCTGTACGACGTCCCGCGCCGGGCCACTCCGCGCACGGCCGTCCCTGCGGGTTCGGTGGCGCTGGCGGGCCCGTACACGGGCGTGTACCCGCGCTCGTCGCCGGGCGGCTGGCAGCTGATCGGGCGCACGGACACCGTGCTGTGGGACCACGCGCGCGTGCCGGCCGCGCTGCTGTCGCCCGGCACGCGCGTGCGCTTCGTCCCGGTGGGGTGCCCGTGACGGACCGCGCACTCGTCGTCGTACGAGCCGGAGCGCTGACCACCGTCCAGGACCGGGGACGCCCCGGGCATGCCCACCTCGGCGTGCCCCGCTCCGGTGCGCTCGACGGCACCGCGGCGGCGCTCGTCAACCGGCTGGTCGGCAACCCGCCGCAGGCAGCTGTCCTGGAGACCACGGTCAACGGGTGCGCCCTACGGCCGCGTTCGGCGGTCACGGTCGCGGTCGGCGGCGCCCCCTGCCCGGTCACGGTGGACGGCCGGCCGGTCGCCTGGGGGGCGCCGGTGCGCGTGCCCGCGGGTGCGCTCCTGGAGGTCGGCACCGTCGTCTCCGGAGTACGCAGCTATGTGGCCGTCTCCGGTGGCATCACGGTCGAGCCGGTACTGGGCAGCCGCTCGACGGACCTGCTGTCCGGCCTGGGCCCCGCCCCTCTCGCGGACGGCATGGTGTTGCCCCTGGGGACGCCGACACGCCTCCACGCACGCGTGGACGTCGCCCCCCAGCCCGCTCCTCCGGCCGAACTCGTCCTACGGGTGACACTGGGACCGCGGGACGACTGGTTCACCCCGGAGGCCTTGCGCACGTTCATGTCCCGCACGTACCGCGTGTCCCCCGCGAGCAACCGCATCGGCCTGCGTACGGAAGGCCCCGCCCTGGAACGGGCCCTACCGGGTGAACTCCCCAGCGAGGGCATGGTGCTGGGCGCGATCCAGGTCCCGCCGGACGGCAGACCGGTCGTCTTCCTGGCCGACCACCCGACCACCGGGGGCTATCCGGTGATCGCGGTCGTCCGCCCACAGGACCTCCCGGCCGCAGCCCAGTCGGCACCGGGCACACCGGTCCGCTTCATGAGGACCCGACGCCGCTAGCGCCCCGAAAGGGGCGCGCGGAACTGCGCGACCAGCCACCACTGACCCGCACCGCACGCCGGGCCGCACGACCCACCGACCTTTCACCGCCCACCCTGCGGAGCTACGCCGCATCCGGCTGCTCCACAACAGAAACCGCGGCCAAAGCTGCCGAGACCGCCGCAGCGGCCCGCAGATCCAGCCGCGCACTGGTCCCCCGCACCCGGTGCCGCATCTCGTCGGCGGCGAGCGTCAACAGCTGCGGCAGCAGGTCGGTGCACCGCCGTGCCACCCACGCCGTACCGGCCGTGGCCAGCCACAGCAGGCTCGCCGACCTCGTGGGCACCGGGAACTCCGGCTCGGGCGAAGGCGCGACACCCGACGCACGGTCCGCTTCCGCCAGCAGCGCGTGGAAGCGGACGGCCAGCTGCCGGTGCCCCTGTTCGCCCGGGTGCAGCCGGTCCGCGCTCCACATCGCGCGGTCGGTGATCCAGGCTTCCTCGGCCGCGTGCAGATGGACGGCCCCGTAGCGGTCGGAGAGCGCGTGGACCACCCGGTTGACCGCCCGTTGCCGCCGGGCCAGCGGACGGGCCAGGGAGCCGGGCAGGCCGAGCATCGAGCCGGGGTCGGGCAGACAGGCCGTGAGCAGGGTCGCCCCCTGCTCGGTGAAGGCGGCGTACACCTTGTCGAGCCGTTCGGCCACGGCGTGGATGTCGAAGGTGCAGCGCAGGGTGTCGTTGACGCCGATGACCACGGACACCACGTCCGGCCGCAGGGCGAGCCCGGCCGGTGTCTGCTGCTCCAGCACCTCCCGGGTCTGGGCGCCGCTGACGGCGAGGTTGGTGAACTCCACGGGCTCCTCGGCCAGCCCGCCGGCGAGCAGCGCGGCCCAGCCGCGCCACCCGTCGGCGACGGGATCGCCCACCCCTTCGGTCAGCGAGTCGCCGAGGGCGACGAAACGCACCGGTCTCATGCCACGCCTCCGGGCACGACGGGACGCACCGGTACCGTCGCGTCGTGGGCGGCGAGGAACGCGTCGACGGCCGTGTCCCACCCGAAGCACTCCGCACGCGCGCGTGCGGTCTCGCGCCGCTCCCGCTCGGGGAGTTCGAGCAGCATGTCGACGGCGTCCGCGAAGGCCTCGCCGCGGTCCGCGGCGACGGCTCCGGCGGATCCGATCACCTCGGGCAGCGCGGACGACGTGCTCACCACCACGGGTGTCGCGCAGGCCATCGCCTCCAGCGCGGCGAGCCCGAAGGTCTCGGCGGGCCCGGGTGCCAGGCATACATCGGCGGAGGCCTGGAGGGCGCCGAGCGCGCCGCGGTCGGAGACGTGCCCGAGGAAGGTGACCGGCAGCCCGCGCTCCCGCGCCCGCTGTTCGAGCCGCGGCCGCAGCGGCCCGTCCCCGGCCACCACCAGCACTGCCCGCCGGCCCCGCCGCAGGAGCGCCTCGAGGGCGTCCAGCGCGGTGCCGGGCCGCTTCTCCACGGACAGCCGGGTGCATGTCACGAGCAGCGACTCGTCCGCGCGCGCGTAGCGTGCCCGCAGCCCCGGGTCACGCAGCGCAGGATGCCGCTCGACCAGGTCGACGCCCAGCGGGGCCCGTACGACATTGCGGGCGCCGATCCGCACGAACTCCCGCTCGGCGAACTCGGTGGTGCACACCACGCGCGCGTACGTGTGCGCCGTACGCACGTTGAGGGCGTCGGCGGCGCGACGGGCCGCGCCCTCCGGCAGCCCCCAGGTGCGCAGGACGCCGTCGGCGGTCTCGTGGGAGACCATCACGGCGGGGATGCGGGCGCGCCGCGCCCACTTGCCGGTCCAGCGCAGGGTCGTACGGTCGGATACCTCCAGACGGTCGGGCGCCAGCTCCTCCAGGACCCGGGCCACCCGCCGCTTGTCGGTGAGCACGCGGTATCCGCCCGTGCCGGGCAGCAGCGGCCCGGGCAGCGTGATGACGCGTCCCTGCTCGGTGTCGCGGTCGTCGGCGCGTTCGCCGGGGACGATGAGCACGGGCTCGTGTCCTGCGGCCTTGAAGCCCTTGCCCAGTTCGCGCAGGGCGGTGCGCAGACCTCCGGAGGAGGGGGCGACGAAGTTCGCGAGTCGCACGATCCGCAACGAGGTCATGCCGCCACCGCCGTCTTCTGCCGGGCGGCGAGCACGTCCGCGTAGTGTCCGATCAGCTGATCGCCGACGGCGGCCCAGGTGCGCCCCTCCACGGTGGCGCGCGCGGTGGCGCCGAAGCTGATCCGCTGCTCCGGGTCCCCGGCCAGGGACTGCACGGCGTCCCGTACGGCGTCCGCGTCATGGGGCGGCACCAGCAGGCCGGTGCGCCCGTGGGCGACCAGGTCGAGGGGGCCTCCGGCGGCGGGAGCGACGACGGGTACGCCGCTCGCCATGGCCTCCTGCACGGTCTGGCAGAAGGTCTCGAAGGGACCAGTGTGCGCGAAGACGTCCAGCGAGGCGTAGATCCGCGCGAGTTCGTCGCCGGTGCGTCGGCCGAGGAAGACCGCGCCCGGCAGCGCCTCGGCGAGGCTCGGCTGGCTCGGGCCGTCACCGACGACCACGACCTTCACTCCGTCGAGGCCGCAGACACCGGCCAGGAGCTCGATGTGCTTCTCGGGGGCGAGCCGGCCGACGTAGCCGACGATCAGCTCGCCGTTCGGGGCGAGTTCGCGGCGCAGGGCCTCGTCGCGCAGGTGGGGGCGGAAACGGACGGTGTCCACGCCGCGCTGCCAGAGCTTGACCCTGGGCACGTCGTGGGTCTTCAGGTCGTGCATCGAGGCGCTGGAGGGGGCGAGGGTGAGGTCGGCGGCGGAGTGGACGGAGCGGATGCGCCGCCAGGCCGCGGCCTCCCCGGCGCCCATGTAGGTACGGGCATATCCGGCCAGATCCGTCTGGTAGACGGCCACGGCCGGGACGCCGAGCCGGGCGGCGACCGCCATGCCGCGGACGCCGAGGACGAAGGGGCTGGCCAGGTGGACGATATCGGCCCGGTGCTCCATGACGGCCGCGGCCAGACGGCGGCTGGGCAGGGCGACACGGACCTGGGGATAGCCCGGGAGCGGAAGGGAAGGGACACGGACGACGGGGCACGGCGCCTGGGCGTCGGGCCCGATCCCGGCCCGCCCGACGAGGGCGGTGCTGGCCGGGGCGATGACGAGCGGGGAGTGACCGCGATCTACGAGGTGCCGGGCGGTCTGGAGCGCGCAGTGGGCCACGCCGTTCACGTCGGGGGGAAAGGATTCGGTCACGATGACGACACGCATACCGGTGTTCTCGCCGTACCGGACGTGGTCGCGTCAACGTGGATCTTTGCGAACGATGAACGTCCCGTGAGCGTTCCTTCGCACACCCGTGCAGGTCAGGCCCTGTCCATGACCGCCTGACCCGCGGGTCACCCGTTGTTCACCCTGGAGCCCTGATGCGGCCCGGCGTACGCGTGCGCGGCCGGCTCAGACAGTGGGTCCGTCGGGTGCGATCCGACTTCGTACGGCGGTCTGCACTTCGGCTTCCTCGGCCGGGTCGGCGGCGAGCCGGCGAAGCTGTTCGACGACCCGTGCGTCGCCGGTCTCGGCGTGCCGGGCGGCGATCTCGCGGGTGGTCTCCTCGCAGTCCCAGAGGCACTCGACGGCGAAGCCTGCCGGGAAGGAGGGGTCGGTGGCAGCCAGGGCGCGGGCGGCCCGGCCGCGGAGGTGGGAGGAGGCGGTTTCGCGATAGATATGGCGCAGCACGGGGGCGGCGCAGGCGATGCCGAGCCGGCCGGTGCCGTCGACGAGGGTCCACAGCGTCGGGGCGTCCGGCCCTTCGCCTCGTACGGCTTCGCGCAAGGCTCCCAGGACGAGGTCCTTGTCCTCGGTTCCCCCGCGGCAGGCGAGCATACGGCCGGCGGCGGCGCCCAGGGGGTCGGGCCGGTGGGCCCAGCCGCGGGCCCGGTCGACGGCGGCGACACTGCACATCCGTTCGAAGGCGTCGACGGCGGCCTCCACGACGGCCGGTGAGCCGGTGAGCACGGCCCCCTCGATCAGATCGAGGGCGTCGGGATCATTGCTGTCGGCGAGATAGCGCAGCGCGGTGCAGCGGGCTCCGTCGATGCCGTCCTTGGCGGCCTGCACGATCTCGGGCCGGTCCTCGGGGCCGGCGACGGCGGTGAGGCAGCGGGCGGCCGGGACGTGCAGCGCGGCGCCCCGTTCGATGCCCTGCTGGGCCCACTCGAACACGGCCCGCACGCTCCACCCCGGACGGGGCCCGGACGGCCGCATCTGGCGTTGCCAGCGGTCGAAACAGCCGGTCTCCTGAGCGGCACGCACCCGCGTGGCGATCGATTCGCGCGGATCCTCCGCCCACAGCCGCCACGGCCGGGGCTCGAAGGCGTCACGCACGACGGCGGCCAGCTCGGCCTCGCCCTCGGCGTCGGTGGCGAAGCGGGCCAGCACGGGAGCCGCGAGGGCCCGCAGGCCGGCGTCGTCGTCGCGCAGCGCCAGTTCGTCGAGGGCCCAGGCCCAGTTGGAGCCGGAGGCGGCGTACCTGCGCAGCAGTTCGAGCGCGTCCCGCCTGCCGTAGGAGGCGAGGTGGCCGAGGACGGCCAGGGCCAGTCCCGTGCGGGACTCCTCGGTGTCGAAGACGTCCTCGACGTCGAAGAGGTGCGCCTCGATCTCGTCCAGCTCGCCGTTCAGGTCGAGGTAGAGACGGGCGTAGTAGAGGGAGCGGTTCTCCACCTGCCAGTCGTGGCGGGGGTCGCGCAGCACACAGTGGTTCAGCGCCGCGAGCGCCTCGGCGCGCGGGGCTGTGAGCGCGTGCAGTGTGCCGTCGCCGCGGCCCCGCTGGAGCAGGCCGAGCAGCGTACCGCTGGGCGCTATGACCGGATCGAACATGGGAAACAGCCTCACATCAAGCGTCGACGCAACCGGGGAACACGCATTACCTGGCCGCGTGACACAACGTCGGGGCGCCCGCCGTCTCTTGCTTGCTGTAGACCATCTTCCTCTGCCTCTCGTCAGTGGCCCTCGCGGACCGCATCACGGCCCGCGCGGTGCGGCAACACCTGCCCAGCCATCGCGTCCGTGAATCACGACGTCATGATGACTCGGCACTTCGACCTGCCGCGACCGAAATTTCGGCGGCCCTGTACCGCCTCCCCCGTTTTCTGTGTTTGTGCTGGTCAGAACATTCGGATCAGTGTGCGCCGAACAACTCGAGCAGTTCCGTCTTGCCGAACATCCGCGCCGTGTCGACGGCCGACGGGGTGCCCGCGGCCGGATCGGCACCGCCCTCCAGGAGGGCCTTGATGACGTCCGTCTCGCCCTTGAAGACGGCCCCGGCGAGCGGGGTCTGGCCCCGGTCGTTGATCCGGTCGCCCTCCGCGCCCCGGGCGAGCAGGGCGCGTACCGCGTCCGCGTGTCCGTGGTAGGCGGCGAGCATCACGAGCGAGTCACCGCGGTCGTTGGTGAGGTTGGCCGGAACGCCCGCGTCGACGTACGCCACGAGCGCCTCGGTCTGCCCCTGCCGGGCCAGATCGAAGATCTTGGTCGCCAGCTCCACGACCTCGGGGTCGGGGGCTTCAGTCATCGGCCGGACCGCCTCTCAATACAACCGTTCAGGTGAATCGCCAGGGTACTGGCTTCCGCGGTACATGGCCCGGCCCGCCGGAGGTAAAGATCACCACAGACCAGGCAGGCCACGGAGGTTCGGCCCGGTCCGCCCCACCCGGCTCGACCACTTGAGGGAAATCTACCGAGATTCATCCATTTGCACCTTTAATATGATGGATACATGCTGTGATCCTGGAAGTACTCATGGTGACTGTCCCCGTGAACCAGGAGAAAAAAATGATCCTGTCCATCTCCGGCGTGGTCGTGCTCGGCATCATCGTCTTCCTCTTCTTCCGCAAGGACGGCCTGAAGGCCTCGCACGCCCTGGTCTCGGCCCTGTTCGGCTTCTACCTCGCGAGCACGGCGATCGCCCCGAGCATCAAGGCCGGCGGCGAGAGCCTCGCGAGTCTCCTCGGCGGCATCAAGTTCTGACGCCACCCCTCCCGCCCGCACGCACCACCAGGAGAACGCAGTGGCCCGGCGCCCCCTTCCCCGCATCCTGAGCAAGGACAACGCGCAGATCGCGCGGATGCAGATCGCCCGGAGCCGGGAGCTGGCCCGGACGGCGGCCGACAGCGCCACCGACGTCCTCCACCCGCTGATCACGATCACCCGCGGTCTGGGCCGACTGGCGGCGGCCGGGCGGCACAAGTGGGCCGACACCCCCAAGGACCGGCGTGGGCCGCTGCTGTTCCTCGCGGCTTCCGTGATCCTGGTCGTGGCACTCGTGCCCTACGGCCCCCTGCTCGCCGTCATCGGCCTGATGACGGCGGCAGCCCTGCACGGCCGGAACCGCGCACCGGCGGCGCCCGACGGGCCGGACGAGTCCCAGGTGCAGCGCCTCAAGTCGCTGTACGAGGCCCTGATCCCGTACTTCTCGATCGCCGAGGACCCCGCCCCGCTGTACACCTACGGCGGCGAGTGGGAGAAGGCCTTCCCCGCGTACGAGTTCGACGAATCGGGCCGCGTCACCCAGCTCGTGATCCGCTACCCGGCGTACTTCACCGACGGCGAGGCCGAGTCCCGTGCCCGGATCGAGCAGCTGCTGCACGCCAAGTCGGGGCGCGGCCGCGAGTACCACTTCGCCTGGGAGGAAGAGGGCAACGAGCTGACGGTCACGGTGCTGCCCCCGCTGCCCACCGACATCGCCGCCCAGCGATTCGTCACGGCGCCGGGCGAGACGGTCCTCGGCTTCACGGACCCCACCCAGGTCCAGCGCACGCTTCCGCTCACCTACGGCGAGAACAAACGTGACGTTCCGCCGGTCGTCTGGCGCACCGGCATCCGCTCCACCGAACCGCACCTCCTGATCACGGGCCGGCCCGGCAGCGGCACCTCGACCCTGCTGCGCTCCATCGCCGTGCAGGCGCTGCAGCACGGCGACGTCGTGATCGTCGAGGGCGGCACCGGCGAGTTCGCATGCCTGACCGGCCGGGACGGTGTTCTGGCCGTCGAGTGCGGCCTGACCGGGGCGCTGACGAGCCTCGAGTGGGCCGCCCTCGAGACGGAGCGCCGCCTGATCGCCGCGAACCGCGCCCGTCAGGCCGGGCAGCCGCCGCCGGAGGACACCAAGCGTCCCCTGTGGCTCCTCCTGGACCGCCCGAGCGCCTTCACCCATCTCGCCGCCGCGGACGGCCGCGAGGACCCGCAGTCCCTGCTCCAGGTCCCGCTCCGGCACGGCCGCGCGGTGAATGTGACGGTCGTGGTGGGCGAACAGCTCGACCACGCCGAAGCGCTGAGCGACGGCGTACGGCAGCACACGCGCGCGCGTGTCGTCCTCGGCCCCGCCACCGCGGAGCAGCTGTCAGGGGTCCTGGGTGCCCTTCCGTCCAGCACTCCGGCCGCCGAGGTCCCGCCCGGCCGCGGCTACGCCCGCCTCGGCACGGGCCCGGTGCACCGGCTCCAGGTGCCGTCGACTCCGGACCCGTACGACGACACGGCGAGCGACGCGCACCGCAAGGCGGTCCTGGCGCTGCTGCCGCCGCGGACCACACCGGCCGACCAGGAGTGCGCCGAGCCCAAGCCGGTCGAGACGGCGCCGGTCGAGACGGCGCCGGTCGAGGCAGTGCCGGTCGAGGCAGTGCCCATCGACGAGGAGCCGGCCGAGGCCAAGCCGGTGCCCGCGGAGGCCATGGCGGCAGAGGCGCAGTAGTTTCCGCCGCCGGATGCCGCAGTCCCCCTGGAACGGCACCCCGCGGCTACGCCACGAACGTCCGCGGCGACTCCCCGCTCCCCGACGCCCCGCTCTCCACCAGCCGAGCCGCCGCGGCCAGTCGCATCGCCGCCTCGTCGGCCAGCGCACCGCCCACGGTGAACGGCAGCCGCACATACCCCTCGAAGGCACCGTCGACCCCGAAGCGCGGCCCGGACGGCACCCGCACCCCGACCCGCTCCCCCACCTCGGCGAGCCGGGAGCCCGACAGCCCGCCGGTCCGCACCCACAGCGTCAGTCCGCCCCTCGGGACCTCGAACTCCCAGTCGGGCAGCTCCCGCCGCACCGCGGTGACCAACGCGTCCCTGTTCTCCCGGGCCTGGCCGCGCCGCACTTCCACGGCCTCCTCCCAACCCCCCGTGCTGAACAGCCAGTTCACCGCGAGCTGCTCCAGCACGGGGGTGCCCAGATCGGCGTACGCGCGCGCGGCGACCAGGCTGCGGATCACGTCCGGTGCCGCGCGCACCCAGCCGATGCGCATCCCCGCCCAGAAGGCCTTGCTGGCCGATCCGACGGTGATCACCGTGGACCCGGCCGGGTCGAAGCCGCACACCGGCCGCGGCATCTCGACACCTTCGTCCAGCCACAGCTCGCTCATCGTCTCGTCGGCGATCAGCACCGTCCCCGCGGACCTGGCCGCCTCCACGAGCTGACGCCGCTGGTCGTCGTCGGCGAGCGCGCCGGTCGGATTGTGGAAATCGGCGACGATGTACGCGATCCGGGGCGCGGCCTCGCGCAGCACCTGCCGCCAGCGGTCCATGTCCCACCCGGCCAGACCCTCGGCCATCGCCACGGGCACCAGCCGCGCCCCCGCCTCCCGCATCAGCTGCAGGATGTTGGCGTACGACGGGGACTCGACGGCGACGCGCTCGCCCCGGCCCGCGAAGAGGTGACAGATCGCGTCGATCGCCCCCATCGCTCCCGTCGTCACCATGATCTGCTCGGGCATCGTCGGGATCCCGCGCGCGGTGTACCGGTCGGCAATCATCGAGCGCAGCGCGGGCAGCCCGGCCGGGTAGTCGCCGTGCGTGTGGGCGTACGGCGGCAGTTCCTCCAGGGCGCCCTGGACGGCACGGGTCAGCCATGGCTCGGGCGCGGGGAGTGCCGCGGTGCCCAGGTCGATCATGGAGCCCAGGGCCTCGGGCGGCAGGGGCTCAAGGCCGCGCGCGGGGAGCGGGTTGCCGGCCGGTACGGCGGTCCAGCTGCCGGCCCCGCGCCGGGACTCCAGGAATCCCTCGGTGCGCAGCGCCTCGTAGGCCGCCGCGACCGTCGTACGGCTGACGGACAGGGCCAGGGCCAGCTCGCGCTCGGCGGGCAGCCGGGCGGCCACCGGAACGCGGCCCTCCAGAACCAGCAGCCGGATGCCGTCCGCCAGGGCACGGTAGGCGGGCGGGCGGCGGGTGCCGGGCCCGGCCGGGCGGTCCTGCTGGGAGTTGAGCAGCCGGGCGAGCTGCGCCGCCCCCATCGCCGAAGTCCACGTCGCCATGGAAATCAGTCCACCTTCCCGGAATTGGCCATGGATGAAGTTTCCACCCAAGCCACAGGGTGTCACGAACCAGGCCACTGCGACCACAGGGGGGCACCTCTTGTCCACGAAGAACCGTCTCGGGCGACGGTTGATCCAGCTGTACCTCGGACTCGCGCTGTACGGCGTGAGTTCCGCACTCCTCGTGGAGGCGGGCCTGGGCCTCGAACCCTGGGGGGTGCTGCACCAAGGCCTGGCCAGGCTCACCGGCCTGACCATCGGGGTCGTGTCGATCGTCGTGGGCGCGGCGGTGCTGCTGCTGTGGATCCCGCTGCGCCAGCGCCCGGGCCTCGGCACGGTCTCCAATGTCTTCGTGGTCGGCCTCGCCATGGACGGCACGCTCGCCCTCGTCCCGGACGTGCACTCCCTGGCCGTACGGATCCCGCTCCTGCTGGCCGGCATCCTGCTCAACGGTGTGGCCACCGGCCTCTACATCTCCGCCCGCTTCGGGCCGGGCCCGCGGGACGGGCTGATGACGGGCCTGCACCGGCGTACCGGCCGCTCGATCCGCCTGATGCGGACGGCGATCGAGGTGGCGGTCGTCGCCACTGGCTTCATCCTCGGTGGCACCGTCGGCATCGGCACGGTCCTCTACGCGGTCTCGATCGGCCCGCTCGCCCAGCTCTTCCTGCGGGTGTTCGACGTCCCGTCGGCATCCGGCGGCAGCACGGTCGTTGCCGAAGGGCAACCCCGCAGGGCCATACTTCGACGGTGACCACGCGGATACGCCACCCCTATCTCGACCATCCCGGCCCGATCGCCTTCGCCCACCGGGGCGGGGCCGCGGACGGCCTGGAGAACACCGTGCTGCAGTTCCGGCGGGCGGTGGAGGCGGGCTACCGCTACATCGAGACCGACGTCCACACCACGGCGGACGGCAAGCTCGTCGCCTTCCACGACTCGACCCTGGACCGCATGACGGACGGCGCCGGGCGCATAGCCGACCTCCCGTGGAAGGACGTGAGCCACGCGCGCGTGGCGGGCAAGGAGCCGGTGCCGCTCTTCGAGGAGCTGCTCGAGACCTTCCCCGAGGTGCGCTGGAACGTCGACCTGAAGGCGGAGTCCTCGCTCCACCCCTTCCTGGACCTGATCGAGCGCACGCACGCGTGGGACCGGATCTGCGTCGGCTCCTTCTCCGAGGCCCGCGTGGTGCGCGCCCAGCGGCTGGCCGGTCCGCGCCTGGCGACGTCGTACGGCACGCGGGGCGTCCTCAACCTGCGGCTGCGCTCCTGGGGCGTCCCGGCCGCACTGCGCGCCTCCGCGGTCGCCGCGCAGGTGCCCGAGGCGCAGTCCGGCATCCAGGTCGTCGACCACCGCTTCGTACGCGCCGCCCACGCGCGCGGGCTGCAGGTGCACGTGTGGACCATCAACGAGCCCGAGCGCATGCACCGGCTCCTGGACCTGGGAGTCGATGGCATCATGACCGATCACATCGACACGTTGCGCAAGGTCATGGAAGAACGCGGCGTCTGGGTCTGAGCGCCCCGGCGATCGCTCGCCCGTTCCTTCGCACGGCACTTCAGCGGGGAAGCGAGGGCACGGGTGAGCACCGACACCGTGCGGACGGACGTCATCGACCGGCGGCGCGAGCAGCGCGGCTGGTACTTCTACGACTGGGCCTGCTCCGTCTACTCGACGAGCGTGCTCACCGTGTTCCTGGGTCCCTATCTGACGGCGGTCGCCAAGTCGGCGGCGGACGCGGACGGTTTCGTGCATCCGCTGGGCATCCCGGTGCGCGCCGGGTCGTTCTTCGCCTACTGCGTCTCCGCGTCCGTGATCGTGTCGATCCTCGTGATGCCGCTGGTGGGCGCGGCCGCCGACCGCACGGGGCGGAAGAAGCCGCTGCTGGCCGCCTGCGCCTACGTGGGCGCGACGGCCACCACGGGCCTGTTCTTCCTGTCCGGGGACCGCTATCTGCTGGGCGGTCTCCTGCTGATCGTCGCCAACTCGTCCGTGGCCGTCTCGATGGTCGTCTACAACTCCTACCTGCCGCAGATCGCGCCGCCCGAGGACCGCGACCGGGTCTCCTCGCGCGGCTGGGCCTTCGGCTACGCGGCCGGCTCGTCGATGCTGATCGTGAATCTGGTGCTGTTCACCGGGCACGACTCCTTCGGCGTCTCCGAGTCGACGGCGGTCCGCATCTGCCTGGCCTCCGCGGGGCTGTGGTGGGGTGCCTTCACCCTCGTACCGCTGAAGCGGCTGCGCGACCGCCGTACGACGTCGTCGGCGCCCGCGGTGCACGGCTGGCGGCAGCTGGCGTCCACCGTCCGGGACATGCGCGGCAAACCGCTCACCCTGGGCTTCCTGCTCGCCTACCTCATCTACAACGACGGCATCCAGACGGTGATCTCCCAGGCATCGGTCTACGGCTCCCAGGAGCTGGGCCTGAGCCAGTCCACGCTGATCACGGCCGTGCTGATGGTCCAGGTGCTGGCGGTGGCGGGCGCGCTGGGGATGGGAAGGCTGGCCCGGACGTACGGAGCCAAGCGCACCATCCTCGGTTCGCTGGTGGCGTGGACGGTGACCTTGGCAGCGGGATACTTCCTGCCGGCCGGGGCGCCGGTGTGGTTCTTCGTGCTGGCGGCCGGGATCGGTCTCGTGCTGGGCGGCAGCCAGGCCCTGTCCCGCTCGCTGTTCTCGCATCTGGTCCCGCCCGGCAAGGAGGCCGAGTACTTCTCGGCGTACGAGATGAGCGACCGGGGCATGAGCTGGCTCGGACCCCTTCTGTTCGGGATCACCTACCAGCTGACGGGAAGTTATCGCGACGCGATCATCTCGCTCGTGGCCTTCTTCGTCATCGGATTTGCCCTGCTCGCAAGGGTTCCGGTACGGCAGGCGATCTTGGATGCGGGCAATCCGGTTCCGGAGAGGATTTAGCACTCGCGGCGAAAGGGCTGTAGTGTACGCGTTTGGCCTGCCAGGCGTACCGTTACTGCGCGTCAAAGATGCCGAAACGCTGGGTGACATCTGCTAGCAGATGTGACAAACCGGGCGCTGGTGGGTACAACAAGGGGCGGCTACGACGGCGACGCATGACCCGGAACGGGACACGGAACGGGAATCTTTACCGCCGACCGGACGTTGACCGGATGACGACGACAGCGACACCTGTCCTGTGGGCGACAAGCCCGGGAGGCACGATTCATGAGTGAGCGAGCTCTTCGCGGCACGCGCCTCGTGGTGACCAGCTACGAGACGGACCGCGGCATCGACCTGGCCCCGCGCCAGGCCGTGGAGTACGCATGCGAGAAGGGGCACCGGTTCGAGATGCCCTTCTCGGTCGAGGCGGAGATCCCGCCGGAGTGGGAGTGCAAGGTCTGCGGGGCCCAGGCACTCCTCGTTGACGGCGACGGCCCTGAGGAAAAGAAGGCCAAGCCCGCGCGTACGCATTGGGACATGCTGATGGAGCGGCGCACCCGCGAGGAACTCGAAGAGGTCCTCGAGGAGCGTCTGGCCGTTCTCCGTTCGGGCGCGATGAACATCGCGGTTCACCCGCGGGACAGCCGCAAGTCGGCCTAGTTCCTGCCGGGGTCGGGCGGACCTACTACGCACGCAAGCGACTGCGGGCGTCCACGCGAATGCGCGTGGACGCCCGCAGTCGTGTGTTCCGCCGCGTTCTCAGCGGGTCAGCGGCGGGCGCGGGGTCTGCGGGGTGTCGCCACCCGGCTCGTCCCTGATGACCTCGCCCTGGACGACCTTGCCGTCGGGGCGGTGGATGCGGACCTGCTGGAAGGCGTCACCGAAGCTGCCGGGACCGGCCTCGCGCAGCTTGCGGTCGAGGGCGCGCTCGGTGAAACGGCTCAGGGCCTTCTGCACCGGGGGGATCAGCAGCAGCAGACCCACGGCGTCCGAGATCAGGCCGGGGATCATCAGGAGCAGACCGCCGAGCATCAGCAGGCCGTTGCCGCCGCCGCTCTGCGGGGTGCCGCCGCGCTGCAGCGCCTCATTGAGGTTCTGGAAAGCACGCCGGCCCGCCTTCTTGATCACGGCAGCTCCGCACACGAAGCCCGCGAGCAGCAGCAGGAACACGGTGAACCCGCTCGAGGCGCCCGCGACCACGGTCAGCAGCCAGATCTCCAGCACCAGCCAGGCCGCGACGCCGAGCGGCAGAAAGGTCCGCAGCCGGGAGCGCCGGGGCCGAGCGGGATACGTGGGGGTCGGAGCACCTGTCGTCATACGTCCAGTGTGCCTGGGCCCGCCTCAGTGCGGCGTAAGCGAATGATCAACCGCGCCTGAGGGACCGTACGCGGGCCGTGCGCGGACGGACGGCGGTCAGGCCTTCTTGCCGCGGCCCGTGACCTTGGCGACCCGCTCGCCCACGCCCCATGCCGTGACCCGCCACAGGGCCTCGACGAGGATGTCGCGGCTCATCTTGGAGTCGCCCAGTTCACGCTCGACGAAGGTGATGGGCACCTCGACGACGTGGTAGCCGGCCTTGACCGCGCGGCGGGCCAGGTCGACCTGGAAGCAGTAGCCCTGGGAGGCGACCTCGTCGAGGCCGAGGCCCTCGAGGGTCTCGCGGCGGAAGGCGCGGTAGCCGCCGGTGATGTCGCGCAGCGGGAGGCCGAGCGCGAGACGGGAGTAGAGGCTGCCGCCGCGGGAGATGAACTCGCGGCTCTTGGGCCAGTTCACCACCCGGCCGCCGGGCACCCAGCGGGAGCCGAGGACCAGGTCGGCGGTCTTGAGCGCGGTGAGCAGCCGGGGCAGTTCCTCGGGCTGGTGGGAGCCGTCGGCGTCCATCTCGACCAGCACGCCGTAGCCGTTGTCCAGGCCCCAGCGGAAGCCCGCGAGGTAGGCGGCGCCGAGGCCCTCCTTGCCCTTGCGGTGCAGCACCTGGACGTGGTCGTCCTCAACGGCCAGTTCGTCGGCGAGCTTGCCGGTGCCGTCGGGGCTGTTGTCGTCGGCCACGAGGACGTGAGCCTCGGGGACCGCCTTCCGCACCCGGCCGACGATGGACTTGATGTTCTCCGCCTCGTTGTAGGTCGGAATGATCACCAAGGCCGTGCCGAGCGGGCCGAACTGCCTCCCTTGGGCCTTTGCCGTGAGGGTCCCGTCGCCGTCGTTCACTGCTGCCCCTTCGTGTCCGTACGCAGACGTCCACCATAGTGGCCACGGCCTGCGATGACGCGACAGGACGTTCGTATAGTGGTGTCGATTCCACAAGAGCGGGGTAAGAGCGCGTTTTCGGGCGCATGCGCGGATCTACGGATGGGGGCCCGGCGCCCTTCGGGCCGACCTGGGGCCCGCTGGCTGCGGGTCGACCGAAAGCCGTTGTCTACTGAGCCCGGGCCCCACCCGGGTCGCACCTCCCCGACCGGCCGGAACTCTCCTCCCGTCGCGGCGCGGGCGCTGAGCCTGGCTCCCAGTGGCGGTGCCCCGGTGCGGCACACCGTCCCTGACCCAGCGGCGCTGCGACGAGTGCGCGGAAGTTCCCCGGTCGGGCGTCCGGTGGTGGACTCGGCCGAACCTACCGGCCCCCTGCCATCGGCTGTCAACAGCCGTTTGACCTGCGCATTTTGCATCAATGCCCTGGTCAGGGCGGAGGATACGCAGGTCGTGCGACGCCGCCGGGGGCGTCGATCGGCGCCGCGCCACCCCGGGAGATCACTCGCCCGGCCGTACGAACACCGTCCGCCCGCCGACCACGGTGCGCAGACAGACCGGCAGGTCGCGGCCGGGGCTCAGGTCGGGCAGGCCGGGGGTGCCGGAGCGGGGGTCGGTGGACCAGCGGGCGACCCGGTCGTCGGGGGCCTGGACCACCAGCTCGTCGGTGCGCCACACCGCGTAGTCGGCGGGTGCGCCGGGCACCAGGACGCCCGCGTCGTCCCGCCCGATCGCCCGCCAGCCACCGCGTGTGTGGGCCGTGAACGCGGCCCGGACGGAGACGCGGTGCTCCGGTGTGCGGTGGAAGGCGGCGGCGCGCACGGTGCCCCACGGGTCGAGCGGGGTGACGGGACTGTCGGAGCCGAACGCGAGCGGGACGCCGGCCCTGAGCAGGGCCGCGAACGGGTTCAGGGTGCGGGCCCGGTCGGCGCCCAGGCGCTGCGCGTACATGCCGTCCTCGCCGCCCCACAGCGCGTCGAAGGCGGGCTGCACGGAGGCGGTCAGGCCCAGTTCGGCGAAGGCCGCGATCGTCTCGGGGGTGAGCATCTCGGCGTGCTCGACGCGGTGGCGGGCGGCGCGGACGCGGGCCAGGCCGACCTTCTCGGCGGCGGCGCGCACCCCGTCCACGACCGTGGTCACGGCCGCGTCGCCGATCGCGTGGAAGCCCGCCTGCAGGCCCGCCTCGGTGCAGGCCACGACGTGGGCGGCGATCGCGGCGGCATCCAGGTAGGCGGTGCCCGTGTGGTCGGCGTCGGTGTACGGCGTGTGCAGACAGGCGGTGTGCGAGCCGAGGGAGCCGTCCGCGAAGAGGTCACCCGCCGCGCCCACCGCGCCCAGTTCGCGCGCCTTCTCCACCCCTTCTTCGGCCTGTTCCGCCCAGTAGCCGATCACTCGCGGTCCCGGCTCTACGGCCGCGAGCCGGAGCAGTCCGGTGAAGTCGTCCTCGGAGGAGATCTCCGGTCCCGCGCACTCGTGGACCGAGCCGATACCGAGGGAGGCGGCGTGTGCGAGCGCGGTGCGCTGGGCGTCGGCGCGCTGGGCCGGCGTCACGGCTGCGAACGCGGCGGCGCGTACGGCGTGGTGGGCGTCGGCGGTCACCGGGCCGTCCGCTGCGCCGACACCGGGGGCCAGGTCGAGCAGGGCCGTGGTGACGACCGCCGAGTGGACGTCGATCCGGGAGAGATAGAGGGGACGGCCTCCGGTCGCCTCGTCCAGTTCCGAGCGCGTCGGGGGGCGGCCGCCGGGCCAGCGGGCGGCGTCCCAGCCGTGCCCGAGCAGCACCTTGTCCTGCGGGCGGGACACGGCGAAGTCCCGTACCAGGGCGAGGGCCGCCTCCAGGGAGGGCGCGTCGGACAGGTCGAGGCCGGTGAGCGCGAGGCCGGTGGAGGTGGTGTGCACATGGGCGTCGGTGAAGGCCGGGGTGACGAGGGCGCCGTCCAGGTCGACCACCTCGTCGACACCGTCCGCGAAGGCGTCCGCGGCGCCCTCCGAACCGACCCAGGCGACCTGGCCGCGCTCCACGACCATCGCGGTCGCGAAGGGGTCGGCGGGGCTGTGGACCTCTCCACGGCGGAGCAGGACGGTCTTCGGCTCGGGGCTGCGCTCAGTCATGGGGAACAGTCTCGCGCGTCACCGGTGCCGCCAGGTACGCAGGTCGGCCTCGTCCCGGCCGTCCTGCCCCCGGGCCGGTCAGATCCGCGGCGGCCGGGCCTCGTACGGCGTGGAGAGGACCACCGTCGTACGCGTCGAGACACCCGCCAGCGTGCGCAGCCGCGCCAGCAGCTCCTCCAGCTCGTGCGGTGTGGCCACCCGCACCTTGAGGATGTAGTTCTCGTCGCCCGCGACGCTGTGGCAGGCCTCGATCTCGGGGACCCCGGCGAGGCGGTCCGAGATGTCGTCGGGGGCGCTGGGGTCGAAGGGTTTGACCGAGATGAACGCGGTCATGGGCAGCCCGACGGCCTCGGGGTCGACCACCGCGGCATAGCCGCGGATGACGCCACGCTGTTCAAGCCGCCGCACCCGCTGGTGCACGGCCGACGTGGACAGGCCCGTGGCCTTGCCCAGGTCTGTGTAGCTCATCCGCCCGTCCTTGACGAGCAGCTGCACGATTTGACGGTCCAGCTCCTCCATGACGCAAGAACCTACAGTGCGCTTGATCTCCTCCGATACCTGAGCAGTCCAGGTCATACCCGCTTTGTGATGTGCCCGAGAGCTCTCTGTGAGCCGTCCGGGGGACAAAACGTCCGCCCCGGGCACCTGCGGGCGGCATGTGACGAAGGACACAGCCGCCGAGACGTCTCCGTGATGCTCTCGTGATTACCGCCGAGACGGGGCGGGAAGTGCTTGCTGTGGTCGAGGCCGCAGTGCCCGAACGGCCCAGCCCGAGGGGGAGAACCCATGCAGAGTCTTAAGCGCCCTGGTCGTACCGCACCCAAGCGGCTCCAGGCCGTCGTCGAGCCCGAGCCGGAGGGCGTCGAACCCGACGCCTTCGAGGACGAACTCGACGCGTACGACACCTTCGAGATGTACCGGGTGATCTGCCCGGACTGCGCGCAGCCCATCGCCCTGCTGGCGGACGAGCAGGTCCTGCCGGAGCACGCGCTGTGCGCCTCGCCGTGGAACCCGTTCGGCCTCACGGTCTGCGCCGGCACCGGCCGCCGGGCGGCCGAGGCCCGTTCCGCGGACGAGTCGGCCGAGGCCCAGGAGCAGGACACCGCCCTGCTGTTGACGCTCCCTCAGGGGCTCGACTGGCGGACGCAGCCGTTCTCGCACGTCGGCGGCCCGGGCTCGCGCCCGATGCGGGTGCCGGCGATGCGCCGTCAGGCTGCCTGAACCGCCTCGCTCACTTCCAGTAGCTGCCCTGCACCATGGCCCGCAGGCTGCCGTGGTGCAGGATCAGTGTGTCCGGATCCGCCGGAACGGCTGCCTCACCGAAGTGCACCTGCCGGTACGCGACACGCAGCATGACGATCGCGTGCCGCAGCGCTGCGTACAGGGTGTGGAAGTCCATGTCGCGCGGTGTGTGGCCGGTGAGTTCGGCGTAACGGGCCTCGATCCGGTCGCGGCGCAGGAAGTCCGGCAGACCCGGCTGGCCGAAGGCGACCGTGAGGTCCTGGAAGAAGCGGTGCAGATAGACGGTCCAGCCGAGGTCGACCTCGCGCGGGGCCAGGGCGGCCATCTCCCAGTCGAGGACGGCGGCGGGCTCGAAGCCGTCGTAGACGACGTTCCCGATGCGTGCGTCGCCCCAGTTGAGCACCGGTGTGCCCGGATCGCTCGGCCAGAGCTCGGCCAGCCGGTCGAACGCGGCCTCGATGAGCGGTGAGCGGGCGCGTCCGTCGACGACCCAGTCGTAGTAGGCGCGTTGGGCGGTGACATGGCGGCGCAGGGCGTCGCCCTCGCCCGGGAACGCGAGGAACTCGGCGGTCTCCGGCGGCACTTGGTCGTGCAGTCGGGCCAGCAGCCCGATGGAGGCGGCCTCCAGGTGCTCGCGCTCGGCGTCGCTCGCCGCGTGCAGCCAGTTGCCCTCGTAGGTGTAGGGCATGACGTCGGGCGGCACACGGCCCTCGACGCGCTCCATCACGAAGAACGGCGCCCCGAGCGGCCCGGGATCCTCCTCCAGCCACAGCACCTTCGGCACGGGCAGGTCCGAGTGCTCCGCCACGACGCGCATCGTGCGGTACTGGCGCCGCATGTCGTACACCGGGAAGACGGTGTACGCCGCCGGGTCCGCGGCGAGCCTCAACGCGCAGCGGCGCACGGGCGGTTCGGGGTGTTCGATGTCGAAGAGCAGGGTCTCGCTGGACATGCCGTTGGACTCGGGGACGGTGACGCCGGCCGCCTTGGCGCCGGGCAGCCGGGTCGACAGCCAGGCGGTCAGGCGGCGGGCGAGCTCCTCCGGGTCTCGGGTGGTGGTGCGGGGGCGGGGTGCAGTGGGTGCCATGTCACATACCGCCTACGGTGCGACCGAAGTGAAGTCCGTGAACCCGCTCGGATCGTGCCGCCCGAACGAACCGTGCTCGAAGATGCCGTGGCCCGTCCGCCCGTCCAGCCGGAAGCGGGCGGCATGGTCGGTGACCCCGTAGGCGGCCAGGGCGTGCGGCTGCGTCAGGTCGTAGGTACGGCGGTCCGTCCAGCCGCGGCCGCGCCAGGTGCCGTGCTGCCAGTCGTCGGCGGGCGGGTAGCCGGCGCCGATCGCGAGCGGTGAGGAGGTGAGGATCTCGACCTCAAGTTCCTGGGGTTTGCGCAGGTCGCCGAGGTGGATGAGGGCGCGGTCCGGGTGGCGGGTGCCGGAGCGGTAGGTGATCTCGGGCTGCGGCCAGCCGAGTTGCCGGTCACGGTGGCCGGGCCGGATCAGGGTGGCGTCGTTCAGGGAGCGGTGGCCGTCGGCGTCCTCCTGGACGATGACCATGAGGAAGCGGTCCTCGAAGCGCACCGGGCACCACAGCCAGTGGAAGCCCTCGGTGGGGTGCTCCTCCGCGAGGCGGCCGCCCTCCTCCCCCGGTATGGGCCGCACCCCCCAGCTGCGGTCGCGGGTGCCGGTCCACCCTCCGGCGGTGACCCGGAACTCCTCACCCGCGGCACGGATCACGCCCTCCACGCCGCCCGCCTGGACGAAGCGGCGCCCTTCGAGGGTGAGCCGGTCACCGCGGCGCTGGAGGTGGTGGGGTTCCCACAGGGCGGGGAAGCCGGCGGTCCAGGTGAGGTCGTACGACAACAGGTCGTCGTCACCCACCAGTCGCAGCCGCCGCAGCGGCTCCTCGACCTCGATCCTGAGCGGACCGACGGCGAGCCGCATGCGGTCCTCGCCGAGGGCGTCCGAGGCGCGCACGGCGTGCAGGGCGTCCCCGGTCCGCAGGGTCGCGTACGCGTCCATCACGCCGAGGTTCGGGTAGACGCCGAGGCCCACGATGAGCAGCGCGCGCCCCTCGTGGTCGAGGACGTGGAAGATGCAGCGGTCGTAGGCGTTCCGGTCCCCGGTCGCCACGTGCTTCATGGACAGCGGGACCTGGTGCACGGGGTACTCGTCGAGTGGTACGGGGCGGTCGTCGGCCACGCCAAACCTCCCTGAAGACGGCTGGGCTGACGGTACGTCAGACAGCTGGCGGAGGCCAGAGAGGGAGCCGGACGTCCGGGAACTCACGCTCGATTCCGCGGATGGGTGACCTGTCCGCCTACCTCCGCGTTGCCCTGGTATGACCCCCACCTATTCCGTGATCGGGCGTCAGCGCCGCGTGTTCGTTCCGCCGCCCGCAGGAACGGCCCTGCCGGTGCCGCCGCATCTGCAGGACCCGCCGATCTACCGCGATCTGATGCGCGTCTGGGCCGACCGGGGCCGCACCCTGCCGGGCCGCCACGACCCGGAGTGGATCAGACTGGCGGCCCCGCAGGTCACCCGAGGGCAGTTCAGCGCGTTTCAGGACCCGCAAGGTGACGGGCGATGACCATCCGCTGGATCTGGTTGGTGCCCTCGACGATCTGCAGCACCTTGGCCTCGCGCATATAGCGCTCCACCGGGAAGTCCGCCGTGTAGCCGTACCCGCCGAGGACCTGGACGGCGTCCGTGGTCACCTTCATCGCGGTGTCGGTGCAGTGCAGCTTGGCCATGGCCGCCTGCTTGGCGAACGGCCGCCCGGCGTCGCGCAGCCGCGCCGCCGCCAGATACAGGGCCCGGCCCGCCTCGATCTGGGTCGCCATGTCGGCGAGCATGAAGCGCAGTCCCTGGAAGTCGGCGATGGGCCGCCCGAACTGCTGCCGCCCGGTGGCGTACGCGACCGCCTCGTCCAGCGCCGCCTGGGCGAGGCCGATCGCGCAGGCGGCGATGCCGAGCCGGCCGGAGTCGAGCGAGGCCAGGGCGATCGCGAAGCCCTGGCCCTCCTCGCCGACGCGCCGCTCGTCCGGGACGCGGACCCCGTCGAGGTGCACCTGCGCGGTGGGTGAGCCCTTCATCCCCATCTTCTTCTCGGGCACCGCGCCGCTCAGGCCCTCGGCGTCGCCCGGGACCAGGAAGGCGGTGATGCCGCGCGGCCCCTCCTCCCCCGTGCGGGCCATGACCGTGTAGAAGTCGGCGATACCGCCGTGCGTGATCCAGGCCTTCGTGCCGGTGATCACCCAGTCCTCGCCGTCGCGCACCGCCCTCGTACGAAGAGAGGCGGCATCGGAGCCGGACGACGGCTCGGACAGGCAGTAGGCGCCGAGCAGGCCGCCGCCCAGCATCGCGGGCAGGTGCTCGACCTGCTGTTCCTTGGTGCCGTAGGCGGCTAGCGCGTAGGAGGCGAGCGTGTGCACGCTGACGCCGAGGCCGACGGTGAGGCGGGCCGCGGCGAGTTCTTCGAGGACCTGGAGGTAGACCTCGTAGGGCTGGTCGCCGCCGCCGTACTCGGAGTCGTACGGCAGGCCGAGCAGTCCCGCCTGGGACAGCAGCGTGAAGACCTCGCGCGGGAAGCGTCCGGCGTCCTCTTCCTCGGCCGCCTTCGGGGCGATCTCGCGCTGGGCGATGTCGCGGACGAGCGAGATCAGATCCCGGGCCTCGTCCGTGGGCAGTTGACGGTCCACCGGCTGCGGGGCGCGGTCGGGCATGGCGACGCTCTCCTCCCTGTTCGGGCACATCGGCCGACGTGCGCCTTGGGTGGGGGCGGCTCCGCCGGGTCTTCCTGGGGCCGGCCGATGCTCCGCTCTCCCGGGTCTCGGAAGCTGCTGACCAGCGGCTGTGCGCTGTGAGTATGCCCGATCGCAGGCATCCCGTCACCAGTTAACGACCGCTTACTTCAAGAATATCCCGGGCACCGACCGCACGCGATGTCCAGCGCAACGTGACGGGATGCGCCTGGGCCTCGGCGAGACGGAGGTGGCGTACAGGAACCAGGGGGGTCCGGGCGTGCGGGAGCCTTCGCTCCTCGGTCAGGTGTCGCGGCGGGCCGGGGCCGGAGTGGGGTAGGCCGGGTCCAGTTCCTCGATGGCGCGCAGGGCGCCGCCGAGCTGCTTGACCAGGAGTTCGCGCATCTGTTCGCGGGACAGCCGGGGGCGGTCGATCCAGTCGAGGGTGGCGCCCTCCACGCCGCACACCCAGGCGAACAGGCCCATGCGGGCCAGCGGGGCGATGTCCGTGCGGCCGTACGCCCCCTCGGCGACGGTCGCCACTATCGCCTCCCGCACACCGTCCCGGATGGCGTGCACCTCGGCATCGAAGCCGACGCCGCCGCTGACGATCGCACGGAAGGCGGCCTGGTTGTGCTCGGCGTAGCGCAGATAGCCCTCCATCGTGCGATGGACCCGGTCCAGCTGCTCCAGTTCGATCTCGCTCGCCGCGAAGGTGACCAGGTCGGCGACCGAATCGTTGATGATCGCCAGGTAGTAGCCGCGCTTGGACTGGAAGTAGTAGTAGATCAGCCCCTTGGCGACACGCGCCTGCCGTGCGATGTCGTCCATCGAGAGCGCGTCGTACGACGTGTCGGCGAACAGCTTCCGCCCGATGGCGATGAGTTCGGCTCGGCGCGCCAGCGAGCGCTCGGTGCCGCGCGCCCGGGGCCGGGTGGCGTCGCTCTGTTGGCTGATCTTCAATTTCGACCCTGGTCTCGGGCAGGCTGCGGGACATCCGCAGTATGTCAGAACAACCACGTCCACTCGTTCGAGTCCACTCGACGTGTGGCCGCCGGGAAGAACGGGGCTCTGCCGGCGTCAGTTCACAGCAGGCCGAGCTGGGTGACGAGCATCGCGACGACCATGACGAGGGTCCAGCCCATGACGTGCTCGAGGATCTTCGGGCCGTCCTGCTCGGGGCCGCCGGTGCGGGCGGCGGCGGCCGGGTGTGCGGTCATGGCGTCTCGCTGAGGTCGGGCGGGCGGTGAACTCCCCCAGGGGTTCTCCTCCAGGGGCTCTGTCCACCTTGCCATCGGGAGGGACTTTCGCGGCGGAGACGTCGGTCACAGGCGGAAGGTCCCCTTCCCCGGGCCTTCCGCCTGGCGTTCAGCGCACGCCGACCCTCGCGAGCGCCTTGCGCTGGCGGGGTGTGGGCCGGGCCGGGAAGTACAGGTAGCAGACGCCGCCGGTGCCGGAGACGACCTTGCCGGAGGCGTTGTACCGCTTGGTCCTGAGCCAGATGTTCTCCCACTCGCGCCGCTTGTAGACCCGCCGCACGGCGCCGTCGCTCGGCGAGAACGGGTCGTTGGCGATCACATCGCCGTCGGCGGTGAAGCCGATGACGGTCATCAGGTGCCCCGCGGTGCCGTAACCCGCCCCCGTCAGCTCCTCCTTGAGGAACGACTGGGACGTTATGGCCGGGATGCCGGCCGCGATCAGTGTCTCCAGGTCGGTGAGCGAGCCGAGCCGGGTGACCACGCCCTGCAGGTCCTTGTACGTAGCCGCGTAGGCGGCGTTGAAGGGCCAGTTGCCGCAGCCCTCGTACTGGTAGTCGTAGGTGAAGCGGGCCGCGTGGTCGACCTGGGGGTCGGCATAGCTCGGGTCCACCCAGGCCAGTTGCTCGGGGGTGAGCCGGCCGCCCCAGTACTCGATGATCATCTGTGAGGAGGTGGGGCTGCACCAGGCCTCGCCACCGTTGTCGTACTCGGGGTACTGGCCCTTGTGGATCTCCTGCGAGTAGCGCGGGACGATCAGTTCCCGGGCGAGGCCGGGCGTGGAGGCCGGGACGGTGAAGCGGTCGGGGACGTCCGAGCCCATCGCGCCGAGCCGCCACACGGTCGGGGTGAGCTTGGTGCCCGGCTTGCGGTGGAGGGTGAGACGGAGGCGGTACGAGACCAGGCGCAGGCCGGTCGTGGCGTCGTCGATCGCGAAGGTGTCCGTCCAGACGGCGCTCTTGCCGTCCTTCTGGTCGTCCACCGAGGTCCGCTTGATGTCCTGGTCGCCGGCCGCCCAGCGGCCCATCACGTACCAGGGGGTCTGTGTGCCGTCGGAGTACGTTCCGTGCAGTTCGACCTGGAGCCAGGTGCCCGCCGGGGTGTGCGCGTTCCAGGAGGCGATCACCTCGGTGGCGGGGACGCGGAGCCGGTGGACGGGGGACGTCCAGGTCGCGTACTCCCAGGTGGCGGTCGTGCCGGTGTGCGGGTCGGTGTAGTCGGTGGTGCCGGCCGGGGCGGCGATCACCACGCCGGGGCGGGCGCCCGCGACGGCACGGGTGCCCCGCGCGGCGCCGGCACGCCAGTCCTGGTACGAGGTCCAGGAGTGGTAGTCGACCGTGGGGGTCCCCGCGGAGTCGCGAAGGGTCGGGACCACGGCGGACTCCTCGGCGTCGGCCACGTCCGCGGTGACGGCGGGGCCCACCACCACGGCGGCCACCGCGGCGGCGAGGACTGTTCTGCGGGACGGCTGTTCGGCTCTGCTCATGGGTGGAACGACCCCCAGGTGTCCGAGTCGGGCAGGTCCAAATGCGTGGTTGCGCTGCATCGTTGTGCGCCAACTATGGCTGCGGGCGGGGCCTCCTGCCAGCACTTCGGGCCATGCCACGCCCACCAATATTGGCCTGGACCACTGGCGTGACCTGCTGGGCCGTCCGGCCCGGCGCACGCGGACGCGCGCCGGGTCCGGAACTCAGATCAGGTCCATCGCCGCCACCTCGTCGGGGCGGCCGTAGCTGACCGGCCCCTGGAAGCGGCGGCGGGCGGTGGCGAACCACCAGACGGTGGCGACGACCAGCACGACGACGAGGGCGATCGGCGCGTAGTTGAAGGAGTCGACGGTGATCGGCGAGGCCTGCGGGAGCATGAACAGGATGCTGCTGAGCAGGACCCAGGCCACCGCGATCACACCGACGGGCGTGCTCCAGCGGCCCAGGTGCCACGGCCCCCGCTGGAACTCGTCGCCGAGGCTCAGGCGGAGCAGGATCGGCACGGCATAGGCGAGGAAGAGCCCGACGACGTTGACACTGACGATGGCGGTGAACGCCGTGTGCGACCACCAGCCGGGCAGGACCAGGGCCAGCGAGCAGGCGACCGCGAGCCAGACGGCCTTGACGGGGGTGCGGGTGCGCGGCGAGACCGAGTGCCACAGCCGCGAGCCGGGCATGGCGCCGTCGCGCGAGAAGGCGAAGATCTGCCGGGTGTTGCTGGTGAGATTGGCGAGACCGCAGAAGAGCATCGCGCCGATCACGATCAGCAGGAGCACCTTGGCGGTGGTCAGGCCGAGACCGTCGATGAGAATCTGGACGGGCGGAGCGGATGCGCCCGCCACATGGTCGTAGTCGTGAATGCTGTAGACCAGTGCAAGCATCAGGATCAGACCGGTGATCGCCGAGTAGCCGATCGCACGTGTGATCCCCTTCGGGGCGTTGACCGTGGCCCGCACCGTTTCCTCGGACATGTGGAAGCTGCCGTCGAAGCCGGTGAAGGTCCAGCTGGTGACGAGCAGGCCGAGCATCCCGCCGTAAAGCCCGTTCGTGAAACCGGTGTTGTTCGCGAAATGCGCGACGAACGAGGCCGACTGGTGCCGGTCGGGTCCGACGATCAGTGCGCCCACGATCACCACGAGACCGATCAGCAGCCACCACACGGAGATCCGGTTGAGCAGCGCGACCAGCTGGACGGTGTAGGTGTTGGCCAGTCCCTGCAGCACGATGAGCAGTGCCGTGATCAGCACCGTCTGGTGGGTGGTCGGCACATAGGAGGGCCACTGCAGGGCGATGAAGGCCTGGATGAAGGTGGCGGCGGCGTAGCCGGTGGCGGCGGTGCCGCCGATCTGTCCCACGAAGTTCAGCCAGCCGGTGTACCAGGACCAGGCTCCCTTGTGCCGTCTGGCGAGTTTACCGGCGGAGAAATACAGGGCGCCGCTCGTCGGATAGGCGGAGGCGACTTCCGCCATGGCGAGACCGACGAAGAGGACCATGACGGAGACGCCGATCCAGCCGAAGACGAGAATGCGGGGCCCTCCGGCATTCAGCCCGAATCCGAAGCTGGAGAAGATTCCCGAAATGATGTTGATGATGGTGAATGAGATGGCGAAATTGTCGAACGCCTGAAAGCGACGGGTGAGTTTTCTCGGGTACCCCATCTCATGAAGTACGGCGTCGTCGTCCGATATCCGTTCCGGCACAGTTCGGCCTTTCTCTCTGCGGGGGGGTCTACGGGGGAACGGGGAGGCCGCAGGCGCGGCGGGCGCGGGAGAGCTGGTCGGCCGGCTCCCCGAAGGCGGACCAGGGCATGCGGGAGGCGTACGGCCCCATGGCCGCGAAGACCGCGCGGGCCTCGAACTCGCGCTTGCCCATGACCAGGGCGTGTGCCAGGTAGGCCAGGTCGAGCACCGGCGTGAAGCGGTAACCGGGCATCGTGGGCAGCCAGTTCTGGTAGATCGCGAGGGCGGTGGAGCGCCACTGCGGCTGCTCCCAGACGCGGTCGGCGAGCAACTGGGTCGGGTTGTAGCTCTCGACGAGGGCGACGAGGGGCAGCAGGCGCAGCGGGGAGTCGGCGGGTGCACGCTGGCCGAGGAAGGCGGCGACGTCCCAGGCGGCGTTTACGGAGCCGCCGTGGCGGGTGAAGAAGCAGGCCAGGAAGCGGTGGTGGGCCTCGCGGTGCCAGGGGTCGAGGGACAGGACGTGCGCGAACAGCCGCCAGGGGCCGGGCGGTGCGGTGAGCAGCCCGCGCGGGGCGGGGTCGGTCAGCCGGTGCAGCCGGGCCATGGCCAGCCGGGCCGCCCAGGGCGTGGGATCAGCCGGGTTCATCGCCGCCGCCCGGTCGCAGGCGGTCAGCGCGATCCGCTCCAGCGCCTCGGCCCGATCGTCTCTCGCGTCGGCGGCGCGCACCGCCCGCAGCACCGCCACCCGCGCCCACAGCAGCGCCGCCTCGGGGGTCGGCTCCTCGGCCAGCCAGCGCTCGGCGAGGTCGGAGTCGGCCGCCTCGGAGGCGAGGACCAGGGAGCGGTGGGCGCGCAGACCGAAGTCCGAGCGTGTTTCGGCGAGGGCTTCATGGGCGCTCCGGTATCGGCCGGCGCGTACGTCGACGCATACGCTCGCAAGCAAGCGGTCATCGGCCGCCGGATGCCACACATACTGCCCCTCGAATAACCCAGCGGCCATCTGCTCCTGTCTCCCCGTACGACGCCTCGCAGTGGTGCACCCAGCACCTTACTCAGCGACGAGCGCAACCGGAACGCGCTTTTCGAGATGGTGGGCCCAGGCTTTGGGGCGGGATTGACACTGGCTCGGAGCCAGCCAACGACTGGTTCAATGCGACACTATTTTCCGGCCCACCCATTCGCCCCGTTTTCACCCACCACTAGAATGTTCCCGTCGAATATGCCCAACTCCCCGGTCAGCCAAGGAACAGCCATTCACGACCTCGCCTCCCGGCTCCGCCGTCTGCCCCCGTCCTGCGGCCCGGTCCGCCTGATCGGCGTCGACGGACACGCCGGCTCCGGAAAGTCCACGTTCGCCGGGCGGCTGGCCCGGGCCCTGGACGGCGCACCCGTGCTGCATCTCGACGACATCGCCAGTCACGACGAGCTGTTCGAGTGGACCGGACGGCTGCTGGCCGAGGTGATCGGGCCCTTGAGCCGCGGCGAGAGCGCCCACTACGCCCCCTACGACTGGCACACCCGCCACTTCGGACCGCCCCGCACGCTGCCGACCGCCCCGGTGGTCCTCATCGAGGGCGTCGGCGCCGGCCGCCGCACACTGCGCCCGCACCTCGCGGCACTCCTGTGGATGGAGTTGCCCCACGAGGAGTCCTGGACACGCGGACGGCAGCGGGACGGGGAGGAGCAGCGGGAGTTCTGGGCCGGCTGGGTCAGGGCGGAGCGACGGCACTTCGCCGAGGACCCCTCGAGGCCGTTCGCCGACCTTCTGATACGGCAGTCGGAGAAGGGGTACGAGGTGCTCCCGGGACCCGTGAAGACTATTGGACCGGACCAGCCGCTCACGCACGGTGACGGACCATCGGCAGTGTGCTGAACTTGTGAAGACGCCCGCCGGAGAACTTCCCGGAGTGCCTCAACTCCGCTTGACCGGGGGGCCGTACAGGACTTACGTTCTCAATGTGCGGCCATTCGAAGCCGCCCAGAGTCGCGAAGCCCCCGGTTGTTCCCCCGTGATCGGGGGCTTCGTTCTGCCCGCACCCGGTTTTCCGGACGCTCCGCGGCACATTTCGCTCACGCACCGTCACCGTCCGACGTGCGCCCCGTCTGCTCCCACCTCGCCAAACGGCCCGTGCGGCACCCTTCGGCGGGCGACACCCCCGCAGGTACGATGCCCTCGGTGCGACCTGATGGACGGCTGCGCGCACCGCAACTCCGGTCCGCGGTACGGCGGTTCGATCAAGGCGGCCGGCGGACATCGGTCCGGCGGTCAACCGACGGGGGCACGGTTTGTGGGGGACGTGATGGATTTCGGCACGCAGGGCCCCGAGGCCCCGGCCGACCTCGCCTGGCTGCGAGGCGTGGACGCCTACACGATGGGCGCCTATCCGCAGGCGGAGGAGGAGTTCCGGGCCGCGGTGCGGATGGACCCCGGGATGGCCGACGGCTGGCTCGGACTGCACGCGCTGCGCGTCGACACGACGACCGCGCTGTTACGGATGTTCCGGCACCGCGACCGCTTCGGTGAACAGCGCGCCCGGCACCGCCGCTCCCTCAACTCCTGGTACTGGCTCGGCTGGTGGGTGCAGCCCGTACTGGAGAGCCCGCGCGACCTGCTGCTCGCGCACGCCTCCCACTGGCTGGACGGCCGCCATGTCCCGGAGCTGGACCGGGCGCTCGCGGGCCTGCCGCCCGTGGACACCGACCCGCAGGTCCGCTTTCTGCACGCGTGCCGCGCCTATCTCGTCAAGGACTGGGACCAGCTCGTCCGCCACACCGACCCGCTGATCGACGACGCCCTGCTCGGTATCGAGGCGGGCCTGTTCGGCGGCATGGCGCGGGTCCGCCTGGAGATGTACGGACAGGCCGAGCCCCTGCTCTCGTCCGCCCTGATGCGCTGCCGCAGCGAGCAGCCGCAGCGCAAGGAGCTGCGCTACTGGCTGGCGCGCGCCCACGAGGGCACGGGCCGCTCGGCCGCCGCCCTCCCCCTCTACCGGGCCGTGCACCGCGTCGACCCCGCCTTCATGGACACCTCGGCCCGGCTCGCGGCGATCGCCGAGGGGGACGGGTACGACGAGGCCACCGACCTCGCGGCGATCACGCTCTCCGGCGGCCAGGACGCCCTGGAGGGCCCCGACACCCTGGATCCGCTCTTCGGCACCGAGGGCCGGGACCTGAGGCTCTCCGAGTCCGACCTGCCGCCGGTGGGCCCGCTGCCGTCCTCGATCGACCCGACGGTACGCGAGAAGACCGTCGGCCCTCCGGGGTCCCCGCTGCCGGCAGGGCCCACCGACCCCGCACTGCTCGAGGAGGCGCTCGCCGAGTTGGAGCGCATGGTGGGTCTGGAGCCGGTGAAGCGCCAGGTCAAGGCGCTGTCCGCCCAGTTGAACATGGCGCGGCTGCGCGCCGGGCAAGGCCTGCCGGTCCAGCCGCCGAAACGGCACTTCGTCTTCTCCGGCCCCTCCGGCACCGGCAAGACCACGGTCGCCCGCATCCTCGGCCGCGTCTTCTACGCCCTCGGGCTGCTCGGCGGCGACCACCTCGTGGAGGCGCAGCGGGCCGACCTGGTCGGCGAGTACCTGGGCCAGACGGCAGTGAAGGCCAACGAACTGATCGACTCGGCGATCGGCGGTGTGCTGTTCGTCGACGAGGCCTACTCGCTGTCCAACTCCGGGTACGGCAAGGGCGACGCGTACGGCGACGAGGCGCTGCAGGTGCTGCTGAAGCGGGCCGAGGACAACCGCGACCATCTGGTGGTCATCCTGGCCGGCTACCCGGAGGGCATGGACCGCCTCCTGGCCGCCAACCCCGGACTGTCGTCCCGCTTCACCACCCGCGTGGACTTTCCCTCGTACCGGCCGCTGGAACTCACCTCGATCGGTGAGGTGCTGGCTGCCGAGAACGGCGACGTCTGGGACGAGGAGGCGCTCGACGAGCTGCGGTCCATCGCCGGGCATGTGGTGGACCAGGGGTGGATCGACGAGCTCGGGAACGGGCGGTTCCTGCGGACGCTGTACGAGAAGAGCTGTGCGTATCGGGATCTGCGGCTGTCTACGTATCCCGGGGTGTTGTCGAGGGACGACTTGTCGACCTTGCGCTTGCCGGATCTGATGCAGGCGTACGGGGAAGTGCTGTCCGGGCGGGGGCCGCAGGATCCGTCAGGGTTGTGAGCTGCGCCCACTGACCCGGTCGCTTCCGATCTTTTGCGGATGCGGGTTCGTCGTGGTTGATCGCGCAGTTCCCCGCGCCCCTGAGGGGGGCGCGGGGACCCGGCGCTAACCTGCCAAGGCCTGTTCCGGCTCGCCGCTGGCCCTCGGCTCCGTGACCTTGACCTCCGGGATGTCCCGGTGGGCCGGGTCCGTGACCTCGCCGACCAGGAGTTCCAGTACGTCCTCCAGGGCCACCAGGCCCAGTACCCTGCCGGAGGCGTCGGCGACCTGGGCCAGGTGGGTGGCGGCGCGGCGCATCACCGTCAGGGCGTCGTCCAGGGGGAGTTCGGAGCGCAGCGTCGTCATCGGCCGCCACAGCTGCTGCGGCACCGCCCGCTCGGAGTCCTCCAGGTCCAGTACGTCCTTCACATGCAGATAGCCCATGAAGGCGCCGTTCTCCGCGGCTATGGGGAATCGGGAGTAACCGGTGCGCGCGGTGAGTTCGACGATCCGGCCCGGGGTGACCGACGGAGGAACCGTCACCAGGGACTCGCGCCGCAGGAGCACGTCCGTCACCGGGCGGGAGCCCAGTTCCAGGGCGTCCTCGAGGCGTTCCTGCTCCTCGGGATCGAGCAGGCCCGCCTGGCCGGAGTCCTCCACCAGGCGGTTGAGCTGCTCGCTGGTGAAGACGGCCTCGACCTCGTCCTTCGGCTCGACCCTGAAGAGCCGCAGGATCGCCTGGGCGACGGCGCCGAGGGCGACGGTGATCGGCTTGCAGACGCGGGCGAAGGCGACGAGGCCCGGGGCGAGCCACAGTGCGGCCTTCTCCGGGGCAGCCATCGCGAGGTTCTTCGGGACCATCTCGCCGATCACGAGGTGGAAGAAGACCACCGCGGCAAGCGCGATGACGTAACCCAGCGGGTGGATCATCCCGTCCGGGAGGTGGATCCACTCGAAGACCGGCTCCAGCAGGTGCGCGACCGTCGGTTCGGCGACCGCGCCCAGGGTCAGCGAGCAGACGGTGATGCCGAACTGGGCCGCGGCCATCATCTGCGGCAGCCGCTGAAGGCCGTAGAGGACCTGGCGGGCGCGGGCCGTGCCGAGCGGTTCGATCTGGCTGCGGCGTACGGACACAAGGGCGAACTCGGCGCCGACGAAGAAGCCGTTGGCGAGCACGAGCAGGGCGGCGAACAGGAGTTGGAGCACGCTCATCGGGCGACCTCCACGACCAGGCCGGTCCGCACCAGCCGGACCCGCTCGGCGCGGTAGTGGCCGACGCGGCGCACGGTCAGCCGCCAGCCGGGCAGTTCGGCCTTGTCGCCGACGGCCGGGATCCGGCCGAGCCGGTCGGCGACGAGGCCGGCGACGGTCTCGTACGGCCCCTCGGGCACGTCGAGTCCTATGCGCTGCAGGATGTCCACGCGGCAGCTGCCGTCGGCGTCCCAGGCGGGCCTGCCGTCCTCCGGCGGGGCGGCGGCGAGCTCGGGCACGTCCTGCCCGTCGTGCTCGTCGCGGACCTCGCCGACGATCTCCTCGACGATGTCCTCCAGCGTCACGACGCCCGCCGTGCCGCCGTATTCGTCGACGACGACCGCGATGGGCTGCTCGCTGCGCAACTGGGCGAGGAGCGGCTGCACGGGCAGCGTCTCGGGGACGAGCAGCGCGGGACGGGCGATGCGGCCCACGGGGGTGCGCAGGCGCTCGTGCGCAGGGACCGCCAGGGCGTCCTTCAGATGGACCATGCCGACGATTTCGTCGATCCGCTCCTTGTAGACGGGGAAGCGGGACAGGCCGGTGGCGCGGGTCAGGTTCACCACGTCCTCGGCGGTCGCCGTCGACTGCAGGGCGCTCACCTTCACCCGCGGGGTCATGACGTGCTGCGCGGTGAGCTCGGCGAGCGACAGGGTCCGTACGAAGAGGTCGGCCGTGTCCTGTTCCAGGGCGCCGGCCTGCGCGGAGTGCCGGGCCAGGGACACCAGTTCGCCGGGGGTGCGGGCGGAGGCCAGCTCCTCGGCGGGCTCGACGCCCAGGGCGCGGACGAGACGGTTGGCCACCGCGTTCAGTGCGGCGATGACCGGGCGGAACAGCCGGGCGAAGGTGTGCTGCGGGCCGGCGACGAAGCGCGCGACCTGCATCGGCTTGGACACCGCCCAGTTCTTGGGCACCAGCTCGCCGATCACCATCTGCACGGCGGAGGCCAGCAGCATGCCGACGACCACCGCGACACCGGAGACGGCGCCTTCGGGGATGCCGATCGCGGTGAACGGGCCGTGCAGCAGCTGGGCGAGAGCGGGCTCGGCGAGCATGCCCACGACGAGGGAGGTGATGGTGATGCCGAGCTGGGTGCCGGAGAGCTGGAAGGACAGCTCCCTGAGCGACTCGGCGACCCTTCGGGCCCGTTTGTCGCCTTCGGCGGCGGCCTTCTCGGCGTCCGTCGACTCGACCGTGACCAGGCCGAACTCGGCGGCCACGAAGAAGCCGTTGGCCAGGATCAGCAGGAGGGCCGCTCCCAGGAGCAGCAGGGGGGTGGTCATGATGCCGCCGCCTCGGTATGTCGTGAGGTGGCGGCGCAGGTACTACAGGACGATCCGTCCATCGCTGGAGGGAGTCACTCCTCGGGTAGCAGGGGGCCTCTGAAGCCCGGCGGGAACTTCAGCGGCGGAGGCGCAACGAAAACGCCTCCGCCAACAGATTAATCAAGACAGGGGCCGTTACGGCAGATCCCTTGTCGAGCGGGCCTCGGCGAGTGCCCGCAGGGTGCGCGCGTCGGCGATGGCGCGCTCCTTGGCGATGCCCGGCTGGATGCCGAGCGCGGGCAGACTCGTACCGTCGCTGAGGTTGAGAAAGACCCAGGGATCGCCGGGTCGCAGGTTCACATGGAGGATCTCGGCCCACTCCAGGTGCCGCCTGCTGGCGATGTTGACGACCGTGACGCCTGTCTCATCGGCGACGACCTTCACCCGGGCGAGCAGCGCGAGGACACCGAAGAGGACCGCTCCGGTGAAGACGAAGCTGAGCTTCTCTCCGGGGCTGAGCTGCTCCAGGAGCAGCGCGACGGTCGTGATCACCGCGAAGATCACCGCACCGGAGGTGAGCAGGACGGCCCGGGTGCGGCCCGGCCGGAACGTGACGGGGAGAGCGGGCAGGTCGGACATCTCTGTGTGCCTCTTCTTGTGCTCTCAGAGACGGCAGGCGTGGATGGCCGTGGTCAGGATGGCCCGGGCACCGATCGCGTACAGGTCGTCCATGATCCGCTGGGCGTCCTTGGCGGGCACCATGGCGCGGACCGCGACCCAGCCCTCGTTGTGCAGCGGAGAGACGGTCGGGCCCTCCAGGCCGGGGGTGATGGCGACCGCCTCTTCCAGGTGCTCGGCGCGGCAGTCGTAGTCCATCATCACGTACGTCCGGGCCACCAGGACGCCCTGCAGCCGGCGCAGGAACTGCTGGACTTTGGGCTCCTCGCCGTTCTCGCCGGTGCGGCGGATGACGACGGCCTCGGACTTCATGATCGGCTCGCCGATGACCTCCAGGCCCGCGTTGCGCAGGCTGGTGCCGGTCTCGACGACGTCCGCGATGACCTCGGCGACGCCCAGCTCGATGGCGGTCTCGACGGCGCCGTCGAGGTGCACGACGGAGGCGTCGACGCCGTGGTCGGCGAGGTGCTTGGCGACGATGCCCTCGTAGGAGGTGGCGACCGTCATGCCGTTCAGGTCCTCGACGCCGTTCGCCGTGCCCGGCTTGGTGGCGTAGCGGAAGGTGGAGCGGGCGAAGCCGAGCGGGAGGATCTCCTCGGCGTTGGCGCCGGAGTCGATCAGCAGGTCGCGGCCGGTGATGCCGATGTCGAGGCGGCCGGAGGAGACGTAGATCGCGATGTCGCGCGGGCGGAGGTAGAAGAACTCGACCTCGTTGGACGGGTCGACGATCCTGAGTTCCTTGGACTCCCGGCGCTGCTGGTAGCCGGCCTCATGCAGCATCTCCGCCGCAGGGCCTGACAGGGAACCCTTGTTGGGGACGGCGATGCGCAGCATGAGGTCGGCTTCCTTTGTTCGTGCGTACGGAGACGTGCGGGGTTTCTTGCGGCTGTGACGGCTCAGAGGTGGGCGTAGACCTCGTCCAGGGAGATGCCGCGGGCGACCATCATCACCTGGACGTGGTACAGCAGCTGCGAGATCTCCTCGGCGGCCGCTTCCTTGCCCTCGTACTCGGCGGCCATCCAGACCTCGGCGGCCTCCTCGACGACCTTCTTGCCGATGGCATGGACGCCCTTTCCGACCAGTTCTGCGGTGCGGGAAGTGGCGGGGTCGCCGTGGGCGGCCTTGTGCTGGAGCTCGGTGAAGAGCTCCTCGAACGTCTTATTGGACATGGTGACGCTCAGCCTATGCCAAACCCCGTATACGTCAGTGCCACGGTTCAGATACTGAGCGGAGGGTCGCCGCGGTCGCCACCGCCGCGGTCACCGCCTCGTGCCCCTTGTCCTCGTTGGAGCCCGCGATGCCGGCCCGGTCCAGGGCCTGCTCCTCGGTGTCGCAGGTGAGGACGCCGAAGCCGACGGGGACGCCGGTCTCGACGGAGACCTGGGTGAGGCCCTGGGTCACGCCCTGGCACACGTACTCGAAGTGCGGGGTGCCGCCGCGGATGACGACACCGAGGGCGACGATCGCGTCGTAGCCGCGGCCCGCGAGGACCTTGGCGACCACCGGGAGCTCCCAGCTGCCGGGGACCCTGAGCAGGGTCGGCTCGTCGATGCCCAGGTCGTGCAGGGCGCGCAGGGCGCCGTCCACCAGGCCGTCCATCACCTTTTCGTGCCACTGCGCCGCGATGACGGCGACCCGCAGGTCACCCACATTGCGTACGGACAGTTCCGGTGCGCCCTTGCCGCTCACGTTCTCTTGTCTCCTCGGTGTGCTCTGGTCTTACTGGTTGCTGCAGGTGGACACGGGGGCCGTGTCCAGCCAGGGCAGGTCGTGTCCCATCCGGTCCCGCTTGGTGCGCAGGTAGCGGAGGTTGTGCTCGCCCGCCTGTACGGGCATCGGCTCACGGCCGGTGACCTTGATGCCGTGACGGACGAGTGCGTCGGTCTTGTCGGGGTTGTTGGTCATCAGGCGCACGCTGCGGACACCGAGGTCCTCCAGGATCTGTGCTCCCGCGCCGTAGTCCCGGGCGTCGGCGGGCAGGCCGAGTTCCAGGTTGGCGTCGAGGGTGTCGCGGCCGCGCTCCTGGAGCTCGTACGCCCGCAGCTTGGACAGCAGGCCGATGCCGCGGCCCTCGTGGCCACGCAGATAGACCACCACTCCCCTGCCCTCTTCCTGGATGCGTTCCAGGGAGGCGTCCAGCTGGGGGCCGCAGTCGCAGCGCAGGGAGGAGAAGATGTCGCCGGTCAGGCACTCGGAGTGGACGCGGACCAGGACGTCCTCGCCGTCGCCGATCTCGCCGTGGACCAGGGCGACGTGCTCGACGCCGTCGACGGTGGAGCGGTAGCCGTAGGCCGTGAACTCGCCGTGGGCGGTGGGCAGCTGGGTCTCGGCCTCGCGGCGGACGGTGTGCTCGGAGCTGCGGCGGTAGGCGATCAGGTCCTCGATGGAGATGATCGTCAGGCCGTGCTTGCGGGCGAAGGGGATCAGCTCGGGGAGGCGGAGCATACGGCCGTCCTCTCCCGCGATCTCGACGATCGCACCCGCCGGGCGCAGTCCTGCGAGGCGGGCGAGGTCGACGGCGGCCTCGGTGTGGCCGTTGCGCACGAGCACACCGCCGGACCTGGCGCGCAGCGGGAAGATGTGGCCGGGGCGGACGAAGTCGTCGGCGCGGGTCTCTCCGCTCGCCAGCAGCTGGAGGGTGGTGGCGCGGTCGGAGGCGGAGATGCCGGTGGTCACGCCGTGCGCTGCGGAGGCGTCCACGGAGACCGTGAACGCGGTCTTCATCGACTCGGTGTTGTCCTCGACCATCTGCGGGAGCCTCAGCCGCTCCAGCTCGTCGGCCTCCATGGGCGCGCAGATCAGGCCGCGGCACTCGCTCATCATGAAGGCGACGATCTCGGGGGTGGCCTTCTCGGCGGCGATGACGAGGTCGCCCTCGTTCTCGCGGTCCTCGTCGTCGACGACCACGACCGGACGGCCGGCGGCGATGTCCGCGATGGCCTGCTCGACCGGGTCGAGCGACCAGTCCTCGATGCCGTCGGTGCTGTAGAGAATCGGTGCCGCCGTCATGCCGGCGCTCCTTCCAGGACGGGCTGCGACGCCTGCCGGGAGCGCAGCCACCAGTCACGCATGCCCCACAGGACGAGTGCGCCGTAGATGACGTAGACGAAGCCGGAGAAGGCGTAGCCGTTGGCGAAGTTGAGGGGGACGCCGACCAGGTCGACGAGGAGCCAGGCGATCCAGAACTCGGTCATGCCGCGGGCCTGGGCGTACATGGCGACAATGGTGCCCACGAAGATGTAGGCGTCCGGCCAGGGGTCCCAGGACAGGGACGGGTACGCCTTGAAGAGCAGGGCGACGGCGACCGTGCCGACGGCCGCGGCGGCGATCATCGCGCCGCGCTCGCGCCAGGTGGCGAACCGCGGGGCTATGTGACCGTCCTGCGCCTGCCTCTTGTTGCGGTTCCACTGCCACCAGCCGTACAGCGCCACGACCATGACGACGACCTGCTTGCCGGCGCTGCCGGCGAGGTGGCCGTAGAAGGCGATGAACAGGACGAGGCCGGAGAGGAACTGGACCGGCCAGGTCAGCAGGGAGCGGCGCCAGCCGAGGGCCAGGGTGATCAGGCCGAGGATGTTGCCGATCATGTCCGACCAGATGATGTGCTGGCCGAGGAGGGTGAAGGCCTGCGAGTTCAGCCAGTTCACCGGTCCGCCCCCTGACCGGCCCCGAGCAGGCGCTCGACGTACTTGGCGACGACGTCGACCTCGAGGTTGACCGGGTCGCCGGGCTGCTTGATGCCGAGCGTGGTCAGGGCGAGGGTGGTGGGGATGAGGCTGACCGTGAAGTAGTCCGGTCCCGCGTCGACCACGGTGAGGCTGATGCCGTCGACCGTGATGGAGCCCTTCTCCACGACGTAGCGGGTCAGGTCCGTGGGCAGGGAGATCTTGATGATCTCCCAGTGGTCGGAGGGCTTGCGCTCCAACACCTGGCCCGTGCCGTCGACATGGCCCTGGACGATGTGGCCGCCGAGGCGGGCGCCCACGGCCATGGGGCGTTCCAGGTTGACGCGGGAGCCGACGGCGAGGGCGCCGAGGCTGGAGCGGTCGAGGGTCTCCGCCATGACGTCGGCGGTGAACTCGTCGCCCTCGTGCTCGACGACGGTGAGACAGACGCCGTTCACGGCGATGGAGTCGCCGTGCCTTGCGCCCTCGGTGACGACGGGGCCGCGCAGCCGGAAGCGGGAGGCGTCGCCGAGGTTTTCGACGGCCGTGATCTCGCCCAGCTCTTCGACGATTCCGGTGAACACTTCCCGGGTCCTCCTGCCTCTTCGGGCACGGACTCCGGGGCCTGTCGATGACGACAGAATGAACGAGCGAGGACATCGAGGACGACGCCGGACGGGACCCGCCCCGAGGACGAGCCCAGATACGGCGGCGCGCATACGTGTATGCCCGCCCGCCGCGCACTGCCTCCCATCCGGACTTTAACCGTCGGTCCAGGAATTTCACCTGGTCAACCGGCCGCTGGAAGCGGTCGGGTCGCGGACTGTAACCGCCGGTTCGGACTTTCACCGACCCCGGAGTGCGCTGCTTCTGGTACAGGGTCAGTGTGCCACGCCTGATCGAGGTCCATACAAGCGAACGGTGTGGGTTGGCTCACAGGCGCCGTCGATGGACTTCTCAACCCGGCCCCACTGATGGACCCTTTGGTCTAGTCCTTTCCGGATCTTCGCAGACCGGCCCGGCGGTGGTGACGACGGCCCTTGCCCACCGCCGGGCCTCACCACTCCCCCGCCCGCGGGCTCTGGCAGATTGGTGCGCATGAGCAGCGCGACCGCAGACGAGTTCGAGACGCACCGCCCGCGGCTGTTCGGCCTCGCCTACCGCATGCTGGGCTCGGCCGAGGAGGCGGAGGACGCGGTGCAGGACGCCTATCTGCGTTTCAGCGGGGCCGACCGCACGGGCATCGAGTACCCGGCGGCCTGGCTGGCCAAGGTCGTCACCAACCTCTGCCTCACCCGTCTGACCTCGGCCCGCGCCCGGCGCGAGCACTACGTCGGAACCTGGCTACCGGAGCCCGTGATCACGTCGGACGGCGCGCTCGGCCCGCTGGAGTCGGCCGAGCAGCGCGATGCCGTGTCGATGGCGATGCTGATCCTGCTGGAGCGGCTCAGTCCGACCGAGCGCGCGGTGTACGTCCTGCGGGAGGCGTTCGGGTACGGGCACCGCGAGATCGCCGGCGTACTGGACCTGAGCGAGGCCAACTGCCGTCAGCTGTACCGCAGGGCGGTGCAGCGGGTGGGCGAGGACCGGTCCCGTTTCGAGCCGGCGCCCGAGCGGCAGGAGGAGCTCGTCGCGTCGTTCCTCACGGCGGCCCGGGACGGTGATCTGGCCGGTCTGGAGAAGCTGCTGACCGCGGATGTGGTCTGGTCGAGCGACGGCGGCGGCAAGGTCAGTGCGGCCCGGCGGCCGGTCGAGGGTCTGGACAAGGTGGCGCGGCTCTCGGTGGGCGGCGCCGAGCGGTTCGCGGCCGGTCTGGACTTCACGGCGGCCGAGGTCAACGGCGAGACGGGACTGGCCGCGTGGGCGGGCGACGCGCTGGTCGGCATGGTCGCGTTCGAGGTGCGGGACGGTCTGATCGCCCATATCCGGGTCGTGGTGAACCCGGACAAGCTGGGCTTCGTCCGGCGGCAGCTCGGGCGGGCGGCCTAGTGGCAGGTCACCTTCCACACGACGGTCGTGGTGACCTGTCACATTCCACGCGGCTACCCCGTCTCAGCTGACGTAGGGCGCTCCACCCGGGAGCGCCCGGCGTCCGAAGGGGCTGAACAGCATGACCACGATCCTGGTGACCGGCGGCACCGGAACGCTCGGCAGGCTCGTCACCGAGCGGCTGCGCGCGGACGGGCACGAGGTGCGGGTGCTCAGCCGTCACAGCCGGCCGTACGCCGTCGATCTGCGCGAGGGCGGTGCCGGGCTGGAGGCGGCGGTCGCGGGCGTGGACACGATCGTGCACTGTGCGACGACGCAGACCGGCGGTGACGACAAGGCGGCCCGGAACCTCGTCGCGGCGGCGCGGCGGGCCGGGGTGGGGCACCTGGTCTACATCTCGATCGTCGGCGTGGACCGGGTGCCGTTTCCGTACTACCGGACCAAGTTCGCCGTCGAGAAGCTGATCGAGGAGTCGGGGCTCGGCTGGACCGTGCTGCGCACGACCCAGTTCCACGACCTGCTCGTGATGGTGTTCAAGACGCTGGCCAAACTGCCGGTCATGCTGCTGCCGGCGCGGGTGAGCGACCAGCCGGTCGAGGTGGCGGAGGTGGCGGCGCGGCTGGCCGGACTGGCCGCCGGTGCTCCCGCGGGGCGGGTCGAGGACATGGGCGGGCCGGAGATCCGGACGTTCGAGTCGCTGGCGCGCTCCTATCTGAAGGCGACCGGGCGTCGGCGGGCGGTGGTGAACGTGCCGCTGCGGGGGAAGGCGTACCGGGCGTTCCGCAGCGGTGGACACCTTGCGCCCGAACACGCCGTCGGCAAGGGCACGTTCGAGGGATACCTCACCGGGCGGCACGGATGAGCCGTCGCGACCGGCTCCGCGGGGGCGTCGGCGAGGAGCGGTGCGGGTGGGGTTGCTGGGGGTGGGAGTGGTGGCTCCGGCGGCGCTGCCACGGCCGGCGGCAGAAACCCCGGCCTTCACGGCACCGCACCCCGTCGCCCACCCCTCGGAAGGCGTGCGACACCAGGCGGACTACCGCCCAGGCGGTGCGAACAACTCGTCCTGAGCGCGGTCCCGCGCGGTGAGCAGGGCTCCGCGGAGTACGGCGCTGCCGCCGAGGGCGCTCGCGCGGACCTCGGTGGGCAAGGGGGACATACGGCGGACCCGTTTGGCCACGCGGGCGGCGAGTTCGTCGCCGCCGGCCCGGCCGACCTCACCGCCGAGCACGAGGCAGCCGGGGTCGAGGATCGCCACCACGGAGGCGACACCGACGGCCAGCCGATCGGCGAGGGCGTCGAGGAAACCGTCGGCGGACCGGGCATCGAGGCCGCGCACGCCATCCCCTGAAGCCGGCGCCCCCACCACCCCGCCAGCCCCCGAAACCACCGCAACCGCCCCCCGCACCACCCCTGCGGCAACCGGCTCATGCCCCGCACCCTCCGCCGTCAGACCGTGTTCCCGTGCCAGCTTCACGATCGCTGCCGAGCCCGCCAGGGAGTGGAAGCCCCCCTCGCAGTCCGTCGCCGAAGGCAGGGCGGGCGTCCCCGGTACGGGCAGGAAGCCGATCTCCCCGGTGCCGCCGGAGGCGCCGCGGCGCAGGGTGCCGTCCAGGACCACGGCCGCGCCGGTGCCGTGGCCGAGCCACAGCAGGACGAAGGTGTCGCGGTCCTGGGCGGCGCCGTCGCGCTGTTCGGCGAGAGCCGCGAGGTTGGTCTCGTTCTCGACGCTGACGCGCGCCTCGGGGAGGCGCTCCTGAAGGGCGGCGACCAGGCGGCGGTGCCACTCGGGCAGGCCCGAGGAGTTGCGGAGTTCGCCGGTGGACGGGTCGATCAGGCCGGGCGCGCCGATCCCGACGGTGTGCAGGCGGTCGGCGCCGGCCTCCTTCGCCACGCGTTCGACCAGCGCGACCGCCTGCTCCACCGCCGGGCCCGTGCTTGTGTCACCGCCGATCGGCAGGGAGGCCTCGGCGAGCACCCGGCCGAGCAGGTCGGAGACGACCACGGCCACGCCCTCGGTACGCACGTCCAGGGCGGCGAGATACGCGCGGTCCGCGACGATCCCGTACAGCTTCGCGTTCGGCCCGCGCCGCTGCTCCCCCGCCTCCCCGACCACGGTGATCAGGCCGGCCGTGCCGAGGCGCTCCACCAGGTCGGCGACCGTCGGCCGGGACAGGCCGGTCAGCTGCTTCAACTGGCCTGCCGTCAACGGGCCCTCCTGCTGCAGCAGACGCAGGGCGAGCCGGTCGTTGATGGCCCGGGCGGTGCTGGGGGATGCGGGCATGCCGGGATCCTTCCAGATCGGCGGGACCGGCCCGAGGCGAGCGTGCGCCCGGGCGGCCGTAAATCCCCTATCTATCAGGCAGGGTTCCTGATAGTTTACGCGACGCCGGTGGGAGCCGTAGGGGAAATGGGGAGGGGCCGAGCATGGGCGACGTGGTCTACGACCTGCGCGAGGTGAGGCGGGCCCGGTACGCCGTGGCCGCCGTGTTCGCCGTGCACGGCGCCGTCACCGGGTCCTTCGCGACCCGGGTGCCATGGGTCCAGGACCATGCCTCGCTGAGTGCCGGACAGCTCGGCTTCGCCCTCGCCTTCACCGCGTTCGGCGCGTCCTGCTCCATGCCGCTGGCCGGGCGGATCACCCACCGCTTCGGCAGCCGTTCGGCGTTGCGCGGCCTGATCGCGCTGTGGACGCTGGCCCTCGTCCTGCCGTCGCTCGCGCCGAACATGCTCACGCTGTGCCTGGCGATGTTCACGTACGGCGCGAGCGCGGGCATGGCCGACGTCGCTATGAACGCGCTCGGTGTCGAGGTGGAGCGGCTGCTCGGCAGGTCGATCATGTCGAGCCTGCACGGCATGTGGAGCGCGGGCGCGCTGACCGGCTCGGCGGCCGGCACGCTCGCCGCGCACCTCGGCTCGGACGCCCGTCTGCACTTCGCGCTGGCGGCGGCCACCCTCACCCTGCTCGGCGTGCTGGCCTGCCGCTGGGTGCTCGACATACAGGCCACCGAGGACGAGGAGCCGCCGCCGCGGTTCACGCTGCCGCCGAAGTCCGCGCTGCTGATCGGCACCGTCGGCTTCTGCGCGGTGTTCGCCGAGGGCGCCAGTCTCGACTGGTCGGCGGTCTATCTGCGCGACCAGCTCGACACGTCGGCAGGCCTGGCCGCCGCGTGCACGACGGGTTTCATGCTGACCATGGCGGTGGCCCGGCTCGTGGGCGACGTGGTGGTCGACCGCTTCGGCGCGGTCCGCACCGTGCGGGCGGGCGGCGCGCTGGCGGTCCTGGGCGGGCTGCTCATCGTCGTCGCGGGCCATCCGGCCGTGGCGATGGGCGGTTTCGCGCTGCTCGGCCTCGGTATCGCGGTCGTCGTACCGCTGTGCTTCGCGGCGGCCGGTCGCAGCGGCCCCAACCCGAGTCAGGCCATCGCGGGCGTCGCGACCATCACGTACACCTCGGGGCTGATCGCACCGAGCCTGATCGGCGGGGTGGCGCAGGCGACGAGCCTGGTGGTGTCGTTCGTGCTGGTGACGGTCCTGGCGTGCGGTCTCGCGGCCTTCGCGGGCGTCCTGCGCACCGGCGACCGCAGCCGCCCGGAGGTCAGCCGTCCGAGCGCAGCAGTTCCCGACCCGCGGCCCTGAACCGCTCGCTCCACGGCGCGGGCCGCATCGTCTCCGAGTCCAGCCGGACCAGCACCCGGATCCCGTGCGCGTAGGTCACCGAACCGTCCGGGGAGCAGAACCGGAAGCCGTAGGTCAGTCCGGTGGTGCCGAGCCGTTCCAGCCAGAGGTGGACGGCGTAGGCGCCCGGCCGGGTGACCGGGGCCTCGTAGCTGATCAGGAGTTCCTTGACCGCGTTGCAGGCGTCCCCCGCCGCGGCCCAGTCGCCCTCGAAGCTGAAGCCGTACTCCTGGAACAGCTCGGCCCAGGCCCGCTCGACCATCAGCGGGTAGCGGGCGTTGTGGAGCAGGCCGAGGGCGTCCAGGTCGTCGAAGTGGACGGTGACGGGGATCAGCCGGCCGTAGGACAGGGCGGGGGCGATCGTGGCTTCGGCGGTCACGGGTGGGGCTCCTGAGCAAGGGGACGAAGCGGCGGGACACTTCATCCTAAGCGGACGCTCAGGAGCCCTGACCGGAAGGGCCGCCGGAAAGGCCCTGGTCAGCCCGCTATCGAGTCCAGTTGCTCGGCCGCCGGGCGCAGCGCCCAGAGGTCGCCGTCGGGCGGTGTCTCCAGCTTGGGGACGGCCTGCTGCGCCGCCTTGTCGCCCGCGTCCGCCGCCGCGTGCACGACGTCGCTCGCCGCGTAGCGGTGGAACTCCAGCTCCGGGTGCGGCCACGCGGTGGAGCCGGTCGCGGTGGGCAGGAGGTAGTCGACGGCCTTGAACAGGCCCTGCCCGTCCGGGCCTTGATAGGCCCACAGGTTCACGCCGACGTGCCGGCCGATCGCCGCGAGCCGGGTGTACGCGACCAGGTCGAAGGTCGAGTAGTGCCAGCTCCGCGTCCGGGCGAGCTCCTGGGGCTGGCTGCCGTCGGCCGCGATCTGCGGGTCGATGCGTTTGGTGCGCGCGTCGAGAACGGTGCGCCGGGCCAGCGCCCGGTCGCCGGTGGCGTAGGCGAGGGCGGCGAGCTGCATGTCGTAGAAGGTCCCGTGGTTGTTGGCCGCCGCGCCCTCCTCCTTGCCGAAGGCGCTGTTCTTCAGCCAGCCGAGGAAGTCGGCGTTCCACTTCGCCATCCCCGTCCGGTCGGTCTTCGTCCAGCCGGGGGCGCCGGTGCCGAGGATCGCCAGGGCGTCGACGACGCTGGTGTACGACTGCGAGAAGTCGATGATGCCGATGGCCCGGCCGTCGTACTTGCACGGGATGAACTGGGCGTGGTCGAGGTTGGGGTTCATGCGGGTGGCCGGGGCGAGGAACCAGGTGCGCAGGACCTGGGCCGCCTTGTCGGCGTAGGCCCGCTTGCCGGTGTAGTACCAGGCCAGGGACAGGTCGTAGGTCGAGTCGAAGACCTTCTCGACGTCCTGGCGATCGGTGCCGGAGTCGACTTCGGGGTTGCGCTGTCCGTCCCGTTGAACGTAGGGGCAGCCCCACGGATTGTCGGCCGTGGGGGTCCGGGTGGGCCACCAGTAGGGGGCCTGGCTGAGGTACTCGTGGAGGTCGCCGCCGGGTGCCGGTCTGGGCTTGTCGACGACCGTCCAGGGGCCCTGGCTCAGCCAGTTGTCGGCGCGGGCCGTCAACTCCCTCAGCGTGAGCTGAAGTTGTGCATCGCCTTGCTCCAGACGGAGCTTGGTCCGCTGCAGCTGGGCACCGTCGAGGACGGCCGTGTCGGGAGCCGCGGGTGCCGCGTGCGCGGAGGGGACGAGGACGGCTGCGAGGGTCGCCGCCGCGGCCAGCAGGACGGCGGCACGGGATCTTCCACTCATCGAGCACTCCGATCCATCGAACGAAGGGTCAGAAATGTGAACGCAGTTCATGAGTAGGACCGTGAGAGCGTAGAGGCGACGACCGGCCGTGACAATGGTCCGGACCGTCTTCATGCACAGAGAAAGAGAACCCCACCATGGATCTCGGCGTGCGCTGGAAACTGCACGGAGACGGGCGGACGCCCGCGCCCGGAGCGGTGGTACGCCCCGACGAACGGCTCTCCTGGCCCCGCACGGCCGGCCTCGGCGCCCAGCACGTGGTGGCCATGTTCGGTGCGTCCTTCGTGGCGCCGGTGCTGATGGGCCTGGACCCCAACCTCGCGATCATGATGTCGGGCGTCGCGACCGTGATCTTCCTGCTGGCGACCCGCGGCCGGGTGCCCAGCTATCTGGGCTGCTCACTGTCGTTCGTGGGGGTAGCCGCCGTGATCCGCGCGCAGGGCGGTACGAGCGCCACGGTGACCGGCGCGGTCCTGGTCGTCGGCATCGCGCTGTTCGTCGCCGGACTCGCCGTGCAGCGCTTCGGGGCGCGGATCATCCATGCCACGATGCCGCCGATCGTCACCGGCGCGGTCGTGATGCTGATCGGCTTCAACCTGGCGCCGGTCACGGCCTCCACGTACTGGCCGCAGGACCAGTGGACGGCCCTGCTGGTCATGCTGTTCACCGGTATGGCCGTCGTCTGTCTGCGCGGTTTCTGGTCGCGGATCGCGATCTTCCTCGGCCTGGTCTTCGGCTACGGCATCTCCTGGGCCTTCGACCGGATCTTCGGGAAGATCCACTCGGTCGACGCGAGCGGCAAGCTCACCGACCACTGGCGACTCGACCTCTCCGGTGTCGGCAAGGCGGACTGGATCGGCCTGCCGTCCTTCCACGGCCCGTCCTTCCAGTGGTCCGCGATCCTCGTCGCGCTGCCGGTCGTGATCGCCCTGGTCGCGGAGAACGCCGGGCACGTCAAGGCGGTCGGCGAGATGACCGGCGAGTCCCTGGACGACCGGCTGGGCACGGCGATCGCGGCCGACGGCATCGGCTCCGTGCTGTCCACCGCGGTGGGCGGCCCGCCCAACACCACGTACTCCGAGAACATCGGCGTGATGGCCGCGACCCGCGTGTACTCGACCGCCGCGTACTGGGCGGCCGCCGGTTTCGCCCTCCTCTTCGGCCTCTGCCCGAAGTTCGGCGCGGTCGTGGCCGCGATCCCGGGCGGAGTCCTCGGCGGCATCACCGTCATCCTCTACGGCATGATCGGCCTGCTGGGCGCGCAGATCTGGACCAACGCCCGGGTGGATCTGCGCAATCCGCTGAACCTGGTGCCGGCCGCGGCGGGCATCATCATCGGCGTCGGCAACGTGACGCTGAAGTTCACCGACCACTTCTCCCTCAGCGGCATCGCCCTGGGCACCCTGGTCGTCATCACCGGCTACCACGCCCTGCGTGCCTTCGCGCCCGCGCATCTCAAGACCCAGGAGCCGCTCCTGGACGAGGGCACGTCCTCCTACGACGAGGCCAAGTCATAGGCGTACGACGGGCTGAACGTGCCCGGAGCCCCTTTGCAGCCGTCCGACTCCCCCGGCAGCTTCACCCACAGATAGGCGTCGATGCGCGCCTCGCCTGTGCTCAGCGTGGGCGCCCGGCCGATCCTGCGGCCCGCCGGGTCGCACCACTCGCCGTCGGCCGGGGCGCCGTTGCCGTTGCGGCTGGTGTCGATGACGGCGCCCAGGCTCGCGGGGCCGCCGAGGGCGGTGAGGACCTGGCGGTCGTAGGCGATCTCGTCGGGCGTCGTCTGGAAGTTGGAGACGTTGCTGAAGATCCCGTCGGAGGAGGCGGCCGAGGCGGCGCCCGCCTCCTTCAGCAGCGCCGCCTGCTGCGCGGCCGGGTTCCAGCCGGAGTGCCCGGCGTCGTAGTAGACCCGCGCCTTCGGGTCGGCGGCCTTCAGGACGCGGCCCGCGCGGGCCAGCGAGGCGAAGCGGTCGGCGCGGGCGCGGTCGGAGAGGCAGCCGGACTGGGCTATGGAGTCGGGCTCCAGGACGACGACGACCTCGCCGGAGCCGAGCCCCGCCGCGAAGCTGTCGATCCAGGCGTCGTACGCGGCGAGGTCGGGCGCCCCGCCCTTGGAGGCGCCCCCGCAGTCGCGGCCGGGTATCGCGTACGGCACGACGACGGGCACCCGGCCCTGCGCCGCGGCGTCCGAGGTGACCGCGCGCACCCGGGAGGTGATGGTCGCCGGCGTGTAGTCGGCGAACCACACGGCGGCCGGCTGATCGGCTATCCGGGACTCTATGACCGGTGTGCGCGGGTCGTCCGGATGGGCGCGGACCCAGTCGAGCACCCGCGAGCCGGACTGCCGGTAGAGGAGGGCGGACACGGCGGCGGGCTGCCGCTTCTGCTCCGTCCTGGTCGGCGACGGACTGGCCTTCGTCGATGAACTCGGCGTCGGGGACGCGGACTTGGTGGGCGTGGCCGACGCGGAGGGCACCACCGGCAGCTGCTCGAGCCGCGGCGAACTGGTCACCTCGGGCTTCGCCTGCTGCGCGCCGCGTCCGTCGTCGAGGGCCGACATCATGCCGGTCGCGGTGCCGACGGCGACCACGACCCAGGCCGCCGCGGCCATGGCGCCGCGCCGTTTGGCCCGCCTGCGCTCGGCCCTGCGTGCGGCCAGTCGCTGCGCGCGTAAGCCTGACACGGTGCTGCTCCCCCCCCCACTCCGTTCCCCCGTTCTGGGGAAGCGCCGGGCCCGCCGACACCCCCGTCAGCCTAGGACTGGGACCCTTCCCCCATGGCGCAATTGGAACAGTTCACCACTTCTGTAGACGCAGTCGTCTCCCGGATGCGCGCCCTCGACGCGGCCCTGCCCGAACGGGACGGTGTCGCGGTCTTCAACCGCGTCTACCTCGCCGTCACCGAGGCCGTCGACCGCAGCATCGACGCCCATCGGTTCGCGAACGCGCGGGCGGCGACGACGCTGGACGTACGGTTCGCCGAGCGCTATCTCGCCGCCGTCGACGCGGTCACCGCCGAGCGGCACCCGCCCGCGTGCTGGCGGCCCCTGTTCCAGCTGCGCCGCCATCCCGGAGTACGACCGCTGCAGTTCGCGCTGGCGGGCATCAATGCGCACATCGGGCACGACCTGGCGCTCGCCGTCGTGGACAGCTGCCGTACGTTGGACTGCGAACCGGCCGAGCTGGAGGACGAATTCGATCGCGTGGGCGAGCTCCTCGTCTCGCTGGAGGAGCGCATCCGCGAAGATCTGATGCCGGGCCCCGACCTCCTCCAGATCGCCGACCCGCTCACCCATCTGCTCGGCGCCTGGAGTCTGGAGCGCGCCCGGGACGCCACCTGGACCGCGGCACGGGCGCTGTGGGCGCTGCGCGGACTGCCCGAGGTCGCCGCCGAGTTCACCGAGCGCCTCGACGCGGCGGTGGGCTTCGCGGGACGCATGCTGCTCACACCACTCCCGAGTTAAGTTGACTGTTGAACCGGACGCAAAGGAGCGGACGCATGGCCATTCGGCTGGGACTGAGCCTTCCTCAGGCACGGCAGTACGACATCGGACGCGATGTGCCCGACGTGGCACGCACCGCCGAACAGATCGGCTACCAGAGCCTGTGGGTCTATGAGCGTGCCCTCTTCCCCGAACCCGCGACCCAGGGTCTGTACGGCGTCGAGGGCCTGCCGTGGCCCGACGTGTACCGGGGCGTGCCGGACCCCCTGGTGACGCTGACCCTGGCCGCCGCGGCGACCGACCGGGCACGGCTCGGCACGAGCATCCTGGTGGCCCCGCTGCACAACCCCTTCCAGCTGGCCAAGTCGCTCGCCACGCTGGATGCGGCGAGCGGCGGCCGGGTGCTGGCGGGACTCGGCACGGGCTGGTCGCTCGACGAGTACGCGGCCGCGGGCGTGGCCCCCTTCGAGGAGCGGGGCCGGGTCCTGGACGAGATCATCGACGTCTGCCGGGCGGTGTGGGGCCCGGACCCGGTGACGTACGAGGGCCGGATCACCCGGATCGCCTCGGCCGTGGTCGGCCCCAAGCCCGCCCGTCCCGTCCCGATCCTGCTGCCCACCAACAGCAGGAAGGCGATGACCCGGCTCGTCGACCGCGCCGACGGCTGGATGCCGATCGCCATGGGCGCCGAGCAACTGGCCGCGCAATGGCGTCAGTTGCAGGACCTGGCGGCCGAGCGCGGCCGCACCGGGCCGATCGAGACGGCGGTACGGGTGAACGCCCGGTACACACCCAAGGCGTACGACGGGGCCGACCGCTCCCCGTTCCAGGGCAGCATCGCCCAGATCGTCGAGGATCTCGCCGCCCATGCCGAAAGCGGCCTCGACGAGTTCTTCTTCGAGCTCCAGGGCGGCGCGCGGGACGCCCAGGAGCTGAAGGACGTGGCCGCCGAGCTCTACGAGTCCGTGCGCGCCGCCGGGATCTAGTCCTCCGGCAGCTCGACCGGCGCGATCTCGTCGTACACGTCGCCCGGCCCCGGGTTGGTCGCGTCGGTCCCGCCGCCGAAGTGGTGCATGACGCCCCAGACCGCGTTCAGCGCGGTCTGGATCGCGCCCTCGGCCCAGCCGGCCGTCCAGGAGATGTCGTCGCCGGCGAGGAAGATTCCTCGCTTGTCCTCGGGCAGCCGGTCCTGCATGAAGTGCGTGAACAGGCGCCGCTGGTAGCGGTAGTGGCCGGGCAGGTTGGCCTTGAACGCGCCCATGAAGTACGGCTCGTTCTCCCAGGACACCGTCACCGGGCTGCCGATGATGTGCTTCCTGATGTCGACCTTCGGGTAGATCTCGCCGAGCGACTTCAGCATGACCTCCATCCGCTCGTTCGCGGACAGCGGCAGCCACTTCAGGCTGTCGTCGCACCAGGTGTAGGAGAGGCAGATGACGGCGGGCTTGTCCGGGCCGTCGTCCAGCAGGTAGGTGCCGCGGGTCATGCGGTCGGTGAGCGTCATCGACATGACGTCCCGGCCGGTCTCCTCGTCCTTGTCGAGCCAGAAGGGGCGGTCGACGGGCACGAAGAGCTTGCTGGACTCCATGTAGTGGGTGCGCTCGATGGCCGTCCAGTGGTCGATCGGGAAGAGCGAGTCGTCGCAGGTGATCTTCGACAGCAGCATCCAGGACTGGGCGGTGAAGATCGCCGCCCGGTAGGTGCGGATGTCGCCGTTCGCGTCGGTCACGGTGATCCGGTTGCCCGCCGTGCGGTGCAGCCGGGTCACGGCCGGGCGGGGCTCGCCGTTCACGTGCAGGGACTTCAGGGACGTCCCGTACGGCCAGTGGACGATCTTCTCGGGCTCGCGCTCCCAGAGCCGCAGCGGGAGCTGCTGGCTGCCGCCGACGATGCCGCGGTGGTGGTCGTCGGCCTCGGTGTAGACGACCCGCAGGATCTCCAGGATGGAGTTGGGGAAGTCGGTGTCCCAGCCGCCCGTCCCGAAGCCGACCTGGCCGAAGATCTCGCGGTGGCGGAAGGACTTGAAGGCCTCGGAGTCGCAGAGGAAGCCGTAGAAGGTCTGGTTGTCGAGCTTCTCGACCAGCTTCGCCCAGATCTCGCGGATGCGCGGCACGTCACGCTCGCGCAGGGCACGGTTCATGTCGGAGAAGTCGGCGCCCTCTTCGAGGCACTTGTTCCACGCCTCGGCGACATCGCGGTAGACCTGCGGCAGGTCGTCGACCGTCTCGGCGTAGTGCGACTCCCCCTTGAGGTCGACGACGGTCGACGGGGTCGCCTCCGCGAGGGGGTTGGGGAAGGGCCGGGTCTCGAGTCCCACCAGGTCGATGTAGTGCTGCAGGGCCGTCGAGGACGGCGGGAAGCGCATCGCGCCCATCTCGGCGGTGAGGGACGGGTCGCAGCCCTCGAACCCCACGGTCCGCAGACGCCCGCCGATCCGGTCGGCCTCGTACACGACCGGCTTGAGGCCCATCTTCATCAGCTCGTAGGCGGCCACGATGCCGGACAGTCCGCCGCCGATGACCGCGACCTCGGCGCCGTGCTCGGTCGCCGGTATCTGGCCGAGGCCCGCCGGATGGGCGAGGAAGTCGTCGTACGCGTACGGGAAGTCCGGGCCGAACATGGTGATCGGCGGCAGCTGCTGCTCGTCTGCGTGCTCGACGGCGTTGGGCACGGTGGACGTCATGGGGTACGGACTCCTTGCACGGAAAGTACGAGTACGGGGTGAGGGGTTCAGACGAGGGACCCGTAGAGGCCCGGGCGACGGTCCTTCAGGTACGGGTTCGCCTCGCGGGAGGCGGCGAGGAAAGCGGGGTCGGCGTCGGCGAACACCAGCTCCTCGCCGCGTCCGGCGCGGGCGCGGGCGACCCCGTCGGGACCGGCCAGCGCCGAGAGGCCGACGAAGTCGAACTCGCCCTCCTGACCGACCCGGTTGACGTACGCCACGTACAGCTGGTTCTCGAAGGCGCGCACCGGGATCATCGACTCGGCGACGAACTGGAACGGGTGCATCTGCGCCGTCGGCACGACGAGCAGGTCGGTGCCGGCCAGGGCGTGGGCGCGGACGTTCTCCGGGAACTCGACGTCGTAGCAGATCATGAGGCCGACGGCGAGCCCGCCGAGCTCGGCCTGGACGACCGGCTGCTCGCCCGGCGTGAAGTGGTCGCGTTCGAAGCAGCCGAAGAGGTGGGTCTTGCGGTAGTTCGCGAGGCGGATGCCCTCGGCGGAGATCAGCTGCGCGGAGTTGAAGACCGTCTCGCCGTCCCGCTCCGGGTACCCGTACGCGATCGCGAGCCCGTGCCGCCCGGCGATGTCGGCGATCGCGTCCGCGGACTCGCCGTCGGCGGGCTCGGCGAGGCGGCCGATGTCGTCGCCGATCGCGTACCCGGTCAGGAACATCTCCGGCGCGGCCAGCAGCAGGGCACCCGCGGCAGCGGCACGCCCGGCGGCCGCGTCGAGCACCTTGAGGTTCTCGCCGACGGACCCGGGACGACCGGAGCTCTGGAGCAGGGCGGTACGCATGCGTGTTCCTCAGCGGTACGGAGGGTTTCGGGGGCCATTTAGACGGTACGGTCGCTGGCCTGGGCCCAGCAAGAAGAACCCGTTGCGCGCTGGTGAGCGGTTCGTTGCGTCCGGGGCCTGTCAGACGGCGATTCATTGCGCTCTTCAGCCACCGGGTTCCTGCAGCGCCCCGATAGGGGCGCGGGGCTGTGTCGATATGCGGCTCCGCCGCGCGGGCGCGACCAGCCACAACGCACCCGCAGACAACCATCGATCCCGGCCCACGCTAAAGCTCACGCAACCGCTCAATAATCTCCCGCAGCAACTCAGGATCATCCGCGGCCCTGCCCGCAGCACCGCGCCGCGGCGCATCAACCCGCACCAGCCCGGCCTCGGCCAGATCCCCCAGCAACACCCGCAGCACCGTCAGCGGCAGATCCGCATCCGCGGCAAGCTCCACCACCGGCCGGGACCGACCCCGGACCAGCGCAAGCAGTGCGGCCCCGGCATGGTCGACCCCCGCCCCCGCCTCCCCGCCCACGGCAGTGACCCACGCCATCAGATCAAGGCGATGCCCGTCGGAAGGCCGGGTCCGCCCCCTGGTGACGGTGTACGGCCGCACCATCGCCCCGGTCTCGTCCTCGTACCAGTGCTCGTCGCTCACGGCAGGGACGCCCGCGCCGCCACGTCCTCCTCCGCCAGCACGCCCTCCGGCAGGGTCACCACCGCCGTCGTCCCGCCGTACGGCGAGGGGCCGAACGCCACCTCGATCCCGTGCCGGGCGGCGAGACGCCCCACGACGTACAACCCGAGCCGGTCGTGCCGGGTCGGGTCGAAGCCGCCGGGATTCCCGATCGTCCGTTCCGCCTCCTCCAGCTGCCCGGCGTCGAACCCGAGCCCCCGGTCGTCGATCTGCAGGACGAAGCCGCCGTCGGCCCGTGCGGTGCGCATGGTCACGCGGGTGTCCGGCGGCGAGAACACCGTGGCGTTCTCGACGAGCTCGGCGATCAGATGGACGACGTCGGCGACGGCGTCCGCCGCGACGCCCACCCGGGGCATCGGCGGCACCTCGACCCGGGCGTACGCCTCGATCTCACCGACCGCGGAGGCGACGACGTCGGCGACGGGCACCGGGCGACGCCATCTGCGGCCGGGTGCCGAGCCGGAGAGGACGATCAGGTTCTCGGCGTGGCGCCGCATCCGGGTGGTGAGGTGGTCGATGCGGAAGAGCTGTTCCAGAACGTCCGGGTCGTCCGTGCGCCGCTCCAGCGTGTCGACGAGCTTCAGCTGCCGGTGTACGAGCGACTGGTTGCGCCGGGCGATGTTGAGCAGCACCGCGGAGAGCCCGCGGCGCAGGTTCGCCTGCTGTACGGCCACCTCGACGGCCGCGAGGCGCGCGGCGTTGAAGGACCGCCCCACGTCGCCGATCTCGTCGGCGCCCGCCTCCCCGTCCGCGAGCGGCGGCGCCTCGGTGACCGCGTCCACGTCCTCGCCCGCACCCAACCTCGCCATGACGTCGGGCAGCTGGCTGGTGGCCAGCAGATCGGCGGCATCCCGCAGCGTCTCGAGGCGCCGCGAGATCCGCCGCGCACCCCGCACCGCGAACCACAGCGACAGCCCTACGGCAGCCAGCCCGACCCCTCCCACCACGGCGGCCCTCGCCAGCTCCCGGTAGGCGAACTGCCGCCCGCGCCCGGCGGAGTTCATGGCGGACCGGGTGCACAGCCGCATGTACTGCTTGACCGCCTGGTCGGTGGTGGAGCGCCAGGAGTCGGCCGCGACGGCGTCCCCCGCGCCCGCCGCTCCGGCCCGCAGCAGCGCGTCCTCGCTCGCCACCAGCTTCCGGTGCAGCTGCCCGCGCTGGAACGCCTCGAACAGCGCCCGCGAGTCCCCCGGCAGGTCGGGAACATATGTCCGTTCGAAGACCCGCCGGTCCTCGACGGTCGCCGTGAGCGTGTCGTACTGCCGGCCGGTCAGTGTGCCGGCCGCCCGCGCTCCGGCGACCAGCGCGTCCTCCCGCGAGACGAACTCCCGTACCCGGACCAGCTCGACGACGACCTGGGCCTCCCGCGCGAGCTGCCCGGCCTGCAGGGCGGTGAGCGTGGACTCGACGTCGAAGCCGGGTTCCACCAGCGCGCTGTACTCGCTCACCGCCCGGTCCCAGGAGATGTCCCGGGACAGCACCCGATCCCGCAGGCCCTCCAGCCTGCCGGCGGTCCTGACCATGGCGTCCAGCGCCTGTCGCTGCCGCTCGGAGAGCCGGTCGCGGTCCCCGGACCGGATCGCGTCGCGCATGGCGTCCACGGCCCGGTCCGTACGGCGCTGCTGCTCCAGCAGGCCGGCGACGGGCGGCGTACGGCTGTCCGTGCCCAAGTACGCGGCGGACAGCCGCCGTTCGATCTGGATCTGCCCGATCGCCGTGTCGACGGGGGTGCCGAACTCCTCGTACACCCCCTGCACCCGGACGAGCGCGCGCAGCTCGCCGGTGACCGAGACCATGGCGAAGCTCCACAGCACCAGCAGGGCGAGCACGGGAGCGAACGCGAGCGCGACGATCCGGGCGCGTACCGTGCTGGGACGGCCGATGAGCCGGCGCATACTCACTCCCCGGAGTTACTCGCCAGTGCTACCCGTCGGTAACGACGCCGCACAACCTACGGGAAGCTCCGGCGGGACCGCAATGGCCACTTGAGCACCAGCAGCATCGCCGTCACCAGATAGGGCACCGCGAACAGCGCGAACGCGGTGCTGTGCGCTGCTCTCGTCTCGATCGCCGCGTAGACGCCGTACGCCGCGACCGTGGCCAGGTCGCTGCCCAGGCCCGCGACCGAGGTCAGGGTGGCCCGGCGGGTGTCGTCGATGCGCTGCTGGAGGCGGACGTCGGCCAGTACGGTCGCCAGCTGGAAGCCACCGAAGGCGAGGGCGAGCAGGACGAGGGCGCCCGGGGTACGGGCCGCGGCGCCCACGGCCATGGCGAGGGCGGCCACCGCGAGGACCGCCGCCAGTCCCGCCGTACCCATGCGTTCCCAGGGTCCGGCCAGCAGGCCACCGGCGGTCGCTCCCGCCCAGATCAGCAGCAGCAGATAGGGGACAGACGTCTCCGCCACGCCGGTGTCCCGGACCAGCAGCGGCGTGTACTCGTCGAGCGCCTCCCACACGGCCCCCACCGCCGGGACGAGCAGAAGCGCTCCGCGCAGCGACCGGTCGCGGCGGACCGCGGTGAGCCCCTCCCGCAGGGTCGTGGACCAGTCCTCCGCGTCGGCCTCCGGCACCGCCCGGTCCTCCGGGAAGCGGGTCGCCGTCGCGGCGCTCGCCAGGCAGGCCAGTACGCTCGCCGCTCCGACGGCGGGGTAGCCGCCCCAGGCGAACACCGGTCCGGCGAGCGCCATGGCCGCCATGATCGCGACATGTCCGGCGGCCCGTGCCCGGCCCATGATCCTGGCGTACCGGTCGGCCTCGCCGAGCCGTTCCAGCTCCTCGTAGACCAGCGCCTCCAGCGCGCCGGAGCCGAGTGCTCCGCGGGCGCCCCACAGGACGAAGCCCAGGGCGAAGGCCCAGTACGAGGGGGTGAGCACCCACAGGGTGAAGCCGGCCGCGGTGAGCAGTGGGCCGAGCCAGAGCAACAGCCGCCGGGAGACGGCGTCGGCCCAGGCGCCGGAGGGCAACTCCAGGACGACGCCCGTGACCGACCAGAGGGCGAAGAGGGAGGAGATCTGCCAGACGGACAGACCGGTGTCGCTGAACAGCAGCGCGTACACCGGGTAGAGCAGGACGAAGTCGTCGAGGAACGCGTAGCCGTACAGCGTGGCCGTGAGCCGGCGGACGCCGGCGGTGACGGGCACGCGTGCAGGTGAGAGTGTCATGAGGCCTTCCCGCAGGGACGGATCGGATGCCGGAGGTACGGCGTCCGAGGCGGTCCTCGGGAGGCACGGCTGGTGGATCAATGTCGCCAGGTCATGGCACCGATGGTAGGCGCGTGCGGCGGTCCCGTCCGGGGATTATGTCGGTGACCCCGACGAGAAGCGGCGCAGCAGCGGCGACAGCACCAGCACGGATTTGGTGCGCTCGACGAACGGCTCCCCTGCGATGCGTTCCAGGACCCGCTCGAAGTGGCGCATGTCGGAGGCGAAGACCTGCACGATCGCGTCCGCGTCGCCGGTGACCGTGGAGGCGGCCACGACCTCCTGGTAGCGCTCGAGACCCCGCCGGATGACCTCCGGCGAGGTGTTGTGCCGGCAGTAGATCTCGACGAACCCCTCGGTCTCCCAGCCAAGCGCCCCCGGGTCCACCCGTACCGTGAAGCCGGTGATGGCGCCGGTGGCGCGCAGCCGGTCCACGCGCCGCTTCACGGCGGGCGCGGACAGGCCGACGAGCTGCCCGATGTCCGCGTAGGAGCGGCGGGCGTCCTCGGCGAGGGCGTGCACGATGCGTTCGTCGAGATCGTTCAGCACTGCTGGTGGTTCACTTCTCTGGAGTCGCGAGTACGTCTGGAGTCGCGAGTTCTTCTCGCGTGGCAAGGCGGGAGCGGCGGTAGCCGTACCCGAAGTAGAACACGAGCCCGACCGCCATCCAGACCCCGAAGACCACCCAGGTGACGGCGGACAGACTGCCCATCATCCAGACGCAGAACGCGAAGCCCACGGCCGGCAGGACCGGGGAGAGCGGCACCCGGAAGGTGCGGGGCATGTTCGGCCGGGTCCGGCGCAGCACCACCACGGCGATGTTGACCAGGGCGAAGGCGAAGAGGGTGCCGATGCTGGTGGCGTCGGCGAGCTGGCCGAGCGGGATCGCGGCGGCGAGGACTCCGCAGAACAGGGAGACGATGACCGTGTTCGCGCGGGGCGCGCCGGTCTTCGGGTGGACCTTGCCGAACACCTTGGGGACCAGCCCGTCCCGGGACATCGCGAAGAGGATGCGGGTCTGGCCGTAGAGCACGGTCAGCACGACGCTCGCGATGGCGATGACGGCGCAGGCGGCGAGCAGGGTGCCCCAGAAGGACTGGCCGGTGACGTCACGCATGATCTGGGCGAGCGCGGCCTCCGAGTCGTTGAACCGCCGCCAGGGCTTGGCGCCGACGGCGACGGCGGCGACGAGCACGTACAGCGCGGTGACGATCACGAGCGAGAGCATGATGGCCCGCGGCAGGTCGCGCTGGGCGTTCTTGGCCTCTTCACCCGCGGTGGAGGCGGCGTCGAAGCCGATGTAGGAGAAGAAGAGCGTGGCACCGGCGGCGCTCACGCCCGCCATGCCGAGCGGCATGAAGTGCGCGTAGTTCCCGGACTTGAAGCCCTGGATGCCGATGGCGCAGAACAGCACCAGTGCGGCGATCTTCACACAGACCATGATCGTGTTGGCGCGGGCGGACTCCCGGGCGCCGCCCAGCAGGAACGCCATGGCCAGCAGTACGACGATCAGCGCGGGCAGGTTGAAGACGCCGCCGTCGCCGGGCGGGGCGGACAGGGCGTCCGGGATGGTGACGCCTATGGTCCCGTCGAGCAGTTCGTTGAGGTACTCGCCCCAGCCGACGGCCACGGCGGCGACCGAGACGCCGTACTCCAGGACCAGACACCAGCCGCAGATCCAGGCGATCAGCTCGCCCATGGTTGCGTATGCATACGAGTACGAGGATCCGGCGACCGGGATGGTGCCCGCCAGCTCGGCGTACGAGAGGGCCGAGAAGAGCGCGGTCAGACCGGCGATCACGAAGGACAGGGTGACGGCGGGGCCGGCCTTGGGCACGGCCTCGCCGAGGACCACGAAGATGCCGGTGCCGAGGGTGGCACCGATGCTGATCATGGTGAGCTGCCACAGTCCGAGGGAGCGGCGCAGGGCCCCTCCCTCACCCTGGCCGCCCTCCGCGACCAGGCGCTCCACGGGCTTGCGCCGCATGAGGCGCGCGCCGACGCCCAAAGACGGTGGAGCGTTCGTGGTGCGGTCCTGCGGGGGTGCGCCTTGATCGAGCACGCGCTGACTCCTTCGTCACTGCGGTCAGGGCGGCGGGGACCGGCGGCATCCCCGCGCGAGCAGGAACCCACCGAGCGGGGTCCCTGCCACGCCACGTACAGGGCATGACCCTACGGGGCATGCCTTCGCAGGCGAAATGCAGCAACCTTGCGCATGGCCGCAAGATCGTTGCGTTCATCGGGGGTGTGTGCCCATTCGTTGCGCCAGGAGCGGGCCGCTGCAACCGAAGGGGTGTGCGGTTGGCGGCCGCGCGCGGGTTGTCCTCGGCCACGCCGAGCCCGACGACCGCGCGCCGTCCGGACCACGGCGGCGTCGCAGCCGTTCCGGCGCAACTCCGCGTGGCCGACGGGGCGTTGGTCCAGCAAGGCGACGGGACATGTGGTCTCGCGCAGCTGCCCCACGACCTGTTCGGCTCCCCGAGCCGGGCGCCTAGCTCCAGCTGGCGTGCAGCGGCTTGCCCTCCGCGTAGCCGGCCGCGCTCTGGATGCCGACCACCGCCTTCTCGGCGAACTCCTCCAGGGAGCCCGCACCGGCGTAGGTGCAGGAGGAGCGAACGCCCGCGATGATCGAGTCGATCAGGTCCTCCACGCCGGGACGCGCCGGATCGAGGAACATGCGCGAGGTGGAGATGCCCTCCTCGAACAGCGCCTTGCGGGCACGGTCGTACGCCGACTCGTCCGACGTGCGGTTGCGGACCGCACGCGCGGAGGCCATGCCGAACGACTCCTTGTAGAGGCGGCCGTTCGCGTCCTGCTGCAGGTCGCCGGGGGACTCGTAGGTGCCCGCGAACCACGACCCGATCATCACGTTCGACGCACCGGCCGCCAGGGCCATGGCGACGTCGCGAGGGTGCCGGACACCGCCGTCGGCCCACACGTGCTTGCCGTACTTCCTCGCCTCGGCCGCGCACTCCAGGACCGCGGAGAACTGCGGCCGGCCGACGCCGGTCATCATCCGGGTGGTGCACATCGCGCCGGGGCCGACGCCGACCTTGATGATGTCCGCGCCCGCCTCGATCAGGTCGCGCACACCCTCGGCGGCGACGATGTTGCCGGCGACGATCGGGACCTGCGGGTCGAGGGCGCGCACCACCTTGATGGCGCTGATCATCGACTCCTGGTGGCCGTGCGCGGTGTCGATGACGAGCGTGTCCACACCCGCGTCCAGCAGCTGCTTGGCCTTGCCCGCGACATCGCCGTTGATGCCGACGGCGGCGGCGATGCGGAGCCTGCCCTGCGCGTCGGTGGCGGGCGTGTACAGCGTGGCGCGCAGGGCGCCCTTGCGGGTGAGGATGCCGGCGAGCCTGCCGTCCTTGTCGACGGCGGGCGCGTAGCGGCGGTTGGCGTGGTCGAGCCGGTTGAACGCCTCACGCGGGTCGATGTCCGCGTCCAGGAGCAGCAGGTCCCGGGACATGACGACCTCGAGCTGCGTGAAGCGGTCCACGCCGGTCAGGTCCTGGTCGGTGACGACGCCGACCGGCCGGCCGTCCTCGTCGACGACCACGCCGGCGTTGTGGGCGCGCTTGGGCAGCAGGGCCAGCGCGTCGGCGACGGTCTGGTGCGGGGCCAGCACGATCGGGGTGTCCAGGACGTGGTGGCGGCTCTTCACCCAGGAGACGACCTCGGTGACGACCTCGATCGGAATGTCCTGGGGGATGACGACGAGGCCACCGCGCCGGGCCATCGTCTCGGCCATGCGGCGGCCGGCGATGGCGGTCATGTTGGCGACGACCAGCGGGATCGTGGTGCCCGTCCCGTCCGGGGAGCTGAGGTCCACATCCTGCCGCGAGCCGACCGCGCTGCGGCTCGGGACCATGAAGACGTCGTCGTACGTCAGGTCGTACGGGGGCTGGATGTCGTTGAGGAAACGCACGTGCTGCACATCCCAGTCGATCAGAGGTGGCCCCCGGACAGGTCAGCCAGGGGGAAGAGCACGTACTTCATTGTCCCATGACGACCGGAATGCGATGCCCCGTCACAACATCCAGGCTGGTCAGAGGCGCTTAGGAGGAACCTCCAAGGGCGAGCGCCACGGTGAGCGCGGGCGTCCGCTCCATGGCGGCGGAGAACACCTCCCGCGCGACCTTCCACTCCTCCGGGCGCAGCGTCGCGTACGGCTGCCAGTTCCGTACGACCACGAGCAGCCCGTCCGCCGCCTCCTCGGGCCAGACGGAGATGTCGCTGAGACTGTCGACGAGCGCATCCCAGTTCCGCCCGAACCAGTCCGGAAACTTCAGCACACTGACACAGCGGTCCATCAGGCCCGCCTTGTCCGTGACCCCGTCGAGGTCCAGGGTGACCACGAGTTCCTTCATCTCAGCGCGTCTCCTGGCGTACCGTCAGATCCCGTCCGGGTCGGCCCTGTTGAGGGCCGGCTTCGGCGTCGGGCCCGCCGTCATCAGGACGTCCGCGGCCGAGGTGTCCGTCACCAGGCTGGTGACGAGCCCGGAGCGCAGCACCGCGTCGATGGCGGACGCCTTGCGCGCCCCGCCCGCGATCGCGACGACCTCGGGGATACGGCGGAGCTGGTCGGCCTTGACGGTGATGCACCGCTCGCCGAGGTCCCGGCCGACCCGGCGACCCTGGCCGTCGAAGAGGTGCGCGGACATCTCGGCGGCGACACCGAGCGAGGCGTAGTGCGCGCGCTCCTCGTCGCTGAGCATGTCGTGCACCGTGGAGATGCCGGGCTCCCAGGAGCCGATGGAGACGCAGGCGACGGTGACCTTGTCGAAGTACTCGAAGGCCCGGGCGATCCCCGTCTGGTTGCGCAGCGCGGCCGCGGTCGCCGCGTCCGGCAGCAGCATCGGCGCGTAGATGGGGTGGGCGTCGCCGCCGGACACCTGCGCGGCGCGGCGCACGGCCTCCACGGAGCCGCGCTCGGCGGTCCCGGCGTCGTACACGCCCGTCAGCTGCACCACCGTGCACGGCGGCAGCCGGTCCAGGGCCGCGGCCATGTGGATGGTGGAGCGGCCCCAGGCAAGGCCGAGCACATCGCCCTCGTTGACGAGCTCGCCGAGCAGGTCGGCGGCCACCTCACCGAGGTTCTCCGGGTCGGGCGTCTCCTCGGCCTCGGCCGGGGACTCCACCACGACGGCGTGCCTGAGGCCGTAGCGGGCGCGCAGCGCGTCCGAGCGCTCGGCGTCCAGCTCGGCCGGGACGCGGATCTCGATGCGTACGAGATCTCGTTCGAGAGCGGTCTCCAGGACCCGGGCCACCTTGAAGCGGCTGACGCCGAACTCCTCCGCGATCTGGATCTTGGACTTGCCCTCGAGGTAGAAGCGGCGGGCCATGGCCGCCGCCTGCACCAGCTCAGCGGGTCCCATCCGCACTGCTGACCGGCCCGCCGACATACCCGACACGGCGATCTCCTCACTGCTGTTCACACTCTGGATTCGCCGTTCATCCTTGCAGATTCGGCGCACTTGATCCGCCCTGATGGGCGCCGTTCACGTTGTCTTGGCTCAGTGGTCGCACGCCCAGCTCGCCCTGGCGGTCACCGTCTCCGCCTGGGTGCGCAGTGCACGTACTGCGTGCGCCGGGTCCTCCGCTCCGTACACCGCCGAACCCGCGACGAAGACGTCCGCGCCAGCCTCGGCGCAGCGCTCGATGGTGGAGGCGGAGACCCCGCCGTCCACCTGGAGCCACAGTTCGAGGCCGTGCTTGCTGATCAGCTCGCGGGTGCGGCGGATCTTGGGAAGCATGATGTCGAGGAACGCCTGCCCGCCGAAGCCGGGCTCAACCGTCATGATCAGCAGCATGTCGAGCTCGGGGAGCAGGTCCTCGTACGGCTCGATGGGCGTCGCGGGCTTGAGGGCCATGGAGGCACGCGCGCCCTTGGCGCGGATCTCCCGGGCGAGCCGGACCGGCGCGGCGGCCGCCTCGACGTGGAAGGTGACGGAGGAGGCCCCCGCTTCGACGTACTGCGGGGCCCAGCGATCAGGGGCCTCGATCATCAGATGGCAGTCCAGCGGGGTGTCCGTCGCACGGGCCAGGGACTCTACGACCGGCACGCCGAGCGTGAGGTTCGGGACGAAATGGTTGTCCATGACGTCGACGTGGAGCCAGTCGGCTCCTTCGACCGCCTTCGCCTCGTCCGCGAGGCGGGCGAAGTCGGCGGACAGGATGCTGGGGTTGATCTGCACGGCCATGACCCAAGCCTGCCATGTCCGGGCACGTTTGTTCGCGCCGGTCCGGACCTGAGACGTTCATACGACAATGAGGACGGCGCTCAGCGAAGTCAGCCGGTTCTCCGGATGAGCGCCAGATACATGGCGTCGGTTCCGTGCAGATGCGGCCACAGCTGTACGTCGGGGCCGTCGCCGAGGTCCGGTACGCCCGGCAGCAGGGGCCGCGCGTCGATCAGCTCGGCGTCCGGGTGCTGCTTGAGCAGGTCGTCGACGACGGCCCTGGTCTCGGCGAGATGCGGCGAGCAGGTGGCGTAGCCGACGACACCGCCGACCCGTACCGCGTCCAGCGCGGTGCGCAGCAGGGCGCGCTGCAGCGGCCCGAAACCGTCCAGGTCCTCGGGACGGCGCCGCCAGCGCGCCTCGGGCCGCCGGCGCAGCGCGCCGAGCCCGGTGCAGGGCACGTCCATCAGAACGCGGTCGAAGGAGCCGGGCCGCCACGGCGGGCGGGTGCCGTCCGCGGCGATGACCTGGTACGGCCCGGGGTTGCCGCGCAGGGCCTTGGCCACCAGGCCGGCCCGGTGCGGCTGCTTCTCGGAGGCGAGCAGCGTCGCCCCCCGCTCGGCGGCCAGCGCACCGAGCAGCGCGGCCTTGCCGCCGGGTCCGGCACATCCGTCGAGCCACTTCTCGTCCGGACCGTCCAGCGGAGCGTTGGCAAGGGCCAGGGCCACGAGCTGGCTGCCCTCGTCCTGTACGCCCGCGCGGCCGTCCCGGACGGCCTCGATCGCGCCGGGCTCACCGCCTTCGGTGAGCCGCACGGCATACGGCGACCAGCGCCCCGCGACGGCGGCCTCCTCGCGGAGCAGCTCCTCGGTCGTGGCCCGCCCGGGGCGCGCGACCAGGGTCACCTCGGGCCGCTCGTTGTCCGCCTCCAGCAGCCGCTCGATGCCGGCCCGGCCGCCGCCGAGGGAGTCCCACAGCGCGGAGACGACCCAGCGCGGATGCGAGTGCACGACGGCCAGATGGTCCTCGGGGTCCTCGTCGTAGGGCGGCGCGACGCGCTCGATCCAGGTCTCCAGGTCGTCCTGCGCGACCTTCCGCAGCACGGCGTTGACGAACTTGGCCCGCCCGTCACCGAGCACGACCCGGGCCAGCTCCACGGAGGCGGACACGGCGGCATGGGTCGGGATCCGCGTCCCGAGCAACTGGTGCACACCGAGACTCAGCACATCAAGGACTGGCGGGTCGACCTCGCGCAACGGCCGGTCCACACAAGCGGAGATGACGGCGTCGTACGTCCCCTGCCGTCGCAGCGTCCCGTACACCAGCTCGGTCGCCAGCGCCGCGTCCCGCCCGTCGAAGTCGCCCCTCTCCCGGGCCTTGCGCAGCAGCGGCGGCAGCACGAGGTTGGCGTACGCGTCCCGCTCGTCCACGGCCCTCAGCGCCTCGAAGGCGAGGATGCGGACGGAGTCCTTCTTGGGCCGACGGTAGGGCTTGCCGGGCTTGCGGGGCCCACGGGAGGTGTCGCTCACGAAAAAAGTGCTCCGGATGTCTGATGTGGATACGCCCCAAGGGTACGTCCCGCTCGTCCCCCCGCCACCCGCCGGGCGCCTCCCCGTTGCTACCCGCCGAGCGTCTCCCCGTCGGCGATCCGCACCCCGCGCGCCCAGTCCGCCGCCCGCATCGGCTTCTTGCCCTGGGCCTGCACCCACAGCAGCTCGACGGCGTGCGAACCGGTGCCGACGTGGACGCTGTTCTTGCCGACGGCCGGCTGCGCCGGTGCGAGGTCGGTCCGGTCCGGGGCGGGCGCGACCTGGATGAGCTTGAGCCGCTCGCCGCGGAAGGTCGTCCAGGCTCCCGGCGCGGGCGTGCAGCCGCGCACCACCCGGTCGACGCGCAGCGCCGGGGCGGTCCAGTCGACGTGGGCGTCCTCGACGGTGATCTTCGGGGCGAGGGTGATGCCCTCGTTCGGCTGCGGTACGGCCTTCAGCGTGCCGTCCTCGATGCCGTCCATGGTCGCGGCGAGCAGCCCGGCGCCGGCGAAGGCGAGCCGGGTCAGCAGGTCGCCGCTGGTGTCGGTGCGCCGGATCTCCTCGGTGACGGTGCCATAGACGGGTCCGGAGTCGAGTCCCTCCTCGATGAGGAAGGTGGACGCGCCCGTGATCTCGTCGCCCGCCATGATGGAGTGCTGCACCGGCGCCGCGCCCCGCCAGGCGGGCAGCAGTGAGAAGTGCAGGTTGACCCAGCCGTGGGCGGGGACGTCGAGTGCGACCCGCGGCAGCAGCGCCCCGTAGGCGACGACGGGACAGCAGTCGGGTCCGATCTCCCGCAGCCGCTCGAGGAACTCCGGGTCCCGCGGCTTGAGCGGCCTCAGCACCTCGATCCCGGCCTCCTGCGCCCGCTGCGCCACGGGCGAGGCGACCAGCCTGCGCCCCCGCCCGGCCGGCGCGTCGGGCCGCGTGACGACGGCGGCCACCTCGTGCCGCCCGGAGGCGATGAGAGCGTCCAGAGCGGGAACGGCGACCTCGGGGGTACCGGCGAAGACGAGCTTCATGGGTGGGCGGGGCCTCTCGGGCGGGGGCTGTTGCGGCAACGCACAAGTCTATGACCACGCCCGGAGAGCTCCACGTCTGCGGCCGAGGGACGCGACGCGAGGCGCGAATCAGCACCACGGGGGGCGTACGCATATGCCCCTACGCCCCCAGACCGTGACCCCCGAAGCAAAAACACGTTGGTCAAGAAAGAGTTGACCACAACGGGCCGCAATCGCGCGGCCCGGATCCTTTTCAACGCCGGTTCGAGAGGCTTGTTCATGGCCGACCACGCAACCCACGACGCCCAGGCTCGGGCCAGCCTGCACTTGCTGGTGCGGGACATCGAGCGGGTCCGCCGGCAGGTGGACGCACTGCGCACGCTCACCGCGCAGTTGGGGAATGTCTACCGCCCGCGCCGCTCCGGCCCCTCCACGGGCTTCGTCGTCTACGGGCGCGCTCCCGCCCCGACGGTCCGTCTCGCGCAGGAGCTGCGGGACAGTGTCGAGACCCTGGTCACGGCCGCGGTCGACTTCGACCGCTCCCTCGGCTTCTCGTGGGACGCGGTGGGTTCCGCACTGGGGGTCACCAAGCAGGCGGTGCACCGCCGTTACGGTGCCCGTCGCGCCGCGGCCCAGGCGGCCGCCGAGACCGAGCGGACCACCGAGCCGGCGGGCTCCCGGACCGTCAGCGTGAACACCGGCATCCCTACAGTGCCGACGGTCCCCGCCGCGCGCTCCATGCCGACCCAGCCGACGGCCGGCAGTCCGTCCCTCCGCGACGAGGCCAGGCCGACAGCCTTCCCCGGCCCCCGCAACGGCTGAACCACCTCTCCCCCCTGCCCTCCCGGCCGGCTTCGGGAGGGCAGTTGCACGTCGGAACACGAATCGGGGGGCGGGGTGCGCCGCGTAGCAGCGGCGACGCTCCCTCGGGAACACCACCCTGGGATGCGCCTTCGGGACACGCAGGGACATGCCCAGGCAGCGGCCTCCCCCTCAGGCCGGGCAGCCGTCCCACCCGACGCGCCGCGGCCTCACCCAGGGCCCGACGGTCTCACCCGACCCGAGCTTCGTCCTCAGTCGCTGTCCGGCGACCTCACCGAGGTCACGCGGTTTCACCCGCTGTCCGGCCGCACACGGCACCCGGCCACCGCACTCGACGTCCAACGGCCCCAGCGATCCTGGACACCCAACCGCCTCACCCGATGTCGGGCGGATCGATCCGCACCCGGACCGGGGCCTCGCCGGCCCCCCGTGCCATCCGCGCGGCCTGCGCGGCCTTCAGTGCCGAGGCCAGGGCGGCTCCGCGGCCCGGTGGTACGCGGACGAGTGCCCGCTCCCAGTGCTCCCCCGGCGGAGGCGCCCCCGCCCGCCGCGGCCGCCCGGCTGCCGTGACCGGCAGCGGCACGGGTCCCAGCACCTCGGCCTCCCGGGGCAGTTCGGCCGTGCGCAGGAATGCGGCGACCGCCTCGCCGTCCCCGGACACCGCCGCCATCCGTGACACCGGTGGGAAGCCCAGCTCGGCCCGCTCGGCGAGCTCCCGCACCGCGTGCCCGACGGGATCCCACCGCACCAGCGCCTGCACGGGCCGCAGTGTCGGCTCGGCGACGACCACCACGGTGCCGCCGGCACCCTGCGGCCGGACGAGCGCGGCGGCCGCGAGCCAGCGCCGTAGCGCGTCCTCGCCGGCGCGCAGGTCGGGGCGGCCGAGCATAGCCCAGCCGTCCAGCAGCAGGGCCGCCGCATAGCCGCCCTCGGCGACGGGCTCGGCCCCCGGTGTGCTCACGACCAGCGCGGGCGCGCCCGGCACGGTGTCCAGCACATGCTCACGCCCGGAGGTCCGCACCGGAACGGCGGGAAACGCCCGCCCCAGCTCCTCGGCGGTCCGCCGCGCCCCCACGACCTGCGCCCGCAGCCGGAACCCGCCGCACTCCGGACAGTGCCAGCCGCTCTCGTCCCGCCCGCACCACCCGCACCGCAGCGCGGCCGCGGCCTCCTGCCCCTCCAACGGGCCGGAGCAGTGCCGGCACCGCGCGGGTGCCCGGCAGTTGGCGCACGCCATCCGAGGGACGTAACCCCGCCGGGGCACCTGTACCAGCACCGGCCCCTGCCGCAGCCCGTCCCGCACGGCCTGCCAGGCGAGGGTCGGCAGCCGGGCGGCCCGGGCCGCCTCGTCTCGCGCGAGATCCCCGTCCCCCACGGTCCGCACCAGCGGCGCAGCCCCCCGCACCTGCTCACGCGAGGCGACGAGCGGCCGGGCCCAGCCACTCTCGACCAGCTGCGCCGCCTCGACGGTGCAGCTCCAACTGCCCAGCAGGAACGCGCACTTGTCCAGGGCGGCCCGCAGCAGCAGCACTTCCCTCGCATGCGGCTGGGGCGCGTGCTGCTCGCTGTGGCTGTCGTCCCCGTCGTCCCAGATGGCGACGAGGCCGAGATCCTGAACCGGGGCGAACATGGCGGCCCGGGTCCCGATGACCGCCCGGACGGCTCCCCGCCGCACGGCGAGCCACTCCCGGTACCGCTTCTCGGGACCGGCGTCGGCGGTGAGCACCGCGTGCCGCCCCTCCCCCAGCAGCGCGGTCAGTGCCGCGTCGACCCGGGCGACCGCCCGCCCGTCGGGCAGCACCACGAGCGCGCCGCGCCCGGAGACCAGCGTCGCCGCCACGGACCGTGCCAGCTCGTCGCTCCACTCGGATCCCGGCAGCGCATTCCACACCGCACGCGGCGCACCCCCGGACGCGAGCGACTCCAGAAACGCGGCCCCCCGCTCGTACCGCACCCAGGAGCCCGCCTCCGGCATCGCCGGCGGCGGCAGCGGCTCGGGTGAGGGCCGCTGCTCGGCCCGCGCGCTGCGCGGCGGCACGGCGAGCTGGAGCACATCGGCCAGACTCCCCGCATACCGGTCGGCGACGGCCCGGGCCAGCCCCAGCAACTCCTCGCTCAACACACGCTCGGGAGACACGACCTGGGCCAGCGCGGCGAGCGGCCCGGAGTAGTCGGACTCGGCACGCCTCTCGACAAGGAACCCGTCGATCAGCCCGCCGCCCTCGCGCCGCCCTTCCCGCACCCGATGCCGACCGGCCCCGAACCGCACCCGCACCCGCACCCCGGGCTGAGCATCCGCATCGAGTTCCTCGGGCACCGCGTAGTCGAAGTACCGGTCGAGATGCAGCACGCCCTTGTCGACCAGCACCCGGGCGACAGGCAGCTCCTTGGCCAGCGCGGCCCCCCGCCAGGTCCGCGGCTTGGCCCTGGGCACCTCGGCCTTGCGCACGCTCTCCCTGATGAGCGCAAGCTGCTCGGGCGGCGCACCCTCCGCCCCGCCGTCCGTCCGCCCGTTCTCGCTGCTCACGCTTGCATTCTTACCAAACGCCACTGACAGCCGACGTCGCCCGAGATCAGTCCGGCCGCGGATCACGAACGCCGTCAGGCGCCTTTGCCTTGGGCCACTCGGCCATACCGGTCCAGGACCGGCAGCAGGATTCGAACCTGCGAGGGGTCATCCCCAGAAGTATCCGCAACCATCGCACCGGAGCACGTCGGCTCTCCCGAGATCGGCACGGCAGCGGCATACGTTTCCAGAATCACCGCGCGCACGAAGCGCACTCCACCGAAGGAACCGCGGCCATCGCACCGGGAGATGATCAGCGTAGGGAGCGACCGGCACGGCGGGCGAGCGATTTACGACCGGAACGCACCGAGGCCCGGCTCCCCCGAGGGAACCGGGCCCGGTGAAGAACCGCGGAGCCTACAGCCCCGCCGCCTTCCGCAGCGCGTCCACGCGGTCCGTCTTCTCCCAGGTGAACTCGGGCAGCTCACGGCCGAAGTGGCCGTACGCCGCCGTCTGGGCGTAGATCGGGCGGAGCAGGTCGAGGTCGCGGATGATCGCGGCCGGGCGAAGGTCGAAGACCTCGTCGATCGCCTTCTCGATCTTCTCGTGGTCGATCTTGGCGGTGCCGAAGGTCTCGACGAACAGACCGACGGGCTCGGCCTTGCCGATGGCGTACGCCACCTGGACCTCACAGCGGGAGGCGAGGCCCGCGGCGACCACGTTCTTCGCCACCCAGCGCATCGCGTACGCGGCGGAGCGGTCGACCTTGGACGGGTCCTTGCCCGAGAAGGCACCGCCGCCGTGACGGGCCATGCCGCCGTACGTGTCGATGATGATCTTGCGGCCGGTGAGGCCGGCGTCGCCCATCGGGCCGCCGATCTCGAAGCGGCCGGTCGGGTTGACCAGGAGGCGGTAGCTGTCCGTGTCCAGCTTGATGCCGTCGTCCAGGAGCGCCTTCAGCTCCGCCTCGACGACGAACTCGCGGATGTCGGGGGCGAGGAGCGACTCCAGGTCGATGTCGCTCGCGTGCTGCGAGGAGACGACGACGGTGTCGAGACGGACGGCCTTGTCGCCGTCGTACTCGATGGTGACCTGCGTCTTGCCGTCGGGGCGCAGGTAGGGGATGGTGCCGTTCTTGCGGACCTCGGACAGGCGCTTCGACAGGCGGTGCGCCAGGAAGATCGGCAGCGGCATCAGGGTGGGCGTCTCGTCGGTCGCGTAACCGAACATCAGGCCCTGGTCGCCGGCGCCCTGGCGGTCCAGCTCGTCCTCGTCGCCCTCGACCCGGGATTCGTACGCCGTGTCGACACCCTGAGCGATGTCCGGGGACTGCGCGCCGATGGACACCGAGACGCCGCAGGAGGCGCCGTCGAAGCCCTTCTTCGAGGAGTCGTAGCCGATCTCGAGGATCTTGTTGCGGACGAGGGTCGCGATGTCCGCGTAGGTCTTGGTGGTGACTTCACCGGCGACGTGCACCAGGCCGGTGGTGATCAGCGTCTCGACGGCGACCCGGGAGGTCGGGTCCTCGCGCAGAAGCGCGTCGAGAATGGTGTCGCTGATCTGGTCAGCGATCTTGTCGGGGTGACCCTCGGTCACGGACTCCGAGGTGAACAGGCGACGGGACACAACGCTCCCTGGGGTTGCAGCGGCTGCTGGCTGATCATTGGCGGACGGCCCGGAGGCTGCGCCCGTGGTCGTCCGAGAACAGTTTATCGGTCGTGCTCGGTCACCCGCCTCCCTGTCTCGCCTCTCGGGAGTGCTGTGACCTGCGGCACGCGCATTCTGCCCAATACCGAGGGGCGTTGGCCAGGGGGCGCCACACTCCTGTGGCAGAGGTTTAAGGGGACTGAGAAGCGGATGAAACATTCAGCCGAGGCGCTCCGCCACCAGGTCCCAGACGGTTTCGGCCAGATGTTCCTTCGGCCCGTGGGGCACGGGGGTCTCACTGCCGTCGGCACCCAGCACCACCGCCTCGTTCTCCTCGGACCCGAAGGTCTTGCGCTCCCCCACCTCGTTGACCACGAGCAGGTCACAGCCCTTGCGCTCCAGCTTGGCGCGGCCGTTGGCCAGGACGTCGTCGGTCTCGGCGGCGAAGCCGACGATCACCTGCCCGGGACGGGCGCGCTCCGCCGAGATCTCCGCGAGGATGTCCGGATTCCGCACCAGCACGATGGGGTCCGGGTCCTGGCCGTCCTTCTTCTTGATCTTCCCGGCCGCGTAGTTCTGCGGCCGGAAGTCCGCGACCGCTGCGGCCATGACGACGGCGTCCGCGTCCGGGGCAGCCTTCAGCACCGCCTCGCGCAGCTGCACGGCCGTGCCCACCTGGACCACGTCCACGCCCGCCGGGTCCGGCAGACCGGTGTTCGCTGCGATGAGCGTGACACGGGCGCCCCGCGCGGCGGCGGTGCGGGCCAGGGCGTAGCCCTGCTTGCCGGAGGAGCGGTTGCCGAGGAAGCGCACCGGGTCGAGAGGTTCGCGGGTGCCGCCGGCGCTGACGACGACGTGCCGTCCCTTGAGGTCGGGTTCGGTGACGCCTCGGGACAGCACGCGGCGGCAGATCGCGTAGATCTCCGCCGGATCGGGCAGCCGGCCCTTGCCCGTGTCGACGCCGGTCAGCCGGCCGACGGCCGGTTCGATGACGACGGCGCCGCGGCGGCGCAGCGTCGCCACGTTCTCCTGGGTGGCCGGGTGTTCCCACATCTCCGTGTGCATGGCGGGGGCGAAGACGACGGGACATCGGGCGGTCAGGAGCGTGTTCGTGAGCAGGTCGTCGGCCAGGCCGTGGGCGGCCTTGGCGAGGATGTCGGCGGTCGCAGGGGCGACGACGACCAGGTCGGCGTGCTGCCCGATGCGGACGTGCGGGACCTCGTGGACGTCGTCCCAGACCTCGGTGGAGACGGGGTTGCCGGAGAGGGCGGACCAGGTGGCGGCGCCGACGAAGTGCAGCGCGGAGGTGGTGGGCACCACGCGTACGTCATGGCCGGACTCACTTAGTCTGCGCAGCAGCTCACACACCTTGTAGGCGGCGATGCCACCGCTGACCCCCAGCACGACCTTGGGCTTGTCCACCGTCTCTCCCCGGCTCGGGAACGTTACGAGTCCCATCGAAGAAGTCCATCACACACCACAGGCCCGACAGTCGCGCTGTCGGGCCTGTGGAAAAGCCAACTGCAATACGAAAGTACTACTGCGCCGGGCCCTCGATGGCCTCGGACGTCAGCAGACCCGCGTTGATCTCGCGCAGGGCGATCGAGAGCGGCTTCTCGTGCACGTGGGTGTCGACGAGCGGACCGACGTACTCGAGGAGGCCCTCGCCGAGCTGCGAGTAGTACGCGTTGATCTGGCGGGCACGCTTGGCCGCGTAGATCACGAGGCTGTACTTCGAGTCGGTGGCCTCGAGGAGCTCGTCGATCGGCGGGTTGATGATGCCCTCGGGCGCGGAGATGGAAGAGGACACGCTCTACCTTCCGATGGATGGGAAAAGATCGGTCGTGATCACATCACTCGTGATCACAGGACATCCATCAAGGCTAGCAGCTCGCGAGCCACGTCCTCGACGGAGGTGTTGACCAAGGTCATGTCGAACTCCGGCTCGGCCGCCAGCTCGATCTTGGCTGCGTCGAGGCGGCGCTCGATCACCTCTGGCGGCTCGGTCCCCCGGCCGGTGAGTCTGCGCACGAGCTCCTCCCAGGAGGGGGGAGCCAGGAACACCAGCCGGCCGTCCGGCATGGTCTCGCGGACCTGCCGGGCGCCCTGGAGGTCGATCTCCAGGAGGACCGGCACGCCGTCCTCCAGGTGCTCCAGCACGGCCGCACGCGGCGTGCCGTAGCGGTTGCCGGCGAACTCGGCCCACTCCAGCAGCTCGCCGTTGGCGATCAGCTTGTCCATCTCCTCGTCGGTGACGAAGAAGTAGTGGACGCCGTGCTTCTCGCCGGGGCGGGGCTTGCGGGTCGTCGCCGACACCGAGAGCCAGACCTCGGGGTGTTCCTTGCGCATATGAGCGACGACCGTGCTCTTGCCGACCCCGGAGGGGCCGGAGAGCACGGTCAGCCGCGGACGTACGTCCGGGGGCTCGGGGGTCGTCCCCCGGAATGTTGCAGCCATGCAGCGATTATTCCAGCAATCCCGGAGTGCCCGGGACCCCCGGTCCGCAGTGGCCGGACTCAGGAGCCGGTGCTGCCGAACTCACGCTCCAGGGAAGCGATCTGGTTGGAACCGAGGCCGCGTACACGGCGGCTCTCGGAAATGCCCAGACGCTCCATGATCTGCTTGGCGCGGACCTTGCCCACGCCCGGCAGGGACTCGAGCAGGGCGGAGACCTTCATCTTGCCGATGACGTCGTTCTCCTGGCCCTGCTTGATGACCTCGTGCAGGGAGGCGCCGGAGTGCTTGAGTCGATTCTTGACCTCGGCCCGCTCCCGGCGAGCCGCGGCGGCCTTTTCGAGCGCGGCTGCGCGCTGTTCAGGGGTAAGGGGCGGAAGAGCCACGCCTACGTCACCTCGGATGTCGAACTGTCGGATACGGACCGGTGAGGAACCTAGTCGCCCCACACCTGGGGAGCCACGAGCAACACGCTTGCCCACTGACTCTCGTCGGAGACTAGCGGGCGAGCGCGCCAGAGTCAGCGAGAACAGCGGAAAAGTCCTGGTCAGCCTCTGTCAGGCCGGACATTTAGGACATAATGCCCCGGATTTGAGGATGTATCCAGACTCAAGCGGGCCTGGAGACGCCCGGACAAGCACTCATCGGAGGACTCGAGCGAGCGCCTCGAACACCAGCGACGACCGTCGCGAAAGCCTCATACGGCTCCCACGGCGGCCCTGATCTCCTCCGCGAAGCGCTCCGCGGCCGCGCGCAGCGTCCCGGCGTCGGGACCGTGCCGCAGCACCCCCCGGCTGACGTTCGGCACGACATTGCGGACCGCGCTGCCGAAGACGGCGGGAAGATCGGCCGCGGTGGCGCCCTGGGCGCCGATGCCGGGCGCCAGGAGCGGCCCGTTGATGTCCAGGTCGTACGACGACAGATCGCCCAGCGTGGCGCCGACGACGGCCCCGAAGGACCCCAGGGGTTCCTCCCCCGCGTTCTCGGCGGCGAGGTGCGCCAGCATCGTCGCGCCGATGTTCCGTCCGTCCGTGCGCACCGCGTGCTGCACCTCGCCGCCCTCCGGGTTGGAGGTCAGCGCGAGCACGAACAGACCGGTGCCGCTCTCGCGGGCGAGCGCGACGGCCGGGGAGAGCGAGCCGTAGCCGAGATAGGGCGAGACGGTGAGCGCGTCCGAGAAGAGCGGGGAGTCCTTGTGCAGGAAGGTCTCGGCGTACGCGCCCATGGTCGAGCCGATGTCGCCGCGCTTGGCGTCCATCACGACCAGTGCGCCGGCGGCCCGCGCCTCCGCGACCGACTTCTCCAGTACGGCGATGCCGCGGGATCCGAAGCGCTCGAAGAAGGCGCTCTGCGGCTTCAGGACGGCGACCCGGTCGGCCATCGCCTCGACGACCGTGCGGCTGAACCGCTCCAGGCCCGCGACGTCGTCGTTCAGGCCCCACTCGGCCAGCAGGGACGCGTGCGGGTCGATGCCGACACAGAGCGCTCCGCGCTCGTCCATGGCGCGACGGAGCCGTGCGCCGAAGGGTTCGAGAGAGCTCATGCCGTCTTCCTCACGTCGGCGCCGACCGCGTCGGCGAGGGTGGCGTACGGGCTGGTGCCCAGGCGGGCGGCCAGGCCCTTGTGGATGGCACGGCCCCAGAAGGGGCCCTCGTAGATGAAGGCGCTGTAGCCCTGTACCAGCGTTGCGCCGGCCAGGATGCGCTGCCAGGCGTCCTCGGCGTTCTCGATGCCGCCGACGCCCACGAGCGTGACGCGGTCGCCCACGCGCGCGTAGAGGCGGCGCAGCACCTCCAGGGAGCGGGACTTCAGGGGAGCGCCGGACAGTCCGCCGGTCTCCTTCACCAAGGAGGGTTCGGATTTCAAACCGAGACCCTCACGCGCGATGGTGGTGTTCGTGGCGATGATCCCGTCCAGGCCGAGCTCGACGGCCAGGTCGGCCACGGCGTCGACGTCCTCGTCGGCGAGGTCCGGCGCGATCTTCACGAGCAGCGGGACGCGACGGGAGGTCACCGTGCGGTCGGCGGCCTCGCGGACGGCGCTCAGGAGCGGCCGCAGCGCCTCGGTGGCCTGCAGGTTGCGCAGGCCGGGGGTGTTCGGGGAGGAGACGTTCACGACCAGGTAGTCGGCGTACGGTGCCAGCCGCTCGGTCGACTTCACGTAGTCGCCGACGGCCTCCGCCTCCGGGACGACCTTCGTCTTGCCGATGTTGACGCCCACGACGGTCCTGAAAACCGGCTCACGGGACGCCAGACGGGCCGCCACGGCCAGCGAGCCCTCGTTGTTGAAGCCCATGCGGTTGATCAGCGCACGGTCCTTCACGAGCCGGAACAGCCGCTTCCTGGGGTTGCCCGGCTGAGCCTCCCCGGTGACCGTGCCGATCTCGACGTGGTCGAAGCCGAGCATCGACATGCCGTCGATCGCGACCGCGTTCTTGTCGAAGCCGGCGGCGAGCCCGAAGGGCCCGTGCATGCGCAGCCCGAAGGCCTCCGTGCGCAGCTCCTTGTACCGGGGCGCGAGGGCTGCGGCGACGAAGGTGCGCAGCACGGGGATGCGGACGGCGAGGCGGATCCAGCGGAAGGCCAGGTGATGCGCCTGCTCCGGGTCCATCCGTGTGAAAACCAGACGGAAGAAAAGCTTGTACATCTCGGGAGTCCTCAAGGTCCTCATGAAGAGGGGGACACCGTTTCCGGTGTCCCCCTCAGGGCTGCTAGTCGCGGGCCGCGGTCAGGTGTTCCGCGTGTTCCTGGAGCGAACGGACGCCCACGTCGCCGTGGTTGAGCGCGTCGATGCCCTGGACGGCCGCGGCGAGCGCCTGGACCGTCGTCAGGCACGGGACCGACCGCGCCACGGCCGCCGTACGGATCTCGTAGCCGTCGAGGCGGCCGCCGGTGCCGTACGGGGTGTTGACGATGAGGTCGACCTCGCCGTCGTGGATGTGCTGGACGATGGTCTTCTCGCCGTTCGGGCCGGTTCCCTCGGACTGCTTGCGCACGACGGTGGCGTTGATGCCGTTGCGCTTGAGGACCTCGGCGGTGCCGGAGGTGGCGAGCAGCTCGAAGCCGTGGGCGACGAGTTCGCGCGCCGGGAAGATCATCGAGCGCTTGTCGCGGTTGGCGACCGAGATGAAGGCGCGGCCCTTGGTGGGCAGCGGGCCGTAGGCGCCCGCCTGCGACTTGGCGTACGCCGTGCCGAAGACGGAGTCGATGCCCATGACCTCGCCGGTGGAGCGCATCTCCGGGCCGAGGACGGTGTCGACACCGCGACCGTGGATGTCCCGGAAGCGGGACCACGGCATGACGGCCTCCTTGACGGAGATCGGCGCGTCGAGCGGGAGCTCGCCGCCGTCACCGTTGGCCGGGAGCAGACCTTCGGCGCGCAGTTCCGCGATGGTCGCGCCCAGGGAGATCCGGGCGGCGGCCTTCGCCAGCGGCACCGCGGTCGCCTTCGAGGTGAAGGGGACCGTGCGGGACGCGCGCGGGTTGGCCTCGAGGACGTAGAGGATGTCGCCGGCCATCGCGAACTGGATGTTGATCAGGCCGCGGACGCCGACGCCCCTGGCGATGGCCTCCGTGGAGGCCCGCAGCCGCTTGATGTCGAAGCCGCCGAGCGTGATCGGGGGCAGGGCGCACGCCGAGTCGCCGGAGTGGATGCCGGCCTCCTCGATGTGCTCCATCACGCCGCCGAGGTAGAGCTCCTGGCCGTCGTAGAGCGCGTCGACGTCGATCTCGATGGCGTCGTCGAGGAAGCGGTCGACGAGGACCGGCCGGGAGGGGCTGATCTCGGTCGACTCGGCGATGTAGGACGACAGCCGGGTCTCGTCGTAGACGATCTCCATGCCGCGTCCGCCGAGGACGTACGAAGGCCGCACGAGGACCGGGTAGCCGATCTCGTCGGCGATGGCCTTGGCTTCGGCGAAGGTGGTGGCCGTGCCGTGCTTGGGGGCGGGCAGACCCGCTTCGGCGAGTACGCGGCCGAAGGCGCCGCGGTCCTCGGCGGCGTGGATGGCCTCCGGCGGGGTGCCCACGATCGGCACGCCGTTGTCCTTGAGCGCCTGCGAGAGGCCCAGCGGGGTCTGGCCGCCGAGCTGGACGACCACGCCCGCCACCGGCCCGGCCTGCTGCTCGGCGTGGACGATCTCCAGCACGTCTTCCAGCGTCAGCGGCTCGAAGTACAGGCGGTCGGAGGTGTCGTAGTCCGTGGAGACGGTCTCCGGGTTGCAGTTGACCATCACCGTCTCGTAGCCCGCGTCGCTCAGGGCGAAGGAGGCGTGGACGCAGGAGTAGTCGAACTCGATGCCCTGGCCGATGCGGTTGGGGCCGGAGCCCAGGATGATGACCGCGGGCTTCTCGCGGGGCGCGACCTCGGTCTCCTCGTCGTAGGAGGAGTAGAAGTAGGGCGTCTTCGCGGCGAACTCGGCGGCGCAGGTGTCGACCGTCTTGTAGACCGGGCGGATGCCCAGCGCGTGGCGCACCTCCCGTACGACGTCCTCGCGCAGGCCGCGGATCTCAGCGAGCTGCTGGTCGGAGAAGCCGTGCCGCTTGGCCTCGGCCAGCAGCTCGCGGGTCAGCTCGGGGGCCTCGGCGAGCTCGTCCGCGATCTCCTTGATGAGGAAGAGCTGGTCGACGAACCAGGGGTCGATCTTCGTGTACTCGAAGACCTCCTCCTGGGTGGCGCCGGCGCGGATGGCCTGCATCACGGTGTTGATACGGCCGTCGGTGGGGCGGACGGCCTCTTCGAGCAGGTGCGCCTTGTCGCCGGGCTCACCGACGAAGGTGAACTGGCTGCCCTTCTTCTCCAGCGAGCGCAGCGCCTTCTGGAAGGCCTCGGTGAAGTTGCGGCCGATGGCCATGGCCTCGCCGACCGACTTCATGGTGGTGGTCAGCGTGGAGTCGGCCTGCGGGAACTTCTCGAAGGCGAAGCGCGGGGCCTTCACGACGACATAGTCGAGCGTCGGCTCGAAGGAGGCCGGGGTCTCCTGGGTGATGTCGTTCGGGATCTCGTCGAGGGTGTAGCCGACGGCGAGCTTGGCGGCGATCTTGGCGATCGGGAAGCCGGTCGCCTTGGAGGCGAGCGCCGAGGAGCGCGACACGCGCGGGTTCATCTCGATGACGATCACGCGACCGTCTTCCGGGTTGACCGCGAACTGGATGTTGCAGCCGCCGGTGTCGACGCCGACCTCGCGGATGACGGCGATGCCGATGTCGCGCAGGATCTGGTACTCGCGGTCGGTCAGCGTCATCGCGGGCGCGACGGTGATCGAGTCGCCGGTGTGCACGCCCATGGGGTCGAAGTTCTCGATGGAGCAGACGACCACGACGTTGTCGTGCTTGTCGCGCATCAGCTCCAGCTCGTACTCCTTCCAGCCGAGGATGGACTCCTCCAGGAGCACCTCGGTGGTCGGCGAGAGCGTGAGGCCCTGGCCTGCGATCCGGCGCAGTTCCTCCTCGTCGTGCGCGAAGCCGGAGCCGGCGCCGCCCATGGTGAAGGAGGGGCGGACGACGACCGGGTAGCCGCCGAGCGTCTCGACGCCCTTGAGCACGTCGTCCATGGAGTGGCAGATGACCGAGCGGGCGGACTCGCCATGGCCGATCTTCTGGCGGACGGCCTCGACGACCTCCTTGAACAGGTCGCGGTCCTCGCCCTTGTTGATGGCTTCGACGTTGGCGCCGATCAGCTCGACGCCGTACTTGTCGAGGGTGCCCGCCTCGTGCAGCGAGATGGCCGTGTTGAGGGCCGTCTGGCCGCCCAGGGTGGGCAGGAGCGCGTCGGGCCGCTCCTTGGCGATGATCTTCTCGACGAACTCCGGGGTGATCGGCTCGACGTACGTGGCGTCGGCGATCTCCGGGTCGGTCATGATCGTCGCCGGGTTGGAGTTGACGAGGATCACCCGCAGGCCTTCGGCGCGCAGGATGCGGCACGCCTGGGTGCCGGAGTAGTCGAACTCGGCGGCCTGGCCGATGACGATCGGGCCGGAGCCGATGACCAGGACGGACTGGATATCGGTGCGCTTAGGCACGCTGGCCCTCCATCAGTGCTGTGCTCATCAAAGAGGTGAAGCGGTCGAACAGGTAGGCGGCGTCGTGCGGGCCTGCTGCCGCTTCGGGGTGGTACTGGACGCTGAAGGCCGGCTGGTCGAGGAGCTGCAGGCCCTCCACCACGTTGTCGTTGAGGCAGACGTGGGAGACCTCGGCGCGGCCGTAGGGGGTGTCGGAGACCTTGTCGAGCGGGGCGTCGACGGCGAAGCCGTGGTTGTGCGCGGTGACCTCGACCTTGCCGGTCGTGCGGTCCTGCACCGGCTGGTTGATGCCGCGGTGGCCGTACTTCAGCTTGTAGGTGCCGAACCCGAGGGCGCGGCCCAGGATCTGGTTGCCGAAGCAGATCCCGAAGAGGGGGGTCTTGCGCTCCAGCACGCCCTGCATGACGGAGACGGCGTGGTCGGCGGTGGCCGGGTCACCGGGACCGTTGGAGAAGAAGACACCGTCGGGGTTGACGGCGTACACGTCCTCGACGGTGGCCGTCGCGGGCAGTACGTGCACCTCGATGCCGCGCTCGGCCATGCGGTGCGGGGTCATGCCCTTGATGCCGAGGTCGACGGCGGCGACGGTGAACTTCTTCGCACCGATCGCCGGGACGACGTACGCCTCCTTGGTGGCGACCTCGGCGGACAGGTCGGCGCCCTTCATCTCGGGGGCCTGGCGGACCTCGGCGAGCATGGTGCCCTCGTCGGGCAGCGCGTTGCCGGAGAAGATGCCGACGCGCATCGCGCCGCGCTCGCGCAGATGACGCGTGAGCGCGCGCGTGTCGATGCCGGAGATCCCGACGACGCCCTGGTGGCGCAGCTCCTCGTCGAGCGAGCGGCGGGAGCGCCAGTTCGACGGCACCCGCGCGGGGTCGCGCACGACGTATCCGGCGACCCAGATCTGCTTGCTCTCCGGGTCCTCGTCGTTGACGCCGGTGTTGCCGACGTGCGGGGCGGTCATCACGACGACCTGGCGGTGGTACGAGGGGTCGGTCAGGGTCTCCTGGTAGCCGGTCATGCCGGTCGAGAAGACCGCCTCGCCGAAGGTCACCCCCACGGCCCCGTAGGCGCGGCCGCGGAAGATCCGGCCGTCCTCCAGGACGAGTACGGCGGGAACCTTGGCGGCTCCCCTGGTGGAGGTTGTCATCGTGCGCCTTCCGTCTTGTTGATCATGTGGTTCAGGGTCTCGACCCATTCGGTGTGCTCGGCCGCGCGGTCCGAGCGGAAGCCGGAGTCGATCAGCCGGTCGCCGTGCGCCCAGGTCACCACGAGCAGTCCGCCCTCGGTCAGCACCTTGCCGGCGATGCCCTTGTCGAGCCGGGCCTCGCGCAGTTGCGCGGCCGGGACGAAGAAGTCGCTCGCACCGGGGCGTACGACGTCCAGTCCCGCGTCCGTCAGCGTGAGCTCGACCCGGCTGCGGGTGCCGAGGCCGTGCGCCACGATGCGGTCCAGCCACTGCCCGGCGGTGGTGGAGCCGTGATAGCGGCCACTCATCGTCAGTCTGGCCTCGCCCGGCTCGTCCGGCGCGCTGGGCAGCTCCGGCAGGTCACCCTGGAGCGTGCCGCGCCACTTCCAGCCCTCGCGCATCAGCCAGTAGACGAGTGCGATGAACAGGGCGAGTCCGACGAGCCAGCCGATCCGGGCGGCCCAGTCGGTGACCTCCGCCGACTTCTTCTCGGCTGCGAGCAGGATTACAGGTGTCACGTGAGCTTCCCGTCGACGAGCGTGGCCTTGCCCCGGAGCCACGTGTGCGTGACACGGCCCGGCAGCTCACGCCCCTCGTACGGAGTGTTGCGGCTGCGCGAGGCGAAGCCCGCGGGGTCCACGGACCCACGGTATTCCGTGTCGACGAGCGTGAGGTTGGCGGGCTCACCAGCCGAGACGGGACGCCCGTGTCCCTTGGCCTGCCCGATCCGGGCGGGCTTGAAGGACATGCGGTCGGCGACCCCGGCCCAGTTGATCAGCCCGGTGTCCACCATGGTCTCCTGCACCACTGACAACGCGGTCTCCAGGCCGACCATCCCCATGGCGGCGGCGGCCCACTCGCAGTCCTTGTCCTCGTGCGGGTGCGGGGCGTGGTCGGTGGCGACGATGTCGATCGTGCCGTCGGCGAGCGCCTCGCGCAGGGCGAACACGTCCCGCTCGGTGCGCAGCGGCGGGTTCACCTTGTAGACCGGGTTGTACGTCCGCACCAGCTCGTCGGTGAGGAGCAGGTGGTGCGGGGTGACCTCGGCCGTGACGTCGATGCCGCGGGACTTGGCCCAGCGGACGATCTCCACGGACCCGGCGGTCGACAGATGGCAGATGTGGACGCGGGAGCCGACGTGCTCGGCGAGCAGGACATCCCGGGCGATGATCGATTCTTCGGCCACCGCGGGCCAGCCGCCGAGCCCCAGCTCGGCGGAGACGATGCCCTCGTTCATCTGGGCGCCCTCGGTCAGCCGGGGCTCCTGCGCGTGCTGGGCGACGACGCCGCCGAAGGCCTTCACGTACTCCAGCGCGCGCCGCATGATCACGGCGTCGTCGACGCACTTGCCGTCGTCGGAGAAGACGGTGACACCGGCCGCCGACTCGTGCATGGCGCCGAGCTCGGCGAGCTTCTTGCCCTCCAGGCCGACGGTGACGGCGCCGATGGGCTGCACATCGCAGTAGCCGTGCTCCTGGCCGAGCCGGTAGACCTGCTCGACGACGCCGGCGGTGTCGGCGACGGGGAAGGTGTTGGCCATGGCGAACACCGCCGTGTAGCCACCGCTCGCCGCCGCGCGCGTCCCGGTCAGTACGGTCTCGGAGTCCTCGCGGCCGGGCTCGCGCAGATGGGTGTGCAGGTCGACGAGGCCCGGCAGCAGCACCTTGCCGGCGGCCTCGACGACCTCGGCGCCCTCGTCACTCAGACCGACGCCCACCTCGGCGATCGTCGTGCCGTCGATCAGCACGTCCTGCGGCTCGCCGCCGAGCACCTTCGCACCACGGATCAGGATCTTGCTCATCTGTACTTACTTCTCCTCGGAACCGGTGGGGCGGGTGTGGGTGACGGCGGGCTCGTTCCCCCCGAGCAGCAGATACAGAACGGCCATCCGGATGGAGACTCCGTTTGCGACCTGCTCGACGACGGTGCAGCGCTCGGAGTCGGCCACCTCGGCGGTGATCTCCATGCCGCGGACCATCGGGCCGGGGTGCATCACGATGGCGTGCTCGGGCATCCGCGCCATGCGGTCGCCGTCGAGGCCGTAGCGCCGCGAGTACTCGCGCTCGGTCGGGAAGAACGCGGCGTTCATGCGCTCGCGCTGCACGCGCAGCATCATCACCGCGTCGGACTTGGTGAGGGTGGAGTCGAGGTCGTACGACACCTCGCAGGGCCAGGTCCCGACGCCGACCGGCACCAGCGTGGGCGGCGCGACGAGGGTGACCTCGGCGCCCAGCGTGTGCAGCAGGTCGACGTTGGAGCGGGCGACCCGGCTGTGCAGCACGTCGCCGACGATCGTGATCCGCTTGCCGGACAGGTCCTGCCCTATCCCGGCGTCCCGGCCGACCAGGCGGCGGCGCATGGTGAACGCGTCGAGCAGGGCCTGGGTGGGGTGCTGGTGGGTGCCGTCACCGGCGTTGATGACGGCGGCGTCGATCCAGCCGGAGTTGGCGAGGCGGTAGGGGGCCCCGGAGGCGCCGTGCCGGATGACCACGGCGTCGACGCCCATGGCCTCCAGGGTCTGGGCGGTGTCCTTCAGGGACTCGCCCTTGGAGACGCTCGACCCCTTGGCGGTGAAGTTGATGACGTCCGCGGACAGGCGCTTCTCGGCCGCTTCGAAGGAGATACGCGTGCGCGTGGAGTCCTCGAAGAAGAGGTTCACCACGGTACGGCCGCGCAGGGTCGGCAGTTTCTTGATCGGCCGGTCGGCGACCCGGGCCATCTCCTCGGCGGTGTCGAGGATCAGGACGGCGTCGTCGCGGGTGAGGTCGGCGGCCGAGATGAGATGACGCTGCATCTGTCAGGCTCCGTAAGGCAGTTCAGGTTTCTAGGAGGCCCGGGTTCCGGGGCCCGCGGCGGCAGCCGCCGGTGTCACGGCCCCGGAGAGCACAGCCGGGCATTACGGGCGCGCAGCCGCGCACTCGGAGTCGTACGAGTGCTACTGCTGCTCGCCCCGGGCGGCCGGCTTCGCACCGAGCAGCACGGTGTCGCGACCGTCCTCCTCGGCGAGTTGGACCTTGACCGTCTCCCGCAGCGACGTGGGGAGGTTCTTGCCGACATAGTCGGCGCGGATGGGCAGTTCGCGGTGGCCGCGGTCGACAAGGACCGCGAGCTGCACCGCGCGCGGGCGCCCGATGTCGTTCAGGGCGTCCAGGGCCGCGCGGATGGTACGGCCGGAGAAGAGCACGTCGTCGACGAGGACGACCAGGCGGCCGTCGATGCCGTCACCGGGGATCTCGGTCCGGGCCAGCGCACGCGGCGGATGCATGCGCAGATCGTCGCGGTACATGGTGATGTCGAGCGAACCGACCGGGATCTTCCGGTCGGTGATCTCCTCGAGCTTGGCGGCGAGCCGCTGGGCGAGGAAGACCCCTCGGGTCGGAATGCCGAGGAGCACCACGTCGTCGGCGCCCTTGGCGCGCTCGACGATCTCGTGGGCGATGCGGGTCAACACCCGCGCGATGTCGGGGCCTTCGAGAACCGGCCGCGCATCGGACGCCGGAATCCCGGATGTGTCCTGCTTGTCCATACGAAACGGACCTCCTTCTCCGCCTCACGGGACGGACCTTAAAGGACGTCGGATTTGCGCCATCCACGGTAGCAGGCCCGGGCGGCGCCCCTGATCACCCCCCTGGCGTAATCGGCCACCGCGGCCACGGAAGCGTCGGTGTGGACCATTCGGCTTGACGCAGAAGAGTCACGCTGCGTAACCTCACAGTGAGTTACCAGACGCGCGGCTCGGAACCTCTTCGGCCGCGTCGACACAGTGTCCGGGGAGCTATATGTCCAGCGAATACGCCAAACAGCTCGGGGCCAAGCTCCGGGCCATCCGCACCCAGCAGGGCCTTTCCCTCCACGGTGTCGAGGAGAAGAGTCAGGGACGCTGGAAGGCGGTCGTGGTCGGTTCGTACGAGCGCGGCGACCGTGCCGTGACCGTACAGCGCCTCGCCGAACTGGCGGATTTCTATGGGGTCCCGGTGCAGGAGCTCCTGCCGGGCACCACCCCGGGCGGCGCCGCCGAGCCGCCGCCGAAGCTGGTCCTGGACCTGGAGCGGCTGGCCACTGTGCCGGCCGAGAAGGCGGGCCCGCTGCAGCGCTATGCGGCGACGATCCAGTCGCAGCGCGGTGACTACAACGGCAAGGTGCTGTCGATCCGCCAGGACGACCTGCGCACACTCGCCGTCATCTACGACCAGTCCCCGTCGGTCCTCACCGAGCAGCTGATCAGCTGGGGTGTGCTGGACGCGGACGCGCGCCGGGCGGTCGCCCACGAAGACGCCTGACATGGCCTGACGGCCCTCACCGGCCCTCAGCAGAAACGTGCCGCCGGGGTGGCCGGAACTTGACGGTTCCGGCCACCCCGGCGGCTTTCTGCGGCCTTCGAGGACCACGCAGGCACGGGAACGCCAGGGGGCCCGCAGCAGTCACGCTGCGGGCCCCCTGGCGATGCCTGCCTCTTACGACCGGGGTCGTTACGCCTCGTCCCGGCGCAGTGAGGGCTTCAGCTCCTTGAGCCGGCCCAGCAGGCCGTTGACGAACGCGGGCGACTCGTCCGTGGAGAACTCCTTCGCCAGCTGCACCATCTCGTCCAGCACGACGGCGTCCGGGATCTCGTCGGCCCAGATCAGCTCGTAGGCGCCGAGGCGCAGGACGTTGCGGTCCACGACCGGCATCCGGTCGAGCGTCCAGCCGACCGAGTACTGCGCGATCAGCTCGTCGATGCGCTTCGCGTGCTTCGCGTAGCCCTCGACCAGCTGCATCGTGTACTCGCTCACCGGCGGCTGCCGGGTGTCGTCCCGGGACAGCCGGATCCAGTCCGCGAGGACCGTCAGGACGTCGGCGCCGCGCTGGTCGCCCTCGAAGAGGATCTGGAAGGCGCGCTTGCGTGCCGTGTTGCGGGCAGCCACGGTTAGCTGTTCACCCGGCCGAGGTAGTCGCTCGTACGGGTGTCGACCTTGATCTTCTCACCGGTGGTGATGAAGAGCGGCACCTGGATCTGGTGGCCGGTCTCCAGCGTGGCGGGCTTGGTGCCGCCGGTGGAGCGGTCGCCCTGCAGGCCCGGCTCGGTCTCCTGGACGACGAGCTCGACGGCGGCCGGGAGCTCGACGAAGAGCACCTCGCCCTCGTGCTGCGCGACGGTGGCCGTGAAGCCCTCGATGAGGAAGTTGGCGGCGTCGCCGACGGCCTTGCGGTCGACCATGAGCTGGTCGTAGGTCTCCATGTCCATGAAGACGAAGTACTCGCCGTCCATGTACGAGAACTGCATGTCGCGCTTGTCGACAGTGGCCGTCTCGACCTTGACGCCGGCGTTGAACGTCTTGTCGACGACCTTGCCGGAGAGCACGTTCTTCAGCTTGGTGCGCACGAAGGCCGGGCCCTTGCCGGGCTTGACGTGCTGGAACTCGACGACGGACCACAGCTGGCCGCCTTCGAGCTTGAGCACCAGGCCGTTCTTGAGGTCGTTCGTGGAAGCCACGGTTGCGGAATCTCCTGGACTGACGTGGACGACCCCGGCGCACGCACCTGCCTAGAGTGCGAGCAGCTCCTTGGTCGTGATGGTGAGTAGCTCGGGTCCGCCGTCCGCCTCGGGGCGGACGACGAGCGTGTCATCGATCCGGACGCCGCCCCGGCCCGGGAGGTGGACCCCCGGTTCGACGGTGACCGGCACGCAAGCGTCCAGTTTACCCATGGCCGCAGGGGCCAGCTGCGGGTCCTCATCGATTTCGAGCCCCACGCCATGCCCCGTCAGGGCCGGGAGCCCCTCCGCGTACCCCGCGGAATCCAGCACCTGACGTGCGGCGCGGTCCACATCGCGGCAGGCCGCGCCGGGCACCAGCGACTCCCGTCCGGCGCGCTGGGCGGCGAAGACGAGGTCGTACAGCTCGATCTGCCAGTCCGCGGGAGACGTGCCGATGACGAAGGTGCGGCCGATCTCGCAGCGGTAGCCGCGGTAGGCGGCGCCCAGGCAGACGGAGAGGAAGTCGCCCTCCTCGACGCGGCGGTCGGTGGGCCGGTGGGCGCGTCTGCCGGCGTTGGGGCCGGTGGCGACGGAGGTCGGGAAGGCGGGGCCGTCCGCGCCGTGGTCGACGAGACGCCGCTCCAGCTCGAGCGCGAGATGCCGTTCCGTGCGGCCGACGAGGATGGACTCCAGGAGTTCACCGAGGGCCTGATCGGCGATTTCGGCGCCGATGCGGAGGCAGGAGATCTCCTCCTCGTCCTTGACCACCCTGAGCTGCTCCACGGCTCCGCCGAGGTCGGTCAGGCGCAGGCGCGGGACGACCGAGCGGATCTCGCGGTGCCGGGCCACCGTGAGGTGGTGTTCCTCCACGGCGAGGGTGTCGGCGCGCTGGGCCTCGGCGAGGTCGGCGGCGGCCACCGCGGGATCGCCCGCGCTGCCGGGCAGGGTCTGCACGCGCAGCGCCTCGTCCGGCCGGCCCTCGGCGGGCCGGTCGTCCGGCGGGCCGGCGCAGAGCAGCAGGTCGTCGGTCTTGCCCAGGAGCAGGACGGCGCCCCGCGGGGCGGTGCCCGCGAGGTAGCGGACATTGGCGGGCCGGGAGATCAGCGCGGACTGGCTGCCGCCGGCCTTGCAGCGGTCTCTCAGCCTTGCTCGGCGGAGTGCGTACACCTCGGACATGAGATGAGCGTAGGAGCGGTGGGGGATTTGTGCCGGTTGGGGTGCCGATTGGGGGATAGGGGTGCGGCTGGCTGTTGTTTGCCGGGTGCGGGCCGGTGGGGGTTTCTCGCGCCCACGCGGCGGAGCCGCATATCGATACAGCCCCGCGCCCCTAAAAGCCGTGCAGTCCCCGGTGGTCACCAGTTCGGGGGGCTTGCGATCGAACGTGCCAGTACGTCGTCCAGGACCCGTGCCGTCTGGGGGACGTCCAACTGGCTGTTGTCGATGATCGGGAGGCCCGAGCCGTACCAGCCCGCCATGCGGCCGTGGATGCGGGCGACCTCCTCGTCGGTGAGGCGGCGGTTGCCGGAGCGTTCCGCGTTGCGTTCCAGGACGATCTCCAGTCCGGGGAGGAGGACGACCGGGAGGAGGCCGGGGCCCACGTGGCGCTTCCAGCCGCCGAGGCCGACGACCGGGCGGTCGGGGAAGACGGCGTCGTCGAGGATGCAGGAGATGCCGTTGGCCAGGAAGTTCCGGGCGGCGAAGCCACAGGTGCGGCGAGCCAGGCGGTACTGCGCCTCCGAGTGGTCGTTCCACCCCGACTGCGGGTCGGCGAAGCCGGAGCGGACCCATTCACGTACGTCGTCGAGGCTGATGTGGGCGGTGGGGACCCGGCGGTGATCCGCCCAGTACTTGGCGACGCTCGTCTTGCCGGCGCCCGCGGGGCCGATGAGCAGCACCGCGAGGGTCGTGGCGGCCGGGTCGGGCGCGGTGGTGGCGGGCGGCGCGCTGGGCATCGCGACGGGGCCGCCGGGGGGCAGCGGGACATGGCCGGTGGTGTCCGGGGCCGGTGGGGCCGGGGCGTGCTGCGGTGCGGGCGGGACCGAGGGCGAGGGCGCCTGGGGGTAGCCCGGTGCCGGGGGCGGTGGGGGCACGGGGGCGGAGCCCTGGTGCGGGCCCGCCTGGTGCGGACCCGGCTGGTGTGCGGCCGGCGACCAGCCTCCGGCCGGTCCGTGCCCCGGCTGATGGGGCGGCGGCAGCGGAGAACCCACTGCGTGCTGCATCCGGTGCCACTCCGTCTCGTTCTTTTGGGCTCGGTTCACCCCCGGGGCGCTGCAGCCGCTGTCGAGAGCCCGACCGCGCTCAGCCCTTCGGGCCTCCGCGCTCCCCCAGAGGGGCCCCCGGACCTCTCGACACCGGCGCGCCCCTTCGGCTCACTCGCCGCAGGCAATTGGCGCTGGCAGCGGGGCCCGAGGCCCGCTCCCTACCGAACGGTACCTGCCCCGGCCGCCGTTTGGTGAACGGCCGGGGGCGGCCCGAAGTGCCCATGTCCGTAAGGCGAATCGGACGGATGACACTCCGGCGGACTTACTCGCCCACTTCGCCGTACGCGGCGAGCAGGACGGCCGGGTCGGGGCTTTCCAGGACGGTCGGCTTGGCCAGGCCGTCCAGGACGATGAAGCGCAGCAGGTCACCGCGGGACTTCTTGTCGACCTTCATCGTCTCCAGCAGCTTGGGCCACTGGTCGTAGCGGTAGTGGAGGGGGAGGCCGACGGATTCGAGGACCGTGCGGTGCCGGTCGGCTGTGGCGTCGTCCAACCGCCCTGCCAGACGGCCGAGTTCGGCGGCGAAGTGCATGCCGACCGAGACCGCGGCGCCGTGCCGCCACTTGTAGCGCTCGTTCTTCTCGATGGCGTGGCCCAGGGTGTGCCCGTAGTTGAGGATCTCCCTGAGACCCGCCTCCTTCAGGTCGGACGAGACGACCTCGGCCTTGACCCTGATGGAGCGCTCGATGAGCTCGGCGGTGTGCGGGCCCGCCGGGGTCCGCGCGGCCTGCGGGTCGGCCTCGATCAGCTCCAGGATGGCGGGGTCGGCGATGAAGCCGGCCTTGATGATCTCCGCGAGTCCGGAGACGTAGTCGTTGACCGGCAGGGATTCCAGAGCCGCCAGGTCGCACAGCACACCGGCGGGCGGGTGGAAGGCGCCGACGAGGTTCTTGCCCTCGGCGGTGTTGATGCCGGTCTTGCCGCCGACCGCGGCGTCCACCATGGCCAGCACGGTGGTCGGGATCGCGATCCAGCGCACCCCGCGCAGCCAGGTGGCGGCCACGAACCCGGCGAGGTCGGTGGTGGCACCGCCGCCGACGCCGACGATGACGTCGGTGCGGGTGAACCCGGACTGGCCGAGCGCCTTCCAGCAGTAGGCGGCGACCTCGGCGGTCTTCGCCTCCTCCGCGTTCGGCACCTGGATGGCGACGGCCTCGAAGCCCTGCCCGGCCAGGTCGGCACGGAGCGCGTCACCGGTCTCGGCGAGCGCCTCGGGGTGGACGACGGCGACCCGCTTGACCTTGTCGCCGATCAACCCGCCGAGCTCGCCCAGCAGTTGACGCCCCACCAGGACCTCGTAGGGTTCGCTGCCCGCGCTCCCGCCGACCTGGATGCGGGTGACTGCCTCACTCATGCTTCTTTCAACTCCAGTGCATCCAGGGCGACTTGGGTGACTTCTTCGGGTGTACGGCCGTCGGTGGCCACGACCGCCGTGGCCACCTCCTCGTACAACGACCGCCGGGCCTCCATCAGCTCACGCCACTGCTTGCGCGGGTTGACGGCGAGCAGGGGCCGGGCCGCGTTCAACCCGGTCCGCCTGACGGCCTCCTCGACATCCATCGAGAGGTAGACCACGCGCCGCCCGGCCAGCAGCGCCCGCGTGTCGGCATCCAGGACGGAACCCCCGCCCAGCGCGAGGACACCGTCGTGCTCGCCCAGCGCCCTGTGCACGGCGGCCTTCTCGATCGCCCGGAAGACCGGCTCACCCTCGTCCACGAAGATCTCCGCGATCGAACGGCCCTCGGCCGCCACGATGTCGTCGTCCGTGTCCCGGAAGCCCACCCCCAGCCGCTCGGCCAGCAACCGCCCGACGGTGGACTTGCCCACCCCCATCGGACCCACCAGCACCACCTGCACACCACTCACCGGATCGCCAGGTGGTCGAGGTAGGACCGCACATTGCGGCGGGTCTCGGTGACCGAGTCGCCGCCGAACTTCTCCGCCACCGCATCCGCGAGGACGAGGGCGACCATGGCCTCGGCGACAATCCCGGCCGCCGGGACCGCGGAGACGTCGGAGCGCTGGTGGTGCGCCTGGGTGGCCTCACCGGTGCTCACGTCGACGGTCTGCAGCGCCCGCGGGACGGTCGCGATCGGCTTCATCGCCGCCCGCACCCGCAACAGCTCACCCGTCGACAGGCCACCCTCCGTGCCGCCCGAGCGGCCCGAGGTGCGCCGGATGCCCTCCGGCGTGCCCACGATCTCGTCATGCGCCTTCGAACCCGGCACCCGCGCCAGCTCGAACCCGTCGCCGATCTCCACGCCCTTGATCGCCTGAATACCCATCAGCGCCCCGGCCAGGCGGGCGTCCAGCTTACGGTCCCAGTGCACATGCGAGCCCAGACCCACCGGAACGCCGTAGGCCAGGATCTCCACCACCCCACCCAGGGTGTCACCGTCCTTGTGCGCCTGGTCCACCTCCGCCACCATCGCCTTCGACGCATCCGCATCCAGGCAGCGCAACGGGTCCGCGTCCAGCCTCTCCACATCGGCCGGGGTCGGGTACACCCCCTGCGGGGCCTTCACCGAGCACAGCTCGACGACATGCGAGACGATCTCGATGCCGGCCGTCTCCTTCAGATACGACCGGGCCACCGCCCCCAACGCCACCCGCGCCGCCGTCTCCCGCGCCGAGGCACGCTCCAGAATCGGCCGGGCCTCCTCGAAACCGTACTTCTGCATACCGGCGAGATCCGCGTGACCAGGACGCGGACGGGTCAGCGGGGCATTACGCGCCAGCCCCGCCAGGACCTCCGGATCGACCGGATCCGCCGCCATCACCTGCTCCCACTTCGGCCACTCCGTGTTGCCCACCATCACCGCAACCGGAGAACCAAGCGTCAGACCGTGCCGCACACCCCCCAGGAAGGTGACCTCATCGCGCTCGAACTTCATCCGCGCACCACGCCCATAACCAAGCCGACGCCGGGCCAGATGATCCGCCACCATCTCCGTGGTGACCGGCACACCGGCCGGAAGACCCTCCAGCGTCGCCACGAGTGCGGGACCGTGGGACTCCCCCGCGGTCAGCCAGCGCAACCTGCTCAACGGTGCTCCTCAGTCGCTCGCGCCCTGGTACTGCCCTGCGTACGCGCGTCCTCGCGTACGGCGACGGCGCGACCAGGTGCGCGGCCCTGGCCCGCCATCCTCGATCCTCCCATGGCAGAGCTTGTGGCCCGACCGATGTCCCAGCAGTCGGACGCATCCGCTTCTCGCCTGATCGATTGACTTTGACGATCCTTGACGGTTACATTACCTCGCCGTGGACACGACAAAGTGGCCATTGAAGCTGAAAGGCCGACCATTGCGTACCCTAGGGCGAATTTTCCTCGCTTTCACGACAGCCTTCGCCGGCATGTTCTTCCTGACGAGCCCGGCACACGCCATTGACGAGAAGAAGTGCTCGGGCACGCAGCACCGTGAATTCTCCACCCACGGCGAGGACGTCGATCTCTACGTGGATCTGTGCGTGTGGCGCACTGGCTCCAGATACGACGCCGAGGCCACCGGAGAGTGGTTCGACGGCGGCGGTGTCCGCAAGTTCGACGCCTTTCGCCTTGAGGTCCGCCTGGAGAAGAACGACGCCGCGATCACCTACAACAGCTGCAACTATGTGAACGCCGTAAACGAAAAGGAACACAGCGGTTTCCAGTGCGGCACCGCCTCGCACACAGGCAGCGGCAACGGCTGGACGGCGGACGGCACGCTGCTGTTCGACTACGACGGTGACGGCAAGGGCGAGTACTTCTGGGATCTGAAGGGGTCGGGGCAGATCTGAGTCCCCTCGCGCTCCGAGTCTCCCGCAATGCGTAAAGCCCGCAATACGTAAAGAGGGAGGGTGCTCACCGAGACTTCGGCGAGCACCCTCTTCCACGTTCCCTCAGGACACGCGGCCTCGGAGCGCTTTCTCCCCGGCATCGCGGATCACGTCCACTGCCACCGCCCGACCCGTCATCAGCGTCACCTGGTGCACAGCCTGGTGCACCAGGAGATCGAGTCCGCTGATCACCGCACCGCCGAACATGGACCAACGTGCCGCCAGTTCGGTCGGCCACGGGTCGTACAGGACGTCGAAGAGGGCGGTGGGGCGTTCCGGTACGGCATCGGCGAGGGCGTCCGTCGCACCGGCGGGGGTGGTGGCGATGACCAGCGGGGCACTCAGCGCCTGCTGCGCTTGCGACCAGTCCGCCGTCCGCAGGTCCACATCGAGGCGCTTGCCCCACTGGCGCATCTCGGCGGCTCGCGCCTCGCTGCGGACGTAGGCGACGATCTCACCGGTACAGACCCGGGTGAGCGCGGCAAGCGCCGAGGAAGCGGTGGCCCCGGCGCCGAGGATCGCCGCGGAGGAGACCTGTGCGATGCCGTGCTCGCGCAGGGCCGCCACCATGCCGGGGATGTCGGTGTTGTCACCGAGGCGACGGCCGCCCTCCGCAAAGACGACGGTATTGACGGCGTCGACGGAGGCAGCTGTCTCGCTGATCTCATCGAGGAGCGGGATGACGGCCCGCTTCAACGGCATCGTGATCGACAGCCCCGCCCACTCCGGTCCGAGCTTCTCCAGGAAACCGGGCAGGGCCGACTCATCGACTTCGAACCGGTCGTACGACCAGTTGCTGAGCCCCAGTTCGGCGTAGGCGGCTCGGTGCAGCGCCGGGGAGAGTGAATGGCCGATGGGCGAACCGAGCACGGCGGCCCGGCGGGCCTCAGTTGCCCGAGGTGGCATTGAACTTGTCCTTGAGCTTCTGGAATTCCTGGTGTGTCTTCGCGAACTCGGTCTTGCTCACTCCGTCGGTCGCCACGAAGTAATACCAGCCCTCGTGGGTCGGATTGAGGGTCGCCTGCAGCGCAACAGTGCCCGGGTTACCGATGGGGCCGGGCGGCAGCCCCTTGTTCGTGTACGTGTTGTACGGGTCCTTGTTGCGGTTGATCTCCCCCTCACTGATGCGGATGTTGCTCGCGCTCTTCAGGTAGTTGAAGGTCGAGTCGAATTGCAGGAATCCATAGGTTTCCGGGTTCGCGCGATTGAGGCGGTTGTAGACGACTTCCGCCATCTTGCGGTAGTCGTCACTGGTCTTGCCCTCGGCCTGAACGAGGCTCGCGACCGTCACGAGCTGGAGCGGGCTGTCGAGCTTCAGGGCCTTGGCCTTTGCCACGAGATCGTATTTAGCGTAGTTCCGGCTCGCCTGGGAGACCATGTCCTTCAGGATCGTCTCGGGCTTCATGCCCTTGGCCGCGGGATACGTGGCCGGGTAGAGGAAGCCTTCCAGGGGGTCCTTGATCTTGCTGTCGCTGTTGGCCCAGCTGGGCAGCCCGAGGGTCTTGTACTCCGTCTTGGCGATCGTCCTGGTGGTCCCGGGTGCGAGCCCGAGCTTCGCGTCGATCGCCGCGTAGACCCCTGCGTTCCGCTGGCCCGGGGTGACCATCACATTGGCCTGGCTCTTGGTGTCGAGCATCATGGCGACCGCGCTGGCCCCGGACATCCGCTTCCTGAGGATGTAGGCGCCGGCCTGGATCTTGTTGCCGTCCGCATTCTGCTGCTGTGCCGTCACGAACGCGTCGACGCTCTTGACGACGCCGGCCTCCTTCAGCCTCTGCCCGATGACGGACCCGAGGGCACCCTTGGGAATCACCACGGTCACCATCTGGCTTGTGCCGTTGCCCGCATAGTCGGGTGCGGCGGCAAAACGATTCTTGTAGTAGTGGTACCCGAGGTAGCCCGCTCCCCCGAGGCCGCCGCCGAAGACCAGGACGACGACCAGGCAGGCGCAGCCGTTGCGTCGCTTCTTCTTGCCGCCGTTCGTGCCCTTCGAGTCGCCGCGCCCGCGTCGGCCCTTCGGGGCGTCGTCATCGGCGTCGTCGCCGTCCTCGTCCGCGAAGAAGGCGTGTTCACCCTGGTCGGGACCCGGGTCCCAGTCGGTCTGCGGCGGCTCGGGCTCGGTCTGCCTGCGGTGGGGCGGCTCCGGCGGCGGATACGCGTCGGGGGTGCCGTAGTAGTCGTGCTGGTCACCACCGTAGGAGGCGGCTGCCTGCTGGGCGTACGGGTCGTGCGGATCCGTGTACTGGACGTGCGTGTGCGTGCCCGTGCCCCAGCTGCCCTGGTCGTACGCCTGCTGGCCCTGGTCGTAGGGCTGCTGCCCCTGACCGGCGTAGTACTGCTGGTCGTACTGCTGGTCGTACCCCTGGTAGTGCTGCTGTCCGTAGGCTGACTGTTCGCCGTTGCCCCAGTCGCCGTAGTGCTGCTGCTGCGGCTGCTCCGGATAGTGCTGTGGCTGGCCGCCGTAGGGGGACTGCGGGCCCACGTGGGCCTGCTGTCCGCCCCATCCGTCGTTCCCGTATGACGGGTCCTCCGGATGCCACGGTTCGGAGCCTTGGCCCCGGCCATACTCAGTCATCGATCCCCTAGAGCCGCGAGGCGGCGGTTACGCGGCTTTCGGCCGGTTCCGTCCCGCCTCTTGCTGTGCAGCCGCTGTTCGAACAGCGGCGCAGACGCGCGGAACGTTACCGTATCGCGATCAGATGACCACTTCGACGCCCTCGCCGGGTGCTTTACCTGACACCCGTTCGGATTCGAGGGCCTGTTGGAGGATGATCACAGCGGCTGCCTGGTCGATGACCGAGCGGCCCTTCTTCGTCTTCACGCCCGAGGCGCGCAGTCCCTGACTGGCCGTCACCGTGGTCATGCGCTCGTCCACGAGGCGGACCGGGACGGGGGCGATGCCCTTCGCGAGTTCCTGCGCGAAGCCGCGAACCTTGACCGCCGCGGGGCCCTCGCTCCCCTTGAGGGAGCGGGGGAGGCCGACGACGACCTCGATCGGCTCGTACTCCTCGACGAGTTGCTTGAGCCGTCGGTGAGCTGCCGGGATGTCCCGGCCGGGAACCGTCTCCACCGGGGTGGCGAGGATCCCGTCGGGGTCGCACGAGGCGACCCCGATGCGGGCGTCTCCGACGTCGACGGCGAGTCGACGGCCTCTGCGCATCGTCACTTCGCGGTGTCCGTGACCAGCCGCTCGACGGCGTCCACGGCCTCGCCGATCGCAGCCGGGTTCTGGCCGCCGCCCTGGGCGACGTCCGGCTTGCCGCCACCGCCGCCGCCGAGGGTCTTGGCGGCCGTGCGCACCAGGTCGCCGGCCTTGAGGCCGCGCTCGCGGGCGGCCTCGTTGGTGGCGATGACCGTCAGCGGCTTGCCGCCCGTGACCGTGAACAGGGCGACCACGGCGGCCCGGCCGCCCTGGATGCGGCCGCGCACGTCGAGGACCAGCTTGCGCAGGTCGTCGGGGGTCGTACCGTCCGGGACCTGGCCGGTGACGACGGCGATCCCGCGGATGTCCTTGGCGGACTCGACCAGACCGGCGGCGGCCTGCAGCACCTTCTCCGCGCGGAACTTCTCGATCTCCTTCTCGGCGTCCTTCAGCTTGCCGAGCATGGCGGAGACCTTCTCCGGGAGCTCCTCCGGGCGGCCCTTGATCAGCTCCTGGAGCTGGGCGACGACCGTGTGCTCGCGGGCGAGGAAGTTGTAGGCGTCGACGCCGACCAGGGCCTCGATACGGCGCACACCGGAACCGATCGAGGACTCGCCGAGCAGCTTGACCAGGCCCAGCTGGGCGGTGTTGTGGACGTGCGTGCCGCCGCACAGCTCCTTGGAGAAGTCGCCGATGGTCACCACGCGGACCCGCTCGCCGTACTTCTCGCCGAACTCGGCGATGGCGCCCTGCTTCTTGGCCTCGTCGATGCCCATGATGTCGGCGCGGACGTCGAGGTCACGGGCGAGGACCTCGTTGATCTTCTGCTCGACGTCGGTCATCACGGCCGTCGGGACGGCCGAGGGCGAGCCGAAGTCGAAGCGGAAGCGGCCGGGCTGGTTCTCGGAACCGGCCTGGGCGGCCGTCGGGCCGAGCGCGTCGCGCAGGGCCTGGTGGGTGAGGTGGGTGGCCGAGTGGGCGCGGGCGATGGCCGTGCGGCGGCGGGCGTCGATGGAGGCGTGGGCCTTCGCGCCGACCGTCACCTCGCCGACCTGGACGACGCCCTTGTGGACGTAGACACCCGGGACCGGCTTCTGGCAGTCGCGGATCTCGATGACGGCACCGGTGTCGACCTTGATACGGCCGGTGTCGCCGATCTGGCCGCCGCCCTCGGCGTAGAACGGGGTGCGGTCGAGGACGATCTCGACCTCGTCGCCCTCGGTGGCGGCCGGCGAGGAGGTGCCGTCGACGAGGATGCCGACGATGGTGGACTCGCCCTCGGTGTCCGAGTAGCCGATGAACTCGGTCTCGCCGGTCTTGTCGGCGATCTCACGGTAGGCGCCGGCGCCGGCGTGGCCGGTCTTCTTGGCCTGGGCGTCGGCCTTGGCGCGCTCCCGCTGCTCCTTCATCAGGCGGCGGAAGCCCTCCTCGTCCACGGACAGGCCCTGCTCGGCGGCCATCTCCAGGGTGAGGTCGATCGGGAAGCCCCAGGTGTCGTGGAGCAGGAACGCCTTGTCGCCGGCGAGGACCGTGCCACCGGAGGCCTTGGTCTCGGTGACGGCGGTGTCGAGGATGTTGGTGCCGGCCTTCAGCGTCTTGAGGAAGGCGTTCTCCTCGGCGAGGGCGACCTTCTCGATGCGCTCGCGGTCGGTGACCAGCTCGGGGTACTGCTGGCCCATCATGCCGATCACGGTGTCGATCAGGTCGAGCACGACCGGGCCGGTGGCGCCGAGCAGACGCATGTTGCGGATGGCGCGGCGCATGATGCGGCGCAGGACGTAGCCGCGGCCCTCGTTGCCCGGGGTCACGCCGTCACCGATGAGCATCACGGACGTACGCATGTGGTCGGTGACCACACGCAGCGAGACGTCCGAGTCGTGGGCGTCGCCGTAGCGGACACCGGTCAGCTCGGTGGCCTTGTTGATGACGGCCATGGAGGTGTCGATCTCGTACATGTTCTGCACGCCCTGCAGAATCATCGCGAGTCGCTCCAGGCCCAGGCCCGTGTCGATGTTCTTGCTGGGGAGCTCGCCGAGGATCTCGAAGTTGTCCTTGCCGATGCCCTCGCCGCGCTCGTACTGCATGAAGACGAGGTTCCAGATCTCCACGTACCGCTCGTCGTTGACGGCGGGGCCGCCCTCGACGCCGAACTCGGGGCCGCGGTCGTAGTTGATCTCGGAACAGGGGCCGCAGGGGCCGGGGACGCCCATGGACCAGTAGTTGTCCTTCATGCCCAGGCGCTGGATGCGCTCCTTGGGCACGCCGACGACCTCGTGCCAGATGCGCTCGGCCTCGTCGTCGTCCTTGTAGACGGTGATCCAGAGCTTCTCCGGCTCCAGGCCGTAACCACCCTTGTCCTGGGGGCTGGTGAGCAGCTCCCAGGCGTGCTTGATGGCGCCTTCCTTGAAGTAGTCGCCGAAGGAGAAGTTGCCGCACATCTGGAAGAACGTGCCGTGCCGGGTGGTCTTGCCGACCTCTTCGATGTCGGGCGTGCGCACGCACTTCTGCACGCTGGTGGCGCGCGGGAAGGGCGGCTTGACCTCACCCAGGAAGTAGGGCTTGAAGGGCACCATGCCGGCCGGGACCAGGAGCAGAGTCGGGTCGTCCGCGATGAGCGACGCCGAAGGGACGACGGTGTGACCGCGCTCCTCGAAGAAGCTCAGCCAGCGGCGGCGAATCTCGGCCGACTCCATCAGTGGTCCTCATTCCGGTTGTACGAGTTGTTCGAGTACGTCTGGTACGTCGAGCCCTCGACGTACTTCGGGCTGTTGCGGTTCTCGATGGCGGGGTAGCGCCGGGGTGCGGGGAGTTCGGGCGCCGCGTTGATACCGAGGGCCTCCCCCAGCTCCTCCTCCCGCAGGGCCATGTTGTCCCGGACGTCCAGCGCGAAGCCGACCGCGCGGTCCTTGAGCCGGTGACCGGCCTCGAGCGCCTTGTTGGCCGCGGACGCGGCGAGGTTCTCGGGGGTCAGCTGCTTCAGCTTGCGATTGACCTTGGTGGTGGCCCACACACCGGCGGCGACGCCCGTGGTGAACCAGAACGTACGGCGGAACATCGCTGGTCTCAGTCCCTCTTCCCACGGAGGTTTCGCTTGCCCCGCCGCGCGGCCGGGACGGTCCGGCCCACGATCACGGTACGCCTGGACTCCTTGGCGGGCACGTCGTCCCGGCGGGCGCCCAGGGCCCGGCGGACGCCGTAGCCGAACGCCGCGACCTTGACCAGGGGGCCGCCGAAGGTGGAGGCGACGGTGGTCGACAGCGCCGACGCGTTCGACGTGACCTCCTGGACGTCCGTGGCGATCGCGTCGACCCGGTCGATCTGGGTCTGTGCGGAACGCACCGCCGCGGAGGCGTCGGCCAGCAGCGGGACGGCCTGGTCGGTCACGTCCGCCACGAGCTTGGTGGTCGCCTTGAGCGTCTGGGCCACCCTCGCCAGCGCGACGGCGAGGAAGGAGACCAGGATCGCCCAGAAGACGGCCACCAGGATCCCGGCCACCTCTCCACCGGACACCACGTGCACCCGCTCCCTGGAACATGCCTGAACATCGAAAAGTCGTAGGCCGAGCCTATCGCGCCGGGGACGGGGCTCCGCACCGGATTACCGTCCGCCCTCTGCCGAGTTGTGCGAAGCGATTGTACGGACTGAATACGGATCAGCACGCTCCGTATCCCCTGCGGGCTCATCAGCGCGGCGACGGCTGCGTACGCGGCGATCTCCCCCTGGAGCTCGATGCGTTCGTGGGACGCTCGGCCGAACTCGCCGGGCTGGTGGGGGCGGTCGGCGCGGCTCGTCTGGTGACGGTGACGGGTGCGGGCGGGGTCGGAAGTCACGGCTCGCGGCGCGGGCGCTGACCGACCACACCATGCGGCCGCCGTGCGCACATCTCGCCGAGCGTCAACTCCTGCTCGCAGCGGACGGGTTCGAGCATCCGGTGGAGGCGTGTGCCCCTCTGGTGGGCGAGTTGCTCGGGCAGCTGCCCGGGCTGCGGGTGCTCGCGGTGGGGCGCAGGCCGCTGACGTGGCGGGTGAGCACGTGTTCGCGCCGGCAGGGTGGCCACGCGGGAGGAGGCGGATCTTCCGAAGACGAGCGGGACGAGGAGTGCCTGACGGTAGGGGCCAGGCTGGTGCGCGTGCACATGCACGAACCCGCCGCCTCCCGCACCCACAAGGGCGGGGAGACGGCGGGCTGAGGTGGTGCTACCGCCTGCTGGTGATCAGCGGGCGTAGTACTCGACGACGAGCTGCTCGTCGCAGATCACCGGGATCTCCTTGCGGTTCGGCTCACGGTCCAGGCGGAACGCCAGGGCCTTGAGGTTCACCTGGAGGTAGCGCGGGGTCTCGCCCTCGGGGGCGAAGCCGCCCTCACGGGCGATGGAGAAGAGGGTCTTCTCGCGGCTGCGCTCACGGACCATCACGACGTCGTCGGGACGGACACGGAAGGAGGGCTTGTCGACCTTCTGGCCGTTGACCTCGATGTGGCCGTGCACGACCATCTGACGGGCCTGGTAGATGGTGCGGGCGATGCCCGAACGCAGGACCAGGGCGTCGAGACGGCGCTCGAGCTCGATGATCAGGGCCTCACCGGTCTTGCCCTGGACCTTGGAGGCACGCTCGTAGGCGCGGACGAGCTGGCGCTCGGACACGTCGTACTGCGCGCGCAGACGCTGCTTCTCGAGCAGACGGACCTTGTAGTCCGAGTTCTGCTTGCGGCCACGGCCGTGCTCACCCGGCGGGTAGGGGCGGGCCTCGAAGTACTTGACGGCCTTCGGGGTCAGCGCGATGCCGAGGGCACGCGACTTCTTGACCTTGGGGCGGGACTGGTTCGCCACAATCTCTCATTTCTCAGTGTTCGGCTTGTCAGAGTTGAGGGAGGTCGCATCCGCAGCCGGGGAAACCCGCCGGGCCCGCTGCCGGGCCTGGTGGGCAGCCGCTCCCTGGTCTGGGCACATATGTGCAGCACGCGAGTGGCCCACCGACCGGTCCCGTCGTGCGACGAGTGGTGGTGGGCTGCCCGCGACACCATTCGAACGGTGCGCGACGCTCCTGGAATCCGGTCCGGGGACCGGGCTCCGGCTGACCGTCCCGTTCTGACTGCACGGGACACAGCACTTCGAGGGATTCTACAGGTCGCTCAGGACCGCTTGCGACCGAGGTGCTGTCTGGTCCATTCGACCGCGTCCGCGTACCGGGCCTCGGCTCCGTGTCTGGTCGGGGTGTAGTACTCGCGGTCCTTGAGGGCGTCCGGGGCGTACTGCTGCTCGGCGATGCCCTCCGGCAGGTCGTGCGGATACACGTACCCCTGCGCGTGCCCGAGCTTGGCGGCGCCCTTGTAGTGCCCGTCACGCAGATGCGGGGGCACCGGGCCGGCCAGTCCCTTGCGTACGTCCTCCATGGCGGCGCCGATCGCCGTCGTCGCGGCGTTCGACTTCGGGGCCAGGGCGAGGGCGATGGTGGCGTGGCTGAGGGTGAGGGCGGCCTCGGGGAAGCCGATCATGGCGACGGCCTGGGCGGCGGCCACAGCTATCGGCAGCGCGTTCGGGTCGGCGAGGCCGATGTCCTCGCTGGCGGAGATCATCAGCCGGCGGGCGATGAAGCGGGGGTCCTCGCCGGCCTCGATCATGCGGGCCAGGTAGTGCAGAGCGGCGTCCACGTCGGAGCCGCGGATGGACTTGATGAGGGCGCTGGCGACGTCGTAGTGCTGGTCGCCGTCCCGGTCGTACTTCACCGCCGCCCGGTCGACGGTCTCCTCCAGGGTCGTCAGGGAGATCTCCGTCTCGCCCTTGTCGAGAGCGGCTCCGGCGGCCGCCTCCAGCGCGGTCAGGGCGCGGCGGGCGTCACCGCCGGCGATGCGCAGGAGGTGGTCCTCGGTGTCCTCGGGGAGGGTGACGGCGTCCTTCAGGCCGCGCTCGTCGCTCAGCGCCCGCTTGAGCAGCCCCCGGACGTCGTCGTCGGTGAGGGGTTCGAGGGTCAGGAGGAGGGAGCGGGACAGGAGCGGGGAGATCACCGAGAAGTACGGGTTCTCCGTGGTCGCCGCGATCAGGGTCACCCAGCGGTTCTCGACCGCCGGGAGGAGGGAGTCCTGCTGGGCCTTGCTGAAGCGGTGGATCTCGTCGAGGAAGAGGACGGTCTCCTTGCCGAAGCCGCCCGTGGCCCGGCGGGCGCCGTCGATGACCGCGCGGACCTCCTTGACGCCCGCGGTGATCGCCGAAAGCTCGACGAAGCGCTTGTTGGTGGCCTTGGAGACGACGTACGCCAGAGTCGTCTTGCCGGTGCCGGGCGGGCCCCACAGGATCACCGAGGACGGGCCGGCCGGCCCGCCGGCACCCTCGCCGACCAGGCGGCGCAGGGGCGAACCGGGCTTCAGCAGGTGCTGCTGGCCCACCACCTCGTCGAGGGTGCGCGGGCGCATCCGCACCGCCAGGGGACTGCCGGTCGGGTCCTTCTCCTGGCGTTCTTCTGCGGCTGCGGTGAACAGGTCTGGCTCCACGTCCGAAACCCTAAATCACCGGACTGACAATCCCCTCGGGCCCTGGGAAGCCGGAGCCTCGAAGCCCGGCACTCAGCTGGTCCAGAAGTCCCACCAGCGGGTCAGCACCAGCATGCCGATGATGCCGACGTGCAGCACGGGCAGCACCCAGGTGAACTCGCCGAAGAAGTTCTTCAGCCAGCGCGGGGCGGGCAGGAAGCTGTTGCGGATGTTGAACGAGGTCACGTACCAGAACATGGTGATCGTCGCGACCCAGGCCAGGGAGCACCACAGGCACAGCGCGTTGATGCGGTACAGCGACTGGAACTGCAGCCAGGTGCAGAAGCCGACACCGAAGAGCGTGCCGAAGTTGAAGGTCAGCCAGTACCAGCGCGGGAAGCGGGCGCGGGCCAGCAGGCTCATGCCGACGCAGATGACGATGCCGTAGCAGACCAGGCCCAGCATCGGGTTGGGGAAGCCGAAGGCGGCGGCCTGCTTGGACTCCATCACGCTGCCGCAGGAGACGACCGGGTTGAGGCTGCAGCCCGGGGTGAACGTCTTGCCCTCGACCTTGGCCTCGAGCAGCTTGAACTTGTCGATCGTGATGACCCACGCGGCGAGCAGACCGGCCGCGCCCGTGATGATCAGCAGCAGGGCGAAGGCCCGGCTGCCGCCCACGGTGCGTGATCCCCCGGGGTTGTGGTCCCCGGCGGGTTCGGGCTCGGTGGAGACGTCTTTGACTGTGGTCTTGCTCATCACGCCGATTCCGTCTGCTTGAGAGTTGGACCTTCTTCGGGCAGGGGGCCATTGTGCCGCACCAATGCCACTGTCCACCGTTCGGTGGACATAAGGAAGTACGCACGGTCGTCCCGGAGCGTTCGGTTCCGGCCGAGGCTGAACGGCATGACAGCACACGGAGACGAACTCGCGGTGGACGTACGGGGGCTGCGCAAGCAGTACGGGGACGTGACCGCCGTGGACGGCATCGATCTGGGCATTCGGCGTGGCGAGGTGTTCGGCCTGCTGGGGCCCAATGGTGCGGGCAAGAGCACCACGGTGGAGATCCTCCAGGGCAACCGCGGCCGGGACGCGGGCGAGGTATCGGTGCTCGGCTCGGACCCGGCGACCGGCACGCGCGCGTGGCGCTCTCGTGTCGGAATCGTCTGGCAGGACGAATCGGCGCCCGCCGAGTTGACGGTCCGCGAGACCGTACGGCACTTCGCCCGCTACTACCCGCGGCCGCGCGACCCGGAGGAGGTCATCGGCCTGGTGGGTCTGGAGGCCAAGGCGACCAGCCGGATCAAGGCGCTCTCCGGAGGGCAGCGCCGGCGCCTCGACGTCGCCCTGGGGGTGATCGGCGACCCCGAGCTGCTGCTCCTGGACGAGCCGACGACCGGTTTCGACCCGGCGGCCCGGCGCCAGTTCTGGGACCTGATCCGGCTGCTGTCCGACGAGGGCACGACGATCCTGCTGACCACCCACTACCTGGAGGAGGCGGAGGCGCTCGCCGACCGGCTCGCCGTCGTCGCCAAGGGGCAGGTCGTCGCCGAGGGCGAGCCCGCCGCTCTGCGGGAGAGGTACGGCACGGAGGCCACCGTCGAGTGGACCGAGCCGGACGGTGTCATCCGCACCGAGCGCACCGACACCCCGACCAGGACGGTCGCCGAGCTCATGCGCCGCTTCGACGGCGAGATCCCGGGCCTGAAGGTGGCCCGCCCCACCCTGGAGGACGTCTATCTCCGGCTGACCGGGCAGGAGGACGCACGATGACGACGACCGCCGTACGGACCAGGGCCGAGGTGCCCGCTCAGCGGCTGCCGGGAGCCTGGGGGCTGGGCCTGCGCCGTGGCACGCTGGAGATCAAGCAGTTCTTCCGGCAGCGCGACCAGGTGGTGTTCACGTTCGCGTTCCCGGTCGTGTTCCTTTTCCTGTTCGCGTCGATCTTCCACGACGACGTCCACGGCTCCGGCGTCACGGCCTCCCAGCTGTACGTTCCCGCGATGATGGCCTCCGGCATCATGTCGACCAGCTTCCAGTCGCTGGGCATCTCGATCGCGGTCGAACGGGACGAGAAGGTGCTGCGCCGGCTGCGCGGCACACCGATGCCTCCATCGGCGTACTTCCTGGGCAAGATCTGGCTGGTTCTGTTCACCGGTGTCGTGGAGACGGCGATCCTCCTCCTCGTCGGCACCACCCTGTACGGCGTCGACCTGCCCTCTGACGCGTCCCGGTGGTTCGACTTCGCCTGGATCTTCGTACTGGGGCTGACCGGGTGCGCGCTGCTCGGCATCGCGATCAGTTCGGTGCCCAAGTCGGCGAAGAGCGCGAGCTCCGTGGTCGTACTCCCCTTCCTGGTCCTGCAGTTCATCTCCGGGGTGTACATCTCCATCAACACCATCCCGGACTGGATGCTGAACATCGGTGCCCTGTTCCCGCTGAAGTGGCTGTGCCAGGGTCTTCGGGGCGTGTTCCTGCCGGATTCCGCGCGGGTCCTGGAGCAGGCCGGGAGCTGGGAGTTCGGGAAGGTCGCGCTGGTGCTGGCCGCCTGGTGCGTCGGAGGATTGCTGCTGTGTCTGCTGACCTTCCGCTGGAAGACCCGGCGCGACGGATGAACCGTCCGGGTGCGGCCCATGAGGAGCACGCCTGGGACCGGACGATCCGGCTCTGGGACGTGTACTTCGCGGTCGCCTGGGCGGCCACCCTCGCCTTCGTGCTCAACGCGGCCCACCCGGACTCGCCGGTCCGGGTGGCCGCGGCGGCCCTGCTGGTCCCGCTCGTGCCCTGGTACGTGGCGGTGGGGCGCCCGCTGCTCCAGGAGGACCCGCCGGAGCAGGGCCGGGCACTGCGCTACCTCGCCGGGGCCATGGCGCTGTTCCTGCCGTCGGCCGTGCTGGTGGGCGAGACGCGGCTGATGGCGTTCGCGCTGATCCCGCAGTGCTTCATGACGCTGCACACGCGGTGGTCCCTGGTGGCCGTCACCGTGATCAACCTGGTGCCGGTCGCGGGCTGGGCACTGCTGTGGCAGCCCAGCGAGGAGGACCTGTTCGGCAACTTCCTCTTCTCCGTGGTCACTCTCGTCTTCTCCGTGGTGATCGGCAGCTGGACCATCCGCATCATCGAACAGAGCATGGAACGGGCCAAGATGATCGCCGAACTCGACGCCAGCCGCCACGAGATCTCCCGCCTCTCGGCCGCGCACGGCGCCCTGGCCGAGCGGGAGCGCATGGCCCGCGAGATCCACGACACCCTCGCGCAGGGCTTCACCAGCCTGCTGATGCTGATCCAGGCGGTGGAGGCCGAACTCGACCACGACGTCCCGCAGGCCCGCCGCCATCTGGCGCTGATGGACGAGACGGCCCGGCAGAATCTGGCCGAGGCCCGCGCCCTCGTCGCCGGCGCCGCGCCCGCCGACCTCGACGGCAGTTCCCTGCCGGACGCCCTGCGCCGACTGGCCGCCCGGCACGAGGCGACGCTGGACGTGACCGGCCCCGTGCGCCCGCTGCCCGCCGGTGCCGAGGTGGTGGCCCTGCGCTCCTGCCAGGAGGCCCTGGCCAACGCCCGTAAGCATGCGGGGACTTCGGCAGCGGTGGGCATCGCACTCGCGTACTCCGACGACACGCTGACCGTGTCCGTACGGGACGACGGCCGCGGCTTCGACCCCGGCGCCCCCTGCGACGGCTACGGTCTGGCGGGGCTGCGCGCCCGGGCAGGCGAGGTCGGCGGAACGGCGCAGATCCGCAGCGCACCGGGCGACGGCACGACGGTGACGGTCCGTCTGCCCGTATCACTGCCCGTCGTACCGGGGAGGAGCTCATCGTGATCCGGATCGTCCTGGCCGACGACCACCCCGTCGTACGGGAGGGCCTGCGGGCGATGCTCAGCGCCGAGCCGGACCTGGAGGTCGTCGCGGACGCGGCGAGTGGCCCGCAGGCGGAGGCGCTCGCGGCCGAACTGCGGCCCGACATCGTGCTGATGGATCTGCGGATGCCGGGCGGCGGGGGCGTGGACTCGATCGTGCGGATGGGCGAGGCGGGACTGCCGTGCCGGGTGATCGTCCTGACGACGTACGAGACGGACCGGGACATCCTGCGGGCGGTGGAGGCCGGCGCGGCGGGCTATCTGCTCAAGGACATGCCGCGGGCGGAACTGGCGGAAGCGGTACGCGCGGCTGCGCGCGGCGAGACGGTGCTGGCGCCCTCGGTTGCGGCCCGGCTGGTCGACCAGCTGCGCACCAGGCCGGAGCGGCCGCGGTTGTCCGAGCGGGAGGCGGCGGTGCTGCGGCTGGTGGCGGAGGGGTGTACGAACGCGGAGATCGGGAGGCGGTTGTTCATCGGCGAGTCGACCGTGAAGACCCACCTTCTGCGGGCCTTCGGCAAGCTGGGGGTGGACGACCGGACTGCGGCGGTGACGAGCGCGATGCGGTTCGGGTTGCTCGACTGAACTTTCTCGCCCCCGCCGCCCCTTCCCGTCCCGAGGGCCAGCCCCCGGACCCCCGCTCCTCAAACGCCGGAGGGGCTGAATTTTCAGCCCCTCCGGCGTTTGAGGACGCGGCCGCTCAGCCCAGCCGGGCCTCCAGCTCTGCCACGATCTCGTTCACCCCGACCGCCGTCTGCTCGCCGGACTCCATGTCCTTGAGCTGCACGACCCCCTCGGCGAGGTCACGCTCCCCGGCGACGATCGTGTAGCGCGCACCACTGCGGTTGGCGTTCTTCATCGCACCCTTGAGCCCCTTGGCCCCGTACGAGAAGTCCGTGGCGATGCCCAGCTTCCGCAACTCGGTGACCTTGGCGAACAGCACGCGACGCGCCTCCTCGCCGAGCGGCACCGCGAACACACTGGTAGTGGAGGGGAGTTCGAGCTCGATCCCCTCCGCCTCCAGGGCGAGAACCGTGCGGTCGACGCCCAACGCCCAGCCGACGGACGGAAGCGCCGGGCCGCCGATCATCTCCGACAGGCCGTCGTACCTGCCGCCGCCACCCACCGCGGACTGGGAGCCCAGACCGTCGTGGACGAACTCGAAGGTCGTACGGGTGTAGTAGTCCAGGCCTCGGACCAGCTTCGGATCGTCCTCGAAGGAGACGCCCGCCGCGGTGATCAGCTCGCGGACCTCCTCGTGGTACGCCTTGCAGGCGTCGCAGAGGTAGTCGCGGAGCAGCGGGGCGTCGCCCAGCTGCTTCTGGACCGACTCACGCTTGTCGTCCAGGACGCGCAGCGGGTTGATCTCGGCGCGGCGAAGGGTGTCCTCGTCCAGGTCCAGGCCGCGCAGGAAGTCCTGCAGCGCGGCCCGGTAGACGGGGCGGCACTCCTTGTCGCCCAGGCTGTTGAGCAGGATCCGGAAGTTGCTCAGCCCGAGCGAGCGGTACGCCTGGTCCGCCAGGATGATCAGCTCGGCGTCGAGCGCCGGGTCCTCCGCGCCGATCGCCTCGGCGCCGACCTGGGAGAAGTGCCTGTAGCGGCCCTTCTGGGGGCGCTCGTAGCGGTAGTAGGAGCCCGAGTACCAGAGCTTGACGGGCAGGTTGCCCAGCTTGTGCAGGTTGGCCTCCAGCGCCGCGCGCAGCACGGACGCCGTGCCCTCGGGGCGCAGGGCGAGCCTGTCGCCGCCCTTGGTCTCGAAGGCGTACATCTCCTTGGTCACGATGTCGGTGGACTCGCCGACACCGCGCGCGAAGAGCTCCACGCTCTCGAAACCGGGGGTCTCGATGTAGCCGTAACCGGAGTTGCGCAGCGGCGCGGCGATCGCCTCGCGGACCGCCAGGAACTTGGCACTGTCCGGCGGGATCAGGTCGTACGTGCCCTTGGGGGCCTTGAAGGTGCTCACGGAAAGTCTCGTCACATTCCTCGTCGGGGAGCGTCCACGCTCCCGAGGCCGGCGGCCACCTGCCGCAGATACGGGTTGGTGGCGCGCTCCTGGCCGATGGTCGTCTGGGGGCCGTGGCCGGACAGCACCACGGTCGAGTCCTCGAGCGGCAGGCACACACGGGCCAGCGAGTCGAGCATCTCGGCCATGTCACCGCCGGGCAGGTCGGTGCGTCCGATGGAGCCGGCGAAGAGCAGATCCCCGGAGAAGAACACGGAGGGGATCTCCGTGGTCTCGGGCATCTGGAAAGTCACCGACCCCTTGGTATGGCCGGGCGCGTGCGCGACGGAGAACTCCAGACCCGCGAGCGCCAGCTTCGCGCCGTCGGTCAGTTCCTTGACGTCGTCGGGCTCCCCCACCGTCAGCTCGCCCATCAGCGGCATGCCGATGGAGCGGCCGAGGGCCTTCTCGGGGTCCGCCATCATGTAACGGTCCTCGGGGTGGATCCAGGCCGGTACGTCGTGCGCGCCGCACACCGGGACGACCGAGGCCACATGGTCGATGTGGCCATGAGTGAGGACGACCGCGACGGGCTTGAGCCGATGCTTCTTCAGCGCTTCCTCGACTCCTTGGGCGGCCTGATGGCCCGGGTCGATGATCACGCACTCCTCACCGGCGGCGGGGGCGACGAGATAACAGTTCGTCCCCCAGGCCCCGGCGGGGAACCCGGCAATGAGCACGATCGTCCTTCGTTGTGTCGATACGGGCGGCTGCTGCTGACCTCAGAGCCTACCGGCGCTGCCGATTCCTCAGCGAACCCATATACGGTACGGGGCACACGCAGGCGGTCGGCTCACGAGACACACGCGTACCGGTCCACGTACGAGACGCATGAGGAGAGAACCCGGTGGTCACCCAGGAACAGCGCAAGCGTCAGCTCGCCCGCGAGAAGTTCTTGCGCCAGCAGCAGCGCCGTACGGCCGCGCGGCGCAAGGCGAGGATGCGCAACTCCGTGATCGCGTCGGTGCTCGGTGTGGTCGTCATCGCCGGTGTGGCGCTCTACACGACCGGGGCCTTCAAGGGCGACAAGAGCGACGACAAGGCCAACGCGAGTTCGCAGACGTCCCCGAGCGCCGCCCCGACCAGCAAGGCACCCGACCCGTGCGCGAAGCCGGCCGAGGGCTCGGTGAAGAAGCTGAGCTGGAAGAAGGAGCCGGCGATGACCATCGACAAGTCGGCGAAGTACACGATGGATCTCGCCACGACGTGCGGTGACATAGACATCGCGCTGAAGGCGTCGGCGGCGCCGCACACCGTCAACTCGTTCAACTTCCTCGTCGGCCAGGGCTACTTGGACCACACCAAGTGCCACCGGCTGACCGACCAGGGCATCTACGTGCTGCAGTGCGGCGACCCGCAGGGAACCGGAATGGGCGGTCCCGGCTACACGATCCCGGACGAGAACCTCAAGGACAAGAGCCTCAAGGGGCAGGTGTACCCGGCGGGCACGGTCGCCATGGCCAACCAGTACAACGCGCAGACGAAGCAGGGCCGCAACAGCGGCGGCAGCCAGTTCTTCCTGGTCTACCAGGACAGTCCGCTGCCGCCCGACTACACCCCGTTCGGCACGATCTCCCCGGCGGGCATGAAGGTCCTCAAGAAGATCGCCGCCGCCGGCGCCCAGGCAGCCGACCCCACGACGGGCAACACGGCACCCAATGCGACCGTGGTGATCAACAAGGCGACGATCACCAAATCCTGACCGTCAAGTGCGAAATTTCGGTCGCGCGGGATGCGGACAGGCAACCCGCCGGTCGCCTATGTTGGCCGTGACGAAACTGTGGACGATGCCCGGGGGCACTGAGGCCCCTCGCAGGCATCATGTGGAGGAGGCGCTGTGAGCAGCGACCCGTGGGGCCGCGTCGACGAGACGGGGACCGTGTACGTGCGTACGGCCGACGGCGAGCAGGTCGTCGGTTCCTGGCAGGCCGGCTCCCCCGAGGAGGCGCTGGCCTATTTTGAGCGCAAGTACGAGGGCCTGGTTGTCGAGATCGGCCTCCTCGAGAAGCGAGTGAAGACCACCGACCTGTCCGCGAAGGACGCGCAGGCCGCCATCGACCACATCCGTGAGCAGGTCGACGCGCACCACGCGGTCGGCGACCTGGACGCGCTGCGGACGCGGCTGGACAAGCTCGTGGCGACGGTCGAGGCGCGCCGTGAGGAGCGCAAGCAGCAGCGCGCGAAGCAGTCCGACGAGGCGCGCAACGCCAAGGAGGCCCTGGTCACCGAGGCGGAACAGCTGGCGCAGTCCGACCAGTGGCGGGCGGCCGGTGAGCGGCTGCGCTCGCTGGTGGACACCTGGAAGGGGCTGCCGCGGCTCGACCGCAAGTCGGACGACGAGCTGTGGCACCGCTTCTCGCACGCCCGGTCGGCGTTCTCCAAGCGCCGCAAGGCGCACTTCGCCTCGCTGGACGCGCAGCGCGAGGAGGCCCGCAAGGCCAAGGAGCGGCTGGTCGCCGAGGCCGAGGCGCTGTCCGGCTCGACGGACTGGGGCCCCACTGCCGCGCGCTACCGGGAGCTGATGACGGAGTGGAAGGCCGCGGGGCGCGCCCAGCGCGAGCACGAGGACGACCTGTGGAACCGCTTCCGCGGCGCCCAGGACGTGTTCTTCGCCGCCCGCAGCTCGGTCTTCGCCGAGCGGGACGCCGAGCAGTCGGAGAACCTGAAGCTGAAGGAGGAACTGGCCGAGGAGGCCGAGAAGATCCTCCCGGTCACGGACCTCAAGGCGGCGCGCGCCGCGTTCCGTTCGGTCAACGAGCGCTGGGAGGCCATCGGCCACGTACCGCGGGACGCGCGCCCGAAGGTCGAGGGCCGGATGCACGCCGTGGAGCGGGCCATCCAGGAGGCCGAGGAGGCCGAGTGGCGCCGGACGAACCCGGAGGCGCGCGCGCGTGCCGAGGGTCTGACGGGTCAGCTCCAGGCCGCGGTCGACAAGCTGAAGGGCCAGATCGAGCAGGCCCGCGCCCAGGGCAACAACGCCAGGGCCGACAAGCTCGAGCGTGAGCTGGAGGGCCGCCAGGCGCTCCTGGACCAGGCGCTGAAGGGCCTGCAGGAGTTCGGCGGCTGACCGCCTGTCGCGTGCAGAAGGGGCCCGTACCGGGAGGTACGGGCCCCTTCTCGTCGTACGTCTGGTTCTACGACCTGCTGCGCGCCGACGTCACGCGGTACACGTCGTAGACGCCCTCCACGCCACGCACCGCCTTCAGGACGTGGCCGAGATGCTTCGGGTCGCCCATCTCGAAGGTGAAGCGGGAGGTGGCCACGCGGTCGCGGGAGGTCTGGACGGCCGCGGAGAGGATGTTGACGTGCTGGTCGGACAGGACACGGGTGACGTCCGAGAGGAGCCGGGAGCGGTCCAGGGCCTCGACCTGGATGGCGACCAGGAAGACCGAGGACTGGGTGGGCGCCCACTCGACCTCGAGGATGCGCTCGGGCTCGCGGGACAGTGACTCCACGTTGACGCAGTCGCTGCGGTGAACCGATACTCCGCTACCGCGTGTGACGAAGCCGATGATGGGGTCGCCGGGAACGGGCGTACAACAGCGGGCCAGCTTGACCCACACGTCCTCGACGCCCTTGACGATGACGCCCGGGTCGGCGCTGGAGCGCCGCTTGCGGCTGCGGCTGCGGGACGGCGGGACCGACTCGTCGATCTCCTCGGTGGCCGCCTCCTCGCCGCCGAGCGCGGAGACGAGCTTCTGCACGACGTTCTGCGCGGACACATGGCCCTCGCCGATCGCCGCGTACAGCGCGGAGATGTCCGGGTAGCGCATCTCGTGGGCGAGCGTGACGAGCGAGTCGCCGGTGAGGATGCGCTGGATCGGCAGGTTCTGTTTGCGCATGGCGCGGACGATGGCGTCCTTGCCCTGCTCGATCGCCTCGTCGCGGCGCTCCTTGGAGAACCACGCGCGGATCTTGTTGCGGGCGCGCGGCGACTTCACGAAGCCGAGCCAGTCGCGGGAGGGGCCCGCGCCCGCCGCCTTGGAGGTGAAGACCTCGACCAGGTCGCCGTTGTCGAGGGTCGATTCCAGCGGTACGAGGCGGCCGTTGACCCGTGCTCCTATGGTGCGGTGGCCGACCTCGGTGTGGACCGCGTACGCGAAGTCCACCGGCGTCGCCCCCGCCGGGAGCGCTATGACGTCACCCTTCGGGGTGAAGACGAAGACCTCGTTGCGCGACAGGTCGAAGCGCAGGGACTCCAGGAACTCGCCGGGGTCCTCGGTCTCCTTCTGCCAGTCGAGGAGCTGGCGCAGCCACGCCATGTCGTTGAGGTGGTCGTCCTTGCCGCCGCCCTTGGGCGCGTCCGAACGTACCTTGGAGGCGCCGGCGACTGCCTCCTGCTTGTACTTCCAGTGCGCGGCGATGCCGTACTCGGCGCGGCGGTGCATGTCGAAGGTGCGGATCTGCAGTTCGACGGGCTTGCCGTTGGGGCCGATGACCGTCGTGTGCAGCGACTGGTACATGTTGAACTTGGGCATCGCGATGTAGTCCTTGAACCGGCCGGGGACCGGGTTCCATCGCGCGTGCACGGTGCCTAGGGCGGCGTAGCAGTCGCGGACCGTGTCGACGAGGACGCGGATGCCCACCAGGTCGTAGATCTCCGCGAAGTCGCGACCGCGGACGATCATCTTCTGGTAGACGCTGTAGTAGTGCTTCGGGCGCCCGGTGACGGTGGCCTTGATCCGCGCGGCCCGCAGATCCTGCTGCACCTCGTCGGTCACTATGGCGAGGTACTCGTCCCGCTTGGGCGCCCGCTCGGCGACCAGCCGCACGATCTCGTCGTACATCTTGGGGTAGAGGATCGCGAAGGCGAGGTCCTCCAGCTCCCACTTGATGGTGTTCATGCCCAGGCGGTGGGCGAGCGGCGCGTAGATCTCGAGGGTCTCGCGCGCCTTCTTCTCCTGCTTCTCGCGCTTGAGGTAGCGCATGGTGCGCATGTTGTGCAGGCGGTCGGCGAGCTTGATGACCAGGACGCGCGGGTCCTTTGCCATGGCGACGACCATCTTGCGTACGGTCTCGGCCTGCGCGGCCTCGCCGAACTTGACCTTGTCCAGCTTGGTGACGCCGTCGACGAGCAGGGCGACCGAGTCGCCGAAGTCGCGGCGCAACTGGTCGAGGCCGTACTCGGTGTCCTCGACGGTGTCGTGCAGCAGGCCGGCCATCAGCGTGGCCGGATCCATTCCCAGCTCGGCCAGGATGGTGGTCACGGCGAGCGGATGCGTGATGTACGGGTCGCCGCTCTTGCGCTTCTGGCCGCGGTGCCAGCGCTCGGCGACCTGGTAGGCCTTCTCTATCTGCCGCAGCGTCGACGTCTCGATCTTCGGGTCGTTGCTGCGCACTATCCGCAGCAGCGGCTCCAGGACCGGGTTGTACGGGTTGGAGCGCTGGACGCCAAGGCGGGCGAGGCGGGCGCGGACGCGGTTGGAGGAGCCGGAGCGGGCGGGCTGGCCGGTGTTCGGGCGGACCGCAGGGGAGGGCGTGGGCCGCTCGGGTGGCGGGGGCTTGGGGCGCGACTCCTCGGCCGACTTGTCGACGGGCGCCGACTGGGCGTGCTCGACCGGCCCGCGGGTGTCGTTCTTCGCGTGCGGCGCGTTCGGCGCGGGCTTGGCCGCGGCTGCCGAGGCGGACTCGGGCTTGGCGGCGGTCAGGTGCTGGGCCTCGTCTGGCAAGAGGACTCCTCGTGCGCGATCCGGGTCCCCCGGTCAGGCTCCGGAGACCCTATGGTAGCGATCCTGGGCCGCAGGATCGCCTTCAGGCCAATGTGAGGGCCGTCTACGGAAGAAACACGAGGGGCTGCCGCCGGATTCCGGGGGGCTGCTTCGGGATGATCCGGGGGTGTCCTGGGGGTGGCCCGGAGCTTACCCCGGGCGTGGATCCGCAGGGGCTCGCGGATGCCTGCGCCCAAGGACCGGACCGGCGCTTGCCCCGGAGCTCGCCTTCGCGGCGCGGCCGAGGGCGCCCTCGTGACGCCCCAGCACTGCGCAGGACGGAGAGGCCGAGCGACAGCGCCCGAGCGCGGGCCGCTCGCACAGTCCGGTCCCCACGCGGAGCACAAGCCGCGCGCTCGCACGGCACTGCTTGCGTGGGGCCGGGCCGGCGCACGCACGGAAACGCAGGCCATCCGCCCGGCGTGACCTTGCGTGGAGCTGGGCCGTTCACGGGGCGCGACCTTGCACGGGCCGGTCCGGGTGCGAGGCGGTCCCCACAGTGCGGCCCTGGAAGAGCGCAAACCGGGCGCATGCCCGGGGCCGGACCACGGGCCGGTCCGGGGGCGGGGTGGAAGCGCGGGCGATGCACAACGTGGCCCCGGCGCTGCCGGAGGAAGACGGCGTCCGGGGGCGGTGATGTGCGAACGGCCGTCCCGGAAGGGTCGGGGCGGCCGTTCGTTGTGGGGTGTGTGGCGTTGGTCAGACGGTGAGCAGGGCCTCCAGCGGGGCACCGGTGAGGTTCGGCTCCAGGCGGGCGCGGCCGCCGAGGAAGCCGAGCTCCATCAGGACCGCGAGACCGGCGACCTCGGCGCCCGCGCGGCGGATCAGCTGGATCGAGGCCTCGGCGGTGCCGCCGGTGGCGAGGACGTCGTCGATGATGAGGATGCGGTCCTCGGCCGACAGGTCCTCCGCGTGCACCTCGATCTCCGCCGAGCCGTACTCCAGGTCGTACGTCTGGCCCAGGGTGGCTCCGGGGAGCTTGCCCGCCTTGCGCACGGGGATGAAGCCGAGGCCGGCGCGGACGGCGACAGGGGCGCCGAGGATGAAGCCGCGGGCCTCCAGGCCGACGACCTTGGTGGCACCCGTGTTCGCGGCGATCTCGGCGAGCGCGTCGGTGAGCGCCGTGAAGGCCGCCGGGTCCGCGAGGAGCGGGGTGATGTCCTTGAACATCACGCCCGGCTCCGGGTAGTCGGCCACGTCACGGATGCGGCTGAGCAGCAGCTCCTCAATGCCGGTCATCGGCGCTTCCCGGAGGGACGGCCACGGCCGCGATTGCGCGACGCCGGCTGGTTGCGCGGCCCGACGACCGCGTGAGCGGCGTCCTCCGGCTCGTCGTCGTAGCGTGCGTCCGCGGTCTCGGCCTCCAGCGGCCCGCCCTCCGCGGCGGCCTGGGCGCGCTTGGCGAGGACGCGCTTCTTGAGCGCCTTCATCTGCGGCTCGCGCTCCTTGAGGTCGGCGACGAGCGGCGTGGCGATGAAGATCGAGGAGTACGCACCGGCCGCGAGGCCGACGAACAGCGACAGCGAGATGTCGTTGAGCATGCCGGCGCCGAGGAAGCCGCCACCGATGAACAGCAGGCCCGCAACCGGCAGCAGCGCGACCACCGTGGTGTTGATGGACCGCATCAGGGTGCTGTTGATCGAGCGGTTGGCGATGTCGCTGAACGTCCAGCGGGTCTGCTTGGTGATGTCCTTCGTCTGCTCCTTGAGGCTGTCGAAGACGACGACCGTGTCGTAGAGCGAGTAACCGAGGATCGTGAGCAGACCGATCACCGTGCCCGGCGTGACCTCGAAGCCGACGAGGGCGTAGATGCCGGTCGTGATGGTGATGTCGTGGACCAGGGCGACGAGCGCGGCGACCGCCATCCGCCACTCGAACGCGATCGCCAGGTAGATCACCACGAGGACCATGAAGATCGCCAGGCCCTGCCAGGCCTTGCTGGCGATCTGGTCACCCCAGCTGGGGCCGACCAGGTCGGCGTTGATGTTCTCGGTGTTGACGTTCAGGTCCTTGGCGAGCTTGTCCTTGATCGCGTCGGACTTGTCGGTGTCGATGCCCGCGATCTGGATGCGCAGGCTTCCGTCGCCGAGCTTCTGGACGACCGCGTCGTGACCGGACGCGCTCTGCGCGTACCCCTCGGCCTTGGCGACCGAGGCGGTCATGTGCTTCGGGGTGGTGAACACGGCACCACCCTGGAACTCGATGCCCATGTTCAGGCCGCGCACCGCCAGGCCCAGGACGGCCGTGATGGTGATCAGGATCGAGATGCCGTACCAGATCTTGCGGTTGCCGACGAAGTCGTAGCCGACCTCACCGCGGTGCAGACGGGCGCCGAGGCTGCCGAGTTTCGACATCTCACGCCTCCTTCGGGTCGACGGGGGCGGAGGGACGACGAGTGCGGCGCAGCGGCGGCTTGGCGCCCAGTGCCTTCGGGTCGAGGCCCGACCACTTGTGGCCGCCGTAGAAGAACTTCCTGCGGGCGAGGACCGTCATCAGCGGCTTGGTGAACAGGAAGACGACGACCACGTCGAGCACGGTGGTCAGACCGAGCGTGAACGCGAAGCCCTGGACCTTGCCGACGGTGACGATGAACAGCACCGCGGCGGCGAGGAACGACACGAAGTCGGAGACCAGGATGGTGCGCCGGGCGCGCGGCCAGGCCCGCTCGACGGCGGGGCGCAGTGAGCGGCCCTCGCGGATCTCGTCCCGGATGCGTTCGAAGAACACGATGAACGAGTCCGCCGTGATGCCGATCGCGACGATCGCGCCGCAGACCGCCGGCAGGTTCAGCGCGAAGCCGATGGCCTCCCCGAGCAACGACATGAGCGCATAGGTGAGGATCGCGGAGACCAGCAGCGAGGGGATCGCGATGACCGACAGGCCGCGGTAGAAGACCAGCAGGTAGATGACGACCAGCGCGAGGCCGATGGCACCGGCGATCAGACCGGCGTGCAGCTGCTCGCCGCCGAGCGCGGCGGTCACCGTGGTGACGCTGTCCTCCTTGAAGGTCAGCGGCAGCGCGCCGTACGACAGCATGTTGGCGAGGCTCTGGGCCTCCTGCTGGCTGAAGTTGCCGGTGATCTCCGCATTGCCGCCGGTGAGCGCCTGGCTGACGGACGGGTCCGAGACCACGTTGCCGTCGAGGACGATCGCGAACTGGTTCTGCGGCTGCTGGTTCTTGGCCAGCTTGCCGGTGATGTCACCGAACTTCTTGGAGCCCTTGCCCGTGAACTCCATGGTGACGGTCCAGCCGGCGGCCGTCTGCGTGTTGAAGACGGCCTGGGCCTTCTTGACGTCGGTTCCGTCGACCTCGGCGGGGCCGAGGATGTACTTCTGCCACTGGCCCGCGGAGTTCTGGCCGCAGGCGATCGTCGGGTCGCTGGGCTTGGCGCCCTGGCCCGCGGTGGCGCGCTGCTTCTTGTTCGTGCAGTCGAGTGCGGTGTACTGCGCCTGCAGCTTGGCGGCCGCCGCGCTGCCGGACGAGCTGCTGCTCGGGGTCGGGGAGGCGGAGGTCTTGGCGCTGGAGGAGGCGGTGGCGCTCGGCGTCGCACCGGCCTTCAGGGCGCCGGTGACGGCGCGGCCCTGCGAGGTGGCGGTCGGCGAAGGAGTCGAGGAGGAGGACGGGGTCGACTTGCCCGTGGCCTTCTCGGTGGCCTTGCCCGTGGCCTTGCCCGAGGGGCTGGCGGAAGCGCTCGGCGACGGGCTGGTCGCGGGGCCGCCGGAGACCTCGGTGGTGAGCACCGGGCGGAAGTACAGCTTGGCGGTGGTGCCGACCTGCTGCCGCGCTTCCTTGGAGTTCGTGCCCTTGGGGATGTTGACGATGATGTTCTTGTTGCCCTGGGTCTGAACCTCGGCCTCCGTGACACCAAGACCATTGACGCGGTTGTTCATGATCTCAACCGCGGTGTCCATGTTGGTCTTGTTGATCGCGGACTCCTGGCCCGGCTCTGCGACCGCCCGGAGCGTGATGCTCGTACCACCGGCCAGGTCGATACCGAGACGCGGAGTGGTGTTTCCGGAGGCGAACATTCCTCCGGTGAGCGCCACGATGGCGATCAGGATGAGGGCCAGCGAGCGCCCCGGCTTGCTCTGGGCGCTCGCGCTCCGGCCCTTTTTAGGTGCTGCCACCTTCTCGTACTCCCTCTCGGGCCGCTCCGCGCCGGGTCAGCGCGGGGTCGGCCATGACTGGTGTCGGGATCCCCGTGTGCGAGATGCGCACGTCCCGGGCGCGCGAGGTCGGCCGCGCGCCCGGGAGGTGACTACTTCGCCTCGGAGTCGCCGTCGGTCTTCTTCGGCTCTTCGTCCGACTTCTTCGGCTCTTCGTCCGACGTGGCCTCGGCGGCCGGGGTGTCGTCGGCCGGCTCCTCGGGCGCGTCCTTCTTGTCGAGGTCGACGGACTTGTCGTCGGAGGCGGCGGCAGCTTCGTCGGCGGAGTCGTCGGTCTCGGTGAGGGAGGAGGCGTCGTCCGGGACCAGGTCGGAGTCGGACTTCAGGTCGTGCTCGATGCCGTGCACGATGCGGTTGTACTCGTCGTCGCTGAGCACGGAACCGATGGCGTTCTTCGCGAAGAGGAGCTCGACGCCCGGGCCGGCGTCGAGGAGGACCGTGTCCTCGTTGACCTCCTTGACCGTCGCGTACATGCCCCCGATCGTGCGGACGCCGCTGCCGGGCTGCATCTCATTGCGCATCGTCGCGGCCTGCTGCTGCTTGCGCTTGGCCGAGCGGGTCATGAGGAACATGGCCCCGATGAGCACGATGAACGGGAGGAGCATGGTGATATTCACGGGACGGAATTTCCTTCGCACGACCGCGATGGAGAGCGGCCTCATGGATGGGGGTATGTATACCGCCGACAAAGGCGGCATCGGCGGAGTCTAAGCGAGTCCGCGCGCAAGGAACAACGCTCAGCATGGCACCTGGGTTCCTGGCCCGGCCAATGCCCGCGCCGTCACAAAGGCATCACGTCCCGAACAGGTCCTGTTGTCCGTTTCCCGCAGACGCCGAGCGGGGCGGGGTGAGGCCCAGATGCGCCCATGCGGCAGGCGTGGCGATCCGGCCGCGGGGGGTACGCGCGAGCAGTCCCTCCCGCACGAGGAAGGGCTCGGCGACCTCTTCGACGGTCTCGCGCTCCTCCCCCACGGCGACGGCGAGGGTGGACAGTCCGACGGGCCCGCCGCCGAAAAGCTTGAGCAAAGCCTCCAGCACACCGCGGTCGAGCCGGTCGAGGCCGCGGGCGTCGACCTCGTACACCGCGAGGGCCGCCCCCGCGATCTCCCGCGTGATGATTCCGTCGGCCTTGACCTGGGCGTAGTCGCGCACCCGGCGCAGCAGCCGGTTGGCGATGCGGGGCGTGCCGCGGGAACGGCCGGCGATCTCGGCGGCGCCGTCGGCCTGGATCTCGACGTCGAGCAGGTTCGCCGAGCGGTGGATGACGCGCTCCAGCTCGGCCGGCTCGTAGAACTCCATGTGCGCGGTGAAGCCGAAGCGGTCGCGCAGCGGGGGCGGCAGCAGGCCCGCGCGCGTGGTGGCGCCGACCAGCGTGAACGGGGGCAGTTCGAGCGGGATGGCGGTGGCGCCGGGGCCCTTGCCGACGATGACGTCGACCCGGAAGTCCTCCATCGCCATGTAGAGCATCTCCTCGGCGGGCCGGGACATGCGGTGGATCTCGTCGAGGAAGAGGACCTCGCCCTCCTGGAGGGAGGAGAGGATCGCGGCGAGATCGCCGGCGTGCTGGATGGCGGGGCCGGAGGTGATGCGGATGGGGGCGCCCATCTCGGCCGCGATGATCATCGAGAGGGTGGTCTTGCCGAGGCCCGGGGCGCCGGAGAGCAGCACGTGGTCGGCCGTGGCGCCACGCGCGCGTGCGGCGCGCAGGACCAGGTCGAGCTGCTCGCGGACCTTCTCCTGGCCGATGAACTCGTCCAGGTCCTTGGGGCGCAGGGCGGCCTCGACGGCCTGGTCCTCACGGTCGGCGACAGAGCCCACCAGCCGCTCGGGTCCGGGGGCGTCGGTCGGGTCGTCCCAGTTCACTGAGATCTCTCCTCACTGGGGTGGCGCAGGTGGGTCAGCGGGCGCGGTTGAGGGTCTGCAGGGCCGCCTTCAGCAGCTGACCGACCTGGGGCGTGCCCCCGGCCGCCTCGGCCTGCGGTGCCACGGCGGACACTGCCTCGTCGGCCTCGCGGGTGGCGTACCCGAGGCCGATCAGCGCTGCGTGCAGCTGGTCGCGCCAGCCGGAGGTGACCGCCGTACCGACGGCTGGGGCGCCGATCGGCTCGCCGAGCCGGTCCTTGAGCTCCAGCAGCAGCTTCTGGGCGCCCTTCTTGCCGATGCCGGGGACGGCGATGAGAGCCTTCTCGTCGCTTGTGGACACCGCCCGGCGCAGGGCGTCCGGGGTGTGCACGGCCAGCATCGCCTGCGCCAGCCGCGGGCCGACGCCGCTCGCGGTCTGCAGCAGCTCGAACACCTGGCGCTCGTCGTCGTCCACGAAGCCGTAGAGCGTCAGCGAGTCCTCCCGTACGACGAGGGAGGTGGCGAGCTTGGCCGGCTGGCCGAGACGGAGCGTGGAGAGCGTGTTCGGGGTGCACTGCACGGCCATGCCGACACCGCCGACCTCGACCACGGCGGCGTCGGGGGCGAGTGCGGCGACCGTGCCGCTCACGAAGGCGATCATGCCGTACGGCCTTTCGTTGCGTTGGCTGCGTGCAGGGCGACCGCCTGCTGGAGCCGGTTCTGGGCGGGTGCGCGCCAGATGTGGCAGATGGCGAGCGCGAGGGCGTCGGCCGCGTCGGCCGGTTTCGGGGGTGCGTCGAGCCGGAGCAGACGGGTCACCATGGCGCCGACCTGGGCCTTCTCGGCGCGGCCGCTGCCGGTGACGGCGGCCTTGACCTCGCTGGGGGTGTGCAGGGCGACGGGGAGACCGCGGCGCGCGGCGCACAGCATGGCGACGGCGCTGGCCTGGGCGGTGCCCATCACGGTCCGTACGTTGTGCTGGCTGAACACGCGTTCCACGGCGACGACTTCGGGCCGGTGCTCGTCCAGCCACTGCTCGATGCCCTGCTCGATGGCGACGAGGCGCTGCCCCAACTCGGCGTCCACGGGCGTCCGTACGACACCGACGCCCACCATGGTGAGCGGCCGGCCCGCGACCCCCTCGACCACGCCGACACCGCATCGCGTGAGCCCAGGGTCCACCCCCAACACCCGCACGCGCCCCTCCCCTCAGTGATCTTTGACTTCACGCCAGGCTAGCCGCTGCCACCGACAACGGCGGCGGGCCGGTGGGACGTGTTGTCCCACCGGCCCGCCGAAACCGCTTCGTTCGCGGCAGCGTTACGCGTCGACCTTCTCCATGACCTCGTCGCTGACGTCGAAGTTGGCGAAGACGTTCTGCACGTCGTCGCTGTCCTCGAGCGCGTCGATCAGCTTGAAGATCTTCTTGGCGCCCTCCTCGTCCAGTTCGACCTGGACGGACGGCACGAAGCTGGAGTCGGCGGAGTCGTAGTCGATCCCGGCGTCCTGGAGGGCGGTGCGGACCGCGACCAGGTCGGTGGCCTCGCTGATGACCTCGAAGGACTCACCGAGGTCGTTGACCTCCTCGGCACCCGCGTCCAGGACGGCACCCAGGACGTCGTCCTCGGTCAGCTCGCCCTTGGGGACGATGATGACGCCCTTGCGGCTGAACATGTACGACACGGAGCCCGGGTCGGCCATGTTGCCGCCGTTGCGGGTCATGGCGACGCGGACATCGGAGGCGGCGCGGTTGCGGTTGTCGGTGAGGCACTCGATGAGCACCGCGACGCCGTTCGGGCCGTAGCCCTCGTACATGATCGTCTCGTAGTCGGCGCCACCGGCCTCGAGACCACCGCCGCGCTTGATCGCGGAGTCGATGTTCTTGTTCGGCACCGACTGCTTCTTGGCCTTCTGGACGGCGTCGTAGAGCGTCGGGTTGCCGTCGAGGTCGACGCCGCCCATGCGCGCCGCGACCTCGATGTTCTTGATCAGCTTCGCGAAGAGCTTGCCGCGCTTGGCGTCGATCACGGCCTTCTTGTGCTTCGTCGTGGCCCATTTAGAGTGGCCGGACATCTGCCTGTCTCCTTCGCGTAACCCATCTATGAACGAACGCCAGAGATCCTACAAGGACTCCGGTGTTACTCCGCTGTCCGGTTCGCGCGCACCATGTCGACGAACAGGGAGTGCACGCGGTGGTCGCCGGTCAGTTCCGGATGGAACGACGTGGCCAGCGCGTTGCCCTGGCGGACCGCGACGATGTGGCCGTCGTGCTCGGCGAGCACCTCGGTCTCGGCGCCGACGGACTCCACCCAGGGGGCGCGGATGAAGACGCCCTCTACAGGATCGCCCTCGACGCCCCGGACGTCGACCGCCGCTTCGAAGGACTCGTTCTGCCGTCCGAAGGCGTTGCGGCGCACGATCATGTCGATGCCGCCGATGGTCTCCTGGCCCGAGCGCGGGTCGAGGATCTTGTCGGCGAGCATGATCATGCCCGCGCAGGTGCCGTAGACGGGCATTCCGTCACGCACGCGCGCGCGTAGGGGCTCCATCACGCCGAAGAGTACGGCCAGCTTGGAGATGGTGGTGGACTCGCCGCCGGGGATGACGAGGCCGTCCACCTCGGCGAGTTCCTCGGGGCGCCTGACCGGCCTGGCCACGGCGTCTGCCGCGGCCAGGGCGATGAGGTGCTCCCGTACGTCGCCCTGGAGGGCCAGGACGCCTATGACGGGGGTGTTCATGTGATCCGGTGCCTTACCAGCCGCGGTTGGCGTAGCGCTCGGCCTCGGGGAGGGTGTCGCAGTTGATGCCGACCATGGCCTCGCCGAGGTTGCGGGACGCGTCCGCGATGATCTTGGGGTCGTCGTAGAAGGTGGTCGCCTTGACGATGGCGGCGGCGCGCTTGGCCGGGTCGCCGGACTTGAAGATGCCGGAGCCGACGAAGACGCCCTCGGCGCCGAGCTGGCGCATCAGCGCGGCGTCGGCGGGGGTGGCGACGCCACCGGCGGAGAACAGCACCACCGGGAGCTTGCCCAGCTCGGCGACCTCCTTGACCAGCTCGTACGGGGCCCGCAGGTCCTTGGCGGCGGCGTACAGCTCGTTGTTGTCGAAGCCGCGCAGACGGGCGATCTCGTTCTTGATCTGGCGCAGGTGGCGGACGGCCTCGACGACGTTGCCGGTGCCGGCCTCGCCCTTGGAGCGGATCATGGCCGCGCCCTCGGCGATGCGGCGCAGGGCCTCGCCCAGGTTGGTGGCACCGCAGACGAAGGGGGTGGTGAAGGCCCACTTGTCGGAGTGGTTGACCTCGTCGGCCGGGGTGAGGACCTCGGACTCGTCGATGTAGTCGACGCCGAGGGACTGCAGCACCTGGGCCTCGACGAAGTGGCCGATGCGGGACTTGGCCATGACCGGGATGGAGACGGCCTCGATGATGCCCTCGATCATGTCCGGGTCGGACATCCGGGCCACGCCGCCGTCCTTGCGGATGTCGGCCGGGACCCGCTCCAGGGCCATGACGGCGACGGCGCCCGCGTCCTCGGCGATCTTCGCCTGCTCCGGCGTGACGACGTCCATGATCACGCCACCCTTGAGCTGCTCGGCCATTCCGCGCTTCACGCGCGCGGTGCCGGTCTCGGGGGCCTGGTTTTCGGAGAGCGTGCTGGACACGGGTTGACCTCACTGAAGTGAAAGAGGGTTTCTGCAAGCACCGAGGAAACGTGAGTGGGCCAGTCCACAGCAAGGGCCAATGAGAAGTCGGTGGATCCTTTTCTCCTCAGGCGTCCCTCGGCGGGCGCCTCAGTCGGAGTTCTCCCAGACCAGGACGCCCGGCCCGTCCGGCGTCAGAACCGGCACCCACGCCTCGTCCGCCTCGGCCAGCCGCGACTCGTCCAGCACGAGGGGCGTGGGATACAGGTCGTCCCGGTTGGCGGAGCCGTAGACATGCAGCGCGACCGCGGCCCGCAGCCGCTCCAGCAGCGGCGGAGGCCAGGTCAGGCCTTGGGCGCCGGCCCCCCGCAGCTCGCCCGCGAAGATGTCCTTCAGCTCGTCGTCGAGGCCGCTTCCCGGCACCGGCAGCACATAGCCCTCCAGCTCGTACGGTACGCAGCCGTGGCCGCCGCCCTGGACCTCGTAGACCACTCCGGTCCGCGCCGCCACGATGACGAAGACCGTGCCGTTGTCGTTGCCCTCCAGGTCGAGGAAGACGCGGCGTCTCCCGTCGCTCATGGCCGGGGCCCCTAGGCCGCGCGGTCGACCAGCGCCGCCGGTGGCTCGTCGTCCATCTCGAAGGCCATCGGGAAGGGGGCGTGGCCGGCCAGGCGGAACCAGCGGACCTTGCGGTGCTCGCGCAGGCGGCGGGCCGCGCCCACGGCGTCGTTGTGGAAGCGGCGGGCCATCGGGACCCGGCGTACGGCCTCGGTGAGCTCGTGGGCGGCCGCTTCCCCGCCGGGCGCCTCGCGGACCGCCTCCACCTGGGGCGCCTCGGCGAAGACGGCCCGCAGCGCCTGGCTCAACTCGCTCTCGGCGACCTCCCGCAGGTCCTCCTCGGCCTGCCGGGCGGCGTGCGCCGCCTCGTACAGGACGATCGACGCCGCCGGGTCGAGGACCCCGGAGGTGGCGAGTTCCTGGGCCACGGAGGCCCTGCGCAGCAGCTGTGCGTCGAGGGCGGCCCGCGCGGCGTCGATGCGGGCATGCAGCCGGTCCAGACGGCCCGCCGTCCAGCTCAGGTACAGGCCGATCGCCAGGAGGGCGACGAGGATCCAGATGAGGGTTGCGGTCACGGGCGGCAAGGTTAGCGGTGCGCCGAGGCGCCGCTGCGATCAGCTGTCGGCCGGGCCCGGTCGCTCCCCGCGGAGGCGGCGCGCCGCGGCCGACGGACAGGGGCGATGCGCACGCGGCCGTCGGCCCGGTGGCGGCATGGCCGCGCAACAGGCCATACACGTCCGGCGACGTCCACGCGCGCGTGGGCGAACAGGCCGAGGACGCTGCGATGGAATAGGGCGGCCTCGTCGAAGTGGTGCCAGGGCTCGTCGAGAGCCGGATGGTCGACGCGCCGCCCGCCCGGACCCGCCCGGCCGGCGTGCTCAGTCCCGTGCCAGACCGAACCGCCCCCGCAGGCCCGGTCCCCGCTCGTCCTCCGCCGCCGCGACCGCGGCCGCTCCCGCCGTCACCGTCTCGTACACCGACAGGATGTCCGCGCCGACCGTCGACCAGTCGAAACGCCGTACGTGGGCGCTCCCCCGCTCGCGCAGCTCGGCCCGGCGCTCCGGGTCGCCCAGCAGCCGCACGGCCGCCTCGGCCAGCGCGCCGGAGTCCTCGTTGGCGAACAGCTCGCCCGCCGCGCCCTGGTCCAGGACCTGGGCGAAGGCGTCCAGGTCGGAGGCGAGGACGGGGGCGCCGGCGGACATGGCCTCGACGAGGATGATGCCGAAGCTCTCGCCGCCGGTGTTCGGCGCGACGTACAGGTCGACGCTGCGCAGGAAGCGGGCCTTGTCCTCGTCGCTGATCATGCCGAGGAACTGCACGCGCGGGCGCAGTTCGGCGGGCAGCGACTCGACCGCCTCCTCCTCGTCCCCGCGCCCGGCGACCAGCAGCCGGGCCTGCGGGCGCTCGGCGAGGATCCTGGGCAGCGCCTTCATGAGCACCGGAAGGCCCTTGCGGGGCTCGTCGATGCGGCCGATGAAGCCGATGGTGTCGCCCTGCCACTGAGCCTTGGGCTTGGCCCGGGCGAAGAAGTCGACGTCGACGCCGTTCGGGATGACGACCGCGTCGCCGCCGAGGTGTTCCACCAGCGTGCGCCGGGCGTACTCGCTCACCGCGATGCGGGCGCTGATCTTCTCCAGGGCCGCCTGGAGGATCGAGTAGGCGGCGATCATCGCCCGCGAGCGCGGGTTGGAGGTGTGGAAGGTGGCCACGATCGGGCCGGAGGCCGCCCAGCAGGTCAGCAGGCCGAGGGAGGGCGAGGTCGGCTCGTGGATGTGGACGACGTCGAACTCGCCGTCGTGCAGCCAGCGCCGGACCCGGGCGGCGCTCAGGAAGCCGAAGTTCAGCCGGGCCACCGAGCCGTTGTACGGCACCGGGACCGCCCGTCCGGCCGAGACGACGTACGGCGGCAGGGGCGTGTCGTCGTCAGCGGGAGCCAGGACCGACACCTCGTGGCCCAGGCGGATGAAGTACTCGGCGAGGTCGCGGATGTGGAACTGGACGCCGCCCGGCACGTCCCAGGAGTACGGGCAGACGATGCCGATCCTCACGACACGCCCTTCTCGGGAGCCGGGGGTTTCTTCGCAGGATCGAGGTCCTTGAGCCACAAGCGCTGGAGCATGTGCCAGTCCTCCGGATGGTCGGCGATCCCGGTGGCGAAGGCATCGGCCAGCGCCTGTGTCATGACAGACGTCTTTTCGGCGCGGCTACCTGTCTCGGGTACCTCGACCGGCGGGTGCACACGCCCCCGCATGACGGGCGAGTCGTCGTACCAGAGCGTGACCGGCAGGAGCAGTGCGCCGGTCTGCTGGGCGAGGAGCGCGGGGCCGGCCGGCATCCGGGTGGGCTCGCCGAAGAACTCGACCTCTACGCCCGAGGACGACAGGTCGCGCTCGGCGACCAGGCAGACCAGGCCGCCGTCGCGCAGCCGCCGGGCGAGCGTGCCGAAGGCGGTGCCGCCGCTGTGCGGCAGGACCTCCATGCCGAGGCCCTCGCGGTAGGCGACGAAGCGGTCGTAGAGGGTCTCCGGCTTGAGGCGCTCGGCGACGGTCGTGAACGGCGTCTCGAGCTTGGTGGTGACCCAGGCGCCCGCGAGGTCCCAGTTGGCCATGTGCGGGAGCGCCAGGATGACGCCCTGGTCGGAGGCGATCCCGTCGGTCAGGTAGTGCACGTCCTTGGGGTCGAAGGCGCCCTTGATCCGCTCGGCGCTCCACGCCGGGAGCCGGAAGGACTCCATCCAGTAGCGCAGGTACGAGCGCATGCCCGCGCGCGAGAGTTCGGCGAGACGCTCGGGGCTCGCATCGGGCACCACGCGCGCGTAGTTGCTCTCCAGGCGCTGCACGCCCTTGCCGCGCTGTTTCCAGGCGAGGTCGGCGATGGAGCGGCCGAGCCGTACGGCGACGGGCTCCGGGAGCTTCTTGACGGTGCCCCAGCCGAGGCCGTACAGCGCGTCCGTCAGCTGATCGCGCAGGCTCACTTCGCCGCCTCGCTCCCCTGTGAGGCGTTGTCGGGGGAGGCCGCCGCGGCCTCCGCCTCCGCCGACTCGCGACGGACGGTGACCACCCGCTGGACGAGCGTGACCAGGCTGCCGACGGCGACGATCCACAGGGCGATCGGCAGCAGGTACTGGATGCCCGGCACTCCGAACTTGTGCAGTCCGGCGAGCCCGGCCGCGACCAGCGAGATGACCAGGCGTTCGGCGCGCTCCACGAGTCCGTTGACGGCGACCGGCAGTCCGATCGACTCGCCGCGGGCCTTGGTGTACGAGACCACCTGGCCGCTGGCCAGGCAGAAGATCGAGACGGCGCACAGGACGTTGTCGTTGCCGCTTCCCGCGTACCAGAGGGCGAATCCGCCGAAGATCGCGCCGTCGGCGACCCGGTCGAGGGTGGAGTCCAGGAAGGCGCCCCAGCGGCTGGTGCGGCCCAGCTGGCGGGCCATGTTGCCGTCGACGAGGTCGGAGAACACGAACAGCGTGATCACGACCGTGCCCCAGAAGAACTCACCCCGGGGGTAGAAGACCAGTGCGCCCGCGACAACGCCGGCGGTGCCGAGGAGCGTGACCGTGTCGGGGCTGACGCCCCGGCGGATGAGAAACGCGGCGAACGGCGTGAGGACACGCGTGAAGAATGCACGCGCGTACTTGTTCAGCATGGCCTTCCCGACGGTCGGTGTGGCCGCGGCCCCTGCTGGCCTCCGGCTGGCCCATCGTAGCCACGCGCGCGCGTGTGCGACTGCCGGGCACCCGGACGTCTGCGGGGAGATCGGGCGGACGGCCCGGGGCGGGGGCGGGTGGTGCGATCACGTCCTTCGTATGGACGCACCGTGACGGGAGTGGAAAGCTCGAAGAACCGCGGGCGTCATCGGAGCCGCCACCGCACGCGGCCCGGCATGCCCGCGCCCACAGTGACCTCACCGTGCACGGGAGGCAAGGCCATGGGCGACAAGGCAAGCGCACACCCCGGAGCCGCCGGCAGGGCTACAGCGGCCGACCACCCCGCGTCCGTACGGAATGTGGTGCTGGTCGGCCACAGCGGATCGGGCAAGACGACACTGGTGGAAGCTCTCGCACTCACCGCGGGAGCAGTGAACCGGGCGGGCCGCGTGGAGGACGGCGGCACCGTCTCCGACTACGACGAGATCGAGCACCGGCAGCAACGCTCGGTGCAGCTCTCCCTGGTGCCGGTCGAATGGGACGGCATCAAGGTCAATCTCCTCGACACCCCCGGATACGCCGACTTCGTCGGGGAGCTGCGGGCCGGTCTGCGAGCGGCGGACGCGGCCCTTTTCGTCGTCTCGGCCTCCGACGGCGTGGACGGCTCGACCCGCATGGTGTGGGAGGAGTGCGCGGCCGTCGGCATGCCACGGGCGATCGTGATCACCCACCTGGAGGCCGCCCGGGCGGACTTCGAGGAGATGACGCGGACCTGCGCGGAGGCCTTCGGCGGGGACGACCCCGACGCCGTGCTGCCGCTCTACCTGCCGCTGCACGGCCCGCAGGGCCCGGACGGGCACGCGCCCGTGACGGGGCTGACCGGGCTGCTGTCGCAGAAGGTCTTCGACTACTCCTCCGGCGAGCGCAAGGAGTCGGAGCCGGGCGAGGACCAGCTGCCCCGGATCGAGGAGGCCCGCAACCGGCTGATCGAGGGGATCATCTCGGAGAGCGAGGACGAGACCCTCATGGACCGCTATCTGGGCGGTGAGCAGATCGACTTCAAGACGCTCGTCGAGGACCTGGAGCGGGCCGTCGCACGCGGGGTCTTCTTCCCGGTCCTGGCCGCCGCCCCCGCGGCCGAGGGCGCCAAGCAGGGCCTCGGCACCGTCGAGCTCCTGGAACTGGTCACGGGCGGCTTCCCGACCCCGTTCGAGCACCCCACACCCGGGGTCACCACGATCGACGGCAAGCCGCGCGAGGTGAAGGCCTGCGACACGGACGGCCCGCTGGTCGCCGAGGTCGTGCGGACGGCCTCGGACCCCTACGTCGGCCGGGTCTCCCTGGTCCGCGTCTTCTCCGGCACGCTGCGCCCCGACGAGACGGTGCATGTGTCCGGGCACGGGCTCGCGGACCGCGGGCACGAGGACCACGACGTCGACGAGCGCATCGGGGCGCTGTCCACCCCCTTCGGCAAGCAGCAGCGCACCGTGACGCACGCCATCGCGGGCGACCTGGTGTGCGTGGCGAAGCTGAACCGGGCGGAGACCGGCGACACCCTCTCCGCCAAGGACGACCCGCTGCTCATGGAGCCGTGGCAGATGCCCGACCCGCTGCTGCCGCTCGCCATCCAGGCGCACAGCAAGGCGGACGAGGACAAGCTCTCGCAGGGTCTCTCCCGGCTGGTCGCCGAGGATCCGACCATGCGGCTCGAGCAGAATCAGGACACCCACCAGGTGGTGCTGTGGTGCCTGGGCGAGGCGCACGCGGACGTGGCGCTGGAACGGCTGCGCAGCCGCTACGGCGTCCAGGTCGACGTGATCCCGCACAAGGTCTCCCTGCGGGAGACGTTCGCGGGCAAGTCGGCGGGCCGCGGCCGCCATGTGAAGCAGTCCGGCGGGCACGGGCAGTACGCGATCTGCGAGATCGAGGTGGAGCCGCTGCCCGGCGGCTCGGGCATCGAGTTCGTGGACAAGGTCGTCGGCGGTGCGGTGCCGCGGCAGTTCATCCCCTCGGTCGAGAAGGGCGTAAGGGCCCAGGCGGCCAAGGGAGTCGCGGCGGGCTATCCGCTCATCGACGTCCGGGTGACCCTGCTGGACGGCAAGGCGCACTCCGTGGACTCCTCGGACGCGGCCTTCCAGACGGCCGGCGCGCTGGCGCTGCGGGAGGCGGCGGCCGACGTGAAGATCCATCTGCTGGAACCGGTGGCCGAGGTGACCGTCCTGGTCGGCGACGACTACGTGGGCGCCGTGATGAGCGACCTGTCCGGACGGCGCGGCCGGGTGCTCGGCACGGAACAGACCACCGGAAACCGCACACTCATACGAGCCGAGGTGCCCGAGATCGAGATCGGACGGTACGCCGTGGACCTGCGCTCCCTCTCGCACGGCACCGCGCGCTTCAACCGCTCCTACGCACGGCACGAGCCGATGCCTCCGCAGATCGCAGAAAGGATCCGTGAAGAGGCGCGCGACGCCTCGTAGTTGGCGCCGGGCGCTTCCAAGTCGCTTTTGTGGAACGCTCCCCTCCGTCGGCGGGCGGCTTCGGCCGTCCGCCGACGAATGTCAGTGCCTGCGGATACGCTGATGACCTGATCAAGTTGTCAGGCGAGTACCGTGACGACCTGATCAACAGGTGTGCGAAGCAAGGAAGTCGGGAAAGCCGCAGAAGCGACGTCGGCGGCGATCGGGGGCGGGAATGACCGTTGAGAGCGGCTACGGGGACATCTTCGGCCCCCAGGTGCCCCGGACGGGCAACGAGGGCCAGACAGCCACGTTCGCGCTGGCCTCCGCGGCCTACCGGGACAATCCGGTCGCGGACATCAAGAAGGCGGACAACGAGTGGCATGAGACCACCGTCAAACCCGGCCTGAAATGGGCGAGGATATTCCGGCCCAACCTGGGTGAGGCCTACTCGCGGGCGGTGGTGGACCGCATGGTGGGCGCCGGCCGCAAGCCGCTCATCCAGTCCTTCGGCGCCGAGCCCCCGGTCGTCGTCGAGCACTGTCTGGCGGCGAACAACATCCGCAAGGACCGGGACAATCTGCTGAGCATCGTGATGGTGCTGTGCGGCCTGCTGTTCCTGCCCGGCCTCCTCGTCTGGCTGCTGGTCTTCTCGATCCGCACCACCGTCGCCAAGCGCGACGACAAGCGGGCCGGCGCGCTGGCCACCACCCTGCTGGTGGCGGTGGGCGCCCTCGCCGTGATCTTCCTGATCCGCATGCCGTTCACGGGCTTCTGGGCCTGGTATGCGCGAGCCTCGGTGATCATGCCGGTCATCGGCTGGTTCTGGGCCCGGCAGATCTGCGAGCGGACGGCGAAGGACCTGCGTGAGCGCTGGGACAGCCTGCTGGCGGGCAGCAGCATCGGGGCCAAGGTGCCCGAGGCGGTGCCGACCAGCCCGGGCGAGACGAAGGCGGACGCACTGCGCCAGTCCCTGGCCAAGCTGAGCGCCGAGCAGCAGTCCAACTCCGTGTTCTACGCCGGCCCGAAGGGCATCCTCGGGATGGGCACCCGCTGGGGCAGCTGGCAGCTCGCGGAGGACCTGGTGCCCGCCGACCCGACCCGGGAGATCCACCCCTTCCGCAGCTGGGACGTCATCCGCTCGATCCACGACCAGCTGCGCATGCTGGAGCGGAACACGCTCAACACCGGCGGCTTCCCGACCCCTTCCGTGCGGCACTGGATCGTCACACCGATCGGCGAGGGCGCGAAGGAGGTCTCCCGGCCCGAGGGCACGGACGTGGACGCCTACCAGGTCAAGTCGCACGCGATACAGGACATCTGCAACAAGCAGCAGTTCGGCGCGGGCGACCGGCACTACCTGGGCGTGCAGTGGACCCTGTGGGACGGACAGCTGGTCATCACCATGATGATCACGGTGACCGTGCTGCACGAGACACTGCGCATCGAGGTCACCGGGCACGCGCTCGGTCCGGTGAACTCCCTGTTCACCAGCAAGCCCGAGGCGCCGACGAAGGAGGTCCAGAAGTCGTTCAAGCCGTGGGAGACCCGGAAGGTGTCCCTCCCGCTGGTCACCACCGACGAAGTCGTACGGCTGGCCGTCCGCGCCCCGCTCTCCTGGTACCCGCCGCTGCTGAACTGGCTGGGCGGCACGATAGCCCTGCCCGAGCCCTTCGGCCTCCGGCACGCCTGGGCCGACCAGCCCTGGCGCCACCGCTTCATGGCCGACGACGCGCTGCGCGCCGCCACGCCGGTGCTGCGGGTGGTGCACGCGGCGGCGATACGGGTCCTCGAGGAGAACGGCGTGGACACGGAGAAGTTCGGCACCAGGTCGGCGTTCCTGAGCACGCAGGTCCAGGACCCCACGCCCAAGAAAGCGGACGTGTACGAGGCATAGGACGTCTACGACGCGCAGGACGGGTACGACGCGGAGGCTTTACGCCGAAGGCCAGGCCTCCGCCAGCATCTTCCGGGTGTCCGCCAGCAGCTGCGGCAGCACCCTCGTGTGGCCGACGACCGGCATGAAGTTCGTGTCGCCGCCCCAGCGCGGGACGATGTGCTGGTGGAGGTGGGCCGCGATGCCGGCACCGGCGACCGTGCCCTGGTTCATGCCGATGTTGAAGCCGTGGGCACCGGAGGCGGTCCGCAGGGCCGTCATCGCCTGCTTGGTGAGCGCGGCGAGCTCGACGGTCTCGGGGTCCGTGAGGTCGGTGTAGTCGGCGACATGACGGTAGGGGACGACCATGAGGTGGCCGCCGTTGTACGGGTACAGGTTGAGCACGGCGTAGACCTGCTCACCGCGCCGGACGATCAGCCCGTCCTCGTCGGACTTGGCCGGGATGGAGCAGAAGGGGCAGCCGTCGTCGGCGCCGGGGCCGGTCGGCTTGTTCTCGCCCTGGATGTAGGCCATCCGGTGGGGCGTCCACAGGCGCTGGAACGCGTCCTGGACCCCCACTCCCAACTGCTGCTCCGGCTCACTCGTCATGCCATGCAGCATATGGCGTCGCCCGTTCGCGGCGTGTCGGCGGGGTTGTGCGAAAAGCGCTCCGGGCCAAGCTGGGCCGGTGGACGATGACACTCGCGCAGCCCTCTGGGAGCAGCGGACCGAGCTGCCGCTCGCCGTCGCATCGCTGGCCTTCCTCGCCTCGTACGCGATCCGCGTCCTGGCACCCGGTCTGGCGGCCCCCGTGCAGGAGCTGGCGCTCGCGGTGCTGCTGCTCTCCTGGGCGTTGTTCGCCTTCAACTACGCGGTGCTGTGGCGACTGAGCGGGCAGGGGCACAGGTTCGTGCGGAGGCACTTGCTGGACACGGTGGTGCTGATTCTGCCGCTGCTGCGGCCCCTTCGGATTGTCAAGGTCTACGAAGCCGTGCAGCGGCGGCACGGCAAGCCCCGGCTCGCGCTGCACGCGCGCGTCATCGCGTACTCCGGGCTGGCGACGGTCCTGCTCGGCTTCGCCGGGGCTCTCGCCCTCTACCAGCAGGAACGCGGGGCTGCGGGCACGTCGGTGCGGACCTTCGGGGACGCCGTCTGGTTGGCCTGTGCGACCCTGACGACCGTCGGCTACGGCGACATCGTGCCGGTGACGCCGCTGGGACGGCTGATCGCGGTCGGGATGATGGTCGTCGGGCTGGCCCTGCTCGGCGCGGTGACCGGTACCTTCGCCTCCTGGGTGCTGCAGGTCTTCGCCCGCGAGGACGACGAGAGGCCCCCGGGAGGCTGAACCTCCCGAGGGCCCTCGGACACCGGCGGACCAGGCCGGCCGGACCGGACGGTCAGACCTGCGCCCGGTCCTCCACGACCTTCGCGATCTTGGCGATGGCCTCGTCGAACGGGATGCCGTTCTCCTGCGAGCCGTCGCGGTAGCGGAAGGAGACCGAACCGGCCGACATGTCCTCGTCGCCCGCGATGACCATGAAGGGCACCTTCTGCTTCTGGGCGTTTCGGATCTTCTTCTGCATGCGGTCGGAGGAGGAGTCGACCTCGACCCGCAGGCCCTGCTTCTTCGCGGCCGCGGCGAACTTCTCCAGGTACTCCACGTGCCCGTCGCCGATCGGGATGCCGACCGCCTGGACCGGGGCCAGCCAGGCCGGGAAGGCGCCCGCGTAGTGCTCCAGGAGCACCGCGAAGAACCGCTCGATCGAGCCGAACAGCGCGCGGTGGATCATGACCGGGCGCTGCTTGGAGCCGTCCGGACCCGTGTACTCCAGGTCGAAGCGCTCCGGCAGGTTGAAGTCGAGCTGGATCGTCGACATCTGCCAGGTCCGGCCGATGGCGTCCTTGGTCTGGACGGAGATCTTCGGCCCGTAGAAGGCGGCGCCGCCCGGGTCGGGAACCAGGGGCAGGCCCTGCTTCTCGGCGACCTGACGCAGCGTCTCGGTCGCTTCTTCCCAGACCTCGTCCGAGCCGACGAACTTCTCCGGGTCCTTGGTGGAGAGTTCCAGGTAGAAGTCGGTCAGACCGTAGTCGCGCAGCAGGCCGAGGACGAAGGTGAGCGTCTTGTCGAGCTCGTCCGACATCTGCTCGCGGGTGCAGTAGATGTGCGCGTCGTCCTGGGTGAAGCCGCGGGCACGGGTCAGGCCGTGCACGACGCCCGACTTCTCGTACCGGTACACGGTCCCGAACTCGAAGAGGCGCAGCGGCAGTTCACGGTAGGAGCGGCCGCGCGCGTCGAAGATCAGGTTGTGCATCGGGCAGTTCATGGGCTTGAGGTAGTAGTCCACGCCCTCGTCGAGCTGCATGGGCGGGTACATGCCCTCGGCGTACCAGTCCAGGTGCCCGGACGTCTCGAAGAGCTTCCCCTTCGTCGCATGCGGGGTGTAGACGAACTCGTAGCCCTCCTCCTCGTGCCGACGGCGCGAGTAGTCCTCCATCACCCGGCGGACGATGCCGCCCTTGGGGTGGAAGACGGCGAGGCCGGAACCGATCTGCTCCGGGATGGAGAACAGGTCGAGCTCGCTGCCGAGCTTGCGGTGGTCGCGCTTCTCGGCCTCGGCGAGGAAGTCGAGGTAGCCCTTGAGCTCGTCCTTGGACGGCCAGGCGGTGCCGTAGATGCGCTGGAGCATCGGGTTCTTCTCGCTGCCGCGCCAGTAGGCGGCCGCGTTGCGCATCAGCTTGAACGCCGGGATGTTGCGGGTCGAGGGCAGGTGGGGACCGCGGCAGAGGTCCTTCCAGCACAGCTCACCGGTCTTGGCGTCCAGGTTGTCGTAGATCGTCAGCTCACCCGCGCCGACCTCGACGTCCGCACCGTCGTCACTCGACGCCGAGCCCTTGAGGCCGATCAGCTCCAGCTTGTACGGCTCGTCGGCCAGCTCCTCGCGGGCCGCCTCGTCGGTCACCACACGACGGGCGAATTTCTGCCCGCGCTTCTGGATCTCCTGCATCTTCTTCTCGATGGCCTTGAGATCCTCGGGCGTGAACGGCTTCTCGACGTCGAAGTCGTAGTAGAAGCCGTCCTTGACCGGCGGGCCGATGCCCAGCTTGGCCTCGGGGAACAGCTCCTGCACGGCCTGTGCCATCACATGCGCGGTGGAGTGGCGCAGGATGTTCAGGCCGTCCTCGGAGGAGATCTCCACCGGCTCCACGACCTCGCCCTCGGCGGGCGCGTAGGCGAGGTCCTTGAGCTCGCCGCCCACGCGCGCGGCGACGATCGAGCGCTCGCCGGCGAAGAGCTCGGCGGCCGTAGTGCCCGTCGTCACCACGCGCTCTTCCCGCTCGGAATCGCGTTGGATGATCACACGGACGTCTGACACCGGTCTCTCCTGACTGAAGGTGGTTGCGGCGCCATACCAGGAGCGCGCGCAATAGGGGATCGTACCGACCCCGACCCTCCGACCGCGAAACGGCCGCCCTTCGTGCAGGCAGGCCCGCGCTCAGTCGTCATCCTCTCCGCTGCAGGCCTCTTCGAAGAAGTCGAGGTTCTCCTGCAGCGACTTCATCAGCCGGTCCCGCTCCGCTTCCTCCACCTGCACCGGTGCGACGCCAGAGGCTCCCGTCAGCCGCCGGAAGCCGCCCCGGCTCTCCAGCCGCCCGTGCAGCCGCACGGGCAGCCCTACGAGGTGGGCGTGCCCGGCGATGCGGTAGTCCTCCTCGTCCAGCGTGATCCGGACGTGCGGCACCTCGGCCCCCGCGATCACCCGCAGCCGTACGCTGCCCTCCCCGCGCGGCCCCGACCTGCGCATCCGCACCACGGTGCCGGTGATCCGCACGGGCACGGACGGCTCCTCGCGCAGATAGCGGGCCCCGGCCTCGCGCAGCACGGGCAGGTCGCCCGGTGAGAACTCCACCGGCTCGACGCCCGCCACGCAGTCCTCGGGCACCCCGGCGGCCGGTGCCCACTCGACGGCGATCCGGGCGCCCTCGGTGCCGCGCACCAGGGCGATCAGCGCCTCGGTGAGCTCACGGCTCACGCCCGCCTCGACGGCGCCGTCGAAGGCGTCCATGCCGCCGGTGGCCCGCTGGTAGTCGATGGCCTCGCGAGCGGCGTACAGGGCCTGGTGGAGGCGTACGGGGAGCTGCCGCCCGGTGACGACGGGCACGAAGGCGGTCAGCCGGCCGCCCCCGGCCGCGGAGCCGACGAGGACGCTCTCCAGCAGCGCGGCGGCGGCGCGGCGGTGCCGGGCGCCGTAATAGCCCGCACGCGCGCGCGTGGCGAGCGCTCCGGCGAGCAGCATCTGGCGGGCCGAAGCGCGCAGCTGCTCCTCGACCACCCAGGGCGCGGAGCCGGCGGGACCGCTCGGCACATCCCGCCACCAGCGGATCTCGTCGCTGGGCACGGCGAGCCCGACCAGTACTTCGCGCGCGGAGGGCGTGCCGCTGCGGGTCAGCGCGACGAGCGCCTCGCCGAGCAGGTCGTCGCTGTCGGGGAAGGCGCGGCTCTCGGGCACGAGCAGGCTCGTCCCGCCGCCGCCCGGGCCGGGCGGGGTCCAGCGGCCGTAGCGTCCGGCGGCTCCACCGCGCCGCTCCCAGCCGTGCCGGTGCAGCAGGGCGCTGAGCACGGCGGGGTCGACCTCGTCGGGCTCGGGGGGACGGTGCCAGGAGGCCTCGACCGGGTGCGGCCTGACGGGCCGCAGCGGCTCCTCCAGCGGGCGGTGCGTCATGGTCTGCCTCCGGCCCCGACCCGCGTCATGATCTCGCACAGCGCCCGGTCGTCGAAGATGCGTGAGGTCGGTATCCGCACGGTGGTCCGGGTCCGCCCGGTGACCGGCTGGCCGGCCAGGTTGACCCAGTAGCAGCAGTGCCGCAGGTCGAGACGGTCGTGGCTGGCGCGCAGCCAGTCGTCCTGGGATCTCGGGACGAGCATCACGACCAGGATCTTGTGCACCGAGACGGGCGTGCGCGCGAGCTTGCGCAGATGGTCGTTGTCGAGCGTGAAGGAGAAGAAACGTCCTGGCGGGTTAGGCGCGACCTGGTACGTGCACTTCAGCTGCACCTTGATGGTCACCTCGTCGTCGACGGTGTGCCCGGGCGAGCCGTGACTGACGTGCCAGTCGATGCCGTTGTCCGGAAACGGCTGCGACAGCGAGCAGCCGGCCGCCGCGGCGACGGCGTGCAGATAACCCACCTGCAGTGTCTCCATGCAGGCGGTGGTGGCGAGTGTGCCGCGAAGGGGGCCCGCACGTTCGGGCAGCAGCCCGCCCCGCTCGGGCTGCGCTATCGCCATGACCAACAGCCTTCCACGCCAAGAGTTTCCCCGCTGCGGGCCGCTGAACTGCAAAGACCCGTACTCCTGTTGTGTCCTTCCGGCGTACGGCGCAAACAGCCCGGGTATCACCAAACAGGCAGAAGACGGGACGTCAGCTGCCGTGGGTGAACGAGGAGTTGTATAGGCATGACGACCTGGTACGAGGGGCCCCTGGCCGCCTTCGACACGGAGACCACGGGTGTCGACGTCGAGACCGACCGGATCGTGTCGGCCGCCGTCGTCGTCCAGGACGCCCCGGGCAGCCGGCCCCGGATGACCCGTTGGCTGGTCAACCCGGGTGTGCCGGTGCCGGAGGCGGCGACGGCGGTGCACGGGCTGACGGACGAACACCTGCAGCGCAACGGCCGCTGGCCGGCGCCGGTGATGTACGAGATAGCCGAGGAACTGGCCGAGCAGGCGGCGATGGCCCGTCCGCTCGTGGTGATGAACGCGCCGTTCGATCTGACGCTCCTGGACCGTGAGTTGCGCCGCCATCGCGCCTCGTCGCTGGACCGCTGGTTCGAGGCGTCGACGCTGCGGGTGCTCGACCCCCGGGTCCTCGACAAGCACCTGGACCGCTACCGCAAGGGCCGCCGCACCCTGACCGATCTGTGCGCGCACTACGGCGTCACGCTGGAGGGCGCGCACGACGCGGCGGCGGACGCCCTGGCCGCGCTGGACGTCGTACGGGCCCTCGGGCGTCGCTTCGCCGCCCGGCTGGAGCGCCTGTCCCCCGCCGAGCTGCACGCCCTGCAGACCACCTGGCACGCGGCCCAGGCGCGCGGTCTGCAGGCGTGGTTCGCGAAGAGCGGCACGGAGGAGATAGTGAACCCGGCGTGGCCACTGCGGCCGGATCTTCCGGCGGCGGCATGAAGCACGCCGACATGCAGAAGGCCGGTCCGCTGCTGCGGACCGGCCTTTCCCGGTGGGCGATACTGGGTTCGAACCAGTGACCTCTTCGGTGTGAACGAAGCGCTCTCCCACTGAGCTAATCGCCCGGGAACGCACTGAACCATACAGGTCTTCGCGGGTTTCCTTCAAACCGCTTCCAGGTACGTGACCAGGCCTCGCCGCCCGGCCCGCATCATCAGCCGGTGGTTGGCGCGGAACACCGGCCGGCCCGGCACGGCGAACCGCCTCAGCAGCGCCTTGTGCACGTGGACGGCCTGCTCGAAGCGGGCGAGAGCGTCCGCACCCTGGGCGGTGATCGTCCAGCGCGCCCAGCCCTCGATGTCGCCGGACATGACGATCTCCAGGACGCCCGCGCCGGGGTCGCGGCGCGCCTCGCGGGCGGTGAAGCGCAGGTCGTACGGGAGGAGGGAGCGGATCCGGATGACGCCGGTGGTGTCGTCGAGCCGGGTCACCTCCCGCACCTGGGGCCACCAGCGGGGGTACTCCTCGGCCCGCTCCAGCACGTCGTAGACGGTGGCGGGCGAGGCGGGCAGGACCCAGCGGCTGCGGAAGCGGTAGTGCGTCCAGTCCATGGGGAGAGTCTGCCCCTGCCCGGGCGTTCGCCCCCGGATCCGAGCCACGTGGTGGCGGAACTGAGTACATGGCTGAGTACCCGCACTCATGCCGTACGACGTGACGCGGACCACACTCCGAGTCATGACGCATGTTCCGCCCCCGGCCGAGGAGTTGCGGCTCCTCGACGCCGAGCTCTGGCAACTGGACGCCCGCCGGGCCCAGTTGCTCCATCGCCGTGCCTGGCTGGTCGCCGCGCTCCAGGCGGCGCGCCCGGTGCACCCGCCGCAGGCGCCCGTAAAGACGTCTCGTCGGGAGGCCACCGCACCCGGTGTGCAGAACCTTCTGCTGCTGCTCGGCGGGGTTCTGCTCACCGTCGCCGCGATGGTGTTCACACTGGTCAGCTGGGGAGAACTGGGGATCGCGGCGCGGGCCCTCGTGCTCGGCGCGGTCACGGTGGCCGCGTTCGGCGCACCGTTCGTCCTGCTGCGGCGCGGGCTGCGTTCGACGGCCGAGTCGGTGGCCGGTCTGGGACTGGCGCTGACGGTGCTGGACGCGTACGCACTGCGGCAGGTCGCCTTCATGGGGACGGACGGGGCGGGGTACACGGCCATCGCGTCGGCGCTGCTGGCGGGGCTCTGGGCGGCGTACGGTCTGCTGCCGCGTGCGGCCGGGCTGCGGCTGCCGCTGCCCGCCGCGCTGGCCGCGGCCCAGCTCCCGCTGCTGTTCTGGGCGATCTCGGCCGGCGCGGGGGCGTCCGGGATCGCGGCCGCGCTGCTGGTGACGGCCGGGTTCGACACAGGTGTGGCGCTCCGGGTGACCGCCCGGTCCGTACGTGTCCTCGCCGCGGTCGGCGCATACGGAACGGGCGCCCTGGGTGCACTGACGGCCGGCTGGCTCTCGTGGGATGCAGCCGGTCCGGGCGCCGCCGCCCGTGCGGCGGCGCTCCTCACCCTTGCGGCGGCGATCGCGCTGGTCGCCGCCTGGCGGCTGCCGAGGCCGGCCGTGGCGACGGGCAACGCCGTGCCGGGCGGTCTGCTCCTGGTCGCCGCGGTCGGTGGCGTGCTGCGGGTGACGCTGCCGGACGGATGGACCGTACCGGGGTACCTGGCCTGTGGCATCGCCCTGTTGGCGGCCTTGCGGGTGCGGCTGCCCGAGCCGGTGCGGCGGGGGCTGGTCCAGGCCTCCGCGGCGGTGCAGACGCTCGCCGTGGCCTGTGCGCTGCCGCTGCTGGTGGTTTCGCTGCTGGGCCCGCTGGGCTGGGCGGAGCGCTGGTGGACCGGTGCGCCCTCGGACGCGCGGGTCGCTGCGGCCGTCCACATGCCGTGGCCGTCGTATCCCGGTCAGCTGCTCCTCGGCCCGGTGGTCGTCGCGGCCGTGCTGGCCCTGCTGGTCCGCGGTGAGACCCGGCGGCCCCAGGCGCTGACCGGCGCGACGCTCCTCGTCTGGGCCACCGTCATGACGCTGCCTGCGGTCCTCCAACTCCCCTACTCCGCCGCCCTGTTGCTGCAGGTCGTGGTGACCGGAGCGGCCCTCGCGGCGGCGGCCTTCCGGCTTCTGCCCGTGACCGGCACCGCGCTCGCCCTGGGCGGTTCGGTCTCCCTCGCCTTCCTCTCGCTGGCCTCGCAGCCGGCCACCCTCACCGTGCTGTCCCTCCTGGCGGCACTGTTCGCCGCTGCCTCGCTGCGGCCGCACCTCGCACCCTTCACGGCCCCGGCCGCGCTTGTGTACGCCACCGCGCTGGCGTGCGCGACGGGTCTGGCGGCCGACTGGCGGCCGCAGCACACGGCGCTGCTGGTCCTGGTGGTCCCGGCGGCCGCGGCCCTGCTCGCCGCGCGCCTGAGTGAGAGCCACGCGCGCGTGCCGGTCGAAGTGACCGGAGCCGCCGCCGGGCTGCTGGCCGTCGGCCTCGCGATCACCGCCCCGCCGATGCTCGCCCTGGTGCTGTCCCTGTGCGGAGTGATCGCGGCGGGCACGGCGGTACGCCCCGACCGCCGCCCCGCAGGCTGTGCGGCCGCCGCCCTGTTCCTGCTGGCCGGCTGGGTCCGGCTGGCCGCCTGGGACGTCGGCACCGTCGAGGCGTACACGCTCCCGGTCACCGTGCCGGCGCTGTGTGTCGGCGCCTGGCGCAGGTCCCGCGATCCGCAGGCGTCGTCGTGGACGGCGTACGGCGCCGGACTCGCCGCCACCCTGCTGCCGAGCCTCGTCGCGGCCTGGCACGACCCGCACTGGACGCGCCCGCTGCTGCTCGGCGCGGCGGCCCTGCTGACCACCCTCCTGGGCGCCCGCCACCGCCTCCAGGCGCCGCTCGTCCTGGGCGGCTCGGTGCTGACCCTGGACGCCCTGCACGAACTGGCCCCCTACCTGGTCCAGCTGACCGGCGCCGTCCCCCGCTGGGTGCCATTCGCCCTCGCCGGCCTGCTCCTGCTGGCACTGGGCGCAACCTACGAGCGCCGCCTCAGGGATGTCCGCCGAGTACGGGACATCTTGACGACCATGAACTGAAGCGCCCCCAAAGGGGCGCGGGGCTCTGCCGATTTGCGGCTCCGCCGCGTGGGCGCGACCAGCCACATACGGCCCGCAGACGAAAAGCAAGCGCAGTTCCCCGGCCCCCAGCGGAGCGTTACGGCATCTTGTCGCCGAGCAGCGCCAGATTCTCAATGGCCGCAAGCCCGTACAGCGCCGTGTCATTCGACGAAACCCAGGCCGCCTCGCTCCCCGCAACCAACGTCACGGGCCCGCTCAAAGCCTCCGTCTTCCAGGGCGAAGCCTCCGTATACCCGTCCGAGCTGTAGAACTTCGCCCACGCCCGCTTGGCCAGCGCAGCGTCACCGGTCTGTACGGCGGCGTACGCGTCGAGGCGCGAATGCCCCTGGAACAGCAGCAGGGTGCCGAAGTCGGAGCCGTAGCGGGCCTTCTGCTCGGCCTTGGTGGCGTTGAAGTAGCGACAGTAGTCGAAGTACGCCTGATTGAACTCGGGCATGTCCACGAGGTCGATGAGCTCGGCGCACAGTTCGCCCAGGCCGAAGACGGCCGACAGGTGCGAGACGGAGACCACGGGCGCCGAGGCGACGGCGAACTTGCCGGTGTCGAGGTCGTACAGCCCGCTGCCCTGGACGAACCCGTTGGGCTGGGCGGCGATGCCCTCCATCGTCGACAGCACCCGCGCCTTGGCCTTCTCCCACTTGGGGCCCTTGCGCTCCCACTCGGTCAGCCACGCGGACACCAGACCACTCCAGTCGGTGCCGAAGCCGATCGACAGGGCGTGCCGGTCGGGTGTGTACGGATCGGTGCGGACCTTGCGCTGCGGGTCCAGCACCAGGAAGGTCTCGTCGGAGTCGACGTTGGCGTGCATGAGGTCGCCGACGCGTTCGTCGGCGGTGAGGAAGTAGTAGTAGCGCCGGTAGGTGGTGTTGGCGATGCGCTGCTGCTTGGCGCTGTCGGCATAGTGCTGGACGCCGTGCCGGGTGCCGAGGCCCGCCCAGTCGCCCAGGTGGTAGACGTCGACCTCACCCGTGTGCCGGGTGAGGGCCTCGGCGAAGCGGAAGATGTCCGCGCGGCCGGAGCGGAGGTAGGCCATCCAGAGCCAGATGTCCGGCGAGAGCTCGGAGTTGTCCCAGGCGTAGCCGCCGACGTCGTACCGCCACTGGTGGCGCACGGTGTCGTAGGTGTGCATGAAGTCGCCGTAGTCCCAGAAGCCGTACCAACGGCGCTGCTCCACCTGGTCCTTGTAGTAGGTGAAGAGGAAGTCGAGGTGGTCCTCGATCTTCGCCTTGGCCGGTGTGGAGCGGTCCGGCTCGGAGTACAGGCCCGGGCCGAAGACCTTGGCCTTGATGAGCTGCCCCGGCGGGGCGGCGAGCTGCGGCAGCACGCGTACGGCCTCGACCTGCTCGGCGAGCTTCTCGGCGGCCGGGGTCGACTCGTTGGCCCAGAAGAGGAGTTCGGAGGTGCGGGCGATGCCGTAGGGGGTGCCGAACTTCGGCTCGTAGTCCTCGTAGGTGATGTTGAGGCCTTCGAGCTGCTTGGCGTAGGTGTCCTGGCCCATGCCGTCGTGGTAGAAGCGCAGGTCCATGGGCTGGGCCTCGGGCGACCAGAGCCAGAGGGTGACCTCCGCCTCGTCGGTGTGGGCGTCGCGGATGTCGAGCTGGGCGGGGTGCTTCTCCCAGAAGTCCCTGAGGCCGAAGGAGAATCCGCCGCTCGCGCCACCGACATAGCCGAAGCCGGAGGCGCGCCTGCCGCCGCCGGCGGCGATCCAGCCGTAGCCCTTCTTGGTGCGCTTGCGCAGGGTGAAGCCGTCGGCGGAGAGCTGGGAGAGGGTGTAGTCACCCCACTCCGGGATGTACTGCAGCCGGGTCGTCACCCGCTGGTCCCAGGTGGACGGGTCGGGCAGCTTCTGGCCCGCGTACTGGGCCGCCTGCACGGCCGCGCCGGGGTCGCGGCGCAGGCCGGTGATGCCCTTGACCGCCTCCCGCAGCAGTCCGGTGCCCTCGCCGCCGACGCGGATGTGCCGGTCGTACGACGCGTCCCGCATCGGGACGCCGAAGCGCACCCCGAGCCCGCGGATGAAGTCGCCGCCGGCCTTGCCGGGCTCCTGGGTGCCGTCGTAGGTGATGGTGTGCACCATCCGGAAGGAGTCGGCGCCGGCGTAGAAGTACAGCCGGACGGAGAACGGCAGCCAGCTCCGGTCGCCCCTGCGGTGCTTGCCGTCGATGCGGACGACGGCCCGGACCGGGCCCTCCTGTTCGACGGTGACCTCGCCGACGGCACCGTCGAAGCGCTCGGTCTTCACCGTGCCCTGGTCCTCGTCCTCGATCTCCGGCTGGCGGATCAGGACGAGCCGTCCGTTCCTGGCGATCTCCGTCGATCCGCGGATCACCGACTTGATGAGGGTGGAGCCGTTCTTGCCGATCTTGGCGGTGATGACACCGGTCGAGACGTCGATGGTGCCGCCGCTCTTGTCGACGGTGACCTTGTGGTCGGGGGCCGCCGCGTCACCGGCGGCGAGGGTGAGCTTGCCGGAGCCCGAACTCACCGCGTGCGCCGACCACTTGAGGGAGCCGTCCGGCCAGTACGCGATCGGCCAGGACTGCACGGGCACGGCCTTGCCGTCCGCGTCCGTGAGCGCGAAGGCCTGGTCGGGCTGGTAGGCGCCCTTCGGCCAGGGGACGCCGACGGTGGAGCCGGGTGCGGCCCCCAGGCCGCCGTCCTCCAGCCAGTCCAGGGTCACGGGATCGCCGGCCGCGGCCTCGGCTCTGGGCGCGGCCTGGGCGTCCTCGGCTCCTGGGGCCCAGCTGAACTGCGCGGCGGCTCCGGCGACGGCGGCCGCCTTGAGGAGGGATCTGCGGGGGATGGGAGACATGAGTTCAGCCTTTCCTTTCCGTGCGGGACGTTTCTTCCGTGCAGCCAGTCAGGGGCATGACAGAGACATACGGCGCCCGGGCGCCGGCCTCGGACGAGGGCACCGTCCGTCAGCGGCGCCGGTACCGCTCCTCCACGGCGACGGCCGCGGCCGCGACGGCCCCGAGGACGGGGACCGCCAGCGGCGCGATCAGCAGGGCGGAACAGACGACGAGGACCGCTCCGCCGACGAGGAGGAAGGATCCGGCGGGGTCGAGGACGGTGCGGCGGCCGGCGTCGGCGAGCAGCGACCGCCAGGCCGCCCCCGGCTCCCAGAGCGCCGCCGCCCGCAGCCCGGCCACGACGAGTCCGATCAGCGCGAACAGGCCGACGGCCCCCACGAACGGCCCCCCGGGCAGCCCGGCGCGAGCGGCCTGGACGTCGACCCAGACCAGGAGCGCCGCGACCCACCCGGCGAGCCCGGCGGCCCACCCGCCGCGCACGGCCGTACGGAAGTCGCCGACGAACTCCCGCCAGCCGCCGCCCGCATGGCCCATGCGACGGCGCAGATGCCGCGACCCGGCGGCGAAGGCGGCCGGAAAGGTCACCACGCCCAGCGAGGCCACCGCGATCCACACCCCGGTGAGCAGACACTCGGCGAAGACCCCGAACCGCTCCGCGAACACCGACTCCTTGCGTGCTTTGACCCGCGCTTCGGCCATGGTGACCGCCTCAGCCCTTCAGTCCGGAGGTGGCCATACCGTCGATCAGATAGCGCTGGAAGGCGAGGAAGAACAGCAGCACCGGCAGCAGCGCCACCAGCGACATCGCGATGAGACCGCCGTAGTTGGCGGCGACGCCGTCGGAGTCGCGGAACATCATCATGCCGAGGGAGACGGTGTACTTGCCGGGCTCGTTGAGGTAGATCAACGGGCCCATGAAGTCGTTCCAGGCGTTGATGAAGGTGAAGATGGCGCTGGTGATGAGCGCGGGCCGGCACAGCGGCAGCACGATCGACCAGTAGATCCGCAGATGCCCGCAGCCGTCGATCCGGGCGGCCTCGTCCAGCTCCCTCGGCAGGTTGCGCATGAACTGCACCATCAGGAAGACGAAGAAGGCCTCCGTGGCCAGGTACTTGCCGAGCAGCAGCGGAACATAGGTGTTGATCAGCTCCAGCTTCTGGAACATCACGTACTGCGGGATCAGCAGCACGTGATACGGCAGCAGGAGTGTGCCGATCATCAGCGAGAACAGCAGGTTCCGGCCCGCGAACCTGATCTTGGCGAAGGCGTACGCCGTCAGCGAGCAGGAGATCAGGATGCCGACGACGGCGCCGCCCGCGTACAGAAGGGAGTTCTGGAAGAACGTCCAGATCGAGATGTCGGCGATACCGTCGGCCAGGCCCTTGAAGTTCTCCAGGATGGGATGGGCGGGGAACAGCTGAAGACCGTTGATGATGTCCTTGCTCGGCTTGAAGGACGCGCCGATCACCCAGACGACGGGATAGAGGACGACCGCGAGGACCAGCAGCGAGCCGATGTGCCACGCGAGCGAGCCGGCGCGCCTGCGGCCGAGACCGCCGAGCGGCTTCGGGGTGGCGGGGGTGGTGGCGCTCATCGGGCGTCCTCCGTGTCGTTCTCGTAATGCACCCATTTCTTCTGCGACCAGAACAGGACGGCGGTCACCAGGGCCACGGCGAGCAGCAGCATCCAGGCCATCGCGGAGGCGAAGCCCATCTGGGCGTTCTTGAAGCCCTGCTGGTAGAGGTAGCAGGTGTAGACGAGCGTCGCGTCGGCCGGGCCGCAGTAGGTGTTGGAGACGACATAGGCCGAGCCGAAGATCTGGAACGAGTGGATCGTCTCCAGCAGGACGTTGAAGAACAGCACCGGGGAAATCATCGGGAGCGTGATGCTCCAGAACGTGCGGAAGGCCCCGGCGCCGTCCAGCTCTGCGGCCTCGTACAACTCCTTGGGCACCTGCTTGAGCCCGGCGAGGAAGATGACCATGGGCGCGCCGAACTGCCAGACGGTGAGGGCGACCAGGCAGTAGAGGATCCAGTCGGGGTTGCCGACCCAGCCGCCGACATGGAAGCCGAGGACCGACATCGTACGGTCGACGATGGCGTTGTCGGAGAAGATCGACCGCCAGACGAAGGCGACCGAGACGCTCGCCCCGATGAGCGAGGGCGCGTAGAACGCGGTCCGGTAGAAGGCCTGTCCGCGGCGGCTCTGCGCGAGCAGCAGGGCGACCCCGAGGGCGAGCAGCAGTTTCAGCGGGGTGCCGATGATCACGTACTTGGCCGTCACCTCCACCGACTTCTGCCAGCGGGGGTCGTCGAACATCTTGGTGAAGTTGTCGAGACCGACCCACTTCGGGGTGTTGAAGAGGTTGTAGTCGGTGAACGCGAAGTAGAGCGAGGCGACCATGGGGCCCGCGGTCAGGAGCAAGAAGCCCGCGATCCACGGTGACATGAAGAGATAGCCGGCGAGGTTCTCCCGCCGCCCCCGCTGCTTGACGGCGGCGGGGGCGGCGGAACGGACCTTCCGGGCGGCGGGCGGTGATTCCTTGAGGAGTGTCACGGTGCTTCCCAATCGGTTCCGGAGCGCCCCAAAGGGGCACGGGGCTGTGCCCGATATGCGGCTCCGCCGCGATGGGGATCCCCCCGCTCGAGCGAAGCCGAGAGTGGGGGAGCGACCAGCCACGACGGCACAGCAGACAAAAACCAACAAACCGCACCCCTAGCGGAGCGCTATGCCTGGAAGGCGGCCTGCGACTCGTCGAAGAACTGCTTCACCGCGGCGGAGGGCTTCGTCTTGCCCTGGGCCAGGTCGCCGCCGATGCGCAGGAAGGCCGCCTCGATGGTGTCGGCGCCGGAGGGGTGCGGAGTGATCGTGCCGAGGACGCCGGCCTTGGCGGTGTCCGCCTCGTACTGCGCGATCTCCTTGTTGACCGGGTCGGTCGGCTTGAACGCGTCGTACTGCTGGGTCGAGGCGAGAATGCCCCGGTCGTAGCCCATGATCTTGCCGACTTCCGGGTCGTGGACCATGAAGTCGATGAACTGGGCGACTTGCTTCGGATGCCGGGTGCGTGCGGAGGCACTCAGCATCAGGGAGGCCAGGTACTGCCCGGTGTGCTTGCCGTCCATGGTGGGGATCGGCGCGAGGCCGTACTCGCTGCTGCCCTCGGCCGTGTAGCGAACGGTGAAGTTGTCCCAGGTGAATTCCGAGGCCCCGTGGCCGGCGGAGAGGGAGGACTTGGGCCGGTCCTGCTCGACGGTCTTGGGGTCGGTGATGATGCCGGCTCTCACGCGGCCGTAGCCGTCCTGCCACCACTCCGTCAGATCGGCCTTGTCGAAACCGAGCCCGTCCTTGGTGTAGAACGCCTTTCCGTTCTGCCGCAGATACAGGTCGTACAGGTACATGATGCTGAAGTAGCCCGTGTCGCCCGGCACCTTGGTCCTGTCGTGGATGGTCTTGAGGGCCTTGAAGTAGTCGTCCCAGGTCCAGCCCGTGGCCGGCTCGACGCCCGCCTTCTGGAAGACCTTCTTGTCGATGACCAGCGCCATCGTGTTGGAGCCGACGGGGATGCCGAGTTGCTTGCCGTCGACCTCGCCGACCTTGGTGACGCCCGCACGGAAGTCGCCGAGGCTCAGATTCCCCGCGTCGATCTGGGACTTGAGGTCGAGCAGGACGCTTCTCTTGTCGTACTTCCGAAGGAAAGTGACGGCGTTTTGGAAAACGTCCGGTGGATTTCCGCCGGCTGCTTGCGTCTGGAACTTCTCCCAGAATGAGACGTAGTCCTGGAAGTCCGTCTTCACCTTGATCTTCGGGTACTTCTTCTCGAAGAGCTTGATGGTCTGGTTGATCTTCTTGGCCCGCTCGTCGGCACCCCACCAGGAGTAACGGATCGTCACCGTCCCGTCGGCGGAGGTGCCGCTGTCGCCGCCGCAGCCCGTCGTCGCGGCCAGCCCCAGCGCTGCCGCCGACGCCCCGGCGACCTTGAGGATCGCACGCCTCTCAACATTCCTGCTGGTTCCCACAGTCGGGCCCCTCCCCGGCATCATTGCCGCCTGCATGAATCGTTTCAAGTAAGCGCTTGCTGCCACAAGTTACGGAGGGCCCCGGGGTGCGTCAATGATTCGGACAGGAATTTCTTACCGGGCGCTCGGACGCGTTGACGGCGCATCAGCGCCAGAGCGTGCGGCGAGAGGGGGCGATATCGCAGGTGAGACGCCTGCGATCGACGGACCGAACATCAACTGGCCATCCGCACACGGATGCGGCTCGGCCGGAACTCACCGGAGCACGGAACCGGGGTTCACACGACCACGGCCCGCCTGCTCTCACAGACGGGCCGCCGATCCGGGTGGGCGATACTGGGTTCGAACCAGTGACCTCTTCGGTGTGAACGAAGCGCTCTCCCACTGAGCTAATCGCCCGGACGCAGGAAGAACATTACCCCATGTCAGGGGGTGCCTGTGACCAGCACGAACCAGCGCACACCGGCACCCGCGCCTGCCGCGCGGATCACTGATCCTTGATCTTCCAGGGCATCACGACGCCGAACTTCCAGAGGTAGATCCCGGCCAGCACGCCCACGATCACGAGACCGATCACCGTCAGCGTGATGTTGCGGCGCCGCACCTTGGGATCGAGGGCTCGCTGGGCCGCCTCGGTGACCTTGCGTTTCGTCCAGCGGAGCACCAGCTGGGCCCAGACGAACTCGGTCGCCCAGATGGCCATGCCGCCGAAGATCACCACCCAGCCGGGGCCGGGCAGCGGCAGCATGACGATGCCGGCGACCACGACCGCGAGGCCGACGACGAAGACCCCGACCTGCCAGCTCAGATGCAGGGCGCGACGCCTCTTGATGAACGCCGGAGCCTTGGAGCCGAGCCCTTGCTCGCCCTGCGCTCCGTCCGGCCTGGTCTCGTCCGATGCCACGGCAGCCTCGTCCGGCACTCCCTCGGTCCGGCTACTCCCCGTATTCATACGGCCAAACTTTACCTTACTTTACTGAGCGGAAACCGGTCACCGGAATGGCCGTACCGCGCGAACGACCCATCGGCCGGAAGAGTTACGTAAAGGCACGCAAAACACTCAGAGGGGTTTACAACGGCACCGTAGGTGGCATGTCGATTTCGCCGACGTGCGAATCCCCGAGCGCACACTGAGCGAAAGGCCCTGGCGCTTATGAACACCACGGTCAGCTGCGAGCTGCACCTGCGCCTCGTTGTGTCGAGCGAGTCCTCCCTGCCTGTCCCCGCAGGCCTGCGGTACGACACGGCCGACCCCTACGCCGTGCACGCCACCTTCCACACCGGAGCCGAGGAAACCGTCGAGTGGGTGTTCGCCCGCGACCTCCTCGCGGAAGGCCTGCACCGGCCCACCGGCACCGGCGACGTCCGTGTCTGGCCGTCGCGCAGTCACGGTCAGGGGGTCGTGTGCATCGCCCTGAGCTCTCCGGAGGGCGAGGCCCTGTTGGAAGCCCCGGCGCGGGCGCTGGAATCCTTCCTGAAGCGAACCGACGCCGCTGTGCCTCCCGGCACGGAACACCGGCATTTCGATCTCGACCAGGAGCTCTCGCACATCCTGGCGGAGAGCTAGGGCGAGGCACCACGAAGCCGCCCGGCGCCGTCGACTCGGGGAGACGGCTCGGGCCAGAACAACTGCATACGGTACGCATCAGCGCCGCCGCCGCGATCGAGTCGTGGGGCGGCGCCGGTGTGTGCGACGGGGCAGGGGGAAGGTGCCCCGGTGGCAGGACCGCCCGCAGCGGGGCGGCAAGCCACTACCATCGGCCAGCATGAGGCGGGCGTCCGCCCGACCCCCAGGCCAGGGAGCGAAACGTGCTGATCACCCACGACACCCGGTGCGCGCTCGACACCGTGGTGGATCTGGTGAACACCGCACCGGAGGACCACGCGGCGCCGGACGGACTGCCCGACGTCGCGGCTCTCGAGGATTTCGTACGAAACCACGAAATCAGCGATGTGGGGGCGCTCTCGGAGTTCGACCTCTCGGCCGTGCGCAAGATCCGCGGCCGGTTCGCCTCGGTGTTCGCGGCGCACGACGCCCGGACCGCCGCCGGTGTGATCAACGAGCTGGTCGCCGCCGCGGGTACGACTCCGCGCCTCACGGACCACGACGGCTACGACTGGCATGTGCACTACTTCGCGCCCGGCGCCTCCGTCGCCGACCATCTTGCGGCCGACTGCGGGATGGCTCTGGCCTTCTTCGTGGTGGCCGGTGAGCAGGAGCGGCTGCGCCGCTGTGAGGCCCCCGACTGCCGGCGCGCCTTCGTCGACCTCTCCCGCAACCGGTCGCGCCGCTACTGCGACAGCCGCACCTGCGGAAACCGCCTGCACGTGGCCGCGTACCGGGCACGGCGCAAGGAGGCGGCGGGCTGACGCCCGAGCGTCCGGACAAGGATGTCGACGTGGTCCCCCGCGGGTGGCGCCGGGGACCACGGGTACGGCTCACAGCATCAGCAGGTCGTGCAACGAGGCCATGAGCAGCAGACACCCGATCACCGCAAGGAAGATCATCAGCGGTGGCTGGGAAAGGGCGAAGAGGCATCCGCGCGGCTCGTCCTTCGGCGGCGCGGTATCGCCGTGTTCCGTGTCCAGCATCTCGCGGCGATGATGGCGCAATCCGCATGTCCGGTGCGCTCAACACGCCCGGATTGACCGGCAGTTCGCCGGATTCCGTGAAGTCCGGTTCAGGTCGTGATCATTTCACGCCACAGCCTTGATCCACTGTGTCGTTTCAGTCGTCATGCGCGGGTCATATGCCGTGCTTCTTGAGGATGGCCTCGATGTCGCTGAAGTCGTCCGCCGACTCGGTACGGGGCGCGCTCGCGGGCCGGGTCGCCGGACGGGCTCCCGGGCCCAGGGAAGGCGCGGACGCCGACGGAGCGACGGCTTCGCGCCGCCCCGCGGCCCTGGCTTCCCTGCGCTCCTTGCGGGTGCCGCCCCGGCGGCGCTCCACCGCGCGCGTGGTGGAGAACAGCAGCCAGGCGGCGCCGAGCACGCCGAAGCCCGCCCAGGCCGTCGGACTGAAGGCGGTGTCCGCCAGCCACTGCACGGTGCCGGTCATCACCAGGCCGATGGGGACGAGTGAGTAGGCGGCGATGCGGGCGGCCGCGAGGAAGCGCTTACGGTAGGCCGTGACCACCGCGATGCCCAGGCCAGCCGCGGACACGGCGGAACAGACGGTCTCGGCAATCATCCGGTCCTCCAGGCAGGGCTCGGTCGGGCAGGGGCACTTCGTCCCTTCCATCCTGCACCGCCCGGCCCCCGCGCGGCCATGGTCCGGGCGGACATCAGGGACATCTCCGGGTCGGCTCCTCCGAAGGTGCCGGTCCCGGGCAGTCCCCCGGATGTGGATCAGGGTCCCGGGCGCGGGTCCCCGAGGCCGGGCTTCGATTGGGTCGACCGCGTCCGGACTGGGAGACTGACGGCATGAGCGACTCCTCCCCCGTGCCTCCCGCCGCACCCGTCCTCGACGTCTGGTGCGAACTCCAGTGCCCCGACTGCCGTAGCGCCCTCGCCGATCTGCGTGCCCTGCGTGCCCGCTACGGCGACCGGCTGGAGCTGCGGCTGCGGCACTTCCCGCTGGAGAAGCACAAGCACGCCTTCGCCGCCGCACAGGCCGCCGAGGAGGCCCTCGAGCAGGGCAAGGGCTGGGCGTACGTCGAGGCGGTGCTGGCGCGGGTCGAGGAGCTGGACCGTAAGGGAGAACCCCTCCTGGTCGAGGTGGCCGCCGAACTCGGCCTGGACGCCGAGGAGTTCGACACCGCGCTGATCGACGGCCGGCACATCCTGATCGTCGACGCCGACCAGGCCGAGGGCAAGGCGATCGGCGTGACCGGCACCCCGACGTACGTCATCGACGGTCAGCGCCTGGACGGCGGCAAGAGCCAGGAGGGGCTGCGGGAGCGGATCGAGGAGATCGCGGACCGGCTGCTGGCCGAGGCGGGGGCCTGACCGGCTGCTCGGCGCTCCGCGGAATGTGCGGCCACGGGTTGTCGTCTGCGGCGCCGTCGTGGATGGTCGCTCACCCGCTCTCGGCTTCGCTCGAGCGGGGGGATCCCCATCGCGGCGGAGCCGCTGATCGGCACAGCCCCGCGCCCCTCGGGGCGCGGGTCCGCTCAGAGCAGCGGCTTGTACAGGGCGTACTGCGTCGTCCGGTAGCCGAGTGACTCGTAGAGCCGCTCGGCCGGGGTGTTGCCGGCGAAGACGTTGAGGCCGAGGACGCGTCGGCCCGCGGTGATCGCCTGGGTCTCCGCCAGGAGCATGAGGGTGCGGCCGTGTCCGTGTCCGCGGTGGGCGGCGTCGGCCGCGACGTCGTAGACGTAGGCCTTGTCCTCCAGCAGGGCCACCCAGAGGGTGCCGACGCGCGTCCCCTCGTGTTCGAGGACGCTGAACTGCATGTCCCGTGTGTCCAGCCCTTGCGGCAGCAGCCTCTCGTGGTCGCGCCTGGATCTCTCGTACGCGTCGGCCTCGGGCACGCCCCGCTCGATCCACACGCGGGCGTAGTGCTCGGTCTCGTGCGCGAACCACGCCTCGTAGTCGGCCTCGGTCATGGGCCGGCCCCGGCTGCCTTCCGGCAGTGCGGGCGCAGTGCCGCCGAGCGGCTTCTCCATGCCGCGGTTGCGCAGCACGTAGCCGAGCGCCTCGACGAGCCGCAGCGCCGGCTCCGCGTCACCGGGCACGACCGCCTCGATCTGCCGGCATCCCCAGCCGCGCGCCACCTCCTCCGCGGCCAGCGCGGCCACCGTGCCCCGCCCGCGACGCCGGTCCGGCTCCTCGATCCGCAGGTCGTCGATGCGGGCCACACTGTCGCCGAAGCCCGGCGAGGTGCCGAGATGCAGGGTGCCGACGGGCCGGCTGTTCACGCACACCTGGAATCGGCGCGAACGCGTCCCGTCGGCGTTGTGCTGAAGCGGCTCGGTCGGCCGCAGAGTCGTGGTCATCAGGGGTGTTCTACCCGCCTGACCCGCTCCTTGGCAGCCTGTTTTCCCGGGCTCCTACGGATCCAGATCGTCCCCGGACCGCTCGTCGAAGATCCGCATGGCCTTGGCGGTCACCGGGCCCGGTGCGCCCGGCAGTTCGCGGTCGTCGACGCGGTGCACGGCCTGGACGTCGCGCAGGGTGGAGGTGAGGAACACCTCGTCCGCGCGCTCCAGGACGTCGAGCGGCAGGTCGGTTTCCTTGGCACCGGTCCACTCGACGGCCAACGCGCGCGTGATGCCCGCGAGGCAGCCCGAGGCGACCGGCGGGGTGTGGATCTCGCCGTCGAGGACGACGAAGACGTTCGAGCCGGTGCCCTCGCAGAGTTGCCCGACGGTGTTCGCGAACAGGGCTTCCGACGCGCCGTGTTGGTGCGCCCGGGCGAGGGCGACGACGTTCTCGGCGTACGAGGTCGTCTTCAGGCCGGTGAGGGCGCCGCGTTCGTTGCGGGTCCACGGCACGGTGATCACGGCCGTGGAGTCGGGGCGGCGGGTGGTCTCGCCCAGGGCGACGACGAGGGTCGGGCCGTGCTCACCGCGGTCGGAGCCGAGCGGGCCGTGGCCGCCGGTGTAGGTGATGCGCAGCCGGCCGAGCGGCATCGGGTTGGCCTCGAGGACGGCGGCGCAGGCGCGGCGGATCTCGGCCTGGTCGGGGTCGGGCAGGCCGAGGCCGCGCGCGGAGCGGGTCAGCCGGTCGAGGTGCCGGGTGAGCGCGAACGTCTTCCCGCCCGTCGCCTTCACGGTCTCGAAGATGCCGTCGCCCACGGTCAGCCCGTGGTCGAAGACGGAGACGCGGGCGGACTCGATGTCCTGCAGCCCGCCGTCGAGCCAGATCTTCACGTCTGTAGTCCCTCTCCACTCACCTCGTACGTCCCCGACGCTACCGCGAGCAGTCGGGCCGCCTTCAGCTCGGTCTCCCGCCACTCCGCCTCCGGGTCGGAGCCCCAGGTGATGCCCGCGCCCGTCCCGAAGCGCAGGACGCCCTCGGCGCGGTCGATCCAGAAGGTGCGGATGCCGACCGCCAGCTCGCCGGCCGCCCGGTCCGCGTCGACCCAGCCGATGCCGCCGCAGTACGGGCCGCGGGGCGCGGTCTCCAGGGCTTCGATGATCCGCAGGGCGCTGGACTTGGGTGCGCCGGTGACCGATCCGGGCGGGAAGGCCGCGTCGAGCAGTTCGGGCCAGCCGGCGTCGGCCCGCAGCTCGCCGCGGACCGTCGACACGAGATGGACGAGCCCCGGGTGCTTCTCGACGGCGCACAGATCGGGGACGCTCACGCTGCCGGTGGCGCAGACACGTCCGATGTCGTTGCGGACCAGGTCCACGATCATCACGTTCTCGGCGTAGTCCTTCTCCAGCAGGTCAGCCTCGGTGCGCCCGGTGCCCTTGATCGGCCCGGACTCCACGACACGGCCGCCGCGCCGCAGAAAGAGCTCCGGCGAGGCGGTGGCTATCTCGACCCCGTGACCGGGCAGCCGGATCGTTCCTGCATACGGTGCGGGGTTGCCGCGGGCCAGCAGCGCGGTCAGGGCGTCCACGTCGGCGTCGGGCGCGACGGGCGCGGAGAGCACCCGGCAGAGGTTCGCCTGATAGACCTCGCCGGCCGCTATGTGCTCGCGGATCCGGCGCACACCCGCCGTGTACGCCCCGTGGTCGAGGGAGGACGTCCAGTCACCGGCTGCCGGTCCCCGCCACTCCCCCGGCACCGGCGCGGGCACGGGCTCCACTCGTACGTCCCTGAAGCGGGCGCAGGTCAACCTGCCCTCGAAGTCCGCCACGACGGCCCAGAAACCGGTGGAGTCGAGGGCCGCGGGATCACTGGTGACGTCGAGGAGTCCGGTGGCGACGCGGTCACCGAAGCGGGCGAGAGGAGGGAGGTCGAGCACGCAGTCGAGTCTAGGGCGGGTGTCGTGAAGGTGGCCCTGCCGTGTCCCTTCGGGGGCCCTGACCACGTACGCGAGCAGGTGCAGCGCAGCACGCTGCGCAAACGCGTTTTTGTGCTGGCCCGGGAATCCGCTAGAGTTCAACTCGTCGCCGGGCCGTGAGAGCGGACCGAAACGACAAGCGGACGTAGCTCAGTTGGTAGAGCGCAACCTTGCCAAGGTTGAGGTCGCGAGTTCGAGCCTCGTCGTCCGCTCGATGGAAACAGGGGATCTTCCCGAACCCCTGCACTCCTGGTGGAGTGGCCGAGAGGCGAGGCAACGGCCTGCAAAGCCGTCTACACGGGTTCAAATCCCGTCTCCACCTCCAAGGACGATTAGCTCAGCGGGAGAGCGCTTCCCTGACACGGAAGAGGTCACTGGTTCAATCCCAGTATCGTCCACTGGATCTTCCAGCACGTACGGTGAGATCCACACCCGCGCGATTAGCTCAGCGGGAGAGCGCTTCCCTGACACGGAAGAGGTCACTGGTTCAATCCCAGTATCGCGCACGCAGTACGCACCACATGCAGGTTCACCTGCGCGATTAGCTCAGCGGGAGAGCGCTTCCCTGACACGGAAGAGGTCACTGGTTCAATCCCAGTATCGCGCACCAGCCGAAACCCCGGCCGTCTCGTACGGCCGGGGTTTCGTCGTATGCCGTCAGCTGGAGAACAGCATGTGGCCGAAGCTCTTGTGACGGTGGTGACCGCCGTGGTGGCCGCCGTAGTGACCTCCGTGGCCGCCGTGCTGGGCGCCCCAGACGGGCGCGGGCGGGGCCGGGTACGCCTGCGGGGCGGGCGGGGGCGGCGGCGCGGGCTGGGACCACTGGGACTCCAGGCGGGTCAGCGCCTCCAGCTCGCCGTAGTCGAGGAAGATCCCGCGGCAGCCGCTGCACTGCTCGATCTGGACACCGTTGCGGTTGTACGTGTGCATCGGCGCATGGCACTTCGGACACTGCATGGTCGGCTCAACTCCTCGCCGGTCGGTCCTGCTTCGCGTTTCGCCAGGACAGACTCTGTCAGGGTGCGGTCGGTTGCACCCTACGTCGCGCATTCCGGGGTCAACTCCGGCAGGAGGGAAGCCATTCGGGCACATGCGTCGATCATGGACAGTTCGACCTCGTCCAGGGGGCGGTCCTCCGCTGCTGCCTTTGCTGTGGCGCGGGCGGCCGTCTGCACCGTGAGGGCGCGGGCCGGGACGTCCAGGGCGGGCCAGGGGTCGCCGTCGGCGGGGACGGCCGGGCCGCCGGCCGTCCGGTAGGCGGTGAGGAAGCGGGTCCACTCGTCCGGTGGGAGGAGGCCGCACGCGTACCAGGCCGCCGGGCGGGCCAGGTCCCAGGCGGGGACGCCGGTGCCCAGGTCGTCGACGTCGATGAGCAGCCAGGGGCCGTCGGGGGCGGGGTGGCGGACGAGCTGGCCGAGGTGGAGGTCGCCGTGGCACAGGGTGGTGGTGTCCGGCATGGGGGCTTCGGCCCTGGCCCAGGGCGGGAGGGTGTTCCAGGCCTGCAGGACCGGGCGGGTGGCGGGGTGGGCGGCGGCTGTTGCCCTGAGCCGGGCGATGGCTCGGGCGGCCTTGGCGGGGCCTCGCATGGGCGGGAGGGAGGTCGGGGCGGGGGTGCGGTGGAGGCGGGCGAGGAGGGTGGCCGCGGGCTCCCAGGGGGCGGCCTCGGGGGTGTCCGGGTCCACGGGGGTGCCGTAGGGCCAGAACGTGACGAGACGGCCGTGCAGGTCGACGGGGGTCGAAACGAGTGGGGGCAGGAGGATGCCGGGGAGGCGGGTGGCGGCGGTGAGGCGGGGGGTGAGGTCGGTGCGGGAGGTGGTGGGGGCGTGGGCCTTGGCGACCGTGTCGGCGTGGCGGACGACTGTGGCGTCGGGGCGGTCGGCGAGGGTGGCTGCGCCGCAGGGGCAGGTGTCCGTGCGGGAGTGGGCCTTGGCCTTGGCTCGGGTGGTCAGTTCGGTGAGCAAGGGGGTGGTCACGGGGCTCCCTGGGGCGGCGGGTCTCTCGCGAGGGTACGGGCGGGGGTGGTGGGGTGGGCAGGGCACTCGGCGGTGGTGCAGGTCTTGGGGCGCCCGCGGTGGGAGCCGCCGAGGGATGCGCCCCCGCCGCCCCTACCCGTCCCGTCCCCAGGGGCTGCCGCCCCTTCGACCCCGCCAGGGGCTGCCGCCCCTGTACCCCGGCGGGGACTGCGTCCCCTGCACCCTCTCGGGGCTCCGTCCCGGACCCCGATCGGCCTGAACGGCCTCGTCCTCAAACGCCGGACCGGCTGAAGTGCGTCTTCGGCCCCCGGCCCGGGAAAAGCAATGCCGGCGCAGCTCCCCAGCTGCGCCGGCATTTTTGCCGTCCGCCGCACCCCCGTCCCCACGGGGTTTCATGGGTGGATGTCCCCGCCCGGACCGCTCTTCCGGGCCTGGGGTCGCCGCTCAGCGCCCCAGCATCACGCCCACGGACGACGCCTGTGTGGCCACTGTCTCCCAGCCGTCGAAGACGAAGAAGAGCAGGGCCGCCAGGGGGAGGACCATGAGCGTCGCCACCAGGGGGTGGCGGCGGCCCGTGCGGCGGCGGAGTGCGGTGCGCTCCTGGGTGCGGATCAGTGTCCGCGGTGCCGTTAGGGCCATGGTCCCTCTCCTGACCGTTCTCAGTTGTCGTTGGCAGCGGCGGGTGTCTGACCTCGGGGGACGAGTGCTGCACCCGCCGCTTGACCTCAAATCTAGGCGTCCGGCGCTCGCCGCACGTCATGCCCTCGTACCGATTGCCGGGCCTCCCGGAGGATGAGCCGTGAGCTGGGGCGTACTCCCCTGGGTGGAGACGAGGTCCTAGGTCTCAGGGTCTTCCCGGAGGGGACGCCCGGTGTGCCCGGCCTTCTCCGAGCCGTCCTCCCTCGGGATCGGCTGCTCGACCAGGGCCAGCACCCGGTTCGCCATGAAGCGGGCCGTGCGGACCACGGACCCGTTGCGGGTGACTTCGCTCACTTCCACGACACCTCGGCGTACCGCAGTCTCCACCCGGCGGCCCGCTCTGCTGGCCACCACCTCGTAGGTGCGGGTCGTGTCCCCCGCGTCCACGACTATTTCCACGCGATCACCCTTCACGTGTCCAATCCCCCTTCGTCGATGGGTGGTTGAGGTCGCGGGACCGCCGAAGTCCGCCTGCTCAACGGGCCCCTGACCACCCTTCAAGTCTCGCATCCGGCACTGACAATCGATCTGGGCGAGAGGGCGCGGCCTCTGCGCGCGGGCGGCCGTGGAAACGTAAGCTGTGCCACGTCACACGGACCGGGCAGCGGGGATGAACATGGCGATGATGCGCCTGAGGCGCGAGGACCCGCGCGTCGTCGGCTCGTTCAGGCTTCACAGACGCCTCGGCGCGGGCGGGATGGGCGTCGTGTACCTGGGCTCCGACAAGAAGGGGCAGCGGGTCGCACTGAAGGTCATCCGGCCGGATCTGGCGGAGGACCAGGAGTTCCGGTCCCGGTTCGCGCGGGAGGTCTCCGCCGCGCGGCGGATCCGGGGCGGGTGCACGGCTCGGCTCGTCGCCGCCGATCTCGACGCCGAACGGCCCTGGTTCGCCACTCAGTACGTGCCCGGGCCGTCGCTGCACGACAAGGTCGCCGACGGGGGGCCGCTGGGTGCCGCCGATGTCGCGGCGGTGGGAGCCGCCCTGTCCGAGGGGCTCGTCGCCGTGCACGAGGCCGGCGTCGTTCACCGGGATCTCAAGCCGTCGAACATCCTGCTGTCCCCGAAGGGCCCGCGGATCATCGACTTCGGTATCGCCTGGGCGACCGGGGCGTCCACGCTGACGCATGTCGGTACGGCCGTCGGCTCCCCCGGCTTTCTCGCGCCGGAGCAGGTGCGCGGTGCCGCCGTCACCCCGGCCACGGACGTGTTCTCGCTGGGGGCGACCCTGGCGTACGCGTCGATGGGTGACTCGCCCTTCGGGCACGGCAGTTCCGAGGTGATGCTGTACCGGGTCGTGCACGAGGAGGCGCAGCTGCACGGCGTTCCGGACGCGCTGGCTCCGCTCGTACGGGCCTGTCTGGCGAAGGATCCCGAGGAGCGGCCCAGCACGCTTCAGCTCTCGCTGCGGCTCAAGGAGATCGCCGCCCGTGAGGCGCAGGGGCTCGCCGACCCGCGTCCGCCCGCGCCGCGGTCCGGGGAGGCGGACCGGCCCACCGGGCGGCTCGTCGAGACCTATCCGGAGCAGCAGCGCGAGCACCGTCGTCCCCCGGGCCCGCAGGGGGCTCCTCCTTCGCGGGGTGCTTCCGCCGGGTCACGCGGGGTCCCTCCGGTGCGGGGCGGGGCTGCTCCCTCGCGGGGCGGCAACGTCTCCCGCGGTGGCCCCCCGCCGCCCCAGCGTTCCGGGTCCCGGCCCGCTCCGGGGTCGCGGAACACGACCCGCCAGGGCACGGGGGCCCGGCCCGCGCCGCGCAGCGCCACCGGTCGTCCGGCGCCCAGGCCCACGGGGACGGGACGGCGGCCTGCCAATCCGCGGTTGCTGCGGCAGCGGCTGTTCGTGTTCGTCGTCGTGACGCTGCTGGTGGCGCTCGGCATCGCCGCGGCACAGGGGTGCCAGGGGCCGTCGCGGGGACTGGGCGGTGGCGACGGCGTCGTACCGCAGCGGCAACAGCACGTGGAGCCGGGGCGCGCCCACGTGGACTGAGGGGTCAAAGCCCCGGCAGGATCCGTTCGAAGAACTCCCGGTCGCCGTCGAAGAGCGGGGCCAGCGCCAGGAACTCCTCGGGGGTGACCCAGCGGGTCTCGGCGACCTCGACGGGGTCGGGGACGATCTCGCCAGTGGTCGCGTCCGCCGTCCACCAGTGGAGGCGGAAGAGACCGTCGTCGGTGTCCGACTCCCAGACCTTGGCGAGGGGGCGGACGGTGAGGCCGACCTCCTCCCGGACCTCGCGGACCACGGCCTGCTCCTGGGTCTCCCCCGGTTCGACCTTGCCGCTGAGGGGCTGCCAGTAGCCGGGGCGGGGGACGCCCGGGCCGCGGCGGATCGCCAGTACTCGGCCGCTCCGGCGCAGCACCGCGACGATCGCCTCCCGCTTGGGCACCGGACTATCCCGCCGGGCGGCCCGTGGCCACCGCGTAGAAGGCGACCGCGGCCGCCGCGCCCACGTTGAGGGAGTCGACGCCGTGGGACATGGGGATGCGGACCCATTCGTCGGCGGCGACCAGGGCCTGGGTGGACAGGCCGTCGCCCTCGGCGCCGAGCATCAGGGCCACGCGGTCCATCTTGTGCGGGGCGGCCTCGTCGAGGGACCTGGCCTTCTCGTCGGGGGTGAGCGCGAGGAGCGTGAAGCCTGCCTCGCGGACCGACTCCAGGCTCTTGGGCCAGGTGTCGAGTCGGGCGTAGGGGACGGAGAAGACCGCACCCATCGAGACCTTGACGCTGCGGCGGTACAGAGGGTCGGCGCAGTCCGGGGAGAGCAGGACCGCGTCCATGCCGAGGGCGGCCGCCGAGCGGAAGATCGCGCCGATGTTGGTGTGGTCGTTGACGGACTCCATGACGACGACCCGGCGGGTGGTCTGGAGGAGGTCGGCCGCGGTCGGCAGCGGTTTGCGCTGCATGGAGGCGAGCGCGCCGCGGTGCACGTGGTAGCCGGTGACCTGTTCGGCCAGGTCCGGGCTGACCGCGTACACCGGGGCCGGGAGCTCGTCGATGACGTCGCGCATGACGTCGACCCACTTCGCGGACAGCAGCATCGAGCGCATCTCGTACCCGGCGTCCTTCGCCCGGCGGATGACCTTCTCGCCCTCGGCGATGAACAGGCCCTCGGCCGGTTCGCGCTTGCGGCGCAGCTCCACGTCGGTCAGGCCTGTGTAGTCGCGCAGGCGCGGGTCGTCGGGATCCTCAACGGTGATGAGATCGGCCACAGGGTGATACTGCCTTGTCCTGGGTGTGGTGCCAACGGCTGTGTACGAGTTGGGTTACCCGCGGTTACGCGGATGTTCGCGGGCCTACGCCGACGACCTCGCCGATGACGATGACCGCGGGCGGCTTGACCTCCTGCGTACGCACGGTCTCGCCGACCGTCGCCAGGGTGGCGTCGACGCGGCGCTGGGCGGCCGTGGTGCCCTCCTGGACCAGGGCGACGGGGGTGTCGGCCGGCTTGCCGTGAGCGACGAGGGTCTCGGCGATCTGCCCGATCTTGTCGACGCCCATGAGGATCACGAGCGTGCCGGTGAGCTTCGCCAGGGACGCCCAGTCGACCAGGGAGCGCTCGTCGTCGGGGGCGACATGGCCGCTGACCACCGTGAACTCGTGCGCGACGCCCCGGTGGGTGACCGGGATGCCGGCCGCGCCCGGGACGGAGATCGAGCTGGAGATGCCGGGGACGACGGTGCAGGGGATGCCGGCCTCGGCGAGGGCGTTCAGCTCCTCCATGCCCCGGCCGAAGACGTAGGGGTCGCCGCCCTTCAGCCGTACGACCGACTTGCCCTGCTTGGCGTGCTCGATCAGGGCGTTGTTGATGGCCTCCTGGGCCATGAAACGGCCGTACGGGATCTTCGCCGCGTCGATCACCTCGACGTGCGGCGGGAGTTCGGCGAGGAGGTCGCGGGGGCCGAGGCGGTCGGCGATGACGACGTCGGCCTCGGCGAGCAGGCGGCGGCCGCGGACCGTGATGAGGTCCGGGTCGCCGGGACCGCCGCCGACGAGGGCGACGCCTGGGGTGCGGGTGCGGTGGTGCGGCGCCACCAGGGTGCCGTCGCGCAGCCCCTCGACGACCGCGTCGCGGATGGCGGCGGTGTGGCGGGGGTCGCGACCGCGGGCCTCGGTGGTGAGGACGGCGACCGTGACGCCCTCGCTGTGGCCGGTGGCCGGGGTCCAGGCCGTGGCGGCGTCGGCGTCGTCGGAGCGGACGCACCACACGCGGTGGCGTTCCGCCTCGGCGGAGGCCCGGGTGTTCGCTTCCGTGTCGCCGGTGGCGATCAGGGCGTACCAGGCGTCCGCGAGGTCGCCTTCGGCGTACGGGCGCCTGTGCCAGGTGATCTCGCCCGCGTCGGCCATGGCCTCGACGGAGGGGGTCGCCTCGGGGGACACGAGGAGGATGTCCGCGCCTGCCGCGATGAGAGCCGGGAGGCGGCGCTGGGCGACCTGGCCTCCGCCGAGGACGACCACTTTGCGGCCGGTGAGGCGGAGGCCTACGGGGTAGGCGGGGTTTTCGGCCATGAGGGTGCGGCTCCTCTGGGGGCTTGGCGGGGGCCCTGACGTGCAGATTTTAAGGGTCGGGCGGTCTTGGCGGCTCAGGTGTCCGGTGGCTGGGCGTCGTTGCCGGGCGAGGGTGCGTGGGTCGGTGCCCACCCTCCCCCACTCCCGGCTTCGCTCGAGCGGGGGACCCCCATCGCCCTGTGGAACGACTGCCCGCCGACCCACGGGCAAGAGGGCTCGGAAGGGATCCCCCCGAGCCCTCTCACTCCTGTCCTACTTTTCGGTTACCCCTGCGGAGTCGAAGGTCGCCACCTCGTGCATGGCCCGCGCCGTGCTCTGAACGAGCGGGAGGGCCAGGAGGGCACCCGTGCCCTCGCCGAGGCGGAGGTCGAGGTCGACCAGGGGGCGCAGGCCCAGCTTGTTCAGCGCCGCCACGTGGCCCGGCTCGGCGCTGCGGTGGCCGGCGATGCAGGCCGCGAGGACCTCGGGGGCGATCGCGCGGGCGACCAGGGCCGCGGCGCCGGCGCTGACGCCGTCCAGGATCACCGGGGTACGCAGGGACGCGCCGCCCAGCAGGAGGCCCACCATCGCCGCGTGTTCGAAGCCGCCGATCGCGGCGAGGACCCCGATGGGGTCGGCCGGGTCCGGCTGGTGGACCTCGATGGCGCGGCGGACGACCTCGGTCTTGCGGGCCAGGGTCTCGTCGTTGATGCCGGTGCCGCGGCCCGTCACCTCGGCCGGGTCGGTGTCCGTGAAGACGGAGATGAGCGCGGCGGACGCCGTGGTGTTGGCGATGCCCATCTCGCCCGTCAGCAGCGCCTTGTTGCCGGCCGCCACCAGGTCGCGGGCCGTCTCGATGCCGACCTCGATGGCCTGCTTGGCCTCCTCGCGGGTCATCGCGGGGCCGGTCGTCATGTCGGAGGTGCCCGCGCGGACCTTGCGGGGCAGCAGGCCAGGGGTGGCGGGCAGGTCGGCCGCGACGCCGACGTCCACCACGCACACCTCGGCGCCGACCTGGCCGGCGAAGGCGTTGCAGACCGCGCCGCCGCCGAGGAAGTTGGCCACCATCTGGGCGGTGACCTCCTGCGGCCACGGAGTGACGCCCTGGGCGTGCACGCCGTGGTCGCCGGCGAAGATCGCGACGGCTGCGGGCTCCGGAATCGGCGGCGGGCACTGCCGGGACAGGCCGGACAGCTGGGCCGAGATGATCTCCAGCATGCCGAGCGCACCGGCCGGCTTGGTCATGCGCTTCTGCCGCTCCCAGGCCTCGCCGAGCGCCTTGGCGTCCAGCGGGCGGATCTGCGCGACGGTCTCGGCGAGCAGGTCGTGCGGCTCCTCGCCGGGCAGCGCGCGACGGCCGTACGTCTCCTCGTGCACGACCCACGACAGCGGGCGGCGCTTGGACCAGCCGGCCTGCACCAGCTCGGGCTCGTCCGGGAACTCGTCGACGTACCCGACGCACAGGTAGGCGATGACTTCGAGGTGCTCGGGCAGGCCGAGGGCGCGGACCATCTCGCGCTCGTCGAAGAAGCTGACCCAGCCGACACCGAGGCCCTCGGCGCGGGCGGCGAGCCAGAGGTTCTCGACAGCGAGCGCGGCGGAGTACGGCGCCATCTGGGGCTGCGTGTGGCGGCCGAGCGTGTGACGGCCGCCGCGGGTCGGGTCGGCGGTGACGACGATGTTCACCGGGGTGTCGAGGATGGCCTCGATCTTCAGTTCCTTGAACTGCTTCGCCCGGCCCTTGGGCAGCGACTTCGCGTACGCGTCGCGCTGGCGCATGGCCAGTTCGTGCATGCTGCGCCGGGTGTCGGCGGAGCGGATGACGACGAAGTCCCACGGCTGCGAGTGGCCGACGGACGGGGCCGTGTGCGCGGCCTCCAGGACGCGGAGCAGCACCTCGTGCGGGATGGGGTCGCTGCGGAAGCCGTTGCGGATGTCGCGGCGGTCGCGCATGACCTTCATGACCGCCTCGCGCTCCGCGTCGTCGTACGCGGGCGCGGCCGGGCCGGTGGACTGTCGTACTTCTTCCACTGCGGCCGTGCTCTCTTCTTCCTGGTCGGCGGCCCTGGTGTCCAGGTCCTCCGCGTGCTGTACGAGGTCGGGGTCGGCCTCCCGCGGGGCGGGGACCTTGACGATCGGCTCCGGCGCCTGCGCTGCCTCCGGCGGGAGGGTGAGTGCGTGCGGCGGGGTCGGCGCGAGATGCGGGGTGGTCGGCACGGAGCCGTCCACGAGGACGAACTGGCCGAGGGACGCGTCCGGTTGCGGGTCCGCGGGCTCCGCGGCGAGCGGCTGGGGGGTGTCCGTGGCGGGGCCCGGACCGGCCGGGTCCGCAGCCTCGTCGGCCGGGAGTGCGGGTGGGGCCTCGGCGGAGACCACGGCCGGCTCGGGCGCGAGGGGCTCCGCGGGGTGTGCCTGGTCCGTCGGGGAACCCGCGTCGGCCGGTTCGGCGATGGCAGCGGCCTCGGGCCGCACTTCGGCCTCCGGCGCGGGCGTCGGAGCGTGCGGCGCCGCCTGGGCGGGACTGCTCTGGTGCTCCGCCGCCACGAGGTGGGGTGAGGGCTCGGCGGGGGCGGGGGTCGCGTCTCCGCCCGGTGCCACGGGCTGCGCGGGGTGCGCCGCGTCCGGGGCTGCCGGGAAGGAGGTGGCTACGGCGCCCTCCGCGGCCCCGGGCGCGGGCGCCTCGGCGGTCTGCGCGGGCTCGACGGCGATGGCCCGGGCGGGTTCGGCGGCGACGGCCTGAGCCGGTTCGAGGACGATGGGCCGGGGCGCCGCCGGGTCGGCGGTGTGGGCGGCGTGGCCGGCATCCGGCGCCACGGTCTCGGGTGCCTGTGCGGCCTCGGGGGCGACTGCCTCAGGCGCCTGTTCGGTGTGCGGTGCGGCCGTCTCAGGGTGTTGTGCGGCTTCCGGTGCGATCGTCTCGGGGAGCTGACCGGCCTCGGCGGCCACTGCCTCCGGGAACGGCGCGGCCTCGTGGGCGACCGCCTCGGCGAACTGCCCGGCCCCTGCCGCGACCGCCTGCTCGCCCTCGGGGGCGACCGCCTGCGTGACCTGCGGTGCTTCGGGCGCCACGGCCGTGGCGGGCTGCTCGCTGCCGGCCGCGGCGGCCTCGGTGACGCCTGCGCCCCCCGGCGTCAGAGCCTCGGCGACCGGTGACGCAACCGGGTCGATGATCGGTGCGCCGGCTGACGCAGGCCCTTCGGCGAGCGGACCAGCCCCAGGCGTAACGCCATCGGGTGCACCTTCGACCATCGGCGCCCCTTCCGGCGCGTGGGTCGCCTCCGGGACCTGGCCGGCCTCCGGAGCATGCGCCGCTCCGGGCGTCGGCACGGCCTCGGGCGCAGGACCGGAAGCGGGTACGGCCTCCCCACCAGGCACGGCTGCATCGGGGTGCCCGCCTTCGGGGGCGACTCCGGCGCCGGGCGTCCGCGCGGCCTCCGGTGCGGAACCGACCGGTTCCTGCTGCCCGGCGCCCGAAGCCACCGGGGGAACCGCGCCCGGCTCCACGTCTTCCGTGGCTTCCGCAGGAGCCGCCTGCACGCCGTCCGTGGCGAACTCGCCCGGAACCCCGTGCCCGCTCTCCGAGGCGGCGAACCCGCCGGGAACGGCATGCCCGTCCCCGGCAACCGGTCCACCGGCAGCCACCGGCGCGCCCGCAGCGGCCCCGGCGGCGTGCCCGCCCTCCACGGCGGACACCCCCACGGGAACGTGCCCGCCTTCCGGGACGTGGGCCACGCCGACGTCACCGTTCCGCGCCGCCGGAGCGGTCTCCGTGGCGATGTGGGCCATGACGGGCTGCGCGGCACCCACCGGCTCCGGGCTCGGTTCGGCCGCCGGAACAACCGTTTCCGCAGCCGGTGCCTCGGCGTTCACCGGTGCCCCCGCCTGCACCGCGGCCTGCGCCTGGGCGCCCCACGGGACCGCGCCCTGCGGGGGCATCTCGTGCAGCTGGGGGGCTTCGAAGTACTCGGGGCCGGTGGCCGGCGTGGCGGGCTGGCGTACCGGTGCGCCCGCGGGGCCGCGGTCGGCGAGGGAGCGGACCGGGCTCGCCGAGGTGTCCGGGATCGGCGGGCCGAGGTGCAGCGGGCGACGCGGCGCCACCGGCGCCGGGGCGGGAGGGTTGGGGAGACGGACGCCGCCGAGGTCGACCGAGCCGCTGTCGCGGCCCGCCGTCTCGTGCGGGCCCGGCTCGTGGACGGCCTCGACGACCGGCTCGGGCGCGGGCGGGGCGACCTCGTTGCCCCACGGGCTCTGGGCCCCCGGCAGCAGCAACAGGTCTTCGTCCTCGGCGGTGGTCTCGGAGAGGTAGGTGTACGCACCGTGCGCGTGGACGCCCGGCTGTTCCACCATGCCTGCGCTCTCCGGCAGCCCCTCGCCCGGGACCTGGCCGGTGTCGGTCATGCGTACCCCTCGCCCATCGGTTAGTGCTTCCACGTACAGCCCACCGGGAGCGGCGCACCGACCGCCCCCGCAGTGAAGAACGAGCGTGCCTGCCCAGCGGCACGAACGACCCGCCCGTAAAAGGCGACAAAGCCATTCAGTGGCATTGTCCCGGCCGTTCCTCCGTCACGACAGGTTGATCCGTGACGACCCGCTGTGGACTGCGCCACGTTGCGCGTCCTCCGGTTCCGGCGTACCGCACCCACCCCAAAAGGGGTGCGTTTTCCGGACATTGACGAACGAAGCGCCGGGCCACCTGGTGCGGTACAACGGTCGGCCAGCCTACCGCGAGCGGTACGACTACAGGATCACCGGGACGGCAGAAACCAGGATCACTGGGACGGCGCCAGAGTCACGATGCGCGCCCCGGGAGTACTCCGCTGAGCAGGAACGCGACGCTCCGCTCCGTCTCCGTCCAGGCCCTGGTGTCGAGTTCGACGGACTGGATCAGGGCGCACTCGACCTGGTAGCCGTGCTCGGTGAGGTCCCGGCCGACGAGTTCGGCCGCGTCGCGGGTGGCGGCGTGGGTGACGATGCGCTGCGGGCGGCGGTCGGCGACCGCGGAGACCACGGCCGCTCCCCCGCCGCCGACGCGGACGACGTCCGGCTCGGGGAGGTTCTCCAGGACGTGCGGGGCCGTTCCCTGCACGATCTGCAGCTGGACGCCGAAGTGCCGGGCGGCGGCGTCGGTGCGGGCGCAGGCGTCCAGCGCACGGTCGACGGCGATGACGGCGGCTCCGGCGCGTGCGGCCTCGGTGGCGAAGGCGCCGCTGCCGCAGCCGATGTCCCAGACGAGGTCCCCTACGCGCGGGCCGAGCCGGGCGAGTTGGGCGGCGCGCAGCAGATCCGTCTCGCCCTCGCCGAGCGGGCCGTCGTAGGCCTCGGCGGGCTGGGTCCAGCCGCGCGGACCGGCTCCCGGGTCGCGTCCGGCGAGCCAGCCACCGCCCTCACCGGGGACGCCCGGTCCGGCGGGTCCGCCGATGACGATGACGACGTTCGGGTCGCGCCAGGTGTGGTCGGGGGCCTTGTCGGAGGTGACCACGGTGACCTGTTCGCGTTCGGTGCCGAGTTCCTCGCAGATGACGAAGGTGCGGTGGACGCCTTCGAGGAGGAGGCCGAGTTCGGCGGGGCCCGCACCGGGTGAGGTGAGGACGGCGACCTTGGTGTGGGCGCGGCACACATTCACTGCGCGTCGCAGCGTGCGGCGGTGTGCGACGACCACTTGGGCGTCGTCCCAGGGCATACCGGCGCGGGCGAAGGCCGCGGCCACCGAGGAGACGGCGGGGACGACCTCGACCTCGAGGCCGAACTCGGGTGCACGCAGGGTTCGTACGACGCCGAAGAATCCGGGGTCGCCGTCGGCCAGTACGACAGCGGTGCCGCGGTGGCCGGCGATGCGGCGGGCGGCGAGGGAGACGCTGCCGAGGCGGATGCGCTCGGCGGTGGGCGGCACTTCGGGGAGTGCCAGGTGGTGGGCGGCACCGGCCACCAGCGTGGCGGCGCCCAGGGCGGAGCGGGCCGCGGCGGTCAGGGGCGAGCCGTCCCAGCCGATCACCGTGACACGGTCGGCCATCGTCGTCGGTCTCCAGGGGTTTTACGCAGGTCGGGCTCCGTGAGGGTACCTGGTGTCAGGTGTGGGCTCTCGAGCCCCCACGGTTCAGTTCCAGTCGGTGAAGGTCGTGAAACCGCCGGTGTCGGCCAGTTCCTCGCCCGCGCCGTCGAGGTCCTCCGGCAGCAGGCTCCACACGATGAAGTCGGTGCGTACATCGCTCCAGGTGCCGTCCTCGGCGCGGACGTGGGCTATGCAGGCGTTGCGCAGGACGCCCTCGCTGATACAGCCGATCTTCTGGGCGACCTGCTGGGAGGCGGTGTTGTCGGCGGCGGTACGCAGCTCGATGCGCTCCAACTTCTGGTCGCTGAAGAGCCATTGGGCGGTGGCGAGGGCGGCCTCCGAGGCGTAGCCCTCGCCGCGCGCCCACGGGGCGACGATGTACGACAGCTCGGTGGACCGCACATGCCAGTTGGTCTTGGCGAGCTGGACGATGCCGACCAGACGCTGGGTGAGGAACTCGGTGACGGCGAGATCGAGTCCGCGGCCCGCGGCCCGCTCGGTCGGCGCGTACTCGGTGATCCAGGTGCGAGCCTGGTCCTCGGTGAAGGGCTGCGGGACGTCGGTCCAGGCGCCGACCTGCTCGTCGTTCATCATCTCGGCAAGCCCGTTCACGTCGTCCTCGTCGAGGGGCCGCAGCACCAACCGCTCCGTGCTGATGGAGATGTTGGGGAAGGTGCTAGTCATGCGCCGCTCCGTAACCTTCGGAAAACCTTCAGGGGCTGCTGAACTGCCCAGCATGCAGCATGTCGGCACGGAACCGCACCACGGGGCCCACACCAGGTGAGCGAGTGGACCCCGTGCGTGGCGATACGCCGTATACGTGCCGTCAGGAGAAGGTTCAGAAGGACGGGATGACCGAGCCCTGGTACTTGTCCTCGATGAACTTCTTCACCTCGGGCGAGGTGAGCAGCTTGGCGAGCTTCTTCACCCGCGGGTCCTTCTCGTTGCCCTTCTTCACCGCGAGGAAGTTGCCGTAGGGGCTGTTCTTCGCGGACTCCAGGACGAGGGCCTCCTTGGCGGGCTTGATGCCCGCGGAGATGGCGTAGTTGCCGTTGACGACCGCGGCGTCCACGTCGTCCAGGGAGCGCGCGGTCTGGGCCGCCTCGACCTCCTTGAACTTGAGGTTCTTCGGGTTCTTGGCGATGTCCTGCGGGGTCGCTTCGCTGCCGGCGCCGGCCTTGAGCGTGATGAGGCCGTTCGCGGCGAGCAGCTTGAGGGCGCGGGCCTCGTTCACGGCGTCGTTCGGGACGGCGACGGTGGCGCCGCTCTTGAGCGCGTCGGCCTTCTTGACCTTGTGGGAGTAGAGGCCGAGCGGCTCCAGATGCACGGTGACGACGGGCACGATGTGGGTGCCGCGCTTCTTGTTGAAGTCGTCGAGGTACGGCTGGTTCTGGAAGTAGTTGGCGTCCACCGAGCCGTCCTCGGTCGCGGTGTTCGGGACGATGTAGTCCTGGAACTCCTTGACCTGCAGGTCGAGTCCGGCCTTCTTCGCCAGGTTCTTCTTGACGAAGTCCAGGATCTCGGCGTGCGGGGTCGGGCTCGCGGCGACGATCAGCGGTCCGCTGTAGTCGGAGGAGCTGGAGGTGGAGTCGGTGCCCGAGCCGCAGGCGGTGAGCCCGAAGGTGAGGGCTCCGGCGGCGAGGACAGCGGTGGTGAGCTTTGCGGTGTTACGCACGAAAAGTGCCTTTCCTGATGGGTGCAGCGACCCCGCGATGGGTGTGCGGGGAGTCTGTGAGGGGGTTATGCGACCTTGCCGACGTCGGCCGTCGCGGGCTCCTTGGGCCGCAGCAGGCGGAGCCTGGGTGCCGCTCCGGAGTGCCCGCCGCGCCGGTGCAGGGAGCGGGCCGCGTAGTCGCCGGCGAACTGGATGACCGAGATCACGACGGCCAGGATCGCCACGGTGATCCACATGAGTTCGGTCTCGAAGCGCTGGTAGCCGTAGCGGATGGCGATGTCGCCGAGGCCGCCGGCGCCGACCGTGCCGGCCATCGCGGAGTAGCCGATGAGGGCGACGACCGTGGTGGTCGTGCCGGCGATCAGCGAGGGCAGCGACTCGGGGACGAGGACCTTGCGGACGACGGTCCAGGTGTTGCCGCCCATCGACTGCACGGCCTCGACCAGCCCGCCGTCCACTTCGCGGACAGCCGTCTCGACGAGGCGCGCGAAGAACGGGATCGCCCCGATGGCGAGCGGCACGATGGCTGCCTCGCGGCCGATGGTCGTGCCGGTGATCCAGCGGGTGAAGGTCATCAGGGCGACCATGAGGATGATGAAGGGCATCGAGCGGGCGACGTTCACGATCTGCCCGATGACCTTGTGGGCGAGGACGTTCTGCAGCAGTCCGCCCCGGTCCGTGAGGACGAGCAGAATGCCGAGCGGGAGTCCGCCGACGACGGCGATCAGCGTGGACCAGCCGACCATGTAGAAGGTGTCCCAACACGCCTGCGACAGCAGCGGCTGCATCTCGGACCAGGTCACAGCTGGGCACCTTCCTTCAGCAGTACGGGCTCCTGGCCCAACACCTCGATCTGCAGGCCCTGTTCGCGCAGGAAGCCGATCGGCACGACGTTGTCCTCGTAGCGGCCGGGCAGTTCGATGCGCATCCGGCCGACCTGGAGTCCGCCGACGGTGTCGATGGCGGCGCCCAGGATCGAGATGTCGATGTTGTAGGTGCGTGAGAGCTGCGAGATGACGGGCTGGGTGGCGGCCTCGCCCTGGAAGGTGACGTCGACGACGGTGCGGTCCTCGCCGGTGGCCTCGCCGTCCACCGGGAAGAGGGCGGAGGCCAGCTCGGAGCCTGGTGTGGCGAGCAGCTCGCTCACCGTTCCGGACTCGACGATGCGGCCCTTGTCCATCAGGGCGGCCGAGTCGCAGATCGACTTCACGACGTCCATCTCGTGGGTGATGAGCAGGACGGTCAGGCCCAGCTGCCGGTTCAGGTCGCGCAGCAGCTGGAGGATGGAGCGGGTGGTCTCCGGGTCGAGGGCGCTGGTCGCCTCGTCGGAGAGCAGCACCTTCGGGTCGCCGGCCAGGGCGCGGGCGATGCCGACGCGCTGCTTCTGGCCACCGGAGAGCTGGGCGGGATATGCCTTCGCCTTGTCCGCGAGGCCGACCAGGTCGAGCAGTTCGAGTGCCTTGCGGGAGCGCTCCTTGCCGGACCTGCCGAGGATCTCCAGCGGCAGCTCGACATTGTCCTGGACCGTCCGCGTGGACAGCAGGTTGAAGTGCTGGAAGACCATGCCGATACGGCTGCGCGCCCGGCGGAGCTCCTTGCCGGCGCGGGGGCCGCGCCCCGCGAGGGCGGTGAGGTCCTGCCCGGCGACGGTCACCGTCCCGGCGGTGGGCCTCTCCAGCAGGTTGACGCAGCGGATGAGGGAGGACTTGCCGGCGCCGGACTGGCCGATGACGCCGTACACCTCGCCTTCGCGGACGTGCAGGTCGACGCCGTCCAGGGCGGTGACCTCACGGCCGCGTGAGCGGTAGACCTTGGTCAGGCCTGAAGTCGTGATCACTGGGGTTCCGTCACTGTCGAGTACGCGGGCGTGGGTGTGCCCTGGTACGGAAGGGAAAGTCATGCGCGGGCGGCTCGGTTCACGTACGGCGTTCATGGCGTACGGACATGCCGCAGCGGCTCTCGCTTCGGGGCGCGAGGCTCAGGGGTGGTGCAGGGGCCCTCTAGAAGGCGCGCATTCGACACATACAACGAGCACCGGGCGTCATGGTCGCCTCGGTCGCAAGGGTGCGGCAGCTCGTCGTGGTCATGCGATCAGTAAAGCAGACGTATCGGAGCGACCAAGAACCCGCTGTCCACATGGTGGACAGTCGTGGACGGGTACCGGCCGCGGACGGGCCGGGCGCGGCAGGCCTTTTGGGCCGTAATAAGGTCGCTCCATGCTTGATGCCCTGACGCTGGTGACCGGCGTCGCCGCGCTGCTGCTCGCCGCCTGGTGCGGGTGGGCCGCCTATCGAGACCAGCCGACGAAGGACTGGCACTTCATCGGCATGGCCGTGGTGTCGCTGCTCGCCGTGGTGCAGCTGGTGATCGGGATCGTGCTGCTGGCGCGGGGCGAGAAGCCGGAGCAGGGCACGACGATCTTCGTGGCGTATCTGCTGGGCGCGTTCGCGTGCGTGCCGGCGGCGGGGTTCATGTCCCTGGCGGAGCGCACCCGTTGGGGTTCGGTGACGGTGGCCGCCGGCGGTATCGTCCTGGCCGTTCTCGAAGTGCGGCTCTACGACATCTGGGGAGGCTGAGGTGACCTCGGTGCAGGAGAAGCCCACGAGGACGCGGCTGATCAGCGGGCCGGGGATGCTGCTGGTCTGGTTCTACGGCGTGATGGTCGTCGGGGCCGTGTCACGGTCCGCGTTCCAGATCGCGACCGAGTTCGACCGGGCGCCCCTCGCGTACTCGCTGTCCGCCGTGGCGGGTGTCGTCTACGGCTTCATCACGTACTCGCTGGTCCGCGGCGGCGAAACGGCCCGCAAGGCGGCACAGGTGTGCTGCGCCGCCGAACTCGCGGGCGTGCTGATCGTCGGTACCTGGACTCTGGTCGACAAGTCGGCCTTCCCGGACGCGACGGTGTGGTCGGACTACGGCATGGGGTACGTCTTCATCCCCGTACTGCTGCCGCTGTCCGCGCTGTACTGGCTGCGCAGGAACCGCGCCGTCACGCAGTAGCCACGTACGCCTCGGCCGGCTTCTCCAGCACGATCATCGGCACCCCGTCGTTGCCCTGGGAGGTGCCCACGGCCTGGTAGCCCACCCGGCGGTACAGCCGCAGGTTGCCCTCGCTGCGGTGGCCGGTGTACAGGCGGAACACCTTGGCGCCGCGCTCCTCCGCCAGCGCCGACTCGGCCGCGCGCAGCAGCCGCGCGCCGATGCCGTGGCCCTGCAGGCGGGGGTGGACGCAGAGCTTGCCGATGGAGGCGGAGCCGTCCTCGGTGACGCGGCCGCGGACTGAGCCGACGACCTCCTCGCCGAGCCGGGCCACGTAGACGCAGTCGGCGGCCACCTCCTGGCGGACCGAGTCCAGGCTCTGGACGAGCGGGTCGATGCGGTAGTTGCCGTACAGCGCCGCCTCGCTCTGGAAGCACAGGTACTGGAGCCTGAAGATCTGCTCTGCATCCTGCTCGGTCGCCACCGAGATGGTCACGCTCATGCCCATGTGCGCACGCCTCCCGCTCACCTGATCGCCACGTTGTCCCTCACTCCTATCCCCGCGGTTCGCGGGCCGCAACCTCCGGCGAGAGCAAACGCCGGAGACAACCCAGGCATCTGGAACGTTCCGGGCCGAGACTGCCCTGTGAGATACCCAACTCCCCCGCGATTTCCCGGTATGTCAGGTCCTTCGGGGACAGCAGGGCCTCCATCAGGCCGGGGCAGCGGCCGGGCAGACGGCGGACGGCGTCCCGCAGGGCCCGGCCGCGGGCCGCCGCGAGGGCCAGCTGTTCGGGGTCGCGGTCGACGTCGTCGGCCGGCTCGATGTCGTACGGCCGTTCGTGTCGGGTCGTACGGCGGGTGCGGCGCACCTCGGAGCGGACGGCGCTGCGCAGCCAGCGCTCGGGATCGGACGGCGGGCCGTCCACTTCGAGATGTTCCAGGAGGCGGAGCCAGACCGCCTGTTCCAGGTCGCCCGGCTCGGCTCCGGAGGCATGCGCCTCGGCCGAGGCCTCGGCGGTGAGCAGCGGGCGCAGAGCGGCAACCAGGTCGTGCGTCATATGCGGTTCGACGCGGCCGCCCGGGGCCCAGTTGCCCGGACGGCCGACGGTTCACCCCAACCGGGGTAGGAGGCTCAGCCGTTGACGAAGTCCTCGCGGGCCAGCACGCCGGTGTCCGCGTTGTCCGTGAAGACGCCGTCGATGCCGGTGGCGAAGTAGGTCTTGAAGGCGCCGAAGGGGTCGCCGTACGCGTCCGCGGCGGTGCCCTTGCGGTACTCCGCCGGCAGGAACGGGTTCTCGTTGCGCATGGTGTACGGGTGCAGGATCAGGCCGACCTTGTGCGCGTCGGAGACGAGGGTGGTCGGCTTGTCGAGGCTGCCGTCCGCCTTCTTGGTGATGATCAGGTCGAGGGTCGGGCCGAGTCCCTGCGCGTAACCGGCTATCTCCCTGAGGCCCTTCGGGGTGATCAGGTCGGCGACGGTGCGCGGGTCGCCCGCCTCGACGAAGTCCCAGGGGCGGCTGCTCGCGCCGGACAGGAGCACCACCAGCGGGTTGTCGACCAGCTTGTTCAGACGCTGGATGCTGCTCGGCTCGAAGGACTGCAGGATGACGGGCGAGTTCCGCCGGTCCTTGCCGTACTTGTGCAGCAGCTTGGCGACCCGCTCCTCCAGGCCGAGGCCCAGCTTGCGGAAGTAGGTGGGATGCTTGGTCTCGGGGTAGATCCACACCTGCTTGCCGCGCTTGCGGGTCTGCTCGTCCTGCCACTTCAGGACCTCTTCGAAGGTGGGGATCTCCCAGCGGCCGTTGTAGAGGGTGTTGTGCGGGCGGTTGGCCGGAATCCGCTCGATCGCGCGCAGCGTCTTCAGCTCCGCAAGGGTGAAGTCCTCGGTGAACCAGCCGGTGGTGGAGACGCCGTCGAGGACCTTGGTGGTCTTGCGGTCGGCGAACTCGGGATGGTCGGCGACGTTGGTCGTCCCGCCGATCTCCGGCTCGTGGCGGCAGACGAGATGGCCGTCCTTGGTGGGGACGAGGTCGCCGGCCTCGACGACGTCGGCGCCCAGGTCGAGGGCCAGGTTGTACGAGCCGAAGGTGTGCTCGGGCCGGTAGCCGCTGGCTCCGCGGTGGCCGATGATCGTCGGCTTGGGCAGGCTCTTCAGCCCGCCGTTCCCGTGGCCGGCGTCCGCGGCTCTCGCCGTGCCCGACAGGCCGAGGACGGCTCCGCCCGCGCCGAGTACCGCCGCCCCGAGGAGTGCCCGTCGTCCGGTGCCGCCTGTCTGCCCGTTCTCCTGCGTTCCCATGAGCGCCTCCCCTGACGTCGGCTCGATCTGTTCTGTCAGCGCGCCGATCGTAGGGGCGTGGACATGACGCGAGAGAGGCGTTGGCCGGAACATGCGGGTGACTCGGGATGTCGTATGGGGTCGTACGGGTGACGGGATCCGACGAGCGGTGAAGAGGCGGGCGTGGCTCGCCCGTTCGGCGGCGAGTCGTCCGTCACATCGTTCCGGCCCGTTACCGGCAGGCAACGCCGCGTCACCCCAGGTAAACCCGCGTCAACACTGCGTAAGACCTCGGTGAACCCGATGTGCAAGACCCCGGTGACCGCGAGTATCGTCCTCACCTGCACAGACTCATACCGAATCCCTTGACACCGGAGGGCCCGTTGTCCCGCTTCGTGCTCATCAAGGCAGTGCTCGGACCGATCATGCGCCTGATGTTCCGCCCACGGGTGGAGGGCGCGGAGCACATCCCGGGCGACGGCCCGGTCATCCTGGCCGGCAACCACCTGACCTTCATCGACTCGATGATCCTGCCGCTCGTCTGCGACCGCCAGGTGTTCTTCATCGGCAAGGACGAGTACGTCACCGGCAAGAGCCTCAAGGGCCGGCTGATGGCCTGGTTCTTCACCGGTGTCGGCATGATCCCGGTGGACCGCGACGGCGGCCGGGGCGGGGTGGCCGCGCTGATGACCGGGCGCCGCGTGCTGGAGGAGGGCAAGGTCTTCGGGATCTACCCCGAGGGCACGCGGTCGCCCGACGGGCGGCTGTACCGGGGGCGTACCGGCATCGCGCGGCTGACGCTGATGACGGGGGCGCCGGTGGTTCCGTTCGCGATGATCGGGACGGACAAGTTGCAGCCGGGCGGGGCGGGGATGCCCCGTCCCGGGCGGGTCACTGTTCGGTTCGGTGAGGCGATGGAGTTTTCGCGGTACGACGGCATGGATCGCGACCGGTATGTACTGCGGGCGGTTACCGACTCCGTGATGGCTGAGGTCATGCGCCTGTCGGGCCAGGAATATGTCGACATGTATGCCACCAAGGCGAAGGCAGCGTAATGCCTCCGGCGGTTGGCCGTCCTTCGGGTGCGGGTGCGTGGGGGTTGATCGCGCAGTTCCCCGCGCCCCTTAAGGTCTGGTGCCCAACCGCTCGTCTCTCAGCATGAACCAGGCTGCCGCTGACGTTGCCAGTAGGACCGCGGAGCCCACTCCCGACGCGAGCGCGAGGCCGTTCACGAAGGCCTCCCGGGCGGACGACAGCATCGTCTGTGCCGCATCCGTCGGCATACCGGCCGCCGCTTCCACCGCACCGCCCAGTGACTCGTGCGCCCCTGCGGGAGTTGCCGCCGGAGCGGCGAAGCCGCGGTAGATGCCCGTCACGATCGAGCCGAGTACGGCGATTCCCAGGGCCGCGCCCAGTTCGTACGCCGTCTCCGAGACCGCCGATGCCGCGCCCGCCTGCTCCTTCGGTACCGACGAGAGGATGACGTCGGCTGTCACGGTGAAGGAGAAGCCGGCGCCGATGCCCACGACCAGCAGGGCGGCGCCCAGGACGGGATAGCCCGTCGACCGGTCCAGCGTGGTGAGGGCGGCGAGTGCGAGCCCCACCGCCGCCAGGCCGCCCGCAACCACCGCCCGCACCGAGAAGCGGCGCGCCGCGCGGCCCGCGATCAGGCCGGCCGCCACCGCGCCCACCGCCGCGGGCAGTTCGGCCAGGCCCGCCTCGAACGGGCGCCTGCCCTGGACGAGTTGCAGGTACTGGGAGAGGAAGAAGACCAGGCCGGACAGGCCGAGGATGGTCAGCAGGTCGGCCAGGACCGCCGCGCTGAAGCCTCGGTTGCGGAACAGGCGCATGTCCAGCAGCGGGGTGGGAAGCGTGAGCTGGCGGCGGATGAACCCGTACAGCGCCGCCGCGCCCAGTCCGCCCGCGGCGAGCGTGGGCCACTCGAAGCCGTGGGTCGCGGCCTCCTTGACCGCGTAGACGACGCCGATCACGCCGACCAGTGACAGGGCGACGCTGGTCAGGTCCCACGGGCCCGGGTTCGGGTTGCGGGACTCGGGCAGCGTGCGGACGCCGACGAGGACCAGGACCGCCATCACGGGGAGGTTGATCAGGAAGACCGAGCCCCACCAGAAGTGTTCGAGCAGGAAACCGCCCGCGATCGGGCCGACGGCCGTGCCCGCGGAGGCGGTGGCGCCCCAGATGCCCACGGCGAGGCTGCGTTCGCGCGGGTCGTGGAAGAGGTTGCGGATCAGGGCGAGGGTGGCGGGCATGAGGGTGGCGCCCGCGACGCCGAGCAGGGCGCGGGCCAGGATCATCAACTCGGGTGTCGTCGCGTAGGCGTTGAGGACCGATATCGCGCCGAACGCCGTGGCGCCGCCGAGCAGGATCCGCTTGCGGCCGATGCGGTCGCCGAGGCTGCCCATCGACACCAGCAGGCCCGCGATGACGAAGGAGTAGACGTCTCCGATCCACAGGAGCTGGGTGCCGGAGGGCTTGAGGTCCTCGCTGATGTAGGGGGTCGCGAGACCGAGGACGGTCGCGTCGACGGCCACCAGCAGCACGGCGAGCACCAGGACGGACAGCGCGAGCCAGCGGCCCGGGCGCTTCACCGCCTCGGTCGTGGTCGCCGGCTGCAGGGTGCTGGTCATGATTCCTCTCTCCGTAGCGCGCCGCCGAGCAGGAGCTCGGCGACCATGTGGGTGAAGTCCTTGGGGGCGACGCGGCCGTCGTGCATGGCCCACGCGCACGAGGCGATCAGGCCGTACAGCGCCTCCGTGAGCCAGACGGGGGTGAGATCGATACGGAACTCGCCCGCTTGCTGGCCGCGGACGAACAGCGCGCCCATGCGGGTGTCGAGCCGCTGCCAGCCCGCGTCCTGGCCGGCTTCCCAGAGCTGGCTCTCGCCGTACAGGAAGGCGAGCAGTCCGGCTGCGGGCTGGATCTCGCTCACCAGCCTGCGCACGGCCTCGCTCGCGGTTCCCTCGTCCAGCCGGGCGGCGTCCAGCGCCGCCTCGCACTCCGCGATGCCGAGCGTCTCGAGAGCCCGTACCAGCGCGTCACGGCCCGCGAAGTGGCGGTGCAGCGTGGCGCGGCTGATCCCGGCCGCCTTGGCGACCTCGTCCATGGTCGCGGTGGATTTGCGGGTCAGCAGGGCTGCGGCGGTGCGCAGTACGTGGTCACGGTCGACGGCCATGAGACGACCATAGCGCATGTGAGACATGAGTGTCTCAATGTGGCCGTGCGCGTCTCAGAGGAGTGAGGCTTTCTGCGGATTTCAGTGCCAGGGCAGCTGTCCGCGCCGCTCCCAGTAGGCCTGCGGCTTCTCCACCAGTTCGGCCAGGCGGGCCAGCTGGTCCTCGTCCAGGTCCACGACCGCCGCGTGCAGGTTGGAGGCGAGCTGGGTGGCGGTCGCCGCGCCGGAGAGCACGACTCCGGCCCAGGGCTGGCGCAGGATCAGGGCGAGAGCCACCGCGTCGCACCCCAGAGACGTTTCTGCGGCCACGGCCTTCAGGGCGGCGGGGGCATAGGGGTCCGCGAGGCGGCCGTTGGCCATGCCCTCCTTGACGATCACGGTGAGTCCGGCGTCGTGCGCCTCGGCCAGGGCGGGGGCGGCCGAGGTCTCCAGGACGTTGTACGTCGACTGGACGGTACGGAAGAGGGGTTCGCCGTCGACCGTCACGGCGAGGGCGGCGCGGATGGCGTCGGCCTGCGCGGGGCCGCTGGTGGAGAAGCCGATGGTGGTGCCCTGGGCGGCCGCCTCCGCCAGCCTTGCGTGGAGTTCCTTGTCCGTGAGGGCCGGGCTGTCCGGGGTCACCGAGTGGATCTGGTAGAGGTCGAGGCGGTCGCCGAGCAGTTCGGCGCTCTCGGCGCGCTGGCGCTCGTAGGTCTGCAGGCTGTGGTCCTTGACCTCGTGCGTCTCGGCGTCCGCCGACCAGCCGGCGGTGTAGGTGTAGCCCCATTTGCTGCCCACGACGATGTCGTCGAAGGAAGGCCGGGCGTTCAGCCAGTCGGCGAGGAACTCCTCGGAGCGGCCGTAGGAGCGGGCCGCGTCGAAGTAGCGGACGCCCTGGGCGTAGGCGGCGTCGAGGAGTTCGTGGGTGCGCAGGCGCAGGGCGTCGACGGTGCGCTCGGCCGGGAGGTCGTCCTCCCGGCCGAGATTGATGTAGCCCGGACGGCCGACGGCGGCGAGACCCAGTCCGATGTGCGCGGTGGGCGTGGTCGCGTGGGCCAGGCGGCTGAAGGGCATGGTGGCTCCCTGCACGATCGGCGGAGGAGATCCCGCGTCAGGAGGGGGGATCCCGCACCAATCTACCCAGCCTCGTGCGGTTCAGCCCGCCCTGGTCAGACGCAGCGCGGGACGAAGGCGGGGTCGGCCGGCCCCTTGCGTCCCAGGGCGTTGAGCACCCACTGCTCGACCAGCGGCGACTTGGGTGCCTGATCGTGCTCGGTGGTGTCGAGCGGGCAGCGGTCCTGGAGGAGGACGTTGGTCACGTACGAGTCAGGACCCTTGAGGAAGGCGCTGGTGTACGGCACCACGACCTCGTCGTACTTGGTGGCGATCGCCGTGTAGTCGGGGCCCACCGGGGTCTCCGGGTCGGAGTTGAGCTTCTGCAGGAAGGCCGAGCCGGCGGTCTGGTCGACGCAGGAGTCGCAGACGGTGGCGCCCGCCGCGAGTGCAAGGGGGTTGGTGGTGCCGTGGTTGGAGGGCACGATGCCGACGAGGTCGTCGACCTTGGTCGCGCCGCCGAGGAACTTCACGTAGTAGCGGGGCATCATGCCGCCCTGGCTGTGCCCGACGATGTCCACCTTCTTGGCGCCGGTGGCGCCGAGCACGGCGTTCACGAAGTCCCGCAGTTCGGCCGCCGAGTCCGGGATCGGGGCGGTCTCCAGGCCGCCGTAGTCGAAGGAGAAGACGCAGTAGCCGGCGTTCGCCAGCGCCGGCGAGAGGGTCAGCCAGTTCTCGTACGAGGTCTTGAAGGTGCCGTTCACCAGGACCACCGGCTGCGGATGGGCCGAGTCCGGTGTGCAGGACCAGTCGTTGGCGCCGGGCGGCGGTGTGTCGGCGGCGCCCGCGGGGGCGGTGAGCCCGAAGGCGCACAAGGCGGCTATGGCGGTGACGGCGAGAAGGCGGGCGGTTCGTCTGGTACCTCTGGCGCGCATGACGTCCCTTTCATGCTCGGCTGCGATCGACCGGTGTTCGGCATTGTCGACCGGGTAACCGGAATGGTTACCTCCGAGTACAGCCGCGTCAAGGTTCCAGCCAGTGGCCGAATCTCATCTGTTACCTGGCGGTCCGGGCAGCACAAAGGGCCCGGACGGGAGGTCCGGGCCCTGCTGTGCGCTGCGGTGCGGCCCTCAGGCCTGCTTGGCCGTGGCCCACGCGTGCTGTGCCGCCACGTCCGCCTTGACCTCGGCGAGCTGGACGGAAACCGCGCTGGGCGCCGTGCCGCCGCGGCCGTTGCGCGAGGCCAGCGCGCCCGGCACGTTCAGGACCGTGCGCACCTCGGGGGTCAGATGGGCGGAGATCTTGGCGAACTGCTCGTCCGTCAGCTCGTCCAGTTCCTTGCCCTCGGCCTCGGCGGCCTTCACGCACTCGCCGGCGACCTCGTGCGCCACGCGGAACGGGACGCCCTTCTTGACCAGCCACTCGGCGATGTCGGTGGCGAGGGAGAAGCCGGCCGGGGCCAGTTCCTCCATGCGCTCGCGGTGCACGGTGAGCGTCGCCATCATGCCGGTGAAGGCCGGCAGCAGCAGCTCCAGCTGGTCGATGGAGTCGAAGACCGGCTCCTTGTCCTCCTGCAGGTCGCGGTTGTACGCGAGCGGGAGGGCCTTGAGGGTCGCCATGAGGCCGGTCAGATTGCCGATCAGACGGCCGGACTTGCCGCGGGCCAGCTCGGCGATGTCCGGGTTCTTCTTCTGCGGCATGATCGACGAGCCCGTGGAGAAGGCGTCGTGCAGGGTCACGAAGGAGAACTCCTTCGTGTTCCAGAGGATGATCTCCTCCGCGATCCGGGAGATGTTGACGCCGATCATCGCGGTGATGAAGGTGAACTCGGCGACGTAGTCGCGGGAGGCCGTGCCGTCGATGGAGTTGCCGACACTGCCGTGCTCGAAGCCGAGGTCCTTGGCCACCGCCTCCGGGTCCAGGCCGAGGGAGGACCCGGCGAGGGCGCCCGAGCCGTACGGCGAGACCGCCGTGCGCTCGTCCCACTGGCGCAGGCGCTCCGCGTCCCGGGACAGGGCCTGGGCGTGGGCCAGGACATGGTGGGCGAAGAGGACCGGCTGGGCGTGCTGGAGGTGGGTGCGCCCGGGCATCGCCACGTCCGGGTGGGCCTCGGCGAGGCCGATCAGGGCGTCCTGGAGCTCGGCGATCAGACCGGCGATGGTGCGGGCGTGGTCCCGGAGGTACATCCGGAAGAGGGTCGTCACCTGGTCATTGCGGGAGCGGCCCGCGCGGAGCTTGCCGCCGAGGTCGGGCCCGAGGCGCTCCAGGAGGCCCCGCTCCAGCGCGGTGTGGCAGTCCTCGTCGGCGATCGTGCCCACGAAGGAGCCGTCGGCCACGTCGGCCTCGAGCTGGTCGAGCCCGGCGATCATGCGCGTCAGCTCGTCGTCCGTGAGCAGGCCCGCCTTGTGCAGCACGCGCGCGTGGGCTCGCGAACCGGCGATGTCGTAGGGCGCCAGCCGCCAGTCGAAGTGGACGGAGGCGGACAGCTTCGCCAGGGCCTCGGAGGGACCGTCGGCGAAACGGGCGCCCCAGAGCCGTACGTCACCGCTGTTGCTGCTCACTTGCGTTGCTCCTAGGGAGGATTGGTCGGTATTGCGCACAGCCTCGCTCACGCGAGGTCAGGTCAGGCTATGCCTGCGACTGACGCTGGGCCGCGATCTTCGACGACAGGCTGTAGATGTCGATGAAGCCCTTGGCCGCGGCCTGGTCGAAGGTGTCGCCCGTGTCGTAGGTGGCCAGGTTGAAGTCGTAGAGGGACGACTCGGAACGCCTGCCCGTCACGACCGCCCGGCCGCCGTGCAGGGTCATGCGGATGTCGCCGTTGACGTGCTGGTTCGCCTCGTCGATGAAGCCGTCCAGCGCCCGCTTGAGCGGGGAGAACCACTGGCCGTCGTAGACGAGTTCGCCCCAGCGCTGCTCCACCTGCCGCTTGAAGCGGGCGAGTTCGCGCTCGACGGTGACGTTCTCCAGCTCCTGGTGGGCCGTGATGAGGGCGATCGCGCCCGGGGCCTCGTACACCTCGCGGGACTTGATGCCGACGAGGCGGTCCTCGACCATGTCGATCCGGCCGATGCCCTGGGCGCCGGCGCGCTCGTTGAGCTGCTGGATCGCCTGGAGGACGGTGACGGGCCTGCCGTCGATCGCGACCGGCACGCCCTGCTCGAAGGTGATGATCACCTCGTCGGCGTCGCGCGGGGTCGCCGGGTTCGAGGTGTACTCGTAGATGTCCTCGATCGGCGCGTTCCAGATGTCCTCCAGGAAGCCCGTCTCGACCGCGCGCCCGAACACGTTCTGGTCGATGGAGTACGGGGACTTCCTGGTGGTGGCGATCGGAAGCTGTTTCTCCTCGCAGAACGCGATCGCCTTGTCGCGGGTCATCGCATAGTCGCGGACCGGGGCGATGCATTTCAGGCCGGGGGCGAGGGCGACGATGCCGGCCTCGAAGCGGACCTGGTCGTTGCCCTTGCCGGTGCAGCCGTGGGCGACGGTCGTGGCGCCGTGCTTGTGGGCGGCGGCGACGAGGTGCTTGACGATCGTCGGCCGTGAGAGCGCGGAGACCAGCGGGTAGCGGTCCATGTAGAGGGCGTTGGCCTTGATCGCGGGGAGGCAGAACTCCTCGGCGAACTCGTCCTTGGCGTCGGCGACTTCGGCCTCCACGGCGCCGCAGGCGAGGGCGCGCTTGCGGATGACGTCCAGGTCCTCGCCGCCCTGGCCGACGTCGACCGCGACGGCGATGACCTCTGCGCCCGTCTCCTCGGCGATCCAGCCGATGGCGACGGAGGTGTCCAGACCGCCTGAGTAGGCGAGTACGACGCGCTCGGTCACGGGGTCTCCTCACACCGCATTCACTGACATGCATGAGTATGCAGTGCTCTGCATGATTCGTCAATCGACCTCGGGGGTCAGCCGGGGTGTGGAGAAGTTCTGAAGGACGGTTGAACAAACGAAACCGCTTACCCGTACTTCACCCCGAACGCCGGCGCCGCGTCTGTAAACCCACTCCTGACCCAAGTGAGGCATCCGCATGTCCAGGGCTCTTCCGAAGTACAACAAGCGTCGCGTCGCGATCATCGGCGGCGCTGCCGCGGTGGCGCTGTCCGGAGCGGTGATCGCCGGTTCCGCCCTCGCCGGGACGCCGTCCAAGAGCAGCGGGACCAACGCCCGGACCCTGGCCGCGTCCCCCGGCACCATCACCTGCCAGGACGTCGCCTCCAAGCTGCCGGCGATCCCCGCCTCCGCACAGGCCGAGGTCACCCGCAACCTCACCCTGCTGCAGACGCAGATCCAGGAGGCCAACAACCGGCTGCAGAGCACGGTCGGCCAGGGCGGCCCGAACTTCGTGAACAACGCCATCCTGGGGCCCCTGAAGGACAAGCGGGTGGCCACGATCAACCGCATCGCCACGGCCATCGGGCGTACGGCGGCCAAGCCGACCGGACTGGACGCGCTGGCGCCGTGCACCCTCAACGCCGCGGGTGCGAACGCCGGTGCCAACTCCGGCAACGCCAACAAGGGCAACGCGAACAAGGGCAACGCGAACGCGGGCAACGCCAACAAGGGCAACGCGAACGCGGGCAACGCCAACAAGGGCAACGCCGGCTCGGGCGCCTCCGCCGCGGGCACCATCAGCTGCCCGGACGTCGCCTCCAAGCTGCCGGCGATCCCCGCCTCCGCACAGGCCGAGGTCACCCGCAACCTCACCCTGCTGCAGACGCAGATCCAGGAGGCCAACAACCGGCTGCAGAGCACGGTCGGCCAGGGCGGCCCGAACTTCGTGCAGAACGCGATCCTCGGCCCGCTGGCCGACAAGCGGAAGTCGACCGTCGACCGCATCGCGACCGCCATCGGCCGCACCGCGGCCAAGCCGACCGGCCTGGACTCCCTGGCCGCCTGCACGCTCACCAAGTAACGGGCGTGACAGGCGCTGTGGCCGCCCCGATGGAACGCCGGCCGGGGTGGCCACGGCCGGTGGCGGCCAAGTGGAGCCCGCAATTCCTTAGACGGGCGAAAGGTTTGCGTCCATAATCGTGAGGCGTGGGAAAGACTTATGAACGCATAGACGGCAGGCTGCGCACGTTCATCGAGGCGCAGCCCCTCTTCTTCACCGCGACCGCGCCGCTCTCCGGCGACGGCACGGTCAACCTCTCCCCCAAGGGCCTCAAGGGCTCCTTCGCGGTGATCGACGAACGCACCGTGGCCTATCTGGACTTCGCCGGATCCAACGCGGAGACCATCGCGCATCTGCGGGAGAACGGGCGCATCACGCTGATGTGGTGCGCTTTCCAGGGCCCGCCGAACATCGTGCGGGTGCACGGGCGCGGAGAGCCCGTCTTCCGCGACGACCCGCGCTTCAAGGAACTGCTCACGCATTTCCCGGACATCGATCCGGCCCCGCACGGTCTGCGGGCCGTCATCCTCGTGACGGCGGAACTAGTCCGCGACACCTGCGGTTACGCCGTGCCGTTCATGACCTACGACGAGGACCGCGACCTGCACGGCAAGCGTTTCGCGCGGGAGGACGACGCCTCGCTCGGCGAGTACTTCGCCAAGAAGGAGCACATCGCCAAGAGCCTGGATGGCCTACCCGGGCTGCCGTTGCCGCTCCCCCCGTCTACGGTCTGAGCCATGCGATCAGCTCTCGTCGCCGGCGCTCTGGTGTGCGCCTCGCTCCTGGTCCTCGGTACCGTGCCGGCCGCCTCGGCCTCCGGTGCGCCTCTTCCCGCCCGGATGGCCGACACGGGTGGTGGTACGCAGCTGATCACCGCCGTGGCCCCGAAGGCGGGCTCGACGACCGGCAGGGTCACCTGGTGGGACCTGCGGGGCGGCCGGTGGGTGCAGGCCGGTTCGGCGTCCGCGCGGTTCGGGGCGAAGGGACTCGTGGAGGGCGCGTCGCGCAGGCAGAACACGAACACGACTCCGACCGGGCTGTACGACCTGCCGTACGCCTTCGGCATCAAGTCCGCGCCGCGCGGGACCCGGTACAAGTACCGTGCCGTGAGGCAGAGTTCGTGGTGGTGCGAGGACATCCCCTCGACGTCCTACAACCGCTGGACCGATCCTCGTCCGGCCGACTGCCGTGCGTCCGAGTCCGAGCATCTCGCCTCGTACGGGACGCAGTACGCGTATGCGTTCGTCATCGGGTTCAACTACCACCAGCGCGTACGGGGGCGGGGCGCCGGCATCTTCCTGCATGTCAACGGGCGTGGGGCCACCGCGGGTTGTGTGTCCGTGCCCAGGTCCGCTATGCAGGCGCTGCTCAGGTGGGCGGTTCCCGGGAAGCGGCCGCACATCGCCGTCGGAACGGCGAGCGGGAGTACGGCGATCACGCGGTACTGATCCGTACGGTGAACGTCGTCGACCCCGGCCTGCTCTGCACCTCCACACTCCCCCCATGCGCCTCCGTCACCGCCGCCACGATCGACAGGCCCAGGCCCGCACCGCCACCGGAAGCGTCCGCGCGACGGCGGTGGTCGGCCCGTGTGAAGCGTTCGAAGACGCCCGGCTGGACGTCCGCGGGGATGCCGGGGCCGTCGTCGTGCACATGCAGGACGGCGGCGGAGTCCGCGGTTTCCAGGGTCACCGTGACCTTCGTACCGGCGGGCGTGTGCAGACGCGCGTTGGCCAGCAGGTTGGCCACCACCTGGTGGAGGCGGTGCCTGTCACCGGTGACGGTGACCGGTTCCTCGGGCAGGTCCAGTTCCCAGCGGTGCTCGGGGCCTGCGGCCCGGGCGTCGGTGACGGCGTCCAGGACCAGCATGGTGAGGTCGACGGGTTGCCGCTCCAGGGGGCGGCCCGCGTCCAGGCGGGCCAGCAGCAGCATCTCGTCGACCATCTCGCCCATGCGGGACGACTCGGCGGCGATGCGCTCCAGGGCCCGGGTGATCTCCGGCGGTACCGGACCGGGGTGCAGCAGGGCCAGCTCCGCGTGGCCGCGGACCGAGGCGACCGGGGTGCGCAGCTCGTGGCTGGCGTCGGCGGCGAAGCTGCGCAGCCGCTCCTCGCTGGCGTGCCGTTTGGTCAGGGCGCCCTCGACGTGGCCGAGCATGCGGTTGAAGGCGCCGGCGACCTGTCCCACCTCGCTGCGCGGGTCGGACTCGGGGGCGCGCGGCGGCAGGGCCACTTCGCCGCTGGCCAGCGGGAGTTCGCTGACCCGGGTGGCGGTCGCGGCGACCCGGCTCAGCGGTCTGAGGGACCAGCGTACCCAGAGGGCGCCCGCGACGCCGGTGAGCGTGAGGGCGGCGCCGAAGACGATCGCGGCGACCAGTTCGAGGCGGTGGACGGCGGCCTCCACGGGCTCCAGGGGCAGCCCGGTGATCAGGACGTCGCCGTCGAGACCTCTGGACGCGGTCACCCGGTAGCCGTAAAGCGCGGAGAGCCGGACGCTGTGGCCCCTGCCGTCGACCGGGACCGCGGCGAGCTGCCTGGTGTCCCTGGCCGTCAGCGCGACGTCGACGACTCCGCCGGTCTTGATGACCGCGGCCCTGGTGGCCGTACCGTCGACCAGGCGGGCGCCGAAGGTGCCGGCGGCCTGTCTGCGGTCGTCGCCGCGGTTGTCCGCGTCGTGGTCGCTGGGCAACTGACCACCGTGTTCGAGGCTCACCGCGAATCGGTTCCCGGTCTGCTGCAGCTGCTCGTCGAGGCGGCTCGTCAGGAAGCCGTTCAGCTCGATCACGGCGGCGAGGCCCACCGCCGCGCAGCTGACCGCCAACAGCACCACCAGGCCGACGGTGAGCCGGGCCCGGAGCGTCCGGGGCCGGGGCAACCGCCGCAACTGCACCCTCATGGCGCCACCGGCTTGATCACGTACCCGGCTCCCCGCACCGTGTGGATCATCGGCTCGCGGCCCGCGTCCACCTTCTTGCGCAGGTAGGAGATGTACAGCTCGACGACGTGGGCGCGGCCCCCGAAGTCGTAGGACCAGACCCGGTCGAGGATCTGTGCCTTGCTGAGCACGCGGCGCGGGTTGCGCATCAGGAAGCGGAGCAGTTCGAACTCGGTGGGCGACAGCTCGATCAGCTCGCCCGCCCGGGTCACCTCACGGGCCTCCTCGTCCATCACCAGGTCGCCCACCGTCAGCCGCGGGCCCTCGTCCAGCTGGCGTGCCATGCCGGCGCGGCGCAGCAGTCCGCGGACCCGGGCGACGACCTCCTCCAGGCTGAAGGGTTTGGTGACGTAGTCGTCGCCGCCCGCCGTGATGCCGGCGATGCGGTCCTCGACCGCGTCCCGTGCGGTGAGGAAGAGCACGCACACGTCGGGCTGCACGGTGTGCAGGGAGCGCAGCACGGCGAAGCCGTCGGTGTCGGGCAGCATCACGTCCAGCACGACGGCGTCCGGCATCAGCTCCCGCGCCTCGGCCAGTGCGGAGGCGCCGTCGCCGGCTGTGCGGACCTGCCAGCCCTCGTAGCGCAGGGCACCGGAGAGCACCTCGGCCAGGTCGGGGTCGTCGTCGACGACGAGGACACGCAGCGGGGTGCCGTCGGGGCGGGTCAGGGCGGGGCGGCCGGAGCGGGTGGTGTTCATCTCGCTACCAGGATGGCTCCTCGCCGAGGCGGGCGGTGGTCGCCGGGGCTCTGAGTTTCCTCTGAGTGGGCTCAGAGCGTGCCCGTTCAGAGCCTGCTGAGAGGTTGCGGCGGCACAGTTGCGTCCGGATACAGGCGAAAGGACGCACATATGACCACCGTGTACGAGCGGCGGACGGCACCGGCCGTGGCGCCGGCCGCGCGGCGCTCCCCCGCGGGCCCCGTCCTCGCCCTGCTGTGGGCGGGGGCGGCGGCCGTGGTCGCCCTGTGGTGGACGGACACCGGCTCGGTGGTGGGCACGGCCGGCTGGCTGACCGGGGCCGGGCGGATCGCCGGGCTGCTGTGCGGGTACGCCTGCGCCGGGCTGGTCGGCCTGATGGCGCGGGTGCCGCTGCTGGAGCGGCGGATCGGCTCGGACCGGGTGGCGCGCTGGCACGCGATGGCAGGCCGCTACACGATCAGCCTGCTGGTCGCGCACGTCGTGCTGATCCTGCTCGGTTACGCCGCCCAGGACCAGGCCTCGCTCCTGCACGAGGCGGTCACGGTGGTCCTGGACTACCCGGAGATGCTCAAGGCCACGGCCGGGACGGTCATCCTCTTCGCGGTCGGCATCGCCTCGGCCCGTGCAGTGCGGCACAGGACCAGTTACGAGTTCTGGTACTACGTCCACCTGCTCACCTACGCGGCCGTATTCCTGTCCTTCGGCCACCAGCTTGCGCTGGGCAACGACTTCAACGGCCACGCGTTCGCCACGGCCGCCTGGTACGCGCTGTACCTGGGCGTCGCCGCCCTGGTGCTGTGGTTCCGGATCCTCGCCCCGGTCCGGCTGAACCTGCGCCACCGGCTACGCGTCCAGTCCGTGCACCGCGAGGCGCCGGGCGTCTACTCGGTCGTCGTCCAGGGGCACCGGCTCGACGAGATGGGGGCGCGGGCGGGCCAGTTCTTCCGCTGGCGGTTCCTCGGCGAGGGCATGGGCTGGACATCGACGCCGTACTCGCTGTCGGCGCCGCCCCGCCGTGACCTGCTGCGCATCACCGTCAAGGCGCTCGGCGACCACAGCGCGGCCGTCTCCCTGCTGCGGCCCGGTACCCGGGTGTGGGCCGAGGGCCCCTACGGTTCGCTGACCGAGGACCGGCAGACCTCGCCGAAGTCGCTGCTGATCGCCGCCGGTGTCGGCATCACACCGATGCGCGCACTGTTCGAGACGCTGCCCGGGGACGTCACGCTTGTGTACCGGGCGCGCACCGCCGAGGACCTCGCCCTCGGCGGCGAGCTGGAGGCCATCGCCCGCTGGCGCGGCGCGAAGGTGCTGTACGCGCTCAACGGGCAGGACGGCCGGCGCCCCCGCCTGACCGCGCAGAACCTGCGGGCCACCTTCCCCGACCTGGCCGTATACGACGTCTACATCTGCGGTCCGCACGGCTTCGCCCAGGACCTGTACGAGGAGTTGCGCGACGCCGGTGTGCCGGACCGCCGTATCCACCACGAGTCGTTCGAATTCTGAGAGCAGAGGCCGTCAAGTGCACGCGCTGAAGAAGAACCGTCCGCTGCGCCGCATCGTGCTGGCGAGCGCCGCCACCGTCTCCGGCATGGTGCTGCTGCTTTCGCTGAAGCCGCACGCCTCGCCGACGACAGCTCTGGCGGTGCCCGCGCCCAGCAGCAGTTCGAGCGCGTCAAGCGGCTCGACCGGTTCGACGGGCTCGACCGGGTCCGGCGGCTCCGGAGGATCGACCACCACCGCCACGAAGACGGTCACGGGCGACACGGTCCAGACCCAGTGGGGGCCCGTCCAGGTCCGCGTCACCATCAAGGGCGGAAAGCTCACCGACGTGACGGCCGTCCAGTACCCGACGGACAACCCACGGGACCAGCAGATCAACAGCTACGCCCTCCCCCGGCTGCGCAGCGAGGCGCTGCAGGCCCAGAGCGCGAACATCGACACCGTCTCCGGGGCCACGTACACCAGTGGCGGTTACCGCCAGTCACTCCAGTCCGCGCTGGACTCGGCACGCGGCTGAACACACCGGCGTCGCGCCACGTATCTCAGGGCCAAGGGACCACGACAGCCCCCTTGCCCCGCCCCGGAGGAACAGTGACCACCACGCTCGCAGGCGGCCGCGCCGCCCGCCGCCAGACGATGCGCCGCATCCGCCCGCGCCGCTCCCCGGCGACCGTCCTGCTGCTCGCCGTATGGGCGGGCGCGGTCGGTGTGCTGTGGCTGTGGTGGCACAACACGCCGTCCATCGCCGACCAGAACGGCAAGATCCTCAACGCGGGCCGGATCACCGGCCTGCTGGCGGGCTATCTGATGGCACTCGTGGTGCTGCAGATGGCCCGCGTGCCCGCTCTCGAACGGCGCGTCGGCTCCGACCGGGTGGCGCGCTGGCACGCGATGAGCGGCCGCTACACGCTCTGCCTGGTCTTCGCACACGTCTTCCTCATCATGTGGGGCTACGCGCTGCAGGCGGGCAAGTCGCTCGGCGACATCGTCCAGCAGACGATCGACTCCATCAACCAGCTGCCGGACATGGGCAAGGCGGCCATCGGCACCGGCCTGTTCGTGCTCATCGGGCTGACGTCGATCGGTCCGGTCCGCCGCAGGATCCCGTACGACACCTGGTATCACGTCCACCTGCTGACGTACGGGGCCGTGTTCCTGACGTTCTGGCACCAGATCACCACCGGCAACGACTTCGCCGTCGAGCCGACCGCGAAGACCTTCTGGTACGTGCTGTACGGGTCGGTGACCGCGCTGGTGATCTGGTACCGGATCCTCACCCCGATCCGGCTGAACCTGCGGCACCGTATGCGCGTCGAGGCCGTGATCGAGGAGACCCCGGGCATCGTGTCGGTGCTGATCGGCGGGCGGAAGCTGCACCGGATGGGCGCGGAGGCCGGGCAGTTCTTCCGGTGGCGGTTCCTCGCGCCGGGCATGCGGTTCTCCTCCCACCCGTACTCGCTGTCGGCGGCGCCCCGCCCCGACATGCTGCGGATCACCGTCAAGGCGATCGGCGACCACAGTGCCCGGCTGCGCGAGCTGACGCCCGGCACCAAGGTGTGGGCCGAGGGCCCCTACGGCGCGATGACCGCGCAGCGGCGCAGCCGCGGCAAGGTGCTGCTGGTGGCGGGCGGCGTCGGCATCACGCCGATGCGGGCCCTGTTCGAGACGCTGCCCGGCGCCTCCGGCGACATCACGCTCCTCTACCGGGCCAACACCACGCAGGACCTGGCCCTGTGGGACGAGCTCGCCGCCATCGCCGACGACCGCGGCGCCCGGTTGATGTACGCGGTCAACAGCCCGGACGGGGAGCGCCCGGACATCTCGGCGGAGCGGCTGCGGCAGAAGCTGCCGGACATCGAACAGCACGACGTCTTCATGTGCGGGCCGGCCGGCTTCGCGCAGACCGTGTACGAAGCACTGCGCGGCGCGGGAGTGCCCGCCCGCCGCATCCATCACGAGTCGTTCGAGATGTGAGCGACGGGACTTCAGGAGTCTGGGAAAGCGATGAAGAAGAGTCACCCCATCCGGCGTGTCGTGCTGGCCACCGCCGCCACCGTGTCGGGCGTCGTACTGCTGCTGTCGCTGAAACCGGCGTCGGACCCGAACGCCCAGGCGGCGGGCGCGGCCCCGCAGCAGACCGCGGCCGCGCAGGAGTCGCCCCAGGGCGGCACCGCGGGCGCCGGGAGCGGCACGGTCGACGGCAGCGTGGCCCAGACCCAGTACGGCAACGTCCAGGTCCGGCTGACCGTCGCCAACGGCAAGATCACCAAGGCCGAGGCCATCCAGGCGCCCAAGGGCGGCACCAGCGACCAGAAGACCGCCCTGTCCATACCCAAGCTGACCAAGGAGACGGTCGCCGCGCAGAGCGCCCAGATCGACTCGGTCTCCGGGGCGACGTACACGAGCAACGGCTACAAGCAGTCGCTACAGTCGGCGATCGACAAGATGAAGGCGAGCGCCGGTTCCTCGCAGGGCAGCACCAGCCCCTCACAGGGCGGCGGCGCGGGCTCCTCGTCCGGCAAGTCCCAGGGCTCGGGCTCCGCGAGCACCCAGGCCAGGACCGTGACCGGCAGTGTCGCGCAGACCCAGTACGGGCCGGTCCAGGTCCGGATCACGGTGGCGAACGGCAAGATCACCAAGGCCGAGGCGGTGCAGGCGCCCAAGGGCGGGCTCAGCGACCAGAAGACGGCGATGGCCATCCCCAAGCTCAACCAGGAGGCGGTGGCGGCCGGCAGCGCGAAGATCGACGCGGTGTCGGGTGCCACGTACACGAGCAGCGGCTATACGCAGTCGCTGCAGTCGGCACTGGACCAGGCCGGTGGCTGAGTCCGTGGCCGAGTCGGCAGAAGCTCCCGCCGCGGTGCGTCATGCGGAGGAGGTCATGGGGACCGTCTTCTCCTTCGACGTCCGCGGCGGGGATCCCGGTGCGGTGCAGGCGGCGCTGGCGGAGGCGATCGCCGGGCTGCACCGGGTGAACGAGGTGTTCAGCACCTACCGCGACGACAGCCAGGTCTCCCGGCTCGCGCGGGGCGAGCTGTCCGCGGAGCAGTGCGATCCCGAGGTCGCCGAGGTGCTCGCACTGGGCGCCGAGGCGGAGCGGGTGAGCGACGGCTGGTTCAGCATGCGCTACGAAGGGCGGCTGGATCCGACCGGCATCGTCAAGGGCTGGGCCGCCGAGCGCGCGGCCCGGCTGCTGGCGGCCACCCCCGGCGTGAGCGGCGTGAGCATGAACGGCGGCGGGGACGTCCAGCTGCTCGGCGTGCCCGAACCGCACCGGCCCTGGCGGGTCGGGGTGGCGGACCCGCTGCGCCCGGGCGGGCTCGCGGCGGTCGTCTCCGCGGCCGGCGCGGACGAACTGGCGGTGGCGACCTCCGGCACCGCCGAGCGCGGCGCCCACATCGTCGACCCGCGCACGGGCCGCTCCGCGGTGACCGACCTGGTGGCGGTGACGGTGGTGGCCCCCAAGCTGACCTGGGCGGACTGCTGGGCCACGGCAGCCTTCGCCATGGGCTCCAACCAGGGCCTGCGCTGGCTGGAGTCCCTCCCGGACGTGGAAGCCTTGCTGATCACGGCGGGCGACGAGGTGAGGTGCACAGGGGGGCTCGCTGCTCGCCTGGGCTGACTGGAGCGCCCCTTTTAGGGGCGCGGGGAACTGCGCGAGCAACCCCCACGACCCGCAGCCGGCGAAGGACCGCAAGCCCCCTCTCAGTGCCCGTTCTGAGCCAGCCTCAGCAAATGCTCGGCCAGCGCATTCCCTCCACTGGGATCCCGGCTGATCAGCAACAACGTGTCGTCACCGGCAATCGTGCCGAGAATGTCGTGCAGTTCGGCCTGATCGATGGCCGAGGCCAAGAACTGCGCAGCCCCCGGCGGCGTCCGCAGCACCACAAGATTCGCGGACGCCTCCGCAGAGATCAGCAGCTCCTGCGACAACCGCCGCATCCGCTCTTCCTTCGCCGACTCCCCCAGCGGCGCCCGGGGGGTCCGGAAACCCCCCTCGCTCGGCACCGCGTAGATCAGGTCGCCGTCGTTGTTGCGGATCTTCACCGCGTTGAGCTCGTCCAGGTCCCGGCTCAACGTCGCCTGCGTGACATTCAAGCCGTCGTCGGCCAACAACTTCGCCAACTGGCTCTGCGAGCGCACCGGTTGCCGGTTGAGGATGTCCACGATCCGGCGGTGGCGTGCGGTGCGGGTCTGCGGCACGGCAGGCCCGGCGTGCTGTGCGTCGTCCTGCGCGTGACTCATCGTCGTCTCATTCTCCGGATCCGTCCCCGTTGGCCTTGTCCAGGATGCCGGGGAGCGCCCGGAGAAACGCGTCCACCTCGTCGTCGCCGAGAGTCAGCGGCGGCATCAGCCGTACGACGTCGGGGGCGGGCGCGTTCACCAGGAATCCGGCCTCCTGAGCCGCCTGGCGCGCCTGGGGCGCGAGCGGCTCGGTGAGCACGATACCCAGGAGGAGGCCCGCGCCCCGGACATGGTCGATCAACGGGTGGCCCAGTGACTCGATTCCGTCCCGCAGCTTCTCGCTCTGCTGCTTGACGTTCTCCAGCAACCCCTCGTTCGCGATCGTGTCCAGGACGGCGAGCCCGGCGGCGCAGGCGACCGGGTTGCCGCCGAAGGTCGTGCCGTGGTGCCCGGGCTGCAGCAGCTCCGCGGCCCGCCCGAAGGCGACGGTCGCGCCCAGCGGCAGTCCGCCGCCGAGGCCCTTGGCGAGAGTGACGACGTCCGGCAGGACGCCCTCGTGGGCCTGGTACTCGAACCAGTGGCCGGTACGGCCGACTCCGGTCTGCACCTCGTCCAGGACCAGCAGCGCACCGGTCGCGGCGGTGATCGCACGGGCCGCCTTGAGATAGCCGGGCGGCGGGGTGACGACGCCGATCTCGCCCTGGATCGGCTCCAGGATGACCAGCGCGGTCTCCTCGGTGACGGCGGCTGCGAGCGCCTGCGCGTCGCCGTACGGCACATGGGTGACGTCACCCGGCAGCGGCAGGAACGGCTCCCGCTTGCCCTGCTGGCCGGTCATCGCGAGGGCGCCCATGGTGCGGCCGTGGAAGGCGCCTTCGGTGGCGACGACATGGGTCCGCCCGGTCAGCCGGCCGATCTTGAAGGCGGCCTCGTTGGCCTCGGCGCCCGAGTTGCAGAAGAACACCCTGCCGTCCCGCCCGAACAGCTGCAGCAGCCGCTCCGCAAGGGTCACGGAGGGCTCGGAGATGAAGAAGTTCGAGATGTGGCCGAGCGAGCCGATCTGCCGGCTGACCGCCTCGACGATCGCCGGGTGGGCGTGGCCGAGCGCGTTGACCGCGATGCCGCCGACGAAGTCGACGTACCGCTTGCCGTCGCCGTCCCACACCCTGGCGCCCTCGCCGCGCACCAGGGGCAGCAGCGGGGTGCCGTAGTTGTTCATGAGCGCGCCCTGCCACCGCGCGGTCAGTTCCTCGTTGCTCACGACTCCCCCTGTACGTGCGGATTCTCGTCGGGCACGACCATCGTGCCGATGCCCTCGTCAGTGAAGATCTCCAGCAGGATCGAGTGCTGGACCCGGCCGTCGATGACGCGGGCGGTGGTGACGCCGTTGCGGACGGCGTGCAGACAGCCCTCCATCTTCGGCACCATGCCGGAGCTCAACTCCGGCAGCAGCTTCTCCAGCTGGGAAGCGGTCAGGCGGCTGATCACCTCGTCGCTGTTGGGCCAGTCCTCATAGAGACCCTCGACGTCCGTGAGGACCATGAGAGTCTCCGCTCCAAGAGCAGCAGCGAGTGCCGCAGCCGCCGTATCAGCATTGACGTTGTAGACATGTCCGTCGTCCTGGCTACGGGCGATCGACGAGACGACCGGGATGCGGCCGTCGGCGAGCAGTGCCTCGATCGCGCCCGTGTCGATCGCGGTGATCTCGCCCACCCGCCCGATGTCGACCAGTTCGCCGTCGATCTCGGGCTGGTGCTTGGTGGCGGTGATGGTGTGCGCGTCCTCGCCGGTGAGGCCTATGGCCAGCGGGCCGTGCTGGTTGAGCAGCCCGACCAGTTCGCGCTGGACCTGACCGGCGAGCACCATGCGTACGACGTCCATGGCGTCCTCGGTGGTGACGCGCAGGCCGGCCTTGAACTCGCTGACGATGCCGTGCTGGTCGAGGGCCGCGCTGATCTGCGGGCCGCCGCCGTGCACCACGACCGGCTTGAGGCCCGCGTGGTGCAGGAAGACGACGTCCTGCGCGAAGGCGGCCTTCAGGTCCTCGTCGATCATGGCGTTGCCGCCGAACTTGATGACGACCGTCTTGCCGTTGTGCTTGACCAGCCAGGGCAGCGCCTCGATGAGGATCTGGGCCTTGGGGAGCGCGGTGTGCTTCCGAGTGGTGCTCATGACGAATACGCGCTGTTCTCGTGGACGTAGTCGGCGGTGAGGTCGTTGGTCCAGATGGTGGCGGTCTCGGACCCGGCGGCGAGGTCGGCGACGATGTGCACCTCGCGGTAGCGCATGTCGACCTTCTCGCGGTCCTCGCCGACGCCGCCGTTCTTGCAGACCCAGACGCCGTTGATGGCGACGTTCAGCCGGTCCGGCTCGAAGGCGGCCTTCGTCGTGCCGATCGCGGAGAGCACGCGGCCCCAGTTGGGGTCCTCGCCGTGAATGGCGCACTTGAGGAGGTTGTTGCGGGCGATGGAGCGGCCCACCTCGACGGCGTCGTCCTCGCTCGCCGCGTTGATCACCTCGACCTTGATGTCCTTGCTGGCACCCTCGGCGTCCCGGATCAGCTGCTGGCCGAGGTCGTCGCAGACGGTCCGTACGGCCTCCGCGAACTCCTCGTATTCCGGGGTGACTTCGGCGGAGCCGGACGCCAGCAGCAGAACCGTGTCGTTGGTCGACATGCAGCCGTCGGAGTCCACCCGGTCGAAGGTCGTGCGCGTCGCCGCCCGCAGCGCCTTGTCCAGTACGTCACTGTCGAGGGCGGCGTCGGTGGTGAGGACGACCAGCATGGTGGCGAGGCCCGGGGCGAGCATGCCCGCGCCCTTCGCCATGCCGCCCACCGTCCAGCCGTCCTTGGTGACGACGGACGTCTTGTGGACGGTGTCGGTGGTCTTGATGGCGATGGCGGCCTTCTCACCGCCGTGCTCGGACAGCTGGGACACGGCGGTCTCGACGCCCGGGAGGAGCTTGTCCATCGGGAGCAGTACGCCGATGAGCCCGGTGGAGCAGACCGCGATCTCGATGGCGCCCCGGCCGAGGACCTCGGCCGCCTTCTCGGCGGTCGCGTGCGTGTCCTGGAAGCCCTTCGGGCCCGTACAGGCGTTGGCGCCACCGGAGTTGAGGACGACGGCGGAGACCTGGCCGCCCTTGAGGACCTGCTCGGACCACAGCACCGGCGCGGCCTTCACACGGTTGGAGGTGAAGACACCGGCGGCGGCGCGGCGGGGCCCGTTGTTGACCACGAGGGCCAGGTCCGGGTTGCCGTTCTCCTTGATTCCGGCCGCGATGCCCGCGGCCGTGAATCCCTTGGCTGCCGTGACGCTCACGGTGCGACTCCGATCGTCGAAAGGCCGGTGGCCTCGTCAAATCCCAGGGCGATGTTCATGCTCTGGACGGCACCGCCCGCGGTGCCCTTGGTCAGGTTGTCGATGGCGCTGATCGCGATGATGCGGCCCGCCGCCTCGTCGTATGCGACCTGCACCTGAACGGCGTTGGAACCGTAGACGGACGCCGTCGCGGGCCACTGGCCCTCGGGCAGCAGGTGGACGAAGGGCTCGTCGGCGAAGGCCTTCTCGTAGGCGGCGCGCACGGACTCGGCGGTGACCCCGGGCTTCGCCTTCGCGCTGCAGGTGGCGAGGATGCCGCGGGGCATCGGCGCGAGGGTCGGCGTGAAGGAGACGGAGACCCGCTCCCCGGCCGCCGCGCTGAAGTTCTGGATCATCTCGGGGGTGTGCCGGTGGCCGCCGCCGACGCCGTACGGCGACATGGAGCCCATGACCTCGCTGCCCAGCAGATGCGGCTTGGGCGCCTTGCCCGCGCCGGAGGTGCCGGAGGCGGCGACGATCACGGCCTCGTTCTCGGCGAGACCTGCGGCGTAGGCCGGGAAGAGGGCGAGGGTGGCGGCCGTCGGGTAGCAGCCGGGTACCGCGATGCGCTTGGACCCCTCCAGCGCGGCGCGGCCACCCGGCAGTTCGGGGAGGCCGTAGGGCCAGGTACCGGCGTGCGCGGAGCCGTAGAACCGCTCCCAGTCGGCCGCGTCCTTGAGCCGGAAGTCGGCGCCCATGTCGACGACGAGCACGTCCGGGCCGAGCTCCTCGGCGACGGCGGCGGACTGCCCGTGGGGCAGGGCGAGGAAGACCACGTCGTGCCCGGCGAGCACCTCGGGGGTGGTCTCCTGGAGTGTCCGGTCGGCCAGCGGCAGCAGATGCGGCTGCAGCGCGCCGAGCCGCTGGCCCGCGTTGGAGTTGCCGGTCAGGGCCCCGATCTCGATCTCGGGGTGCGCCAGGAGCAGACGCAGGAGCTCTCCGCCCGCGTATCCGCTCGCTCCGGCCACTGCCGCACGTACCGCCATGTCATCCTCCTCCTGGACGGCATGACTATACGTAACGATGCACGTTTATGCAATCGGGGCGGGGTCCGCCTTAGGGAGCATGATCCGGCGGGAGACGAGGAAGGTCACCGGGACGGCCGCCAGGGACGCGAGCAGCGGGGCGAACCGGCTGCTGAAGTGCAGCAGGTCGACGAGGACGTAGACGCCGGCCGTCGTGATGACGAAATTCGCGGCGTTCGTCAGGGGGAACAGCATGAATTTCCGCAGCGTCGGGCGTGTCCGATAGGTGAATCGCGCATTGAGGAAAAATGAACCCGTCAGGCTGATCGCGGTCGCGAGGATATGGGCGAGAAGGTACGGCAAACGAGTGAGGAGCAACAGGTAGGCACCGTAATACGTGCCCGTGTTGACGACACCGATCACGGCGAAAGTGATCATCTGCCTCGAGACAAGTGCACTGCGCATCAGGGAATGAGGTCCTTCGCCCGGTCCACATTGCTCGCCTTCACCAGGAAGTGCGGGCGCCGTTTGACCTCGTAGTAGATCCGGCCGGTGTACTCCCCGATGACCCCGAGCATGATCATCTGCACTCCGGCGACACCGGTGACGGCGGTGATGATCGTGACATAGCCGGGCGTCTGCACACCGTTGACGAGCGCGGCGCCGACGATCCACGCGGTGTACAGGAGGGCGCACATCAGCAGCCCCATGCCCAGGTAGAGGGCGAGCCGCAGGGGCCTGTTGTTGAAGGAGAGCAGCCCGTCGATGCCGTAGTTGAGCAGGCTGCGCAGGTTCCAGGAGCTGCTGCCGGCCTCGCGTACGGCGTTCTCGTACTCGAAGGTGGTGCTGGGGAAGCCCACCCAGGCGAACAGGCCCTTGGAGAAGCGGTTGTACTCGGTGAGCTCAAGGACCGCGTCGACCACGCGGCGGGACATCAGCCGGAAGTCGCCGACGCCGTCTACGAGTTCCACGTCGACGAGGCGGTTGATGAGCCGGTAGTAGAGGCGGGCGGTGACGGTGCGGGTCATCCGGTCACCGGTCCTGGTGCGCTTGGCGATGACCTGGTCGTAGCCCTCCTTGCGCAGGTCCACCATGCGTTTGATCAGCTCCGGCGGATGCTGGAGGTCCGCGTCCATGACGATCACGGAGTCTCCCGAGGAGTGGCGCAGCCCGGCCAGCAGCGCCGCCTCCTTGCCGAAGTTGCGGCTGAAGGAGAGGTAGCGCACGCGCGCGTCCCGGCCGGACAGCCGCTCCAGCGCGGCGAGCGTGCGGTCGCGGCTGCCGTCGTCGACGTACACGAACTCCATGTCGTGGCCGAGCGGAAGGAGTTCCTCCGCGACCTTCTGGACCTGGTCGTGGAAGCGCTCGATGACGTCTTCTTCGTTGTAGCAGGGTGCGACGATCGATATGAGCATGGCTTATCCCCTGGGGACGCGGTCAGAGAACCCCGGTCATGGGCTCGCGCGGGCGGGTGCGGGTGGTCGGTGGGGTGGGCGTCGTGGTACGCCGTCGGCGTACGGCGGTGACGGCGCCGAGCAGGATGAGGGTCAGCAGCGAGGCGGCCCCGACGGCCGTGCCGAGCCGCAGGCCGGGCGGATGGAACTGGCAGGTGACGCTGGTCGAGGAGCCGTCGAGGGGGACGGCGATCAGGCCGTGGAACTGCTTGGCCGGTACGGCGGCGCCGTCGCCCGCGGCGCAGCGCCAGCCCGCGATGCGGGGAGCCGCGACGACCGCGATTCCCCTGCTGCCCGCGGGGAGTTCGGCCCGGACGGTGGCGTCGGAGACGGAGACGTGGGTGGCCCCGGTGGCCTTGAGGTGTTCGACGGCCTTGTGCAGCCGGGTGGTGTTCAGGCAGCCGACGGCACCGCGCGGGATGCGCCCGGGGAGGTCGGGGGTCAGTTCGATGCGCAGCCGTCCGGCGGCGGGGGCCGGGCCGAGCGGCGCCATGGCGGCGCGGTTGCGCGGGTACTGGGCCTGGAAGAGCACGGTGTGACCTGCCAGGCGCGCGGTGCCGGAGTAGTGCGGGGCCCACAGGTAGACCTGGCTGCCGGCCGGGCAGTCGGCGGTGATCGTCGGGTGGGTGAGGGCGGTCCCGTAACCGACCCGGTCCTTCTCACGGAGCGGGTTTCCGTTGTCGTCGTGGACGGCGGTCCGGGGGACGGTGTAGACGCGGGCGCCGAGCAGCAGCTCCTGGTTGCGGTACGGCGACGGCCCGAAGGCCGCCCGGCCGGGCGTGCCGCGTACGGTCACCAGAGGCGGCACGTCCTGCCGGGAGACCGACAACGGGCCGCCGAGCTGCGGCAGGTACGCCTGGTGGGGGTCGGTGGGCGAGTGCACCCGCGCTCCGACGGAGAAGACCGAGTCGGTGACGGGGTTGTCGAGGCTCTGCAGGTTGCGGCCCCGAGAGGTCCAGCCGTCGCCGAGGGCGGTGAGGGTGCGGGTGAGGACGTCCGCGGTGAGGCTGCTGTAGTACTGGGCGCCCTCGCCGCCGACCATCATCGGGTCGTTGGCGACGGTCTGCTCCCGACCCGGGTCGGTGCGGTACCGCGGCCAGCCGTCGGCCCGTGCGATCGCCTCCGCCTGCGTCTCCTGCCGGGCTCCCCAGGGCGCGTAGTCGTCCATGTGACCGAGGCGGACCCGGGTGGCGACGGCGGAAGTGGCCGCCGCCTCTCCGAACTGCCCGCCGAACAGCAGCACCAGGGCGAGCCCGGCCATGGCGGTACGGCCGCGGCCGTCGGCGCGGCGCAACAGCAGCAGCCCGCCCGCCGCACCGATGACGGCGAGCACCAGGATCGGCCAGGCCACCGGCTTCACCAGGTCACTGAGGCTCGCCACGGCGGTGATCAGGGCGAGCAGCGCTCCCGCGGCTGCCAGCGCGCGCCGGTCGGGAAGGCCGTAGGACAGGGCCTGCCAGGCGGCCATCACCAGCAGCGCGCACAGGACGAAGGTCTGCCGGTAGGGGCTGCCCTGGGGAGTGACGAAGGCATGCCAGACCAGATGGGTCGGCCCCCACTGCAGGGACAACGCGACCGCGGCGACGAGCAGCGTCCACCCGGTGCGCACCCGCCCGGGAACCGCCCGGTGGAAGGGCAGCGCGAGGGCGAGGAGCAGCGCCGCCATGCCCACGTAAAGGGCCGGAGTACCGAAGCTGTACGTCGTGGGCAGGAGACGGGCCAGCAGGTCCTGGGTGCCCACGGGCGCGAACTGCACGACCCGCCCCGGGTAGGCGTGCTTGGTGCCGAAGTACACGACGGTCACCAGTGGCGCGGCCAGGCCCATGCCGAGGGCGACGGTGCCGGCGGCGCGACCCGCCGCCACGAGTCGCTGCCTTCGGGAAAGGTCGCAGAGCCACAGCCGGAGCAGCAGCACCAGGCCGGCGCAGAGGGTGGCCATGTACGCGGTGTAGAAGTTGGCGATCCAGGCGAGGGCCACGATCAGCACGCCGAGCAGCGGGCGCCGGCGCTGGAGGGCCCACTCGCCGGCCAGGCACAGCAGCGGCAGGGCGACGAGTCCGTCGAGCCACATCGGGTTGTAGTCGCCGAGCGCCACAGTCCAGCCGCACAGGGCGTACGAGGCCCCCAGCAGCCCGGCGCCCCACCAGCGGCCGGGGCGCAGACTCAGCAGCAGCCAGGCCATCGCCGCACCCGCGGAGGCGATCTTCAGCACGGTGATCACATAGACCGCGAGATCGATCTCGTCCCGGGGGAACAGGGCGACGAGCAGGGCGAACGGGCTGCTGAGGTAGGTGCCGAGGTCGGGCAGGAAGCTGGAGCCGAAGCCGGACTGCCAGTTGACGAAGAGGCCGCCGTCGGCCCGGCCGTGCAGCAGGTCCCACAGGTGCGCGTGGAAGGGCACGTACTGGTTGCCGAGGTCGTTGACACTGCGGGTGCGGGGGCCGAAGGGGTAGCTGCGGGCGACGGCGTCGGCGGCGCAGAACACTGCGGTGGAGATGACGGCCGCGAGCAGGACCGCGGCCTTCTTCGGTGAGAAATGACCGCTCGAAACGGCTGTGGACAGGGTCGAGCGATCCATTCCTTGGTACTCCCCGCGGGTTATCGATTCGACGGCTTAGACGGACTCCGTTTCTGTTTGGTTGTGCCGTCTACAGAAAGTAGTGCAGTCAATTCCGAATACGAGCGGGCGCTAATGAAATGGTGAACGAACGGGAAACAGAACTCTCCCGGCGAGTTATTTGACGGTGAAATTCAGCGCGCCTTGCGTGCCGCATATGCCCGCGCGGCCCGCACCCGGTTCCCGCACTTGGTCGTGCACCAGCGCCGGGCCCCGTGGGAGCGGAGGAACCAGCGCGCGCAGCCCTGGGCGGCGCACTCGGTGAGCTGTTCGGCCTCGGCGCCGGTGAGGAGGTCGGCGGCGTCCTCGGCGAGCAGGGAGAGCGCGGCGGCGGCCGGGTTTGCGGAGTCGGGTTCGTCGGCGCGGTGCGGGCCGTCGGCGCTCCAGGCGAGCCGCGGGGTCGAGGGGGCGGCGGCGAGCGCGGCGTTGAGAGTGGCGAGGTCCTCGGCGGCGGGCCGGACCCGGGCGCCGTATGCCTCGAAGAGCGCGCGCAGCGCCTCGCGCAGGCCGAGCAGCCTCCCGAGCTGCCTGCCGTTCAGCGTGACCCGGTCCGGCAGCAGCTCGTGCCGGACGAGCCACAGATGCCCCGCCTCGGTGTCGTCGAGCAGGTCGACCTGGCCGTGACTGAGGGTGAAACGGGTGTTGACCAGGGCCAGCGAGAGATAGCGCTCCTCGCCGGGGACCGGGAGCTGGTGCAGATGGACGGGGGCCTCGTGATCCACGGCTCTCATGGTAATGCTTGCGATTCTCCATGAGGAGGCTTAGCGTGCCTCACGGAAAACTGATGACGAAACCGTGAGAGGTGAGAGGCCGTGGGCTTCGACGTGGACGCGCTGCGCGAGGACTTCCCCATCCTTCGGCGGACGGTGGACAGCGGCGCCCGTCTCGTCTACCTGGACTCCGGCGCCACCGCCCAGAAACCGCTCCAGGTCCTCGACGCGGAGCGGGACTTCTCCCTGACGCACAACGCGGCGGTGCACCGGGGCGCGCACCAGCTGGCCGGTGAGGCGACGGAGGCGTACGAGGACGCGCGGCGCACCGTCGCCCGCTTCGTCGGGGCCCAGGACGACGAGATCGTCTTCACCAAGAACACCACCGAGGGCATCAACCTCGTCGCCTACGCCCTGGGCAACGGGCGCCGGCTCGGACCCGGCGACCGGATCGTGGTGACGGAGATGGAGCACCACGCCAACCTGGTGCCCTGGCAGCAGCTGGCCGAGCGCACGGGCGCGACACTGGACTGGTTCGGCCTGACCGACGAGGGCCGCCTGGACCTGTCCAGGACCGACGAACTCCTGGACGAGCGCACGAAGGTCCTGGCGGTCACCCACCAGTCCAACGTCCTCGGCACGATCAACCCGGTGCGCGAACTCGCCGACCGCGCCCATGCGTTCGGCACGCTGGTCGTGGTCGACGGCGCGCAGTCGGTCCCCCATCGCCCGGTGGACGTGCACGAGCTGGGCGCGGACTTCCTCGCCTTCTCCGGGCACAAGATGCTCGGCCCGAACGGCATCGGCGTGCTGTGGGGCCGCCGCGAACTCCTCGCGGACCTCCCGCCGTTCCTCACCGGCGGTTCCATGATCGAGGTCGTCGAGATGGACCGCACCACCTTCCTGCCGCCCCCGCAGCGCTTCGAGGCGGGCGTCCCCATGACGTCCCAGGCGGTGGGCCTCGCGGCGGCCGTGGACTATCTGGAGGCCCTGGGCATGGCGGAGGTGGCGGCACACGAGGACCGCCTCACCGCCCAGGCACTGCAGTCGCTCCAGGAGATCCCCGGCGTACGGATCATCGGCCCCCGCGACCTCACCGCCCGCGGCTCGGCCGTCTCCTTCACGGTCGACGGCATCCACCCGCACGACGTCGGCCAGGTCCTGGACGAGCGCGGCATCGCCGTCCGCGTGGGCCACCACTGCGCCCGCCCGATCGTGCGACGCTACGGCATCCCGGCAACGACCCGGGCGAGCTTCTACGTGTACAACACCGAGGCCGAGGTGGATGCGCTGGCCGAGGGTGTTCGTGCAGCTCAGAAGTATTTCGGTGGCTGATCGAGAAGCGGGCTTGACCTGGAGCGCGCTCCAGGTTCTACGGTGTGCTCATGACCAGCGGACACCCCCTCCCGCAGGACCGGGAGCCGACCCTGACCATCGCCGAGGTCGCCGAGCGCACGGGCCTTTCACACGACACCCTGCGCTACTACGAGAAGGCGGGCCTCATCGAGCGGGTCGGCCGGACCACGGGCAACCAGCGCCGCTATGACGCGGCCGACCTGGCCTGGCTGGAGTTCCTGCTGCGGCTGCGCGAGACCGGTATGCCGATCGCCGGGATGCAGCGGTACGCACACCTGCGGGCGCAGGGGGACGTCTCGGTCGCCGACCGGCTGGCGATGCTCCGCGAGCACCGCGCCGAACTGGCCGACCGGATCAGGGCGTTGCGCCGCAACGCACGGGCGCTGGACGACAAGATCGTCCACTACGAACGACTGCTCGCCACGATGCACGAGCGGCCGGGAACGGAAGAGCAGACATGAGCGAGAGCACCACCCGCGAAGACCGCTTCGCCCACGGCCTGGAGGTCCTGAAGAGGGTCGACGGCGAAGCCGGCCAACGCGTCGTCGAGTCCCTCGCCGACATCAACCCCGAACTCGGCCACCAGGTCGTCGCCTGGGCCTTCGGCGAGATCTACGACCGGCCCGGACTCGCCCCGCGCGACCGCCAGTTGGTCACCCTGGGCATGCTCACCGCGCTCGGCGGCTGCGAGGCCCAGCTCGACGTGCACGTCAACGCGGCCCTGAACGTGGGCCTCACCCCCGAGCAGATCATCGAGGCCCTGACCCACTCGGCGGTGTACTGCGGCATGCCGAAGGCGCTGAACGCGACCTTCGTCGCGAAGCAGGTCTTCGCCGAACGCGGGCTGCTGCCGCTCGGACAGCAGCCCGCGCAGGAGACCGCTGCTGCCTCTGCCTGATCCGCAGGAAGGTGACCGAGTTCGCCGGGAAGGTGTACGAGAACCTGTCGGCGACCCCTCGAAGGTGGACGTCACGGGCGCGACCACGGTGGACGTCTCGGTGTTCACCGCGTCGGGCGCGGCCGCGAGCGTGGTCACCCGGGCCCTGGACGCGACCTTCGCGCCACCGAGGTCGATCGCCGTACGGGCCGCCGAGGCCTGGGCGTTGACCACCTCCCGTCGAGGTACAGCGTCACCTGACGGCCGCGCACCTTTACGTCGATGTCGTAGGTGCGGCCCGTCTCGACCGACCCCGGCTTGGCGATCAGCGTCGAGGCCAAGCCCGGAAGGGGTGTGAGCACGTCAATGGGGCGCACATGCGCGGGCGTAGGGTCGACGGCATGGATGCGCTGACGCCCTACCTCCTCCTGGCCGGCGGTCTGGTCGTCGTGACGGCGGCCTTCACCGGACTGGCGCTGCGGATCCCTCGCCGTGGCACGGCCGGCGGCGGACTCGGCGGGGCGCTCGCCGCGTACGAGGAGGCCTTCCGCGCCACCAGTCACGCCGCGCACCACGAGATCCGCGCCCAGGCCGACCGCAAGACACCCACCGGCTCCCCCGAACCCTTGCGACCGCGGCGGAAGAGGAGCTGAGCATGGGCGAGTTCTGGCCCGTGGCGGACGTGCTGGCGCATCTCGCCGGGCGCTGGCGTGTGGAGCGCACCGTGCGGGACCTGGCGGGCGGCGACGAGGGCCGCTTCGAGGGGACGACCCTCTTCAGTCCGCTCCCCGAGGGCGGGCTGCTGCACGAGGAGTCCGGCACGTTCACCTGGCAGGGCGTCGCGCGCCCCGCCGAACGCACCCTGCGCTTCCTGCCCGGCGGTTCACCCGGCACCGCGGACGTGCGTTTCGCCGACGGGCGCCCCTTCCACCACCTGGACCTGACCGCCGGGCACCATGTCGCCGACCACCCCTGCGCGGCGGACCTCTACCGCGGCGAGTTCACCGTCCGGGACGCCGACCACTGGCGGACGGTGTGGCGGGTGGGCGGCCCCGCCAAGGACCTCGTCCTGACCACCGACTACGCCCGCGAGGGCTGAACCGGAGCCCCGTCGAAGCGCAGGTTCCACCGCCCGGCGTGCCCCGTCACGGTGGTCGTCGACAGGGGGCGCACATCGATGTTCCAGTACGTCGACGGCGGCGCCTTCAGCGCGTACACCAGGGCCGCGCGAACCACGGACGGCTCGGCCACGGCGACGATGCGGCCGCCGTCCTCGACGGGCCGGGTGTCGAGCCAGTTGCCGACGCGGGCGATGAAGGCCATCAGCGACTCGCCGCCGTGCGGGGTGGCCCGCGGGTCGGCCAGCCAGGCGTCCACCGCCTCCGGCTCACGGGCCATCGCCTCGCCGAGGGTCAGCCCGCGCCAGCGGCCCATGTCGCAGTCCCGCAGGGCGAGCTGGACCAGCGGCGCATAGCCGAGGGCGTCGCCGGTGGCACGGCTGCGCGGTGTGGGCGAGCAGTAGCGCAGCTCCGCCGCCGCCAGCGGAATCAGGTCGCGGGCGACGCGCTGCACCTCGTCCCAGCCGGCCTGGTCCAGCGGACGGTCGTCCTCGAAGCGCTCGGCGAGCAACGGGGAGCTGCGCGCGGCGGCGACGAAAGTGACCCGAAGTTGCATGCGGCGATGGTGTGTCGGGAAAGTGCGCAGGTCAAGGGGTGTTGGTGAGCGTTCACCGACGGTGCCCGAAACCTTACTTCAAGGTCAGGACCTGCCGGACAAGTCACTCGAAAACGAGGGCCATCCAGATGTCCGGCTGGGCCAGCGGCTCGAATCCGAGCTTTGCGTAGACCCCGTGCGCGTCGGCGGTGGCGAGCAGGATGCGCCGCAGCCCGTACGGCTCCAGATGATCACGCACGGCGCCCACCATGGCCGTACCGATGTTCTTGCCGCGTACGGACCGGTCGACGTAGACGTCGCACAGCCAGGCGAAGGTGGCACGGTCAGTGACGACCCGGGCATAAGCGACCTGCTCCCCCGAAACCACCTCGTACACCCCGAAGTTGAGCGACCCGGCCATCGCCCGCTCGTGCTTCTCGCGCTCCCGGCCCTTGGCCCAGTACGCGTCGGTGGCCAGCCACCGGTGGACGCGGTCGACGTCGAGACGGTCGGGGTCGGTGGAGATCTCATAGCCTTCGGGAAGGCTCGGGGTGTCGGTCATGTCGGGACACTGGCAGGCGGGAACGAAGACGTCGAACGGTTTTCACCCGGCACAGGCGCGGGGGCGCGGGGCTGTGCCGATATGCGGCTCCGCCGCGCGGGCGCGACCAGCCACGACGGCGCCGCGGCCGAAAGACGACCTATCCCGGCAGCACCTCGTCACAAGCCACCCGCAACCGCCGCACCCCCTCCGCGATCTCCCCGCTCCCCGCGACCGCGGCAAAGCTCAACCGGGCGTGCGGCGCCGAGGACTCCGCGCTGAAGTACGGACGGCCGGGGGTGATGGCGACGCCCGCCCGCAGCGCCGCCGCCGCGAGAGCGGATTCGTCCGTGCCATCGGGCAACCGGAGCCACAGGTGATAGCCCCCCGAGGGGATGTGCGGCAGGGACAGTTCGGGCAGCCGCAGCCGCAGCGCCGCCGTCATGGCGTCACGGCGGCTCTTCAACTCCGCGGAGATCGCCCGCAGATGACGCGGCCAGGCGGGCGAGCCGACGAGTTCGAGGGCCGCCTCCTGCAGCGGGCGGGGGACGAAGAAGGTGTCGACGACCTGGATGGCACGCAGCCGTTCCAGGACCGGCCCGTGGGCGGCCAGCGCGCTCACCCGGAAGCTGGGCGAGGTCGCCTTGGTCAGCGAGCAGACATGGACGACGACCCCGTCGGGATCGTCGGCGGCCAGCGGGCTCGGCAGGGGCCCCGCGTCCTCGTGCACGAGCCGTCGTACGAAGTCGTCCTCGACGACGAACGCACCGGCCTCGCGGGCGATCCGCAGCACCTCCCCGCGCCGTTCGGGGGCCAGCACGGCACCGGTCGGGTTCTGGAACAGCGGCTGGCACACGAAGACCCGCGCGCCGGTGGCCCGGAACGCGTCCGCGAGCAGCGCGGGCCTGACCCCGTCCGGGTCCACCGGGACCGGCACCGGCCGCAGGCCCGCCGCCCGCGCGATCGCCAGCATCCCGGGATACGTAGGCGATTCGACGAGCACCGGCGCTCCGGGCGGGGCGAGCGCGCGCAGCGCGGTGGTCAGCGCGGACTGGCCGCCCGCGGCGATCAGCACTCCGGCGGCGGTGACCTGGCCGCCGATGCTCCGCGCGAACCACTCGCGCAGCTCCACCAGCCCCTCCATCGGCGGCCGCCCCCAGGCGCCGGGGCGACGGCCCGCCCGGGACAGGGCCGCCGCCATCGCCCGCTCGGGCTGCAGGGACGGGTGCAGATAGCCGCCGTTGAACTCGACGACTCCGGGCGGCGGGGCGGCGAGGGACACCGTGACCCCGGAGGCGTCCACGGAGCGCGGCACGAGGTCGGCGGCCCCGTCCGCGCTGAGGGCGACCTCCTGCCAGGAGGTGTCGCCGGAGGGAGCGGCACCGCCGCGCGGCTCGGCACGGAAGGCGCCGGCGCCCGGCCGGGTCACCACCAGCCCCTCGGCGGCCAGTTGCCCCAGGGCGCGCGAGACGGTCACCGGACTGACCCGGTACCGCTCGACGAGGGACCGACTCGACGGGAGCTTTCCACCAGGAGAGTAGCGATCCAGTTCCCGCCGCAGCTGTTTCACCAGTTCACCGACACTGCTACGCTCTTGCATGAGAGCACAGAGTAGCGCTACTACCCCCAGTCGGATAGCGGTCGGCAGTGAAACCCGGCCGACCGCCGCGGGCACCCGGGCGACCGCGGCGAACCGCCGCACCGGCACCCTCCTGGCCGGCCTCGGTGTGGTCGCCTTCTCCCTCACCTTCCCCGCCACCGCCTGGGGCCTGGAGGGCTTCGGTCCCTGGTCCCTGGTGGCCGTGCGCAGCGTTCTCGCGGCGCTGATCGCGGGAACCTGTCTGCTGGTGCTGCGCGTGCCGCTGCCCGGCCGAAGGCATCTGGCGGGCCTGGCCGTCGTGGCCGCCGGAGTCGTCGTCGGCTTCCCGCTGCTGACCACGCTGGCCCTGCAGACCTCGACCACCGCGCACGCGGCCGTCGTGGTCGGTCTGCTCCCGCTCACGACCGCCCTGTTCTCCGCGCTGCGGATGGGCAGCCGCCCCTCCCGCACCTTCTGGACGGCGGCCCTCGCGGGCGCGGCCGCGGTCGTCGCCTTCACGGTGCAGCAGAGCGGCGGCGCGCTGACCACCGCGGACCTGTATCTGTTTGGCGCCCTGTTGGTGTGCGCGGCCGGTTACACCGAGGGCGGCCGACTGGCCCGGGTCATGCCGGGCTGGCAGGTCATCGGCTGGGCGCTGGTGCTGTGCCTGCCGCTGAGCGTGCCGGCCGCCGCGCTGGCGCTGTCGTACGAGCCCGTACGGCTGAGTGCGCACAGCGTGGCCGGGCTGCTGTGGGTCGCGGCGGGCTCCCAGTTCCTCGGCCTGGTCGTCTGGTACCGGGGGATGGCGGCGATCGGCATTCCCAAGGCCAGCCAGTTGCAGTTGGCCCAGCCCCTGCTCACACTGGTGTGGTCGGTGCTGCTGCTGGGCGAGCACCTGACGGTGGCCGCCCCGCTGACGGCCGCGGCGGTGCTGGTGTGCATCGCCGTCACGCAGCGGGCGCGGGGCTGAGCGGCGCAGGTACGCGCCGGTTCCAACCGTGGCCCCGCGCCGTAGACTCAAGGCCACGGACCGCTGCTCCCGCACCTGGTGAGGAGGCCCTACAGATGCGTGCAACCGTGGGCGACCAGCTTGTCCAGCACGGCAGGGTGGTCGGCCAACACGACAAGGTCGGCGAGATCGTCGAAGTACTGGGCCAGGAGGGCAACCCTCCGTACCGCGTCCGCTTCGAGGACGGGCACACGGGCATCTGCTCGCCGGGCCCGGACACCGAGATCCGCCACAGGGAAATCCAACACTGAGCGATCCGCCGGGCGCGGATCAGCGCGGGGGCTTCGCCGGCTGCTGGTAGTGGTCGGCGACCACCCGCGCCATCGCGCCGATCCGGTCCGTCGCCACGTCCTTGGCGGCGAAGAAGATGTGCCCGCGCACCTGCGGATAGTCCTTGGCCAGGGTGAGGTGGCGGGAGAGTTCGGCGACGTCCTGCCAGGCCGCGGACTGGGCCGGGTCGCCGGCCTTGTACAGGGCCTCACCCACGTACACCTGCGTGCCGGTGCCGCGCGCGACCTCCGACCACCAGGGCAGCAGCTTGGCGTAGTCGGCGGCGGCGAAGCCGATGTTCCAGTAGACCTGCGGGGCGATGTAGTCGATCCAGTGCTCCCGTACCCATCTGCGGGTGTCCGCGTGCAGGTCGTCGTACGTCTGTACGCCCGCCCGGGTGTCGGAGCCGCGGGCGTCGGTGGCGGCGTTGCGCCACACCGCGAACGGACTGATGCCGAAGCGCGTGCCCGGCCGCACCTGCTTGATCCGCGTGGCGATCTCGGACACCAGCTTGTCGATGTTGTTGCGACGCCAGGCGTTGCGGTCCGGGAAGGCCTTGCCGTGGCGGGCGTAGGCCACGTCGTCGTCGAAGGTCTGGCCAGTCACGGGATACGGGTAGAAGTAGTCGTCGAAGTGGACGGCGTCCACGGGGTACTTCCGCACCGCGTCGAGCATCGCGTTCTGCACGAAGGCCCGGACCTTCGGCAGCCCCGGGTTGTAGTAGAGCTTCCCGCCGTACGGCACCACCCACTCCGGGTGCTTGCGTGCGGGGTGGGAGGCGGCCAGCTTCGTCACGTCGGTGTGGTTGGCGATGCGGTACGGGTTGAACCAGGCGTGCAGTTCCAGACCGCGGGCGTGGGCCTCCTGCACCGCCGTGCCCAGCGGGTCCCAGCCCGGGTCCTGGCCCTGGGTGCCGGTGAGGACCTGCGACCAGGGCTCGTACGGGGAGGGCCACAGCGCGTCGGCCGTCGGCCGCACCTGGAACATCACGGCGTTGAGGCGGCTGTGCACGGCACGGTCCAGGACGGCGATCAGCTCGGCCCGCTGCTCGGCCGCGGTCAGCCCCGGCCTGGAGGGCCAGTCCCGGTTGGCCACGGTCGCCACCCAGACGCCCCGCATCTCCCGCACGGACCGCCGGCGCCCGGGATCGCCGCCCGCCATCGCCGCACTCGCCGCCACTGCACCGCCCCCCGCCACGAGAGCCGACAGGGCCGTCGCCGCGAACGCCCGCCGGGACAGCCGAGACCTACGGTGCAGCATTCCCCTACCTCCATGCGCCGATGTGCGTGACCGGGGGAGATTCTCGACCCGGGCCGCCTCCCGCGTCAGACTGCCACGCGGACCCGAACGATCGATCAACGATCGCCGGAGGTAACGTGCAGGTTTGGAGCAGGCACCGAACCACCGGGGCGCTGCCGGATTCGTAGATCAGCGAAGGGGACGATGTGACCGACATCGAGCGCATCGGAGTGGTCGGCTGCGGCCAGATGGGAGCGGGCATCGCCGAGGTGTGCGCCCGGGCCGGTCTGGATGTCAAGGTCGCCGAGACGACCGGGGAGGCCCTGGAGATCGGCCGGACCCGGCTGTTCAGCTCCCTCGGCAAGGCGGCCGAGCGCGGCAAGATCACCGAGCAGGAGCGGGACGAGACGCAGGCACGGCTGAGCTTCACCACCGACCTGGGCGAGTTCGCCGACCGCGATCTGGTGATCGAGGCCGTCGTCGAGAACGAGCAGGTGAAGACGGAGATCTTCCAGGTGCTCGACCAGGTGGTGACCCGCCCGGACGCCATCCTGGCCTCCAACACCTCCTCGATCCCGCTGGTGAAGCTGGCGGTCGCCACCTCCCGCCCGGACCACGTCGTCGGCATCCACTTCTTCAACCCGGCCCCGGTGCAGCAGCTGGTCGAGCTGATCCCGGCGCTCACCACCTCCGAGGGCACGCTCGGCCGGGCCCAGCTGTTCGCGGAGAAGGTCCTCGGCAAGCACGCGATCCGCGCCCAGGACCGCTCCGGCTTCGTGGTCAACGCGCTGCTCGTGCCGTATCTGCTCTCTGCCATCCGCATGTTCGAGTCGGGCATCGCGGGCCGCGAGGACATCGACAACGGCATGGAGATGGGCTGCGCCCACCCGATGGGCCCGCTGAAGCTGTCGGACCTGATCGGCCTGGACACCGTCGTGTCCATCGCCAACTCGATGTACGCCGAGTACAAGGAGCCCCTGTACGCCGCTCCCCCGTTGCTGCAGCGCATGGTCGACGCGGGCCGGCTCGGCCGGAAGACCGGCTCGGGCTTCTACACCTACGGCTGACCTCGGCCGGCATGGTGCACAGTGCCCGTTCCAGGGTGCTGATTACACAGTGCGACCAGCACGGGCCCGGCGCTCTTCGGAGTGCCGGGCCCGTGCCATTCACACACCGTGTGCGCGACGGGCCCGCATATGCCCCTCGCACACGCTCCCCACGCACCCACCAGGCGAGTTGACTCTCCATGCGCAATGCAAGGGATGTGACGACTACGCAAAGGAGTGGACTCGTGACCGTCGACCCGGAGCATCCCGTGGTCCATGGAGAACTCGCAGAGTTACGCCGCCGCCTCGATGTCGCGTACGCGCGCGTCGAGGGAGGGCTGGCCCTGCTCAACCATCGCACCGAGGAGACACACAAGGAAGTCGACGATCTCAGCGCACGGATCGTCGCCCTGGAGCACGCCCGCTGGCCGCTGCCCGCGGTCGCGGCGCTGACGGCAGTGGGCGCGCTCGTCGTGACGGTATGGCAAGCCCTGGGCCACTGAGGGACAAGGGCGTGGTGGGGGGAATCAGGGTGGGCGCGGTGGGGGGATCGGAGTCAGGCGTCCTGCCCGAGCCTGAGGTGGTGCAGGAGCAGTAACGCGGCCGCCATGTTCGCGGCCGGGACCTCGCCGCGGGCGACCATGTCGGGGACGAGTTTGAGGGGGACCCATTCCCGGCGGTCCGACTCGAAGTCGTCCACGGGATGTCCGACGTACTCGCCTTCGTCGGCCCAGTAGATGTGATGCCGGGCGTCGGTGAGGCCGTTGGACGGCTCGACGCTCATGAGGTGCTGCAGAGGTCCCGGCCGCCAGCCGGTCTCTTCCTCGAGTTCCCTGGCGGCCGCGACGGCGATGTCCTCGCCGTCCTCGACCACGCCCGCAGCGAGTTCCCACCCCCAGCTGTCGGTGATGAAGCGGTGGCGCCACAGGAGGAGGACTTCATTGGCCTCGTTCACCACCGTGGCCACGGCGACGGGCCGCAGCCGTATCAGAAAGTGGTCCAGGTGCCGCCCGTCCGGCAGTTCCACATCTGCCAGGTTGACGGTGAACCAGCGGTTTTCATACACAGTTTGTTCGTTCTGTTTCGTCCACTGCACGGTTCTGCCACCTTCCGTCGAGTAAGTGGCAATATCGCAGCAGGGACTGTGGGTGTCGGCGCTCAGGAACCTGACTACAGCGGTACGCGCAGTGCGCCGTCGATGAGTTCGGCGGCTTCGGCGGTGCCCGCACAGCCGCTGCGCACCAGGTACTCGCGTACCGCGCGGAGTCTGTCGCGCAGCCGCTGAGACTCCATTCCGCGGGCCTGTTCGGCCATCTGCACCGCGGTGGCCACGGCCTTGTCTGCGTTGCCCTGGCGCAGTTCGATCGTGGAGAGCATGGCGAGCCGGTGCACCCGGCCGCGGTCGTGGGCGGGGTTGTCGACGGCCGCCGCGGCGTGCTCCCCCGCGGCCACGAGTTCGCCGAGGCTGAGCAGCGCCTCCGCCACCTGGACGTTGACAAGACCCGGCTGGACATAGCCGGTTTCGTCGGGTTCGTACCCGCGCCGGATGCGTTCGGCGGCCTGCTCGGCACGCCGGATGCAGGACAGGGCGCTCGTGCCGTCGCCGAGGTGTGCGTACGCCTTGGCCTGCATCGCGTACAGATCGGAGGCGAGGGCGGGGGTGATGTGCTTGCCGGCGGCGCGCAGCGCGGCCTCCGCGAAGGCGACCGCCTGACGGAACTCCCGCATGAACAGCGCCTGGTTGACCAGCAGCGCGATCACATAGGCGCCAAGTCCCCGGTCACCGCTGGCCTTCGCCAGCCTGAGCGCCTGGTGGAAGTAGCGCTGGGCGAGCCCGTGTGCGTCGGAGTCGTAGGCGCAGATGCCCGCGATGGCCACCAAACCACCCGTGGCCCGGTGCAGTTGGCGGCCGGTGGCGTCGGTGTAGCTGCCGCGCAGCAGCGGGGCGGCCTCGGCGTTGAGGAAGCCGACGATCCGCGTGCGGGTGGCTATGCCGCCGGCCTTGCGGTACATCTGCTCGTAGTGGGTGCGGGCCGCGCGCAGCATCTCGATGTCGCCGGGGGTGACCCGGTGCCGGCCGCCGCGCGAGACGTCCACGTCCTCGGGCGGGTTCTCCCACTCCCACACGGGCATGACGGCGGGCGTGCCGGTGACCGCGGGCGCGCCCAGGATGTGCGGGCGCTGCTGTTCGTCGGAGCGCCACAGGGCGGTGGCACGCTCGACGAAGCCGGACAGCGAGGTGCCGTGCGGGGTGGACGGTTCGCCGGGCATCCCGAGGCCGATGTCGTCGAGGGTGACCGGACGGTGCAGCCGTCCCGCGAGCACTTCACAGATCAGGTCGGGTACCTGCCCTCGGGGCCGCTGCCCCTTCAACCACCGTGCTACGGCGGTGTGTTCGTACCGGAGCGCGAGGCCGCGTGCCCGCCCCGCCTGATTGACGTGTGCCGCCAGCCCCGCATGCGAGATCCCGGCCTCGTCCAGGATCGCGTCGAGCAGAGTGTTGGGCTGCATAGGTGCCCCCCGGATCGCTCGGTGCCGTCAGCGTAGTGCGAACGCCTTCACACGGGGTGTGAACGGAGTGCTCGAATCCGCAGCGTACGCGCACTGTCGCGGAGAGTTTCCAGCCGGTTGACTGAAATGCCTCGCAAGAGGCCGGCCGGGCCGCCGGCTCCCCCTCGTACAGTGCGGCGGCCCGATTCCGCGCCGTCCGCCCAGCTGCCTGCCCGACACTCCGTGGCGGGGCGGACGGTGCGCCGGCGGCAGCTTGGCGGTGCGACTAGGCGCCATGGCATCGACCGTGCGTCGTCGGCTGAGGGTGCATCGTGGTTGTTCGCGCCCCCGCGGCGGTAGCCGCAGATTCAACAGAGCCCCGCGCCCCTGAAAGAGGGCGGCGGTCGTTGCGCAGGACCAGGAGTGCCACGTCGTCGGCGGGTCTTCCCCCTGCGTGGCGCAGCAGCCCGGCGAAGACGGCGCGCAGTACCGACTGCGGGGAGACCGGCCCGGCGCCCACGGCCTCGGCGAGCGCGGCCGGCAGCGGAAAGAACCGGCCACGTCCGTCACGGGCGTCCTCGACACCGTCCGTGTGCAGGAACAGTGCCTCGCCGGGCAGCAGCCGTCCGCACGGGACGGCGGGCAGCTCGGCGGGCAACGGGAACGGCCCGAGGGGAGGCAGCGGTTCGGCCCGGGTCAGCAACTCGGCCCGGGCCGGTCCCAGCAGATACGGCCAGGGGTGCCCGCAGTTGAGGACGCGCACCTCGCCGTCCGGCTGGATCTCCAGCAGCAGTACGGTGACGAACTCCTCGGCGACTGGGTGGTCCGGCTCCGCTCCGGCCGAGGGGTGCTCGGCGCGGGCCCGTTCCCGCAGGTGCCGGGCCAGCGCCCGCTCCAGCCGCCGCAGCACACTGCCGAGTTCGGCCTCGTCGTGCACGGCCTCGCGGAAGCTGCCGAGCAGGGCGGCGACCGTACCGATGGCGGCGAGTCCGTGCCCGCGCACATCACCCATCACGACCCGCACACCGTGCTCGGTGGCGATGACCTCGTACAGATCCCCGCCGATGGCCGCACAGCGGTCCGCCGACAGCTGGGCCGCGGCGATGTTCAGGCCGTCGATCCGCGGCGGCAGCGGCCGCAGCAGCACACTCTGCGCGGCACCCGCGACCTGCCGCACCTCTTTGAGCTCGCGGAGCATGACATGCCGGACGTGGAATATCAGCCCGGTGCCCACCGCGAAGAAGACGGCACTGGTGCCGATGCGCGCCCCCAGCCCGTTCTGCTGGGCGAGCGGACAGGCCAGCTTGTACGTGATCGCCATGGCGCCCCACACCGCGGGCAGCCCCAGCGAGAGCACCCGGCGCAACGGCAGCCGCCCCGCCCCGCGGGGAACCCCAGCCTTGATGCGGATCATGCCGATTGGCCCCCCATTTAGGCCCAGAAGCACAGACGGACCGACCCCGAAAGGCCGGTCCGATTCTGTCCAGCGCATGGCCGCAACGGGCCAGATCACCCCAAGTTGCCACCCGAACGAGTGACAACCTCCAGGCCACCCGCATTTATGCAGGTGGGGGGCATATTCACCGAGCAGGGGGAGGTGCGCCCCTAAAGGGGCGCGGGGCTGTGTTCAATTTGCGGCTACCGCCGCGTGGGCGCGACCAGCCACGACAAACCCGCAGCCGCCAACGAACAACAGCTCCCCGCCCCTTGGGCGAACTAGCCCCGAAGAACCGCTCCGGCACGCTCGCCCGCGAGGGCAACCGCCGCATCCCGAGCCGCAGAAGCCTCGTCAACGGTCAGAGTGCGGTCGGGGGCACGGAACCGCAGCGCATAAGCCAGCGACTTCTTCCCCTCACCCAACTGCTCGGCGTTCTCATACACGTCGAACAGCCGGATCGCCTCCAGGAGCTCCCCCGCCCCCTCCCGCAGCGCAGCCTCCACGTCGGCATGCGGCACGAACTTGTCGACGACCAGCGCGACATCCTGCGTGGCCACCGGGAACGTGGAGATGCCCGGTGCCTGCGGGGTGTCGTTGCCGACCTGCTCCAGCACATCCAGGTCGATCTCCATCGCACTGGTGCGCTCGGGCAGACCCAGGGCCTTCACCACGCGCGGGTGCAGCTCACCGGCGTGGCCGACGACCGTCTCCGTGCCGTCGACGACGACCACGAACTCGGCGCAGCGGCCGGGGTGCCACGGACCGTACTGCCCCTTGCGCACGGTCAGTTCGGCTCCGGCTTCCCGCGCGGCGACGCGGCCCGCCTCAACCGCGTCGGCCCAGTCCGCCGGACGGCCCTTGCCCCACCAGCCGGCCTGCTCGCGGGCGCCCGCGAGGACGACGGCGACGTGGCGCGGCTGCTCGGGCAGCGCGGCGTTCAGCTCGGCGATCTCCTCGTCGGTGGGACGCCGGTCGACGGGCAGGGCGACGGCGGTCCTCTGCTCCTCGCGCGGGAGGAACACCAGCCCGGTCTCGAACAGCGCGAGGTCGTGCGAGCCCCGGCCGTTGTTGCGCCGCAGGGCACCAAGGAGGCCCGGCAGCAGCGACGTGCGCAGCGCGGGCTCCTCGTCGCTGAGCGGGTTGGTGAGCTTCACGACGCGGCGGCCGGGGTCCTCGGCCTCCAGCAGCAGCTGGTCGAAGACCTGCTCGCTGACGAAGGGGTAGTTCGGCGCCTCGACATAGCCCGCCCCGGCCAGCGCGCGGCCGACGCGGCGGTGCAGCCGCTGGCGGTGGGTCAGTCCGCGGCCCGAGGGGAGCTTGGGCAGCGTGGAGGGCAGGTTCTCGTAGCCCTCCAGGCGGATGACCTCTTCCGCGATGTCGTTGACCTCGAGGAGGTCGGGCCGCCAGGACGGCACGGTGACGATCAGCTCGTCCTGCCCGTACACGTCGCAGCCGATCTCCTGCAGCCGCCGTACGACGGTCTCGCGGCCGTAGTCGACGCCCGCCACCTTGTCCGGGTGGTCGGCCGCGACGGTGATGGTGTGCGGCGCGGACGGCGTGATGACCTCGGTGACGCCGGCCTCGGCGGTGCCGCCCGCGAGCAGGACCAGCAGGTCGACCGTGCGCTGTGCGGCCGCGGCCGCGGCCTGCGGGTCGACGCCGCGCTCGAAGCGGCGGGAGGCCTCGGAGGACAGCTTGTGGCGGCGGGCCGTGCGCGCGATGGAGACCGCGTCGAAGTGCGCGGCCTCGATCACCACGTCGCTGGTCGAGTTCTCGGTGTCGTCGTGGTCGGCGATCTCGGTGTTGGCGCCGCCCATGACGCCCGCGAGGCCGATGGGGCCCCGCTCGTCGGTGATGACGAGGTCCTCGGCGTCCAGGGTGCGGGTGACGCCGTCGAGCGTGACGAGCTTCTCGCCCTGCTCGGCGCGGCGCACGCCGATGGTGCCCTGGACCAGCGAGCGGTCGTAGGCGTGCAGCGGCTGGCCGAGCTCCATCATCACGTAGTTGGTGACGTCGACGGCGAGCGAGACCGGGCGCATGCCGACCTTCTGCAGCCGGCGCTGCAGCCAGATCGGGGAGCGCGCCTCGGGGCTGAGCCCGGTGACCGTGCGCGCGGTGAAGCGGTCGCAGCCGAGCGGGTCGGAGACCTGCACCGGGTAGCCGAACGCGTTCGGGCCGGGTACGTCGATCAGGGCCGGGTCGCGCAGCGGCAGACCGTAGGCGATGGCGGTCTCGCGGGCGACGCCGCGGATGGACAGGCAGTCGCCGCGGTTGGCGGTGACGGCGATGTCCAGGACCTCGTCGACCAGCTCGAGCAGTTCGATGGCGTCCTTGCCGACCTCGGCCTCCGGCGGCAGCACGATGATGCCGTGCGTGCCGTCGTCGCCCATGCCCAGCTCGTCGCTGGAGCAGATCATGCCGTGGGACGTCTTGCCGTACGTCTTGCGCGCGGAGATGGAGAAGCCGCCCGGCAGCGTGGCGCCCGGGAGTACGACCACGACCTTGTCGCCGACGGCGAAGTTGCGGGCGCCGCAGACGATCTCCTGGGGCTCGCCGGTGCCGTTGGCCCGGCCGACGTCGACGGTGCAGAAGCGGATCGGCTTCTTGAACTCCGTCAGCTCCTCGATGGTCAGCACCTTGCCGACCACGAGCGGGCCCTTGAGGTCGGCGCCGAGGTGCTCGACGGTCTCGACCTCGAGCCCCGCCGAGACGAGCTTCTCCTGGACGTCACGGCCGGTTTCCGTCGCCGGCAGGTCGACGTACTCCCGCAGCCAAGAAAGCGGGACCCGCATCAGATCTCCATCCCGAACGGCCGGGTGAACCGGACGTCACCCTCGACCATGTCTCGCATGTCCTCGACGTTGTGGCGGAACATCAGCATCCGCTCGATGCCGAACCCGAAGGCGAAGCCGCTGTACTTCTCCGGGTCGACGCCGCAGGCGGTGAGCACCCGCGGGTTGACCATGCCGCAGCCGCCGAGTTCGATCCAGCCCTCGGAGGAGCAGGTGCGGCAGGGCCGGTCGGGGTTGCCGACGGACTCGCCGCGGCACACGTAGCACACCATGTCCATCTCGGCGGACGGCTCGGTGAACGGGAAGAAGTTGGGCCGCAGCCGGGTCTTCATGCCCTCGCCGAACAGCGACTGGACCATGTGGTCCAGGGTGCCCTTGAGGTCGGCCATGGTCAGGCCCTCGTCCACGGCGAGCAGCTCGACCTGGTGGAAGACGGGGGTGTGCGTGGCGTCGAGCTCGTCGGTGCGGTACACCCGGCCCGGACAGATCACGTAGACCGGCAGCTCACGGCTGAGCAGCGAGCGGATCTGGACCGGCGAGGTGTGGGTGCGCAGCACGACACCGGACTCGGTGCCGCCCTCAGGGCCTTCGACGAAGAAGGTGTCGTGCTCACCGCGGGCCGGGTGGTCCGGGCCGATGTTCAGGGCGTCGAAGTTGAACCACTCGGCCTCGATCTCGGGGCCCTCGGCGACCTCGTAGCCCATGGCCACGAAGACGTCCTCGATGCGCTCCGAGAGCGTGGTCAGGGGGTGGCGGGCGCCGGCCGGTACGCGGTCGTACGGCAGCGTGACGTCCACCGACTCCTCGACCAGCACGCGCGCGTCCCGCTCGGCCTCCAGCTCGGCCTGGCGGCCGGCGAGGGCCTTGTTGACGGCGCCGCGGGCCTGGCCGACCAGCTTGCCGGCGGCGGCCTTGGCGTGCGGGGGCAGGGCGCCGATCTCGCGGTTGGCGAGGGCCAGCGGGGAGGTGCCCCCGGTGTGGGCGACCTTGGCCTCCTGGAGCGCGTCGAGGGAGCTCGCTGCGGCGAAGGCGGCGAGCGCCTCGTCCCGCATGCGCTCGATCTCTTCCGGTTTCAACGCCTCGACCTCTACAGGGTCGTACGACTTATTCGGTGCCGACATCTCTTCCCGTGCTTCCGATTGGCTGGCTGAAGGTCCCCGTCACCGACTCACACAGAGGTCAGAGGGCCGTCCCTGGGACACAAAGGTGCCAAAGGCCGAGTCTAACGGGGTGGAGGTGTACGAATGCGCCCGTGGGCCGCTCTCCGGCTCTCAGGTGAGATACGCCGGGGCCGCCACGGGCAACGTAAATCGGAACTCCGCCCCGCCCTGAGAGGCGCGGCCGACCGTGATGGTGCCGCCGTGGGCCTCGACGATGCCCTTGACGATGTAGAGCCCGAGGCCGGTGCCGCCGCGCTTGCTGCCCCGCCAGAAGCGGGTGAAGACGCGGTTCATGGACTCCTCCGGGATGCCGGGCCCCTCGTCGCTCACCGTGACCGACGTGGCTGCTGCTTCATGGCCTTCGCCCTCGCGGGGGGACGCCGTGGCCGTGATGTCAATCGTGACGGTTCCCTCGCCGTGCCGCACCGCATTTTCCAGCAGGTTGCTGAGCACCTGGTCGATCTTGTCGGGGTCGGCCCACAGGGCGGGCAGGGGCTGCTCGATCCTGAGCAGGAACCGGTCGGCGGGCTGGCCGGCGGCGACGTAGGCCTGGATGTGCCGTCCGACGGCGGCCCCGATGTCGACGGGCTGGCGCCGCACCTCCAGCCGCCCGCTGTCGATGCGCGAGATGTCCAGCAGCTCGGCGATGAGCCGGGTGACCCGGTCGGCGTCGGCGTCGACGGTCTCCAGCATCAGCCGCTTCTGGTCGTCGGTGAACCGTTCCCACTTGGCGAGGAGCGTGGCGGTGAAGCCCTTGACGGAGGTCAGGGGCGAGCGGAGTTCATGGGCCACGGTCGCTATCAGCTCGGCGTGGCTGCGCTCGGTGCGGCGGCGGGCCTCCGTGTCGCGCAGCGAGACGACGACGCGGCGGACCGGACCGGTGGCTTCACCGCGGACGTACCGGGCCGATACGAGGACCTCGCGTCCACCGGGAAGCAGCAGATTCCGCTCGGGCTGCCGCCTGCGAATGGCGAGCCCGCCGTACGGGTCGGTGAGCTGCCACCAGCGCCGCCCCTCCAGGTCCTCTAACGGCAGCGCCTTCTCCAGCCGCTGCCCGAGGGCGTCGCGGGCGGGGACGGCGGTGATGCGCTCGGCGGCGGCGTTGAAGCAGATGACATGGCCGTGCTCGTCGGCGACGACCAGGCCGTCGGGCAGTTCGTCGGGGTCGATGCCGAGCTCGGCGAGATCGCCCTGCCGGGGCCCGGGCGCATGCCGCGCGTCCCGTGATCCCCGTGCCCTGCTCGTGCCGACACTCATTCCCCGCAACCCCACCCTTCAGACGGCGCAGGTGGCCCCCGAGCTGGTCACCCTACTAGCTCTCGGTGACGGAACGGCACCCTGTGGAGGCGCGCTGTGCACGGGCCGACGCATACAGACATACGGCGGCCGCGGTGGCGAGGTTCAGGCTCTCGGCCTTCCCGTGGATCGGCACGCGCACCACGGCGTCCGCGAGTGCGCGGGTCTCCTCGGGAAGCCCCCACGCCTCGTTCCCGAACACCCAGGCGGTCGGCCCGCCCATGGTCCCCTTGTCGAGCTCGTCGTCCAGGTCGTCGGTACCGGCCCCGTCCGCGGCGAGGATCCGCACACCGACCCGCTTCAGCCCCTCGACGGCCTCCTCCACGGGGACGCCGACGGCGACGGGCAGATGGAACAGCGAGCCCACGGAGGCCCGTACGGCCTTGGGGTTGTAGAGGTCGACGGACGCGTCGGTCAGTACGACGGCCTCGGCGCCGGCGGCGTCGGCGCAGCGCAGCACGGTCCCGGCGTTCCCGGGGTCGCGCACGTTGGCGAGTACGGCCACCAGCTTCGGCTCGGCGGCCAGGATCTCCTCGAAGGGTGTGTCGATGAACCGGCAGACACCGACGAGCCCCTGCGGGGTGACGGTGGTCGAGATGTCGGCGATCACGTCGTCGGCCGCGAGATGAACCCGGGCGCCGGTGGCTCGTGCCTCGCCGATGATGTCGGCGTACCGCTCGGCTGCCTCGACCGTCGCGAACAGCTCGACCAACGTGTCCCCGTAGGCCGCCGCCTCCCGCACGGCCTGCGGGCCCTCGGCGAGAAACAGCCGCTCCTTGCCCCGGAAGTTCCGCCGGGCGAGCCGCCGGGCGGCCAAGACGCGAGGGGAACGGGGTGAGATCAGCTCGGGGCTGGCGGAGGGCATGGGGCTCACTTTCGGAAAGCTACACAACAGGACCCGCAAGCCCGGAGGCCTGCGGGTCCCTCATGTCACGTCGGCTCAGAGCCGGTGCAGCGTCACGCGGCCTTCGGGGCGTTGACGTCGGCCGGAAGGGCCTTCTGCGCAACCTCGACCAGCGCGGCGAACGCGGTGGCGTCGTTGACGGCCAGCTCGGCCAGGATCTTGCGGTCGACCTCGACGTTCGCGGCCTTCAGACCCTGGATGAAGCGGTTGTACGTGATGCCGTTGGCGCGGGCAGCGGCGTTGATGCGCTGGATCCACAGCTGGCGGAAGTCACCCTTGCGCTTCTTGCGGTCGTTGTAGTTGTAGACCAGCGAGTGGGTGACCTGCTCCTTGGCCTTGCGGTACAGGCGCGAACGCTGACCGCGGTAGCCGGAGGCCTGCTCGAGGATCGCCCGGCGCTTCTTGTGGGCGTTGACTGCCCGCTTGACGCGTGCCACTTGTTAACTCCTTGTAGCGGGGCCGTGGTTGGACTCACACGGCCCGGAAACGATTGGGTCCCGGTCCAGACGTACGGCGCTCGGCGATCGAATGATCAGGCGCCGCTTACGTCACTTGCCGAGAAGCTTCTTGATCTTCGCGGCGTCGCCCGGGGCCATCTCGGCGTTGCCGGTCAGGCGACGCGTCACGCGGGACGACTTGTGCTCGAGCAGGTGGCGCTTGCCGGCGCGCTCACGGAGCACCTTGCCGGAGCCGGTGACCTTGAAGCGCTTGCTGGCACCGCTGTGCGACTTGTTCTTCGGCATAGCGCCGTTCTCTCCTCGTCGGTGGCGCTCCGGTGCCCGGTCGCGAAAACCGGGCACGGTGGAGCGTCGTTCGTATTTCGGTTACATCCTGGGGACTTGCGTCCCCCGGGATCACGCCTCGGCGGAAGCCTCGGCAGGAGCCTCGGTCTCCACGGAGTCCTCGGTCGCCACGGCATGCTCGGTCTCCGCGGCGTTCTGCGACTTGCCGGGGTTGGCCTTCGCGTCTGCCTTGCGGGCTTCCTGCGCCTGGCGGGCCTCGGCCATCGCCTCGGTCTTCTTCTTGTGCGGACCGAGAACCATGATCATGTTTCGGCCGTCCTGCTTCGGGTTCGACTCCACGAAGCCGAGGTCCTGGACGTCCTCCGCGAGACGCTGCAGCAGTCGGTAGCCGAGCTCCGGCCGGGACTGCTCGCGACCACGGAACATGATCGTGATCTTGACCTTGTCGCCCTGCTTGAGGAACCGGACGACGTGACCCTTCTTGGTGTCATAGTCGTGCGGGTCGATCTTCGGCCGGAGCTTCATCTCCTTGATGACCGTGTGCGCCTGGTTCTTGCGCGCCTCACGGGCCTTCATGGCCGACTCGTACTTGAACTTCCCGTAGTCCATGAGCTTGCACACGGGCGGACGGGCGTTCGCCGCGACCTCGACCAGGTCCAGGTCGTACTCCTGCGCAAGCTCCAGTGCCTTGGCCAGCGGGACGATGCCCACCTGCTCGCCACTGGGACCGACAAGTCGCACCTCGGGAACGCGAATCCGGTCGTTGATGCGGGGCTCGGCGCTGATGGATCCTCCTCGGTTAGCACCACACGGCGGTCTGGCGGACAGCCGTGTATGTCTCTCTTTCGTTAGACCTAACCGCGCCGAAGCATGAAAAATGCCCCGGACGATCACAGGCGGGGCTCCAAAGCACTACCGGAGCACCGCCGCGATGACGCGGGGCGCGCTTTCGGGCGACTCCATCGTCCGTACGGAACGATGGTGGCCGCCTGACCGGGGTGACCCGCCGCCCCGGGGGACGGTCAGGTGGGAGATCGGAGCCTCCACTTGTGGGCCGGACACGCGAGCGTCCAGCCGGTCGTCACACAAGGTTAGCAGCAACCCGGGGGTGGTGCTAACCGGCCTGCACCGGGCCCTATCGTGTGGGGCATGAGTGACACCCCTCCTGAGTCTTCCGAGTCCCCCGCCGACTTCGACGCCATGACCCGCGACATCGCCGAGGTCCCCGCCGTCGAGGTGATCGTGACGGTCGCCGTCAACCTGATGAGCGCCGCCGCGGTGAAGCTCGGTCTGACCGAGGAGGGCGACAAGTACAAGGACCTGGACGAGGCCCGCAAGCTGGTGACCGCGCTGGCCGGTCTGCTGGACGCGAGCGCGACCGAGATCAGCTCCTTCCACGCGGCGCCGCTGCGCGACGGCCTGAAGTCGCTGCAGCTGGCGTTCCGCGAGGCGTCCCTCGTCCCGGACGAGCCGGGCCAGGGCCCGGGCGAGAAGTACACGGGCCCCGTTTACGGCTAGTCGATCACCGTACGTACAGGGGCTCGCCCGGCGGCGTCGCCCCGGCCGGCAGCAGTGCCAAGTCGAGGCCGCGCACCAGGCGGGCCCTCAGTGTTTCGTCGGCGGCGAGGCGTTCGGCGACGGCACGGGCGGCCTCGGCGGGTGCGGCGGACTCGTCCAGTACGAGGGCGAGGGTGCCGTCGGCCTGGCCGGGCCCGAGGTGGGCACGCAGCACGGCGGGCTCGGCGGCGACCGCGGTCCGCACCGCCTGCCGTACGGCGGGGTCGGCGAGCGGGTCGGCCGTCGTGCGGCCCTCGGCGAGCGCGAGCAGCGCGGAGCCCGTCAACTCGTACGGCACGGGTCCGGCCAGGTCCAGCACGATCGTGTCCGCCTTCTCGTGCGCGGCGGCCTGCAGCGCCTGGTGCAGGGGTACGGCGACGGGGCGGGCCGCCGGGTCCCAGCGGGCCAGGGAGTCGGTGGAGGTGAAGGCCGGCAGGGCGGTGCGGGAGCCCGCCTTGAGGGTCGGTACGGCCATGTCGCTGGTCTTCTCGCGGCGCAGCCCGTTCTCGTCCTCCTCGACCTCGCCGAGGACGGCCACCACGGGAACGAGCAGCCGGGCGCCCTTGAGCGCCTCCAGGACGGGGCCCACGGCGGTGCGGTCCTCGGCCCAGGCGGTGAGCGCGGCGGCCAGCCGGGGGTCGGCGGTGCCGTCGTCGTCGGAGAAGCCGGAGTCGGGAATGTTCTTGTTCGCCACGGTCACCGACCCTATCGGGCGGGTATCGGGGGGATGCTGCTGGGCTTGTGCGGCCCCGGAAACCGCAGGTTCACAGGATTCACGGCTTTCTCAGATTTCCCTGACGCACATCTAACGTCGGTCTAACGGCGCGCACAGTCGCCGCCTCCAGCATCGCGGGATGGAGTCCCCCAGAGCCCGCCGCAGCCGCCGCGCCCGTCCGTCCAGGACGCGCATCCTGCTCCACTCGGCCCTCGCCGTCGTGGCCGTCGTCGGCGGTTCGGCCGCCGGGACCGTGTATGTGAAGGCTCGGGCGCACTCCGGCGCGATCCCCGTATCGTCGTCGGCGACGGCGTCGGCCTCCACCTCGGGCACGGCGCACGGGGAGGATGCGGTGGAACCTGTGGCGGAGCCGGCTGTGGACCACGACGCGCTGCTGGCCGAGGCCGTGCGGTCGGTGCCCGCCGAGGACGGCGCCGAGGTGTCGGTGGCCGTGCTGGACCTCGACTCGGGTGAGAGCGCCTCGTACGGGGACGGCGCGTTCGACACGGCGAGCATCGTCAAGGTCGACATCCTGGCGGCGCTGCTGCTCCAGGCGCAGGACGCGGGCCGGCACCTCACGGCGAGCGAGAAGTCGTACGCCACCACGATGATCGAGAACAGCGACAACACCGCTGCCTCCGAGCTGTGGCGGGCCATCGGCGAGGCGGAGGGTCTCGATGCCGCGAACGAGCGGCTGGGGCTCACGGACACCGAGGGCGGCGACGGCATGCTGTGGGGGCTGACCCAGACCACGGCCACCGATCAACTCACCCTGCTGCAGCAGGTGTTCGGAGACGACTCGAAGCTGAGCGAGTCCTCGCAGACGTATCTGCAGGGGCTGATGGGACGGATCGAGGCCGACCAGCACTGGGGTGTGTCGGCTGCGGCCGACGGCTCCGCCTGGGCGCTGAAGAACGGCTGGCTGCCACGCAGCACGACCGGGCTGTGGGACGTCAACAGCATCGGGCGGGTGACGGTCGACGGCCGCGACCACCTGGTGGCCGTACTGTCCAAGGGCAACTCGACGCAGGCGAAGGGGATTTCGCTGGTCGAGTCGGTGGCGAAGGCGGCGGTTTCGGCGCTGACGGGCGAGACCTCGTCCTCGTCCGCCTCTGCTTCCCCCTCCGCGTCCGTCCCGGAGTGACGGGCCGGCGGCCTCAGAAGCCGTCGAAGCGTGCGCGGCGGCCGCGCCACAGGAAGACCGCCGCGACGAGCAGTACCCCGCCGAGGCTGCCCGCTAGCGGGGCCGCCCAACCGCTGGTGTCGTCACCGGACGTGGACGCGTCCGGGCCGGGGCCGAAGTACTTCTCGCCGTACGACACCGCCTGCAGGGCCTTGGGCTTGAGGCGGCCGGCGGCCTTGATCGCGGCGGCCGGGTCGATCATGCCGAAGCCGCGGGAGTCGTCGCGGCCCCCGGCGGGAGGGTTGCGGGCGGTGTCCTCGAGAAGCTGCTTGATCTGGGCGGGGGTGAGCCCGGGGTGAGCGGCCTTGATGAGGGCGACCGCGCCCGAGACGAACGCCGAGGCGGCGCTGGTCCCCCAGCCCTCGTAGTACTTGTGGTCGGGGTCGGCGATGACGATCTTGTCGCCGGGGGCGCTGACGGTGGCGTACCAGCGGCGGGTGGAGAACGAGGCGCGGATGCCGAAGCGGTCGACGGCGGTCGCGGCGATGACGCCCGGGTAGGCGGCCGGGTAGGAGACGTGGTCGCCCTTGTCGCCGCCGTTGCCGGCCGAGGCGACGACGGTCACGTTCTTCTTCAGGGCGTACTGGACGGCCTCGTCCTCGGCGGGTTCGGGGTGGGCGGAGGCGGAGTCGTCGCCGAGGGAGAGGTTGATGACGTCGGCGCCGTGGTCGGTGGCCCAGCGGATGCCTTCCGCGAGGGCGTTGCCGCGGGTGGAGCGGGCCTTGCCGCGGGCGGTGTCGCCGTCTTCGAGGATCACCCGCACCGGCAGGATCTTCGCCTCGGGGGCGATGCCCATGACGCCGTCGGAGTCGCCGGGGCCGTGTCCGTGCCCGGCGATGATGCCGGCCATGGCCGTGCCGTGCCGGGCCCATGCCCGGTCCCCCTGCTTGGCCCCGAAGCCGATCATGTCCTGGGCGGGCAGGACGTTGCCGACGAGGTCGGGGTGGTCGGCCTCGACGCCGGTGTCGAGGACGGCGACGGTGATGCCTCTGCCCTTGGTGATCTGCCAGGCCTGCTGGGTGTGCATGGCGTCGAGGGCCCACTGCTGGGCGCGTATGCCGTCGGCGTGCGCGACGGTGGACGGCACGAGGGCGAGGGAGGCGGCGAGCAGGACGCTCAGCGCGGCGATGCGTCGCGTCACGAGGGGTTCTCCGTGGGCGAGGTGACGTCTTTGCGCAGGGCCCGTTCGATGCGGTCGGCGAGGCCCTGGGCCTCGTTGCCGAGGCCTGCCTGGGCGGGGGCCGCGGTGGCGCCGGCCTGGGTGGCCTGCTCGGCGGGGACCGGGGTGTCGACGCTGCGGCCGTCGGCCCAGCCGGAGACGGCGTAGACGACGACGGGGGCGTCGGTGAGGACGGAGACGGTCCAGGAGGCGCGCTGCTTGCTGCCGAAGCGGGCGGCGGCGGTGTTCTTCGCGGCGTAGGGGCGGGGCATGAGGTCGGTGCGGGTGCCGAGGCCCTGGCTCTGGAAGCGTCTGGCGAGGGAGGTCATGGACGCGGTGTCGGCCTCGGTGAACAGGAGGCCGACGGTGGTGACGAAGCTCTGGGTGGCGTCGGTGTAGGTGGCGCGGAGCAGTCGCCGGCAGCCGACCGGTGCGAGGGCCTTCTGCAGCAGGGGGTCGAACGCGTTCCTGCAGCCGCTGTCCGGTGCGACGGCGATGCGAGTCCAGGTCCGGTCGGCGCCGCCGGGTCCGGCACCCGTGCCCTGCACGGTGCGCGGGAACAGCTGGTCCACGGGCACGTTGTGCCACAGGTCCCCGGCCGCGGCGAACGTGTCCTGCCCGCCGTCGTCCCCGGAACCGCCGACCAGCCAACTCCCGGTCACGGCCCCGCCGATGAGCCCGAGCCCGAGCACGACGCAGGCGGCGACGGCGACCGTGCGCGAACGCACCCGCCTCCCGAGCGGCCGCGGCCGGACCCGCTCGTCGTACCCTTCGGGCTCCCCGAAGGACACCACGGGCCGCCCGAGCCCCCCGGGCGGCCCCGGAGCACTCCAGGAGAACGCCGGATCGGGCCCCACGCCTTCCACCCGGGTGCCCGGCAGGGGCGGCATGGGCGGCGACTGCGACGCATGACCGGAGCTCGGGCGGGTGGAGGGCATGGGAGGTGTGGCCGCGCCGGGCCGACGGGCCGGTTCGGCGGGGGCGGTGGCCGGGCGGGGTGGCGGCGGGGCCGTGCCCGGGCGGGCATCCGCCGACGGCGGGGTGCCGCCGTCCGGCTGCGCGGCCGCACCGGGGCGGGAAGCCGGACGAGCAGGAGGCATGGGCCCGGGAGTCGAACCCGGGCGCCGCGGTGGATCGACGGGAGCCGGGGCGGCCTTCACCGGGGGCGTGGTCGAACCGGCAGGGGGCCCCGCCGGACGAGCAGGAGGCACGGAGGCGGCGGCCGACTCCGACCGGCGCGACGGGTCGGCGGCCGGCGAGGAGGACGACCCCGGCCGCGCACCGGAACCAGCCGAACCGTCCGAGGCCGGCGGAACAACCGAACCAGAACCCGAACCCGCACGCGCAGAAGGCATCCGGCCCGCAGCCGCATCAGCGTGGCGCCGCGGGTCACCGGACGGCGACCCCGACCGCGTACCCGAACTCGGCGGCACGGCCCCGCCAGAACCCGAGGCCGTACGCGGGCCGACAGGCGAATCAGCGTGACGCCGTGGGTCGGCAGAGGGCGGTCCCGGGCGCGGGCCCGAGTCGGTGGGAGCGTCCGAAGCGGCGGGCGGGACCGGACGTAGGCGCGTGGTGGATTCCTGAGGGGTTTCCGCGGGGGCGTTCGTGGCGCTGGGCGCGGCTGTGGGGCGGTGGCTCGGGCGTGGAGGGACGGCGGCGGTGCCCGGTGCGGGCGCGCCGGCGCTGTTGCGGGCCTCCTCGGGGCCGGACGCCGGAGGGGCGTCCGGGAAGCGGGCCGAGGCGGGCGGCGGGGGCGGGGTCTGCGGACCGGACCAGGATTCGCCCCCCACGACACCGTGCCGAGTCGCTCCGGGCTCGGCGGCGGAGTCGGGCCCGGCTTCGGTGTTCGAACCCATGGAGTTCATGGAAGGGGTGCGGTGGCCGAACGCCTCGAAGCGTTCGGAACCTCGCCATGGGGACCAGGCCCCGCCGCCGGAGGCCGTCTCGGCGTCCTGCGGACGGCTTTCCGACGGCGACGACCCTGCCGTCGGCGGCTGGGCAGGGCGCGGCGGAATGGAGGCGTGCTGCGCTTCCGTGCTCATGCGCCCCCCGTTTCCTCGCGCCCGGGCCGTCTACCTGTACGCGGGCCGTCGTCCTTGCGCTCAACCGATCGACGCCGGGCCAGTCCGTCCCGGGCACGCATACCCGCACGAACGGACCGGCATCCGGATGCATGTGCAACCGCCGCCGTTCCGCCGTACGTGCGCGTCACTCTACGGGCTGCCCCTGTCGGAACGGGAACCAGTCCACGAGCACGAGGCATCTGCCCGGAACGTCCCCCTACCCTGCGGTAATCCTGTCTGGCAGGCTTCGTTCATGACTGCGCGCGCCGCCGACCGGGTCCGTTACGACCGGGCCACCGCCCATCTCGACGCCCCTCTCGCCATCGTGGACCTGGATGCCTTCGACGCCAACGCGGACGATCTCGTGCGCCGCGCGGGCGGCAAGCCGATCCGGGTCGCCAGCAAGTCCGTCCGCTGCCGGGCCCTGCTGGAGCGGGTCCTCGCGCGGGACGGGTTCGCGGGCATCATGTCGTTCACCCTCGCCGAGTCCCTGTGGCTGGCACGCGGCGGCTTCGACAACATCCTGCTCGCCTATCCGTCCGCGGACCGCGCCCGCTTCGCCGAGCTGGCCTCCGACCCCAAGCTCGCCGCCGCCGTGACCGTCATGATCGACGACCCCGCACAGCTGAGGCTCATCGACGAGGCCCGCGACGGCGGGCGTGAAGTCATCCGGGTCTGCCTGGAGCTGGACACCGCTTTGAAGCTGTTCGGGGGGCGCGTGCGCGTCGGGGCGCGCCGCTCGCCGCTGCACTCGCCCGCCCAGGTCGCCGACATGGCCCGGCTGGTGGCCCGGCGGCCGGGGTTCAAGGTCGTGGGGATCATGGCGTACGAGGGCCATATCGCGGGCGTCGGTGACTCCGTCGCCGGGCGGCCGCTGCGGTCGCGTGCCGTACGGCTGATGCAGGCGACGGCCCGCCGGGAGCTGGCCGAGCGGCGCGGCGAGGTGGTGCGGGCGGTGCGGGCGGTCGTACCGGATCTGGAGTTCGTCAACGGCGGCGGCACCGGCAGTGTGCAGTACACCGCCGCCGAGGACGCCGTCACCGAGATCGGCGCCGGTTCGGGGCTGTACGTGCCCCGGCTGTTCGACAACTACACGTCGTTCAGCGGGCGTCCGGCGGCCCTGTTCGCCCAGCCCGTCGTACGCCGGCCGGGGGTCGGGGTCGTCACCGTCCTCGGCGGCGGATACCCCGCCTCCGGTGCGGCCGGCAGCGACCGGCTGCCCGTCCCGCACCTGCCCGAGGGGCTGCGCTACGACCCCCAGGAAGGGCCCGGCGAGGTGCAGACCCCGCTGCTCGGCTCCGCCGCCGACGACCTGCTGATCGGCGACAAGGTGTGGTTCCGGCACGCCAAGGCCGGTGAGCTGTGCGAGCGCTTCGACGTGCTGCATCTGATCGAGGGGGACGCGGTGACGGCGACCGTCCCGACGTACCGCGGGGAGGGCCACACCTTCCTGTAGCCGGCACCCGGCGGGTTGGCCGGTGCCGGTCAGTACACGGTGTCCGGTTGGTCCGGGACGACGAAGCCGTCGTCCCGCAGGAGGGCGTCCTTGGCGCCGTCGGACGCGTTGTGGGCCTTGGTCGAGCACGGGTACGGGTCCGGCCTGCGCGGCAGGGGGTCGATGAACATGGGGTTGATCAGCCAACGGCCGTCGGCGTTGTCGTAGGCCCGGCACATCAGTTCCGGCTTGTTGCGGTTGAGGACGAGGTGCGCGCCGGTCGCGTCGCCGACGAAGGTGACGTCGGTGTCGGCGTCCCCGGCCGCGAGGACCGGGCGCCGCGCCCACGGCTGCCGCTGCCAGGCCGCGGCACCGTGGACGCCGTAGATCTCCTGGTTGATCCAGCAGCGTTTGCCGTCGATGTACGGGATCGCCGTGCCACGGGTCGCGGGGACGTTGCCGCAGCCCTGGTTGCTGGGGGTGATGCGGCCGCGGCGGTCGAGGAGCGAGCGGATGGCGATGGTGTGGGCGGCATCGATGCCGACGGCCCGGGACCAGACCTCGGTGACCGGTTCGGAGCCCGCGGAGACGATGTAGACGTCGAATCCGGCCCGCTGGAGGGTACGGATGAGGTCGCGCTGCTGGTCGTAGTAGCGGACGTAGGCGGGCACCGTGTGGGTGCCGAGGGTGCGGGTGGCGCCCAGGGGGGCCGCCAGGGCCTCGGTGCGGGCCTGGCGGGCGTAGGAGGCGAGTTCGGCGGGGGTGCGGCCGGCGAAGAGCTGGGGCACCCAGGCGTACTGCGGGACGGTGCGGCGGTGGTTCCAGGTGCCGGCGAAGGCGGGGGCGCCGCTCGCGGTGGTGGCGTTCTCGCGGATGTCGAGGATCTCGTCCGTGCAGCGGGCGTTCGTCGAGGTGCGCAGGGGTTCGGGGGTGCCGGTCCCGCAGGCCTCGGTCAGCGCGCGGTCGGCGGCGTCCGTGAGCCAGGGGCTGGTGTCCTTCCAGCGCGCCGGGCGCAGGAGTCCGTCGTGTCTGAGGGACCAGGAGAGGGTGGCGTCGGTGACGTCGTTCTTGGTAACGGTGTTGTCCCAGTCGAAGACGGCGACCGGGTGGCCGCCGGCTCCCGAGCAGGTACCGCGCTCGTCGATCACCTGCTGGAGGCGGGCGCGGTTGTCGCCGTACCAGCTGCCGGTCAGGCGGGGGCAGTTCGAGTGCGGGGAGACGTGCGGTGCGGTGGGCGCGGCCGCCAGGGCGGCGGCCGCGGCCAGGGTCCACGCGAGAAGGTGTCGCATACGCGTGGACCGTACCGTTTCGTCCCTACAGGGGCGTGACGTACGCGCCCGCGATTCCGCCGTCCACCAGGAAGTCGGTGGCGTTGACGAAGGAGGAGTCGTCGCTGGCCAGGAAGGCGACGGCGGCGGCGATCTCCTCGGCCTCGGCGAACCGGCCGACCGGGATGTGCACCAGACGGCGGGCGGCCCGCTCCGGGTCCTTGGCGAACAGTTCCTGGAGCAGCGGCGTGTTGACCGGGCCCGGGCAGAGGGCGTTCACGCGGATGCCCTCGCGGGCGAACTGCACGCCCAGCTCGCGGGACATGGCGAGCACGCCGCCCTTGGAGGCCGTGTACGAGATCTGGGAGGTGGCGGCACCCATCCGCGCCACGAAGGACGCCGTGTTGATGATGGAGCCCTTGCCCTGCTGCCGCATGTAGGGGATGGCGGCCTTGCAGCACAGGTAGACGGAGGTGAGGTTGACCTCCTGGACGCGCTTCCAGGCCTCCAGACCGGTCTCCAGGATGGAGTCGTCGTCCGGCGGCGAGATGCCCGCGTTGTTGAAGGCGATGTCGACACTGCCGTAGGTGTCGAAGGCCGTCCTGAAGAGGGCCTCGACCTGCTCGGCGTCGGTGACGTCGACCTTCACGAAGGTCCCGCCGACCTCGTCGGCGGCCGCTTTGCCGCGGGCCTCGTCGACGTCGCCGCAGACGATGTTCGCGCCCTCGGAGGCGAGCCGGCGCGCGGTGGCGAGGCCGATGCCGCTGCCGGCTCCGGTGATGACGGCCGTACGGCCCACCAGACGGCGGCAGATGTTGTCTTCGGTCATGAGTGGTCAGGCCTCCGTGCTGATGAAGACGTTCTTGGTTTCGGTGAAGGCGGTCAGGGCGTCCGGGCCGAGTTCGCGGCCCAGGCCGGACTGCTTGTAGCCGCCGAAGGGGGTCCAGTAGCGGACGCTGGAGTGGGAGTTGACGGACAGGTTGCCGGCGCGGACGGCCCGCGAGACGCGCAGGGCGCGGCCCAGGTCACGGGTCCACAGGGAGCCGGCCAGTCCGTACGGGGTGTCGTTGGCGAGGCGGATCGCGTCGGCCTCGTCGGTGAAGGGCAGCAGGACGGCGACCGGGCCGAAGATCTCCTCGCGGGCCGCGTCGGAGTCGTGCCGCTCGCCGGTGAGGACGGTCGGCGGGAACCAGAACCCGGGCCCGTCGGGGGCGCTGCCGCGCAGGGCCGGGGCCTCGTCGGGCACGAAGGACCGTACCCGGTCCAGTTGCTGACGGCTGATCAGCGGGCCCATCTGGGTCTTCTCGTCGGCCGGGTCGCCCACCACGACCGCGGACAGCGCGTCCGCGAGCAGTTCGCGGACCTCGTCGTACACCGCTTCCTGGACCAGGATCCGGGTGCGGGCGCAGCAGTCCTGGCCGGAGTTGTCCAGGAAGGAGAAGGGGTCCACGGCGGTCTTGAGGTCGGCGTCGGCGAAGACGATGTTGGGGCTCTTGCCGCCGAGTTCGAGGGTGACCGGCTTGACCAGGCGTGCGCAGCGCTCCATGACCTCGCGGCCGGTGCGGGTGGAGCCGGTGAACACGATCTTCGCCACGTCGGGGTGGTCGACGAGGGCGCGGCCCGCGGTGTGGCCGTAGCCCGGGACGACCTGGAAGAGATGCTCCGGCAGGCCCGCCTCCAGGGCGAGTTCGGCCAGGCGCAGGGCCGTCAGCGGGGTGGTCTCGGCGGGCTTGAGGACGACCGCGTTGCCCGCGGCGAGGGCCGGGAAGGAACCCCAGGCGGCGATGGGCATCGGGAAGTTCCAGGGGGCGATGACGCCGACCACGCCGAGCGGCTCCTGGAAGGTGACGTCCCAGCCGCCGGTCACGGGGATCTGCTGGCCGAGGAGGCGTTCGGCGCCGCCCGCGGAGTACAGCAGGAGGTCGCGGGCGTTGCCGGCCTCCCAGCGGGCGTTGCCGAGGACGTGGCCCGCCTCGCGGACCTCCAGCTGGGCCAGCTCCTCGACGTGCGCGTCGACGACGTCGGCGAAGCGGCGCAGCAGCCGGGCCCGGTCGGCTGGCGCGGCGGCCGCCCAGGTCCGCTGGGCGGCCACCGCGCGGGCGACGGCGCGGTCCACCTCGGCCGCGTCGGCGGCGGGGACGGTGGCGAGGACCTCCTCGGTGGCGGGGTTCAGTACGACGAGTTCGTGCTCGGCAGACAACAGGGCCTCACATGCGTTCGAAGGAGCGGCGCAGCTCCCAGTCGGTCACCGCGGCGTCGAAGGCCTCGAGCTCGACGCGCGCCATGTTGCGGTAGTGCGCGACGACCTCGTCGCCGAAGGCGGCCTTCGCGATGGGGCTGTTCTCCCAGAGCTCGGCGGCCTCGCGCAGGGTGGTCGGGACGTGCTCGTACTCGGCGGTGTACGCGTTCCCCGCACAGGGCTCGGGCAACTCCAGCTTCTGCTCGATGCCGTGCAGCCCGGCCGCGACCAGCCCGGCGACGGCGAGGTGCGGGTTGACGTCACCGCCCGGCAGCCGGTTCTCGAAGCGCAGCGAGCGGCCGTGGCCGACGACCCGGAGCGCACAGGTGCGGTTGTCGTACCCCCAGGCGACGGCGGTCGGGGCGAAGGAGCCCGGCTGGAACCGCTTGTAGGAGTTGATGTTGGGGGCGTAGAGGAGCGAGAAGTCCCGCAGGGCGGCGAGCTGTCCGGCGAGGAAGTACCGCATGACGTCCGACATGCCGCCGGGGTCCTCGGAGGAGCCCGCCATGGCGTTGTTGCCGGCCGCGTCCGCCAGCGAGAGGTGGATGTGGCAGGAGTTGCCCTCGCGCTCGTTGTACTTGGCCATGAAGGTGATCGACACGCCCTCCTGGGCGGCGATCTCCTTGGTGCCGGTCTTGTAGATGGCGTGCTGGTCGCAGGTGACGAGGGCGTCGTCGTAGCGGAAGGCGATCTCGTGCTGGCCGGGGTTGCACTCGCCCTTGGCGGACTCGACGGTCAGTCCGGCGCCCGCCATTTCGTTGCGGATGCGGCGGAGCAGGGGCTCGATGCGCCCGGTCCCGAGCACCGAGTAGTCGATGTTGTACTGGTTCGCCGGGGTGAGCCCTCGGTAGTTGGCGTCCCAGGCCTGCTCATAGGTGTCCTTGAAGACGATGAACTCCAGCTCGGTGCCGACCTGGGCGGTGAAGCCGTGCTCGGCGAGGCGCTCCAGCTGGCGGCGCAGAATCTGCCGCGGGGCGGCGACCACGGGCGAGCCGTCGTTCCAGGCGAGGTCGGCGATCAGCATGGCCGTACCGGCGTTCCACGGCACCCGGCGCAGGGTGCGCAGGTCCGGGTGCATGGCGAAGTCGCCGTAGCCGCGCTCCCAGGAGGACATCGCGTAGCCGTCGACCGTGTTCATCTCGGTGTCGACGGCGAGGAGGTAGTTGCAGCCCTCGGTGCCGTGGTGGAGGACCTCGTCGAGGAAGAAACGTGCGGCGAACCGCTTGCCCTGGAGCCGCCCTTGCATGTCGGGGAAGGCCAGGACGACAGTGTCGATCTCACCGCTCGCGACGAGGGCATGCAGCTCCTCGACGCCGAGCGGGGGTGTGCGGTCTGCCACGGGAGAGCTCCTTCGGCTTCTGCTCGCTTTTTCGACCGGGCCGGAAGCCATAAGGTATTGCGGAGAACCATTGCTTGGGAAGGGGGTGCGGCGGGATGTCGCTGGATCCGGACGGCAGCCTGGAGGACCGGCTCACACCGGTACTGCGGCCGGTGCGCGCGGGCAACGGCTTCGAGGAGGCTCTGGAGCAGATCCTGCAGGTCGTACGGCTGGGCCTGGTGCCGGGGGGCGAGCGGCTGCCGGCCGAGCGGGAGCTGGCGGAGCGGCTCGGGATCAGCCGGGTGACGCTGCGCGAGGTGCTGAAGGTGCTGCAGGACCAGGGTCTGGTGGAGTCCCGGCGCGGGCGCTACGGCGGCACGTTCGTCCTGCCGCGCGCGGACGCGGGCGGCGAGGACGAGCTGCGACGCCGGGTCGCCGAGGTCGACATCGAGGACGTCCTGCGCTTCCGGGAGGTGCTGGAGGTCGGGGCGGCGGGGCTGTGCGCGACGCACGGCTTGGGCAAGGAGCAGGCGGACCGGCTGCGCGAGGCCCTGGCCCGCACGGGCGACGCACCGCTCGCCGACTACCGGCGGCTGGACACGATGCTGCATCTGACGCTGGCCGAGCTGTGCGGATCGCCCACGCTGACCGCGCAGTACGCGGCGGTCCGGGCGACGGTGAACGACCTGCTCGACTGCATCCCGCTGCTCGTCCGCAACCTGGAGCACTCGCAGCGACAGCACGTCGCGCTGGTGGAGGCGGTCCTGGACGGGGACGCGGACGGGGCACGGGAGATGATGCGGGAGCACTGCGCGGGGACGGCGGCGCTGCTCAGGGGCTTCCTGGCGTGAGGAGCCGCTTTCTCGGGGACCTTGCCTTCGAGGGGCCCCCTCCGCAAAGGTATGAATACAATCCTTTGCGGGACCTGGAGGACGCATGGCGGACGGGCCGCTGATCGGCATCAGCACGTATCTGGAGGCCGGGGCGCGCTGGGGCGTGTGGGAGCTGGAGGCCGCGCTGCTGCCGGCCGGCTATCCGCGGCTGGTGCAGCGGGCGGGCGGGCTGGCCGCGATGGTGCCGCCGGACGCGCCCGAGCACGCCTCCGCGGCCGTGGCGCGTCTCGACGGTCTCGTGATCGCGGGCGGCCCGGACGTCGAGCCGGTCCATTACGGCGCGGAGCCCCACCCTCGGACGGGCCCGCCGGCCCGGGCCCGGGACGCCTGGGAACTGGCGCTGATCGACGCGGCCCTGGCCGCCCGGATCCCCCTGCTGGGCATCTGCCGGGGCATGCAGCTCCTGAACGTCGCCCTGGGCGGCACGCTCGTCCAGCACATCGACGGCCACGCCGAGGTCGTCGGCGTCTTCGGCCACCACCCGGTCAAGCCGGTGCCCGGCACGCGGTACGCCGCCGCCGTCCCCGAGGAGACGTCCGTACCGACCTATCACCACCAGGCCGTCGACCGGCTCGGCACCGGCCTGATCCCCTCGGCCCACGCGGCGGACGGGACGGTGGAGGCACTGGAACTGCCGTCCGCCGACGGCTGGGTGCTGGGCGTGCAGTGGCATCCGGAGATGGGGGACGACCTGCGGGTGATGCGGGCGCTGGTGGAGGCGGCTTCTTCGGCTACGAGGCCTTCAGCCGTCTCCTGAGCCAGGCGAGGGCGGCGTCACCCTGGGCGCGCTGGAAGGCGCGCAGGGTGGGGAGGCCGGGTGGCGGCGGCCGCAGGGCGTGCGCGACGAAGTAGCCGGCCAGCGCGGCGAGAGCGGTGGTGACGGCGTGCGGGTCCGCCTCCCGGCCGACGGGATGGGCGGTGAACACCTCCTCCGAGTCCGGTCCGCCCTGCGCCCTGACGCAGGGCAGCATCACCAGCAGGTCGAACCAGGGCGCCGCACGCACGGCGTGCGGCCAGTCGACGAAGACGACGCGGTCGTCGGCGGTGAGCAGCATGTTGTCGGCGCGCAGGTCGGCGTGGGCGAGGGTGTCGCCGGAGGCGGCGGCCGCCCAGCCGGCGGACAGGTCGGCGAGGCGGGACCGGTGGGCGAGGGCCCATTCGTCCAGGCGGCCGCGGAGTTCGTGCGTCTCCTGTGCGCGCAGGCGCTGCCAGCCGGAGAAGTCGTCGGCGAGGGCCTCGGCGACGGGCGGTGCGGCCACGGGGGACGGGGTGAGGGTGCGGCTGAGCTCTGCCACGGCGTCGAGGACTCGCGCCAACTCCCGCTTCCGCCAAGGGACATGGGGCTGGCGGCCCGGGATCTCCTCCAGGACCAGGGCGACCCAGGTGCCGTCGTCGTAGGTGCCGAGGAGGCGGGGCGCGGGGACGGTGTGCGGGAGGGCTGCGGTGTGGCGGGCCTCGGTGCGGTGCAGGGTGGGGCTGTGCGGGTTGGTGTCCGCACTCACCGCCTTGACGAAGGCGCGGCGGCCGGCGGCGGTTCGGATGCGGGCGGCTGTGCCTGGGGAGAAGCCGCCGGGTTGGGTGACGGCGTGGGTGACGGGGGTGCCGCCGAGCACGTCTGCGACGGCGTTGCGCACGGTGGGTGGGAGTGCCTCCCAGGGTGTGCGGACGCCCGCGGCGGGCGGGGCGGGGGTGGTCATGCGGTTCAGGGTGTCACCCGGCGACGCCCGCCCGCCAAGGGGTTTTCGCCCCCGCCGCCCCTACCCGTCCCTTCCCGGGGGCCAGCCCCCGGACCCCCGCTCCTCAAACGCCGGAGGGGCTGGATTTTCGCCGGCCGGGGGTTTGATCTTTCAGCCCGTCCGGCGTTTGAGGACGAGGCCGTTCAGGCCGATCGGGGGTCTGGGGGCGGAGCCCCCAGGGTCGGGACGGGAAGGGGCGGCGGGGGCGAGAAAGGTCATTACCCGCGGGTCAGCGACAGGAGATCCCGGGCCGGTCCCACCGGCCGGTGCCCCGTCGGCCACACCGCCCGCAGCTCCCGGGCGAGCGCGACGCCGTCGACCGGCACCGGCACCAGCCTCCGCATCGCAAGCTCCTCCCCCACCGCCAGCTCACTCAGCACCGCCGGGCCCGCCCCACTGACCGCCGCGGCCTTCACCGCGGTCGTCGACGACAGTTCGATCAGCGGCCGCGCCAGCCCACCCAGCGCCGCATCCAGGACCTGCCGGGTGCCCGAGCCCTTCTCACGGAGGATCAGCGGCGTCGCCGCCAGCTCCGCCGCCTCCAGCGGACGCCGGCGCCGGGCCCACGCGTGCCCCGGTGCCGTCACCACGATCAGACGGTCGTGGGCGATCACCGTCGAGTCCAGACCGGGCGGCACACCCACCCCCTCCACAAAACCCAGGTCGGCCTCGCCCGACAGCAACCGCTCCCCCACCGCTGCCGAGTTGCCCGCAAGCAGGGACACCGCCGTGTCGGGGCGCTGGGCACGCAGCGCCAACAGCCAGCCGGGGAGCAGGTATTCGGCGATGGTCATGCTCGCCGCCACCCGCAGCCGGGAGTCCCGCCGGTCCCGCAGCGCCTGCGCCCCCACGTCGAAGGCCTCCGCCGCCTCGACGATCCGCCGCGCCCAGTCCGTGACCAGCGCACCGGCGTCCGTGAGGCGCGAGCCGCGCGGCGAACGGTCGACTAGGGCCACACCCAACTGCCGTTCCATGGACCGGATCCGGCTGCTCGCCGCCGGCTGGGTGATCCCCAGCTCCCGCGCCGCCCCGCCCAGACTGCCGAGCCGCGCCACCGCCAGCAGCAGCTCCAGCGCCCCGAGATCGGGCACCCGGTGCGCGAGCGAGACGACGACGGCCGGCGGCTCCTCCCTGTTGCTCATAACTCCAGCTTATGCCCTCATAGAGCCATACTCCCTGGTCGCGGGGGTTCGGCAGCGAGACCGTGAGGCATGGTCACCGCAGCCCAGCCCCTTCCGCGTGCCACCGCACGCCCTCCGCGCGCCACGGCCGTCCGTCATCTCGGGCCCAACTGGTACGCCACCGTCATGGGCACCGCCATCGTCGCCACCGCAGGTTCGGCGCTCCCCCTCGGCATCCCCGGCCTGCGCACCGCCTGCGCGGCCGTGTGGGCCCTCTCCCTCGGCCTCCTGCTCGCTCTGCTCGGCGCCCGCGCCCTGCACTGGAGGCACCACCGCGACCAGGCCCGCGCCCACCTCCTCGACCCGGCGACCGCACCGTTCTACGGGTGTCTCGCCATGGCCCTGCTGGCCGTCGGCGGCGGTGCCGTCACCGTCGGCCGGTACTGGATCGGACCGGCCGACGCGCTCCTTGTCGACGCCGTGCTGTTCACCGCCGGGACGGCGGTGGGGCTCGCGGCCGCCGTCGCCGTGCCGTACCTCATGGCCGTACGACACCGGGTGGAGCCGGACCAGGCCACGCCGGTGTGGCTGCTGCCCGTCGTCGCGCCCATGGTGTCGGCGGCGCTCGGGCCGCTCCTCGTGCCGCACCTGCCGGCCGGGCAGCCCCGGCAGACGCTCCTGTTCGCCTGCGTCGCGATGTTCGGGCTCAGTCTCCTCGCGACCCTGCTGATGCTGCCGGTGATCTTCGGTCGGCTGATCACCGGCGGTCCGCTGCCCCTCGTCCTGACCCCGACGCTGTTCCTGGTGCTCGGGCCGCTCGGGCAGTCCACCACCGCGGTCGGCAGGTTCGCGGACGTGGCACCGGGGGTCGTACCCGCCTCGTACAGCGAGGGATTCGGCATCCTCGCCGTCCTGTACGGCGTGCCGGTCATGGGCTTCGCGCTGCTCTGGCTGGTGTTCGCCACCGCGCATGTGGTGCGGGCGCGCCGGCAGGGCATGGGCTTCGCGATGACATGGTGGGCGTTCACCTTCCCGGTGGGGACCTGTGTCACGGGCGCCGAGTCGCTCGCCCGGCACACCGGGCTCGTCACCTACGACTGGCTCGGGGTCGGGCTGTACGTCCTGCTCGTCGCCGCCTGGACCACCGCCGCCCTGCACACGGCCCGCGGCCTGGTCAGGGGAGCGCTGCTCGCAGGGCCCCGCCCAGCATCCGGGGCGCCTCGGTCAACGACGGCCCGTACCACGTCAGATGGCGTCCACTGACCAGGGCGCACCGCAGTCCCGGGAACGCCTCCGGGCCGTCGTCGGCCGTGAAGCGGTACGGCTCGTCCGGCAGTACGACGACGTCCGGGGCGGCCGCCCGCAGTTCGTCGAGCGGAATACGGGGGTAGCGGTCGGGGTGGGTGGCGTAGAGGTGGTCGACGCCGAGGCGGGACAGTACGTCGCCCGCGAAGGTGTCCCGGCCCAGGACCATCCAGGGACGGCGCCAGATCGGGACCACGGCCGTCGTACGGCGCTCGGGGCGCGGCAGGCGGGACCAGATCGTTTCGGACTCGTCGAGCCAGCGGGGGCGGGAGGCCGCCCCGCAGGCCTCCAGCACCCGGGCGAGCTCTGCGAACGCCTGGGGTACGTCACACACCACCGTCACCAGGACCTCGACGCCCGCCGCGCGCAGCGCCGCCAGGTCGGGTTCGCGGTTCTCCTCCGCGTTGGCCACCACCAGGTCGGGGGTGAGCGCGAGGATGCGGTCGAGCTTCGGGTTCTTGGTGCCGCCGATGCGGGGCACGTCCAGGTCGGCGGGGTGCGTGCACCAGTCGGTCGCACCGACGAGGGCGCCGGGTACCGAGACCGCGATGGCCTCCGTCAGCGACGGGACGAGGGAGACGACGCGCACCGGCACTACCGCGACCGGTTCTGGACCGCCTCGACGTGCTCGGCGACCGCGACGACGACCACGCGCGTGTCCGACACGGTCGCCCGCCACCGGTGGCGTACACCGCCCGTCAGATACAGCGTGTCGCCGCGGCCGAGCCGGTAGGCCCGCCCCTCGGCCTCGATCTCCACCGCGCCGTCGGCGACGTACATCAACTGGTCGTTGCGGTACTGGAATTCGCGGCCCGCGTCATGGTCCCCGGTGAACTCCGAGGCGTGCATCTGGTGGTGCCCCCGGACCAGGGAACGCACCCGCGGCTCGGCCGCGGGCTCGGGCTCGGCGCGCACGACGTCGACGCTGCACGCCGGGTCGGCGGCGGCGAGGAGCTCGACGGCGGTGGTGCGCAGGGCGTCGGCGACCTTCTCGAGGGACGTTGTGCTGGGCCGCGCCCGGTCGTTCTCGACCTGGCTCAGGAAGGGAACGGACAGGCCGCTGCGCTCGGCCACCACGGCGAGGGTGAGCTGCAGCGCCCGACGGCGTCGCCGCACGGCCGCGCCCACTCGCAGGGGCTGATCCTTGTGGTCGTCTTTGTGGTCGCCCATCGCTCCGGCTCCCTCCTTCGCTCGTGTGTCCGTGTGGCGCGGTTCCGTATGCCGTGCACCGGTGTCCGGGTGCGGCTCTTTGATGAGTTCTCTGCACCTTACGCAGGTTCGGCAAACCGTTTCATGCGCCCGTCACATCCCCGTAAACACTGCGTGCGGTCAATTCGCCAACTCTGACCCGTGGATGGGCTCTGCCCACTCGGCGGGCGCGGATTCCTCCTTCGGGACGAAGCCGCTGACCAGCGGGGCCGGAGGGCGGGCGGGGCCGATGGTGGGGGCCGTCGGCCGTCGGTGCGGGATCTGCCGTCCGCGGGCGGGCGGACGAGGCTCCGGTCGGGCCGGCCGGTGCCGGGACCGCGGGCATACGTCCGCCGGCTGCCGACGTCGGCGGGGCGGCGCCCAGTTGGCACCCCGTGTCGCGATCCGGCCGGTCATGGCTGGTCAGTTCGATGGTGCCGCCATGCATCGAGGTGACGTCGGGGGCGGCTTCGGCGGGGCCGGCCAGGGTGCGCGGCGCGGCGCATGTGCGCTCGGCACTTCCGGCCCGGGGAGCGATGAGGCTTGGGCGATGACATGGCGCTCCGTGGTTGGCCGGATCCTTTTCGTACGCCCTTCACGCGCGCGTGGGCGGCCCGTCGCGAAACGGACCGCCCACGCGCGCGTGCTTCCCTGCGGAGGTGTCGTCCTGCCTACTGGGGGGTCATCCGGCCGACCATGTCCGGGTGCTCCTTGATCCAGGCGGCGACGGCCTCCTCCTCGTGGCCCTGGCCGTGCTTGTTGATCTCGGCCTCCAGGCTGCCGAGCTCGGCCTCGCTCATCCTGAAGTTCTTGATCCACTTGGTCAGCTGCGGGTACTGCTCGGGGAACTTCTCGTTGGAGATGGTGCGGATCGTGTTGCCCTCGCCGAAGAGCTTCTTGTCGTCCTTCAGCTTGGTCAGGTCGTACCGGCTGTACGCCCAGTGCGGCGACCACAGCACCACGGCGACGGGCTTCTTCTGGGCGTAGTCGCGCTTGAGCTCGGCCAGCATCGCCGGGGTGGAGCCGTCGACGACCTTGTACTCCTTGTCCAGGCCGTAGCCGGGCAGCACCTTCGTCTTGAGCAGGTTCATCTCACCGGTGCCCGGCTCGATCCCGATGATCTTCCCGCCGAAGAGGCCCGCCTTGCCCTTGAGGTCCTCGTAGGACTTCACGCCCTTGACGTACGAGGGGACGGCGACCTCCAGCGAGGTCGGCTGGTACCAGGTACCGAGGTCCTTGAGTCTGTCCTTGGACTTGTCCCAGTAGTTCTTCTGCGCGTACGGCAGCCAGGCGTCGAAGTTGACCTCGAGGTCGCCGGAGGCGAGTCCGGTGTAGACCGGGCCGACGTCCATCTGCTTGAGGTTGAGCCTGTAGCCGCGCCGCTCCAGGACGTTCTTCCAGAGGTAGGTGACGGCGATGTCCTCGTCCCAGGGGAACCATGCGACGTTCACGGGCCGCTTGGCCTCGGCGGACGCGGAGTTGTGCGGGACGGGGGCCGCCTTGTCCACGAACCCCGGATTGTCCTTCAGCCAGGCACGCACGGCATCCTGCTGCTTGCCCTTGCCCGCCTTGTTGATCTCGGCCTCGAGGCTGGTGAGCTGCTTCTCGTTCATCCTGAAGTTCTTCAGCCACTTGCCGACGACGGGGTTGTCGCCCGCGAAGCCCTTGCGGGAGAGCGTGTGCACGCCGTCGCCCCCACCCCAGGCGCCCCTGGGGTCCTTCAGCTTCTTCAGCTTGTAGTCGTTGTACGCCCAGTGCGGCGACCAGAGCGTGACGACGATGGGCTGCTTCTGGCTGTACGCCCGCTTGAGCTCGGCCAGCATCGCCGGGGTGGAGCTGTCGACGACCTGGTACTCCTTGTCGAGGCCGTAGTCCTTCAGGACCTTGCTCTTGAGGAGGCCCATCTCGCCGGCGCTGGACTCGATGCCGGTGATCTTCCCGTCGAAGGTGCCCGCCTTGCCCTTGAGGTCGTCGAGGGAGTCGATGCCCTTCATGTACGCGGGGACGCTCAGCTCCAGGGAGGTCTTGCCGTACCAGGCACCGAGGTCGTCGAGCTTGCTGCCGTACTTCTTCCAGTACTGGGCGTGCGTGGTCGGCAGCCAGGAGTCGGTCTCGAAGTCGACGGTGCCCTGGGCGAGAGCGGTGTAGAGCGGGCCGGCGTCGAACTGCTTGGCGTCCACCTGGTAGCCGCGCTCCTCGAGGATCTCCTTCCAGAGGTAGGTGGAGGCGACGCCCTCGTCCCAGGGGATGTAGCCGATGCTGATCTTCTTGCCCTGGCCGACGTTCTTGACGCCGGCCACCGGGGTCGAGCCACTGGTGCCGCCGAAGACGCCCATGCCACCCGCGACGAGCGCGAGGATCACGACACCGATGACCGCGATCTGCGGACTGGGCCGGTAGGACCAGATCTTCAGGCCCTGGGCGGCGCGGGCCTTGGCGGCGGCGCGGCGGCCCAGCGGGGAGACGTGGGTGCCCAGGGCGCTCGTCATCCGGTCGAGGTAGATCGCGAGGATGACGATCGCTACACCGGCCTCGGAGCCGAGGCCCACGTTGAGCTGGCCGATGGCCTCGTTGACGTCGCCGCCGAGGCCGCCGGTGCCGACCATGCCGGCGATCGCGGCCATGGACAGGCCGAGCATGATGACCTGGTTCACACCGGCCATGACGGTGGGCAGTGCGAGGGGCAGCTGGACGCGCAGAAGGGTGTCGCGGGGCGTGGTGCCGAAGGCCTCGGCGGCCTCGACCAGTTCCTTGTCGACCTGGCGGATGCCCAGTTCCGTCATGCGCACGCCGGGGGCGAGCGCGAAGATCAGGGTGGCGACGATGCCCGCGGAGGCGCCGGTGCCGAAGAACAGGATCGCCGGGATGAGGTAGATCATCGCGGGCAGCGTCTGCATGAAGTCCAGGACGGGCCGGACGAGCCCGCTGACCCGGTTGGAGCGCGCGGCCCAGATGCCGACGGGCACCGAGATCACCAGCGCGATGATGGTGGCGACGAGGACGAGCGACAGCGTGACCATCGCGTCGTCCCACAGTTCGAGGGAGTCGATGAAGGCGAATCCCACGAAGGTCAGGACACCGGCCAGGCTGCCGCGCAGCCAGAACGCGAGCACGGCGAAGATGCCCGCGAGCAGCAGCGGTTCGGGGGCCTGCAGCACGGCGTTGATGCCGTCGTAGGTGCCCGAGAAGACGGTCTTGAAGAAGTCGAAGAGCCAGGACACATGGCCCAGCAGCCAGTCGACGGTGCTGTTGACCCAGTCGCCGAGCGGGATCCTAGGCATGGACGGCCTCCTCGTTGCCGAGGAAGGCGACCAGGCGCTGGGTGGGGACCACTCCGACGAGTTTGTGCTGGGCGTCGAGGACGGCCACGGGGTGCGTCGTCCGGGCGCTCATCGCGCAGAGTTCGGTGAACGGCGTGTCGGGCGTCGCGGTCTCGCAGTCGCTCGTGCAGCCGCAGTCGGCCTCGTCGCCGCTCACCTCCGTGTCCATGACGGCGGACGCGGTCAGCACGCGGGAGCGGTCGACGTCCTGGATGAAGGAGGCGACGTAGTCGTTCGCGGGCCGCAGCAGGATGTCCTCGGCGGTGCCGGTCTGGACGATGCGGCCGTCGCGCATGACGGCGATGCTGTCGCCCAGGCGCATGGCCTCGTTGAGGTCGTGGGTGATGAAGACGATGGTCTTCTTCAGGCTCCGCTGCAGTTCGAGCAGCTGGTCCTGCATGTCCCGGCGGATCAGCGGGTCCAGGGCGCTGAACGACTCGTCCATCAGCAGCAGATCGGCGTCGGTGGCCAGGGCGCGGGCGAGGCCGACGCGCTGCTGCATGCCGCCGGACAGCTCGTCGGGCCAGGACTTCTCCCAGCCGGCCAGCCCGCACAGGGCGAGCGCCTCGCCGGCGCGCTGCTCGCGCTCGGCGCGGGGCACGCCCTGCACGGCCAGGCCGTAGGCGGCGTTCTCGAGGACGCTGCGGTGCGGGAACAGCGCGAAGTGCTGGAAGACCATGCTGATCTTCCGGGCGCGGACGGCGCGCAGTTCGCGGTCGCCGAGCGCGGTCAGGTCCTGGCCGTCGAAGCGGACCTGTCCGGCGGTCGGCTCCAGCAGGCCGTTGAGCATGCGCAGCAGCGTGGACTTGCCGGAGCCGGACAGGCCCATGACGACGAAGATCTGGCCCGGTTCCACGGTGAAGGATGCGTCGATCACGGCGGCCGTGGTGCCGTCGGCACGCAGCTCCTCCCGGTCGGCTCCCTTGCGGAGCCGCTCGACTGCGTCGTCGGGTCGTCTGCCGAACACCTTGTAGAGGTGCTCGGCCTCAAGCCTGGATGACACGTCTGCCTCTCATCACGGGGTGGGGGGACAATGGCCGCGCCTGCCCCCGGCCGACCAGGGCAAACTCGGAAGTGGTTCAGTTCACAACCAGTGCGTAGGATCACCGCCGGTGCTTCACATCGGTGTGTCTGGGGGGCGACCGTGGAACGACCGGACGACAGACGCGCGTCGGTGCTGCGCTTCGCGACGGAGCTGGTGGCCTGGATCGCCACGCCCTGGGCCCTGTGGCCGCACTCGTGGCCGCTCGCCGTCCTCGCGGTGCTGGTGCTGATCGGTCTGCCGACCGTCTTCTCCACTCCGGGTGACAAGGCGAACGTGATCGTGCCCGTTCCGGGCCCGGTCACGATCCTGCTCGTACTGCTCCAGCTCGTCGCGGCGGTGGCCTCCGCGTGGTGGCTGTTTCCCGCCTGGGCGGCCGTCCTCGTGTCGCTGCTGGCCGCCGCGACCCTGGTGACGGAACGTCCGCGCTGGCGGTGGCTGCTCGCCGGCGCGTGACTGTCAGTGCCGTACGGCATGATGCGAGGCGTGACCGGACGACTGATGCTCCTCGACACCGCCTCGCTCTATTTCCGCGCCTACTTCGGCGTGCCGGAGTCCGTGAAGGCCCCGGACGGCACCCCGGTGAACGCCGTGCGCGGGCTCCTCGAATTCATCGACCGCCTCGTCAAGGACCACCGCCCCGACCATCTGGTGGCATGCATGGACGCCGACTGGCGCCCGCAGTGGCGGGTCGACCTGATCCCCTCCTACAAGGCGCACCGCGTCGCCGAGGAGCACGAGGTGGGCCCGGACGAGGAGGAGGTGCCGGACACGCTGTCTCCGCAGGTGCCGGTCATCGAGGCGGTCCTCGACGCGCTCGGCATCGCGCGCGTGGGCGTCGAGCCGTACGAGGCGGACGACGTGATCGGCACGTTCACCGCGCGGGCGAAGGGCCCGGTCGACATCGTCACCGGCGACCGCGACCTGTACCAGCTCGTGGACGACGCGCGCGGGGTGCGCGTGCTCTACCCGCTCAAGGGCGTCGGCACACTGCAGCTCACCGACGAGGCGTGGCTGCGCGAGAAGTATGGGGTGGACGGCGTGGGGTACGCGGATCTGGCGCTGCTGCGCGGCGACCCGAGCGACGGCCTGCCGGGCGTGCCGGGCATCGGCGAGAAGACGGCCGCGAAGCTGCTCGCCGAGTTCGGGGACCTGGCCGGGATCATGGCCGCGGTCGAGGACCCCAAGGCCAAGCTCACCCCGTCGCAGCGCAAGCGGCTGGACGAGGCGCGGCCGTACGTCGCCGTGGCCCCGAAGGTCGTCAAGGTCGCCGACGACGTGCCGCTGCCGGACGTGGACACGGCCCTGCCGCACGCCCCGCGCGACTCGGCGGCGCTGGACGAGCTGGCGGTCCGCTGGGGCCTCGGCGGCTCGCTGCAGCGTCTGCTGACGACGCTCGGGATGTGACGATTCCGGCGATGCGCACTCATCAAGTCTTCATGGGAGAGGTGTTAACTGAGGGAAGATGCTAACTTAGGCAAACCTAAGCTTGGGAACAGGGAGGCCGCCATGGCAGAACGCCCGGCACGCAAGCCGCGGAAGGCCCAGTCCGCGCAGGTCGTCCGCACGCAGCGGCTGACTCCGCACATGCAGCGCGTGGTCCTCGGTGGCGAGGGTCTGGCCGCGTTCGCGGCGGACACCTGCACCGACCACTATGTGAAGCTGCTGTTCCCGCCGACCGAGGGTGTTGCCTATCCCGAGCCCTTCGACCTGGAGCGCATCCGCGAGGAACTCCCCCGCGAGCAGTGGCCGGTGACCCGGACGTACACCGTGCGGACCTGGGACCCGGTCCACCGCGAGCTGGCGCTGGACTTCGTGATCCATGGCGACGAGGGCCTGGCCGGCCCGTGGGCAGCGCGCGTCCAGCCGGGCGAGACCGTGCACTTCATGGGCCCGGGCGGCGCCTACGCCCCGGACCTCAGCGCCGACTGGCATCTGCTCGTCGGCGACGAGAGCGCCCTCCCGGCGATCGCGCGCTCCCTGGAGTCGCTGCCCGAGGGCGTCACGGCGCACGCCTTCGTGGAGGTCTCGGGCCCCGAGGAGGAGCAGAAGATCGACTCCGACGTGAAGGTCGTCTGGCTGCACCGCGGGGACCGGCCCGTCGGCGAGGCACTCGTCGAGGCCGTACGGTCGCTGCGATTCCCGGATGGCCGGGTGCAAGCGTTCGTGCACGGCGAGGCGCACTTCGTGAAGGAGCTGCGCCAGCTGCTGCGCTGTGACCTGGCGATCCCGCGCGAGGACCTGTCGATCTCCGGCTACTGGCGGCTCGGGCACAACGAGGACGGCTGGCAGGCCTCCAAGCGGGAGTGGAACGCGCGCATCGAGGCGGAGCAGGAGAGCGCGGCGTCCGCCGCATGAGACATCCGAAGGGGCGGCACCTCGTCGAGGTGCCGCCCCTTCGCTGCTGCCGTCACACCGAGCGATGCGCTCACACCGACCGCTGGTACGAGCGGAACGTCCGGATCGACAGCCACACGGCCGCCACCGCGAGCGCCAGCAGCGCCCCGCCGCGGCTGAGCACGTCACCCCAGTCGGGATGCGCCGACAGTGCCGAACGGCCCGCGACCATCGCCCAGTTGAGCGGGTTGAAGTCGGCGATGTGCCGCATCCAGGACGGCATCTGGGAGGGCGCCATGAAGGCACTGGACAGGAACGTCAGGGGCAGCAGCAGGAAGGTGTTGATGCCGATGATCGACTCCCGCTCCCGCACCAGCATGCCCAGCGCGTTGGACAGCGCCCCGAAGACGGTGCCGAGCAGCACGGAGGCGAGAACCAGGATCGCGATGCCGCCGAGACCACCCGGATAGTCGGCGCCGCCCGCCAGCGCGAGCAGCACGATGACCACCGACTGGAACGCGGTGACCAGGCCGTTGTTGACGACGTTGCCGTTCATCAACGCGGCCCGGCTGACCGGAGTGGTCAGGAAGCGGTTGAGCGTGCCCCGCTGGATCTCCTCCAGCGTGCCCATCCCGGCCCACATGTTGGAGCTGAGCGCGCTCATCACGACCACGCCCGGCACGAGGTAGTCGAGGTACGTCGTCGTCCCGAAGCCGCCCAGCTCGACAACCTTCTTGAAGAGGTTGCCGAACAGGAACAGCCAGATCACCGGCTGGATCAGGGTGATGACCGCGTACGCCGGCTGCCGGGTGAACACCATGAGCTGACGTTGCGTCATGTACCAGGTCTGGGAGACGGCCGTGCTCATCGCGCACCTCCGGCGAGGACGAGGTTCCCGGTGGCTTCGGCGTCGGCCTCGGAGTAACGGCGGCCGGCGTAGCGGAGGTAGACGTCGTCGAGGGAGGGCCGGGCGACGGTCGCCGCGGCGACCCCGACCCCGGCCCGCTCCAGCGCCCCGAGCAGTGCGGGTACGGCAGCCGCCCCGTCATCGGCGCGGACGCTGACACGGCGCCCGTCGATCAGCACCTCGTGCACCCCGGGCAGAGCGCCGAGGGCGCCTTTCAGAAGCGTACGGCCGGCCTCGCCGACCGGCTCCCTGAGCTCCAAGTGGACGGCATCGCCGCGGAGTTCGCCCTTGAGGGAGTCCGGGGTGCCCTCGACGACGACCCGGCCGCGGTCGACGATGGCGATGCGCTCGGCAAGCCGGTCGGCCTCCTCCAGGTAGTGCGTGGTGAGCAGGATCGTCAGACCCTCCTCCCCCGCCAGCCGGTCGATCTCCTCCCACATCGCCGTGCGGGCCTCGGGATCGAGGCCGGTGGTGGGCTCGTCGAGGAAGAGCACCTCGGGCCGGTGCACCAGACCGAGGGCGACGTCGAGTCGGCGGCGCATACCGCCGGAGTAGCCCTTGACCGGCCGCTTCGCGGCGTCGGCGAGGCTGAAGCGGTCGAGCAGCTCGTCCACCCGGCTGCTGAGGGCGGCGCCCTTCAAGCCGTAGAGCCTGCCCTGCAGTTGGAGGTTCTCGCGGCCGGTGGCGACCGGATCGGCGCCGGAGCTCTGGGCGACCACGCCGATCGCCCGGCGCACCCGGTCCGGGTGGCGCAGCACATCGTGCCCGGCGACGGTGGCGGTGCCCGAGTCGGGCTTCGCGAGGGTGGTGAGGATCTTGACGGTGGTGGACTTGCCGGCGCCGTTGGGCCCGAGGAGCCCGAAGACGGTGCCCGGTTCCACGGTGACGTCCATGCCGCACAGGGCGGTGACCTCACCGGGGTAGGTCTTGATCAGCTGGCGCGCCTGCACTGCGGGCGCACGGGTAGCACTCACGACTGCTCTCCTGAATGAGCGGATGAAAAACGACCGGATGACAACTGATCCGTCCGCATGAAGAGCGCCGGGCTATCCTGGGTGTGCCGCACCTCGATCGCCTGGAGCCGCTTCACGGCGGATTCAGTTCGGGGTTCGAGACCCCGGCCCAGCTGCTGCAACAGCCCGGCCGGGGTCTGTTTCGTCAGGTGAACTCCGGTGGCAGCTCCCCCGTTTCATGGAAGCGGCGCCACCCGTCGACGCCCGGCAGCGAGCCCTTCTCGATCTCCTCCAGGAAACCGCGGACCCATTCCGCCTGCGCCTCGACCATGTGCAACTGGTACTCGACCTCGACGAGGAAGAGCCGCGGGAGCGTCTCGCCGAGCTTCTGCAGCGCCGCGCGCCCGCTCGCCACCTCCACCTCGAGGTTCTGCAGCCGCTCCTGGAGCAGCCGCACCACGTCGTCGGGAGGCAGCGCCCCGAGGAGTGACAGCGCGGTCTCGAAGATCGGGAACTCCTTGGCCGGAACGGCCAGCAGATCGGACAGCCAGTCGGCCATCTCCGCCCGCCCCGCCTCGGTGAGCCCGTAGACCGTGCGCTCGGGCCGGTTGCCCTGCCGCTCGACGTCCGCGACCTCGACGAAGCCGTGCTTCTGGAGGTTCTGCACGACCGTGTAGAGCGAGCCGTACTTGATCTTGGTGCTGACGTCCTTGCCCTGCCGGCGCAGCGTCTGGGCGATCTCGTACGGATGCATCGGCTTCTGCCAGAGCGTGACCAGCACGGCGAGCGCCAGCGGATTGCTGAGCTTGCGGCGCTTCATCGCCATGACCGATCACCTCGCTTACGAATATCCGTGACCGAACATATCGCGACGGCCAGGCAGGCGTCAATGCACACGATGTATCGCGTTTCGACGGGCATGGCAAGGGCGTGAGGATGCGCATAGCAAGGGCGTGAGGACTTGGGCCCGCCGTGGACATGGCGGCGTGACGCGTACGAAACAGCCCGTCCCTAATTTCTGTCGCCTGACAGGAACCCGCGCCACTCTCCGCTCCCCGCGCCGAAGGCAGGTGCCGCCGTGACGACAACCACCCCCTCCGACGTACGCCCCGATCCACCGCACCCGCCCGACGACGGCTCGCTCGCCGAGTTCGGCTACCGCCAGGAACTGCACCGCAGCCTGGGCAGGTACGCCTCCTTCGCGGCCGGGTTCTCCTTCATCTCCGTCCTGACGACCGTCTTCCAGTTCTTCGCCTTCGGGTACGCGTTCGGCGGCCCCGTCTTCTTCTGGGCCTGGCCGGTGGTGCTGGTCGGGCAGCTGCTGGTGGCCGCGTGCTTCGCGGAGCTGGCCGCCCGGTATCCGATCTCGGGCGCCATCTACCAGTGGTCCTCCCGGCTTTCGAACCTCACCTTCGGCTGGTTCGCCGGCTGGATCATGGTGATCGGACAGATCGTGGTGGTCGCGGCGGCGGCGCTGGCGCTGCAGATGGTGCTGCCGGCGATCTGGTCGGGCTTCCAGCTGGTGGGCACCGACCCTGCGGTGACGTCAGCGGACGGCGCGGCGAACGCGGCGGTCCTCGGAGTGATCCTGCTGGTGCTGACCACGATCGTGAACATCGTGGACAACCGCGTGATGTCCCTGATCAACCGGGTCGGGGTGACCGCCGAGATCATCGGTGCGGCGCTCATCGTCGTGCTGCTGCTCACCCACTCGAAGCGCTCCCCCGGCATCACCTTCCACACCACGGGAGCCGCGAGTTCGGGCCTGTTCGGGGCGCTTGCCGTCGGTTCCTTCACGGCGGCGTACGTGATGATCGGCTTCGACAGCGCGGGCGAGATGAGCGAGGAGACACACCATCCCCGGCGTACGGCGCCCCGCACGATCCTCACGGCACTCGGCGCCGCGGGCCTGCTCGGCGGCCTGGTCATCCTCGGCGGCCTGCTCGCCGCGCCCAGCCTGACCGACGGCCGGCTGGGCGTCGACGGACTGAGCTACGTCCTCACCAGCCGCCTCGGCGACGGCGTCGGCAAGGTCCTGCTGGCCGACGTGGTGGTGGCGATCGCGGTGGCCACCCTCGCCATCCAGACCGCGGCCTGCCGGATGCTGTTCTCCATGGCCCGCGACGGCCAGCTCCCCTTCTCCCGCCGCCTCGCCCGCGTCAACCCGAGCACGGGCATGCCCAGCGCCCCCGCCCTCGTCGTCGGCATCCTCGCCGCGGCCCTTCTGCTGCTCAACTTCGTCTCCCCGGACGCCTTCCTGGCCATCGGCACCACCTGCATCGTGATGCTGTACCTGGCGTACGCGATGGTCACGGGTCCGCTTCTGATCCGCCGTCTGCGCGGGGAGTTCACCGCCGAAGGCACCGACGAGACGGGCGGCCGGCTCTTCTCCCTCGGCCGCTGGGGCATCCCGGTCAACGCCCTCGCCCTCCTCTACGGCCTCCTCATGACGGTCAACCTGGCCTGGCCGAGGGCGGCGGTGTACGACCCGGCGGGCGGGCACTGGTACTTCCAGTGGTTCACGGTGCTGTTCCTCGCGGCCAGCGTAGGGATCGGGGCCCTGTACCGGTGGGGGCGCACTCGGCGCGCGCACGCCGCCCGGGAAGCCGCTCCGGCCCTCCCGGATCCGACTCGATAGCCGGACGCTTCGTGCACAGATGCAACAAGTGTCGCGCATTTCCCACCAGTTCACTCGCACAGCCATGAACGAGTGGGACCCAACACTTTCGGATCGATGCCACACATGACAACATTTCAACCAAGTGCGCCCTCGCGTGCCGTCGTACGCTCCTCCTACGCTCCTTCACGGGGAACGACGTCGCGCGCACGCTGGGGATTGAAGCCAGAAGTGGGATGTTCTTGCGGAGGCTCGTGGTCATGGCATCAAGTTGCGTCGAAGTGGCGGCAGTAACCCCGGACGTGCTCGCTTGGAAGGGCTCCGCGCAGGAGGCCCTGGCGCATATGTCAGAAGCACGCAGCATTCAGCAACTGCTGCACCGTTCGCATGAACTCTGGTGCGGACCGAATTGCGATCGCGATACGGCCTGCACATTCCTGCATTACCCGCGAAAACCCGTGGAAGCTGTTCGTCCATCGACCACGAGGTCCCGTTACAACAAGCAGACCGCCCACCTGTACACGGTGATGGGCGGGGACGGTTACGTGGGCCCGATCGCGCAGCGTCACCGGATTAACGTGTGGCCGTTACTGGAAGAGGTCGTGGAGCGGTGGGATTCGGTGGAGGGGCAGCTCGGCGGGACCCCGCAGCACTATGCCGACTGGACGAAGAAGCGCGATGCCACCGCCGCCGACACGGTGTCACGCGCGTGCCGTGACACCATCCAGTGGATGGCCTGCTGGGTCGGCGAGCGATACGGCGCAGATCCACTGGGGCTGCACTACATCGCCTTCGCCACCATCCTCGACGACATCTGCGTACCTCCACTCGATCTGGTCAGCGGCCGTTTCCGCATGTACGGCCGCTCCGTCGGCGATCTCGTGGAGTCGATGGACGCGGCCGGCTGGGGGCGCGACGCGGTCCATGCGCTGCTGTCTCTGATCCGACAGTCCATTGCGCAGTACGCGGAGAAGATGGACTTCCGGCCGGGGGACGGACACGTCGGACTCCACGAGGCGTTGCAGAACTCGCCGGGCATGTGGGACGGTGTCATATTCCGGGGGAACACTGGAAATGCATATGGCACTGCGATCATGGTCGCCCGGAACAGCGAAACCGGCCCGGTCTCCTTCCCCTGGCTCATGGACAGTGCCGTGTGCGACTGCCTCTCGATGGACCTGTGCAAGTCGACGCTCGGCATCTACTCGATGGACAATCACCAGCCGACCTCGAACGGCCACCGGTCGGAGAAAAGGAAGGCCAGCTACCGGTCGATCTATCTCGATCTCATCGACGATCTGGTCTTCACCGGTGCGCCCGAGCCGTTGGTACACTTCGGCCGCAGCGGTTTTCTCTTCGTGCAGATACAGGACCGGTACCAGGAACGTCGGCATGGCGGGCGATTCCCGCTGGCTCCGCCGATGGCCCGCGAACTCAAGCGCCTCTTCGGCGAAATGCCGACGGATGAATGGCTGGAGAAAATGTTCCACAGCGGCGAAGAGGATTCAGCTCGCCGATTCATGTGGTCGCACCGTCGCGCCGGATGACAAGTTCTGTCACAAACGCATATGCGGACAGCTCTCGCACACGTGTGTGCAGGGTCAGTCGCCCTGCACGCGCGCGTGCAGGTGCATGTCGTGCCAGCCGTCGGGGTGCAGGAAGGCGCTGCGCTTGACCCCTTCCAGGGCGAAGCCGGTCTTGGCTGCGACCCGGCAGGAGGCCAAGTTGGCGGCGGCGTGCAGGAGTTCGAGGCGGTGAAAGCCGATCTCCTCGAAGGCCCAGCGGGTGAGGGTGCCGGTCGCACGTGCGGCGACGCCCCGGCCGCGGGCCGCCGCCGTGGTCCAGTACGCGACCTTGGCCAGACCGTCGAAGAGCACGATCTCGCGCAGCGCCACCCGCCCCAGCAGCCGGTCGCTGTCTGCGTCGGTCACGGCCCACTGGGCGATGCGCTCGCCTTCCCACTCCTTCAGCCATCCCTCGATCCAGCCCGCGGCCTCCGCCTCCGAGTCGCTGGTCCGCAGATGCCACTGGTGCATGAGCGGATCCTGGAAGGTCTCGTGCACTGCGGGCGCGTCCTCGGCCCGCCAGGGGCGCAGCACCAGCCCGTCGCCGGTGGAGAGCACAGGCTGCGGGGATCGGGCGAGGCTTCCAGAGGGCAGCACGGGTCCGGTGGTGTACGGCATGATCCGCATCCTGCCCGTGGGGCGCGGCCGGTCCAACCGTTTTTTCCGGCGCCGTACGCTTGATCGTGATGAGACGCAAGCCACGGATCCCGCCCGCCCCGCTGCCGCAACGGCGAGGGGTGGATCCGGTGCGGGTGCGGCTGCCCGCCGGGGGGCCGTGGGCCACCGTGCGCGAGCATCTGGTCGAGCGGCTGAGCGGGGCGGGCGCAGGGGCCGTCGACGGGATGTTCGACGCGGGGCAGATCGTCGGAACCGACGGGCGGGCCGTCGCGCCCGACGCGGCGTACGAACCCGGCATGTTTCTGTGGTTCCACCGCGAGCTGCCCGAGGAGGTACCGGTGCCGGACCCGCTTCGGGTCGTGCACCGGGACGAGCACATCGTCGTCGCGGACAAGCCGCACTTCCTGGCTACCACCCCGCGCGGCAGCCACGTCACCGAGACCGTGCTCGCGCGCCTGCGCCGGGAACTGGGCCTGCCCACGCTGGGGGCCGCGCACCGGCTGGACCGGCTCACCGCCGGGCTCGTGCTGTTCACGGTGCGGCCCGAGGAACGCGGCGCGTACCAGGCACTGTTCCGCGACCGGCGGATAGCGAAGGAGTACGAGGCGGTGGCGCCGTACGATCCGGGTCTCGACCTTCCCCGGACGGTGCGCAGCCGCATCGTGAAGGAGCGTGGGGTACTCGCCGCCTACGAGGTGGAGGGCGAGCCGAACGCGGTCAGCAGGGTGGAGCTGGTCGAGCACCGTGCCGACGGCCTGGGGCGGTACCGGCTGATTCCCAGCACCGGGCAGACCCATCAGCTCCGTGTCCATATGAACGCGCTCGGGGTGCCCATCCTCGGCGATCCGCTCTACCCGGTGGTGACCGACCCCATGCCGGCCGGTGACTTCCGGCGACCGCTCCAACTGCTGGCGCGGACGCTGGAGTTCACCGATCCGGTCACTGGGGTGGAGCACAGGTTCCGGAGTGCGCGGACTCTGGAGGCCTGGAGCTCCTACGGCGGCTGGGCTGGTCAGTAGCCGCGCCACCAGGTCAGGAGGCGCCGCCAGGCACCCTTCGGGCGAGCCGGCTGCTCAGGTGCCGACGCGGCCTGCTGGGGCGGTGCCGCCGGCTGCAGCTCGGGGGCGGGGGCGACCGGCTCGGGCTGCTTGCTGCCGACCTGCCAGTCGGTGCGCTGCGCCGGGACGGGGGCGAGGCCGGGCTTGGCCTTCACGTCCTGCCGTGGCTTCGGCTCGAAGCGGACCGGCAGTTCCACCAGGTGGCGGTTCGAGATGCCCGTCACCCACTGCAACTCGTCCTCGTCACAGTCGAGTTGGACGTCGGGAAGACGGTTCAGCAGCGCGTCGACGCCGACGTCGGCGATGGCGCGGCCGATGTCCTGGCCCGGGCACTCGTGCGGGCCGCCGCTGAAGGCGAGGTGGGAGCGGTTGCCCATCATGTTGGCCGACAGGTCCGGACGGACGCGCGGGTCCACGTTGCCCGGCGCGATGCCCAGGAGGAGGCCGTCGCCCTTGCGGATGCGCTGGCCGCCCAGCTCGGTGTCCTGCTTGGCGAAGTAGGCGAAGACGGTGCTGAACGGCGGCTCGTCCCACAGGGACTGCTCGACCGCCTGGGGCACGGTCATCTGGCCTCCGTTGAGCTGGGCGCGGAACCCCGGGTGGGTGAGCACCATGCGCAGCACGTTGGCGATGAGGTTGGTGGTGGCCTCGTACGCCGCCATCAGGACGACGCGCAGGTGCTGGCCGACCTCCTCGTCGTTGAGCCGCGCCTCGTTGTTGATCAGGTGGCTGGTGAAGTCGTCCTCGGGTTCGGCCCGGCGGCGGGCAGTGAGCCGCATCAGGACGTCCATGACATACGCGTTGCTGGCGATGGAGGTCTCGGTGCCCTTGAGCATGTCGCGGGCGGCGTGCACCATCCGATCGTTGTATTCGTCGGCCATGCCGAGGACCTCGCACATCACCGCCATCGGCAGGTATTCGGCGAACTGGCCGACCAGGTCAGCCCTGCCCTTCTCGCAGAACTTGTTCACGAGGTGCTGGGTCGCGTGGTTGATGTGGCGGCGGACGCCCCGTTGGTTGATGGTCGACATGGCGGCAGTGACCGCCCCGCGAAGCCGCACGTGCTCGTCGCCTTCGGCGTGGGCGCAGATGGGCTGCCAGGCGAAGTGCGGCATGAGCGGGTGGTCGGGCTTGACCGTCCCGTCCCGCATCGGGTTCCACAACCTGTTGTTCTTGCAGAACTGCGCGGGCGTGCTCACCATCTGCAGGTTCTCGCTGTGACCGAGCACCACCCAGATCGGCACGTCCTCGTGCAGCAGCGCGGGAGCCACGGGACCGTGCTCCTCGCGGAGCTTCTCGTACACGGCTCCCAGGTTCTCCGCCCCGGGGCCGTACAGCCGGCGCAGTCCGCCGGGGCCGATGCCTTTTCCGTGCGCGGGGCAGCCCGGAGGCGGGCCGGCCAGGGACTCGTCCGTACCGGTCGGGGAGAGGGGTTCAGGCGTCACGATCGTCGCTCCGAAGCTGATTGGATCCGGTGTACAGGAGGTGATGGGGCCCGGTTCGAGCGAAGCCGGGACCACGGGATGGCCCGGAATGTGGGATGGCCGGGTATACGGGAGAAGTAGTGCGCGGGGCTTATGTGCCGGCCTTGGCCCGCGCCAGTGCATGCAGGAAGCGCAGCAGCGTCATCAGGACGTCCCGGCTGGAGGCCCGGCGACGCGCGTCGCAGTCGATGATCGGGATCTCCTCGGCCAGGTCGAGTGCGGTGCGCAGATCGGAGATGGGGTAACGGGGCGCGTCCGGGAAGGAGTTGACGGCGACCACGAAGGGGACGCCGCGCTCCTCCAGCCGCCCTATGACGTCGAAGCTGACCTCGAGCCGGCGGGTGTCGATCAGCACGACCGCGCCGAGCGCGCCCTCGAACAGGCCGTTCCACAGGAACCAGAAGCGTTCCTGGCCAGGCGTGCCGAAGAGGTACAGCACCAGTTGGTCGGTGATGCTGATACGGCCGAAGTCCATGGCCACGGTGGTGGCCGTCTTGGACTCGGAGCCGTAGTTGTCGTCGACCCCGACGCCGGCCTGCGTCATGGTCTCCTCGGTGGTCAGCGGCCTGATCTCGCTGACCGAGCCGACCATCGTCGTCTTGCCGACTCCGAAGCCGCCCACGATCACGATCTTCACCGCGGCCTGGGCCGTGTGCGGCAGATGATCCTCTGTTCGTGGTCCGGGGATGGTGTCAGAGCCTTTGAAGTCCATGCATCACCGCTTCGAGAAGGGAACGGTCGGGGAGCGCCTGCCGCACGATCGGGGCGCGCGCCTGCACCAGTTCTGCCGTCAGCATGTCGGTCAGCAGTACGGTCACCACGCTGAACGGCAGGCTCAGATAGGCCGAGAGCTCGGCCACCGACAGGGGGGCCGTGCAGAGCCGGAGCATCGCCGTCTGCTCCGGAGGGGCGGAGGGCGGCGGGTCGGCGCGCGCCACGATTAACGTGACGAGGTCGATGTCGGCGCGCTCCCCGTCCGGTCCGGCGACGACGTAGAGCCGCTCCGGGGCCTTCTCGTCGCCGTCTTTGCCTTTGCCCTCTTTGGAGAGGGGTGTCAGGGAAGGTGCCGCGGTGTCCTGACCGGGATGTCGCCGCCGGCGTTGCGGAGGAGTCATACGGTCTGCCCGTTGCGCCGGGGCGGGCTCGTGAGATGGGCCCCGATGCGTACGACGAGATCGCGCATGCGGTTGCTCATCAGACCGGGTTCGGCGACCACGTCGGAGAGCACCGCGAGGTAGGCGTTGGCTCCGGCGGCCATCAGATAGAAGTAGCCGCCGTTGATCTCGATGATGACCAGCTTCATCCGGCCGTCGCTGCCCGGGATCTCATGGGCGACGGCGCCCGCCAGGCTCTGCAGTCCCGCGCAGGCCGCGGCGACGCGGTCGGCGGCGTCCGGATCGCCCCCGTAGCGAGCGATGCGCAGGCCGTCGGCGGAGAGCACCACGATCATCTCGATGCCCGGTACTCCGTCGGCGAGATCCTTGAGCATCCAGTCGAAGTTGGCTCGCTGCTGGATCACTTGTGGTCCCTCTCGTCGTCGGCCTCGACATGGGCCGGCTCGTTGGTCGGCTGGGTGAATGCGGTCGGGTCCGGGTCGCCCTTGAGGCCCTCCCAGAACGCCTCGACCCACAGCCCGGGTTCGGTTTCCTTGGTCTGCGGCTCCGGCTCGGGCACGGGCGTCGCCCAGGCGGGCCTGCTCGCCAGGGCCTCCCGCTCGGCCGCTTCGGCGGCGGCCTGTTCGGCGAGCCGCTGGCTGAGCGGGATCTTGACCCGGCTGCGGCGCTGCGGCAGGCCGCCCGCGGTCCACTCCGTGACCTCGGGGATCTCGTCCTCCATGGACACGCCGGCCGGGATGCGCGGGCTGGTGGGACGCCGCCTCTTCGGTGCGCGCTTGGGACCTTCGAGCGCACCGAGTTCGAGCTTGGGCGCCGCGGTGGCGCCGATGCCGTGCGCGAGGCCGGGCGCCTCGTCGCTGGTCACCATCACACGCGGGATCACGAGGACGGCACGGACTCCGCCGTACGCGGAGGCGCGCAGCGAGATCTGCATGTCGAACGCCTTGCACAGGCGGCCCACGACGGCCAGGCCCAGGCGGGGGGAGTCGCCGAGTTCCTGGAGGTCGACGCCGGCCTTGGCGCGTTCCAGCATGGACTCGGCCTTGGCGCGGGCCTCCTCGCTGAGGCTGACGCCGGCGTCCTCGATCTCGATGGCGATGCCGGTCTGCACCTCGGTCGCGATGACGTGGACCTTGGTCTGCGGCGGCGAGTAGCGCGTGGCGTTGTCGAGGAGTTCGGCGCAGGCGTGGATGACCGGCTCGACGGAGATGCCGCGGATGTTGACCTTGGCGATGTTGTCGAGCGAGATGCGCTTGTACTCCAGGATCCGGGACATGGCGCCGCGCAGCACGCTGTACAGCGGTACGGGCTGTGGCCACTGGCGGCCGGGGCGGCCGCCGCCGAGCACCGCGATGGAGTCGGCGAGGCGGCCGATCAGCGCGGTGCCGTGGTCGATGCGCAGCAGGTCGTCGAAGACCTCGGGGTTGCGGCCGTGGTCCTCCTCCATCTCCCGGAGTTCCTTGGCCTGCTGGTGCACGATCGCCTGGACGCGGCGGGCGATGTTGACGAAGGAGCGCGCCGAGGAGTCCCGCAGGGCTTCCTCGGTGTCGATGATGTCGAGCATCCGCCTGACCAAGGCCACCTGGGCCTTGGGCAGGTCGCCGTAGGCGGGGTCGATGTCGCCGAGGAGGCGGACCACTTCTCTGGGCGTATGCCCGCCGCGCAGGTATTCGATGGCGGTGGGGACGATCTCGTGCGAGAGGCGGTGGATCTCCTGTTCGTGTCCGGCGATCCGCCGTTCCATGTACGCACGGTGACGGGCGCTCTCCTCGCGCTCGGCCCGCAGGGTGCGGCCGCGGCGTACCGCTTCGGCCGCCGTCGCGATCACCAGGAGCGTGGCGACGGCGCCGCACCACACGACGGCCGCGCGGGCCGGCACGGCCACCAGGGCGACGGCTGTTCCGGTCGCTGCGGCCATCAGTATGGCGGGCAGCAACAGCACGCGCGCGTAAGGAAGTTCACGGCGCCCGGGAGGGGATTGAACACTCACCATGTAGGCCCTCTGAAAAAGATCGGCTGGGTGTCTGGGGAGCTTGCAAGTGGGGTACGCATGGGACTGCGCTGGATCTTCGGTATTTTTGGGAACAAGCGCACGAATATGCCTCAACTCGGTGCGCTGCGGGCGAGCTTAGTCCGACCGGATCATCGCCGTGTCATATTCAGCAAGCACCTGAAATGGGACCGGACCAAGGGGTACTCTCGGCTCCATTTACACACTCAGCGGTCGCTCGAACACGCCACGTCACGACGTACGGGCGTACGAAAACCACTCGCCGTGACGAGTGAAGATCAGGTTCCGCGGTTGTCGGTCAGATGCCGGCGATCCGCAGCGCCGCGTCCGCCGTGGCCTCGGCGAACACCGACACCGGGCGGTCGGGGTCGGAGCGGTGCACGAGGATCACGCCCTCGATCAGACCGAACAACAGGTCCGTACGGAGATCGAGCTCGGTCTTGGCGAGCGCGCTTCCGGCGGCCGTGCCGGCGAGCAACTGCCGGTAGGCGTCCTTGAGTTCGGCGCGCACAGCGTGGAAGCCGGCGAACCGCTCGGCCCGCACCTCGGGCAGCAGATACAGCCCGCCGAGGTTGTGCGGGCCGCCGCACAGCAGTTCCACGTCCGTCCGGCACAGCTCCCACAGCCGGTTCTCGGGTGGGGTCGCGTCATCGGCGAGGAGCTGCCGGGCGTAGGTCAGCGAGGGCGTGACCGTGGACTCCAGCAACTCGGCGAGGAGTTCCTCCTTGCCGGAGACGTAGTGGTACATGGAGGCCTGCCGCATCCCCGCGCGCTCGGCGACCGCGCGGGTGGTGGTGGCCGCGTACCCACGGGTGGTGAACAACTCGGCGGCGGCCGCGAGAAGTTCGTCGCGCGGCTGCAGACCACTGTCCGGCCGTTGCGCGGCCCGCGGCCTGCCGACCCGGCGGCCGCCTCCTTCACCCGGCGTTCCCATGCGTTCGATCCTCGCACACGGCGGGGCAGGGTGATCTCCCGCGGGTTCACCGGAGATCCACCGGCGGCCTGGGGGCCTTTGTGCGGTCTCCGGCGAGCTCCGGGCGGCATTCGGGCATCTCGGGGCTCCAGCAGCCGCCTCGAGGCCCCCAGGCGCCCGGGCCCCCTCCAGTCCCGGGCCACACCGAGCCCACCTCCAGGACTCCCGGACCTCGGCCCACCCCCAGGACCCCCGGACCTCGGCCCACCCCCGAGACCCCGAGCAACACCGGCCCACCTCCAGGACCCCAAGCCGCACCGGAGTCGCGGGCGCGGGCCTCGGTACCGGGGCGGTGGCCGGGCTGCGCGCGCTCGGCACGGCCCGGCGCAGCCTGCGCTGCCGGCTGTTCGCCTCCGCGCCCCCAGGCGTCTTCGGGCGACCCCGGCCACCGCCAGGCGGCACCCGGGCAGACCCGCGGCCTCTTGTGATCTCCCGACGGTCCCCGTGAGGGCTCGGTAACCCGCTGGCAACGCTTGGGCAATGCTCGCGACCCGACCGGCTCCTAATTTCTGTCGGGCGACAGAAACAACCCCGGAAGAGACGACACCGGAGCCGGAGGTCCCGCGATGGCGACAGCGACCACTTACGGAGCCCGCGACCACGCACGCGCCCAGGAGGGCACCCATGCCGAGGCCATGCCCGTCGTCCCGGCGGCCGACTGGCCCGACCCGCCCTGCGCGGCGGGCCATCTGGTGTGGGCGGAGACAGTGGCGGGCGGCAACTACACCCACCGGGTGCTCGCCCGCGGCACCGAGCTGCGCCTGACCGACCTCAACGGCGATGCCTGCGCCCATCTGCTGCTGTTCGTGGCCGACCGGCCCTGGGAACGGCTGAACGTCGCCGACACGGTGAAGGTCCAGTGGAACGCCTACCTCGGCGAGGGCCGGCTCCTGCTGTCCGACCAGGGGCGCGTGCTCGCGAGCGTCGTCGCCGACGCCTCCGGGCGGCACGACGCGCTGTGCGGCACCTCCACCCTCGTACGCAACACGCGGCGGTACGGCGACGGCACCCCGCAGTCCGCCTCCCCCGCGGGCCGGGAGCTGTTCAAGCTGGCGGCCGCGAAGAACGGCCTACAGCCGCGCGACCTGCCGCCGTCGCTGTCGTTCTTCCAGGGCGTGGAGGTGCGCGAGGACGGCGCCCTGGACTTCACCGGGTCCACCGGCCCGGGCGGCAGCGTGACGCTCCGCGCCGAACAGGACGTCACCGTACTGATCGCCAATGTGCCGCACCCGGCCGACCCGCGCCCCGACTACGTCAGCACCCCGCTGGAGGTCCTCGCCTGGCGCGCCGCACCGACCCCGCCGGGCGACCCGCTGTGGGAGGCCACGCCCGAAGGCCGCCGCGCCTTCCTCAACACCGCCGAATTCCTTTCCGCGAGGGGGCTCGCATGAGCGCGAAGACCGTGGTTCCCGCCCGCGCCGCCTGGTCGTCCGTGATCCGCACGGGCCAGACGCTGACCATCACCGACCTGCACGGCAACCAGGCCGTCGACTTCCTCGTCTACGACGCCCACGACACCTCGGTCCGCTACAGCGCCCCCGACACCATCCACGCCCAGGGCAGCATCTTCCTGACCACGGGCAGCGTGCTGATGTCCAACGAGCACACCCCGCTGATGACGCTGACCGCCGACGACGTCGGCCGCCACGACACCGTCGGCGGCGCCTGCTCCAAGGAGTCCAACACCCTCCGCTACGGCCACCACACCTGGTCCCAGCACGCCTGCGTGGACAACTTCCTCGCGGAGGGCGCCAGGCACGGCCTCGGCAAGCGCGACCTCGTCTCCAACATCAACTGGTACATGAACGTGCCCGTCGAGAAGGACGGCACCCTCGGCATCGTCGACGGCCTCTCGGCGCCGGGCCTGAAGCTGACCCTGCGCGCCGAGCGCGATGTCCTCGTCCTGGTCTCCAACTGCCCCCAGATCAACAACCCGTGCAACGGCTTCGAGCCGACGGCGGTGGAGATGACGATCGGGGAAGCCGGATGAGCTTCGACACGCTACTGGTCGCCAACCGCGGCGAGATCGCGGTCCGGATCATCCGCACCGCCCGCGAACTCGGCCTGCGCACGGTCGCCGTGTACTCCGACGCGGACCGCTCCGCGCCCCACGTGCGGCTCGCCGACGAGGCGGTACGCCTCGGCCCGGCGCCCGCGAAGGAGTCGTATCTCGACGCCGACCTGGTGCTGAAGGCGGCCAAGGACAGCGGCGCGGGTGCGATCCACCCGGGCTACGGCTTCCTGTCCGAGGACGCGGCCTTCGCGCGCCGCTGCGAGGACGCCGGGATCGTGTTCGTCGGACCGACGCCCGAGCAGCTGGAGCTGTTCGGCGCCAAGCACACGGCGCGCGCGGCGGCCCACATGGCAGGGGTGCCGCTGGCTCCGGGAACGGGCCTGCTGGGCTCCGTCGAGGAGGCGCTCGCGCGGGCCGCCGTGATCGGCTACCCGGTCATGCTCAAGGCGACCGGCGGTGGCGGCGGTATCGGTATGTCGGCTTGTCGATCCGCCGACGAACTGACCGACGCCTGGGAGCGGGTGCAGCGCGTCGCCGCCGCCTCCTTCTCCTTGGCCGGCGTCTTCCTGGAACGGCTCGTCGAGCACGCCCGCCATGTCGAGGTGCAGGTCTTCGGCGACGGAGAGGGCCGGGTCGTCACCTTCGGCGACCGCGACTGCTCCCTCCAGCGCCGCAACCAGAAAGTGCTGGAGGAGGCCCCCGCCCCGGGCCTCCCGGATCGTGTACGCGATCAACTGGCCGCGAGCGCCCGCGACCTGTGCGCATCGGTCGGCTACCGGTCCGCCGGAACCGTCGAGTTCGTCTACGACGCCGCCAGCGAGGAGGCGTACTTCCTCGAGGTCAACACCCGCCTCCAGGTGGAGCATCCGGTCACGGAGGAGATCTACGGCGTCGACCTCGTCGCCTGGATGCTGCGCCTGGCCCGTGGCGAGTCCGACGTCGTACGCGAACCGGGCGCACCCCGCGGCCACGCCGTCGAGGCCCGCCTCTACGCCGAGGACCCCTCACGCGACCACCGGCCCAGCGCGGGCCTGTTGACCAGGGTCGAGTTCCCGCCGGGCGTACGCGTCGACGGCTGGGTGGAGACCGGCACCGAGGTGACGACGTCGTACGACCCGATGATCGCCAAGGTCATCGCCTACGGCCCCGATCGCGCCCACGCGCTCCAGCGACTGGACGAGGCGCTGGAGCGCACCCGCGTCGACGGCATCGAGACCAACCTGGGCCTGGTGCGCGCGGCGCTGGACCACCCCGATGTCAGGGCCGCCGGTCACTCCACGGCGACGCTGGCCTCGGTGACCGATCCGACACCGCGCATCGAGGTCGTCTCCGGCGGCACCCTCACCACCGTGCAGGACTGGCCGGGCCGCACCGGCTACTGGCAGGTCGGCGTGCCGCCGTGCGGCCCGATGGACGACCTGTCCTTCCGGCTCGGCAACCGGGCGCTCGGCAACCAGGAGGGCGCCCCGGGCCTCGAATGCACGCTGCAGGGGCCGTCGTTGCGGTTCACACACCCGACGACGGTGTGCGTGACGGGCGCCCCGGCCGAGGTCACGGTCGACGGCACGCCCGTCGCGCAGTGGGAGCCGGTGACGGTGCCCGCAGGCGCCGTACTGGAGATCGGCGCGCCCGCACAGCACGGCCTGCGCACGTACGTGCTCCTCGCCGGCGGCCTGGACGTACCGGCCTTCCTCGGCAGCGCGAGCACCTTCACCCTGGGCCGGTTCGGAGGGCACGGCGGCCGGGCGCTGCGCACGGGCGACGTGCTGCACGGCGGCACGGTCGCCGACGGCTCCCCCGTGCCTGTGCCGGACCGCCCGTCCTTCACCGCCGTATGGCACATAGGCGCGGTCGAAGGCCCCCATGCGGCACCGGAGTTCTTCACCGAGGACGACATCCGCGACTTCTACGCCGCCGACTGGAAGGTCCACTTCAACTCGGCCCGCACGGGCGTACGGCTGGTCGGTCCCAAGCCGCGCTGGGCGCGCACCGACGGCGGCGAGGCGGGCCTGCACCCGTCCAACATCCACGACACCCCGTATTCCGTCGGCGCCGTCGACTACACCGGCGACATGCCGGTGCTGCTCGGCCCGGACGGCCCCTCCCTCGGCGGGTTCGTCTGCCCGGCGACGGTTCTCAGCGGGGAGCGGTGGAAGCTGGGCCAGCTGCGTCCGGGCGACACGGTGCGCTTCGCGCCGGTGACCGTCGACGGCTCGCCCCGCGCGGACATCGTCGACGGCGGCGTGCTGGCCCGTGACGGGGACATCACCTACCGCCGCAGCGGCGACGACAACCTGCTGGTCGAATTCGGGCCCATGCAGCTCGACCTGGCGCTGCGGATGCGTGTCCATGCGCTGATGGAGGCGGTGGCCGAGGAGGGCCCCGACGGCATCACGGACCTCACACCGGGCATCCGCTCCCTGCAGATCCAGACGGACCCGGGCCGCCTGCCGCTGCATCGGCTTCTCGCCGCCGTACGGGAGATCACGGCGACGCTGCCGCCCACCGACGAACTCGTCGTCCCCTCCCGCACCGTCCACCTCCCCCTCTCCTGGGACGACCCGGCGACCCGCGAGGCGATCGCCCGCTACATGGCGGGCGTCCGCGACGACGCCCCCTGGTGCCCGTGGAACATCGAGTTCATCCGCCGGGTCAACGGCCTGGAGTCGGTCACCGACGTGTACGACACGGTCTTCGACGCGGAGTACCTCGTTCTGGGCCTGGGAGACGTGTACCTGGGCGCCCCTGTGGCGACCCCGCTCGACCCCCGCCACCGCCTGGTGACCACGAAGTACAACCCGGCACGCACCTGGACCGCCGAGAACTCGGTCGGCATCGGCGGGGCCTACCTGTGCGTCTACGGGATGGAGGGCCCGGGCGGCTACCAGTTCGTGGGCCGTACGACGCAGGTGTGGTCGGGATGGCAGCAGCGCGGCGCGTTCGAGCCGGGCTCGCCCTGGCTGCTGCGCTTCTTCGACCGCATCCGGTGGTATCCGGTGGACGCGGACGAACTCCTCGGCCTGCGCGCGGACATCACCTCCGGCCGCTTCGTACCGCGCATCGAGGAGGGCACCTTCTCGCTCGCCGAGTACCAGGTCTTCCTGGAGGAGAACTCCGCGTCGATCGGTGAGTTCCGGGCCCGGCAGCAGCGGGCCTTCGCCGCGGAGCGGGACGCGTGGGAGGCCGCAGGCGAGTTCACCCGGGCCGAGGCGGCGGCCGCACCGGCCGCTCCCCCGGCCGAGGTGACCGTCCCGGCGGGCGGCCGACTGGTGGAGGCCGAATTCGCCGCGTCCGTCTGGCAGTTGAACGTCGAGCCGGGCGACGAGGTGAGCGCCGGGCAGCCTCTGCTCGCCCTGGAGGCGATGAAGATGGAGTCCAGGGTGCACGCGCCGGTGGACGGCGTGGTGGCGGAGATCCTGGCCCGACCGGGCGACCAGGTGGAGGCGGGGACGGCACTTCTCGTCCTGGCCCCGGCGGCGCACTGAACCACACCGAGGAGCAAGAGATGTCCGCTGTGAACCGTGTCCGTGCCGCCTACGCCCGCATCGAGGCGGTGGACCGCCCCGAGATCTGGATCGGCCTGCGCCCGCAGGCCGAGGTCGAGAAGGAGGCGGCCGCGATCGACGCCCGTACGGCGGCGGGTGAGCGACTTCCCCTTGCCGGTCGCCTGTTCGCGGCGAAGGGCAACATCGACGTGGCCGGGCTGCCCACCACCGCGGGCTGCCCGGCGTACGCCTACCAGCCGGAGGCGGACGCGCCGGTCGTCGCCCGGCTGCGCGCGGCGGGCGCGATCGTGCTGGGCACGACGAACCTGGACCAGTTCGCGACGGGCCTGGTGGGCACGCGCTCGCCCCACGGCGCGGTCCGCAACGCGCACGATCCCGCCAGGATCAGCGGCGGCTCCAGCTCCGGCTCGGCCGTCGCCGTGGCCCTGGGCATCGTCGACCTCGCGCTGGGCACGGACACCGCGGGCTCGGGCCGGGTCCCGGCCGCGTTCAACGGCATCGTCGGCCTGAAACCGACCCGCGGTCTGGTCCCGACGGCGGGAGTGGTCCCCGCCTGTGCCTCGATCGACTGTGTCACGGTGTTCGCCCGCACCCTCCCGGAGGCCGAGCAGGCGCTGTCCTTCATGGCCTGCCCGCCGGACCGCGAACTCCCGCCGCTCCCCCAGCGCGCCCCCGGCCCATGGCGCGTCGCAGTCCCGCCGAGGGAACAGCTCGGCGAGCTGGACCAGGGCTGGGCGGAGGCGTACGAGGCAGCGGTACGGCGGCTCGAGGCCGCCGGAGCCGACCTCCGCACCCTCGATCTGACCCCGTTCACCGAGGCCGCGGCGATGCTCTACGAGGGCGCGTTCGTGGCCGAGCGCTACACGGCGGTCGGCAGCTTTGTCGACAAGGCGCTCGCGGACGGTGTCGCGGGCCTGGACCCCACCGTCGCCGGCATCCTCACCCGCGCCCGCGACATCCCGGCCCACCGGCTCTACGCCGACACCGACCGCCTGGCCGCCCTGCGCACCCGCGCCCTGGCGGAACTGGCCGACGCGGACGCCCTGCTGCTGCCCACCACCCCGGGCCATCCGACCCTCGCTGCCGTGGCCGCCGACCCGCTGGGCGCCAACGCCCGCCTGGGCCGCTTCACCAACTCCACCAATCTCTTCGACCTGGCGGCGGCCGCCGTCCCGGCGGGCGAGGTGGCCGGTCTGCCGTTCGGCGTGATGCTGATCGGCCCGGCGTTCACGGACGACCGCCTGGCGCGGATCGCCGCCCTGCTCCAGCCGGAGGCCCGGTTGGCGGTGGTCGGCGCACACCTGACCGGCCAGCCGCTGAACCCCCAGCTCCTGGCGCTGGGCGCCCGCCTGGACCGTACGACGACAACGGCCCCGGTCTACCGCCTGCACGCCCTGCGCACGACCCCGTCGAAGCCGGGCCTGGTCCATGTCGGAGAGGGCGGCGCCGCGATCGAGGCGGAGGTCTGGCGCCTACCGGCGGAGGGTCTCGGCCGCCTGCTGGCGGCCCTCCCCCGCCCGATGACCTTGGGCAGCGTCGAACTGGCGGACGGAACCGAGGTCCCCGGTTTCCTGTGCGAACCGTCCGCCCTCACGGACGCCGAGGACATCACGTCGTACGGAAGCTGGCGGAACCATGTGAACCGCCCGCACCCGCCGACGCACCATCACCCCACGGACGAGTAGGCGACAACCCCCCGCAGCAGCAGGTCGACCGCCTTGCGGGCGTTCTTCGCGACCGTCGAGTTCTCCCCGCCGGAGACGGGGGCCGCCGCCGAGATCTGCCCGAGCACGTCGATGACCTGCTTGCACCACCGTACGAAGTCCCCGGCCGGCATCTCGGCCTCCCGCAGCACCTCGTCGAGCCCCTTGCCGCTGGCCCACATGTAGGCGGCCCAGGCGAACCCGAGGTCCGGCTCCCGCTGGCCCACGCCCTCGGTCTGGTTGATCCGGAAGTCCTCCTCCAGGGCGTCCAGCCGTCCCCAGATCCGCACCATCTCGCCCAGCGCGGCCTTCACCTTGCCGGTGGGCAGCTTCGGCGCCATGGCGTCGTCGCCCACCCGTGACTCGTACACCAACGCCGAGACGCAGGCGGCCAGTTCGGCGGGGCCGAGCCCGTTCCAGACACCCGCTCGCAGGCATTCACTGGCCAGCAGGTCGAGTTCGCCGTACAGCCGTGCCAGCCGCTTGCCGTGCTCGGTGACCTCGTCACCGCGCAGGTAGTCCAGCTCGGTCAGCAGCGCCACGATCCGGTCGAAGGTCCGCGCGATGGTGTTCGTGCGGCCCTCGATACGGCGCTCCAGCTGCGAGGTGTCCCGCAGCAGCCGGTGGTAGCGCTCGGCCCAGCGGGCGTGGTCCTCACGCTCGTTGCACCCGTGGCAGGGGTGCGCCCGAATGGCCGTCCGCAGCCTTGCGATCTCGCGGTCGTCGGCCGCCTGGGAGCGCTTCTTGCGGGCCCGCTCCGGCGGAATGTGCCCGGCCTTGGAGCGCAGCGCGGAGGCGAGGTCCCGACGCGACTGCGGGGAGCGCGGGTTGAAGGACTTCGGGATGCGCATCCGCTCCAGCGCCTCGACCGGCACCGGGAAGTCCATCGAGGCGAGCCGCTTGACCTGCCGCTCGGCCGTCAGGACCAGCGGCCGTGGTCCGTCGTGGTGCTCGAAGCCCCGGTGGCCGTTGGAGCGCCCGGCGGGCAGCCCCGGATCCAGCACCAGCGCCAGACCGGCGTACTTGCCCGTCGGCACATGGATGACGTCACCCGGCTTGAGCTTCTCCAGCGCGACGGCGGCCTCGGCCCGCCGCTCGGCCGCGCCCTGCCGGGCCAGCTCGGTCTCCCGGTCCTTGAGCTCGCGGCGCAGCCGCGCGTACTCCTCGAAGTCGCCCAGGTGGCAGGTCATGGAGGCCTTGTAGCCCTCCAGGCCCTCCTCGTTGCGCTGCACCTGCCGGGAGATCCCGACGACCGACTTGTCGGCCTGGAACTGCGCGAAGGACGTCTCGAGGAGTTCACGCGAGCGGTGCCGGCCGAACTGCTCGACCAGGTTGACGGCCATGTTGTACGAGGGCTTGAAGCTGGAGCGCAGCGGGTAGGTGCGCGTGCCGGCCAGCCCGGCGAGGTGCTCGGGGCTCATCCCGCGCTGCCACAGGACGACGGCGTGTCCCTCGACGTCGATGCCGCGCCGGCCCGCACGGCCGGTCAGCTGCGTGTACTCGCCGGGTGTGATGTCGGCGTGCTGTTCGCCGTTCCACTTGACGAGTTTCTCCAAGACCACCGAGCGTGCGGGCATGTTGATGCCGAGCGCGAGGGTCTCGGTCGCGAACACGGCCTTGACCAGCCCTCGCACGAACAGCTCCTCGACGACCTCCTTGAACGTCGGCAGCATGCCCGCGTGGTGGGCCGCGATACCGCGCTCCAGGCCCTCCAGCCACTCGTAGTATCCGAGGACGTGCAGATCCTCGGTGGGGATGGCCGCGGTGCGCTCCTCGACGAGGTCGCGGACCTTCGCGCGCGCCTCGTCGTCGTTGAGCCGCAGCCCGGCGTACAGACACTGCTGTACGGCGGCCTCGCAGGCGGCCCGGCTGAAGATGAAGGTGATGGCGGGCAGCAGGCCCTCGGCGTCGAGCCGCTCGATGACCTCGGGGCGCCCCGGGGTCCACACCCGCGAGCGCTGTCTGCGCTCCCGCTCGCGGTCGGCCTCGCGCATCGCCCGGCCCCGTCTGCGGTCCTGGTACGACGGTCGCTGGGCTTCCATCCGGGCCAGGCGTGTGAGGTCGGGGTTGACGGCCTTCTTGTGGCCCTCGCCCTCCTCGAACAGGTCGTACATCCGGCGTCCGGCGAGCACGTGCTGGAACAGCGGCACGGGCCGGTGCTCGGAGACGATCACCTCGGTGTCGCCACGGACGGTGTCGAGCCAGTCACCGAACTCCTCGGCGTTGGACACGGTCGCCGACAGGGACACCAGAGTCACCGACTCGGGCAGGTGGATGATCACCTCTTCCCATACGGCGCCGCGGAAGCGGTCGGAGAGGTAGTGCACCTCGTCCATGACCACGTAGCCGAGGCCGAGGAGGGTCTGCGAGCCCGCGTACAGCATGTTCCGCAGCACCTCGGTGGTCATCACGACCACCGGGGCGTCGGGGTTGATGCTGTTGTCGCCGGTGAGCAGTCCGACCATGCCGTCCCCGTAACGGCGGCACAGGTCGGCGTACTTCTGGTTCGACAGCGCCTTGATGGGTGTCGTGTAGAAGCACTTCTTGCCCTGCATCAGGGCGAGGTGGACGGCGAACTCGCCCACGATCGTCTTGCCGGAGCCGGTGGGCGCTGCGACCAGCACGCCCTTGCCCGCTTCGAGCGCCTGGCAGGCCTCTGTCTGGAAGGGGTCGAGGCCGAAGTCGTACATCTCGCGGAAGGAGGCGAGCGCGGTGGCCTGTTCGGCAGCGCGCCTGCGGGCAGCCGCGTACCGCTCAGCCGGGGAGAGGTCCTCTGTCATCGTGCTTTCGAGCGTACCGGGCCGCACTGACAACAGGACGATCATTATCCGTTCCGGACCCCTGGGGACTGTCCGCGCACAGCACAAGGGCCGGACGGGTCTTCCGTCCGGCCCTTGCTCATGCCGTTGCCGCGGGGCGGGGCTCAGGTGACGTCGTCGTAGCCGTTGACGCTCCCATGGGCCTGCTCGGGCGCGGCCGGCGCCGCCGAGACGCGCTCGACCTCGCCGATGGGCTGCGGTGTCAGGTCGAGGTCGGAGGCCTCGTCGTCGTCCAGCTCGGCGTCGGGATTGGCCCGGCGGCGGCGCTTGTCGTTCAGCATGGCGACGCCGACCGCGATGAAGTACAGGACCACGATGGGCCCGGCCAGCGCGATCATGCCGAAGGGGTCGGTGGTGGGGGTGGCCACCGCTCCGAAGACGAAGACGCCCATGACGACACCGCGCCACCAGCTGACCATCCGGCGGCCGCTCACGATGCCCGCGAAGTTGAGCATGACCAGGATCAGAGGCAGCTCGAAGGCTCCTCCGAAGATGAGGATCATCCGGACGATGAAGTCCAGGATCTTGTCCATCGGCAGGATGTTCGCCGAGCCGTCGGGCGTGATCCCGAGGAGCACGCGCATGCTGATGGGCAGGATCGTGTAGGCGAGCCAGGCACCGGCCAGGAAGAGCGGTACGGCGGCCGACACGAACCAGTACGTGTACTTCCGCTCGTGCTTGTGCAGGCCCGGTGCCACGAACGCCCAGAGCTGGTAGAGCCAGACCGGGCTGGAGAGCACGATGCCCGCCATGAAGACCACCTTCACCGTGGTGGTGAAGGGGGACAACAGGTCGGTGTACGCGATGACGGCGCAGTGGCCGCCGGTGGACTCCCCCAGACCCTTCGTGCACTTCGGCACCGGGCTCATGAGGAAGGTCATCAGCTGCGAGCTGTAAAAGGCAGCCACCACGGATACGACCGTGATGGCCAGCATGCCCTTCGCGAGCCGGTTGCGGAGCTCACGAAGGTGATCCACGAGCGGCATCCGCCCCTCGGGATCCTTCTCCTTCTTGCGGGCAGACTTGAGCAACCCACGTCCTCATCTCGTGCGGCGGACCGGAAGTGTCCGGCCCTGCGTCAGCGCTTGGTGGTGTCCGTCGGCTCGCTGACCGGGCGCGAGCTCGTCACGTCGCCGGGGGCGGCCTGGATGGTGCGCTGAGCCGGGGGCTGCTCGTCGGTGTTGGGCGGGCCGGCCGGGGTGGCCGTGCTGCTGCCCTCTTCCTTCATCGCCTTGGCCTCGCTCTTGAGGATGCGAGCGGACTTGCCGAGCGAGCGCGCCATGTCGGGAAGCTTCTTCGCGCCGAAAAGCAGGACGACGACGATAAGGATGAGAATGATCTCGGGGGCGCCGAGCCTTCCGAACATAAGTCTTTACCTTCTCACCGAGGCGGCTGGGGTGGGGTGCTGTCCGACCAGTCGGACAAGTGTCCGATCGGCCGTGCTGGCAGCGATCGTAACGCTCAGGGGTAAACGTGAGGCAATCCCCGTGCGTACTCCCGGTCCGCGATCCGGGCCTCGTTCTCCGGTCCGCGACCAGCAGCGTACCCGCCATGATGGCCCCGATGACAGGTCGAAGTGACCCAAACCGCCTGGGGCGCACCACTCACACGCCTCGCACAGCGGTGCTCAGAGGGAGTCCACGGCGCGGGCGGTGCTCACGGCCGCCCGCTCGAGGTCCTCGGCGGCCTGGTTGATACGGCGCGCGGACTCCGTGACCTGCCGGCCGAGGCGCTGGGCCTCGACGAACACCCGCACGGCGAACACCCCGAGCACGGCGAGACCCAGGAACCCCACAGCTACCGCGAACATCGGCCAGAACATGACGTCGAGCCTAGACGGTCCGCAGGGTCCTGACCCCGCCGCCGGTCAGCAGCTCGACGATGCGCTCCCCGGCCGGCTTGCGGACCGAGGCGCCGCAGTCGGGGCAGGTGAAGGAGTAGAACGTCGTACGGCTGGTGGCGCCGATCGCCAGGCGCAGGGCCGCGGCGGCGAGCTCGAAGCTGCCGCGGCAGTCCGGGCAGCCCGCCCTGAACGTCACCGGGGTCACGCTTCTCATCCCGGCGAAGGCGGCCGCCACCGACATGCCCCCCGCACCAGACACCGACGACTCGCTCAAAGCCCCTGCTCCTCTTCCCTAGGCCGATCGCCTCCGGGGCCCCGCGGCCGACGCCCCTTCCAGCTCACTCCCGCCCGCCGGACTACCCGTCGTGACCCGCATGCCCTGCGTGCGGACTCCGCGCCTCGACGCCGTCGTACGCCGCCAGCGCCTCACGGGCCGCCCGGCGGGCGCTGTCGGCGAGTTCGGGCGGCGAGACGATCCGGCCGTCCCGCCCGAGCCGCAGCGCCAGTCGCCGCAGGGACGCCGGATCCGGGGTCCGCAGGGTGATACGCAGTCCGCCGTCCGCAAGCTCATCCGCGCTGTCGTGCGGGTAGTACTCGGCGACCCAGCGGCCGCCCGGGCCGACCTCGACGACGACCTCCGGGTCCTCGGCGGCCGGCTGCACCAGCGCCTGAGACAGGTCCCTGAGCTCGATCTCCGGCGGTGCGGACGGCTCGTCCAGGATCCTGATCTCGGCGACCCGGTCCAGCCGGAAGGTGCGGCGCGCCTCGGAGCGCCGGCACCAGGCCTCCACATACGTGTGCCCGACGCTGACGAGGCGGATGGGGTCGATCTCTCGCTCGGTGAGCTCGTCACGGGCGGGCGAGTAGTAGCGGATCCACAGGCGGCGGCGCTCCGAGATCGCCCGGTCGACGTCGGCGAACACGCCGCCCTCGGACTCGAAGGTCACCGACAGCCGGGAGCTGGCGCCCGCCGCCTCACCGGCCGCGGCCTCCAGTTTGGCGGTGGCGCGCAGCAGCGCCTGCCGGTCACTCTCCCGCAGCCCGGGCAGGGTGGACACCGCGCGGGCGGCCACCAGCAGTGCCGTCGCCTCGTCGGCGGCCAGCCGCAGCGGATCCGCTGTTTCCTCGCCGAGGGCAGCAGGGTTGTGCCACCAGATCCGCTCGCCGTCGGTGTCGATGTCGAGCAGGTCGCCGCCGCGGAAGCTGGTGCCGCACATGGGCAGCACATCCAGGTCGGAGACCAGCTCGTCCTCACTGATGCCGAAGGCGCGCGCGACGTCCTCCACCCGCGCCCCGGGACGCTCCTTCAGATACGTCACCAGGGAGAGCATCCGCCGGGTCTGGTCGATGGCGTTCACGGGCCTGACCGGTTTGCCTGCCACTGTCCTGCTCGCTCCCCCTCAGCCCTTGGCCACGGCACGCAGCCGGTCCACCACGTCCGCGCGCAGCTCGGCCGGCTCGAGGACCACCACGTCCGGCCCGAACTCCACCAGCCAGGCGTCCAGCCCATGCCCGTACGGAATCTCCAACTCGTCCCAGCCGTCGCCGAGTTCCCGCACCGCGGTGGCCTTCGCCCGAAGGGGGTAGCCCGCGCCCGAGCGCAGCCGGATCAGGGCGGAGCGGTCGGCGGTCTCACCCGCCCAGCTGGCGACGGTCTCCCGGACGGTGACGACATCGGGAATCTCCGCCGTGAACTGCCCGCTGCGGCTGCGCACCTTGCCGGTGATCCGCGACAGCCTGAAGACCCGCTCGGCCCCCCGGTCGCGGTCCCAGCCGGCCAGATACCAATGGCCGCGCCAGCACTCCAGCGCCCACGGCTCCACATGCCGGGGCTCGGGGTGGGCGGCGGTGGCCTTGCGGTAGTCGAAGACGACCGGACGGCGATCGCGGCAGGCCAGCATCAGCGGCTCGAACGCGACCTCGTGCACCGGGATACGGGGCTCCAGCGCGCCGTGCGCCTCATACGGGTCGACGTCCTCGGGCAGCCCCGCCGCGCGCAGCTTCTGCAGCGCGCCGCTGGCCGCACCCGCGAGCCGGGCCTGCTGCCACACCTTGGCGGCGAGACCGAGGGCGGCGGCCTCCTCGGCGTCGAGCGTGATGGGCGGCAGGCGGTTGCTGTCACGGCGGGCCAGATAGCCCACCTCGCCGTCGAGGTTCTCCACCGTCTCGATGACCAGGCCGAGTTCGCGCAGATCGTCCTTGTCCCGCTCGAACATCCGGCTGAAGGAGTCGTCACTGCCCGCTTCGAGGTAGGCCTCGATGGACTCACGAAGCTCGCGCTTGCTGAGCGGCCGCCGCGTCCCGAGCAGACACAGCGCCAGGTTCATCAGCCGCTCGGCCTTGGCAATGGCCATCGACGCCCTTCGCCTCCCTATGGTGCTTTACGACGATGACCGTACCGCCCCCGGGTGGCGCGGCAAAAGCCGAGGGCCCATGCCCGGACAGGCATGGGCCCCAGGTGATCGGGTCCGGTCGCGGCGGCGATCAGACCGCGACGAGGTCGACCACGAAGATCAGCGTCTCGCCCGGCTTGATCGCCGGGGTCGGGCTCTGGTTGCCGTAGGCGAGGTGGGCGGGAATCGTCAGCTGACGACGGCCGCCGACCTTCATGCCCTGCACGCCCAGATCCCAGCCCTTGATGACACGGCCGCCACCGAGCGGGAAGCGGAACGGCGTCCCACGGTTCCAGCTCGCGTCGAACTCCTCACCGGTGCTGAAGGCGACGCCCACGTAGTGGACGGTGACGGTCTGGCCCGCCTGCGCCACCGCGCCGTCGCCCTCCCAGATGTCCTTGATCTCGAGGTCCGCCGGGGGCTCGCCGCCCGGGAAGTCGATCTCGGGCTTCTCGATGCTCACGTCTCTAGCTCCTGCTTGTCTGCGGAAAGGCAACACGCACAGTCTTACATCACCGAGCCGTTACATCTTGGCCAGGATGTCGACCGAGAAGACCAGCACGGAGTCCTTCTTGATGCCGCTGCCGGCCGGCGGCTTGTCCCCGTAGCCCAGGTTCGGCGGGACGACGATGAGGACCCGGCTGCCGACCTTCTTGCCGGTCAGGCCCTGCCCCCAGCCCTTGACGACCTGCTGCAGCCCGAACGACGTCAGCGCCCCCCGGCTGTACGAGGAGTCGAACTCCTTGCCCGAGTCCCAGAACACGCCCTTGTACTGCACCAGCACGGTGTCCTGCGCGCCGACCACGGGGCCGTCGCCCTCGATGACGTAGTTCGCCACCAGCTTGGTGGGCGCGGCCTTCTTGGGTACGTCGATGGAGGGCGCCGCGCCGTCGGTGTTGGTGCCGACCTTGGGCAGCGCCGCGTCCTTCTGCGCCACGTCCGTGCCCTTGGCGGAGCTCTTGGCGTTGAACGTGGCCTGCACGTCCACCACGAACACCAGCGTGTCGGTGCCCTTGATGCCCGCCTGCGAGTTGCCCGAGGTGCCGTACCCCCAGGTGGGCGGGACGGCCATCTGGACACGGCTGCCGGCCTTCTTGCCCGTCAGGCCGTACCGCCAGCCGTCGATGATGCTGCCCTCGGCGAGCTGGATGATCAGCGGTGTCTTGCGGTCGTAGGAGTTGTCGAAGACCTTCGCCGTGTCCCAGATCTGGCCGAGGTAATGGGCCTGCACATAGTCGTTCTCCGCGACCGTCTTCCCCCCGCCCGCGATGAGCGTCTTGACCGCGAGATTCTTCGACGGCTCGCCGGTGCCCTTGGCGACGGTCGGCTTCTCACCGAACTTCGTGCCCGCCGTGATCGCCGGCAGCGGCCCGCCGACGATCTTCGGCGGCGGCGCGGCGGACGTGGCCGGTGCGGAGGGCGACGGACTCGCTTCGGCCTTGCTCGAGGCGGACTTGCCGCCACCGCATCCGGCGAGTGTGACCAGTCCTGCGGGTACGGCGATGAGAAGGGAGCGTCGGCGCACGGTTAAGGCCTCGTATCGGTCGATCTTGTGGATGGCGTGCGCGCAACTCTACGGCGTGAGGAGGGCGCCGTACGGGAAACGTACGGCGCCCGTGTTGCGTTCCGGCCTTTCACCGGAACGCGTTGTTCACATAGCTCACATTCCTGCGATCAGCTTCTCCACCCGGTCGTCCACGGAACGGAACGGGTCCTTGCACAACACCGTGCGCTGTGCCTGGTCGTTGAGCTTCAGATGGACCCAGTCGACCGTGAAGTCCCGACGCTGTTCCTGGGCCCTGCGGATGAAGTCACCGCGCAGCCTGGCCCGAGTGGTCTGCGGCGGAACCGACTTGCCCTCGAAGATCTTCAAGTCGTTGCAGATCCGCGTCGCTTGACCCTTCCTCTCGAGCAGGTAGTACAGGCCACGACGACGGTGAATGTCGTGATACGCGAGGTCTATCTGCGCGACCCTCGGATGCGACATGGTCATGTTGTGCTTGGCCCGGTACCGCTCGATGAGCTTGTACTTCATCACCCAGTCGATCTCGGTGCCGATCCGGTCGAGGTCCTCCGCCTCGATCGCGTCCAGCGTGCGGCCCCACAGCTCCAGGACCTGCTCGACGGTGCCGGTGCGGATACCGCGGCGCTCGCAGAAGTCCACGGCCTTCTCGTAGTACTCGCGCTGCACCTCGAGGGCGGACGCCTCGCGGCCGCTCGCCAGACGCACCTTGCGCCGGCCCGTGATGTCGTGGCTGACCTCACGGATCGCCCGGATCGGGTTCTCCAGGGTCAGGTCCCGCATCACCGTGCCCGCCTCGATCATGCGCAGCACCAGGTCGGTCGCCCCGACCTTGAGCAGCATGGTCGTCTCGGACATGTTCGAGTCGCCCACGATGACATGCAGACGGCGATAGCGCTCGGCGTCCGCGTGCGGCTCGTCGCGCGTGTTGATGATCGGCCTCGAACGGGTCGTCGCCGAGGAGACGCCCTCCCAGATGTGCTCGGCCCGCTGACTGACGCAGTACACCGCGCCCCGCGGAGTCTGCAGCACCTTGCCGGCACCGCACAGAAGCTGCCTGGTGACGAGGAACGGGATGAGAATGTCCGCGAGCCGGGAGAACTCCCCATGACGTGCGACGAGATAGTTCTCGTGGCAGCCGTAGGAGTTGCCCGCCGAGTCGGTGTTGTTCTTGAAGAGGTAGACGTCGCCCGCGATTCCCTCCTCGTGCAGGCGTCGTTCGGCGTCCACCAGGAGTCCTTCGAGAATGCGCTCGCCCGCTTTGTCGTGGGTGACCAGCTCGGTCACGTTGTCACATTCCGGTGTCGCGTATTCCGGATGTGAGCCCACGTCGAGATAGAGGCGGGCGCCGTTTCGCAGAAAGACATTGCTGCTGCGGCCCCATGACACGACACGGCGGAAGAGGTACCGCGCCACCTCGTCGGGAGACAGGCGGCGCTGTCCCCTGAACGTACACGTGACGCCGTACTCGTTCTCCAGCCCGAAAATGCGGCGGTCCATGACTGAACATTACGCCCGATCCCCTGAGCTGAAACGGGGTTCGACGGCACGGTTTGGATCATTTTCCGATGAAGCCGCAACCACCGCACGCCCCGCGGGAGCTGCGAGGACCCGCCCGGTGGCCAGCAGAACCAGCAACGCCACGGCCCCCGCGACACCCGGCACGGCGAACCCCCACACCGCCCCGCCCCACTCGACGACCGGGCCCGCCAGGCCCGTTCCCACCGAGGAACCCACTGTGAACGTCGTCACAATCCACGAGAACGCCTCGGTGACCGTGCCACGCGGCGCGTGCCGGTCGACGAGGACGAACGCACACGCCAGACACGGTGCGAGGAAGAGCCCCGCAACCGCCGCGAGCACCGTCATCGCCACCGGACCCGGCATCAGAGTGAGCGGCAGATAACACACCGCCAGAAGCGCCACCAGCACCCGCAGTCGCCGCTCCGGCGCACCGCTCCACTGCCGCGCCCCGTACGCCGTACCACCCACGAGAGCCCCGAGACCGATCGCCGCCATCAGCCACCCGTACACCGCATCCCCGCCGTGGCCGTCCGCATACGCCACGGCCGCGACCGCAATGGCCCCCAGCGCCATCCCCACCGCCAGAAACGCACCCAGCAGCACGAGCAGCCCCGGGGAGCGCAGCGCACCCAGCCAGTGCGCCTCACGCGGCGCCGAACGCCACGCCCGCGAGGGCGGTGAGACGACCACGGAGAGGGCACCGAGCACTCCGACGACATTGACGAGCACCAGCGCCACCTGCGCCGACCACAGCGACACGCAGAGCGTCACCAGCAACGGGCCGACGGTGAACATGACTTCCTGGGCGACGGCGTCCAACGCATACGCCGTCTGCACCTGCCCCTCGCCCGGCAGCACCGACGACCACAGCGCCCGCAGACCACCCTCCAGGGGAGGCGTGAACAGACCGGCGAGCGCCACGCACGCGTACGCGAGCGCCGGCGGATCGATACCGGCGAAAGCGAACCCGGACATGGCCAGCGCGGAGCCGAGCGCGGCGGGCAGCTGGACCCGCGGCTGCCCGTACAGATCCACCAGCCGCCCGAGCAACGGCTGCCCGACGGCATTGGCGACCCCGTACACTGCCGCGAGCCCGCCGGCCAGGCTGTAGGTTCCGCCCTCCGCCCGCACGAACAGCACGACGGCGATCGCGGCGACGGCACAGGGCAGCCGGCCCACCAGCGTGCCGGCGAGCAGACGCGCGGCGTGCCGAGTCCTGAGGATCTCCACGTATCCCGCAGCCATCTCCGCTCCCCCTCACCCGGACCGACGCCGGAAGTTTTACGTATAACGTCCTCTGTCATACGTACCATGTGCGCTGTTCACCAGTCCAGACGAAGGAGCAGGCCCACGGTGGCAACCGGCAGCACCCGACCCACCAGCCGTGACGTCGCCCAGGCCGCCGGCGTCTCCCAGGCCGCCGTCTCCCTGGTACTCGGCGACAAATGGCGCGGCCGCGTCTCGGCAGCGACCGCCGAACGCGTACGCGAAGCCGCCCGCGACCTCGGCTACCGGCCCAACCTCGCCGCCCGCAACCTCCGCCTGGGCCGCACCCGCACCGTCCTCCTCGTGGTCCCGGCCCTCACCACGGAGTTCTTCGCCGGCGTCTACACAGGCGCCGCCCGAGTCGCCGCCGACCACGGCTTCGGCGTCGTCCTCTACCCCTCCCCCGAAGGCATCGGCCCCGCCCGCGACCCCTTCGCCTCCGCCCAGGCCGCCCTCGACGGCGTCATCGCCTCCTCCATGGCCGCCGACGCCCTCACCGCCATCCGCGGCGACCAACTCCCCCTCGTGATGCTCGACAGCGACCCGAAGGGCAGCCTGGGCGCGGCCACCGTGAACCTCGACATCACGGACGGCGTCCGACAGGTCGCCGAACACCTCCTGAGCCTGGGCCACCGCCACTTCCTGCACCTCGCGGCGGACGTGGCGTCCTGGACCTTCGAAGTACGCGCACATGAACTGGCCGCCCGGGTCGGCGCCGTCGTCGGCACCTCCCTGCGGACCACCCGGGCACCCATCTCCATCGAAGGCGCCCTCACCGCCGCCGAAGCAGCCCTGTCCGCCCCCGGACCCCGGCCCACCGCCCTGGTCTGCGACGACGACAAACTCGCCGCCGGCGCCTACAAAGCAGCCCGCCGACTCGGCCTGCGCATCCCCGACGACATCTCCGTCACCGGCCTCGACGACCTCGCCCTCGCCACCGCCCTCGACCCCGAACTCACGACCGTCCGTCTGGACGCCGAACTCTTCGGCGAGCGCGGCATGGAAGCCCTGCTCGCAGTCCTGGAGGGACGCGTGCCCGACGCCGGCGACATCCCCGTCCAACTCGTCGTACGAGGCTCGACAGCACCGCCCAGCACCCCCTGAACGCCCTGCGCCCCGGCCGCATCGACGACCGGGGCACACAAGAAGCGGGACGGGGATGAGGGTGAGGCGGACTACTCCTCGTCCGAGCCCTCCTCCGCACTGCTCTCGGCCTCGGTGGCCGCTCCGTCGGCCTCCAGGAGCCGGGACAGCTGGCGGCCCACGATCCGCTTGAACTTCCGCGCCTGCGGCCGCGTACGGTCCAGCACCGCGACCTCCAGACGCTCAGCGGGGATGTCCCGCTGCGTGCCGTTCGTATCGCGGGACAGCGCCTGCACGGCCAGCTTCAGCCCCTCCGCGAGCGACATGCCCTCACGGTGCTGCTGATCGAGATAGGTACTGATCTGCTCGGAATTACCACCGACCGCGACCGAACCGTGCTCGTCCACGATCGACCCGTCATGCGGCAACCGATAGATCTGATCACCCTCGGGCGTCTCCCCGACCTCCGCAACGACCAGCTCCACCTCGTACGGCTTCTCGGCCGCACTGGAGAAGATCGTGCCCAGCGTCTGGGCATACACGTTGGCAAGACCGCGGGCAGTCACGTCATCACGGTCATAGGTGTAACCACGAAGATCGGCGTACCGCACACCACCGATCCGCAGATTCTCGTACTCGTTGTACTTGCCGGCGGCCGCAAAACCGATCCGGTCATAGATCTCGCTGAACTTGTGCAGCGCACGGGACGGGTTCTCGCCGACAAAGACGATGCCGTCGGCATACTGCAACACGACCAGGCTGCGACCACGGGCGATGCCCTTACGGGCGTACTCCGCCCGGTCGGCCATGGCCTGCTGGGGTGAGACATAGAACGGCGTCGACACCGGTTATCCGTCCCTTTCTGTCGAAGTCACGCGATCACCTTCACAAGAGCCGGTCACCCGGCTACAGCAGCGCGGCCCGCGGACCGTCGGGCTGCTCCAGCCGCCGCTCCAGGATCGAACGGGCGATCTCGGAGGACTCCTCCTCGTTCAGCCGGCGGAAACCGTCCTCGGTGATCACGGTCACAATCGGATAGATCCGGCGAGCGACATCGGGACCACCGGTCGCCGAGTCGTCATCAGCCGCGTCATAGAGGGCCTGCACCACAAGCGTCGTGGCCTGGTCCTCGGACAGGTCGTCACGGAAGAGCTTCTTCATGGCACCGCGCGCGAAGATCGAACCGGAGCCCGTGGCCGCATAACCGTGCTCCTCGCTGCGGCCGCCCGTCACGTCATAGGAGAAGATGCGCCCCTTCTCACGGTCCACGTCATAACCGGCGAACAGGGGAACCACGGCCAGGCCCTGCATGGCCATGCCGAGGTTGGAACGGATCATGGTCGACAGCCGGTTCGCCTTGCCCTCCAGCGAGAGCTGCGCCCCCTCGACCTTCTCGAAGTGCTCCAGCTCGAGCTGGAACAGCTTGACCATCTCGACAGCCAGGCCAGCGGTACCGGCGATGCCCACCGCCGAGTACTCATCGGCCGGGAACACCTTCTCGATGTCCCGCTGCGCGATGATGTTGCCCATGGTGGCGCGACGGTCACCGGCGAGCACGACACCACCCGGGAACGTCACGGCCACGATGGTCGTGCCATGCGGCGCCTCGATGACCCCCTGGGTGGGCGGCAGCTGCCGGTTGCCCGGAAGCATCTCCGGCTGGTGCTCGGACAGGAAGTCCATGAAGGACGACGACCCAGGCGTCAGGAAGGCAGCTGGTAGACGCCCGGTGCTACGAGTGTTGGCTTCCACGCGATTCCTTCCACATAAGCAGCAGCCCGCCTTATGGCATCGGGCCGATCCTTGAACTGCCCCAGTGCGGCATTGCAGCTGAAGCACAGTACGCCTCGGACCCTACCCGTCTTGTGGCAGTGATCCACATGCTCGGGCACAGCCGACAAACATATGCAGCAGACGCCCCGTTGAGGCGATCAACTCGTCACGTTCGGCTTCGGTGATGCCGTACTGGCGCTTCAGATGGTCCTGCCGACTCTGGGCGGCTCGGCACGCCTTGCAGCGCGTCGAGAGACCGTCAGACGCAGTTGCGTTGCGATGCCACTCGCTGTGGGGTTTGATCTCGCCGCATGTCCGGCAGAGCTTGTGCCCCTCGGGCACGTCCACCTTCTCCCGAACCGTCCTACCCCTGGCTTCCTGGCGCCGCCGGTAGTACTCGGCCGCGCATTCACGGCAATTGGCCTGCAAACCGTCAGGCCGCGATCTGTTCGCCGCGAATGCGCCGACCGGGAGCAACTCCTGGCATGCCGAGCACTTCTTCAACCCCCCGTCGTTCATGGATGTGTCTTACTGTCCACCCTTTTGAACGAACGAACGTACGAAATCCTCCGCATTTTCCTCCAAGACGTCGTCAATCTCGTCCAGGACGGAGTCCACGTCATCGCTCAGCTTCTCCTGGCGCTCCTTGAGGTCCTCGGATGCCTGCGCATCCTGCGCCTGCTCCTCGACCTCCTCAGTGGAGCGCGTCGCCTTCTGCTGGCCGCCGCCGGTGTCCTTGGTCGCCATAACCCCTCACCCCGCTCGGTTCGACGTTCTTGATCAGACCCTACAAGCAGGGTCCGACATCGGCCCCGCAGTTGCTACAACGTACGGGGGCCACCTCGATGATTCCCGGACGATGGACTTTCCACCCTGTCCGGCCGGTTCCGCCCTGGCGCCTGCTCAGCCGCCGGACAGCACCCTGACCAGGTCTTCCGCCGTACGGCAGCGGTCCAGGAGCTCCTTGACGTGATTTCGCGTTCCGCGAAGCGGTTCCAGGGTTGGGACGCGTTGGAGCGAGTCCCGGCCCGGGAGGTCGAAGATCACGGAGTCCCAGGAGGCGGCCGCGACGTCGTCCGCGTACTGCTCCAGGCAGCGTCCGCGGAAGTAGGCGCGGGTGTCCTCCGGGGGCTTCGTACGGGCCCTCTCGACCTCGTTCTCGTCCAGGAGGCGCTTCATGCGGCCGCGGGCCGCGAGACGGTTGTAGAGGCCCTTTTCGGGGCGTACGTCGGCGTACTGGAGGTCGAGGAGGTGGAGCTTTGCGGCGTCCCAGTCGAGGCCGTCGCGGCGCCGGTAGCCCTCCATGAGTTCCCGCTTCGCGACCCAGTCCAGTTCGCCGGCGAGGCTCATGGGGTCGTTCTCCAGGCGGTTGAGGGTGTCCTCCCAGCGGGCCAGGACGTCCTTGGTCTGGTCGTCGGCGTCCGAGCCGAAGCGCTCCTCGACGTATTTGCGGGAGAGCTCGAAGTACTCCATCTGGAGCTGGACGGCGGTGAGTGTGCGGCCGCTGCGGAGGGTGACAAGGCGCTTGAGGGTGGGGTCGTGGGAGACCTGGTGGAGGGTGCGGACGGGCTGGTCCACGGCGAGGTCGACGGCGATGAAGCCGTCTTCGATCATGGACAGGACGAGCGCCGTCGTGCCGAGCTTGAGGTAGGTGGAGATCTCGGAGAGGTTCGCGTCGCCGATGATCACGTGCAGGCGGCGGTACTTCTCGGCGTCGGCGTGGGGCTCGTCGCGGGTGTTGATGATGGGGCGCTTGAGGGTGGTCTCCAGGCCTACCTCGACCTCGAAGTAGTCGGCGCGCTGGCTGAGCTGGAAGCCGTGTTCGTGGCCGTCCTGGCCGATGCCGACGCGGCCGGCTCCGGTGACGACCTGGCGGGAGACGAAGAAGGGCGTGAGGTGGCGCACGATGTCCGAGAACGGGGTTTCCCGTTTCATCAGGTAGTTCTCGTGTGTGCCGTAGGAGGCGCCCTTGTTGTCGGTGTTGTTCTTGTAGAGGTGGATCGGCTGGGCGCCAGGGAGGGCGGCCGCCCGTTCGGCGGCTTCGGCCATGATGCGTTCGCCGGCCTTGTCCCAGAGGACGGCGTCGCGGGGGTTGGTGACCTCGGGGGCGCTGTATTCGGGGTGTGCGTGGTCGACGTAGAGTCGTGCGCCGTTGGTGAGGATGACGTTGGCGAGGCCGATGTCCTCGTCGGTGAGCTGGCTGGCGTCGGCGGCCTCGCGGGCGAGGTCGAAGCCTCGCGCGTCGCGCAGCGGGTTCTCCTCCTCGAAGTCCCAGCGGGCCCGGCGGGCCCGGTGCATCGCCGCCGCGTAGGCGTTGACGATCTGGGACGAGGTGAGCATGGCATTGGCGTTGGGGTGGCCGGGGACGGAGATGCCGTACTCCGTCTCGATGCCCATTACTCGCCGTACGGTCATGCGGCCCTCCTTGCCCGGCGGCGCCCTCGGTCGGGGACGCTGCTCAAGTACCGCTGGCGCTCCGGTGCGTGTGCGGTGCCCGTCCCCGCACTGCGCGACTCGGCGGTACCGAAGAGCCTAGAACGGCTTTGCGCTGGTGGGGAGATCATTTGCGTCATTGCCTTGCGCGCCTCTTGTTGCGGTCTTGGCCTGAAAAACAGTCGACTGCGGGTACCCGGTGAGGGCACCCGCAGCCGCCCTGTTTTTTACAGGTACTGACCGGTGTTCGCCACCGTGTCGATGGAGCGTCCGGTGTCGGCGCCCTGCTTTCCGGTGATGAGGGTGCGGATGTAGACGATCCGTTCGCCCTTCTTTCCGGAGATTCGGGCCCAGTCGTCCGGGTTGGTGGTGTTGGGGAGGTCTTCGTTCTCCTTGAACTCGTCCACGCATGCCTGGAGGAGGTGGGAGACGCGGAGGCCCTTCTGGTTGTGGTCGAGGAAGTCCTTGATCGCCATCTTCTTGGCGCGGCCGACGATGTTCTCGATCATGGCGCCGGAGTTGAAGTCCTTGAAGTAGAGGACTTCCTTGTCGCCGTTGGCGTAGGTGACCTCCAGGAAGCGGTTCTCCTCGGATTCCGCGTACATGTGCTCGACGGCCGTCTGGATCATGCTTTCGACGGTGGTCGTCTTGCTGCCGCCGTGTTCGCCGAGGTCGTCGGCGTGCAGGGGGAGGCGTTCTGTGAGGTACTTGCCGAAGATGTCCTTGGCGGCTTCGGCGTCGGGGCGCTCGATCTTGATTTTCACATCGAGGCGGCCGGGTCGCAGGATGGCGGGGTCGATCATGTCCTCTCGGTTGGAGGCGCCGATCACGACCACGTTCTGCAGGCCTTCCACGCCGTCGATCTCGGCGAGCAGCTGGGGGACGATGGTGTTCTCCACGTCCGAGCTGACACCGGAGCCACGGGTGCGGAAGAGGGATTCCATCTCGTCGAAGAAGACGATGACGGGTGTGCCCTCGCTGGCCTTCTCCCGCGCACGCTGGAAGACGAGGCGGATCTGCCGCTCGGTCTCGCCGACGTACTTGTTGAGGAGCTCGGGGCCCTTGATGTTGAGGAAGAAGCTCTTGCCGGCGGCCTGGCCGGTGACTTCGGCGACCTTCTTGGCCAGCGAGTTGGCGACGGCCTTGGCGATGAGCGTCTTTCCGCATCCGGGGGGCCCGTACAGCAGGACGCCCTTGGGCGGCCGCAGTTCGTGCTCCTTGAACAGGTCCGGGTAGAGGTACGGCAGCTCGACCGCGTCGCGGATGGCCTCGATCTGGCCGCCGAGACCGCCGATCTGCTCGTAGCCGATGTCGGGAACTTCCTCGAGGACGAGTTCCTCGACCTCGCTCTTCGGAACGATCTCGTAGACATAGCCGGATCGGGGTTCGAGCAGCAGGGCGTCACCGGGGCGGATGTTCACGTCCAGCAGTGGCTCGGCGAGCCGTACCACCCGCTCCTCATCGGTGTGCCCGAGCACCAGGGCGCGTTCGCCGTCCTCGAGGATCTCCTTGAGGGTGACGATGTCCCCGACGCGCTCGAACTCCATGGCCTCGACCACGTTGAGCGCTTCGTTGAGCATTACTTCCTGGCCGCGCCTCAGCTCTTCGAGGTCGACGCTGGGGCTGACGTTCACGCGGAGTTTGCGGCCTCCGGTGAAGATGTCGGCCGTGCCGTCCTCGTTCGCCGTGAGGAAGACTCCGAAGCCGGCCGGTGGCTGTGCGAGCCGGTCGACCTCTTCCTTGAGGGCCACGATCTGGTCGCGGGCCTCACGGAGCGTGTTGGCGAGTCGCTCGTTCTGGGCGGACACGCCGGCCAGGTTGGTCTGCAGCTCGACGATCCGCTCTTCGAGAATCCTCGTGTGTCGCGGAGAGTCGGCGAGCTTGCGTCGCAGGACGGCGATCTCCTGCTCAAGGTAGGCAATCTGCCCGGCCGGGTCGTCGGACCCTCGTCCCGGGCGGATGCCGCGGTTCATGTCGTCGTCGTGGGCTGCCACGGTCCTCACCTCCTCCAAGGGGAGCTGGACGCTTCCAGACCCTACCTGGGTGGGTGTCGATTGAAACCCCTAGATCACAAAGACGGTAGGGGCGTGTCCGATCTTGCCCCTTGCGCCGTTCCTCACGCCAGGGGAATACCCATTCATCAACCTTCGAAAGCAGGCAGTAATCAGCGATGGAGTGTTCAACACCCATCGGGGTCGAGCCTAGTTGTTGACGCCGCGCACCTGCGAACAGGAGCGGGGCGGCTCGGCGCGGGGCGCTCGGCGGGCCGCCGGGGTCCGTCGTGCGCCGCCGACGTGATGCGGTCGACAGGGGCGGGCTCGTGCAGCGGTTTTCGGCCACTGCACGGGCCTGCGTGCCGACCGGAGGGTCTCCAGTGGGGCGCCCATCAGGCGAATGAGCGTTCGAGACCCAGGATCATACCTGCGCGACTGTCGGCTGAAACCCGGCATATCGACCGAACGCGACGGGGAAGCCGCCGGAGGTAGGGTCGAAGCGGTCAACATCCGTCGGAGCCTGCCCGGTTTTCGGCGGCTCGACAGCCGAACGGCAGGAGACATGAGCGTGCAGCAGGAGGTCGCGACCGGCGGCGAGGAGCTGGAGGTCTGGATCGACCAGGACCTGTGTACCGGCGACGGGATCTGCGCCCAGTACGCACCGGAGGTGTTCGAGTTGGACATCGACGGTCTGGCCTATGTGAAGGGCGCGGACGACGAACTGCTGCAGGCCCAGGGCGCCACGACGCGCGTGCCGCTGCCGCTTCTCATGGATGTGGTGGACTCCGCCAAGGAGTGTCCGGGCGACTGCATCCATGTGCGTCGGGTTTCGGACAAGGTCGAGGTCTACGGCCCCGACGCGGAGTGATGCGACGGACACGAGCCGTCACATCTGTCTGTTTTCTCACACACACCGGTGACCCGGTTCAGACGCTGTGCGCACCGGCGGGTGTGGAGCGCGTGAACGCGCCGTTCTTCCACTGCCACTTGGCACTCTGCGTCACGTCCGGGCAGCAGCGGGGCACGTCGGTGGACGAGTAGCCGAGCAGGGTCGCGGCGACGGCTCCGTCGCGTACGGCGAAGTCACTGACGGTGTCGCCGGCCTTGGGGTCGAGCAGGGTCGCCACCACGCGCGGCTTGCCGTCTGTGCCGCGGGTGAGGACGTACACGCCGTCGGGCGGGGTGCCCATGGGGGCGTCACAGTGGACGACGGCCACGGTTTCGGGGTTGCCGTCGCCGTCGAGGTCCCCGGTGGCCTTCTTCTGTACGACCGCCTTGACCGGGCCGCAGGCGAGGGGGAAGGCCACTCCCGCCGTGCTGGGTGCGGTCGCCGTGTGGGCGGTCCCGGTCCGCGGGTCGGCCGGCTGGGCCGCTGTCGCGGAGTTGGGCTGCAGGAGCGAGGAGAGGGCCATGACGCCTGAGACGGCCGTGGCGGTGGCGACCCAGTGGATGGGGCGGGTGTGCGTGTGTGCCAGTTCCGGGACGGCGGATTGCTGCACTAGGAGTGTCTCCTGTGAGGGCTGTGCCGGTGGGGGTGGCCTGCATCGTGCCACACGTCACAGTGCGGGGGAACGGCGGGGTGTTCGGTTCCTCGAATGAGCGATGCCTGGTTTGTTCCGTTTGCGGTGTGGTGTCAACGGAAGGGCGCTGCGGCCGAGTTGCGGATGATGTCCGGGAACTCGGCGGCAGCGCCCTTTCGTTGGGTGCGGCCGCGTCAGCGGCCGCCTCCGTCGGCGTTGGGGCCGGCGTAGTCCTCGCCGTAGGCGCCCTTGGCGGGGCGGCGGCGGCGCATGGGTGGCTCGACGCCGTCCGCGAGGCGGCGGGCGGTGAGCAGGAAGCCGGTGTGGCCGATCATCCGGTGGTCGGGGCGGACGGCGAGGCCCTCGATGTGCCAGTTGCGGATCATCGTCTCCCAGGCGGTCGGCTCGTTGAAGGAGCCGATCTCGCGGATGGACTCGACGGTCCGGGCGAGCTGGGTGGTGGTGGCGACGTAGCAGCACAGGATGCCGCCGGGGACGAGCGCCTTGGAGACGGCCTCCAGGCATTCCCAGGGGGCGAGCATGTCGAGGATGACGCGGTCGACGTCGGTGTCGGAGAGGTTGTCCTGGAGGTCGCCGACGGTGAGCTGCCAGGCGGGGTGCGGGCCGCCGAAGTAGCGCTCCACGTTCTGCTGGGCGATCTCGGCGAAGTCCTCGCGGCGCTCGTAGCTGTGCAGCATGCCCTGGTCGCCGATGGCGCGCAGCAGGAAGCTGCTGAGCGAGCCGGAGCCGACGCCGGCCTCGACGACGCGCGCGCCGGGGAAGATGTCGGCGAAGGCGAGGATGTGCCCGGCGTCCTTGGGGTAGACGACGGCAGCCCCGCGGGGCATGGACAGGACGTAGTCGGGGAGCAGGGGGCGCAGCGCGAGGTAGGCGACGTTCCCGGTGGTGCGGACAACGCTGCCCTCGGGAGCGCCGATCAGTTCGTCGTGCGGGAAGGAACCCTTGTGGGTGTGGAAGTTCTTCCCGGCCTCGAGCGTGAACGTGTAGTGGCGGCCCTTGGGGTCGGTCAGCTGAACCTGGTCCCCGACCTTGAAGGGCCCGCGCCTGCGGGCGGCACCGGTCGGTTCGGACATGTGAACAGACTACCGGGGTTTGGCGGGGCCGCCGACCACGGGGACGGCCTGGCCATGGCCTTCGTCAGGAGGGTCTGGCCATGGCCTTCACGAAGGCCCGCTCGACGTCGGCGGCGGACAGGACGCCGTAGATCTCGCCGGTCTCCTCGACCACCAGGTATTCGGTGGCGGGGGTGGCGCGCAGCACGTCGAGGAGGTCTTCGCCTGCGAGTTCGGCGGAGACGCGCATGCCGTCGGTGAGGTCCTGGGCGAGGCCGCTGACGGCGACCCAGGGCCGGCGGTGTTCGGGTACGCCGACGATGGCGGCCTCCCGGACGAGGGAGAGGGGGTTGCCTTCGGGGTCGACGACGACGAGGGCGCGGGCACCGGCGGCGTTCGCGCGGCGCAGGGCCTCGGACAGGGGCGTGTCGGTCTCGACGGGTACGGCGCGGCGCGTGAGGTTGCGGGCGCGCAGTTCCGGCAGGTGTTCCCGGAGGCGGGCCATGCGCAGGCTGTTGCCGGCGCCGGTCCAGATGATCGCGGCAAGGATGGCGGCGAGCAGGGCGTCGGTGACGGTGTCCATGCCGACGCTGTCCTCGGCGGTGGTGCCGAGGGCGCCGGACTGGGTGAGCAGCGGGAGGCCGATGAGGACGGAGACGGCGAGGGCGCGGCCGACCCAGGCGGCGGCGATGGTGCCGCTCATGGGCTTGCCGGTGATCTTCCAGACGACGGCGCGGAGCATGCGGCCGCCGTCGAGGGGCAGGCCGGGCAGGAGGTTGAAGGCGGCCACGATGAGGTTGGAGATCATCAGGCCGGCGAGCAGGACGCCGGGGACGGTGCCGGGTTCGACGGGCTGCAGGGCGACGTAGAAGAGGCCGGCGAGGACGAGGGAGAGGAGCGGGCCGACGAAGGCGAGGACGAATTCGCGGCCCGGGGTCTCGGCCTCTTTCTCGATCTCGGAGACGCCGCCGAAGAACTGGAGCTGGATGCGGCGGACGGGGAGTTTGAAGCGGAGGGCGGCGACCGTGTGGGCCAGTTCGTGGACGAGGACGGAGGCGTAGAAGGCGACGGCGAAGAAGAGGGAGACGAGGTAGCGGGCGGCGCCGAGTTCGGGCAGGACGCGGTCGAGCTGGCCGCCGAAGACCCAGGTGATCAGGGCGGCGACGAGGAACCAGCTGGGCGCGACGTACACGGGCACGCCGAAGGGGCGGCCCATGAGGAGGCCGCCGCCGGGCTCCCGGGGGCGCTTGGGCGGGCGGTTCCTGGCGGTGCCGGAGTGGGCGAAGGTGCGCTCGTCCGCCGGGCCGTTCGCCGCGGATCCCTCCGCAGGGCTCTTTTCCGGGGCGGCCGTGTCGTCCGCGGTGGGCCGGTTCTCGTGCTCGCCGCTGCTCGCGGGGTTGGTGCCGTCGTCCGGCGCGGGGTTGTCCTCGGCGGCCGCGGGGGGCTGTTGGTCGGCCGGGGTGGGCGCGGGGGCGGCCGGGGTCCCTGACCCTGCGTGGTGGTCGGCCGGCTCGTCGGTGCCGGACCGCGGCTGCCCGCTCCCGCCGCTCTCGTCCACGATGTCCCCTCGTTCGAAGCGTCTTCCGCGCCTGCCGGGCGGAAGGGTCTCGGGTCGATGGTATGCGGCCGTCGCGAGGCGTTCCGCCCCGGCACCCCCTCTCTTTCCCCAGGCGTCGCAGCTGTCACGGCCCGAGGGCGGGTCACTGTCAGTGGCGGGCCGTATGGTCTGGGGCATGGAGACGAGTACGGAGGGCGCGGCGGAGGCCCCCAGCAGCGAGGTGGCGCAGGCGGATGCGCCGGTGGCGGTGGAGCCGGCGGAAGCGGCGCGGACGGTCGACACGGCGGGCACGGGCCCGCGCGTCGCCATAGCGCCCGCCAGTCTGTCGCCCTCGCGGGCCAGTGACTTCATGCAGTGCCCCCTGCTCTACCGGTTCCGTGTCATCGACCGGCTGCCCGAGAAGCCGAGCGAGGCGGCTACCCGGGGCACGCTGGTGCATGCGGTGCTGGAGCGGCTCTTCGACGCCCCGGCCGCGGAGCGGACCGCGCCGCGCGCCAAGTCCCTGATCCCCGGGCAGTGGGACCGGCTGCGGGAGAGCCGGCCGGAAGTGGTGGAGCTGTTCGAGGACGATCCTCAGGGCGAGCGGCTGGCGCGCTGGCTGGGCGAGGCGGAGCAGCTCGTCGAGCGCTGGTTCACGCTGGAGGATCCGACCCGGCTGGAGCCTGCCGAGCGGGAGCTGTTCGTGCAGGCCGAGCTGGACTCGGGGCTGATGCTGCGCGGGATCATCGACCGGGTGGATGTGGCGCCCACGGGTGAGGTGCGGATCGTCGACTACAAGACGGGCAAGGCGCCGCGGCCGGAGTACGCCGAAGGGGCGCTGTTCCAGATGAAGTTCTACGCCCTGGTGGTGTGGCGTCTGAAGAACGTGGTGCCGAGGCGGCTGCAGCTCGTGTATCTCGGCAGCGGGGACGTTTTGACCTACGACCCGGTCCTCGCCGACCTGGAGCGTGTCGAGCGCAAGCTGCTGGCGCTGTGGGAGGCGATCCGTCAGGCCACCGAGTCGGGCGACTGGCGCCCGCGCCCCACCAAGCTGTGCGGCTGGTGCGACCACCAGGCGCACTGCCCGGAATTCGGCGGCACTCCCCCGCCGTACCCGCTGCCGGTCAGAACCGGCGATTAGACCCCGTCCTGCGCCCGAGGGGCTCCCGGCGGCGCATGGGGCGTGCGATCGCAAGGCGCCGGAGTGTCCTCGACATGGGTCCCGCTCGAGCGAAGCCGAGATGGGGGGAGCCACCCGGGCGGTTCGGCAACGCGCCGAGCGGGCGTGCCGTGTGCCGCCGCGCAGGCGCAGGCGCGGTCTTGCTCGAGGGAAGCCGAGAAGGGAGGCAGCCGCTCGGGCCGGGCAGGAAGGCGCCGCGCGTCCGTGCCGCGTCGTCGCGGAAGCGATGGCTGACTCCATCGAAGCCGAGAGATGAGGCAGCCCCCTGGGCGGGGTCGGCAGCGCAGTGTGTGCGTCAGCGTCGGCGGCTACGCGACGAGGGTTTGTCCGCCGGCTCTGAGGGCGGCCGAGTCCGTGTACGGCTCGCAGGGCAGAATGGGGCCGGACTAGCGAAGGAGACTTACGTGGCCATCCGCGTCCTACTGGTCGACGACCAGCCGCTGCTGCGTACCGGCTTCCGGATGATTCTGGAGGCCGAGCAGGACATCGCGGTCGTCGGCGAGGCCGGAGACGGCCTCCAGGCCCTCGACCAGGTGCGGGCGCTGCAGCCCGATGTGGTCCTGATGGACATCCGTATGCCTCGTATGGACGGGGTGGAGGCGACCCGGCAGATCACCGGGCCCGGGCGGGACGGCCCGGCGAAGGTGCTGGTGCTGACCACGTTCGACCTCGACGAGTACGTGGTGGAGGCGCTGCGGGCGGGTGCCAGCGGCTTTCTGCTGAAGGACGCGCCGGCCAACGAGCTGGTGCAGGCGATCCGGGTGGTGGCCGGCGGTGAGGCCATGCTGGCGCCGAGCATCACCCGGCGCCTGCTGGACAAGTACGCCACGCATCTGCCCTCTGGGGACGAGCCCGTGCCGGACACGCTGCACACGCTGACCGAGCGCGAGGTGGAGGTGCTGAAGCTGGTGGCCCGCGGGCTGTCCAACGCGGAGATCGCCGCCGATCTGTTCGTCAGTGAGACCACCGTCAAGACGCACGTGGGACATGTGCTGACGAAGCTGGGGCTGCGTGACCGGGTGCAGGCCGCGGTGTATGCGTACGAGAGCGGGCTGGTGCGGCCCGGCGCGCAGTAGCAGGTCGTATACGGGACAGGGCGCTGCTTCCTCCGACGAGGAAGCAGCGCCCTGTGCGTATGTACCCGCTCAGCCCTTGCTGAGTTCCCAGAAGCGGAAGACCGTCGACGCGTCCAGGCAGTACTCGAGGCCGTAGACGTTCTGGCGGGTGACCGCGTACTGCTTGGCCTGCCAGACCGGGAGGACGGGCAGCTGGTCGGCGACGATGTCCTGCAGCCTGCCGTAGTCGTTGTCGGTCGCGGCGCGGTCGCTCTCGGCGGCGGTGCGCGGGATGAGGGTGCCGGTGATCGTGCTGTTGCTGTAGTGGTTGCTCAGCACGTTGCCCCGGCCGAAGAAGGGGGCCGTGAAGTTGTCGGCGTCCGGGTAGTCGGGCACCCAGCCCTTCACGTACACGCCGTACTTGCCCTTGGCGATGTCCTTCTCGTACTGGTCGAAGGGGACCGACTTGACGTCGGCGTCGAAGAGGCCGCTGGCGTTGAGCTGCCCCGCGATCTCCTTCAGCTCCTGGTCGGTGGCCGGGCCGTAGCGCGACGGGGTGGACCAGAGGGTCAGCTTCACCTTGCCGGTGATGCCCTCGTTCCGCAGGGCGGCGGCGGCCTTGGCCGGTGAGGGGCTGGCGCCGTAGGTGTCGAAGAAGGCCGTGTTGTGGCCGGCGATGCCCGCCGGGATGATCGAGTACAGCGGGGTGGCCGTGCCCTGGTAGACGTCCTTGATGAGGGCGTCGCGGTCGAGCAGGTAGGCGATGGCCTTGCGCACGCCGAGCTTTCCGGCGACCGGGTCCTTCATGTTGAAGACCAGGTGCTGGACCTCGGCGCTGCTGCCCTCGACGACCTCGGCCTTGGAGTTGTTGTCGGCGTTCTCGATGTCGGCGATGTCGCCGGCGCTCAGGCCCCGGTAGGCGATGTCGATCTTGCCGTCGAGCAGCGCCTTCTTCAGGGCGGACGGTTTGCCGTGGAAGAACTGCAGCGTCACGCCGGAGTTCTTCGGCTTCGCGTTGCCCTTGTAGTTGCCGTTGACCGAGAAGACGGCCTTGTCGTCGCCGAACGAGTCCAGCTTGTACGGGCCGGAGCCGACCGCCGTGCCGTCCCTGCGCAGCTTGTTCCCGTCGTACTGGGTGTGGTCGACGATGGAGCCCGCGCCGGAGGCGATCTTGCTCGGGAAGGTGGCGTCGGGCACCTTCAGCCGGAAGACGACGGTCTTGGCGTCGGGTGCCTCGACCTTGTCCAGCATGGGGAACATGATGGCCGGACCGGCGGCGTCGTTGATCTTGAGCATGCGGTCGAAGGAGAACTTGACGTCCTCGGAGGTGAGCGGGTCACCGTTGCTGAACTTCAGGCCGTCCTTGAGCGTGCACCGGTAGACCTTGGTGGACGCGTCGGTGAAGGCGCACGACTTGGCGGCCTCCGGCTCGGGCTCCGTGCCTCCGTCGGGGAAGCTGAGCAGCGACTGGAAGACGTTGTTGAACAACAGCCAGGAACCCGGGTCGTAACCGGAGGCGGGGTCGGTCGCCAGGACGTCGTCCGACATTCCCATGACGACGGACGAGCCGGCCCCCCCGGAGTCCGAGCCGCCCGTTCCGCAGCCGGTCAAAAGGCCGGAGGCCAGCCCCGCCACTACGGGCAGGACTGGCCACTGGTTACGCATGTTCACTGCTTGTGCCTTCTCGTCGGGTTCGGAACCCCCGGGGCCACACTCCCCGGGCCCCGGGGACGAGAGAGATCAGCCGCTCACGCCACGGCCGAGCTCCCACAGCTGAAGGGTCGAGGAGGAGTTGAGCGCGTACGCGGTCCCCGTGACGTCGCCTCGGGCGGCGACGTACTGCTTGCCCTGCCACAGGGGCAGGATCGGGACGTCGTCGGCGACGATGTCCTGGATCTCGGTCAGGTTGGAGGAGGCTGCGAGGCGGTCGGCCTCACGACGGGACGCCGGGATCAGCGTGTTGATGATCTTGCTGTTGCGGTAGGGCAACTTCAGGAAGTTGTCCGTGTCGAGGAACGGCGCGAGGTAGTTGTCGGCGTCCGGGAAGTCCGGGAACCAGCCCATGCCCCAGACGTCGTACTTGCCCTTGCGCTCGGCCGGGACGAAGGTCGTCCAGGGGGAGCCCTGGATGTCCACGTTGAACAGCCCGCTGTCGTTGAGCTGCTTCTGAAGGACCTCGAACTCCTTCTTGGTGCCCGAGCCGTAGTGGTCGGTCGTGTAGTGCAGCGTCAGCTTGACGGGGGTGCTGATGTTGGCGGCGGTCAGCAGGGCCTTGGCCTTGGCGGTGCTCGGGTCGCCGTACTTGTTGAAGAACGAGTTGGAGTGGCCGGTGATGCTTGCCGGGACCAGCGAGTACAGCGGCTCGGCCTGGGTGCCGTACACCTTGGCGACGATCTCGCCGCGGTTGATCAGCTGGGCCATCGCCTGGCGGACGGCCTTGTTCTTCACGGTCGGCGCGTTGGTGTTGAAGGCGAGGTAGCGGATCTCCAGCCCCGCCATCTCGACCAGGTCCTCGTTGCTGTCCGTGCCGGCGGACAGCTTCTGGATCTGCTCCGGCGCCATGGTGCGGGTCATGACGTCGATGTCACCCTTGTCCAGGGCCTTGCCCATCGCGTCGGCGTCCGCGTAGGAGATCATGTCGACCTTGGAGTTGTTCACCTTCAGCGTCCCCTTGTAGTTGGGGTTCTTGGTGAACGTGGCCTTGACGATCTCGTCGTTCTTGACGTCGGCCGAGAGGGTGTACGGGCCGGATCCGTCGACGCCGAAGCCGTCCCGCAGCTTGTTCTTCTGGTAGTCGGCGGGGTTGATGATGCCCGCGACCGGAGTGGACAGCTTGTACGGGAAGGTGGCGTCCGCCGTCCTGAGGTGGAAGATGACCTGCTTGTCGCCCTGGGTCTCGACCGTCTGGATGGTGTTGAGCAGGGCGGACACGCCGGAGTCGGCCTTGATGGCGCGGGCGCGGTCGATGGAGTACTTCACATCGGCCGCGGTGATCTTGTCGCCGTTGGAGAACTTCAGACCGTCGCGCAGCGTGCAGGCGTAGCGCTCGTTGCCCGAGTCGGTGAAGCCGCAGCTCTGCGCGGCCTCGGGCACGGGATCGCCCTCGCCCTTCGGCTGGATCATCAGGGTCTGCACGGTCTGGCGCAGGATGTTCCAGGTGCCGACGTCGTACGCGTACGCCGGATCGAGCGGCGCGGGTGCGTCCTTCGTGGCGGTGAACCGGTCCGTGGTGCCGACGGCGATCGCGTCCCCGCCGCTGCCGCTGCTGTCGGAACTGCCACAGGCGGCGAGCACGGGCGCGAGCAGGCCGACCACGGCCGGCAGCACCAAAGTCTTGCGGTTCATGCTCGTGTTTCTCCAGAGCTGTTCAGGTCCGTGTATCCGGCATGCAGGGGTGTCGCGGCGGATCACGGGGGTAGAGGCGATGGTTCTCGCGACGAGATTAGTCCGCACCAGCACGGCGGTTCGCAGTCACCGGAGTTGAGCCCCCATCACGCAGCGAAACCGGTTGCGGACAGACCGAAAACCCGACCGGGGAAGGATTCGTGCAGCGTTCCATCAATCGGGACACAAGGGCACGTGCTCGCACCCCGAAAAGGGGCGAAGAGCACAGCCTGCACGACCTGTCGAGGCCCGGGTAAGTGGGGAACCTCACATCCCCAGTGGCAGGGACCGACACCGGAATTGGGCCATCAGCCGCGCTTCGAATTCCCTCGTACACCAGCCCTGGGAATTCATGTCCTATCAGCGCTGCACACTGGGTGAACGCTCAGCGCATTTCCGTCATCAAGGGGCGATCAGTGGGTGATCAGAGGGTGATCAATCCGCGCAGAAATGCCAGGTCGACGTCTTCGAGGGAGGTGACGACCGTGCGCCGGGCGGCGGGGGCGACGGGAGCCACGGAGGGCACTACGACCACATGACAGCCGGCGGCCTCGGCCGAGGCGACACCGGTCGCGGTGTCCTCGACGACGGCGCATCTGGCCGGGTCCACGCCGAGTCCGGCGGCCGCGGTCAGATACGGGTCGGGATGCGGCTTGGTGCGCGGCACCTCGTCGCCGGCCACCGACAGGGCGAAGTGGTGCCGGCCGAGCGAGCTGAGCACGCGGTCGATGATGCGCCGGTGGGAGGCGGAGACGAGGGCGGTGGGGATCTCGTACTCGGAGAGTTCGGCGAGCAGCCTGGCGGCGCCCGGCATCAGCGGCAGGGCGCGGTCGATGCGGTCCTCGAAGCCCTGGTTGAGCAGCACCGTGAGCTCGGCGAGGGTGATGTCGGCGCCGGTGGCCTCGATCAGGAACCCCGCGCTGCGGGTCATGGGACCGCCGACCACGACATGGCGCCAGGTGTCGTCCAGGGTGTGGCCGAGGCCGGCGAAGACCTCGACCTCGACGTCCCACCAGAAGCCCTCCGTGTCCACGAGGGTTCCGTCCATGTCGAGGAGTACGGCCTGCAGGGCTGAGCCTTCGGCCGTACGGGTTCCGAGCGCGGGGACCGTACTGGTCATCCGGGCGCACCTCCTTGAGGGGCGAGCAGGCCGGTTCCCGCGCGGGGAACCGGCCTGCAGTGGACCGACCAGTGTACGACTGTTGCGGCCGAAGCGCCTCGTTTATCCGGCGTGGTCCGGGGCACACCGTGTGTGCCGCCGGGAGCCGCCCTGACGTGCGCCGATGTGCCGTCGGGTCGGGCCTTTCCGGGGCGGCCTTTTCGACGGGTTCATCAGCGGGCGTTGAAGTACTTCGCCTCGGGGTGGTGGATCACGATCGCGTCGGTGGACTGCTCCGGGTGGAGCTGGAACTCCTCGGAGAGGTGGACGCCGATGCGCTCGGGCTGGAGCAGGTCGGCGATCTTGGCGCGGTCCTCCAGGTCGGGGCAGGCGCCGTAGCCGAGGGAGAAGCGGGCGCCCCGGTACTTCAGGGCGAACATGTCCTCCATCTGGCTCGGGTCCTCGCCCGAGAAGCCCAGCTCCGACCGCACGCGCGCGTGCCAGTACTCGGCGAGCGCCTCCGCCAGCTGCACGGACAGGCCGTGCAGTTCGAGGTAGTCGCGGTAGGCGTTGGCCTCGAACATGCGGGCCGTCTCCTCGCCGATCCGCGAGCCGACGGTGACGACCTGCAGGCCGACGACGTCGGTCTCCCCCGCCTCCTCCGGGCGGAAGAAGTCCGCCAGGCACAGCCGGCGGCCGCGGCGCTGACGCGGGAAGGTGAAGCGGGTGCGCTCGTTGCCCTGCTCGTCCAGGATGATCAGGTCGTCGTCCTTGGACACGCACGGGAAGTAGCCGTAGACCACGGCCGCTTCCAGCAGGTTGTCGGTCTGCAGCCGGTCCAGCAGACCGCGCAGCCGCGGCCGGCCGTCGGTCTCGACGAGCTCCTCGTACGTCGGCCCCTCACCGGTGCGGGCCTGCTTGAGGCCCCACTGGCCCTTGAACAGGGCGCCCTCGTCCAGCCAGCTGGCGTACTCCTTGAGCTGGATGCCCTTGATGACGCGGGTGCCCCAGAACGGCGGGGTGGGGACGGGGTTGTCGGTGGCGACGTCGGAGCGGACGTGGCCCTCCTCCGGGCGCTCCTCCACCTCGACGGCCGAAGTCGCCCGCACCCGGCGCTGCTTGAGCTCCGGCAGCTTCGCGCCGGGCACGCCGCGCTTGACGCCGATCAGCGCGTCCATCAGGCGCAGGCCCTCGAACGCGTCGCGGGCGTAGCGGACTTCGCCCTCGTACAGCTCGTGCAGGTCCTGCTCGACGTAGGCGCGGGTGAGGGCCGCGCCGCCGAGGATGACGGGGAAGTTCGCCGCGAGGCCGCGCTGGTTGAGCTCCTCGAGGTTCTCCTTCATGATCACCGTGGACTTGACCAGGAGCCCGGACATCCCGATGACGTCGGCGCGGTGTTCCTCCGCGGCGTCCAGGATCGCGGAGACCGGCTGCTTGATGCCGAGGTTGACGACGTTGTAGCCGTTGTTGGACAGGATGATGTCGACGAGGTTCTTGCCGATGTCGTGCACGTCGCCGCGCACGGTGGCCAGCACGATGGTGCCCTTGCCCTCGGCGTCCGACTTCTCCATGTGCGGTTCGAGATGGGCGACCGCGGCCTTCATGACCTCCGCGGACTGCAGCACGAACGGCAGCTGCATCTGGCCGGAGCCGAACAGCTCGCCGACGACCTTCATGCCGTCCAGGAGCGTCTCGTTGACGATGTCGAGGGCCTTGCGGGTCTGGAGGGCCTCGTCGAGGTCGGCCTCCAGGCCGTTGCGCTCGCCGTCGATGATCCGGCGCTTGAGGCGCTCCTCCAGCGGGAGGGCGGCCAGTTCCTCGGCCTTGCCCGCCTTCAGGGACTTCGCGGTGGCGCCCTCGAACAGGGCCATCAGCTTCTGCAGCGGGTCGTAGCCCTCGGCGCGGCGGTCGTAGATCAGGTCGAGGGCCGTGGTGACCTCTTCCTCGCTGAAGCGGGCGATCGGCAGGATCTTCGAGGCGTGCACGATCGCCGAGTCCAGGCCCGCCTTGACGCACTCGTCGAGGAAGACGGAGTTGAGCAGGATGCGCGCGGCCGGGTTGAGGCCGAAGGAGATGTTGGACAGGCCCAGCGTGGTCTGTACGTCCGGGTGGCGGCGCTTGAGCTCGCGGATCGCCTCGATCGTGGCGATGCCGTCCCCCCGGGACTCCTCCTGACCGGTGCAGATGGTGAAGGTCAGGGTGTCGATGAGGATGTCCGACTCGTGGATGCCCCAGTTCGTCGTCAGGTCGTCGATGAGCCGTTCGGCGATCTCGACCTTCTTCTGAGGGGTGCGGGCCTGGCCCTCCTCGTCGATGGTCAGCGCGATCAGCGCGGCGCCGTGCTCCTGCGCGAGCCTGGTGACCTTCGCGAAGCGGGACTCGGGGCCGTCGCCGTCCTCGTAGTTGACGGAGTTGATGACCGCGCGCCCGCCGAGCTTCTCCAGGCCGGCCTTGATGACGTCGACCTCGGTGGAGTCCAGCACGATCGGCAGGGTGGAGGCGGTGGCGAAGCGGCCGGCCAGCTCCTCCATGTCGGCGACGCCGTCCCGGCCGACGTAGTCCACGCACAGGTCCAGCATGTGGGCGCCCTCGCGGATCTGGTCGCGGGCCATCTCCACACAGTCGTCCCACCGGCCGGCCAGCATGGCCTCACGGAACTTCTTGGAGCCGTTGGCGTTGGTGCGCTCGCCGATCGCCAGGTACGAGGTGTCCTGGCGGAACGGCACGGTCTGGTAGAGGGAGGCGGCACCCGGCTCGGGCTGCGGGTCGCGCTCGCCCGGGGCGAGGCCGCGGACCCGCTCGACGACCTGGCGCAGGTGCTCGGGGGTGGTGCCGCAGCAGCCGCCGATGAGGGAGAGGCCGTAGTCGCGGACGAAGTTCTCCTGGGCGTCCGCCAGGCCCTCGGGGCCGAGCGGGAAGTGCGCGCCGTTCTTGGTGAGGACCGGCAGGCCGGCGTTCGGCATGCACAGCAGCGGGATGCGGGAGTGCCGGGTGAGGTAGCGCAGGTGCTCGCTCATCTCGGCCGGGCCGGTCGAGCAGTTCAGGCCGATCATGTCGATGCCCAGCGGCTCCAGGGCCGTGAGCGCGGCACCGATCTCCGAGCCGAGCAGCATGGTGCCGGTCGTCTCGAAGGCCATCGACACCAGCAGCGGCACCTCCGTGCCGGTCGCCTCCATGGCGCGGCGGGCGCCGAGCACCGAGGCCTTGGTCTGCAGCAGGTCCTGGGTGGTCTCCACGATCAGGGCGTCCGCGCCGCCCGCGAGCAGGCCCTCGGCGTTGGCCTGGTAGCCGTCGCGGATCGTGGTGTAGCCGACGTGGCCGAGCGTCGGCAGCTTGGTGCCGGGGCCGATCGAACCCAGGACCCAGCGGGTGCGGCCGTCGCGGGCCGCGAACTCGTCCGCCACCTCGCGGGCGATCCGGGCACCGGCCTGGGACAGCTCGTGCACCCGGTCCGCGATGTCGTACTCCGACGCGGCCGTGTGGTTGGCGCCGAAGGTGTTGGTCTCGACGCAGTCGACGTCCGCCGCGAAGTACTCCTCGTGGACGGAGCGGACGATGTCCGGCCGGGTGAGGTTGAGGATCTCGTTGCAGCCCTCGAGGTTCTCGAAGTCCTCGAGGGTGGGGTCCTGCGCCTGCAGCATGGTGCCCATGGCTCCGTCGGCGACCACCACTCGGGTGGCTAGGGCCTCACGGAGCGCGGACACACGGGTCCGGCTGTCGGCGGAAGGGGTCAGTGGCGACGAGGCCATGAAGGGGCTCCCTTAGGTGCGACGGCTGTCGGCTTTGCGCCTGTCCGGGATCTGCCCCCGGTAGGCGCACCTCGTCAGGGTAACCGGGGTCGGCCCGGGATGGTCAGGGGCGTCCACGGGACGGACGAGGATGACGGGCAGGTCACTCCCGGGATACCAGTGACACAACAGAACCCGACGGATGCGCACCGACCATTAGCGGGAGGTCGGCATCGACCGGTAGTGTTCGACATTGCCGAACAGCGGCAGCGACGTCGCACGTCGACGGTCGAAGGGGACGGAGGCAGTACGGCGATGGCACGGAACATCCAGTCGCTCGAACGGGCGGCCGCGATGCTGCGGCTGCTCGCGGGCGGCGAGCGACGGCTCGGCCTCTCGGACATCGCCTCGTCACTGGGCCTCGCCAAGGGCACCGCCCACGGGATTCTGCGCACCCTCCAGCAGGAGGGTTTCGTCGAGCAGGACGACGCCTCCGGGCGCTATCAGCTGGGCGCCGAACTGCTGCGCCTGGGCACCACCTATCTCGACGTGCACGAGCTGCGGGCGCGCGCCCTGGTGTGGACGGACGACCTGGCCCGGTCCAGCGGGGAGAGCGTGTATCTCGGCGTCCTGCACCAGCAGGGCGTGCTGATCGTGCACCACGTCTTCCGGCCCGACGACAGCCGCCAGGTGCTGGAGATAGGGGCCATGCAGCCCCTGCACTCCACGGCCCTGGGCAAGGTCCTCTCGGCGTACGACCCCGTCGCGCACAGCGAGGCCATCGAGGCCGACCGCAAGCCGTTCACCGACCGGACCGTGTGCGAGCAGGAGGACTTCGAGCACATCCTCGACATCTCGCGTGCGCGGGGCTACGCGGCCGACGTCGAGGAGACCTGGGAGGGCGTCGCGTCCGTGGCCGCGCCCATCCACGACCGGCGGCGGATGCCGGTGGGCGCGGTGGGCATCACGGGCGCCGTGGAGCGGCTGTGCCGGGACGGCGAGCTGCGCCCCGAGCTGATCGCCGCGGTGCGGGACTGTGCCCGTGCGGTGTCGCGGGACCTGGGCGCCGGACGGTTCTGAGAGGCGCGGCGGGACGCGGGAGAAGGCCGGGACGCCGAGTGGTGTCCCGGCCTCCGTCGTGCCCGGGCACGCCACGGCGAACCGCCCGGTCGGTACGCCACCCGCTTGTTACCCGTCCGTACGCACCTGACCTGCAAGATCGACAGCTCACAGCAATCGATAACGATCGCATTTTCGCCAACACAGGCCCTTGACGCACACCTGAGGCCGGGGCAAGACTCCCGTCCATCGGTCGGCATTGTCGAACACCTACCGGCAATACGCGCTAGAGTGTGACAACGCCAAGGGCCGGTATTCGCTCTCACCCCCGAGGGCAGCTCGAACTCCCGGAGGGACCCGGGGTTCGGTCCCCTGGACGAAGGACAAAGGAGTCGCGGGTGTCCAGCTCCGACATCTTCATCGGCGAGACCATCGGTACCGCCATACTCATCCTGCTCGGCGGCGGCGTCTGCGCCGCCGTGACGCTGAAGGCCTCCAAGGCCCGTAACGCCGGCTGGCTGGCCATCACCTTCGGGTGGGGCTTCGCGGTACTCACGGCGGTCTACACCTCGGCGCCGCTCTCCGGCGCCCACCTCAACCCGGCCGTGACGCTCGCACTCGCGCTCAAGAAGAACGGCATCGCCTGGAGCGACGTCCCGGTCTACTGGGGCGGGCAGCTGCTCGGCGCCGCGATCGGCGCGGCCCTGGTCTGGGTCGCCTACTACGGTCAGTTCCACGCGCACCTCACCGACAAGGAGATCGTCGGCGGGCCGGGTGCGCAGGCCACGGCGGCCAAGGCCGTCGAGGCCCAGGAGAAGGGCGCCGGCCCGGTCCTGGGCATCTTCTCCACCGGCCCCGAGGTCCGGGTCGCCTGGCAGAACGTCGCCACCGAGGTCATCGGCACCATCGTGCTGGTGCTCGCCGTCCTCACGCAGGGCCTCAACGACAGTGGCAAGGGCCTGGGCGTCCTGGGCGCCCTGATCACCTCGCTCGTCGTCGTCTCCATCGGTCTGTCCCTCGGCGGTCCGACCGGCTACGCGATCAACCCGGCCCGTGACCTCGGTCCGCGCATCGTGCACGCCCTCCTGCCCCTGCCCAACAAGGGCGGCTCCGACTGGGGCTACGCCTGGGTCCCGGTCGTCGGTCCCCTGATCGGCGCCGCGATCGCTGCAGGCATCTACAACGTCGCTTTTGCTTAAGAGCACCAGGCTTCACCGCGCTTGAACAGCACCGCGCCGTACAGACAGCCCCTATCCAAGGAACTCCAGGAGCACACCGTGACCGACGCCCACACCGCCGGCCCCTTCATCGCCGCGATCGACCAGGGCACCACCTCTTCCCGCTGCATCGTCTTCGACCGCGACGGACGTATCGTCTCCGTCGACCAGAAGGAGCACGAGCAGATCTTCCCCAAGCCGGGCTGGGTCGAGCACAACGCCAACGAGATCTGGACCAACGTCCAGGAAGTCGTCGCCGGAGCCATCCAGAAGGCCGGCATCACCCGTGACGACATCAAGGCCATCGGCATCACCAACCAGCGCGAGACCACGCTGCTCTGGGACAAGAACACCGGTGAGCCCGTCCACAACGCCATCGTCTGGCAGGACACCCGCACCGACGCCCTGTGCAAGGAACTCGGGCGCAACGTCGGCCAGGACCGCTTCCGCCGCGAGACGGGCCTCCCCCTCGCCTCCTACTTCGCCGGCCCCAAGGCCCGCTGGCTGCTCGACAACGTCGAGGGCCTGCGCGAGCGCGCCGAGGCGGGCGACATCCTCTTCGGCACCATGGACACCTGGGTCATCTGGAACCTGACCGGTGGTGTCGACGGCGGCAAGCACTACACCGACGTCACCAACGCCTCCCGCACCATGCTGATGAACCTGCACACGCTGGAGTGGGACGAGAAGATCGCCGAGTCCATCGGCGTCCCGCTGGCGATGCTGCCGGAGATCCGCTCCTCCGCCGAGGTCTACGGCGAGATCAAGGGCGGCAAGCTGGGCGAGCTGCTCGGCGGCATCCCGGTCGCCTCCGCGCTCGGCGACCAGCAGGCGGCCCTGTTCGGCCAGACCTGTTTCGCGGAGGGCGAGGCCAAGTCGACGTACGGCACCGGCACCTTCATGCTGCTGAACACCGGCGAGAAGATCATCAACTCGTACAGCGGCCTGCTGACCACCGTCGGCTACCGCATCGGCGACGAGAAGCCGGTCTACGCCCTCGAGGGCTCCATCGCCGTCACCGGTTCGCTGGTGCAGTGGATGCGCGACCAGATGGGCCTGATCTCCACCGCCGCCGAGATCGAGACGCTCGCGCTCTCGGTCGAGGACAACGGCGGCGCCTACTTCGTGCCGGCCTTCTCCGGTCTGTTCGCCCCGTACTGGCGCTCCGACGCCCGCGGTGTGATCGCCGGTCTGACCCGGTACGTCACCAAGGCGCACCTCGCGCGCGCCGTGCTGGAGGCCACCGCCTGGCAGACCCGTGAGATCACGGACGCCATGACCAAGGACTCGGGTGTCGAGCTCGCGGCCCTCAAGGTCGACGGCGGCATGACCTCCAACAACCTGCTGATGCAGACCCTCTCGGACTTCCTGGACGCGCCGGTGGTGCGCCCGATGGTCGCCGAGACGACCTGCCTCGGTGCCGCCTACGCCGCCGGTCTCGCCGTCGGCTTCTGGACCAGCACCGACGACCTGCGTGCCAACTGGCGCCGGGCCGCCGAGTGGACCCCCCGCATGGACGCGGAGACCCGCGACCGTGAGTACAAGAGCTGGCTCAAGGCCGTCGAGCGGACGATGGGCTGGCTCGAGGACGAAGAGGGCTGACGAGGGCTCAGCCAAGGCCCTCGAAAGCTCTGATGAGGAGTAAGAACCCGAAATGACCAGTCAGCCCACCCTGCAGTCCGTGCCTGCCCTGGGGACGCGCCCGGCCTCCGGCTCCAACCCGAGCCGCGCCGAGACCCGGGAGCAGCTCGCCAAGGCGTCGTACGACCTCCTCGTGATCGGCGGCGGCATCCTGGGCATCTCCACCGCCTGGCACGCCGCGCAGTCCGGCCTCAGGGTGGCGCTGGTCGACGCCGGCGACTTCGCCGGCGCCACCTCTTCCGCCTCCTCCAAGCTGCTCCACGGCGGTCTGCGCTATCTGCAGACCGGCGCGGTGAAGCTGGTGGCGGAGAACCACTTCGAGCGCCGTGCGGTGTCTCGTCAGGTGGCCCCCCATCTGGCGAACCCGCTCACGTTCTACCTCCCCGTGTACAAGGGCGGGCCGCACGGCGCTGCGAAGCTCGGGGCGGGCGTCTTCGCCTACTCCGCGCTCTCCGCGTTCGGTGACGGCGTCGGCCACCTCCTGTCCCCCGCGAAGGCGGCGCAGGACGTGCCCGAGCTGCGCACCGAGAACCTCAAGGCCGTCGCCGTCTACGGCGACGACCAGATGAACGACGCGCGCATGGCGCTGATGACGGTCCGCGCGGCCGTCGAGGCGGGCGCGGTCGTCCTGAACCACGCCGAGGTGACCGGTCTCCGGTTCACCAGGGGCCGGGTGACGGGCGCGGACCTCAAGGACCGTACGACGGGTGACGAGTTCGGCGTCAACGCCCGTCTGGTGCTGAACGCGACCGGCCCCTGGGTCGATCACCTGCGCCGTATGGAGGACCCGAATGCCGCGCCGTCGATCCGGCTGTCGAAGGGCGCGCATCTGGTCCTGAAGCGCACCTCCCCGTGGAAGGCCGCGCTCGCCACGCCCATCGACAAGTACCGCATCACCTTCGCCCTCCCCTGGGAGGACATGCTGCTTCTCGGCACGACCGACGAGGAGTTCGAGGGCGACCCGGCGGATGTCTCGGTCACCGAGAAGGACATATCCCAGATCCTGGACGAGGCCGCGTTCTCGGTCCGGGACCAGCAGCTCAGCCGTGACCTGATCACGTACTCCTTCGCGGGTCTGCGGGTGCTGCCGGGCGGCCCCGGCGACACGGCGAAGGCCAAGCGCGAGACCGTGGTCACCGAAGGCCGCGGCGGGATGCTGTCCGTCGCGGGTGGCAAGTGGACCACCTTCCGGCACATCGGCCGTACGGTGATGCAGAAGCTGGAGGCCCTGCCGGGCGCTCCCCTGGGTGACGACTTCGAGCCCATCTCCTCGCTGCCGAAGAAGCTGCCGCTGCCGGGTGTCGCCAACCCGCGTGCGGTCGCCCACCGGCTGTTGGTCGACAACCCGGCGCCCGGTCCGCGGATGGCCGCCGACACGGCCAAGCACCTGGCCACGCACTACGGTTCGCTGTCCTTCGACATCGCCCGCCTCGCCAACGAGAACCCGGAACTGGGCGAGCGTGTCCACCCCGACGCCCCGGAGATCTGGGCGCAGGTGGTGTACGCCCGGGACAACGAGTGGGCCGAGACGGCGGACGACGTGCTGCGCCGTCGTACGACGCTGACGATCCGGGGCCTCGCCACGGACGAGGTCCGCGCCAAGGTGCAGGACCTGCTCGACAAGAAGTGACCTCGCGTCGGCCCCTTCCCTGACCAGGGCCGGCACGATCGGGGACCGGTCCCTCTCCCCTAGGGGACCGGATCCGCGAGAGGGGCGACTCCGCGCCGACGGAGCCGCCCTTTTCGCGTGCGCCCGTCGTTGTCGGTGGCGGGTGTTTTCATGGGCGTATGGACAGTGATCAGGCCAGTGCCGAGGATTCCGACGGATCGCGAGGACGACGGGAAGCACCGGGCGGTCGGCAAGCAGTGGTTCGACGCCCCGTCAGCCCAGTGAGGTGACGAGTTCGCGTACGGCTGCCACGTCCGCCAACTCCTCGCGCCGCAGGATCAGTTCGCGTCCCAGCAGCAGGGCACGCCGGGACGCCGGTACCGGGTCCGGCAGGGTCGTCAGGTCGGTCAGGTGGGCGAAGCCGATGATGCGGCGGACGATTTCCGTGCCGGCGTAACCCAGTGCCTCCGTCCACAGGCGACGCAGGAACCGATCCAGATACGCGTCGTCGAAGAAGGTGTCCACACGGGTCGGCCACAGGCGGCGGAACTCCGCGTCGAAGGCCTCCCAGGAGAGGCGGAGTTGGTCGGCGTGGTCGGACAGGGTGCCCAGCGCGCGTGCCCGTTCCTCCGAGACCAGGGCGTTGGCCCAGTACAGGCCGAGGTCGAAGCCGATCGGGCCGACGAAGGAGAACTCGGGGTCGAAGACCCGGACGACCGGGGTGCCTTCGCGGGTGCCGACCATGATGCTGCCGGTGTGCAGGTCGCCGTGGAGGAGGGCCTGGGCGCTGGTCATGAAGGCGTGGCGGAGGTCGGCGACCTCCGTGCGGAGGCGGGTGTCGGCGCGGAAGGCCGTCGCCAGGTCGTCCAACCCCTCGTGCCAGTGGTTGTGTTCGTGCTGGATGTACGGCTCGGACAGCACCACGTCCTCGGTGATCTTGCAGAGCTCGGGGCTGACCGAGGTGGCGATCAGCGCCTTGCGGTCCACCGAGGCCATGCCGAAGTCGCTTGTCGCGAAGGAGAGCTGGGCGACGAGTTCGCCGATGCGGGCGGAGGTGTGGGGGCCGTACGACGCGCCCTCGTTGAGGAGCGTGCGCAGGACCTCCAGGTCGGACATGTCCTCCATGACGAGGGCGTAGTTCTCGGGGTCGTAGCCGTGGACCGCGGGGATCTTGTCGGGGGCGACCCTGGCGATCTGCTCGTAGGCGCGGGCCTCGGCGTCGGCGCGGTCCGGGTTCATCGGCCAGGACGGGCCGGCCACGCGGACCCAGGGCAGGGCCTGCTTGACGGCGAGGCTGTGGGTGCCGTCGGCGGAGGAGGCCAGGAAGACGCGGTTCATGTTGCCGTCCGACACCTCGCGGACGCGTATGTCGGCCGGGTCCGCCCAGTGGCCGCGCTCGTGCAGGTAGGCGGGGATGTCCTCGGTCTCCAGGATGCGGTAGCCCATCGTGCGAACTCCTCGAACTTCCTTATGCGGTACGGCGCTTGGACAGGGTGAAGCTGAAGACCAGGGCGAGGATGAGCACCGCGCCCTCGACGACGTCCTGCGTGTAGTACGGCAGGCCCTTGATCGTGAGGCCGGTGGTGATGATGCCGATCAGGACCGCGCCGAGGGCCGTGCCCCAGACGTTCGGGCGGCCCCTGCCGAGGACCGACGTGCCGACCAGCGCCACCGCGACCGCCTCCAGCAGCTGGGAGGTGCCGGCGGAGACGTCGCCCTGGCCGATGCGGGACGCCAGGATCAGGCCGCCGACGGAGGCGAGCACACCGGAGATGACGTAGGCCAGCGCCCGGTAGGCGCCGACACGGATGCCGGCCAGGCGGGAGGCCTCCGGGTTGGCTCCGATGGCGTACAGGATCCGGCCCCAGCGGGTGCGGGCCAGGAAGACCCAGGCGGCGATCGTCAGGCCGCCGAAGATCAGGACGGAGATGGGGATGCCGAGGACCGTGCCCCGGTCGATCTTCAGGAAGCCCGCGGTGAACTTCCCGGGCGCGGTGGAGCCGTCGGACATCGTCATGCCGGGGGTGATGGACTGACCGTCGACCAGGATGAGTTTGGAGCCCTGGATCACGAACATGGTGCCGAGGGTGGCCAGCATGTCGGGGATCTTCAGGACGACGATGAGGAGCGCGTTGAGCAGGCCTGCGAGTGCTCCTGCCGCCAGCACCGCGAGGATGGCGACGGTGCCGATCTGGTTGTGGACCACCATCGTCTGGGCGGCGACGGAGACGCCGAGGCCGGCGACCGCGCCGACGGACATGTCCATTCCGCCGACGGCCATGGTGAGGGTGACGCCGAGGCCGAGGATCGCGGCCACGGAGACGTACCGCAGCGTGTCCAGGAGCGTCGCCGACTCGCGGAAGGAGCCCTCGCTCAGGGCGAAGTAGAGGAAGAGCGCGACGGTGACGAAGATGAAGCCGTACTTGATGACGGCGTTCTGGACACGCACGGCGGTGCTCACGGCGGGCGGGAGCGCCGCTTTCACCGGGACCTCGGTGCTCTGCTGGGTGGTCATGGGGTGCTGCTTCCTTCGGGGCTTCCTTCGGGCGTACGAGGCGTACGGCCGGCGGGCGGCATCAGACGGACACGGCGATGGTCTGGATGACGCGGTCGCGCTCCGCGTCCTCGCCGTAGGCGTCGAGGTGGATCTCCCCGGCGGCGAGTACGACGACCCGGTCGGCGATCTCGAGGATCTCGTCGACGTCGGCGGACAGGACGAGGACGGCGGAGCCCTCGGCGGCCAGGGCTCGGGCCCGGCGGCCGATGTCGCGGCGGGCGCCGATGTCCACGCCTCGGAACGGCTCGTCCAGGATGAGAACGCGGGGTTTCTCGGCGAGCCAGCGGCCGACGACGACCTTCTGCTGGTTGCCGCCGGACAGTTCCTCGACGGTGCTGTGCTCGTCGCGGGTGACGACGCCCAGGGCTTCGATGGTCTCGCGGCCGAGCGCGTCCTCCCTCGACCGGTTGACCAGCCCCGCCCGGGACAGCGACCCGAGGAACGGCAGGGAGATGTTCTGCGCCACCGACCAGCCGGGCACGAGGGCGTCGGCGTGCCGGTCCTCGGGGACCAGGTGGACGCCGCCGCGGATGGCGTCGCCGGGGCGGCGCGGCTCGTACGGCCTGCCGTCCAGTTCGACGGTGCCCGTGGTGAAGGGTTCGGCGCCGAACAGGCCGCGGGCCAGTTCGGTCTTTCCCGCACCCAACAGGCCTACGACGCCGGTGACTTCGCCGGTGCGGATGTCGAGGTCGAGGGGAGCGCGCCCCTCGAAGAGGCGTACTCCTCGCAGGGACAGTACGACCTCCCCCTCGGCGCCTTCCGCGACCGGGCGGGCGGTGGTCGCCTCCTGGGCCTGCGCCAGCATGGCGCGCAGGGCGGCGTCCCAGTCGAAGGGCCTGGCCTGGTCGTCGGTGAGACGGCCGTCCCGCAGGACGACCAGGCGGTCGGCGAGTGCGTCGATCTCGCCGAGGCGGTGGGAGACGTAGAGGACCGCGATGCCCTCGTCCCGCATCCTCTCGACGAGCGCGAACAGCCGCTCCGCCTCGGCGGCGGAGAGCGCGGAGGTCGGCTCGTCGAGGATCAGCAGGCGGGGGCGGGTGGCCAGGGCGCGGGCGAGGATCAGCAACTGGCGGTCGGAGATGCCGAGTTCGGTGACGTCCTTCCTGAGGAGTGCGTCGCTCCAGTCGAGGCCGAGGGACGCCTGGATCTCACGGGCGCGGGCGAGCAGCCGGCTCCCGTTGAGGAAGGGGTTGCCGCGCTTCTGCGCCAGCTCCTCGAAGACCAGGTTCTCGGCGACCGTGAGGCCGGGCACGATGCCCTCGCCGATGCGCTGGTGCACCGTCTGGATGCCCAATTGGCGGGCGGCGAGAGGCGATTGAAGAGCCGCGGGCTCTCCTGCAACCCGCACCTCGCCGCCGTGATCCGTGTGCACGCCCGAGAGGATCTTGATCAGCGTGGACTTTCCGGCGCCGTTCGCGCCGAGCAGCGCGACCACGCTGCCCGGGGCGATGTCGAGGGAGACGGAGGCGAGCACCGTCTTGCCGCCGAAGGCCATGCTGACGTCCCGCAGGCTGACCGCGGGCACATCCTCAGCCGCCGCGTCAGTGGGCGACATCGGAGATCCAGTCCGCGGTGCTGACCTTGGAGAGGTTCAGCGCCGGCAGGGCCGCGCGCAGCTGGTCCATGTTCTCGATCTTGTTCTTGCGCAGGAAGTCCTGGGTGATGGCGACGGCGGGGAAGGACACCGTGTCCTTGTTCAGCTGTCCGGCCAGTTCCAGGGCGGCCGTACGGACGACGGCGGCGCCGACCGCGGACGGGTCGGTGCCCGCGGTGGCCACCCAGGGGCTGTGGGCCGCGGTCATGTTCTGGATGTCGGCGTTGGAGACGTCCGCGCCGAACACCTTCACCTTGTCCTGCAGCTTCTTGTTCTGGACGGCGAGGACGGTGCCCTTGGCGAGTTCGTCGTAGGGGGCGAAGATGCCGGTCACGTCGGAGTGCTGGGTGAGGGCGGCGGAGACCAGCGGAACATTGTCGGTGGCGGTGGAGTCGGTGACCTTGCCGACCTTGAACTCCTGCTTCCAGCCCTGCGCGTCGGCCGTCTTCTTCCAGACGGTGTCGCGCTTGTCGAGGGCGGCGTAACCGGCCACGTTCACATAGCCGACCTTGGCGTTCTTCCCGACCGACTTGGCCATCACATCGAGGACGGCCTGGGCCATGCTCGCGTCGTCCTGCTCGGTGGAGACGACACCCTTGGTCTTGGTCTCGACGTCGTAGACGACGACCTTGATGCCCTTCTTCACGGCCTTGTCGATCTCCGGCTGGATGGTGGCCGGGAAGCCGTGGTCGATGATGATCGCCTGAGCGCCGGAGTTGATCGCCGAGGACAGGTCGGTGGCCTGCTTGGCGTTGTCGGCCTGGGCGTCGTACGTGGTCAGGTCGATGCCGAGGGCCTTGGCCTGCGCCTTGGCGCCGTTGCCCCACTGCTCGAAGTAGTCGCCGGCGCCGCTCTGCCGGACCAGGGCCACCTTGACCGTTCCCTTGCTGAAGGGGGCGGGCTTCTTGCCGGTGGCGGCGGAGGCCGAGGCGGCGGTGTCGCCGGTGCTCTTCGAGGCGTCCGTGGACTGCGAGCAGCCCGCGAGCAGGAGCGCGGAGACGGAGGCCAGCGAGAGCGCGGCAAGGGGAACGCGGGTACGGGACATGAGGGGCTCCTGGTGCAAGGGGTGGCGCAGAAACGACACGGAGGGGAAGAGGGAATGCTTGAACCGGAGCAGGAAAAGGAATGCACCACCGCACGAAGGGGTGTGGCGAACTCGCGCCGGGGCAGGGCGCGTCGGGGCTCCGGATGGGTCAGCGACAGCTGGCTGTGGTCGACCGGAGCAAGTCCACGTACAGCCGCCGCACGAGCAGCAGCGTCTTCATGCCTAGATCATGAGAACGTTTTCAGCCACACGTCAAAGAGATGTAAGCGGTTTCTCAGCAGGTGAGACAACGACTGCGTCACACCGGGTGGCGGCCTTCCCCGGAGTTACCATCACCGGACCGGCACCCGACCCGGCACAGTGAGGCCCCCATGACGACACCATGCGCGACCGCGCCGCTCATGCCCTGCATGCGCCGCTGTCCCGGCGCGCTGTGTCGCGGCTGACCCCCTGTCCGCCCTCACTTTCGCCGCATCGCCCTTTCCTCTCCGCCCGTCCGGTGCTTGTCTCGGTATCCGGACTTCCCTTCAGTCTCCTGGAGTTGCTGCCATGACCCTGCTGACGACCTGGTCCGAGTCCGGCCCCGAGACCCTCGTGCGCCGCACCGCGGACCCCGCCGAGATCGCCGAGGCGCTCAAGCCGCTCGGTGTGCGCTACGAGCAGTGGCCGATCCGCGAGGACGTCCCCTTCGACGCCGACAGCGACACCGTGTTCGCCGCCTACGGCCCGGAGATCGACAAGCTGAACGCCGAGGAGGGCTTCACCACCGTCGACGTCCTCGGCCTGCACCCCAGCGACGACCCGGAGTTCCCGGCGAAGGCGAAGGCGGCGCGCGAGAAGTTCCTGCAGGAGCACACCCATGACGACGATGACGAGGTCCGCTTCTTCGTCTCCGGCTCCGGCATCTTCTATCTGCACGTGAACGGCGAGGTGCACGCCGTCTTCTGCGAGAAGGGCGACCTGCTGGGCGTGCCGCGCGGCACCACGCACTGGTTCGACATGGGCACGAAGCCGTCGTTCACCGCGATCCGGTTCTTCCACGAGGAGGACGGCTGGATCGGGAACTTCACCGGGTCCACCATCGCGTCACGGTTCCCGGACTACGACACGATCGCGGCGGGGTACGCGGCGGACAAGGGTGCGGTGTGACACTGCACTACGACGTGGACGCGGTGGTGCTCGACATCGAGGGCACCACGAGCGCCACGGGCTTCGTGGTCGACGTGCTGTACCCGTACTCACGCTCTCGTTTCGGAGCACTGCTCTCCGAGCAGAGCGGTGATCCGGACGTGGTGCGGGCAGTGGCACAGGTGCGGGAGGAACTCGGCGACCCCGACGCCGACACCTCCCGTATCGAGAAGGCGCTGAACGCCTGGCTCGACGAGGACCGCAAGGCCACACCCCTGAAGACCCTCCAGGGCGTCATCTGGTCGGAGGGCTTCGCGCGCGGCGACCTCGTCTCGCACTTCTACGACGACGTCGTACCGGCGCTGCGCGCCTGGCACACGGCGGGCGTACGGCTGTACGTCTACTCGTCCGGGTCGGTGGCGGCGCAGCGGGCGTGGTTCGCCTCCAGCCCGCAGGGCGATCTGCTGCCGCTGGTCTCGGGCTTGTACGACACCGAGAACGCGGGGCCCAAGCAGGAAACGGAGTCGTACGCCCGCATCGCCCGGGCGACCGGCGTCGCGCCCAAGCGTCTTCTCTTCCTCTCCGACCGGCCGGGCGAGCTGGACGCGGCGCGCGCGGCCGGCTGGCAGGCGGTCGGGATCCGACGGTCCGGGGAGCCGTACTTCGAGCAGGGCGTCGGGGACCACGCGCAGGCGGGGACGTTCGACGAGATCGACATCAGTACTTCCGGGAGCACCCTATGACCGACGGCATCAGCGCACTCGACCTGGAGGAGGCGGGGGCGGTACTGGCCGCCGAGTCCGCCCGTTTCGCCTCCTTCGGCTGGATGCGAGGCACTTCCGGCAACCTGTCCGTGGTGCTGTCCCGCGATCCGTTGCTGCTGGCGGTCACCGCCAGCGGTCACGACAAGGGGGAACTCACGCCTGCGGACGTGGTGTTGGTCGACCGTCTGGGTGCGGCCGTACGGGGCGGGAAGCCGTCCGCGGAGGCCGAGCTGCACGCGCGCGTGGCCGCGCTGACCGGCGCGGGCGCGGTGGTGCACGTGCACACGGTGGCCTCCGTCGCCATGGGGCGGCGGGAGCCCGGCGGGGTCGTCTTCAAGGACCTGGAGATGCTGAAGGGCGTCGGTCAGCCCGCGCACGACGTCGAGGTGACGCTGCCCGTCATCGCCAACAGCCAGGACATGAAGGTGCTCGGGGACCGCCTGGAGGCGGCACGGGATCCCCGGATGCCGGCGGTGGTGGTGGCCGGGCACGGGCTGTACGTGTGGGGGGACGACCCGCGACAGGCCCGGCATCACACCGAAGTGGTCGAGTGGCTGCTGGAGTTGGAGCTGTCGGAGCGCTGACAGGGAGAAGGGGGCCCGGTGCCGGGACCCCTTTTCTCTACTTCAGGTAGTCGCCGGGCAGTTGACCGGCGGCCACCTCCAGCACGCCCCGCTCCGTCACCAGCCCGGTCACCAGCCGCCCCGGCGTCACGTCGAACGCCGGGTTGTGGCCCCGCGACTCGGCGGGCGCCGTCCGTATGCCGCCCCACTCCAGCACCTCCGCCTCGCCGCGGAGTTCGATGTGGATGTCGTCGCCGGTCTTGGTGGCCAGGTCGACGGTGGTCGTGGGGGCCGCCACCAGGAACGGGATGCCGGCGTCGGCGCAGGCCAGGGCGACGCCCACGGTGCCGACCTTGTTGGCGGTGTCGCCGTTGGCGGCGATGCGGTCCGCGCCCACGACCGCCGCGTCGACCGCGCCGCGCAGGATCGTGCCGGCCGCGGCGCCGTCGGCCTGGACGTAGTGCGGGATGCCCTCCTGGACCAGCTCCCAGGCGGTCAGGCGGGAACCCTGCAGGAGGGGGCGTGTCTCGTCGGCGTAGACGACCTCGAGGCGTCCGCGGGCGTGCAGTTCACGGATGACGCCGAGGGCGGTGCCCCAGCCGGCCGTCGCCAGAGCGCCGGTGTTGCAATGGGTCAGGATGCGCAACGGCCGTTCCAGGCCCGTCCTTTCGAGCAGCCAGTCGGCCCCGTGCGCGCCCATCGCGCGGTTGCCGTCGACGTCCTCGCGCTGTACCGCCGCGGCCTCTTCCAGCACCGCGTCCAGGCCCTCGTCGAAGCGGGTCATGACCCGGTCCACGCACACCATGAGGTTCACGGCAGTGGGCCGGGCCTCGCGTATCCGGGCGACGGCCGCGCGGGTCTCGGCGTCCGTCCAGCCCTCGCGCCGTCCCTGCAGCAGGGCGAGGGCGACCCCGTACGCTCCCGCCGCGCCGATCGCGGGTGCGCCGCGCACCACGAGGCGCTGGATCGCGTCCACCAGAGCACCCACATCGCGGACATTCCTGGTCTCGGTGCGGTGCGGGAGCAGGGTCTGGTCGATCAGCGCGAGGCCGTTTCCGGTCCAGTCGACGGCGCGCAGTTCCTGGGACATTTCGGGGCACTCCTGATCTTCCGGTGGTCCCGGCCACCGTACATGACCTGGGAGAACCATAGTTCGAGACAATCGGGCAGGTGTCTGGAATCGGGTGTTACAGTCCAGCACCCAGTCCGCGCATCGAGACGAAGGAGGATGTCGTGCTGCTCACCAAGCGCCGCTTCCTGGACTTCGGCCGGTGCGCCGGCGACGGCTGTCGACGCTGACCCGTCCCCCTCGGCGTTCCCCGTCCACCCTTCACACGCCCCTGCCCGGGCGTGCTCTGCCGTACCCCGGAAGGTCTCCCCGATGCACCGCAGATCCCGCCGTACCCTCCAAGTCGCCGCCGCCACCGCGCTCCTGGTCACCGCGGCCACCGCGTGCAACGCCGCCGCGAAGAACGACGCCTCCGTCGGCGCGAGCGGCGGCAGCGGCACGTCCTTCACCCTGGTCACGCCGGACGCCGTCGGGCAGAACGAGTTCCTCAAGCTCGCCGTCACCGGCGTGAGGGCCGCGGCGAAGCAGCACGACGGATCACAGAAGGTGTACGAGTCCACGGACACCGCCTCGCAGCAGCAGAACGTGCAGGCCGCCGTGGAGGCGAAGCCGGACGTCATCGTGCTGGTCGGCTTCGAGTTCGCCGACCTGGTGGCGCAGCAGGCCAAGGCGCACCCGAAGCAGCAGTTCCTGATGATCGACGCGTGCACGACGAAGACGTACAAGAACGTCAGTTGCGCGGTCTTCCGGGAGCACGAGGGGGTCTATCTCGCGGGCGCCGAGGCCGGTCTGCTCAGCAGGTCCGGCAAGGTCGGCGCGGTCGACGTGCTCGACACGCCCCAGTTCCGGCGCTACAGCGACCCGTTCGCGGCCGGTGCGAAGAAGGTCGCCGCCACGTCGCAGACGTCCACCCGTTTCGTCGGCGGCCAGTCCCCCTTCGACGACTCGGCACGCGCCAAGGAGCAGGCGAACTCGCTGCTCTCGAAGGGCTACGACCAGATCATGGCGGCTGCCGCGGCCGGCAACTACGGCGTCTTCGAGGCCGCGAAGGCCAAGGGTGCGTTCGCTTACGGCGTCGACGTCAACCAGTGCCCCTCGGCGCCCGGCACGGTCGTCGACAATGTGATCAAGCGCACCGATGTCGCCGTGGAGAAGGGCATCGACCAGGTCCTCGGCGGCAAGGCGGGCAGGACCGTTTCGTACGGCCTGAAGGAGGGCGGCATCAGCCTGACCGGCCTGGAAGCCGGCGTCGACGCCTCGAAGTGCGTGATCGCCGGCCACAAGGACGTGCTGAAGAAGGTCGAGGCGCTGCGCGACCGGATCGTCGCCGGGAAGCTGAAGGTCGATGACCCCGCGGCCAAGTGACGCGGACATCGCGGTCGAACTCCGGGGAATCAGCAAGCGGTTCCCCGGCACGCTCGCCAACGACCGCGTCGACCTGACCGTCCGCCGCGGCGAGATCCACGCCCTGATGGGCGAGAACGGCGCCGGCAAGTCCACGCTCATGTCGGTCCTGTACGGCATGGAGCGCCCGGATGCCGGGACGATCCGTGTCGACGGCCGGGACGCGGACTTCGGCAGTCCGTCCGACGCCATGGCCGCCGGGCTCGGCATGGTCCACCAGAGCTTCAAGCTGTTCGACTCGCTGACCGTCGCCGAGAACGTGGTGTACGCCGCCGAGCCGCGCCGTTTCGGCCTGGTGGACCGGGGCGCGGCGCGCCGCCGGGTGCGCGAACTCGCCGAGGAGCACGGCCTCGCGGTCGATCCGGACACCCGGGTCGGTGAGCTGCCGGTGGGGCTGAGACAGCGCGTGGAGATCCTCAAGCTGCTGCATCGCGGCGCCCGTACGCTCATCCTCGACGAACCGACCGCCGTGCTGACGCCCGCCGAGGCGGACGCGCTGTTCGCCGTGCTCACGTCCCTTGCCGCACAGGGCCGTTCGGTCATTCTCGTCACGCACAAGCTGCGCGAGGTGCTGGAGGGAAGCGACCGGGTGACCGTGCTGCGGGACGGCCGGGTCGCGGCCCGGCTGGTCACCGCCGAGACCTCGGCCGAGGAGATCGCGGCGGCGATGACCGGCCGCGCCGTCGAGCTGGACCGCATCCACGCGCCGGGCACCCCGGGCGAGGTCGTCCTCGACGTCTCCGGTCTGACGACCGACGCCGTGCACGGGGTCGAACTCGCCGTCCGCGCCGGGGAGATCGTCGGCATCGCGGGCGTCGCGGGGAACGGGCAGAGCGAACTGGTCGAGGCGCTGGCCGGGCTGCGGCCGGTCACGGGGGGCCGGGTCGCGCTCGCCGGGCAGGACATCACGCACGCCTCGGCCGCCGAACGCCGGACGCGCGGACTGGCGTACGTACCCGAGGACCGCCATGCGGTCGGTACGGCACCGGCGGCGTCCGTCGGGGACAACCTCGCGATGGGCCACCACCGCAGAAGCCTGTCGTCCCGCGGGCTGCTGCCGCCGGCGGCCGTCCGCGCCCACGCCGAGCGGCTCGTCGAGCGGTTCGGCATCAAGGCTGCCACACCCGACGTACCCGCCACCGCGCTGTCCGGCGGCAATCTGCAGAAGCTGCTGATCGGCCGCGAACTCGCCCATGACGCACCGCTGTTGCTCGTCGAGCAGCCCACCCGGGGTGTCGACATCGGGGCGATCCAGAACATCCACGACCAGCTGGTCGCCTACCGCGACGCCGGCCACGCGGTCCTGCTCGTCTCGGCCGAGCTGAGCGAGATCCGGGGCCTCGCGGACCGGGTGCTCGTGATGTACGGGGGCCGGATCACGGCGTCGTACGGCAAGGCGGAGGCGGACGAGCCGACGCTGGGGCTGGCCATGGCGGGCGCAGCCGTGCCGGCCAGTGGTACATCACCTACCACCACCTCCGTGGAGGCCGTCGACTGACATGAGCAAGCCCATACCCCACCGCATGTCGAGCGCCCTCCGCTCCCCCATCACCTTCTCCGTACTCGCCGGCGTCCTCGTCGGCGCCCTCTTCCTCGTCGGCACCGGCGCGAACCCGGTCGCGGCCTACGAGGCGGTCCTCACCGGCTCGCTCGGCAGCGACGGCATCGGCTCCACGCTCACCACCGCCACCAGCGTCCTCGGCATGGCCCTCGCACTGGCGATCCCGTTGCGCGCCGGGCTGATCAACCTCGGCGGTGACGGACAGCTGGTGCTCGGCGGGATCAGCGCGGCCGTCACCGGTCTCTACTCCCCGCTGCCCGCGCCCCTCACCGTCGTCCTCGCCCTCCTCGCAGGGATGGCGGCGGGCGCCGCGTACGCCGTCCTGGCCGCCCTCTGCGAGAACCATCTCGGGGTTCCGCTGCTGGTCAGCAGCCTTCTGCTGAGCTACCCGGCGGTGTCGCTCGCCTCCTATCTGGCGCGCTATCCGCTCAAGGAGCCCGGCTCCAGCCTCCCGCAGACCCGTGCGCTGCCGGACGGGGTGGCGCTGCCCGCGTTCGGCGACTCCACCGTGACCGTGGGCCTCGTCCTCGTCGGGCTCGCGGCAGCCGCGTACTGGTTCACCGACCGGCGTACCGCCTTCGGCTACGAGATCCGGATGACCGGACTCAATGCGCGTTTCTCCGCGTACGCGGGTGTGGAACGGCGCGGCCTGACACTGAAGTTGCTGGCGGTCTCCGGGGCGCTGGCCGGGCTCGTGGGCGCCATCGGGGTGCTGAGCTTCCCGTACCGCTTCGTCGACGGCTCGCTCACCGCGCCCGGCTACACCTGGACCGGGCTCACGGCCGCGCTGCTGGCGACCGCGGCGCCCCTCGGCACGGTCGTCGCGTCCTTCTTCTTCGCGGTCCTCCGGGTCGGCGGGCTGGCGATGGAGCGGACGACCGAGGTGCCGCGCGAGCTGACGCAGGTGCTGCAGGCCGTGGTGATCGTGTTCCTGGCGGCCCGGCTGCGCTTTCCCGGCCAGTGGTTCAACCGTCGCAGGGAGGCGGTGTGATGTTCCTCGACTCCGATCTCCTGATGTCGGCGCTGCGTGCGCTCACCCCGATCCTGCTGGCCGCCCTGGGCGGCGCCCTGTGCGAGCGGGCGGGCGTGTTCAACATCGGCCTCGAAGGCATGATGCTGATGGGCTGCTTCACCTCCGTGGCAACGAGCTGGTTCACCGGCAGCCCGTGGCTGGGCGTACTGGCGGCGGCGCTCGCATCCGCCGCGTACTCGCTGATCCTCGCGGTGGGAGCCGTGACCCTGCGCGGAGACGCGGTGGTGCTGGGCATCGCCATGAATCTCCTGGCGGTCGGCCTGACCAGCTTCCTCCTGCGTACGGTCTTCGGGGTGCAGGGCACCTTCGACGACCCGTCGCTGGCCGGGCTGCCGCTGGTCGGCGGTTTCACGCCGCTCGCGTATCTGGCGTGGGTGGCGGTGGCGGTGGCCGCCGTCATGCTGTCGCGGCACGTGTGGGGGCTGAGACTGCGCGGGGTCGGCGAGGCACCGGACGCGGCGGCGACGCTCGGGGTGAGCCCGGCCAGGTACAAGTACGCGGCGGTGCTGGTCTCGGGTGTGCTGTGCGGTCTCGCCGGCGCTCAACTCGCGCTCGGGAACGTCACGTTGTTCTCCGAGAACATGACGGCGGGCCGCGGCTGGATCGCGGTGGTGGCGGTCATGCTCGGGCGGGCCGCGCCCGTCGGCGTGCTGCTCGCCGCACTGCTGTTCGGTCTCGCCGAGGCGACCGGCTTCCGGCTCCAGGGCCTCGGCCTGCCGCAGCAGGCCACCGACGCCGCGCCGTACGTCGTCACCCTCGGTGCCCTCTTCCTCACGACGGCCCGCCGTCGCCGCACTCGTCCCTCCTCCGGAGCCGCTTCATGACGCAGGACCTGCTGCCCATCACCCGCATCCCCCGCACGGGGCTACCGGCACACGCGGTCGTCGTCGGCGACCCGGCGCGCGCGGCCGCCGTGGCCGCGCTCCTGGACGGCGCCGAAGAGGTGTCGTACCACCGCGAATACCGTGTGTTCAGCGGGAGCTGGAAGGGACTGCCGGTCGTCGTCGCCTCGCACGGGGTGGGCGGTCCTGGCGCGATCCTCCTGTTCCAGGAGCTCGCGGACGCGGGCGTGCGAGTGCTCCTGCGGTTCGGCACGGCGGGCGCCATGAAGCCCGGCATCGGCGACGGCGACCTGGTCGTCGCGGAGGCGGCCGTACGGGACGACGGGGTCACGCAGCAGCTGCTGCCGCCGGAGTACCCGGCGGTCTCCTCCCCCGAGGCGGTGCTGGCCCTGCAGCGTGCGGCACGCGAGGCGGGCGCCCCGCACCACCGGGGGATCGTGTGGACGCGGGCCGCCTTCCAGCCGGGGCTCATCCCCCTCTTCTCCTACGACGGTGCCGGGCTCGCCGCCATCGAGATGGAGCTGTCGGCGCTGCTGGTCACGGCCTCGCTGCGGGGGCTGGTCGCGGGCGGCGTGCTGGTCGTCGACGGGGCGAACGCGGACGAGCTGGTCGACGAGGAGGGCACCAGCGTCTACGACCCGCATCGGGAGGTCGTCGCGGCGGGCGTCCAGCGGGGTGCGGTGGTGTCGCTGGAAGCGCTGCGGCTGCTGGCCGAGGAGCACGGTCTGTGAACAGCGAACACGCTGTGAACATCGACCTGTTGGTTCACGGCGGTGACGTCCTGACCATGGACGACGCCGGAACCGTCGTACACGGCGGTGCGGTCGCCGTCCACGAGGGCGAGATCGTCGCCGTGGGACCCGCCGAAGAGCTGTGTACACGGTTCACAGCTGAGGAATCCGTTGACGCGCAGGGCTGCCTCGTCCTGCCGGGTCTGATCAACACCCACACCCATCTCGCGATGACCCTGCTGCGCGGCCGCGCCGACGACGTCACCCTGCAGGGATTCCTGGAGCGGGTGATCAAGTGGGAGGCCGAGCTGCTGACGCCGAAGAACGTGGCGGCGGCGGTGCGGCTGGCCGTCGCCGAGAGCATACGAGCCGGGGTCACCTCCGCGCTCGACATGTACTGGTTCCACGAGGCGGCCGAGCAGGCGGCCCGCGAGGCGGGCTGGCGCCTGCACTCCGGCCCCACCTTCATGGACGTGCCGGACCCGGCCGACGGCATCGCCTACGAGGACCGGCTCTCCTGGGCCCGCCGCGACCTGGCGGCGCGCGGCACGGCACGCCCCGGCCACCGCCCCGCCCTCTTCGCGCACTCCGCCTACACCCTCTCCCCCGGCCAGCTCACCGACATCGCCGCCCTGGCCCGGGAGTTCGGGGCGCTGCTGCACCTCCACGCCGCCGAGAACGCCACCGAGGTCGCCACCGTGGAGGTGCGCCACGGAAAGCGGCCGGTCGAACTGCTCGACTCCCTCGGCATCCTCGGCCCGGACGTGCTCCTCGCGCACGCCGTCGACCTCACCGGGCCCGAGATCGCGGCACTGGCCCGCACCGGCACATCGGTCGCGCACTGCCCGGTGTCGAACCTGAAACTCGGGTGCGGAATCGCGCCGGTGCCCCGGCTGCTCGGCGCCGGGGTGACCGTCGGGCTCGGCACGGACGGAGCCGTCAGCTCCAACACGCTGGACATGCTGGGGGCGGTGCGGCAGGCGGCCCTGGTCCACAAAGCGGGCGGCGACCCCACGGCGGTCGGCGCCGAGCAGGCCGTACGCATGGCGACGATCGAAGGGGCGCGGGCGCTGGGGCTCGCCGACCAGCTGGGCTCCCTTGAGGCGGGCAAGCGGGCCGACCTGATCGTCCTCGACCTGGGCGCCCCGCACCTGCGGCCGCTGCACGACCCCTGGTCCACGCTCGCGTACGCGGCACACTCGGCGGACGTACGGGACACCGTCGTGGACGGGCGGTTGCTGATGCGGGACCGTGGCCTGAGGACCCTCGACGAGGGCGCCGTCCTCGCCGACCTGGAGATTCTCGCCCCGGGCTGAGCGTTCGACACCCCGTTCAGCCCACTGAACCCCCATAATGACCTGATACATCGGATGTCTGAACGACAGGTCTGAACGACAGGGAGGCCGCCCATGGCAGTCACCGACGAGGCGATCGAGAAGATCAAGGGAATGATCGTCTCCGGCGCGCTGCGCCCCGGCGACCGGCTGCCCAAGGAGAGCGAACTCGCCGCCGAGCTGGGGCTGTCCCGCAACTCCCTGCGGGAGGCAGTGCGGGCCCTGTCACTGATCCGGATCCTGGATGTGCGGCAGGGCGACGGCACCTATGTGACCAGCCTCGATCCGCAGCTGCTGCTGGAGGCGCTGAGCTTCGTCGTCGACTTCCACCGCGACGACACGGTGCTGGAGTTCCTGGCGGTGCGCCGCATCCTGGAGCCGGCCGCGACGGCGATGGCCGCGTCCAGGATCAGCGAGCAGCAACTGGACGCGCTGTGGGCCCAGTTGGAGAAGCTCGGGGACACCCCGTCGGTGGAGGAGCTGGTCGCCTGTGACCTCGACTTCCACCGGGGCATCGTGCAGAGTTCCGGCAACTCGGTGCTCTGCTCGCTGCTGGACGGTCTGTCGGGGCCGACCACCCGGGCCCGCATCTGGCGCGGCCTGACCCAGGAGGACGCGGTCAGCCGCACCCTGCACGAGCACCGCGCGATCCTGGCCGCGCTGCGCGACCGGGACGCGGAGGCCGCGCGGTCCTGGGCGACGGTGCACATCGCGAGCGTGGAGCAGTGGCTCCGCTCGACGCTGTGAGCGGCTTCCCGCGCGGGGGCCCGCGATGACGATCATGGGTGTTCGAGGGCCCCGGACGGGGCAGTGATCCGTTCACTCCCCCGTGCAAGGGGGCTGCGGGCGCCCCCGCGGAACGCCGTAAGGTTGTGTGGTCAAGCGAGGGCACGTCGGAAGGAGGCCTGGGTGATCGAGCTCGAGGGGGTTCCCGAGCTGATCGACCCGGTCATGGTGGCCGCGTTCGAGGGCTGGAACGATGCCGGCGACGCCGCCTCCACCGCGGTCGCGCATCTGGACAGGGAGTGGAAGGGCGAGGTGTTCGCGGCGCTGGACGCCGAGGACTACTACGACTTCCAGGTGAACCGCCCCACGGTGTGGATGGATGCGGGCGTGCGCAAGATCACATGGCCCACGACAAGGTTGTCGGTGGTCCGCGTCGGCGGCGAGAAGCCGCGCGATCTCGTACTCGTCCGAGGTATCGAACCGTCGATGCGGTGGCGCTCGTTCTGCAACGAGCTGCTGGGCTTCGCGCACGAACTGGGTGTGGAACTGGTGGTGGTGCTGGGTGCCCTGCTGGGCGACACCCCGCACACCCGGCCGGTCCCGATCAGCGGCACCACGTCGGACGCGGACCTGGCGCAGCGCATGGACCTGGAGGAGACCAAGTACGAGGGCCCGACGGGCATCGTCGGTGTGCTGCAGGAGGCCTGTACGCACGCGGGCGTGCCGGCGGTGTCGCTGTGGGCGGCGGTGCCGCACTACGTGTCGCAGCCGCCGAACCCGAAGGCGACGCTGGCCCTGCTCAACCGCCTGGAGGACCTGATCGACGTGCGCATCCCGCTGGGCGAACTGCCCGAGGACGCGCGCGCCTGGCAGGTCGGCGTGGACCAGCTGGCCGCCGAGGACAGCGAGGTCGCCGAGTACGTGCAGACGCTGGAGGAGGCCCGGGACACCGCGGAGCTGCCGGAAGCGTCGGGCGAGGCGATCGCCCGCGAGTTCGAGCGCTATCTGCGGCGCCGGGACGGCTCAGGCCCGTCGAGCGGCGGACACGCGACCGCGGACGGCAGCGACAGCACGTCATATCTGCGGGACAACCCCAGCGGTCGTACGAAGCCGCCGAAGCCACCGAAGCCGGGTCCGGACGACGAGGAGTCGTCGGAGGACTAGCAGGGTCGACCGGTGAGGGCGGTGCGCAGCTTGCGCACCGCCCTCTTTGCGTTCTGCCGCCCCGCGCCATGGCTGTCGCCCCGTCCCATGACCGACAACTCCGCAGTCTTTGGCCGGTTTGCTACGTGACCTCTGTTTCAGGACGGATTGCACACGCTACCCAATTCAACTTGTTTTCAAACCGAGTTGGTGAAGACGGTCTGGACGCCTCGCCGAGACCGTGCTTGGTTGTGCACCGATGGCGCACCCGCACGGACCGAAGGGAGCGGTACCGATGAGCGACCAGGTACAGCCGGCGCAAGGGCCGGGAACGTCCGGGCCGGGGCCCGACGGAGCGGGATTCACCTATCGAGGAGCCGAGCAGGAACTGATCGTCGTCGCGCGTCCCGAGGCCCGGCTGCGCGCCCAGGCCGAGGGCATCCGCTCGGCCTCGGGAGCCGATGTCTCCGCTCTCAACATGTTCCTCAGCGATGAACAGCTGGCCCTTCAGCCGCTGTTCGGCAGCGAGGAGCGGCTGCAGCAGTCCGCCGCCCCGGGCGAGGGCCATGTGCCCGACCTCGCGATGTTCTACCGGGTGCGCGGCGGCGAGAGCCGCGCGGAGGAACTGCGCTCGCGGATCGCCGCGCTGCCGGGAGTCGAGACGGCGTACATCAAGCCCGGTGCCGTACCGGCGTCCCTGGCTCAGGAGAGCGGCCGGCTCAAGGAGGGGGCGCCCGTCACCCCCGACTTCAGCAGCCGGCAGGGCTATCTGCGCCCCGCGCCGGAGGGGATAGACGCCCACTGGGCATGGCAGCGCCCCGGTGGGTCGGGGCAGGGGGTGACGGTCGTCGACGTCGAGGGCGCCTGGCAGTTGGGCCATGAGGACCTGGCCGCCAAGCTGGCCGGCGTCGTGGTCGGCACCCCGCTGACCGATCTCGCCTGGCGCAACCACGGCACCGCCGTGATCGGCGTGATCGGCGGCGACCGCAATGAGTACGGTGTCAACGGCATCGTGCCCGAGGCGGTGACCGCGGCCGCGTCCTTCCAGGGCATCGGCACGGCGGCCGCGATCCACGCGGCGGCCGACCGGCTCGGCCCCGGCGACCTCGTACTGGTCGAACTGCACCGCCCGGGACCGCGGTTCGAGTACGCCGAGCGCGACGACCAGCGCGGCTATGTCGCTCTAGAGTGGTGGCCGGACGACTTCGCGGCCATCCGGTACGCCACCGCCAAGGGCGTCCTCGTCGTCGAGGCGGCCGGCAACGGCGCCGAGTCGCTGGACGACGCGGTCTACGAGCGCCGCCCGGACGACTTCCCCGAGTGGTGGCGCAACCCGTTCAATCCCTCCAACCACTCCTCCGGTGCCGTCCTGGTCGGCGCGGGCGCACCGCCGCCCGGCACGCACGGCCGCGACCACGGCCCGGACCGCTCCCGGCTCGCGTTCTCCAACTACGGCGCCCGGCTGGACGCCCAGGGCTGGGGCCGCGAGGTCACGACCACCGGCGGCTTCTGGGACAAACCCGGCGACCTGCAGGGCGGCCCCGAGGAGATCGCCTGGTACACGGACACGTTCTCCGGGACCTCCTCCGCCTCCCCGGTGGTGGTCGGCGCCCTGGCCGCGCTGCAGGGCATGCTCAAGGCGGCCGGCCAGCAGCCGATGTCCCCGGAGCGTGCGCGCGCCGTGCTGCGGGCCACGGGCTCCCCGCAGCAGGACGCGCCGGGCCGGCCCGCCTCGCAGCGGATCGGCAACCGGCCCGACATCAAGGCGGCGGTCACCCATCTGCTGCCGGAGGCGGTCGGCTCGGGCCAGGCCGAACGGTACTGGGACGAGCTGCTGCCCTATCCCCGTGAACTCCCGCCCAGGCTGAGGCTGTTCGTGGCCGGTGCCTGGCGGAACCTGAACCACCCGTCCCCGGAGATCCACCAGGCGGTGCACTCCGCCTTCGCGGGGGGACGGCCCGACGTCCGAGTGTGGTTCTCGGACGACGAGATCGTCGGCCTGGTCGTCACGGGCTGACGAATCCCAACCATCAAGGGAAGGTGACACCCGTATGAGCACCACCCCGCAGATGAGCCAACTGGGACAACAGCAGGGCCAGCAGTTCCCGAGCACGTCGCCCTACCAGCAGTACCAGCAGCAGCCGTTCGGGCAGCAGCAGCCCATGGGCATGGGCATGGGCTCGCTGGAGCAGCTCCAGCAGCTCGGCCAGCAGCAGCCCTTCCAGCAGCTGCTGCAGCAGCTCGGCCAGCACCAGGGCTACGGTCAGCAGCAACAACAGCAGCACGAGCAGCAGGTGCAGCAGCAGCTCCACCAGATCGCCCAGATCGCCGTGCAGCACGTTCAGCAGCAGGTCCAGCAGCAGGTGCTGCAGGCCGGCATAGCGGACGGCTACATCGACGTCCTGCAGCCGCTGCCGGGCCAGCCCAGCCTGATCGCACTGCGCATCCAGGGCCAGTTCAGGATCTTCGCCAACCCGAACCCCCAGACCCATGACCAGGTCCAGGAGGCATTCGCCTTCGGCCACCAGGTCGTCGGCATCTGGGACTCGGGTTCTCCGAACGTCCTGCGCAGCATCCAGGTGCGCAGGATCTGATCCGCACCGGGTACTGCGTCTTCCCGGGGGACAACCCCCGGACCCCCGGCAGAAAAACAGGCCGAGCGACGTAGCCGGCGCGCCAACATCGCGCAGCAGACCCGAGCAACACGAGGGGCGCTTCCTCCATGGAGGAAGCGCCCCTTTCCCGTGCCGTGCCGGCTACGGCTACAGGGCCACGCCCAGCAGAGCGTCCACCGCCCGCGACACGACACCGGGTGCGCCGATGTCCGTGCCGCCTTCGGCGTCCTGCAGTGCGGCCCAGCGGTCGACCGCGGCGAGCGCGGCCGGGGCGTCCAGGTCGTTCGCGAGAGCCTCGCGGATCTCCTCGACGAGGGCCTCGGCGGGCGGCCCGTCGGGACGGGAGACGGCGGCGCGCCAGCGCCCGAGGCGGGCCACGGCGTCCTCCAGCACCTGGTCGGTCCACTCCCAGTCGGAGCGGTAGTGGTGGGCGAGCAGCGCCAGCCGGATCGCGGCCGGGTCCACCCCGTCGCGCCGCAGCTTGGACACGAAGACCAGGTTGCCCTTGGACTTGGACATCTTCTCGCCGTCAAGGGCGACCATGCCGGCGTGGACGTACGCCTTGGCCATGGGGAACTCGCCGGTCAGCACCTGGGCGTGCGAGGCGCCCATCTCGTGGTGCGGGAAGGCGAGGTCGGAGCCGCCGCCCTGGACGTCGAAGGTCATGCCGAGGTGGTCCAGGGCGATGGCGACGCACTCGATGTGCCAGCCGGGGCGACCGCGGCCGAGCGATGCGCCGTCCCAGCTGGGTTCGCCCTCGCGGGCGGCCATCCACAGCATCGGGTCGAGGGGGTTCTTCTTGCCCGGGCGGTCCGGGTCGCCGCCGCGCTCGGCGGACAGCAGCCGCATGGCCGCCGCGTCCAGGCCCGAGACCTTGCCGAAGTTGGGGTCGGACTCCACGGAGAAGTAGATGTCGCCGTCGAGTTCGTAGGCGGCTCCCGCGTCCCGCAGCCGCTCGACGAGCGGCACGATGCCGGGTATCGCCTCGACCGCGCCTATGTAGTGCTGCGGCGGCAGCATCCGCAGAGCGGTCATGTCCTCGCGGAACAGGGCCGTCTCCTGCTCGGCGAGGGCGACCCAGTCGATGCCGTCACGGTGCGCCCGCTCCAGCAGCGGATCGTCCACGTCGGTGACGTTCTGGACGTACTGAACCTGCCGCTTGGTGTCGAGCCACACGCGCTGAACGAGGTCGAACGCGTTGTAGGTCGCCGCGTGACCCATGTGGGTCGCGTCGTACGGCGTGATGCCGCAGACGTAGATACGGGCGACGGGACCGGGGTCGAGGGAGACCAGACCGCCGGTCGCGGTGTCGTGGATCCTCAGGTCGCGGCCCTGACCAGGCAGGGCGGGGACCTCGGAAGCGGGCCAGGCATGCATGTCATGAGCCTAACCGGACGGAAGTTCCGTATACGAACCGGACCGGGCCGGATGGCCGGTAAGGCGCTCTTGCGCGATACCCGCCGGTCTGCTTCTACACGGGCGGCCAGGGAATCGCAGGCCACTCACCGCTGGGCTCGGGATGCGTCCCCGACTCCAGGAGTACGGCGACACGCGCGCGCGTGGCGTCGAGTTCGGCGTCCGTGATCAGTGGCGCCAGCCGCGTGGCCAGCGCTCCTTGCGCGGCCAGGGCCTCCTGGAGGGTCTTGAGGACGTCGACGGCCTCCGGGGCCAGCGACTCCCCCGCCCACCCCCACAGCAGTGTCCTGAGCTTGTTCTCGGTGTTGAAGGTCACTCCGTGGTCGATCGCGTACAACCGGCCGTCGGCCGTGGGCAGCAGATGGCCGCCCTTGCGGTCCGCGTTGTTGATCACGGCGTCGAGCACGGCGAGCCGGCGCAGCCGCTCGTCGTCGGCGTGCACCAGCAGCGCCGTCTTCCCGTCGCCGACCTCGGCGAAGCCGATCGCCTTCCAGCCCGGCTCCGGCTCCTCACCGTCGACCAGGGCGAGCAGCTCTGCCTCGGGGCTCACCTCGATCCACAGCTGGACCATTCCCTCGCCGTACGGCCCCTCCCGCAGCACGGTGGGCGGGACGAGGCCCCAGCCGGTCGCCTCGGAGACCTCGTAGGCGGCCACCTCGCGCCGGGCGAGGTTGCCGTCGGGGAAGTCCCACAGGGGCCGCTCGCCGGCCACGGGCTTGTAGATGCAGGCCGCTTCCCGGCCGTCGTGGGAGATCGTGCAGTACAGCGCGGCGTTGGACGCCTCGCGGATACGGCCGCGCACGGTGAGCTCGCCATGGGTGAGCAGGTCGGCGAGCGGCTCGTCGCTCGTCACGCTCCGCGGCGGTATCCGTTCTGGCGCGGACATACGTGTCCTTCCGGGTCGAGCGGGAGGCTGCACAGCGGGCACGGCGGCCGCCCGGCGTTGACGACGTCGAGGGCGCGCTTGGCGAAGGCCCTGGCCTGCGCGCCGGTCAGCCGGACCCGCAGCATCGGGGGCCCGTTCTCCTCGTCCTGGAGCAGGCGCTCCTCCGCCTCGGCGAGGTCCTCCTCGGAGTCGGCGTCGAGCTCCACGAGGGCCTGCGCCTCGACGATCATGCGCTGTTCCTCGCCGTCCCAGGCGAGGGCCATGGTGCCGACGCGGAACTCCTCCTCGACGGGGGTGTCCAGCGGATCGGTGTCGGAGATCTCGGCGGAGGCCACGGCCGGGACGGCGGCGCTGCCGCCACTGCGCCGTACGACCTCGTCGAGCAGTTCGTCCATGCGTTCGGCAAGGGCGGCGACCTGGGTCTTCTCCAGGGCCACGCTGGTCACGCGGGGACCCGCGGTGGCCTGGAGGAAGAACGTACGGCGTCCGGGCATACCGACCGTACCGGCCACGAAGCGGTCCGGGGGGTCGTAGAGGAACACCTGACGGGACACGTCCTGTCTCCTGGAATTCGTGAATCGACTTCGGACCGGATGACCGCACGGCCTGCTGGTGCGGACGGGTGCGGCGCTACTGCGACCGCTTCACCCTACTGCGCCCGACGATCACGGTGCGCCCGCACCGCCCCCGACCGTGGCGTCGTCGGCCGGGGGTTCCTCGCGCGGCGCCAGTGACGCGAAATCGCCGGTGTCACCGAGCCGTACGAGAAACGGCCTCAGACGTGTGTAACGGATCGCGGTGATGGAACACGGTTCAACGGAAATCCTCTGGAACAGGTCGAGATGAAGTCCGAGTGCCTCCGCGACGAGCGACTTGATGATGTCGCCGTGCGAACACATCAGGTAGACGGCGTCGGCGCCGTGGTCGCGCTCCACGCGCGCGTTCCATTCTCGTACGGCTTCGGCGGCGCGGGTCTGCATCGCGCGCATCGATTCGCCGCCGGGGAAGGCGGCGGCCGACGGGTGCGCCTGCACGACCTCCATCAGCGGCTCGTCCTTGAGTTCGGCGAGCTTGCGGCCGGACCAGTCGCCGTAGTGGGCCTCCCCGATCCGTTCGTCGGTGTGCGCGGTCAGCTCGGGGCGGGCGTCGAGGAGCGGCCGGACCGTCTCCTGGCAGCGCTGCAGCGGGCTGGTGACGACCTCGGAGATCGGCAGCCCGACGAGCCTGCCGGGCAGGGCGGCGGCCTGCGCGGCGCCGCGCTCGTCGAGGGCGACACCGGGCGTCCAGCCGGCGAGCACCCCCTCGGTGTTGGCGGTGGAACGTCCGTGCCGGACCAGGATCAGCGTGGGCATGCGGCCAAGAGTAGGCATACGCCGGGGTGCATCGGCGGGCCCGGGGCGGGAGAATACGCTCCGTGATCGTCGACTGCGCCATCTACCGGGACGGGCGCCGGACGGAGGGGCCCGCGGACTTCTCGCACGCCCTGGCGCAGTGCCGTCGCGGGCGCGACGCCTTCGTCTGGATCGGCCTGTACGAGCCGACGGAGAACGAGTTCGACCGGGTCTCGCAGGAGTTCGGGCTGCATCCGCTGGCCGTCGAGGACGCCCTGAACGCGCATCAGCGGCCCAAGCTGGAGGTGTACGACGACTCGCTGTTCATGGTCCTCAAGCCGGTCGGGTACGAGGCGAAGAGCGACATCGTCACCTCCGGGGAGGTCATGGTCTTCATCGGCGACTCGTTCGTGGTGACGGTGCGGCACGGCGAGGAGGCGCCGCTCGCGGCGGTGCGGCACCGGCTGGAGGAGGAGCCCGAGATGCTCCGGCACGGCCCCACCGCGGTGCTGTACTCCATCGCGGACGCCGTGGTCGACCACTACGTGGAGGTGGCCGGCGAGCTGGGCACCGACCTGGAGGAGCTGGAGACGGAGGTGTTCTCGCCGAGCAGCGGGGGCTCACGGCACACGGCGTCCCGCATCTACGCCTTCAAGCGGCAGATCCTGGAGTTCCGCAGGGCCACGGGCCCGCTGGCGCAGCCGCTGGCCCGGCTGGCGGGCGGGGGCGTCTTCAGCACCCGGGTGCCCTTCGTGCACGAGAAGGCGCAGCCCTTCTTCCGGGACGTGAGCGATCACCTGACGCGCGTGAACGAGTCGGTGGAGGGCCTGGACCGGCTGGTCTCGGACGTGCTGTCGGCGCATCTCGCGCAGATGAGCGTGCGGCAGAACGACGACATGCGGAAGATCTCCGCGTGGGCGGCCATGGCCGCGATCCCCACGATGATCGCCGGAATCTACGGCATGAACTTCGACCACATGCCGGAGCTGCACTGGAGTCTGTCGTATCCGGCGGTGATCCTGGTGATGGCCGGCCTGGAGGTGCTGCTGTACCGCCTCTTCAAGCACCGGGGCTGGCTGTAGTTCAGGCGAACTCGGGTGCCGTCGTGGCGGGTCCGCCCAGTGCGTCGCGCCGCTCGGGCATCCGCAGGCTCACCATGCGCCGCCAGCCGGCCAACCGCTCGTAGGCGTAGCCGGCGTGGATGCCGGCGGCGAGCAGCGCCGACTTGGCCCGCGGCCAGCCGAGGATGCGCCCCATGTGGTCCATGACGGCGAGGCTGACGTCCCGGTAGATGCGGATCTCGGCGAGCGCGCACTCCCGCAGCGTGCGCTGGATGGCGCGGCCGTGTCCGGCGTATGCGAAGCGCAGCAACTCCTCGTGGCAGTACGCCAGGTGGTTGTCCTCGTCGTCGGAGATCATCCGCACCGCGCGTCCGATGTCGGGGTGGTCGGCGAAGTGCCGGCGCAGCAGTCGCATCTGCTCGGAGGCGCGCTGCTCGGTGACCCGGCTGTGGGAGAGGTAGGTGACGAGGTCCTGCACGGTGAGCGGTTCGTCGTTCCTGAGCTTGTCGTGGGGCAGGCCGATGCCGTTCTTCTCCAGGAGCATCGTGTAGTCGGTCTCGGGCGGTACGGGGACGGGTTCGAGACCGCGCTTCGTCATCAGGGCGTTGAAGATCCGGCCGTGCTTGTCCTCGTCGGCGCCGTGCCGGCTGATCTTGGGGGCGAGGGCGCGCTGGCTGTCGGGGACCAGCGCGGCGATCCGGCCGTTCTCCCAGCCGCCCTGGGACTCCCCGCCGGCCGCGATGGAGCAGAACAGGGCGAACGACTCGTCGTCGTCGAGGATCTCCTGGAAAAGACTCCTGGCCGAAAGCATCGTGGGCACCTCTCTGCCGGTCTCTGTTCTGCCGGCCCCCGCCGGATCCCGGAGGGCCCCGCGAAGAACGAGTCAAATGCGGCGCTGGAGGTGCTGCAACAGCTGTGTCGGACAACTCGGCCAAAAGGAGGACCCAAGGGGTCACATCGGAGGCGTAACCGCGCGCGGCCGGGCGCGTTGTTCCCCGTGACGGCCGTGGCGGGGAAGACCCCCGAGCCCCCACCACGGCCGCAGAAACCTCTCACCGGCCGCCCCGGAGCGCGCGTTACGCCAGTCCGGCCCGCTCCAGGGCCTCGGTACCGGCGCGGAGCGAGGCGACCCGCTCCTGAAGCGTGAAGCCGGCCGGGTTGAGGCTCAGGGTGGTGACTCCGGCCGCCGCGTACTCCTTCATCCGGTCCGCGATGCGGTCCACGGAACCGAGCAGTGCCGTCTTGTCGATCAGGTCGTGCGGGATCGCGGCAGCGGCGCCCTGCTTGTCGCCGGACAGGTACTTCGCCTGGACCTCGGCGGCGGCCGCCTCGAACCCCATGCGCTGGGCGAGCTGGTTGTAGAAGTTCTGCTTGGCGCTGCCCATGCCGCCGACATACAGGGCGGTGTAGGGCCGGAACGCGTCCGCGAGGGTGGCCACGTCCTTGTCCTCGCCCACGGAGAGCGGGAGCGTCGGACAGACGTCGAAGCCGTCGAGGGTCTTGCCGGCCTTCTCCCGCCCGGCGCGCAGGTGCTTGATCGTGGTCTCCTCGAGGTGCTCGGCCGAGGGGAAGATCAGCAGGGCGCCGTCGGCGATCTCACCGGTCTGCTCGAGGTTCTTCGGGCCGATCGCGGCGATGTACAGCGGGATGTGCTCGCGCTCGGGGTGCACGGTCAGCTTGAGCGGCTTGCCCGGGCCGCCGGGCAGCGGCAGCGTCCAGTGCTCGCCCTCGAACGACAGCCGCTCGCGCGTCATCGCCTTGCGCACGATCTCGACGTACTCACGCGTGCGTGCCAGCGGCTTGTCGAACTTGACGCCGTACCAGCCCTCGGAGACCTGCGGTCCTGAGACGCCGAGGCCGAGGCGGAAGCGGCCGCCGGAGAGCGAGTCGAGGGTGGCGGCGGTCATCGCGGTCATGGCGGGCTGGCGGGCCGGGATCTGGAAGATGGCCGACCCGACATCGATGCGCTCGGTCTGGGCGGCGACCCAGCTGAGCACGGTGGCCGCGTCCGACCCGTAGGCCTCGGCGGCCCAGCACACGGCGTACCCGAGCCGGTCGGCCTCCTTGGCGACCTCCAGGTTGTCCGCGTCCATTCCGGCACCCCAGTAGCCGAGGTTGATCCCGAGCTGCATGCGCCTGCCCCTTACCCATCAGTAACGTCCCTGTTCGGCAGACCCTAGCGCGTGGAAACTGGTTGTCCACAGGCCCCCACGCCGAAGGGTCGGGCCAGTAATCTCGGCGTTCATGGAGCAGAGGTATCTCGGCCGTACCGGCCTTCGCGTGTCCCGCATCGGACTCGGCACGCTCACCTGGGGCAGGGACACCGACGAGCACGACGCCGCGGACCTCTTGAAGACGTTCTGGGAGGCCGGCGGGAGCCTTGTCGACACGGCGGACGTGTACGGCGACGGGGAGGCCGAGTACCTGCTCGGACGGCTCATAGAAGGCCTGGTTCCGCGCCGGGACCTGGTGATCTCGACCAAGGCGGGCAGCGTGCCGGACCCGGAGCGCCGGGTCGACGGCTCGCGCGGGCACCTGCTCTCCGCGCTGGACGCCTCGCTGGCCCGGCTCGGCACGGACTACGTGGACGTCTGGCACATCCACGCCTTCGACCCGCACACCCCGCTGGAGGAGACCCTGCAGGCCCTCGACCTGGCGGTCAGCAGCGGCCGGGCGCGGTACGCCGGCGTCTCCAACTTCTGCGGCTGGCAGCTCGCCAAGGCGGCGACGTGGCAGCTGGCGGCCCCAGGGCTGCGGACCCGGCTGGCGGGCACGCAGATGGAGTATTCGCTGCTGCAGCGGGGTGTGGAGCGCGAGGTGCTGCCGGCCGCGCTGGACCTGGGCATCGGCCTGCTGCCGTCCTCGCCGCTGGGCCGCGGGGTCCTGACGGGCAAGTACCGGGGCGAGGCCGTGCCGTCCGACTCGCGCGGCGCCTCCGAGCACCTGGCGCCGTTCGTCGCGCCGTACCTCGACGACACCGCGAGCCGCATCGTGGACGCTGTGCAGACCGCGGCGGACGGGCTCGCGGTGACACCCCTCCAGGTCGCCCTCGCGTGGATCCGCGACCGGCCCGGGGTGGCCGCGCCCATCGTCGGTGCGCGCAACTCCCAGCAGCTCACGGCGGCATTGTCAGTGGAGGCCCTTAGTCTTCCTGACGAGATCTGCCGGGCGCTCGACGACGTGTCGGCGCCCGTGCACCGCTATCCCGATCACGACTGGAGCACGCTGTGAGCACGGAGCCCGAGCCCACCGAGGACGCAGAGAACGCCGAGCCGGGGACGCCGGGCGCCGCGGGGCCGGGCGGCGAGGGCGTGACCGCGGCGGGCGGTGACGGCGAGTTGGCCGCCCAACTGTCCGAAGCCGAGGCCGAGCTGGCGGCTCAGCGGCTGGAGCGGGAGCGCATCGAGCGGCGCAAGGCCGAGAAGGCGGGGCCGGTCGCGAGCGGCGCGAAGCTCAGCGGGAAGGCCGCCGATCTGCTGGCCGCCGTCCGTGCCGTGGAGAGCGGCGCGAAGCCCGTGGCCACCGTGTTCAGCGAGTCCGCTCCGCGCCGCCCCGCCCCCGAGCCGGTACGGCGTCCGCAGCCGGCGTCCGCGGCCGCGCCCGCTGCTCCGGCGCCGGAGACCCTCGACGCGGTACGGCGCGCGCTGAGCGACGGCGGCGCACCGGACGCTCTGGCGCCGCAGGTCGCCGCCGCTCTCGGCGAGGGCGCCGAGGACGTTCTGCGGGAGGACCCCTGGCTGCTGTTGCGTGTCGGCGGTGTGCGGCCCGAGCAGGCCGACGGCTTCGCGCGGGCGCTGCTCGGCGCGGAGTGCGGTCCGGACGACGAACGGCGGGGCCGGGCGCTGACGGGCTGGCTGCTGGAGCAGGCGGCCCTCGCCGGGCACACGGCGCTGGAGATGCCCGCGCTCACCGCGGCGCTGACCCAGCGGGGCGTGCCCGACGCCGACGCGGCCGTGCAGAGCGCTGTCGCGGAGGGTGAGGCACTGGTCTTCCAGGACGCCCTCGACCCGACCGCTCCGGCACCGGAGACGGCCGAGGAGTCCGAAGAGCGTCCGGTACGGATCCTGGTCGGCCTGGAGCGGTACGCGCTCGCGGAGGAGAGCCTCGCCGACGGACTGGCCCGCCTGATCAACTCGGTGCCGAAGGAGGACGGTTCGGCCGAGGCCTGGGAGGAGGCCGCCGCCTCCGCACCGGACTCCACCGCCGAACTGGTCCGCGCGGTCGCGGGCCACGGCCTGGTCCTGCACACCGGCGGCGAGGCCTCCCTGGCCGAACCGGCAGCACTGCTGCAGGCAGCCACCGCCCTCGGCCTGCGCGCCTGGGCGGCCACCCACAGCCCGCTGGGCCGCGACCGCTTCGCAGCGCTGTGCGCGGGCCGCCCCGCCGGGGCCGTGCAGGGACACGACGGAGGGAGCGCCTCCGTGCCGGGCGGCAACGCGGCGAGCGGCGCCGCTGCGGAGCCCAGCGTGACGAACAGCGGCACACCGGGAGGCTCCACGGGGAACGAGCCTGCGCCGGGCGGCGGCACCGCGGGCGGGGCTGCGCCTGAGCACGTCACGTCGAGGGTCCGGCCCGACAGTCATGCGCCGGCGGGCCCCGGGGGCGCCTCCTGCGTCGCCACCGTCGCCGGGCTGCTCTCCGGTGACGAGGGGCCCGGGCGGGATGCGGACGGGGCGTTGGATCTGGATCTTCTTGTTGTGCTCGACGCGCCTCAGCTGGACGTCGAGACGGGGGCCCTGCTCGTCGAGTCGTTGCCCGACGGTGCCCGGCTGGTGCTGGCCGGGGATCCGGGGGTCCTGTGGTCGGCCGGGCCCGGGCGGGTGTTCGCCGATCTGCTGGCGGCGCGGGTCTGCCCCCGGATCGCCTCGCGGCGGCCGGACCTCGGCCCGCTGGGCGAACTGGTCTCCGGTGTCGGCATCGGTGAGCTGGGCCAGGTCGAGGCCCCCGGCAAGGAGGTCGTGATCGTCCCGGTGCGGGACGCGGGCGAGGCGGTGCACCGGACCGTGCAGCTCGTCGCCGACTCGGTGCCCCGGGCGATCGGCGTGCCCCCCGAGCAGACCGTGGTGATCACTCCGGGCCACGGCGGCGCGGCCGGCACCCGCGCGCTCAACGCGGCGCTGAAGGAGCGCCTCAACCCCGGCCCCGGCCGCTTCGGCGGCTTCGACCCCGGCGACCGGATCGCCTACTCCCCCGCACCGGGCCGTACGACAGCGGGCAAGGTCGTGTCGGCCGACGCCGCCGGGCTGCATCTGTCCTGTGCGGGCACCCCCGTCGTCGTACCGAAGGAGCGGGTGGAGCAGTCCGTGCGGCACGGGTGGGCGCTGACCGCGCACCAGGCGGTGGGCAACCGGTGGCCCGCGGTGGTCGTGGTGCTGCCCGGGGACGCGGCGCAGTCCCTCAGCCGGCCCTGGGTCTACACGGCGTTCGGCAGGGCGGACCGCCACCTCTCGGTGGTCCACGGCGTGGACCAGGCGCTCCCCCGTGCCGTGGCCGAGGTCCCCGCCAAGCCCCGCACGACCCGTCTGCCGCTGTTGCTCAGCGCACAGGTACCGGCCACCGCCTGACCCAGGCTCCCGGCAGCCGGACACCGACCGCACCCACCACGCACCCGAACGGCGGCGGCGTCCACGGATGATCTCCGTGGACGCCGCCGCCGTAATGGCCCGGTCGAGCCCTGCGCTCAGCGATCCGCGTCCAGTGGCTCCAGGTCCTCGTCGCCGTCCAGGTCGGTGTCGAGTTCGTCCTCGAGGTCGTCGTCGTGCACGCCGGCGAGGCGGCCGTCGTCGATCTCGTCGTCGAAGACCGCGCTGACGTCGAAGCGGCAGACCACCCGCTGCGGATCGATCTGCTCGAACGGCGCCTCCAGCCAGTCGCCCGGCTCGGCCGGTTCGTCCGTGGCCGTCACCCAGAGCGTGGAGTCGCCCTCCTCGAGGCCGAACTCCTTGTGCCGCGAGGCGATCTCGTCCGGTTCGAACTCGCCGAACAGCACGCCCAGCGCCCCGTGCACGGTCGCGGAGGCCGCCGCCCCCCGCCCGTCGTCGTCCGCCGCCTCCACCCGCTCCGCCTGCGCCAGCAGCCGATGCTGATCCGCCACGGCGTAGTCGCGGCGGATCAGCACACTCAGCGCGTTCGGCTCCTCGGGGCCCGCGTACGGCGGCAGCGTGTCCTCCGCACCGGGGATCTCGAAGGGCGTGACCTCGTCGTAGCGGTCGTAGAGCAGCTCGTCGTACGTCTCGGCGGCCGCGGCGAGCTCGTTGAACGCCTCGTAGACGGCCTGGTCGTCCTCCCCGGACCTGCGTTCGACCGCGGCCAGGTGACGGTCGAGCGCGGTCTTGACCGCCTCGGCGGCGGCTCGTACCTCGGCAGCGGTGGGCTGCGCAGCATCAGACATAGTGCAGACGCTATCCGTACCGGGCCCCAGCCCGCACAATAGATGCGATGCCGGAATACGAATTTGTCGACGTGTACGTACCGCGCGGGGTGTCCCGCAAGGACGCGACACGCCTGCTGACGGACCATGCCGAGTACGGACACTGGGAGTTGGACCGTCTGAGCCTGCTGCGCGACGGCAGCCGCAGGGTGCGGTTGCGCCGGCGGATCATCCGCCAGGTGCGGGCCACGTGGTGAGCTGAGGCGAGGACGGAGACGACGGAAACGGAGCGGGCCCCGCCAGCACGGGGCCCGCTCCGTTCTGCGCACCGTAGGGGAAGTTTGCGGTGCTTGGCGTGATATGCGCCGGTTCAGACCGAGGCGCGCGCCTTGCGGTACATGACCGCGCCCGCCAGCAGCGCCCCGGCGCCCACCGGGAGCACGACGCCGATCGGCAGGTCACTGCCGGTGTGCGCGAGCTGTGCGCCGCCCTGCGGCTGGGTCACCGTCTGGGTGCCCGGGTGGTTGGTGTGCGAGGAGCCGCCCGGCGTGCTCGGGTTGCCGGGGTGACCGGGGTGGTTCGGGTTGCCCGGGTGGCCAGGGGTGCCGGGGTGGCCAGGGGTGCCGGGGTGACCGGGTGTGCCGGGATTCCCCGGATGTCCCGGATTACCGGGGTGTCCGGGGTTGCCGGGGTGTCCCGGGTTCCCGGGCGGCGGTGTCTGGTGGCCGCCGCCGGGAGGCGTCGTGTGCCCACCGCCGGAACCGCCGTTGGTGCACTCGTTCTCCTCGGCGGAGTTGCCGATGCCGACGAGGTCGACGGTGTTGCCGCAGACGTTCACCGGTACATCGACCGGCACCTGGACGGTGTTGCCCGAGCCGATACCGGGCGAGTCACTGGAATGTCCGCCGGCGTGGGCTCCGCCGCCGGAACCGCCGTGCCCGCCGCCCTCGTTGCTGCACTCGTTGCCGTGCGCCGGGTTGAGCAGTCCGACGATGTCGACAGTGTTGCCGCAGACGTTCACCGGCGCGTCGACGGGTGCCTGAACGGTGTTGCCCGAGCCGATGCCGGGCGAGTGACTGGCGTGACCGCCGGCGTGGGCTCCGCCGCCGGAGCCGCCGTGCCCGCCGGACGAGCTGCCGCCGCCCTCGTTGCTGCACTCGTTGCCGTGCGCCGGGTTGAGGAGTCCGACGACGTTGACCGTGTTGCCGCAGACGTTCACCGGTACATGCACCGGCGCCTGCACCGTGTTGCCGGACAGCACGCCGGGCGAGTCCGAAGCGGAGCCGTTCGCGCCCGAGTCGGCGTGGGCGTAACCGCCCGCCGCGGCGAGCACGCCGGTCGCCGCCATCACGGTCATCAGGCCCTTGCGGGTGACCTGTCGCATTGCTGAATTCTCCCTGCCTTCATTCCTGACCTGGAATCCCGCGAAATCCCATGTGGAAATTCGCGAAACGGCCCGTCGGCTCCGGAGCGCAGGGCCGCGCTCCGGAGCCGACGGGCGTGAACGACCCTCAGCGGGTCGACCTCACTTGTTGATGCAGGTGTTGCCGAAGGCGGGGTTCAGCAGCCCGATCACGGAGATCGTGTTGCCGCAGACGTTCACGGGGACGTGCACGGGCACCTGAACGACGTTGCCGGAAGCGATACCCGGGGAGTGCACCGCGGCACCCTGAGCACCGGCGTCGGCGACGGCCAGGCCCGCACCCGCGAGAACCAGACCACCAGTGGCAGCCGCAGCAGCGACGACCTTCTTGAGCATTATTCCTCCTTGTTGGCAAAAGCGATCTCGTGTTGCTGATCGCATTACCTGTAACGAGGAGGAAGTAATGGAGCTACGAGCTGATGGTCGCATTCACCCTTCTCGGGCCCGCTCCGTACGCGCGGCCGATTACGAAGGTCACGAGGCGTCGATGAAGCGGTCCAGCACCCGCACACCGAACTTCAGGCCGTCGACCGGCACCCGCTCGTCGACACCGTGGAACATGCCGGCGAAGTCCAGCTCCGGGGGCAGCTTGAGCGGCGCGAAGCCGAAGCCGCGGATGCCCAGCTCGTCGAAGGACTTGGCGTCCGTGCCGCCGGAGAGCATGTACGGGATCGCCTTGGCGGCCGGGTCCTCGGCCACCAGCGCGGACTGCATGGCGTCCACCAGCGCCCCGTCGAAGGTGGTCTCGACGGCCTTGTCGGCGTGCACGTCCTCGCGCCTCACCTTCGGCCCGAGGATCTTGTCCAGGTCGGCGAGGAACTCCTCCTCGAACCCGGGCAGGAAGCGCCCGTCGACGTGCGCCGTGGCCTCGCCCGGGATGACGTTGACCTTGTAACCGGCGCCGAGCTGGGTGGGGTTGGCGGTGTTGCTCAGGGTCGCGCCGATGAGCTTGGCGATGCCGCCGAGCCTGGCCAGGGTCCCCTCCATGTCCTCCGGATCCAGCTCGGTGCCGAGCGCGTCGCCGAGTTCGTCGAGGAAGGCCCGGGTGGTCTTCGTCACCCGTACCGGGAACTTGTGCCGTCCGAGCCGCGCGACGGCCTCCGACAGTTCGGTGATGGCGTTGTCCCGGTGGATCATCGACCCGTGCCCGGCGGTGCCGGCCACGGTCAGCTTCATCCAGTGCATGCCCTTCTCGGCCGTCTGGATCAGATAGAGCCGCCGCTGCTCGTTGACCGTGAAGGAGAAGCCGCCGACCTCGCTGATCGCCTCGGTGACGCCCTCGAAGAGGTCGGGGTGCTTGTCGACCAGATGCCGGGCGCCGAACGTGCCGCCCGCCTCCTCGTCGGCGAGGAAGGCGAGGACGATGTCGCGCGGGGGCCGGCGCCCGCTGCGCAGCCGGTCGCGCACGACCGCCAGGGTCATGGCGTCCATGTCCTTCATGTCGACGGCCCCGCGGCCCCACACACAGCCGTCGGTGACCTCGCCGGAGAAGGGGTGGTGGGTCCAGTCGTCGGCGTTGGCCGGTACGACGTCGAGGTGGCCGTGGATGAGGAGCGCGGGCCGTGACGGGTCCTCGCCCTCGATCCGGGCGACCGTGGAGGCCCGGCCCGGGTGCGACTCGAAGATCTTCGAGTCGAGGCCCACCTCGGCGAGCTTCTCCGCGACGTACTCGGCCGCCTCCCGCTCACCCGGCCCGGAGTGGTCGCCGTAGTTGCTGGTGTCGATCTGGATCAGCTCGCGGCAGAGGTCCACGACCTCGTCCTCGCCGGTGACGCCCCTGGCCGTGTCCGTCTCGCTCACGCTGCTTCCTCCCGCTGTCACTGCTGGTGGTTCCCCTCATCCTCCCTCCCCGCCCGGCCGCTCCCCAAGACCGGACCCCGCCCGTCACACGCCGTTCACGCCGGACGGGGGGTGACCGGGGACCTCTCGAAAGCCTGGTAATGTTTCCTTCGTCGCCGCGGGGGAAACCCCGCACGACAGACACCTTGTCCGGGTGGCGGAATGGCAGACGCGCTAGCTTGAGGTGCTAGTGCCCTTTATCGGGCGTGGGGGTTCAAGTCCCCCCTCGGACACCAGCCGGAGCCCCCGGCCGCTCAGCGGCCGGGGGCTCCGTCGTATGTTCGCGGCCGATCTGGCCGCAACCCCTCGTCCGGCGCCGTTCCCGCGCGGATTCCGCAAGATTCCCCGTGGGCCGGCGAAGTCCCAGCTCCCCCCGTGCGCTCCGGCGCGCGCCGGGCTCCGTGGCGCCCTCCGGATTTACAATTTACTTGACTCGACCTTACAGGGCTTGTTGACTGGTTCGGAGCCAGTGACTCCCAGGTGACAAGAGGTGAAGCTCTGTGAGGACCCAGGGAAGCCTGACGATCGAGCGTCTGCCGGAGGCCGTCCCGAGAGTCACACCGGGGCGCCCACAGCCCCTGGGCGCCACCGTCGACGCCGACGGCGTGAACTTCTCGCTCTTCTCCGAGCACGCGACACGCGTCGACCTGCTGCTGTTCGACCGCTGTGACGCGCCCCTGCCGTCCCGCGTCGTGCGCCTGCACCCCGAGCGGCACCGCAGCTTCCACTTCTGGCACTGCCATGTGGCCGGGATCGGTCCGGGGCAGGTGTACGCGTACCGGATCGACGGCCCCCGCAACACCCACCACTCGGGGGCCCGCTTCAACCACCGCAAGGTGCTCCTCGATCCATACGCACGGGCCAACATCAACAGCTGCTGGGACCGCACCCACGCCATCGGCGGCGGGGACAACGTGGAGCACTGCATGCGCAGCCTGGTCGTCGACCTCGACGACTACGACTGGGAGGGCGACCGTCCGTTACGGACGCCGATGGCGGACACGGTCATCTACGAGATGCACGTCCGCGGACTGACCGCCTCGCCCACCTCGCGCGCCGCCCACCCCGGCACCTTCTCCGCGGTCGTGGAGAAGATCCCGGAGCTGAAGCGGCTCGGCATCACCGCCGTGGAGCTGCTGCCCGTCTTCGACTTCGACGAGACGCAGATCCTGCGCACCAGCCCGGACGGCACACTGCTGCACAACTACTGGGGCTACGACCCGTACGGCTTCTTCGCCCCGCACACCGGCTACTGCGCCGAGCCCCATCTCGCCGGGCACATCACCGAGTTCCGGGACATGGTCAAGGCACTGCACCGGGCGGGCATCGAGGTCATTCTCGACGTGGTCTTCAACCACACCAGCGAGGGCAACGAGTACGGGCCGACGATCAGCTTCCGGGGCCTGGCCAACGAGGCGTACTACCACCTGTGGCCGCAGGACCGCAGCCGCTACATGGACTTCACGGGCTGCGGGAACGCGGTCAACGCCAACCATCCGATGGTCACCAAGTTCATCCTGGAGTGCCTGGAGTACTGGGTGACCGAGCACCATGTCGACGGCTTCCGCTTCGACCTGGCCTCGGAGATGTCCCGCGGGCCCATGGGCTACGAGATGGCCGTACCGCCGGCCCTGTGGGCGATCGAGCTGTCGCAGGTGCTCGCCGAGACGAAGATCATCGCGGAGCCCTGGGACGGCGGCGGGCTGTACCAGGTCGGCCGGTTCCCGGGGAAGCGCTGGGCGCAGTGGAACGGGCCGTTCCGGGACGACGTACGGCGCTTCGTGCGCGGGGACGCCGGCCTGGTCGGGGAGATCGCCTCCCGGCTCGGCGGATCGGCCGACCTGTTCTTCCCGCAGCAGGTGCTGCCCACCAACAGCATCAACTTCGTGACCTGCCACGACGGGTTCACCCTCAACGACCTGGTCTCGTACCAGCACAAGCACAACCACGCCAACGGCGAGTCGAACGCCGACGGTGCGCACGAGAACTTCAGCTGGAACTGCGGGGTGGAGGGCCCGACGGACTCCGAGGAGGTGGAGCGGCTCAGGGTGCGGCAGATCAAGAACTTCCTGTCGATCCTGATGCTCAGCCGGGGCGTGCCGATGCTGCTCGCCGGGGACGAGTTCCGCAACAGCCAGCACGGCAACAACAACGCCTACTGCCAGGACAACGAGACCTCCTGGCTGGACTGGGACCAGGCGGAGAAGGAAACGGAGATACGTTCCTTCACAGAACGGGTCATCGGGCTCCGCAAGCGTTTTGGGACCTTCCGTGAGGCCCGCTTCTTCACCGAGCGCCGCAATGAACGGGGTCAGGCCGACGTCACCTGGCACGGCACCAAGCTGCTGTGCCCCGGCTGGGACCACGCGGACGCCCGGGTGCTGGCGGCCACGCTCGGCGGCTTCGACGGCGACCCCGACCTGCATCTGATCCTGAACATGTACCACCTGGGCCTGGACTTCGAGCTGCCGGCCGTCGAGGGCCACCGCTGGTTCCGGGTCCTGGACACGGCCTGCTCCGGGCCGCACGACCTGCTGCCCGCCGGCGCGGAGGAACCGGTCGACGGGGCCGTCTTCCACGCCCACGGCCGCAGTGTCGTCCTCCTTGTGGCGCTACCCGACGAGAAGGGCACGTGACGAGATGAGTGTCACCACCGACCGCCGTATCTTCTCCGACACCCTCGCGGGATATGTGACGTACCACAGCCCCACCCAGCACCGTTTCGGGCTGCGCACCTCCGACGGCCGCGAGTTCACCGTGCACCTGGCCCGCAACGTCGTCTCCCGCATCGTCCGCAACCTGGGCGACCCCTACCACGACACCACCTCGCGCACCCGGGACATGCTCGGCACCGGGCGCTTCCTGTTCGCGTACGGGATCTTCTACGAGTGGGAGGGCGGCGCGCGCTTCGAGGCGAAGGAGATCACCTTCCCCGAGGAGAGCCGCGGCCACTACGTCTTCGAGCATCCCAACTGGTGGGTGCAGCAGGCCGCGGCGATCGCCGACTTCTATCTGCGCGGCCAGTTCCCCGACGGCAAGTTCGACTGGCGCAACTACCGCACCCACCTCACCCTCGACGGGGCGCACCTGCCCGAGCACGCGGGTGAGAACGTGCGGCAGGAGACCGACACCATCTCCCGGCTGGTCTACGGCCTTTCGACCGCGTATCTGCTGACCGGCGAGGACCGGTTCCTGGACGCGGCCGAGAGCGGGACCGAGTACTTACGGCAGTACATGCGCGTCGACGACAAGCAGGACGGGATCGTCTACTGGTACCACGGCATGGACATCACCCCGACCGGACGGCGCAAGGTGTACGCCTCGGAGTTCGGGGACGACTTCGACGCCATCCCGATGTACGAGCAGATCTATGCGCTGGCCGGGCCGACCCAGACGTACCGGGTGACCGGCGATCCGCGGATCCTCGAGGACATCGACCGGACGGTCGCCCTGTTCCAGCGGTACTTCCGTGATGAGGAGCGCGGGGGCTTCTTCTCGCACATCGACCCGATCAACCTCTCCGCCTGTGACGACGCGCTGGGCCGCAACCGCTCCCGCAAGAACTGGAACTCGGTCGGCGACCACGCCCCCGCGTATCTGATCAACGCCTATCTGGCCACCGGCCGGGAGGACTTCGCCGAGCTCCTGGAGGAGACCGCGGACACCATCGTGGCCCGCTTCCCGGACGAGCCGGACAGCCCGTTCGTGCAGGAGCGCTTCCACGAGGACTGGAGTCCGGACCGCACCTGGGGCTGGCAGCAGGACCGGGCAGTGGTCGGGCACAACCTGAAGATCGCCTGGAACCTGACCCGGATCCGGGCCCTGCACGACAAGCAGGAGTACGCCGAGACCGCCCGGCGGATCGGCGAGATCATGCCGCCGGTCGGCAGCGACCAGCAGCGCGGCGGCTGGTACGACGTGGTGGAGCGGCGGGCGGACCCGGACAGCGGCATCCACCGGATGGTGTGGCACGACCGCAAGGCCTGGTGGCAGCAGGAGCAGGCGATCCTCGCCTATCTGATCCTGGCGGGGACGGCGGACGACCCCGAGTCGCTCAGGCTCGCGCGGGAGGCCGCCTCCTTCTACAACGCCTTCTTCCTGGACCACCAGGACGGCGGGGTCTACTTCAATGTGCTGGCCGACGGGATCCCGTATCTGGTGGGGACCGAGCGGCTCAAGGGCTCGCACGCGATGGCCGGCTACCACTCGTTGGAGCTGTGCTACCTGGCGGCCGCCTACACCGGTCTGCTGATCAGCCACGAGCCGCTCACCCTGTACTTCCGGCCGCGCCCCGACGACCTGCCGGAGCGTGAACTGCGGGTGGCGCCCGACCTGTTGCCGCCCGGCACGGTGGAGCTGACCCGGGTGTGGGTCGACGGGCGCGAGCACCATCACTTCGACGCCAAGCAGCTCACCGTGAAGCTCCCCGAGAGCGACGGGCCGGTGCGGGTGCGGGTGGAGCTGGAGCCCGTGCAGATGCGTCTGAGGATGCGCAGCGAGTTCGACGGCGGCACCGCGCACGTCCGCTGCGGCGGCGCGGTCGACGGCGGCGAGCTGGACAAGTTCCGCCGGGTCCTGGGCGAGGTGATGGCCGCGGGTCCCCGGCGTGTGGAGTTCCATCTGTCCGAGGTCAGCGAGATGTGCCGGCCCGCGGTCAACGAACTGCTCGTGCAGCGCACCAAGGCAGGGCTCGACGTCGACTTCGTCGTCGTCGGCTCCGTCCTGCCCGAGGTCCGCGAAGCCCTGATGGCCACTGACGCCTTCCTGCTAGAGGGCGAGGAGGACTGAACCGTGACCACCACCCTGCCCCCCGGAATCCTTGCCGCGGAGCCGGACTTCGGCCCGCCCTACGAGGTGCCCGTAGAGCCGGTGGACCTCTCGGCCTACTGCCAGGACCTCTTCGGCACCCTGAGCCGCTCCGACCAGCGGCGCTGGGGCGAGGTCTATGTCCGTGGACTGCTCGGCGTGCCCGGCCGCAAGACCCCGGCCCGCATCTCCGAGCAGGTGCTGGGCCGCCGGGCCGTCCAGCAGATCCAGCAGTTCGTCAACCAGAGCCCGTGGCCCTGCGGTCCGGTGCGCCGGCGGCTCGCCGGGCAGCTGAGCCGGGCCTTCCGCTCGGAGGCCTGGTGCGTCGACGAGGTCGTCTTCGCGAAGAACGGCGACCGCTCGGTGGGTGTGGCACGGCAGTACGCGCCCTCGCTGGAGCGCACCGTCAACTGCCAGCTGGCGCTGGCCACTTCGCTGGTGGGCCGGCACGGCGGGGTCCCGGTCAGCTGGCGGCTGATGCTGCCGGCCCGCTGGGACCGCGACGAGCGGCTGCGCACCCAGGCGCATCTGCCGCCTCAGGAGCGCTCACGGCCGCGCTGGCGGTACATCCTGGAGGCCGTCGACGAGATGCTGGAGGAGTGGTATCTGGAACCTTTGCCGGTGCTGGTGGACTGGCGCGGTGAGGCCGATGTGGCACCCCTGCTGCGCGGCCTCGAGGCGCGCGGGCTGGCATATCTGGTCGAGGCCTCGCCCAGCACCGCGGTCACCCTGCCGCGGCCGTGCGCCGGATCGCCGTACGGCAGTGGGACGTTGACGGAGCTCGCCGTGCACGCCGTCCAGCACCGCAAGCGGATGCCGATCGCCTGGCAGGACCGGACGACGGCCCGGATGCGGCAGTCCCAGGTGCTGTCCGCTCCGGCGCTGCTGCTGACCGAGGCGCCCCACGGCGGGGGTGCGGGCGCCCGGTCCGCGGGGGCGCAGCCGCCGCAGCGGCCGAGGCATCTGGTCACCGACTGGCCGTACGGCCGGCCCACCCCGCGTACGTACTGGCTGACCAACCTGCCCGGGCGCAGGCTGTCGGACGTGCTGCCGCTGGCCCAGCTGCGGGCGCTGTCGGGCGAGAGCCTCGGCCGGCTCCAGCAGGACTTCGGGCTCGCCGACTTCGAGGGCCGCTCTTTCCGCGGCTGGCACCATCACGTCACGCTCGCCTCGGTGGCGATGGGCTACGACACGCTGAGCCGGCCCTACCGCTGCCAGCCGACCGCGGTGAAGTCGATGTCGCCGAGGCCGGGCACACCGTAGTTGGCGAGGCCCTTCCTGACCGCGAGCACCTGCGGGCGCTGGTAGAGCAGGACGTCGTGGCCCAGCTGCCAGATCAGGCGGTCGGCCTGGTTGTAGAGCTGGGCGCGGCGTCCCGCGTCCAGGGTGTGCACGGCACGGCTGAGCAGGGCGTCGATCTCGGGGCTGGAGATCCTGCCGTAGTTCTCGTAGAACTGGCCGCCGCTCGGCCGCCGGTAGACCGGGTACAGGGTGCTGGGATAGGTCAGCCCTCTGAAACGGAAGATCGCCAGGTCGAAATTCCCGCGGTTGAGGTACTTCGGCAGGTAGTCGTCGGCCGGGACTTTCTGGATCTCCACCGCAATTCCCGCGCGCTGGAGCATCTGCTGGATCAGCTGGGAAAGGTCGAGACCAAGTCGGTTGGTGGACTGGCTGAGGAGGAAACGCAGACGCAACTCCTGACCGTTCTTGCTGCGGGTCCCGCTTCCGTCGGTGCGGTGCCACCCCCGCTGATCCAGAATTCGCTCGGCGGCCTTCAGGTCGTAGGTGCCGAGGGAAGCGGAATTGTCCGCGTATCCGGGCTGGTTGGTCATGAAGAAGTGGTTGCCGAGCAGGGGTACCCCGACCGGCAGGCCGGTGCCCGCCACCCCGGCGAGAGCACGGCGGTCGATGGCCCGCAGCACGGCCCGCCGCACCTGCACGTCCGCGAGGGGGCCCGCTGCGCCGTTCAGGGCGACCTGGACGTCGTCCCAGGCGGAGCCGGTGCGGATATCGGTGTCGCGGGCGTTCCTGAGCCGGTCGTAGACGTCGGCGGAGGCGGCGTTGACGGCGTCGATCTCGCCGTTGAGGAAGGCCTGGACGGCGGTCGCGGGGTCGAGGGTGCGGAAGACGACCCGGTCGAGGCGGGGGCGGGTTCCCCACCAGGCGGGGTCGGGTACGAGGGTCAGGGTCTGGCCGGTGTCGTCCAGCGAACCGATCCTGAAGGCGCCGGCGGTGATCGGCGCCTTGCCCTGCCAACCGGTGTTGAAGTCCGCCGGGTTGCCGAAGCCCGCGGCCGGGTACAGCGGCGTGAAGAGCCGCTGCCAGTCGGCGAACGGCCGCTTGAAGGTGACCCTCACCTCGTGTGCGTCCGCACCCTGACGTACGGAGGTGATGTCCTCGTAGCCGCTGGGATCGGCGATCCGGTACCGCGCGTCACCTCTGCCCAGCGCACGCCACTGGGCCCCGAAGTCCCGCCAGTCGAGCGGCTTTCCGTCGGACCACCTCGCTCGGGGGTTGAGGCGGTAGGTGACCGTCTGGGGGGTGGTGGAGGTGACGGAGGCGGAGCGCAGGTAGTCGGGCACAGGCCGGGGTGCGCCTTCGGCGTCGCGGGTGAACAGACAAGGTTCCAGCATGCCGGCGACCGTGAAGACGTCGTCCAGGGTGCCGTCCGCCTGGTAGTAGTTGAACTGCGTCAGCCACTGGTAGATCGGCAGTGTCAGGGTGCCGCCCTGCTTGAGTTCGCCGCGCGGGCGGGGGTTGACGTCGGTGCGGCCGTAGGCCGGAACCGCCGCGCTGGAGCTGCTGTTGCCGGGGGCGGCGCTGCCGTGGGCCCCGGTGCAGCCGCCCAGCAGAGCGCAGAGGGCGATCCAGACCAGCGCGGGCCACAACCGTCTGCCGCGTATGAGGAACCCCGTCATTGCGATGCCCTCTCCCCCGTGTGACAGCAACACCTGCCGCTAACGCGGCGGGCCCATCGGCGAGCAGTCTGCCGTAAGAAAGCGCAAACACGTCTTCAAGGAGCGTCGGCGAGCTTAACATTGGCCCATGTCAAGCACATGAAGCCGACGGGTTGCCGAGGAGTCCGACACCCGATGCTCGCATTGTTGGCAAAACGTCTGACGAACTGCCTGATATTGCTTCTCGTTTCAACGTTTCTCTGCTATTTGATTTCCTCCGCGGCACTCGATCCGCGGTCCTACTTCGAGGACCGGACGCCCCGGCCGCCGGCCGCCGTGGTCGATGCGCGGCTCGCGGACATCGGGCTCGACAGCGGTACTCCGGTGACGGAGCGGTTCGGCCACTGGGCGTGGCGGGCGCTGCACGGGGATCTCGGCCGCACCCTCGACGGCACGGCGGTGGACGCCGAGTTCGGCCGGCGGGTGGGGGTCACCGCGCGGCTGCTGATCATCGGGACGGTCGTGGGCACGGTGCTGGGGGTGCTGGCCGGGGTGTGGGCGGCGGTACGGCGGGGCCGGCTGCCCGACCGGGCGCTGACGCTGTTCTCCTTCGGGGTGCTGTCGGTGCCGCCGTTCGTGCTGGGGCTGCTGCTGCAGGCGGGTGCGCTCACGGTCAATGACGCGGCGGGCCGCACGGTGATCCGGTACACCGGGGAGCGGACGCCCGGTCTGGAGGGCGGCGCGATGACCCAACTCGGAGATGCGGCGGTGCACTTGGCGCTGCCCACCCTCTCTGTCGCGTTGGGTGCGATCGCCGCGTACAGCCGCTATCAGCGGGGTGCCACGCTGGACGTCCTCGCCTCGGACCATCTGCGCACCGCCCGGGCCAAGGGGCTCACCCCCGGGCGCGCGCTGCTCCGGCACGGCCTGCGGACCTCGCTGATCCCCCTGACGGCGTTCTTCTCCTTCGGATTCCTGACACTGTTCACGGGCGCCGTGTTCACGGAGAAGATCTACGGCTGGCACGGCATGGGCAGTTGGTTCATCGAGTCCGCTCAGCGGGGCGATGTGAACGCGGCCATGGCGGTCGAGGTGTTCAGCGCCGCGCTCGTCCTGCTGGCCGGCCTGGTCGCCGATCTGCTGCACAGCGCGCTCGATCCACGGGTGCGGTACGCGTGAGGTCCGCCCGGGGGGCGGCGGTACGGCGGCGGCTGGTCCGTTCACCGGGCGCGGTGGCGGGCGGGGCGCTGCTGCTCGGTCTGTTCCTGTTCGCCTTCGCCGGGCCGCATCTGTCCGGCTGGGGTTACGCCGACATCGACTACTCGGCACTGCACCGGCCGCCGGACGCCCGGCACTGGCTCGGCACCAACCGGATCGGCCAGGACGTCTACGCGCAGTGCGCCCGGGGGCTGCAGAAGTCGCTGCTCATCGGGGCGTTGGCGGCGGGCTTCTCGACGGGGCTCGCCGCGGTCGTGGGGGTGTGCGCGGGGTACTTCGGGGGCTGGGCGGACCGGGCGCTGATGCTTCTCGTGGATCTGATGCTGGTGGTGCCGGCGTTCCTGGTCCTGGTGGTGGTGGCGCCGCGGCTGCGGGCTTTCGGCTGGCTCGCGTACGTCGGGTTGATCGCCGCGTTCGGCTGGATGGTCACGGCGCGGGCGGTGCGGGCCATGACCCGCTCTCTGAAGGAGCGTCAGTTCGTGCTGGTGGCCCGGCACATGGGGGTCGGTCCGGTCGTGGTCATCCGGCGGCACATCCTCCCCCACATGGCGTCCTTCCTCGTCACGGACGCGACGGTGGCGGTGGCCGGGGCCGTCATCAGCGAGACCGGACTGTCGTACTTCGGCTTCGGGGTGCAGCCGCCCGACGTGTCCCTCGGCACGCTGATCGCCGATGCCGCGGATGTGCCGACGACGTATCCCTGGATGTTCTGCTTCCCGGCGGGGCTGCTGGTGCTGCTCGTGCTGGCGTTCCACCTCATCGGGGATGCGTTGCGGGCAGCGCTGGATCCCGAGGCGGAGGCGTTGGTGGTGGGCGGGGCAGCGGGGAGCCGGGTGTGACGGGCGAGGTGGTGCTCGACGTGCGCGGGCTGCGTGTCGGGTGTACGGCGGGCCGCCGGTCGGCCGGGGTGCCGCTGGTGCACGGCGTCGATCTCCGGTTGCGCCGGGGGGAGGTCCTCGGACTGGTCGGCGAGTCGGGGGCGGGCAAGAGCCTCACCGCGCTGGCGCTGCTCGGTCTGTGCCCGCCCGGGGTGGAGGTGAGCGGTTCGGTGCGGCTGCTCGGGCGGGAGCTGGTCGGGCTGCCCGCGCGCGAACTCGCCCGGGTGCGGGGGCGGCACATCGCCATGGTGTTCCAGGACGCGCTGAGCGCGTTCACCCCAGTGCAGCGGGTGGGGGACCAGATCGGTGAGGTGCTGCGCATCCATCAACGCCCGCGCCCGGGGCGGGAGTCGGCGCTGCGGGCCGCGACCGACCTCCTGGACGCGCTCGGGGTGCCGGAGCCGGATCGGGCCGCCCGCTCCTACCCGCACCAGCTGTCGGGCGGGATGCGGCAGCGGGCCATGATCGCCATGGCGATGGCGGGCCGCCCCGAGGTGATCGTGGCCGACGAACCCACCAGTGCCCTGGACGTCACCGTGCGGGCCCAGGTGCTCGAGGCGCTGACGACGGCGCGGCGGGCCACCGGCGCGGCCCTGCTGCTGGTCAGCCACGACCTGGGAGTGGTGGCGGGGGCGGCGGACCGGGTCGCCGTGATGTACGCCGGGCGGATCGTCGAGAGCGCGGGCGTCGACGCGCTCTTCGCGCGGCCCCGGATGCCGTACACCAAGGGGCTGATCGGAGCCGTTCCCCGCGTCGACGGGGAGACACCGCCCACCCCCGTGCCGGGCGAACCGCCGGCCGCGGGCAGCAGCGGGCCCGGCTGCGCCTTCGCCCCACGGTGCCCGCTCGCCGAGCGGAAGTGCCGGGAGCAGTTGCCCGAACTCAAGGGTCATGAGAGGCATGAGGCCGCCTGCCATCGGGGCGACGAGGCCGCGAAGCGCAGCTGCGTCGAGTTGTTTCCGCCGTCCGTGTACCGGAGGCCGCTCCCGGGAGGGCCCGAGGCGGAGCCGGTTCTGAGGATCACGGGGCTCGCCAAGTCCTATCCCGCGCCCGGCGCCTTCGGGCCAGGGAACATGTGGCGCCTGCGGCGGGGGCGAGGGACGGCGGCCGAACACGTCGTGCGCGCCGTGGAGTCGGTCGATCTGGAGGTGCGCCGGGGGGAGACCCTCGGGCTCGTGGGCGAGTCCGGAGCCGGGAAGTCCACCACGCTGCTCGAAGTGGTCTCCCTGGCGGTCCCGCAGAGCGGGACGATCGAGATCCTCGGGCAGGACACCTCGTCCTTGTCGCGCGAGGCGGCCCGGCGGCTGCGGAGTGCGGTGCAGCTCGTGCCCCAGGACCCGATGTCGAGCCTGGATCCGCGGATGCCGGTGGGTGACATCGTCGCCGAGCCGCTGCGGGTGCAGCGGATGCCGGCCGAGCGGGTGGCCGCGCGGGTGGCGGAGGTGCTGCGGCTCGTCGGGCTCGGCCCGGAGGACCTGTCCGCCTGCCCGCACCGGTTCTCCGGCGGCCAGCGGCAGCGGATCGCCCTTGCCCGGGCCCTGGCCGCCCGGCCAGGACTGCTGCTGCTGGACGAGCCCCTGTCGGCGCTCGACGTGTCCGTGGGGGCGGGGATCCTCGATCTGCTGCTCAGGCTGAGGGAGGATCCCGGCCCGTCTTGTCTGTTCGTCTCGCACGACCTGGCCGTGGTGCGACAGCTGGCCGACCGGGTCGCGGTCATGCATGCCGGTCGCGTCGTCGAGACCGGCGAGGTCCAGGAGGTGTTCGAGTGGCCTGCCCACCCGTACACCAGGGCGCTGCTCGACGCGGTGCCGGTGCCTGATCCCGCGCTGCAGCGGACACGTACGACCGTTGTCCTACGGGGCGATCCGTCGACGGTCGGCGCGTACGCGACGGGATGCCGGTTCCGGACACGCTGCCCCGTGTTCGCTTCACTTCGACGGGAGGAACAGCGCAGGTGTGAACGGGAAATCCCGGCGACCCTGAAGACGGCTGTGGGGGGTGGCCGTTCAGTCGCCTGTCATTTTCCGCTCACGGATCCTCGGGGCGTATCCGGGTAGGGCTCCCTTTACGGCGGTCGGCCGAGGTGCGCCGGCCGGTTCAGCAGCAGCCGCCGCCCCCCGGACCGTTTGCCTTCGCGGGCACGACCGTGTGCACGGACGCCCCTCCTTCTGCGAGGAAGGTCCCGCCGCCGACCAGTCCGGCGACGAACAGCACAGCCACAAGTATTGCGGCGAGTTTGTGAATCACTCCTTTTCTCCATTCCCCCTAGAGGTTTTTTATTTACAATTCGAGTCAATCGAACATTACATCGACAGTCAAGTGCGCCTCGGTAAAATGGAGAATGTATTTCTATTGCTGGAATCGGAATTTCCGTGTCCTGTTCGAGCACACGACAACCACAAGCGGAGCAGGGTGTTTTCGGCCGCTCCAGGCCACAGCCGGGTCAAGCCCATTGGCGTGGCCCAGTCATGCTGGTATTGTGATCTATGACATCTCAAGTCATGTGCTCACCTCTGGGAAGCCAAATGGATCAAACGGAAAGCGCATCTCCGGTCGAGTTGGGCAGGCGCATCCGGACCCTCCGGGTCAAACTCGGGCTGAAGCAGCAGGATCTGGCCTCCTCGGATATCTCGGCGAGCTACATCTCGCTCATCGAATCAGGTAAAAGGGCTCCCTCGGATGCGGTGCTCTCCGCTCTCGCCGGGAAACTGGGGTGCTCGCCGGATCATCTGCGCACCGGGCGCGACGACCACGCTCTGGAGGACACCAGGCTGAAGCTCTCTTTCGCCGAAATGGCACTGCGGAACGGCGACAACGGCGAGGCCCTCCAGGCCTTCGGTGAACTCCTCGCCAAACCCGCCCTGCTGGACCCGCACATGCGGCTGCGCGCCCGCATCGGCCAGGCGACCTCGCTGGAGAAGCTCGACCGGATCGAGGCCGCCATCCCCGTCCTTGAGGAGCTCGGCAGGGACCCGTCCCTGGCGGCCGGCTCCGACGAGTGGTGCCGTGTACAGGTCGCCCTCAGCCGCTGCTACCGCAACATGGGCGACATCACCCTCGGCATCGAGATCGGCGAGCGGGCCTTGGCCAGGCTGGACGCGCTCGGTCTGGACGTCACCGTGGACCACATCCAGGTCGGTGCGACGCTCATCGGGTCGTATCTCATGCGCGGTGACATCACCCGCGCCCACCTTCTCGCCCAGAAGCTCGTTCCGGTGGCCGAGGACCACGGCGGACGCGCCGGCCGCGGCGCGGTGTACTGGAACGCCGGTCTCGTCGCCCTCTCCCGGCGGCAGCTCCCCGAGGCGCTCGCCCTGACCGAGCGGGCCCTGGCGATGATGGCCGACGACGACAACCTGCGGCATGTGGCAATGCTCAAGATGACGGTCGCCTGGCTGGAACTGCAGTCCGAGGTGCCCGACCCCACCCGGGCGCTGGAACTGCTTCAGGACGCCGGTCAGACGCTCGCGGAGCTCGGCACCGCCGTGGAACAGGCCAGGTGCGAGATCTGCCTGATCGACGCGAACACCCAGCTCGGCCGGTGGGACGAGGCCGTCTCCCACGCCCGGCGCGCCCTCGGACTGCTCAGTTCGGGCCCGCGCGTGGAGGCGGTCGGGGCGCGCGTCAGGATCGCCGAGATCCATCTGCTGCGCGGGGAGACCGAGGAGGGCCTGCAGGGCCTGCACGCGGCGACCCGCCAGCTCAGGCACTTCGCGGCGTCGTACGAGACCGCGCAGGAATGGCGCCACCTCGGTGACGTGTGGAAGCGCCAGGGCCGCGCGAAGGAGGCCCTGGACGCCTACGACCAGGCGCTGCAGGCCTCCGGGATGCCCACGACCTACGATCCCGCGCAGGCCCTGACCGGACAGCAGCAGCACCAGAGCTGACCGGCCTGCTCGGCGCGTTCCCCCGTGAGTGTCCATCAGCTCACCGCGCCCACAAGCCGGTGCCGGCGCTTCTCGTACCGTGTGCGGCGAGCAGGTCGATGATGGTGCGGGCGAAGAGATGGCAGTGCTCGCCGGTGCGGGCGGTGACGAGGTCGTCGTCGACGACGACGTCCTGGTCGACGTAGCTGCCGCCCATGTTGCGCAGATCGCCCAGCAGGTTGTTGTGGACCACGGCGCGCCGGCCGCGGACCAGTCCCGGCACCGGGGCCGCGAGCCACATGCCGTGGCAGATGACGCCCTTGAGGATGGCGGGGTCGGCGAACGCGCGGCGCAGGAACGTTGCGGCAGGCGGGAGCCGGTCCGGGTCCTCGGTGTAGCGCAGGCGGTCGGCGACCATGCCGGAGGGAACGATGACGGCGCTGAACTCCTTCAGCGCGAACTCGTCGACGTCCTCGAAGGATTCGGTGACCGTGAACGGCATCCGGTGCTCGTGTCCCTGGAAGGTCATCTCCTTCTCGCCCCACAGCCGGGACAGGAAGTGGACCTCGGCGCCCTCCTCGGGGAAGCGGCGCGCGTAGTACAGGATCTCGGGTTCGTAGAAGTCGCTCTCCATCAGTACGGCGATCTTGTGACCCGTCAGTCGCACCGTTACCGTCCCCTCCCCCGTTCGGTGACCAGGTCGATCAGGAACGGGCCGCGGTGCGACAGCGCCTCGTCGACGGCCGCCGCGACCTGGCCCGGTTTCTCCACCCGCAGCGCGGGCACGCCCAGGGACCTCGACAGGGCGACGAAGTCGATGGCCGGCCGGGAGAGGTCGAAGATCCCCGGGTGTTCGTGCTCCGGAATCCCCTGCTCCCTCCAGTACTGGTCGATGTTGAGTTCCAGCAGCCGGTAGCTGCTGTTGTTGCACACGACGAACTTGGCACCGATGTCGTGCCGGGCCGCCGTCCACAGCGCCTGGAAGGTGTACATGCTGCCGCCGTCGCCGCTGAAGCCCACCACCGTGGCGTCGGGGCGGGCGAGCTGGGCGCCCAGAGCGCCGGGGATGCCGACGCCGAGGGAGCCGCCGCGGGTCTGGTGCCAGCGGCCGGGCTCGGCCGCCGGGAGCGGCCCGAAGAGGTCCGGGGAGGCAGTGAGGGACTCGTCGAACAGGACGACGTCGTCCGGGAGCCGGGCCGCCAGCTCCTCGGCGAAGGCGATGTGCGGGAGTTCCGACGCGTCGGCCCGCTCCCGGGCGCCGCGGGCGGCGGCCGCCCGGGCCTCGGCGCGTGCGGCTGCGCCTCGTCGCAGCCTGTCCTGGGCGGCCGTGCGCTGGTCGCCGCTCATCCGGGCCTCGATCGCGTCGGCGAGCAGCGCGAGGGACCGCTTGGGATCGGCCACGAGACCGATGTCGACGGGGAAGTTCTTGGCGATCGCGTCGGTGTCCAGGTCGATGTGGACCACCGGCACACCCTCGCCGAAGACACCCTCCAGGGCCGGGAAGACCTCCGGCAGCGCATAGGTGCCGCACAGCAGCACGGCGTCCGCCGCGCCCGTGACCCGACGGCTGCTCTCGCCGAACATATGGCCCAACTGGCCGGCGTAGGCAGGGTGTTGGACGGACAGGTTGACCTCGGCCCAGTCGGCGCCCCACACCTCCGCGCCCCACACCGAGGCCAGCCGCCCCAACTCCTCCTGGGCTCCGGAGAAGTGGATCCCGTCGCCCGCGATCACGATCGGCTTGCGCGCCCCGGCCAGCAGCTCCGCCGCACGCGCCAGCGACTGCGGCTCTGGTGCGGAGGCGGTGCCGGGGTAGGACACCGGCACTGCCTCCTCGCGCGTGGGCCGGTCCATCACATCGGCGGGCAGCACGACGAGGACCGGCCCGTACGGCGGGGTGCCGGCCACCTTGAACGCGCGGCGCAGCACCCGCAGCGTGGAATCCGGGTCCACGACCCGCGTCGCCCACTTGGTCACCGGCTCGGCCATGGCCACCAGGTCGGCGGCCATCTGCGCCTCCATCGCCTCGTAGCGCAGGCCGGCCTCGCCGACCAGGACGACGAGCGGGGCGTGGCCGCGCTTGGCCTGGTAGAGCATGCCGATGCCGTTGCCGAGGCCCACCCCGGAGTGCAGCTGGACCACGGCCGGGCGGCGGGTGGAGCGGGCGTAGCCGTCCGCCATGCCGACGGCCACGGCCTCCTGCAGGGTCAGCACGTACTCGATGCCGGGAAAGTGGCGCAGCTCGTCCAGGAAGCCCTGCTCGACGGTGCCGGGGTTGCCGAACATGTACGGCACCCCCTCGACGGCGAGCTGTTCGAGGAACGCCGCCCGGGCCGGCCTGCTGTCCATGGTGGTACCGCCTCTCGTCGGGGTCGGTGGCTACGGCTGGGCGGCGGCCCGGAAGCCCCACTGGCGCAGGCCCTGGTCGAGCACCTCGACCGTCTTCTGACCGGTGAGGTAGGAGTCGGGCGTCGAACGCCCGGTGATGAACGGGTAGTCGACGATCACCGAGGTGGTCTTGCCGAAGTTGCCGTGGTAGGCGCCGCCGGGGGCGGTCGCGTCGCGCAGGATGTACTCCAGCGGGTACGGCGGCGGGCCCATGTTGAAGTCGGTGCCGACGAACCCGGTGCCGTCGAGGTAGTCGTACTCGATGCAGTGCCCGGTGACGTGCTTGCCACGGATGATGCTCTCGCGGTCCTCCTGGTCGCGGGCGAACGCCAGGCAGGCCACGCCGTAGCACTCGGCGGCGATCGGGCGGTCCAGGTGGTGGAAGGCGAGGATCAGGTCGTGGACGCGCCAGTTGTTGGCGAGGTCGACGATCGGGCCGCTGCCGCCCACGATGAGGAGGGCGTCGTAGCGGTCGGCGATCTGGTCGCGGACCTTCTCCACGCGGCTGTTGTACGCCTCCCAGTCGCGCAGGAAGTACGGCTTCGAACGGTAGGGCCGGTCGGGCAGCCAGGACGACAGGTCGAGGGGGTTGTCGAGGCGGTCGGAGGCCTCGACGGCCTTGACCTTCGCCGCCATCTCCGGGGTGGTGACGGAGCGGCCGAGCGGCGGGTCGACGTAGTCGGGGTCCATGCTCGGGGGCAGCGCCACGGGCCGCTTGCCGGTCGGGGTGGCGAAGGTGAGGTGGTATCCCGCCTTGTCGAAGGTCTCCAGGGGGCCGATCAGTTCCTCGCCCCAATAGCCGTACTCGGACAGGACGACGAGGATGCGCCTGCTCATGGGGTTCCTCTCGGTCGGCTGGGTCGGCGTTCGCTTCGGACACGTGAACTGCCGAACTCATGTCTAGTTTTCGGGCTTTGGCCACTACCAGAAGGGAGGGCTCCGGGTGACGCACATCCCCAAGTGGCAGACCGCACTACGGCAAATCGGGCCGTGGCCGGGGCTGTTGTCCAGTGCGCAACGAAGGACGCCCCCCGCGCAGGGCGGAGGGCGTCCGGTGTCGGTCCCTCGGGTCAGAGGCGGAACAGCCCCGGGTCGGCGACCACCACGTCCAGGAGGACCGGTCCGTCGGCCGTCAGGGCGCTGCGCAGGGACTCGCGCAGGTGCTCCGGGGTCTCGACGCGTTCGCCGCGCACGCCGAAGCCGCGGGCCAGCTGGGCCATGTCGACGCCGCTGAGGTCCCAGCCCTTCTGCCAGGACTTCTGGTCCTGGAGGTAGTACTTGAGGGACAGATAGCCGGAGTTGTCGGGGATGACGAAGGTGACGGGCAGCCGGTGCTGGGCCGCGGTCCACAGGGCGTGCAGCGTGTACTGCGCCGAGCCCTCGCCGACCACGACCACGGCTCGCTTCTCGGGGTGCGCGAGGGCGTAGCCGACGGCGCCGGCGAAGGGGAAGCCGAGGGCGCCGCTGGCCGTGGCGAAGTAGCCGTTGTCCGCGCCGAGCGGTATCTGCTCGTGGAAGTCGGCGCGGGCGATGGGCAGTTCCTCGAAGAGCTGGGCGTCGTCGGGGAGTTCCTGGGAGAGGACGTGGAAGAGGTACGCCTGGGTGAGCGGCGTCGAGGGTTCGGGGATCGCCACCGGTTCGCGCACCGGGGCGAGTTCGACGCGCTCACGCTGCTCGACCAGCGGCACCAGCCCCTTGACGACCGCGCCGGGCGGGGCCACGAAGCTGGTGTTCGCCAGGGTGGCCGCGGCGGCCTGCGGGTTGTCGGTGACGTGCAGGAAGCTTACGTCCGGGGTGAGTTGGGGCCGTGGGGACCTGTCCAGGTCCGCGGGTGCCGTCGAGAAAAGGTCCCACGCCGTGAAGAGCGTGAACGCGGGGCCGCCGAGGACGACGACCACGTCGTGCTGCTCGGCGAGCCGCTGGTTGACCAGTTCGGGGACGGGCGGCAGGACGCCGGCGAACAGGGGGTGGTTCTCCGGGAAGGCGCCGCGGTTCCACACGGGCGCACCCCACACCCGCGCGTTCAGCTTCTCGGCCAGCGCGATCAGGTCGCCGCGCGCGCCCTGTGCGTCCACCGGGCCGCCGGCCACCAGTCCGGGCCGCTCGGCTCCGTTGAGCGCCTCGGCCAGGCGGGCGAGGGCCGCCGGATCGGGTACGACGGCGCTCTCCACCTCGGCGATCCGCACCGGCTCCGGATCGGCCGGGCGGACCCAGTCGTCCTCGGGGACGGCCACGAACACCGGGCCCTGCGGGGCCTGTTTGGCGATCTGGTAGGCCTGGGCGATCAGCGCGGGCACGTCCTGCGGACGCCCGGGTTCGCCGGCCCACTTGATGTACGGCTTGGGCAGCTGGGTGGCGTCCTTGGCGACCAGGAAGGGGTCCCCGAGGAGCATCTTGCGGGCCTGCTGCCCGCCGAGGATGACCATCGGCGTGTTCGCCGCGGCGGCCGTGTAGACGCTGCCCATGGCGTTGCCGAGGCCGGGCCCGCCGTTGATGAGGACCAGGGCGGGTTCGCCGGTGCCCTGGGCGTAGCCGTCGGCCATGCCGACGACGGCGGCCTCCTGAAGGCCCATGACGAAGCGGAACTCGTCCTCGGGCCAGTACTCGAACAGCTTCATCTCGGTGTGACTGGGGTTGCTGAAGACGGTGGTCAGACCTAATGCGCGCAGGACGTCGAGGGTCGCGTCCCGCACGGTGGGGGCGGTGCTCGCCGCTTCGGTCATGGTGATCAGGCTCCTGAGTCGGTAGGGGTCGGTTCGAGCGCCGCCGCCGCGCTGAAGACGTGGTCGGGGTCGTAGCGTTCCTTGGTCCGCAGCAGCCGGGCGGCGCCCGGGCCGAACGCGGCCGCGGCGCGCCCGCTCTCCTGGGGGCCGAGCAGATTGGGGTAGCCGCCGGGCAGCGCGTGCTCGGCGAACGCGGTGGTCACCTCGCGCGCCCAGCGCCGGTGCGGCGCGGCCCGTTCGGCGCCCTCCCAGGCCGCGGCGATCTCGACGAGCAGATGGTCCCGGCGCAGTGCGAAGGCGGTGTCCGCGGCCGGTACGCGGGCGGCGGCGCCGTGGAAGTGGTGGATGTACATGCCGGAGTACGGCGAGGTCGCCGTGGCCGCCGCGTCGACGATCAACTCGACGGTGGCGTCGGTGAGTTCGGGCAGCCACTGGGTGCCGACCTCGTTGTGCCGGCCGTCGACGACGACCTGGTCGAACATGCCGAGGACGCCCGCGTACTCCTGTGGGCAGACCTGTCCGGCCAGGGGTGTGCCGAGGGCGGTGAAGCGGTCGATGACCGGGCGGCCCCGGGCGATGTCGCCGCACCACACCGGCAGGACGTAGATCAGGGGCTGTCCGTCGGGTCCGCCGAAGAAGCCGGTCATGACGGTCAGTTCGTCCGCCGCCGAGGCGGTGATCTCGCGGTAGCCGCGCAGGACGGAGGCGGCCTGCGCGAGGGGGTAGAGGATCATGCCGGCGAGGACGGTGCTGATGGGGTGCAGGCGTACCCGCAGTTCGGTGACGACGCCGAAGTTGCCGCCTCCGCCGCGCAGCGCCCAGTACAGGTCGGGGTTCTCCTCGGCACTGGCGACGACGGGGCGGCCGTCGGCGAGCACGACCCGGGCGGCGACCAGGTTGTCCAGGGCGAGTCCGCACCGGCCGGCGAGCAGTCCGTAGCCGCCGCCGAGGGTGAGTCCCGCGAAGCCGACCGCCTTGACGGTGCCGGTGACGGGGGCGAGCCCGGGGGTCCGCGTGGCCTCGACGAGGTCGCCGGCCCGGGCGCCGCCCTGTGCCACGGCGGTGCGGGAGGCCCGGTCGACGGTGACCCGGCGCATCGCGGACAGGTCGATCATCAGGCCGTCGTCCGCACTCGCCCGACCCGCCCAGTCGTGGCCGCCGCCGCGGACGGTCAGTGGCAGCCGGTGAGTGCGGGCGATACGGACCGCCCAGGTCACGTCGGTCTCGTCGGCGGGCCGGACGATGACCGCGGGCCGTGCGTCGACCGCGCCGTTCCACAGGCGCCGCGCCGGTTCGTAGGACGGGTCGCCCGGCGCGAGCACGTTCCCCCGCAGGGTGGTGCGCAGTGCGCGTACGGCGGCCGCCGACGCGGGAGTGGTCGTTGAGGGTGCCATGGCTCCCACTTCTCTTCTTGTCGACAGGTGGGCCGGGCCGGCTCCGGATCCCTCACAGTCCTGGAGCCGGCCCGGCCGGGGAGAGAGCCCGAGGAGTCGGCCTCAGCTCTCGATCAGCTCGTAGCGGCCGGGCTGTACGGTCTCCAGGTCGACGGCGGCGAGGAAGGCCTGGGTCTCGGGGGCGGCGAAGAAGGCCGCGATGGTGGCCTCGGCGTCCTCGGGGGAGGCCCAGTGGACGGTCACCAGGTACTCGCCGTCGGCGCCGCGGGCGGTCGAGCGGGCGAGGAAGCCGGCCCGGTTCTCCAGGTACTCCTTCTCCATGGTGCGGTTGAGCTGCTGGAACTCGGCGTCGTCGACGTCGGCACGCAGCTTGAACCGGATGGTCTCCACAGTGGTCATGTGCTCCACCTCTCTTGGGCGAGACGTGCGTCGAGGGGGCGGTTGAAGACGGGGGTGCCGGGCTGCTGCCGGCGTCCTCCCCCGGCGAGGGAGCCCGTCGGCACGGGCGCGAAGCCGAGCTCGTCGAGGAGTTCGGTGACGAGCCGGTTGGCCTCGGGGTCGTCGCCGGCGACGAACAGCGCGGTCCGTTCCTCGCGCGCTGCGCCCGGCCGGGCGAGGTCGAGCAGGTACTTGTAGTTGAGGGTGTTGACCGCCTTGACCAGGCGGGCGCCCGGCAGGTGGGCCGCGATCAGCTCGGACGACGTGGTCCGGTCCGACTCCAGGTCGGGGAACGTGCCGTCCCTGCCGGGTGTGTAGTTGGTGGTGTCCACGACGACCTTCCCGGCGAGCGCGTCGGCCGGCAGGCTCTCGTAGGCGCCGAACGGGATGGCCACCACGACGAGCGGGTCACCGAAGGCGATGGCCTCCTCGACGGCGACCGCCCGGGCCCGTCCGCCGAGTTCCGCGACCAGCCCGGCGAGGGAGCCGGGGCCGCGCCGGTTGGCCACGGCGATCTCGTGTCCGGCGGCGGTGAGCAGCCGGGCGAGGGTGCCGCCGATCTCGCCGCTGCCCAGGATGCCGATCCTCATGTGCGGGTCCTCTCAGGCGCCCGGGCGGTTGTACGCGTACGACTCGTTGGTGTCGGCCTCGTCGGGGACGAACTCGGTGACGACGTCCTTGGCGGCATGGATGTTGACCATGCGGGCCCGGCCGGGGCCGAGGTTGGCGAACTTGTGCGGCATTCCGGCCGGTACGACGCAGATGTCGTCCGGGGTCGCGTCGACGCTCTCGCCGCCGGCCTCCAGCCGTACCGTGCCCTCGACGATCACGAAGATCTCCTCGTAGGGGTGAGTGTGGCGCGGGGGGCCGGCGTCGGTCGCGACGTCGACGATGAACGCCGAGACGCTGAGACCGGGGTGGTCGCTCGCGTTGAGAATGTGTGCCGCGACCTCGCCGTTGATCTGCACGGTGGGCAGGCTGTGCTTCGCGATGATCTGCATGGGTCGGTCCTTCGGGGTCCTCAGGTGGGATCGGCGATCGGGTCGGCGACCGGGGACACCGCCTGGACGGGCTCGTCGGCAGCCGGGCGCAGTCGTGTCGCGGCCCAGGTCGCGGGCAGCGCCACGACCATGACGATCAGGGCGAGTACGAACACCGAGCCGACGCCGTGGGCCTCCACGGCCCAGCCGCCGGCGGCCGCTCCCCCGGCGATGCCCGCGTTGACGGCGGAGGCGCCGAGAGTGGCGGCGAGGTCGCCGCCGGGTCCGGCCAGGGTGATCACCCGCAGCTGGAAGGAGGGCACCAGGCCGAAGCCGACCAGCCCCCACACGGCGAGCGCCACGGCGGTCAGCGCCGGGCTGTCGCCGACGTAGTGCAGGGCGGTGAGGATGAGCGCGAGCGCGACGTTGGCCACCACCAGCGTGGTGGCCGCCCCGCGGTCGGCGAACCGGCCGCCGCCGAACACGCCGACGGCGCTGGCGATGCCGTAGACCAGCAGGAAGGCGCTGACCGCGCCGCCAGAGATGCCGGTGACGTCCTCCAGGTAGGAGGCGAGGTAGGTGAACGCGGCGAACTGGCCGCCGAGCAAAAGCAGTCCGACGCCGAGCTGGGCCAGCACCCGTGGTGCGAAGGCGTGCCGGACCTGTGAGCCGAGCCCTGTCGGCCCGGTGATGCCGACCCTCGGGACGAAGGCGAGGGTGGCGACCAGGGCCAGCGCGCCGAGGGCGACGATGCCGACGAAGGTGGCCTGCCAGCCGATCGCGTTGCCGGCGAGGGTACCGAGCGGCACGCCGATCACGGTGGAGACGGCGATCCCGCCGAACACCATGGCGACGGCCCTGCCCTGCTGCCCGGCCGGGACGAGGTGCGCGGCGAGCGCCGAGGCCACGCCGATGAACAGGCCGTGGATGGCGCCGGTGATGACGCGCGCCACGATCAGCGCGCCGAAACTGGTGGTGAGCGCGGCGAGCAGGTTCCCGACGAGGAACACGGACAGCGCCGACCACAGCAGCAGATGGCGGCCGAGCCGGATGGTCACGGCCGTCAGCAGGGGGCCGCCGACGCAGATGCCGAGGGCGTAGGCGGTGACCAGCAGGCCGGCGGTGCCGACCGAGACGCCGGTGTCCTTGGCGATGAGGTTCAGGATGCCCACGATGACGAGTTCCGCCGTGCCGATGACGAACGCGCCCAGGGCCAGTGTCCCCAGGGCGAGTTGGGTGCGACGCGCCTGGTTGTCGTGCGTGTGCTCAGCGGTGGTCACGTGCTTCGCCTTCCGAACCGATGATCCAGTGCTCCTTGACCGCCATGTGGTGCAGATAGCGGGGCTGTACGAAGGTGATGAGGTCGTCCTTGGCCCTCGCGTACTCCTCGGATGCCGCGGCCTTCTCCAGGTCTTCGAGGCTGTCGAAGGAGAGCAGGTAGGCGGCGTCGAGGAGGGCCTCGCCGATGGCGTAGGCGCCGTCCCGGGTGAAGCACTGGAGGTAGCGGCGCAGGCCCGGCACCTGGAGCATCAGCTCGGCGTGCTCGCCGAGGCTGCGCTCGCGGAACTGCTCCACGGTGGTGCCCTCGGCGCGCTTGACCAGGGCGACGATCTTCACGCCGTCCTCGGGCGCCGGGTGGTCCCCGGCCCGCAGGACGTGTGCGTCGGTGTCGAGGACGACGGTGCGCCAGAAGGCGGCCCACTTGGGCTCGTCGAGCCGGGCGCCCTCCAGGAACTCCGGGGTCTGCAGGGAGGCGAGCTGGTCCTCGTCGTTCTCCAGCCAGATCTCGGCGATGCCGCTCCACAGCGGGTCGTCCGGTTCCGGGCCGAAGGGGATACGGGTGTCGATCAGGTACTTCTTGATCTGCGGGATCTTGCTCGCGTACTGCACCGCATGGACGTCGACCCAGTAGTCCTGGAACTCCTGCTCGGACATTCCGGGTTTGGGATGGGCGAAGATCAGCTGGTGGATCATGGCGGTCTCCAGGGGAGTCGGTCGGTCGGACGGTTCGGTCAGACCTTGTAGGCCTTCTTCACGTCCTCGGCGAAGCCCAGGTAGTCGCGCAACGGCCAGACCTCCTCGAACTCGAGGTACTCGCGCATCGGCAGCCGGCCGAGGGCCGTGCGGTCCAGTTCCTCGGCGCTCGGGGACTCGATGATCCCGATCACGCGCTTCTGCGCGGCGACCTTCCACAGGCCGACGGCGAATCCGGAGTCGAGGGTCTCCTGGGCGTGTTCGGCCTCTTCGCGCTCGATCTCCCAGAGTTCGTCCAGGGAGATCCGGCCCTCGTGGTTCCAGCGCATCTGGACGTAGAACAACATGGGGTTCCTTAGGGGAGTTGGGGTCACGCCGCCGCGAGTGCCGCGATCCGCCGGGTGATCGGGTCGTCGTCGCCGAAGACCTCGACGGCCAGGTCGAGCGGGGTCTTCCCGTCGTGGCCGACCAGGTCGGTGCGGGCGCCGGCGTCGAGCAGGACGGTCACGCAGTCGGCGTAGCCGTGCCACAGGGCGTCGTGCAGGGGGGTGTAGCCGTTGGTGGCGCCCTGGAAGTCGAGGTCGATGCCCGGGTGGGCGACCAGGTCGGCGGTGATGTCGGCGTGGCCGTTGTAGACGGCCTTGTGCAGGGGTACGGCGCCGAAGCAGGGCTCGACCGCGTTGATGTCGGCGCCCGCGCCCAGCAGCAGCCGGACGATCTCGCCGTGGCCGTCGCGGGAGCCGACGAGCAGCGGGGTGTGGGCGTCGTTGAAGCCGTTGAGGAAGGGGGCGCGGGCGTCCACTTCGGCGCCGTCGGCGAGGAGCCGGCGTACGGCCTCGGTGTCTCCGGCGGCGGTGGCGGCCATCAGGGGCTGGGCCTCGACGGCGCTCGCGTCGGCCTCCCGGCGCTCCTTCAGGAGCTGCTCGGCGCGCAGCAGCTTGTCCTTGCCGAACGTGTTGACGTTCAGCTCGTAGGCGAAGTGCTCCTCGAGCGAGAAGCCGTAGTGGGTGTGGAGCTTGAGGCCCGCGCCCTGGTCGAGGAGGTACTCGACCAGGTCCGGGTACTTGTACCAGAGGGCGTCCATCAGCGGGGTGTGCCCGGTGGTGGGGGCCACGGCGTCCACGAAGGCACCGGCCTCGACGAGCTGCCGGGTGACGTCCAGGCTGCCGCCCTGGCAGGCCTTGTGCAGCGCGGTCGCGCCGGCCCTGGTGTCGGCGGTGTGGACGTCGGCGCCGGACGCGATCAGCGTCTCGGTGGTCGCCGGGTCGGCCTGACCGGCGGCGATCATCAAGACGGTGAGCCCTGAGGAGTGCTCGCGCGTGCTCGGGTCGGCGCCCGCGTCCAGCAGCCGCTGGACCTCCTCGGTGGAACGGCCGCGCACGGCCGCGATGAGAGCGGCGCTCATGAGGCCACCGCCTCGCCCCGGATCGCCCGGATGATCTGCGAGGGGTCGGTGTGGGACTCCCAGCGGACGATCCGGCCGTCGCGGACGGTCAGCCAGTGCGTGAAGATGATCTCGAAGTCGATGCCGGTCTCCTTGACCCGGGAGATCTCGTGGATGATCCCGGCGGCCTTCTCGCCCTCGACGACGAGGTCGAGCAGCTCCTCGGAGACCACCTCGCACTGACCGGCGAACACCCCCACGCTGTCCGCCACTTCGGCGCTGCTGTGCAGGGTGCCGATCCACTTCATGTCGTCGTTGTAGCCGGGCACGGGACGGTAGTTGATCCATTCGACGTCGTCGGCGAGAAGCCCGAGCGCGGTGCCGAAGTCGCCGCTCGTCAGGGCGGCGAACCACCGCTTGGCAACGTCCCGGGTCTGCTCGGTGAGGTCGCTCATGTCGTCTCCTTGTGGCCGTCTCACGGCCTACTGGCTGTCCGGAGGGGTCATGATCTGCTGGTTGCCGTCCGCCCACGCCGCGGTCATCACCAGGCCGGTTATGCGCCAGCCGGACCCGCTGCGGGTCAGGTCGAAGCGGTAGCGGCCGCCGAGCGTCCAGGTCGGGCCGCCATGGGCGTTGGGCAGCAGATGGGTGGCCTGGAAGTGGGCGGTGAGGACCGCCTCGTCCCCGTGCACCTCGGCGATCTGGTTGCCGATCATGTGCTGGGTGGCCTCGAGGTGGCCGAGCCCGGCCCGCCAGTCGGCGATGACGCGGTCACGGGTGCTGACCACGGGCTGCCCGCCGAAGAGGCTCGTGTAGTCCAGGGTCACCTTCTCCGCGAGCAGGGCCGGCAGGGCCTCCCACTGGCGCAGGTCGACGTGCCACAGCATCCTGGTGCAGGTCTCGGTGACGTCGATCCGGTCTTCGGCGGAAGTCATCGGCAACTCCGTGGGGGCGCGCCCGGGTCGGGGCGGGCGTGCTGGACGATCGGTCCCGGCCGACGCTAGTGACGGGGCCGGAGGGGAGGTCCCGGCGCCGCGGCCGCCCGACGCACTCTGCGAGCTCCACCTGGGTACTACGTCAGTTCATTCGAACTGACCATTCACTTGACGCAGTGTCATCCGCCGTGTGACAGAGTGCCGGAACCTGCGGCGCGGCGCCGCGCGGGCGAGGAGTCGGCTGGGGACCGTGGGACGACCAACCCACGAGGAGGCACTGATGGTGAACGGCAGCGCACTGCGGACCACGTCCTCAGCGGACGACGGCTGGGGTCTGGTCGGCTGAGCATGCGTATCGGAGCAGTTTTCCCGCAGACGGAGATCGGCGCGGACCCGGGCGCGGTGCGCGCCTGGGCCGAGGCCGTGGAGGAGCTGGGCTTCGCGCACGCGGTCGCCTTCGACCACGTACTCGGCGCGGGCACCGCCCGCCGCCCCGGCTGGTACGGCTACACCAGCGAAGACCCCTTCCACGAGGTCTTCGTGCTGTTCGGCTATCTCGCCGGGGTCACCCGCACCCTGGAGCTCGCCACCGGGGTCCTGGTGCTGCCGCAGCGGCAGACCGCCCTGGTGGCCAAGCAGGCCGCCGAGGTCGACGTTCTCAGCGGCGGCCGGCTGCGGCTGGGCGTGGGCATCGGCTGGAACCGGGTGGAGTACGACGCCCTGGGCGCGACGTTCACCGACCGCGGCGCCCGCAGCGCCGAACAGGTCGAGGTGCTGCGCGCGCTGTGGGCTCGGCCCACGGTGACCTACGAGGGGCGCTGGCATCGCATCGAGGACGCGGGGATCCTGCCGCGGCCGGTGCGGGGGCGTATTCCGGTGTGGTTCGGCGGCAACGCGGAGCCTGTGCTGCGCCGGGCGGGCGAACTGGGTGACGGCTGGCTGCCGCAGCGTCCTCCGGACGGGACGGCGCGCTCCATGGTGGAGCGTGTGCGGTCCTATGCCGTCGCGGCCGGGCGTGATCCCGCGGGGATCGGGTTCGAGGCTCGGCTCAAGCTTGCGGAGGTGCCCGAGGCAAAGTGGGCGGGGTTTGTGGCTGGTTGGCGTGATCTTGGGGCGACTCACCTGTGCCTGAGCACGATGGGGATGGGCCTGGCGACAGTGGACGCCCACATCCGGATGCTGCAGAGTGCGTTGGGGGAATTGGGGTCAATCGCTTGTGAGTGAATCTGCGGGCCGGTGGGGGCTGGTCGCGCAGTTCCCCGCGCCCCTGACGGGGCGCTCCTGCATGCCGGAGTTGAATTGTCAGCGCCCGTATTCCTCGGCCAAGAATCGGATGGACTGGTCGGTGAAGACCCGCATCTCCCTCGTGAGATTTTTTCCCCGGCGCCAGGCCAGCTGCGTGAACACCTCGAACGGGATGTCCCAGTCCAGTTTCACGAGAAGGCCGGCGTCCAATGTGTCCTGTACGCAGGCCGTCGGCAGCAGGCTGATGCCGAGGCCCGCCGCAACACCCCGCTTGATGGACTCGATCGTGCCGAACTCCAGGAACGGCAGGGCCTCTCCCGTGCCGTCGTTCAGTTCGGCCTCGAACAGTTCCCGGTAGGCGCAGCCCGCCTCGGCGGAGATGACCTGGGTGCGGCGGAGTTCCTCCGTGGTCACCTTCGGGACCTGGGTGAGCGGATGGTCGGGGGCGGCCACTACCGTCAGGGGTTCGGAGCCGAGGACTTCGGTCTGGACGCCCGGGTGCTGCGTCTCGGCCTCCATCAGGAAGCCCATGTCGAACATCCCCTGCCGCAGCGCATGGCAGGTCTCCGCGCACAGGCTCGGGCGGAGCACGATGTGCAGGGCCGGGTAGCGGTGGTGGAAGAACTCCAGCAGTGGCGGCATCCGGTAGGACGTGATGCTCTCCATCGAGCCGATGGTGAGCACGCCGGAGGGGTCCCCGGAGCCGACCGTGGCGCCGCGGGCCTCGCCGGCCAGGGCCAGCATCTGCTCGGCGTAGGGCAGCAGCCGCTGGCCCGCCTCGGTGAGCTGGATGCGGCCGCCGAGGCGGTCGAAGAGGTCGACGCCCAGGGACATCTCTAGTCCCTTGATCTGGCTGGTGACACTGGACTGCGCGTACTTCAGTTCCGTCGCCGCCTTCGAGAAACTGAGCAGCGTGGCCACCTTGTGGAACGCCGCCAGCTGCCTGATATCCATGGTGTTCTCCTGCATGGGCCGACAACGGATGGATTTCCTGTTCCAGCGAATCACCGGGCGGGCACGGGCGCCATGTCCCGGCGGTGTCCCCTTCGGGACAGGCGACGTCAGCTAGCGGCCAACATCCCCGTTTTCCCGGTCTTCGCCGTTTTCCCGGTCCTCGCCGTTCTCCCGGTTCTCGCGGCCGATTATAAGGCCCGCCTGGAATCGGCTGACCGCCCCCATTTCCTCCATGACGGCGGAGATGTGGCGGCGGCAGGTCCGGGTCGCCATGCCGAGCCTGCGCGCGATGACCTCGTCCTTCAGCCCGAGGGCCATGAGGCGAATAATGGAATGCCGTACTTCTTCCGCGACTTGCGGGTATTCGGCGGTCTGCTGGTCCACCTCGAAGGGCCGGCCGATCTGCCACACCGACTCGAAGGTGCGGGCCAGATAGTCCACGACCGTCGGTTCGGTGATGACGGCGGCGCCGGGCGGCCGGCGGCCGGTGCGCTCCTTGGGGATGAAGGCGATTCTGCGGTCGTAGATGATGAGCCGCTCGGAGAGTTCGTCGACGGTGCGCACCTCGGCGCCGCGCCGGCTGATCTCCTGGACGTAGGTGCGGGTGGCGAGGCTGGTGCGGGCGGTGTGCTGGTAGAGGGTGCGCACGCGGACGCCTCTGCGCAGCAGTTCCAGGGTGTGTTCCCGGTCGGCCTCGAGGAGTTCGGGCGGGCGGCCGCCGCCGGACTGCAGGCTCATGCGTTCCCGGGTGCAGCCGTAGCGGGCCCGGTCGATCTCGCGGCGCACCTCCTCGACGTCGTCGAGGACGGTGATGGGCACGTCGGCCGCCGAGCCGCCCGGCCGGGCGCGGTAGTCGGCGGCCAGGGAGCGCAACTCCTCGTGGATACGGCCGATTTCGCGTCGGCGTCGGCCGATCTCCACCTCCAGCGGCGTGACCAGTTCGGCCTCGGCGACTTCGGGGTCGAGGGGGACGACGGGACGCCCGGGTGCGCTCGGGCTGAGCAGGTGCAGGTCCTGGAGGGACTTGCGTATCTCCTCGACCGCGGTGATGTCCGCGTCGAGGGCGGTGGTGATCTCCTCGTCGTCGAAGCGGCCCTTCTGCAGTGCCGCTTCGTAGGCCTGCACCGCGAGGTCGCCGAGAAGAGGAATCTCGTCCGTCAATTCCTCACCCCCCAACACACCCGAGCCCCACGAGGTCGGCGCGTCGCCGCGCGCTGCTTCTTGCCTTTTCACCCTAGGACGCCTTTCCCGGCCCGAACTCCCGTGCGGGGCCCGTCGGCCTGAGAGCGTTAGGTACGGCACCGCATTCAGTAATGAACGCGTCGGTCCTCGGGCGTGGCCCTGTAACGCACGTTCCACAGGTTGCGGCGGATATAGGTGCGCTGGAGCCAGCGGTCGCGGCCGTCGTGGTGTGCCCGGAAGGTGGAGCGCGCGTGGACGCCCTTGCGGTTGTTGATCAGCAGGGCCTGGCCGGGTTCCAGCCGTACGGTGTGGGCGACGGACCGGCAGGCCTCCTGCAGCGCGTCGAGGGCGGTCCGGGCGCCGCGGGTGAGCGGGCGGGTGCCGTTGGCGGAGACCGTGATCTCCGGGAAGGGGGCGGCGCCGCTGAGGATGGGCACCGGCTCGGACAGCACCTCCTGCCCGACGCTGCGGGTGTAGCTGCCGGGGGCGTTGAGCCGGTACAGCGGGCTGCGCAGCGTCTCGACCAGGGGGTCCGGCAGGTGCCGGCACAGGTCGCGGGCGTCGGCGTAGTACGTGTAGGCGTCGTTGCCGACGGCACCGCGCAGGCAGTTGAGGACGAGGAAGTCCGGGTTGGCGACGTCGTAGCGGCCGGTGGTGTCGTAGGTGATGTCGCTGTGGAAGTTGAGGAAGACCGCGGAGCCCTGGTTGGTCTGGGCCCGTGCCCCCTCCCGGACCGGGACGACGTCGTGGACGAGCCGGCCGGCCTTCTCGGTGAGCACGCCGATCGGCTCGCCCAGCAGTCCGGTCAGGCCGAGCAGCACGCCTTCGGCGACGAAGCTGTTCTTGGCGGTGGACGGTTCGCCGTCGACCGGGGTGGGCGGCAGGTCCGCGTCCAGTGGCAGATTGCGTACGAGCATCACGCCCGGGGAGTCGTTGTGCCGTCCGAAGTCCATGATCTGCTGGAGGAGTTCGGTGGGCAGGGCGGCGAAGACGCGGTGGTAGCGGGTCAGGGCCCGGTCGACGTCCGTGGTCGGGTCGGGCAGCAGACACAGCTCCGCACCGATGGTGTCGCGCACCCGGTCGGGCAGTTCGAGGTCGGCGAAGGTCAAGGCGGTCACACTCCGGCGAGGTGGGGCTCTGGTGCGGGTTCCATGACGGGCAGGTCGATCCGGTCGTGCAGGCGCTGGGCGACATGCAGCGCGTCCTCGCCGCTCTCGGCGAGGTGGGTGGTGACCTTGGAGCCGCGGATCTCGGCGACCGGGACACCGACGTAGGTGCCGGGTTTGAGGTTCTGGCGGCGCTGCACGGCCTCCAGGTCGACGAAGCCGCCGACGACGGCGACCCACGGTTTCTCGGTCAGCCGTACGGTGTCGATGCCGGCCGCGTGGAAGACGCCGTGGGCGAGGTCGGCGCAGTCGTCGTTGTCGTAACTCAGTACCACCGAACGCTGATTGAAGACGATGGCGGCCATCTGGTCGCCCTCGCGGCTGATGGTCGTGCCGCGGGAGAACGGTGCCCGGTTGTAGCGGCAGACGATCTCGATGCCGTGCCGCAGGGCGAGCTGCACGGCCCGGCGGTGCAGCACCTTCGCGCCGTACAGGGACATCAGGGCGGCCATGTTGAAGGAGACCTTCGGCAGCAGCCGTGCGCCGCGCACCAGGTGCGGGTCGGAGGTGTAGATGCCGTCGACGTCGGAGTGGATCTCGCAGGCGGTGCCGCCGAGGGCGCGGGCGACGGCGATGGCCGACAGGTCGGAGCTGTTCTTGCCGAGCCAGGTGGGCCGGCCCTGCGCGTCGATGGCCTGTCCGCCGGGGACGACGACGACCTCGTACTCGGCCAGCGTCCTGTCGAGCGGTCCCGGGTCGGTCTCGATCACCCGGGCCCACAGGAAGGACGAGTTGGTGATCAGGCCGATCTGGTGGCCGGCCAGGACGGTCGCGGTGCGGCCCCTGCGGTGCAGGGCGGTGGCGAGCAGGTGGGCGCTGATCAGGTCGGCGGTGGCGAGCATGCCTGCCGGGGTGGCGTCCTCGGGGTGGGCGTTGACCTCGTGCAGCCGGCCCCGCAGCTGCTCGGTCTCCCCCTGCATGGCGCTGACCACGACGGCGAGCCGGCGGCCCTCACGCTCCAGCCTGGCTTCGAGGCCGGCCGCGAGCCTGTCGTAGGCGGCGTGGGTACGGAAGGTGGAGCCGCCGAACTTCAGAATGGCAGCGTCGGTCACAGCAACCCCCGGTCGAGAACGGTCTCGGCGATCTGTACGGCGTTCAGGGCGGCCCCGATACGCAGGTTGTCGGCGACCAGCCAGAGCCAGAAGCCGCGCGGGTTGTGCGGGGCGACCCGGACCCGGCCGACGTGGACGTGGTCCGGGTTGCCCGCGGTCAGCGGGGTCGGGAAGCGGCCCGGGATGTCCTGGTCGTGGACGGTGACCTCGGGCAGGGCTGCCAGGCGGCCGACCAGTTCGGCGCGGTCGACGGGGGCCGCGGCCTCCACCCACACCGCCTCGGAGTGCGAGTTGACGACCGGGACGCGGACGCAGGTGGTGGTGACGTCGAGGTGCGGCAGGCCGAGGATCTTGCGGGACTCCTGGAGCATCTTCTGCTCCTCCATGGTGAACCCGCTGTCCAGGAGCCGGTCGATGAACGGCACGACGTTGAAGGCGAGCGGGGCGGTGAAGCGTTCCGCGGGCAGTTCGGCGTCCGGGTCGTGCAGGGCGAGTTCGGTGCCCTCCTGGAGTTCCTCGATGCCGTGCTGGCCCTGGCCGGAGGCCGCCTGGTAGGTGCTGACGACCACCTGCCGTATCCCCCACCGCTGCTCCACGGTCTGCAGCAGCCGCACCAGCGGGATGGTGGAGCAGTTGGGGTTGGCGATGATGCCGCTCGCCGGGCGTCCGGTGAGGACGTCCGCGTTGACCTGCGGGACGACCAGCGGGGTGTCCGGGTCCATGCGGAAGGCGTTGGTGTTGTCGATGACCAGCGCGCCCTGGGCCGCGGCCGGGCGGGCCCACTTCTCGCTGACGGACGTACCGGCGGAGAAGAACGCGATGTCGACGTCCGAGAAGTCGAAGCCGTCCAGGTCCTCCACCGTGCAGGTACGGCCGTCGACCTCCAGCTGCCGCCCCGCCGAACGCGCGGACGCGGCGAGCCTGATGCCGTTGTGGCGCAGCCCCCGTGTCTCGATCAGCTCGATGAGGGTGTGGCCGACCGCTCCGGTCGCGCCGACGAGCGCGATTTTCGGCGCCTTGGTGTCGCTGACGAAGGTCATCGGGGTTCTCCGATCCGGGTGAGCGCGGGTGCCGCCGCCTTGTCCCCGTGCGTACGGCGGCCTGCGGACGGCAGCAGCCGCCAGCCGAGGTTCACGCCGAGGCCCGCCAGGACGATCAGCGGGACGCCCAGGGCCTGGAGGAGCGTGATGTGGTGCCCGTACACGGTGAAGTCGGCGAGGATGGCCACCGCCGGATAGACGAAGGACAGGACCGCGATCTTCGCGGTGGGCAGCTTCTGGTACGAGGCGTACAGCAGGATGTACATCAGGCAGGTGTGGATGACGCCGAGCCCGACCAGCCAGGCCCAGTCGGCGCCGAGACCGGCGGTCTTGCCGAGTGCCGTGAACGGCAGCAGCAGCGGGATGCCGACCAGCACCTGGGTGAGGGCGGTGAGTTCGGGGCGTACGGACTTCAGGTGCTTGGCGATGACGGTGGCGAAGGCGTACAGCAGCGCGGCGAGCAGGGCCTGGCCGACGCCCAGGAAGTAGGCGTCGCCCTTCTTGCCGTCGGCCGAGGTGAGGTCGGCGACCAGGAGCACGCCGAGGAAGGCGAGGACGATCCAGCCGGCCTGGTGCCGGTTGAGCTTCTCCTTGAACAGGACCAGACCGAGGATCACCACGTAGAACGGCTGGGTGTGGTAGACGACCGTGGCCACCGAGATCGACGTCTTGGTGTAACTGCTGAACAGCAGCACCCAGTTGAAGACGATGCACACGCCGCCGAGGACCGCCAGGGCGAAGGTGCGGCGGGTGAAGTTGTGGTTCTTGAACAGGCCGCGGGCCAGGCAGTACGCGGCGAGGGCGACGGCGCCGAAGACGCAGCGGAAGAACACCACGTTGAAGCTGGGCTGGCCGGACTCGACGACGAAGACGCCGAGGGTGCCCGACAGGACCATGGCCGCGGTGAGTTCGACGGCTCCTCTGGTCTGCTGCTGACGGCTGGGGGTGCTCACAGTCGGTACCTCTTCTCCCGGTGGGTCCGCGTCTTCAGTGCAGGGGCACGGCGTAGTGCAGACCACCTCTGGTCCACAGCTCGTTGGGGCCGCGCGGCACATCGAGGCCCGAGGCGCGGCCCAGGTTGCGTTCGTACAGGTCGGCGTAGCTGCCCACGGCGTCGAGGACACGGGCCGCCCACCGCTCGTCGAGGCCGGCGGCGGGGCCGTGCCGTCCGGCCTGGCGGGCGACGGCGTCGCGGCCGGCGCCGCCGGTGCGGTGGCTCTCGTACTCGGCGGCGAACAGGAGTTGCAGCACCCAGCGGCAGATCCGGAACCACCCGGGGTCGTCGTCCCGCACCACGGCGGCCATGGGCTCGCGGGAGATCTCGGCGGGCAGGATCCGGTGCGCCTCGGGGTCGGGCAGCGTACGCCTCGCGCCCGCGAGGGCGACCTTGTCGAGGACGTACGCGGCGCACTCGCCGGAGGCGTAGGCGTGCAGCGCGTCGGCGGGCCGGTCGAAGGGGACGGGCTCCACGGCGAGGCCCCGCGGCCGGTACCAGGCGGCAAGATTGGCCGGGGAGGTGGAGCCGGCGTGCACGGCGAGCCGCCTGCCCGTGAGTTGGGCGGGGTCCTCGAACCCGGATTCCGCGGGCACGAGAAACCCCTCGCCGTCGTAGCAGGTGACCCCGGCGAAGAGAAGCCCGTGGGCGGCCTCGCGCCCCATGGTCCAGCTGACGTTGCAGACCGTCAGATCGGCTTGCCCGGCGGCCAGCCGGCTGAGCCGGGCGGCGGATCCCGCCGGCCGCCAGTCGACGGCTTCGGGATCGCCCAGCACGGCGGCGGCGACCGCACGGGCGATGTCCGCGTCCAGCCCGGTCCAACGCCCGTCGGCGGCGCACAGGGACAGCCCGGGCTGCCCCTGGGAAACCAGGGCACGCACGGCACCACGCGCGCGAACGGCGGCCAGGGTCCCGGCAAGCATCGTACGGGCGCTCACGCGACGCTCCCCAAAAACGCACCGCCCAGACCCTCACGGCGGCGCCCCCTGCAGCCGAACACGTCCAGGGATGCGGCGACGACGACGCGGGGCCGCATACCGCGCCCCGCAACAGCCAAGCCCTCGCGATCGCACCGGCTGCCGCGGGCGCGGGGGGTGAGCGCGGTCGGGGAGGTGGCGGCCGCCGTGCGGGGCCTCATGCCGCGCTCCGCAGCAGGGAGCCGACCAGGTCCTCGCGGTCGTAGCGGCGTTCGTTGTAGGCGAGCATCGTGGTCAGGCGGTCGGCCGTGAGGGGGGAGGTGTCCGTGTCGCGGATCGTGACCGGCATGCGGCCCGCCTTCGACCAGCTGAGCATGCCGTGCTCGTCGATGACGGCTCGGGCGGCGTTCGCGTTGTCGCGGTGCAGGCAGTACGGCACGTCGAGGACGCCCCGGGCGAAGGCGGTGACCAGGGCGGAGCCGACCGTGCGGCCGAGTTCGAGGGTGGCGTGGATCAGGGTGCGGGCCTCGGCGAGGAGGCCGGTGTCGGTGGGCGGGGGGCACTTGGTGACCGCGCAGTCGGCGGCGGCCTGGCGGGCGACGGCGTCGGCGAACTCCAGGGCCTCGGCGTTCTCCTCGATCGCGGGTATACGGCGGGCCTCGGCGGGGGTCTTCACGATGAGCCGCTCGGTGCCGCTGTGCACGGCGAGGCGGACACTGTCCTCGACGAGGCGGTAGGAGCCGATGGGGGTGCGCGGGAAGACGCCCATGTAGGTGTACAGGGTGACGTGCCAGTCGGCGTCGGGGAGGTGTTCGGCCGCGAGGCGGCGCAGGGCGGCCAGGGCCTCCAGGTCCTGGCCCAGGTGCACCTGTTGGGCGTAGCTGAGGGAGATCGAGCGCAGCCCGTGCTCGTGGAAGAACATCGCCTCCAGGACGCTGAGCGCCACCAGCAGGGAGGGCGGGCAGAGCTGGCCGAGCATGCAGCCGCCGAAGGTCTCCAGGTGCATGGGGTCGGGGGCGCCCGCGGCGAGTTCACTGCAGCGGGCCCAGTTGTCGGTCGCCTCGGGAAGCGGGACCCGGCCGTAGGGCAGGCAGTACGACACCGGGCCGCCCTCGGTGGCGTCGACGCCCGCGGCGACCATCGAACGGAACAGGTCGAGGGGCAGGGGCGAGCCGTGCCGTACCTGGACCGGGAAGTCCGCCCCCGAGACCTCGCGCAGAAGGTTGCGCACGGTGCCCGCGCCGTGGGCCAGCAGCGGGAAGCCATTGAGCTCGGCTCCCTCGCGCAGGGCGCGGCGGGCGGAGGCGTAGTCGCCGACCCGGGTGTAGCTGTCGAGCGTGATGGTGCCGACGGAGGTCGCCCGGCAGTCGCGCACCGCGCTCAACCCGGCCCGCATCCGGGCGAGTTCACCGAAGCCCATGCGCGGCTGCACGACCAGCCGCCCTGCCGCGGCCGCCGTCCGGACGAACTCGGCGAACCGGGGCATCAGCGCGGCGCCCCGGCAACGAGAGGCTCACGTACGGCTGCCGGCCCGGCCAGCCCGGCGAGGAAGTCGCCGAAGGCTGCCAGGGTGCGGCCGGCCGGCTGGTCCGACTCGTTGAACACGGCGTCGAAGCCCGCGTCGAGCAGCCGCCGGACCTCCTCGGCGTCCGCGCCCCGCACCCCGAGCTTGCCGCCGATGACGACCGGCAGGGCGGCCAGTTCGGGATCGCGGCGCAGGGCCCGGATCAGGCGCAGACCGTCGAGGTGGCCGTGTCCGTTGACGGTGCTCAGCACCAGGAGGTCGGGGCGGTCGGCACCGCGGCAGGCGTCCATGACGGTTTCGTCCGGCGGGCACACCCCGAGATTGGTCACCTCGTGCCCGGCCTCCTCCAGCAGCAGCTGCAGATAGACCAGATTCCACATGTGTGCGTCGGAAGAAACGCTGGAAACGACAATACGGAGAGACATACCCATCACTCTTGGATTCGCCCGGGCGAAAGTACAGAAGCCGCCCAACGGAGTTCCCGTACCGGAGATCAGGAATTTCCATACGTCAGGTGTCCGGGGTGTCCACGGCGCCGAGCAGACCCAGCCGGGCTGCGGCCGCGCCCAGCTGGAAGCGGGTCACCACGCCGAGTTTCGCGCACATTCCGGCCAGATAGCGGCGCAGTGTGCGGGTGGAGACGCCAAGGCTGCGGGAAATGAATTCGTCGGACCTGCCGCATTCCAGTTGACGTAGGATCGCGACTTCCGTGTCGCAGATGTCGCCGATGTCGCCGAACATGTCGGCCTCCGAGCGTCTACAGAGCGAAATGCCGCTCCAGGAAATCCGTGGCGACTCCCCCGCGGCGGAACTCCGGGTGGCCGAGTATCTCCTGGTGCATGGGGATCGTGGTGTGGACTCCCGGGCCCGACACCTCGAACTCCGACAGGGCGCGCAGGGCGCGGTCCAGGCAGGTGGCGCGGTCCGGACCCCAGACGATGAGCTTGCCGATCATCGAGTCGTAGTAGGGGCTGACGCGGGAGCCCGGCACGTAGTCGGTGTCGACGCGGACCCAGGGGCCGCCCGGGGTGCGGTAGTTCTCCAGCAGTCCGGGCGTGGGCGCGAAGCCGCGGTCGGGGTCCTCGGCGTTGATACGGCACTCGATGGCGTGACCGCGGACCTCGATGTCCTCCTGCTTGACGGTGAGCGGGGAGCCGGAGGCCACCCGCAGCTGTTCGCTGATCAGGTCGACTCCGGTGACGAGTTCGGTGACCGGGTGCTCGACCTGGATCCGGGCGTTCATCTCCATGAACCAGAAGGCGTCCTGCGCGTCCGGGTCGGCCTCCAGCAGGAACTCCACGGTGCCGGCGCCCCGATAGCCCACCGCGCGCGCTCCGGAGACGGCTGCCGCGCCGAGCCTGGCCCGCAGTTCGGGCGGGATGCCGGGGCCGGGCGACTCCTCGACCAGTTTCTGGTGGCGGCGCTGTACGGAGCAGTCGCGTTCGCCGAGGTGGACGGCGCCGTCGAAGTCGTCGCACAGCACCTGGATCTCGATGTGCCGGGTGTCGGTGAGGTAGCGCTCGATGTAGACGGCGCTGTTCTTGAACACCGCCAGGGCGCCGGCCCTGGTCCTCGTGTAGGCGTCGCGCAGGTCCCGCGGCCGGCGTACGACGGTGATGCCTCGCCCGCCGCCGCCCGCAGCGGCCTTGATGATCACGGGGTAGCCGATCTCCCGCGCGATCTCCTCGGCGGCCTCGACCGAGTCGACGGGCTCGGTGGTGCCGGGCAGCAGCGGCAGGCCCGCGGCCGTCATGAGTTTGCGGGCCGTGGCCTTGTCGCCGACGTTCTCCATCACGTCCGGCGGCGGGCCGATGAAGGTGATGCCGTCGTCCGCGCAGATCTCGGCGAAGTACGGGTCCTCGGAGAGGAATCCATAGCCGGGGTGGATGGCCTCGGCGCCCGTCTTGACGGCGGCGCCGATGATGTTGGGGATGTTGAGGTAGCTGCGGGTGGGCGCGCCAGGGCCGATGTGGACGGCCTCGTCGGCGGCCTTCACGAACTGCGCGTCGGCGTCCGGGGTCGAGTACACGGCGACCGTGCGGACCCCGAGGTCGCGGCAGGTCCGGATGATCCTGAGCGCGATCTCGCCGCGGTTGGCGATGAGCACCTTGTCGAACATGTCGTCGTCCGCCTCGTCTCAGCCGGCCGGGACGAGGTCGATGAGCGGCTGTGCGTACTCGACGACGTCCCCGTCCTGTACATGGATGGCGTGCACGGTGCCCTTGACCTCCGCGGTGATGGAGTTGAGCAGCTTCATCGCCTCGATGATGGCGAGCTGCTGCCCGGCCTCCACGGTGTCGCCCACCTTGACGAAGGGCTCGGAGCCCGGGGAGGAGGCCTGGTAGTAGGTGCCGACGAGGGGCGCGGTGACCCGTACCAGGTCGGCGGGGGCGGTCTCCGGCTCCGCAGCCGCGGCCGCCGCCACGGGGGCCGCCTGCGCGGCCGGGGCGGCCGGAGCCGCCTGCACCGGCGCGTTCTCCCACTCCACGTCCACGCTGAGGGCGCCGGCCCGCAGGGTGATCCGCCGCAGGGTGCCGGGGAGTTCACCGGCGAGGCGCAGGGTGTGGGCCCGTAGTTCCTCCACCGTCATGTCGGTGCTGTCCTCGGCCTTGGTGGTGGTCACCTCAGTGCTCATCGTGCGTCTCCCAGTCCACTACGGGCTGCAGTCGGGGGTCCCCGAAGCGGTCGTACCGCCTCCGTCGGGCGTCGACGAGCTGCTCCCCTGAGAGGTCGAGCAGCGGGGCGAGGGTCCGCGCGAGGGCGCTCTTGACCGTCAGCGCGGTGGTGTGCGGTGCGGTGTGGGCTCCGTCGGGCGGCTCGGGCACGATGCCGTCGACGACGCCGAGGCGCAGCAGTTCGGAGGCGGTCAGACGCAGGGCGTCGGCCGCGCGGCCCGCGTGTTCGGCGGTACCGAAGAGGATCGTGGAGCAGCCTTCGGGGCTGATCACCGAGTAGTAGGCGTTCTCCAGGATGAGCACGGAGTTGGCGACGCCGAGGGCGAGTGCGCCGCCGCTGCCGCCCTCGCCGGTGACGACGGAGACGACCGGGACACGCAGCCGGGACAGTTCGAGGATGCACTCGGCGATGGCCACGCTCTGGCCGCGTTCCTCGGCACCGATGCCCGGGAAGGCCCCCGGGGTGTCGATGAACGCGATCACCGGCAGCCCGAAGCGGTCGGCGAAGCGCATCAGCCTCAGTGCCTTGCGGTAGCCCTCGGGGTTCGGCATGCCGAAGTTGCTGCGCACCAACTCGGCCGTGTCATGGCCCTTCTGGTGCCCGAGGACGACGACGCTCTGCCCGCCGAACCGGGCGATCCCGCCGACCAGCGCCTCGTCGTCACCGAAGGCCCGGTCGCCGTGCAGGCCGACGAAGTCGTCGAAGACGTACCCGATGTACTCCAGGGTGGTGGGCCGCTGGATGTCCCGGGCGAGGGCGACGGTCTCGCGGGTGGTGCGGGTGGTGGGTACCGGGCGGGTGAGCACCGAGTCCGCGGATCCTTCGGGGAGTTCGGGCACGGAGGGGCCCAGCAGGGCCAGCAGTCGCGCCAGCTGCTCGCGCTGGCTCTCCCGCGGTACGACGGCGTCGATCATGCCGTGTTCGAGGAGGAACTCGGCGCTCTGGAAGCCGGCCGGCAGCTCCTGGCGGATGGTGTTGCGGATGACCTGGGGCCCGGCGAAGCCGAGGAGGCTGCCGGGCTCGGCGAGGACGACGTCGCCGAGCATCGCGAAGGAGGCGCTGACCCCGCCGAAGGTCGGGTCGGTGTTGAGGTTGATCACCGGCACCCGGGCCTCGCGCAAGGCCGCGATCCACTGGGAGGTCTTGGCCATCTGCATCAGCGACAGCGCGCCCTCCTGCATCCGGGCCCCGCCGGAGGCGGCGATCAGGAGCAGCGGCAGCCGCTCGGCGAGGGCGGTGCGGGCCGCGGCGGCGACGGTCTCACCGACGACGGTGCCCATGCTGCCGCCCATGAAGGTGAAGTCGAGGACGGCGACGACCAAGTGACGGCCGCGCACGCTCATCCGCCCGGCGAGCACGGCGTCCTGCCGCCCGGTGCGGGACTGGGCGTCCCGCAGCCGGTCCGGGTACGGCTTGCTGTCACGGAAGCCCAGCAGGTCGCGCGGCGCGTAGTCGTCCGGGAACGCCTCGAAGGTGCCGGCGTCGGCGAGCTGGGCGATCCGTACGTCGGGCGGGATACGGAAGTGGAACTGGCACTCGGGGCACACCTTGCGGTTGCGGTCGAGCCGCTTGCCGTAGATGTACGCGCCGCAGGAGGCGCACCGGCGCCACTGCACGTCCTGTCCGGCCCGGATGGGCCCTGGTGTGGTCGTCACGTTGTGCTCCGCTCTTGTCGACTGCCGCTGCCGCGCTCCCGTGGCACCGGCACGGCCCGCTGGGGCCGGCTGCCGGTGGCCGCGGCGATGCCGAACGGCGGCATGTTGCGGTAGACGGTGTGCATGCGCGCCGGGTCGACGACATACGCCTCGTGGTAGATGCCGACCGCGCCGTTGTCGGCGACGGTGCGGTTGAAGCGGCCCCAGGCGGGCCGGTGGGCGGCGTCCGTGTCGTGTGCGTACGCCATCAGCTCGTCCATGGAGCGCCAGTACTGGATCACCACGACCGTGCGGCCGATCCAGGTGCGGGCGCCCAGAAAGCCGTACTCCTTCTGCTTGTGGAGCTCGACCAGCATCGGGACCATCGCCAGGAAGGACGGCAGCCAGCGGTGCACCTTCCAGAAGCTGTTGATCCGCATGCCGATGAGGAACACCACGGTTCCCTCGGGCGGGTCCGCCACCTGGGGCACTAACTCGACCTTGGCTGCCACGGAAGCTCCCATCGGAGTCTCAGAAGGGGTACGTGCGCGGGGGCGTGCTGGTGGTGAGGGTGCGCCAGCGGGTGAACGCCTCGAGGCTCGCGCGCCCGCCGAAGCCGGAGCCGTTGCCGGAGGCGCCGATGCCGCCGAAGGGCAGGCCGGCGTCCTGGACGACGGTCTGGTCGCCGATGTGCGTGACTCCGCAGTGGAGTTGGCGGCCGATGGCCTCCCCGCGCGCCGTGTCGCCGGTGTAGACGGCGGCGGTCAGGCCGTGGTCGCTGGTGTTGGCGAGGCGGACGGCCGCCGTGTCGTCCGCGAAGGCGGTGACCGTGGCGACCGGTCCGAAGACCTCCGTGTGGAAGACGTCCATCTGCTCGGTGACGTCGGCGAGGACGGTCGGCGGGTAGTACGGCGGCTGCGGGCGCCCTCCGGTGACCAGCCGGGCGCCCTGGGCGACGGCCTGCTCCACGGCGTTCGCGACGGTCGTGAGCTGGCGCCGGTCGATGACGGGGCCGATCTGGGCGTCCGAGCGGTACGGGTCGCCGACGCGCAGGGCGGCCGCATGCCGGGCGAGCGCCCGCGTGTACTGCTCGGCGATGGACCGGTGCACCAGGTGGCGGCGGGCGGACATGCAGATCTGGCCCTGGTGCAGGAAGGAGCCCCAGGCCCCGGCGGCCGCGGCCTGCTCCACGTCGACGTCGTCGAGCACCACGAAGGCGTTCTGGCCGCCGAGTTCGAGCACGACCCGCTTGAGCAGCCGCCCGCACAGCGCGCCGATCTCGCGGCCCACCTCGGTCGACCCGGTGAACGACACCATGGCCACGTCGGGCGCCTGCACCAGCGCCGAACCGGCCTCCGCGTCGCCGTGCACGACCTCCAGCACGTGCGGCGGCAGCCCCGCGTCGGCGAACGCCTCGACGAAGAGGCGGCCGCCGCTGAGCGGGGTGTGCGGGTCGGGCTTGAGGAGCACGGTGTTGCCGAGGGCGAGCGCCGGGCCCAGGGAGCGGGCCGCGAGCAGCAGCGGGAAGTTCCAGGGAACGATCACGCCGACCACGCCCAGCGGGACGCGGGTCACCTCGGCCGCGCGGTCGGGGTCGTCGGCGGGCGGGTGCGGAAGCCCGGGGTGCCGGGCGAGCCGGGCGCCGTGCCGCAACTCCTGTGCGGCCTGGTGCACTTCGAAGAACGCCTTGCCGCCGATCGCGCCGCCCTCCCGCACGAGCAGCTCCTGGGCCTGCTCGGCGCGCTCCACCAGCAGGTCGGCGGCGCGTTCGACGATCGCGGCACGCTCCTCGGCGGGGGTGGCCGCCCAGGCGGGGGCCGCGGCACCCGCGCGGCGGGCGGCGGAGGTGACACGGTCGGGGGTGGACAGCTCGACGGCGCCGAGCGGTTCGCCGGTGGTGATCTCCCGGCTGACCAGCCGGGTCTCGGACGCGGTGAGGGCGGTCACCTGGGCACCTCGGTTTCGGTTGCGTCATGGGTGCGTACGGGGCAGCGGGCGCAGTCGTCGTCGGGGGCGGCCTGCGTACCGTCCCGGTCGAGGGCGCGCCGCAGCCGGCGCAGACAGCGGGTGCGGATCGGGCCGACCGAGCTCACCGGCATGGACAGCGCGGCGGCGATCTCCTGGTACGAGGCCGGCGGGTCCTGCAGGGCCCGCAGCAGGAGTTCGCGGCACTGGTCGGAGAGGCTGTCGAGGGCGCGCAGCACCTCCTGGCCGCGGTCGGCGCGCAGGGTGATCTGTTCCGGGCTCTCGTGGTGATCGAGCAGATGCTCCAGCGAGGCACTGTCACCGACCATGACCAGACGCCGGTCGCGGGTGGCCGCCTTGATGGCCTCGCGGCGGGCGACGGTGGCGAGCCAGTCGCCGAGCCGGTCGGGGTCGCGGATGCGGTCGGCGTTCTGCATCAGCCGGAACCAGGTCAGCTGGCGCACGTCCTCGGCGTCGACCCGGCTCACCCGGTGGCTGCGGGCCACCGACCAGACCAGCCGGCCGTACCGGCCCACGGTCTCGTCCCATGCCTCCGCCTCGCCACGGGCACAGCCCGCGAGCAGCTCCGCGTTCCCCTTCGCCGGCATCGCTCGTCCTCCGTCTGCGACCGCCCGCACGGCAGCGGGCTCCGGCTTCCATGCAACACACCGCGCGTTACGGCCGGAAACGGATGACGGCGTCAGGTAGCGGTCAGACCAGGAGTGGACAGCGTGGAGTGGGCAGTTGCTCATCGGGGGCCGCCCACGGGGGACTCCGGAAGCAGCTCGGCCATGGCCGAACGCAGCCGTACGGGGATCGGCCCGGGCTCGTCCTCGCTGCCCCGGATGGCGATGCCGAGCGCGAACCGGTCCCACACCTGCAGCACCTGGATCTGCCACAACGGCCGCTCCTCCTGCGGGATCTCGTCGTCGACGACGGCCAGTCCGCCGCCCCTGAGCCGGTGTACGGAGAAGGCGTCGAAGCCGCGGGCCATGCCCATGCCGGTGGCCTTGGTGTACGCCTCCTTGGCCACCCAGGAGTCCGCGAAGGCGTGCCCCTGCTGGTCCTCCCGGTCCCGGCGCAGCACCTCCTGCTCCAGCGGGGTGAAGACCTTCGGCGCGAACTGGAGGGCCTCGGGGCGGGCCGGGGTGTTCTCGGCGTCGACGCCCGCGGTACGGCCGCGCACCACGATCGCGGCGATCAGCCCATTGGTGTGGGTGATGTTGAAGTCGAGCCCCCAGTCGGCCCCTTGGACGGTCGGCCGCCCGAACCGGCCCTTGTCGAACCGCCACTCCCCCGGCGCCACGTCGGCGTACTGCGACAGCACCTGGCGGGAGAGCAGCCGGGCGCCGAGGAAACGGGTGCGGGCGGCGGGGAAGAGCAGCCGGTCGTGCCGGGCCCGCTCCTCCTCGGTGAGCAGTTCGAGGCCGCCGGTGGCCTCGGCGAACCGTTCCACGTCCTCCTCGGCCAGGAGCCATACGTCGGCGCCTTCGGCCAGCGGGTCGTGGAGGGCCGCCCCTTCTCCCGGCAGACCGGGGGCCTCCTCGGTCGTACGCATCTTCCGGTCACCAACTCACCTGGAACGGACGGAAGGAGAACAGCAGCCCCTCGCGGTGGGCGCCCGCCATGACCCCGGCGACGGCGTCGACGTCCTCGGGTCCGGTCACCCGGCGCGTGGGGTGGAAGCGCCGCAGCAGCCGCTCCAGGCAGAGCAGCAGGACGGCCGGTGAGCGCAGGGCGGGCGCGAAGCTGTCGCGTCCGCGCAGGTAGAGGTGGACGCAGGCGGCTGCCGCCGACACGGCCGCGTACTGCTTGGCGAGGTCGTACAGCTCGGCGGACTGCCCGGCCTGCCGCCCCTGCTCGGCGAGGAGCTTGGCGTGCTCGTCGGCGAGGCGGTGCACTTCGTCGGCGATCAGCCCCGCGGTGTCGGCGCAGCCGGCCAGCCATGCGGCCTCGCGGCCCTCCGCTTCGCCGGCTGCCCGGCGCAGTTCGGCGACGGCCGAGCGGAGGGCGAGTACGGAGTCGTCGCCGCCGCGGCTGAAGAGCTGCTGCGCGGCGGGCTCGTAGGGGTCCATGGGGTGGGCGGGATCGAAGAGCCGGGTAGTGGCGGCGACTGCCTCGGCCACGGGGGCGGGTTCCTGAGCGACGGCGTTCGCGAGCAGGTTCTGCAGCTGCAGGGCGATGTTCTTGAGGTTCACCACGGTGTTGCCGTCGGCGAAGTTGGAGATGGCGAAGTCGCGCAGCACCTTCTGGAAGATGCCGTGGCGGGGGTGGTCGCGCAGGTAGTAACGGGCGCCGAGGACGGTGGTCAGCCGGGAGAGTGTCTCCTCCAGCAGGGTCGGCACGAAGTACTTGACGACGGAGGACCAGATGCTGGCCTGGGCGGGGGCGAGCTGGAGCGAGCGTACGGCGCCGGTGGTCAGCGCGTCGGCGATCAGCAGCTCGGCGAAGCATTCGGCCAACTGACGCTTCGAATACGGCACTTCGAGCACCGTTCCGCCGAAGATGACGCGGCGGGAGGCGAAGTCGAGGGTGCTGCGCAGGGCCGTGTCCACACAGCTCATGGCAATGCTGGAGATCGCGATCCGAGCCAACTGGCTGCTCTTCAGGGCGACTTCGAGCCCCTGCCCGACCCGTCCGACGAGCGCCGAGTCCGGCACGAGGCAGTCGGTGAGCCGCACCCCGCTCATGTCGAGGCCGCGCAGCCCGTGGAGCGGCTCGTCACGCAGATGCTCCAGCTGCTCGGCTGGGATGCCGGCCTTCTCGACGGCGAAGACCGAGTACCCGCCGGGCCCGCCCTTCTCCGAGGTACGGGCGAAGACCATGACCGTGGCGGCGACGGTGGCGTTGCCGATGGTCCACTTCTCGCCGCTGAGCAGCCAGCCACCGTCCGTGCGGCGGGCGACGGTCTCGTTCGCCAGTACGTCACTGCCGTGCCGGCGCTCGGACAGCCCCCAGGCCAGCTTCTTGCCGTCGCGGATGGCGTCGGCGAAGTGCTGCCGCTGCTCGGGGCTGCCGGCGATCCAGACCGGCATATAGCTGAGGCTGGTCAGCACCATGGCGGTGGCGGAGGTGGGGTCGCGGCGGCCGACCAGGCGGTAGAGGTTGAAGCCGTCCTCGACATGGACGGCCCTGCCGCCGTTGGCGGCGGGGACGATCCAGTCGTACAGGCCCCACGCGGCCAGGGTGTCCACGAACTCGTGCGGGTACTCCTGGCGTTCGTCGAGGTCGAGGATGCGCGGGTACGGCATGGGGCCGCCGGCGTCCCACGGGTCGCCGAGATACCGCTCCAGGTCCGCCATCAGCGCGGTGAGGTCGGTCATGTCGTCTCGTCCTCCTCGGGTGCCGGCCCGTCGGACAGCTGGACCGGGAACGCGGTGAACAGGAGCCGCGCGGCGTCGAGCGCGGTGAGCGCACGGGCGGCGGACGGCAGATCGGAAGCCGCCTGCCGCGGATCACGCCCCTCGGCCAGGGCGACGAGCACGGCCAGCACGGCGGTGAGCCACCCGGCCCCGGCGGGCCCCTCGCCGTACAGACCGCGGTCGGGGTGCGCACGCCAGGCGAGGGCTGCCGCGGCAGCCGCGTACAGCAGACAACAACGCTCGGCGAGATCGAGCAGCTCGGCCGAGGCCCCCAGCCCGCGGGCGCGATCACGCTGAGCCTCGGCGGCGCCGGCGAAGGTGTCGGCGAGGGCGGTACGTACGTCACGCACCAGACCGGCACCCCGCTCCTCGCCGCGTGCCGTGAGGTCCCGCGCGATGTCTTCCGCATGCGCCGCAAACCCGAGGAGCACCAGGTCCTTGGGCCGCGCGGAGAGGTCGAGCGCCCCCGGATCGAGCCCGGGAAGCGACTCGCCGAAGGCGAACAGGGCGTCCAGCCCGGCCGGGCTCACGGGGCCGGCCGCGTACGGCAGTTCACCGCCGACCGACGCCTCGAAGCGGATCGGGACACCGGACTCGCCCGCGACCGAAAGCCCGCCCACATGCCCGCCCCCGACGCCGGACCCCGGCCTGACCGCCCCCTCGAAGTGAACTGGGGCGAATGCCGGGGCGTAGCCCGGGAGTTGTAAGGCCACCGCGCGGAGTACGCCGAGCGGGCTGGTGTCGATCGACTCCACGATGGTGTTGTCTCGCTGGGCCTTGTCGATGAGTGCGCCGGGGCCGTGGGCCAGGGTGCCGCGGGCGCCGAGCAGGGAGCGGGAGCGGGCCACCGTGGAGGCCGTCAGGCGGGTGGACACGCGCTTGACGATCGACGAGCACAGGCCGAATGTCGCCGGTGAGAGGTGGGCGTAGCGGGCGGCGGTCAGGGACAGGAGGTCCGCCGCGAACAACTCCGCTGCCGCCAATGCCAGTTCGCGGGACCCGTGGGCGGTGTCCGCGACCCGGACGCCGCCGACCCGCCTGCTCTGCGTGAACCGCAGTGCCGTGCGCAGCGCCGTGTCCGCCGTTGCCAGGCAGGCCGCCGTGCTGAGCAGCCGTACCACCTGCTGGGCCCGCATCGCGCCCGCGAGGCCGCCGCCCAGGTCCCCGATCACCGCCGACTGCGGTACGGGAGTGCCGTCGAAGGTCAGGTCGGCGAAGTCGATGCCCCGCATTCCGGTGACGGGCTGCGCGGGCTGCCGCCGCACCCGGGGCATCTCCCCCGGCCCCAGCAGTACCGCCGTGAACGCTGCCGGGCCGCGCGCTGCCGTGCGGGCCACCACGACCGCGGCGTCCGCGGTGGCCCCCCGGCCGACGAGCCACTTGCGTCCGGTCAGCCGGAAACCGCCGTCCCGCGCCGGATCGAGGCGGCACGCGCCCGCCAGGACGTCGCTGCCCGAGCGCTCCTCGGAGAGTGCGAAGGCGATCGTCCGCCCCTCCTGCACCCAGTCGGCGACGGTCTTCGCCTGCTCGGGAGTGCCCGCCGCGAGCACTGTCATCACGGCGGAGCAGGACAGCAGAGTGGCCGGCATGATCGCGGCATCGCGCCGGGCGGCCACCCGCACCAGTTGCAGCGTGTCGTCCAGGCCGCGCAGCGCGCCGCCCAGCGATGGCGGCAGATAGGCGAGCGGGAAGTCGACGGAGTCGAGACGGGCGGCGAAGGCATGCGGGAAGTCGCCCCGGTCGTCCCGCTCCGCCCCGGCCTCGAAGCCGTAGACGTTGTCCGCCCGCCAGGGGTCGCCGAGCAGTTCGTCGAGGAGCGCCGCGGCGGCGAAGGGGGCCGTCATGGCCGTACCTCCAGGGCCGGGTCGGGCTGCGGCACCGGGTAGTCGGCGATCGCGGGTGAGAGCGCGAGGCCCGCTGCCCGCAGCATGGACAGGCGCTGGTGGAAGGCGGCACCGGTCATGAGGTGGCGGGCGACGTCGGCGACGCGGCGGTTCCGCGGGGCGGCCAGGTACGTGCCCCGCACCCAGGAGTTGAAGCTGCCCATCGCGGGCCCGCACCAGATCTGGTAGTCGACGGCGCGGTCCGCCTCCCCCGTCTTGGCCCAGCGCGAGGCCATGCCCAGGTACCAGCGGAAGATCAGCGCCGCCCGCCGTTTGGGGCTGGCGGCGGCACGGGCGAGCTGGTCGGGGTCGCGACGCTCGAAGTAGGCGACGGTCTCCGCCCAGACGTCCTCCAGGGGCCGCCGGAAGAGCTGCTTCTCGATACGGGCGCGGGCCGCCGCCGGGATCGCGTCGATGCCGTCGTGGTCGCGGTAGAGCTCGTACAGGAGCCGCGCGCGCATCGGGAAGAGCGTGCCGCGCTTGAGGACCTGCAGCTCCACGCCCATCTCGAACATGTCCGCCGCGGGCGCCATCTCGAAGTCCGCGAGGTCGGCCTGCGCCAGCATCTCCTTGACCTGCGCGGAGGTGCCGGCCTCGACACAGGACTGGTTGACGGAGCCGGTCACCACATAGTCGGCGCCCATCGCGAAGGCCGCCCAGGCCGCCTCGGGCGTGCCGATCCCGCCCGCCGCACCGACCCGGATCCGCACCGGATACCCCAACTCCCGCATCAAACCGTCCCGTTGACGGATGATCACCGGCAGCTGCGCGGGCAGCGGACGCCGGTCGGTGTGCCCCCCGGAGTCGGCCTCCACGGTGATGTCGTCGGCGAGCGGCACCCGTTCGGCCAGCCGCGCCTGCTGCGCGCTGATCCCGCCCTCGTCGAGCAGCGCCCGCACCATCGGCTCGGGCGCGGGCCGCATGAACAGCTCCGCGAGTTCCGTACGGGAGATCTTGGCGATGACCTTGTTCTCGGCGACGACCCCGTGCGGCCCGCCGGCCCGCAGCCCGGCCAGCCGGTAGCGCACGATGTGCGGGGTGAGCGCCAGGAACGCGGACGCCTCCACGCACGGCACCCGGTGCTTCAGATACAGGTCGACGGCGGTGCGCTCCAGACGCTCCTCGCTCGGGCTGTGGATCAGATTGCAGGCGTACGGCAGCCCCGGGATCTCGGCCGCGAAGCGCACCAGAGCCTTCTCCACGGCCTCGGGCAGCAGCCCGGCCGCCCCGTACGAGCCGAGGTAGCCGGCCCGCGCCATGGCGATCACCAGATCGGCGGAGGCGATGCCGTTCGCCATGGCGCCGCTCATGTACGCCTCACGCACCCCGTACGCCTCCAGGAAGGCGGCGCTGCCCAGCCGTTCGGGCCCGAGCGGCGGCACGGCGGCGACGATCTCGTGCTCCCCACCGGGCCGTGCGCCACCGCCCACGGCGGCGCCGAGGCCGTAGGGCCCGCGCAGTATGTAGACGGGCTCGTCCAGGCACATCAGCGCCTCCTGGATCCCGCTTTCGCCGACCGCGGGTGCCACGGGGCCGCTCCACCGCGGCCGAGGCTGTTCGGTGCTCATCAGTACGCCTCCTCGTGGCGTGGTGCCGCGATGTGCCGTCGATCGACTGCAGCATCGTCGTGGCTGGTCGCGCAGTTCCCCGCGCCCCTTCAGGGCGCTGCCGGAACCGCACCGGACTTCGGCGAGGCCGCCTAGTCGTGGTGGATCTCGATGCCCAGATCGCCGAGGCGATAGATCCGCAGAGTCGACTTCCAGACGTGGGCGTCTCCCAGCAGGACGATCCGGCCGGGTTCGCGGCGGATCTCCTTGATGTGGACGTCGAACTCCATGTCCGGGTCGGTGCGCAGGATCTGCCCCCGGTAGCTCCAGGTCGTGTCGGTGCCGGCGCTGAGCGCGAAGCGCGGGTTGCGCAGCCCGTCGGTGAGGCCGGTCTCCACGGCGTACACCTGCATGCCCTGCAGCAGTGCCTCGACGCCGAGGGAGCCGGGCATCACGGGGTCGCGGTGGAAGTGGCAGGAGAAGTACCACTCGTCGGGCCGGATGGAGCGGTGCCCGCGCAGATACCCCTGGCCGTGTTCGCCGCCACCGGGCAGGATGTCCACCCATTCGACGAGGTCGAGGTGCCCGCCGGCCAGCCGCGGGCCCCGGCGGGCGGACTCGGCGGTCCGGAAGTCGCGCAGGTCGACGCGTCGGGTGCCGGGCGGCCTGGCCGGCTGCGTGTCCAGCCACGGCAGCACGTGCTGCCCCTTGTCGAGGCCGACCTGGTGGGCGAGTGCCTTCTCGTTGAAGTAGCCGAAGAGGGACTCCCCGGTGTAGAAGACCTCGCCGTCGCAGGAGAGTTCGTAGGAGAAGTTCTGCAGGATCGAGCCGGGCATCCGGTCGCTGGACAGCAGCGTCGAGCGGTGCTGGACGGTCTTCCCGCGCAGGTCGATGTCCTTGACGAGGGTGGCGTGGCCGTCGAGGTTGCGGATGCTGAACTGTTCCTCGGGGAAGGGCAGGGTGGCGCCCAGGTAGTAGCCGAGGAGGATGGCCGCCTGGAGGCTGGACTCCATGTAGACGCAGTTGGGCATGTACGGGTGGCCGTTGTCTGCGTAGTACCAGGCGTCCTCGGGCGAGTCGTACTCGGTGACCATCACCGCGCCGCGCTTGAGCGTGCCGCGGGTGCCCTCCAGCTTCATCACCCGGTCGACGAAGAGGAAGTCGCCGTTCGGGATGTACGGTGCCCGGCTGTCGGCGTAGATCTCGAACTCGGGCCCCATCGCGACGGCGAGGTCGCCCTTGGCCGCGTGCGCCATGTGGAACTCGTTGAGCAGCGCGGGTTCGCCGGTGGCCGGTGAGAGCCGGCCGAGGAAGTGCGGGACGGTGCCGGCGGTCTCCGGGCGGTAGGGCGTGCCGGGTTTCTCACGCAGGCGGATGCCGAGTCCGGTGACGCTGATCGACGGGGTTCCGTCGCGCAGCACCACCACGTCGGCCACGAGCGAGGGCCGCGGCAACAGGGTCAGCTCGGTGATGTCGATGCGGTATTCGATACGGGCGTTGCGCGGGGTGATCTGTCCGCGCACCTTCACCTCGGTCCGCAGGTCCGGCACGGGCTGGAAGCGGGCGTCGGGGAGGGTGAGGTGCAGGCCGAGGGAGAGGGCGTAGGTCTCCAGGAGCTGTACGGCTCCTTCGGCGACGAGGGATCCGGCGAGCACGGGGTCGTCGGGGAAGTGGCTGGTGAAGTACCAGGCGTCGGGGGCGAGTTCCTTGACGGCCTCGATCCGGCCGAGGCCGTGGCTGCCGCCCTTGCGGTCGAGGACGGTCACCTCGTCCGCCATCAGCAGCGGCCGGGTGGGCAGCCGCAGTGAGGTGTTGCAGCCGGGGGGCTGCCGGTGGCCGGGGCCGAAGACGTCGGCGATCCGGCCTTCGGCGAGGGCGTCGAGGTCGGCGGAGGTGAGGGAGGTGCGGTGGGTGGTGGCGAGCGGCTTGAAGGCCGTGCGCCCGGGGTCCGCCGCCTGCTTGAGGCCGGGGGCCACCCGGCCCTGCACCAGGCCCGGCGAACTCTCCAGCTCCTCGTCGGTGAAGAAGCCCGCGCAGGCGTTGTTGAGCTTGAGGATGAGCTCGCCGTCGGCGTAGCAGTCGTAGTGGAAGAAGAAGAGCAGAGTGTCGCCCTGGCGGACGAACTGGTCGATCCAGATGTCGTAGCGCAGGGTCTGCCCGGTGCGCGGCAGGTCTCCCAGGAAGCTGAGGCTGCTGTCGAGGAGGCGGTAGACGCGCCGGCCGCGGTTGGTGAAGTCCGCGCCGAGATAGCTGATGAGCAGCAGGTCGCACTGGCCGGCCTCGATGGTGACGGCGGGCGGGACCTGGCCGTCGACGGCGTACCAGGCGTCCTCGGGTACGTCGTACTCGGTGCGGATGAAGGACGGTTTGAACTCCCCGGGTTCCGCGTCGAGTCGGGTGACGCGGGTGGCGAAGAGGTAGGGCGGGGCGGGGAGCCGTACGCGCCGTTCGTAGCCGTCGATGCGGGTGAAGCGGGGGCCGAAGACGTTGCCGACCTTCCCCACGGCGAACTCGAGGAGGTCGTGTTCGTCCCAGACGACGCCCTCGGGTTTCGGCGGACGCGCAGTGGCGGCTGCCGGCGCCGCCGGGACGGGCGTCGAGGCGGACAGCACGGCGGTGAGTTCCTCCCGCAACTCCCGCTGGGCGTCCAGGACTTCCTGGTGCGCCTCCAGGATCTCGGCACGCAGGCTGCGGACCAGGGTGAGCGTGGCCGAGTGGTCGTCCGCGGGCCGGTCCGGCTGCCGCGGCTTGTCCGGTACGGGCAGGGGGGCGCCGAAGATGGCCGGGCGGAGCGGCGCATCGGCGCGCTCGGCCTGCGGCGGCACGGCACCGAGGGCCGGCGCCGTAACCGCGTCGGCGGGGAGCATCGTGATCGGTTCCCGCTCCAGCGAGAGCGCGGGTACGGGCGGACCGTCGGGGCGGGTCGGCATCGCGGTGTCCCATTCCGTGGCGTGGAGTGCCGTGACAGGCAGTTCCGGGGCTTGGTCGGGGGCCCCGGCGGTCACCGGGACGGGGGCTGCCGCGCCGGGCGGGGCAGAGCGCGGCGGGGCAACGGCGGTCACTGCCGGCAGGGGGGCCGCGGCGGGCGTCGATGCGGGCGGGCCGGCCGCTGGGACCGGGACCGGCACAGGCGTGTTCCCGACCGGGACCGGCGCCGCCGGCACGGCGCGGTCCTGCGGCGCGGCTGCCCTGCCCGACGCGGTCGCCACCGGTGCGGTTGGTCCGGCTGCGGGCTGGGCGGCCGCTGGGGCCACGGACGCGGACACCGGCACGGCCGCCTTCCCGACCGGCACCGGCGCCGCCGGCACGGCGCGGTCCTGCGGCGCGGCTGCCCTGCCCGACGCGGTCGCCACCGGTGCGGTTGGTCCGGCTGCGGGCTGGGCGGCCGCTGGGGCCACGGACGCGGACACCGGCACGGCCGCCTTCCCAACCGGCACCGGCACCGCCGGCGCGGCACGGTCCTGCGGCGCGGCTGCCCTGCCCGACGTGGTGGCTATCGGTGCGGGCTTCGGCCGGAGGGGGCGTGCTGCCGGGACCGGCAGTGATGGTGCGGGGCGCCGTTTGTCTCCGCCTCCCGGCGGGGGTGCCTGCGGTGGGGCTCCGTCCCGGGGAGCGGCCTCGCCGCCCGGCGCGTTCGTCGCCGCCGCGGCCGGGGCGCGCGACGGTGAGGGAGCCGCGCCATGTCCTGCCCGCTCGGCTCCGCCGCCCATGACGGCAGCGGCAGGCGTCGGCGGTGGGACGGGCCGGCGGGGCACCCGTCGTACCGCACCCAGCACCGGCGCAGCCGCCTCCCTCACCAGCGGCGCCACCGGAGTGCCGCCCACCGTGAAGGTGCGCAGGCCCGGCGCGCGGCGGGGGGCTGCCGTGCGGGGGCGGAACGGTGTCAGGTCGACCGGGACGCCGTGGGTGGCGAGGCGGGCGACGAGGCGGGCTATGTCCGTTGCGCCGCGGGCTCCCCGGCGGTCGACGGGGACCGAGAGGTGCGGGTCGTCGCCGAGCGTCTCGTGGATCCAGCGGGTGCAGGTGCTGGAGGGGCCGACCTCGATGAAGCAGCGGAAGCCGTCCTCGTAGGCCCGTCGTATCAGTCGGGGGAAGTCGACCGTTTCGCGCAGGGTGACGGCGATGTTGTGGGCGACGACGTCCTGGTCGAGGGCGCCGACGGGGGCGTAGTGGCGGCTGCTGTAGAGGACGAGGTCGCCCACGTCGCCGGTCGGGTAGCGGTTGAGGTCGGCGAGTTCCGAAAGTACGCCGTCCACCACCGGGCAGTGCATGACGTGGTTTGCGGGAGAGCGTGCGCTCTGGCAGCCCAACTCGTCGATCACGTCGCGGCATTGGGCGGGGTCGCCCGCGACGACGACCTCGGTCGGCGTGTTGACGTGGGTGATGAAGACGCGGTCGTGGCGCTGCACCGAGGCGCGGACGGCGTCCGCGGGCGCCAGCAGTACATGCGTCGCCCAGACCTGCTGGTCGGGCACCTCGTCGCCGAGCCCCCACAGCGCCCGTACGGTCTTCTTCGGGCCGCGCAGCCGGTCGACGAAGAGGGGCGAGGCATCGATCTTCGTCGTGGCGCGGGCCTCCTTGATCCAGCCGCCGGTCGCGAACAGCATGCTGCTCTCGCCGAGGCTGTAGCCGAACGCCCCGTGCACCGGCACCCCGAGCACCTCGCGCACCAGGTCGGTGGAGAGCAGGGCGTAGCTGGTGCCGACGGCCAGCATCAGCGGGATGTCCTCGATCAACTCCGCCTCGCGGCCCATCAGTTCACGCCGGCCGAGCGGCCCCAGGGCACGCGGGTACAGCGCCGCCGAGCGCAGCATCTCCGCCGGCAGTTCGGCCTGTGTCTCGAAGCGCGGCAGGAGTCCGGGGAAGGCGCGGAAGAGCGAACGCCCGAGGCCGAGATACGAGTTGAAGGCGCCGGGATAGACCAGTGCCGTCCTGGTGCCCGGCCCGCCCGCCGGACGGGCGGCGAAGCAGCTCCCGGACGGCGAGGTCCACTCGCCGCCCGCCCGGTACACCGCCGGCAGGTCCTTGGCCGCCTGGTCCAACTGCCGTACCAGCCCTGCCGTGTCGTCGGCGACCAGTACGGCCTTGAGCGCGGCGGGCCGGTCCTCGGCGAGCCGCGCCGTCCAGTCGGCGCCGCTGTCGACGGCGTCGCGCAGTTCGCCCAGCCGCCGCATCAGGGTGTCGATGTCGTCGGCGCCGACCGGCACGACGAGGCTGCCGCCGGAGCGCACCCAGTCGGTGGCCGCCACCTCGCCGCGCGTCTGCGCGCCGCCGAGCACCACATGGGCGTGACTGCCCGCACTGCCGATGACGCTGACACCGGCCGTACGACGGCCCTCGCGGCGTTCGCGCAGCCAGGGCCGCGAGTCGCCGGCGAGGAAGAACGCGGACCCGGCGAGCCGGGCACCGTCGATGCCCTCGGGAGCGATGGGCTGGTAGCCGTAGTGCAGGCACAGCGCGGCCCGGATGACGGAGGCGAGCGCGGAGGCACAACCGGTGTCCCCCACCGCGGAGTTGACCCCGCTGACCGCGGTCCGCAGCCCCCCGCCCGCCCGCTCGGCCGACCACACTCGGGTCAGGCCCTCCAGCGTGCCGTCCTGCGCGGCCCCTGCCTCCACGAGCTCGACGTCGGCCGGTGTCAGTCCGGCAGCAGCGAGCGCCTCCTCGGCCGCCGCGGCCACGAGGTCCGGGGCCGGCCGGGGATCGAGGGTCGGCGAGTGGTGGACGGCGAGGGCGTCGACGGTGGCGTACACCGTGCGCTCGGGCGGGACGGAGCCGGGCCGGGTCACGACGACGGCACCGGCGCCGTCACCGAGCAGGCTCCCGGGCGCCAGCAGCTCCCGGGCCCGCGTGGACTCCGGGCCGGCCGCGAGATCGACCGCTCCGACCAGGACCGCCTCGATGCTCGGGTCGAGCAGCAGCAGCCGGGCGGTGTCGAGGGCGTCGACGCCGACGGCGCTGTCGGAGGAGACGGTGAAGGAGGGGCCGGTCAGGTTCCACAGGGAGGAGATCCGCGCGGCCATGATGTTGCCGATGTAGCTGAGGACCTCGTTGGCCTCGATGGAGTCGTGGATGCCGTCCCGGGCGGCCCGGGTCAGCGCCGCCAGCTGGTCCTCCGTCGGCTCCAGACCGGCCGCGGCCGACCATGCGGCGAGCTTGCGGTCGAGCGCGTAACGGGCTCCGTGCCCCTCGGCGCTGGGCTCCATCTCCATGCCGAGGACGACGGCGACCCGTCGCCCCTTGGCCCCGTCCTTGCCGCCGGGGGCGGGACGCTCGTACCCGGCGTCCTTCAGGGCCTCCTCCGCGACCCGCATCATCAGCAGGTGCTGCTGGTTGAAGTGGTCGAGGTCCTTGGGCGGGATGCGGTAGGAGGTGGCGTCCACCTCGAAGCCGTCGATGTACGCGGCCTGCGGCGCCCCGCCCTCGCCGAGCGTCTCGAACCCGCGCCACCGGTGGGACGGCAACTCCCGTACGGCGCCCGTTCCTTCGTATCCCGCCCGCTCGAACTCGTCGAGCGTGGTGAAGGACCCGAAGTGCGCGCCCATGCCGATGACGGCGAGCGACTGCGGTGCCCGCCGGTCGGTGCCGTCGTCCTCCACATCCGTCTCGGGTCCGGACAGGACTACGTGTGCGTTGGTGCCGCCGAAGCCGAAGGCCGAGACGGCGGCCCGGCGTGCGCCGTCGGTGGCGGGCCAGGGCGTGGGTTCGCGTACGACACGGTCCGCGACCGTGCCCGGCAGCGGCCGCTCCACACCGACGGTGGGCGGGATGACACCGTGCCCGAGCGCGAGAACGACCTTGACGAGGCTGCTCATGCCGGCCGCGGTCAGCAGGTGCCCGATGTTGCCCTTGACCGAACCGAGCAGCGGGGTGCGCCCGAAGTGCCGTTCCACGCCCTCGAGTTCGGTGCGGTCGCCCAGCGGAGTGCCGGTGGCGTGGCACTCGACGTACTGGATGTCCTGCGGTGCGATGCCGGCGTCCCGGTGGGCGAGTTCGTACGCGGCGAGCTGGCCGTTGACGTTCGGGACGAGCAGGTGCTTGCCGGGGCCGTCGTTGCCGAGGGCGACGGCGTCGACGACGGCGTACACCCGGTCCCCGTCGCGCCGGGCGTCGGCGAGCCGCTTGAGAGCGACCATGGCGGCGCCCTGCCCGGTGATGATGCCCTTGGAACGGGCGTCGAAGGGCTGGCTGACGCCGTCCGGCGGGTAGGCGTGCAGATCGGAGAAGGACAGGTGGATGACGGTCGGGTCGGGCGCGCAGACCCCGCCGGCCAGCATCAGGTCGGCACGCCCGGTGGCGAGTTGGGCGCAGGCGAGCTTGATGGCGTACAGGGCGGAGGAGCAGGCCGCGTCGAGGGTGTGGCGGGGGCCGCCGAGCCCGAGGGCGGCGGCGACCACATGGGCGGGCAGCCCACCGGGCCACAGATTGTGAGCCTCGGCCCGGGCCTCGAACAATCCAAGGCGATGAGCTTCGGGCCGGCCGTCGACCGACCCCTGAGCCGAAGAACTCCCCCGCCCACCGGCCGCGCCGCCGCCGAACGGCCCGAGATTGCCGGCCTCGCCCCCGGCCTCGAACGACCCAAGGCGATGAGCTTCGGGCCGGCCGTCGAGCAGCCCCTGAGCCGAAGAACCACCCCGGCCACCCGCCGCACCGCCGCCGAACGGTCCGAGGTCGTGGGCCTCGGCCCGGGCGGCCACCGGTCCCCGTGCCGGGCCGTTGTCCCGGTCACGGGCCGGGTTGCCGTCCGCCGCACCGGACGGCAACCCGGCCGCGGGGAAGCCAGCCGCCGCGAGGCCCTCACAGATCGCGGCGTCCCACAGCTTCCCCGCTGTTCGGCCGGAGGCCGGGGTGGGGAACGGATAGTTCCCGAACACCACCCCGGTCCTCCGGCCGGCCGCCCGGCCGTCCGCGGCAGCGGGGGATACACCCGCGTCGGCCAGGGCGTCCCCGGCGACCCGGAGCGCCCAGTGGAACGAGCGGTCCAGGCCGGCCAGGTAGTCGGCGGGCAGCAGGTACCGGGAGGGGTCGAGGTCCGGCACGGCCTCGAGGAATCCGCCCCGCGTGCAGTAGATGCGGTGCCGGTCCTCGCTGTCGCTCCCGGCGAGCGGGTCGTGCCCGAAGATCCGCTCACCGCCCTCGGTGCGCGAGTCGACCGCGCCCATCAGGTTGTTCCAGTAGGCGTCGGGCGTGGCCGCCCCCGGGAAGAGGCAGGACAGTCCGACGATCGCGTACTTCCCCATGCGGGATCAGCCTCCGAGCCTCGTCAGACCGTGACCGTGGCGGCCGCCCGGCCCGGCTGCCTGAACCGTGCGTCCAGCTCCGCGTCCTCGACCGCGACCACGTCCTCCAGCACGGCGAGCACCCGGCCCTGCGGGTCGAGCGCGGTCACCGTGCAGGTGACGCCGGTCCGCCCGGGCCGTACGTCCTCGACCGCGATGAGGAAGTCGCCGTCGGACGGCAGCGGCGCGTACAGGCTCAGCCGTCCGATCTCCATCGGCAGGCAGGCCCGCCCGCGCTGCTCGCGCACCCACACCAGCACGGCCTGCAGCAGCAGGTCGGCCAGGACGGGGCTGTACAGCCGGGTGTGGTAGCCGCCGAGCGCGGGCCGGTCGTCGGTGAGCCGGGCCCGTACGAGAAGCCGCTGCTCGTCGCCGGCCAGCACCGTGCGCAGGCCGCGCAGGGAGGGCCCGTGGAAGAGCGTGCCGTCGCGGTACAGCCGCGCCGCGTCCTGTCCGGCCGCGCCGCGGGCGAGGCCCGCCAGGTCGGTGCGGTCGGCGGGCCGCGGCCCGGTGTCACCCGTGCTGAGCCGGACGCTGTACGCGGGCCGGCTGCGACCGCTGCCGTCCACGGAGGAGGCGAGCACGTCGATGCCGTCGTCGGCGGGTTCGACGGACAGCCGCAGCCGCTGCGGCTGCTGCCCGTCGGGCTCGTCCCAGGCGACGCCCTTGAACACCTTGAACCCGCTCGCCCCGACGACGGTTTCGCCGGTCGCCGTCTCGACGGCGTTCGCCAGCGCGCCGAGTGCCGCGGTGGCGGGCAGCACCCGCCGGTCACCGATGGCGTGGTCGGCGAGCAGCGGCTGCTCGGCGAGGTCGGTGAGGGTCCGGTCGACGACCAGGGGTGTGAGCGCGGAGCCCTCCACCGTGGGCGGCGCGGACAGCGGGGTGAGCGGCCCGGTGACGATCACGGTGTCGTGGCCGTGCCCGGCCGTGAACTGCTCGGCGAACATGCCCGCTCCGGTCGCGATCGGCACCAGGGCGATGCCGCGCGAGGCGAACATGGCGCGCAGGTCGTCGGAGACCATGCCGCCGTCCCAGGCGCCCCAGTTCATCGCGGTGACGCGCGCGGAGGGCAGTTCCCGCTTCAGCCGTACGGCGATGCGGTTCAGCGCCTCGTTGGCCATGGCGTAGTCGGACTGGCCGCGGTTGCCGAAGAACCCGGCGACGGAGGAGAAGAACACGAGGTGCCGCAGCTCGGCGATCCCACGGAGCGCGTCCAGCACATTGCCGAGGCCGATCAGCTTCGTGCCCAGCACCCGGCGTATCTCGTCAGCCGACTTCTGGGCGACGAGCCGGTCGGCGAGGACACCGGCCCCGTGCACGACACCCGTGACCCGTCCGGCGTACGGCGTCAGCGCGCGACGCACCTCGCCGGCGTCGGTGATGTCGACGGTGAGGTACTCGACCCGGGCGCCGGTGGCGGTGAGCCGGGCGAGGTTGGCGGTGATCTCGCGGGAGGCGGTGATCTCGCGGAACTCCGCCTCGACCGCCCGGGGGTTGGGCTTCTGCCCGCTCTGTGCGGCCCGCCGTGCGATGAGCCCGCGCAGTGCCGGGCCTTCGTGACCCGCGGCCCAGTCGGGCTCCGGCGCGGGCCGGCTGCGGCCGAGCAGCAGCAGTCCGGCGGGCCGGGCGGAGACCAGGGCCTGCAGGCAGTCGGCGGTGATGCCGCGGGCGCCGCCGGTGACGACGAACAGGTCGTCGGAGGAGACCTCCGGGACGGCGGCCGCGTGTGCCTCGTGCGGCTCGGCCGCGAGCGCGATCGTGCGCCGCCCGGCCGGGTCGTGCGCCACGTCGGCGTGCTCGGCCGACAGGTCGTGGATCTCGCCGAGGAAGCGGGCACCGACGGTGGTGGGGGCCAGCTCCGGCGCGAAGTCAACCGTACGGGCGAAGAGTTCGGGCACCTCGATGCCGAGGGTCTTCACCAGCCCGCCGACCCCGCCGAGCAGCGGAGAGGCGTCGCCGCCACCGCGGTAGCCGTTCGCCCCGTCGAGCCGGGTGACGGCCACGAAGGCGGCGCGGGTGCCTTGCGCGGCCACCGGCTTCAGCGCGGCCAGGCTGTGCTTGGCGACGAGCAGGCAGTGCTCCAGCCGCTGCACACCCTCGGCCCACTCCTGCCCCGCTGCGGCGGCCATCTGCACGACGAGATCGACCCGCCCGCTCACGAGCGTCCCGGCGAGCTCACTCTCCTCCCAACTCGCCAGCCGCCGAACGGCATCCGCCTCCGGCACCACGCTGTCGACACCGGGCAGCGCCACGATCTCCACCCGCCAGCCGTCCCCGCGCAGCGCCCCGGCGAGCGGCCGGGTGAGCGTCGATCCGTCGTCGACGAGAACCGCGGTCCGCGGTTCGGCGTACGCGCCGACGAGGGTGTGGGGCGGGGCGATCTCGATGACGTCGGCGTAGGTACGGCCGATACCGGGGGCGGAGGGGTAGGTGACGGCGAGGGGGGCGACGATGGGCACGGAGACCGCTGTCTGGGGGGCGGGGTCACTGGAGGCGGGGGCCACGGTCGAGGCGAGGAAGCCGGCGATGTCGTCGAGCGTGCGCAGCTCCGCGAGCACCTCCGGATCGACGTCCTCCGAGACGGGATACGCCTCCTGCAACGCGCCGAGTATCTGCACCCGCTTGATCGAGTCGATGCCCAAATCGGCCTCGACATCCATCCCCGGCTCCAACATCTCCACCGGATAACCCGTCTTCTCCGCCACCGCCCCCATCAGCGCCTCCATCACACCGGCGGCGACAGACGAGCCGGCGACAGACACCGACACAGGCTCGGGCTCGGGCTTCGAGGGGGCGGGCTGCGGGGCGGACTCGGCGGAAACGGTCGAAACCGTGGAGGCGAGGAAGCCGGCGATGTCGTCCAGCGTCCGCAGCTCCGCGAGCACCTCCGGATCGACGTCCTCCGAAACGGGATACGTCTCCTGCAACGCGCCGAGTATCTGCACCCGCTTGATCGAATCGATGCCCAAATCGGCCTCGACATCCATCCCGGGCTCCAACATCTCCACCGGATAACCCGTCTTCTCCGCCACCGCCCCCATCAGCGCCTCCATCACACCGGCGGCGACAGGCGAGTCGGCGGCAGGCACGGAAACGGGCTCGGGCTCGGGCTCGGGCTTCGAGGGGGCGGGCTGCGGGGCGGACTCGGCGGAAACGGTCGAAACAGTCGACGCCAGGAAGCCGGCGATGTCGTCCAGCGTCCGCAGCTCCGCGAGCACCTCCGGATCAACGTCCTCCGACACCGGATACGACTCCTGCAACGCCCC
>NZ_JBIAWS010000007.1:0-162208 GCF_042896045.1 Streptomyces sp. NPDC001351 | reverse complement strand
CCGCTTGATCGAATCGATGCCCAAATCGGCCTCGACATCCATCCCCGGCTCCAACATCTCCACCGGATAACCCGTCTTCTCCGCCACCGCCCCCATCAACGCCTCCATCACGCCAGCGGCGACAGCGGAGTTGGTGACTGGGGCGGGCTCGGGCTCGGGAAGGTTGACGGTCTCCACTGCAGAAGCGATCGGCTCCGGAGCCGACTCGGCAGGCACCGTGGAGGCCAGGAAGCCGGCGATGTCGTCCAGCGTCCGCAGCTCCGCGAGCACCTCCGGATCAACGTCCTCCGACACCGGATACGACTCCTGCAACGCCCCCAGAATCTGCACCCGCTTGATCGAATCGATGCCCAAATCGGCCTCGACATCCATCCCCGGCTCCAACATCTCCACCGGATAACCCGTCTTCTCCGCCACCGCCCCCATCAGCGCCTCCATCACACCGGCGGCAATGGCCGAATCAGCGACAGAGACGGGCTCGGGCTCGGGCTCGACGACAGGAACAGGCTCCGGTTCGACCGGGGCCACGAAAGCGGGCTCAGGCTCGAGGGCGGGTTCGGCCTCGGGCTCGGGCGCAGGCTCGGGTTCGGCCTCCGTCCGTCCCCGCAGCGCGTCCAGCAGCAGCCGGGTGGACCGTTCGTGCGCCGCGCCGATCGTCGCGCTCTGCTCCCGTATGAGCCGCAGCGCGGCATCCGTGTCGGGGTGCCCTCCGGCCCGTACGGACTCCTCCAGGGAGCGGACCGAGGCGTGCACCGTGTCCGCGTGGGCGGTGAGGATCTCCGCCTGAAGGGCCAGGCCGTCGCGTACGACGTCCTCGACGCCGTCGGAGCCGCCCGCGCCGTCGCCGGAACTCGCCCCCGCCGTCAGCGCCAGCGGCTGCGCTATCGCCTCCCGGTACGCCGAACGCCGTTCCTGCGTCACGTAGTTGATGCCGCGCAGCGGGATGTTCATCCCCTTGCGGGCCGGCAGCTCGGTCCGTGGCTCCACGTGGTCGTCGAAGCCGGTGAGGGGCAGTCCGAGGACCGCGAGTTCGATCGCGGCGCGCTTCAGCGAGACCTCGCTGTCCTTGCTGGGCCCGCCGTCCGCCGCGAGGGTCACGACGTCGGTGCGGCCTTCGAGGATGCGGTCGATCAGGTCCGTCAGGACCCGCTTGGGGCCGAACTCGACGAAGACGCGGAACCCGTCGGCGTACATCTTCTCGATGCCGGCGACGAAGTCGACCGGCTGGAGGAGCTGGTCGACGAGGGTGCGACGGTTGGCCGCCGCGTCGCCGCCGTATGCGGATCCGGGGGTGTTGGCGTAGACCGGGATCGTGGGAACGCCCAGCCCCGTCGACTCCACGGCCTGCCGGAACGCGTCCGCGGCATGGGCGACGAAGCCGGTGTGGAACGCGGCCGAGACCGGCAGCCGCTTGGCCGGGATGCGGCGGCCCGAGACGTCGGCGACCAGGCGGTCGATCTCGTCCGTGGGGCCGCCCACGACGATCTGGCCGGGAGCGTTGATGTTGCAGATGGCCACATTGCGGTACGTGGCGACCAGGCCCTGGACGTCGGAGAGGGAGGCGCGGATCGCCGCCATGGCGCCGGGGTCGAAGTCCGCGGCGGCCTGCTCGGGCGGGGCCATGGCGCGGCCGCGGGCGCGTGCCAGGTGGGCGAACCCGTCGTCGTCCAGTGCCCCGGCCGCCCAGAGCGCGGTGAGTTCGCCGAAGCTGTGTCCGATGACGCCCTCGGCGCGGAAGCCGAGTCGGTGCAGCCAGGCGTACTGGCCGGAGGCGAGCGCGCCGATGGCGGGCTGGGCGAAGTCGGTGCGGCGCAGGGCCGTCTCCTGCTCGCTGCGCGCGGTGTCGGTGAAGGCGGGCGGCGGGAAGACCGTGCGGGCGAGGGTGTCCGGGCCCTCGGTCAGCCGGTTGGCGCGGTCGAACGCGGCCCGTACGGGCGGCAGCGCGACGGCGGCCCGCCGCCCCATGCCGACGTACTGGCTGCCCTGTCCGGCGAACACGGCCGCCGTCCTGACGGACGTGGGCAGGGCCTGGCGCCGGTAGGTGATGCCCTTGGGGTGCTGCCAGGACTCGGCGTCGGGGCGGGCGCGCAGCAACTCCACCGCCGTGGCGCACAGTTCGGTGAATTCGGCGTCGCTGCGGGCGACGATCCCGATGCGGGCGTCGGACGCGGGGATCGCACCGGACTCGTCCGGGGCCGCGCCGTTCTCGATGCGCAGGGCGAGCGCCTCGGGCCCTGCCGCGTGCCACAGGCCCCAACGGACGCTCGGGCCAAGGGACTTGGCCTCCGATGGGCCCTCGTGCTCCTCCAGCACCATGTGGAAGTTGGTGCCGCCGAAGCCGAAGGAGGAGACGGCGGCGCGGCGCTTGCCGCGTTCCGGGTCCAGCACCCAGGGGCGCGCCTCGGTGTTGACGTAGAAGGGTGTGCTCGTGGGGTCGACCGCCTCGCTCGGTGTCTCGACGTTGATGGTCGGCGGGAGCACCTTCTGGTGCAGGGCGAGGGAGAGTTTGATGAGGCTCGCGGCGCCCGCGGCCGCCTTGGTGTGCCCGATCTGCGACTTGACGCTGCCAATGGCGGCGTAGCCGTGGTCGTCGTTGCCGGCCGCGACGACGGAGGAGAGGGCGGACAGTTCGGTGTGGTCGCCGACGGCCGTGCCCGTGCCGTGTGCCTCGAACAGTTCGATGGAGTCGACGGGTACACCGGCGTCGTCGTAGGCGCGGCGCAGGGCGAGCTGCTGGCCCTCGGCGCGCGGGGCGTAGATGCTCTTGAAGCGGCCGTCGCTGGAGGTGCCGATGCCGCGCAGGACGGCGTAGATGCGGTCGCCGTCGCGTTCGGCGTCGGCGAGGCGCTTGAGGGCGAGCATGCCGATGCCCTCGCCGATCAGCGTGCCGTCGGCGGACTCGTCGAAGGGGCGGATCTGCTGGGTCTTCGAGAACGCCGGGGTCTTGCTGAAGCACATGTACATGAGGATCGTGTTCTCGGCGTCGCAGCCGCCGGTGATCATCATGTCGGCGCGGCCCTCGATGAGTTCGCTCACCGCGAGTTTGACGGCCGCGAGGGAGCTGGCGCAGGCGGCGTCGACGGTGCAGTTGGTGCCGCCGAGGTCGAAGCGGTTGGCGATGCGGCCGGCGACGACATTGCCGAGCATGCCCGGGAAGGAGTTCTCCTCCCAGGGGATGTACGCCTTCTTGAACCGGCTCGCGATCTCCTCGGCGTCCGCCTCGCTGAGGCCCACGCTGCGTACGACCTCCTTGAGCACCGGGGTCTGCAGACGCGCGGACAGCGGCTGGGTGAGGGAGTTGGCGCCGGTGATGCCGAGGACGACTCCGGTGCGGGAGGCGTCGTACCAGCTGCCGTTGTCCGCGCCGGCGTCGCGCAGCACGTCGCGCGCCACCGTGAGGGAGAGCAGCTGGAGGATGTCGGTGACCTCCAGGGTGTTGGGCGGCAGCCCGAACTCCATGGGGTTGAAGGCGATTTCGGGCAGGAATCCGCCCCGGCGGACGTAGGTCTTGTCCTCGGCCGCGGGGTCCGGGTCGTAGTAGTCCGCGGTGTTCCAGTGGCTCTCGGGGACGTCCTCGATGCAGTCCTGGGCGTCCACGATGTTGTGCCAGAACTCGCGCAGGTCGCGCGACTTGGGGAAGAGGCCCGCCAACCCGACGATCGCGATCGGCGTCTCGGCCAGACGTGAGTAGTGCACGATGGTGGTCCTCTCGGGCTTGCGCGTCGCGCGGGTCGTGTGCGGCGGGTACGTCAAGTGATCTGGGGGCTCAGCCGGTTCGGGAACCGGTGGAGAGCAAGGCGGCCAGGGTGTCCGCGGTCTCCGGTTCGTGGAGCATCGTGTAGTGGTCGCCGGGGACGGCCAGTTGCCGCAGCGGGCGGCCGCTGAGGCCGCTCCAGCCGAGGTCGGGGCTGTCGGGCAGGAGCGAGCGCTCCGGCTTGACGACGGTGACGGTGCGGTCGAGCGGGGCGGGCAGATATCCGGCGGTGCACCGGTTGTTGCGGACGAGTCCTGTGTGGAACGCGGTGTACAGCTTGCGCAGTCCCGCCGGTTCGGTGCCGTCCTGCAGCACTCCCTGTGCGATCGCCTCGGCGAGCAGGACGCCCAGGCCGTCCTCCTCGCCGAGGCCGTCCAGGGCTCCCGGATCCAGGGTGAGGCGGCGGCCGCGCTTGGCGCCCAGGTACATCGCGAACCAGGTGAGCAGCATGTCCGGCCGCAGCAGTTCGTCGGGCCGCTGGAAGGCGGGCACGGGTGCGATGGAGTCGAGGACGACGAGGTCCTCCACGCGGTCGCCGAGGCCCTGGGCGTCGAGACGGGCGGCGATCTCGTAGGCCACCACTCCCCCGAACGACCAGCCGGCGAGGGTGAACGGCCGGTCGGTGAGTCCGGCGGCGGTCAGTTCCCCCAGGCAGCGCTGGGCGAGTTCGCGGACGCCGATGACGGAGAGGGTCGGGACGAGGGCCGCAGCGAAGTACTCGGGGACGTTCCCCAGGTCGCACAGGTGCAGTACGTGGTCCTCGGGCAGCCGTGTCGCGACCGGCTGCCAGGCGGTGGCGGGCAGCGCGCCCGGATGCACGGCGACGACCGGCCGCGCGGCCGGATCCACCGGCCCGAGCGTCGTCAGCAGCGGGCGGGGCGCGCCCGGTCGCCGTGGGGTGGCCGGGTCAGGCCGCGGCGACATGACGGTCGCTCTCCTCGGCGATGTGCTCGGACAGGGCGGCGATCGTCGGGTGGTACCAGAGCGCCGTGGCCTCGAGTTCGAAGCCGAGCCACTTCTCCAGCTCGCCCGCGAGGATCAGCGCCTCCGTCGAGTCGAGGTCGAACTCGTCGAAGTAGCGCTCGACATCGATCTGCTCCTGGCCGACCCCGAGCCGGATCGCCAGCTTCTCGACCAGCCAGGCCTGGGCTTCTTCGGCGGTGACACGCTGCATTGGGGTTCCCCTTGTCCGTTCGTGCTGTGCGGTTCAGTGACGGGTCTTGATCTCGCGGGCGACGGCTTCGGCCGCCTTGCGCCCGGAGACGAATCCGGCCTCGTGGGAGCCGATGAGGTCGACGCCGATGCGCGGCGCGTGGAAGTAGGAGCCGGCCAGCTTGATCCGGCCGCCGGGCGCGTTGACGTCGTAGATCGTGCGCTGCATGGCGCGCACCTCCAGGTCGATGACCGGGTGGGTGAACGGCAGTTCACGGACGACGAGTTCGTCGCGCGGGACGATCGGCGAGTCGAGGGTGACGAAGTAGTCCTGCTCGGCGGTGAAGCCCTGCAGGGAGTTCATGTAGTAGGCGACCCAGGTGCGGGGGCGGCCGTCCACGGTCTTCAGGCCGTAGTTCCAGCTCTGCCAGCGGTCCCGGTTCGGCGGCATGCTCGACGGGTCGGTGTGCAGGACGGCCCGGGTGGCGCTGTAGCGGACCTTGCCGAGGATCTGCGCCTGCAGCGGGGTGGGCTGTTCCAGCACGGCGAGGGTCTGGTCGGCGTGCGCGGCGAGTACGGCGTAGTCGTAGCGCTCCTCGCCGGTGGCGGTGCCGACGACGACGCCGTCTGCGTCCTCGCGTACGCGGGTCACCTCGGCGCCGGTGCGGACCTTGCCGTTGACGCCGGCGACGACACGGCGGACGTACTCGATGCTGCCGCCCGACACGGTCTTCCAGGCGACCGAGCGGCCGCCGAGGCCGCCGGGGTCGTGGGACATGAAGAAGGCGATCACCGTGGTCGCGGGCATCTCCCAGATCAGCTCGGCGGGCACCGACCAGACGGCGGTGGCGAGCAGCACGACATAGCCGTACTTGAAGGCGTCGCTGTAGCCGCCGCGGTCCAGGTAGTCGCCGAGGGAGAGGTCGGTGCGTTTGCGCAGGAAGTCCTTCGGGGCCTCGCGGTGGAAGCGCTCCGCGTCGCGCCACAGGGGCAGGAAGTCGGCCGGGTAGCGGGCGGCGATCTCGTCCTCGGAGAGCTCGAACTCGGCGGTGCCGTAGTCGAGTCCGCGGTCGAGGTCGAAGAAGTCGAAGCCGCCGGTGTGGTCGAGGGCCGTCGCGCCGAGCTTCTCGAAGAAGGCGGTGAGTTCGGGGTAGGTCCGCGCGTTGAAGACCACGAACGCCGTGTCCACGCCGATGGTGCGGCCGCCCTCGTCGACCTCCACGGTGTGGGCGTGGCCGCCGGGGCGGTCCTGGCTCTCGTACACGGTGACTTCGACGTCGTCCGGCAGGTGATGGGCGGCGGAGAGTCCGGAGATCCCGGCTCCGACGACAGCGACACGGTGGGTCATGGCAGGGCTGCACCTCGGCTCGAACAGTTCTCGGGAACGGTCACGGTGAGGCGCAGAGGGCTGATACCTCTGAAAGGGGTCGCGGTCCGCGAGTTGCCCGTCGGACGGCGCACAAGAACCGTAGGCCGGGCGGGAAAACGGGGTCAATCGGCCCATCGACACCCGGATTTCCGCTATCGAAGGCTCCGATGACGGGCATTGCGGACTGTCCGGATCCGGTCGTACGGGGCTCCGTGGGCGCGCAGCGCTCCGCCGGGAGGGCCGGGATGTGCCGTCGCCCGTGTGCGACGCCGTCGTGGCTGGTCGCGCCCGCGGCGGAGCCGCACATCGATACAGTCCCCCGCCCCTTCGGGACGCGGCCGAGCTGCGCGCGCACAACTGAACGTAGTGTCGCCGTTTTCACCCCTGCGGGGGTGTACGGAATCCGGCGCTCACGGACTCTTGTGAAGGACCGACCGAACCGACCGCCTGCTCCTGCACGGCCTTCCCGACCGCTCAGCCGAGGAGACCCTTCATGCCGACGATTCCCTGGATGCCCGGCACCGCCAAGGACGGCACCGAGCCCGCCGGCCCGCCGCTGGTCATGGCCTCCCGGCTGGAGCTGCGCTCGCTGCTGGGCGTGCCCAGGTTCTTCCTGCTGTCCCTGGTGATATTCCAGCAGGTGCGCAGGTCACCCGGGCTGCTGGGTGCCTCGCTGAAGGCGGAGCCGCTGAAGAGGACGTTCTGGACGCTGTCGGCCTGGCGCGACCAGGAGGCGCTGAACACCTTCTCCGCGACCGATCCGCACGCGCGCAGCGTGCGCGGGCTGCGTCCCGGGATGAAGGGCTCGGTGTTCGTGTTCTGGAACACCGAGCGCGACCAGCTGCCGATCACCTGGGACGAGGCGCAGCGCCGCCTCGCCGAGCAGGCCGAGCGGGAGGCCCAGGCGACATGAGCACGGGCGCACCGCTCAACACGGGCCCGTCGCCGGCAGCGGACGCGCCGCCTGCGCCGGTCGTCCCGCACGGCCGCCTCGTCCTCCTTGCCGCCTGCCTCGGCCTGTTCATGTCGTTCATCGAGGTGACCGCGGCCATCTCCACGCTGCGGGCGCTCCAGGTCGACATGCAGGTGGCGCCCGCCGACCTGAGCTGGGTGTCCAGCACGTACACGCTCGTGGTCGCGGCCTGCGTCCTGTCGGGCGGTGCGCTCGGCGAACGGTTCGGGCGGCGCCGGGTGTTCCTCACCGGCACGGTGCTGATCGCGGCCGGCTCGCTGGTCGTGGCGTCGGCGCAGAGCTATCCGCAGGTCCTGATAGGGCGGGGCATCAGCGGACTGGGGGGCGCTCTGGTCCTGCCGACCTCCCTGGCCCTGATCACGACCACGTTCTTCGTCGATCTGCCGCGCATGGTGCGCTACATAGCCGTGTGGGTGTCGGTCTCGGGCGTGGGGCTGGCCGTGGGGCCGTTGCTGGGCGGCACCCTGTTGCAGACCTGGAACTGGCGGGCGGTGTACCTGGTGAACACACCGCTCGCGGTGATCACCATTGCGGTGACGCTGAGGGCGGTCACCGAGTCCCGGGTCCCGGACCGGCCCCTCGACCTGGCCGGCCAGTTCTGGGCCGTGCTCGGACTGTCCACGCTGGTCTACGGAATCGCGGTGGGCGGCCGGGCGGGCTACGACGACCCGGTGGTGGTCGCCGTGCTGGCGGTGGCCGCGCTCTCCCTCACCGCGCTGGTCCTCACCGAGCGGCGCAGGGCGGTGCCGATGCTGGACGTCCGCATGATGGCCAACGCCCGCTACACGGCGGCCTTGTGCGTCGCGGCGGCCGCCCTGTTCGTGTTCGTCGGCGTGGTCTTCCTGGAGGTGCTCTTCCTCCAACGCGTCCGCGCCTTCGGCCCCTTGGACACCGGCATACGGCTGCTGCCCGCGATGCTCGCGTTCGTCGCGGCGACGGCCACGGCGCAGCGCCTGGCGGGACGGGTCCGCGCGGGCCGGCTGCTGGCGACGGGCTCGCTCGTCACGACCGCCGCGGCTCTGGTCCTGCTGGGCCAGCAGCCGGACGGTTCCTATGCGGTCACCGCGCTGGGGCTGGTGCTCGCGGGGCTGGGCAGCGGCCTGGTGGTCGCTCCGTCCACGACGGCCGCCTTCGAGGTGGTCGAGGGCCCGCAGATGGGCGCGGCCTCCTCGGCCGTGACGGCCTTCCGCCAGGTCGGCTCGGTGCTGGCGACGGCGATACTCGGCGCCGTCCTCGCCGTCCGCTTCCTCGGCACCCTCCCCGACCGCCTCGCGGCCCACCGTCTGCCGGCGCCGGTGATCGACCAGGTGGTCTCGGTCGCCCGCAGCGGCGGCAGGTCCGCCGGCCGCTCGTCACCGCAGGTCACGGGCGCGGTCGGGGACGCGTTCACGGCGGGCGTGCACGGCGCGCTGTGGGTGGTGGCGGGGGTGTCGTTCGGTGCGGCGGTCCTGGCCTGGACGCTGCTCGCACGCCGGTCCCCGCACGGGGAGTGAGTACGGTTGCCCGCAGAGGGAGCAAGTGCCCTTTCGCGCCCCGCAGATGCTCTCCTCACGCACTGTGTGGGCCATCTCTCCCCGGAGTAAAGAACAGCAGGTCACAGCGCATCCGCCGCTCTCCTGACCGCCTCCAACAGCCCACCCGAGTGGCCGATCCGCCGTCCCGAACCTAGCGTCGTACTAAAATTTCCGGCTTGTTACGGAGCTGGACCCGGACAACCCCAGGCAGACCTGCGGGCCCGCCAGCGCCCCGGAGGCTTCCGGGATCGAGACGCGAGGACCGGATGGCAGCCATTGACGAGAGCAGCGCTCTCGGCCTGCTCGACGATGAGCTCAGCGCAGAGATCCACCAGCAGTTCGGTGACACCGCACGTTTCTCCGGAGGTCAGGCGGCCTCCCCGCGCACGCTCGTCGACATCTTCGACGCATCCGTGCGGTCGTACCCGGACGAGCTCGCCCTGGACGACGGCACGACCCGTCTGAGCTACCGGGCGCTGGCCACCGAGGTGGAGCAGCTGCGCCGGCGCCTCGCCGCGGCCGGGGTCGGGCTCGGGGACCGCGTGGGTGTGCGGGTCCCCTCCGGCACCAATGACCTGTACGTCGCGATTCTCGCCGTCCTCGCCGCCGGGGCCGCCTATGTCCCCGTGGACGCCGAGGACCCGGACGAGCGGGCCGAGTTGGTCTTCGGGGAGGCGGACGTCCGGGCGGTCGTCGGCGCCGGGCACGAGCTGACGGTCACCGGGCGCAGCGACGTCCCCGCCGCCCGGCCCGGTGTCGAGCAGGACGCATGGATCATCTTCACGTCCGGTTCCACGGGCAAGCCCAAGGGCGTCGCCGTCAGTCACCGCAGCGCCGCCGCGTTCGTGGACGCCGAGGCCGCCCTGTTCCTCACCGACGACCCCATCGGTCCTGGTGACAGGGTCATGGCGGGCCTGTCGGTCGCCTTCGACGCGTCCTGCGAGGAGATGTGGCTGGCCTGGCGCTACGGCGCCTGTCTGGTGCCGGTGCCGCGCTCGCAGGTCAGGAGCGGCGCCGACCTGGGTCCCTGGCTGGTCGAGCAGGAGATCACCGTGGTCTCCACGGTCCCGACGCTGGCCGCGCTCTGGGAGCCCGAGACCCTCAACGACGTACGCCTGCTGATCTTCGGCGGCGAGGCCTGTCCGCCCGAGCTGGTGCAGCGGCTGGTGACGGAGGGCCGCGAGGTCTGGAACACCTACGGGCCGACCGAGGCCACCGTCGTCGCCTGCGCCTCCCTCATGTCCGGTGAGGAGCCCATTCGGATCGGGCTGCCGCTCGACGGCTGGGAGCTGGCCGTCGTCGACGAGGCCGGGGAGCCCGTCGCGATGGGCGGCAGCGGTCAGCTGGTGATCGGCGGGGTCGGGCTCGCACGCTATCTCGACGCCGAGAAGGACGCGGAGAAGTACGCGCCGCTGGAGTCCCTGGGCTGGGAGCGGGCCTACCGCAGTGGTGACCTGGTCAAGGCCGAGCCGGAGGGTCTTGTCTTCCTCGGGCGGGCCGACGAGCAGATCAAGCTCGGCGGGCGCCGCATCGAGCTGGGCGAGGTGGACGCCGCACTGCAGGCGCTGCCCGGCGTCGCGGGTGCCGCGGCCGCCGTGCGCACCGCGCGCAGCGGCAACCAGCTCCTCGTCGGCTATGTCGTCACCCAGGAAGGCTGGGACCACGCGGCCGCCGTCGAGAAGCTGCGCGCCGAGCTGCCCGCCGCCCTGGTGCCGCTGCTCGCACCGGTCGAGGACCTGCCGACCCGGACGTCCGGCAAGGTCGACCGCAACGCGCTGCCGTGGCCCCTGGAGGGCCTGGAGACCGGCGGTCCGGCCGAGCAGCTCTACGGCACCGAGGCGTGGCTGGCCGAGCAGTGGACGGAAGTCCTCGGCATCCCGGTCACCAGCGCCCGCGACGACTTCTTCGCGATCGGCGGCAGCAGCCTGGCCGCCGCCCAGCTGACCACGCGGCTGCGCACCCGCTACCCGAGCGCGGCCGTCCTCGACATCTACCAGCAGCCCACCCTGCGCAAGCTGGCCCGCCACCTGGAGAAGTCGGCGCAGGACGACGGCGGCCGGCGCACGATCACCCCGGTGCCGACCCGCGCCAAGGTGCTCCAGCTGCTGCTCCTCGTGCCGCTGTTCACGCTGCTCGGTCTGCGCTGGACGGTGGCCCTGGCCGCGGCCGGGAACCTGCTGCCCGGCTACTCCTGGCTGCCGACCGCCCCCTGGTGGCTGATCGCCATCGGGGCGGTGCTGCTGTTCAGCCCGCCCGGCAGGCTCGCGATCGCCGCGGGCGGCGCACGACTGCTGCTGCGCGGCGTCGAGCCCGGCCGGTACGCGCGCGGCGGCAGCGTCCACCTGCGCCTGTGGACGGCCGAGCGGCTGGCCGAGTTCAGCGGGGCGACCTCGCTGACCGGCTCCTGGCTGGAGCGGTACGCGCGGGCGCTGGGCGCCAAGGTCGGCCAGGACGTCGACCTGCACTCCCTGCCGCCCGTCACCGGCCTGCTGAAGCTCGGCCGGGGCGCGGCCGTGGAGTCCGAGGTCGATCTGTCCGGCTGGTGGCTGGACGGCGACCGCCTGGAGATCGGCCAGGTCAAGGTCGGTGCGCACGCCACCGTCGGCACCCGCAGCATCCTCTTCCCGGGCGCCCGCGTCGGCAAGCGGGCCGAGGTGGCCCCGGGCTCGGCCGTCACCGGCCAGATCCCCACCGGCCAGCGCTGGGCCGGCGCGCCCGCGGTCAAGCTCGGCAAGGCCAAGCGGAACTGGCCCAAGGAGCGCCCGCAGCGCGGCACGTACTGGCGCGTGATGTACGGCCTGACCGGACTCGCGCTCTCCGCGCTGCCGCTGGTGGCCGGTGGCGTCGCATTCCTCGTGGCGCACGCCCTCATCGACCCCGCCGCGCCCCTGCGCGGTGCCGCACTCGCGCTCATCCCCGCCACGCTGGCGTTCGGGCTGGCGTACGCCCTGCTGATCCTCGTCGCCGTACGGCTGCTCAGTCTGGGCCTGCGCGAGGGCACGCACCCCACGCACAGCCGGATCGGCTGGCAGGCCTGGACGGTCACACAGCTCATGGACCGCTCCCGGGAGACGCTGTTCCCGCTGTACGCCGGGCTCGCCACCCCGGTGTGGCTGCGGCTGCTGGGGATGAAGATCGGGCGGGGCGCCGAGGTGTCCACCGTGCTGGCGCTGCCCAGCCTCACGACCGTCGGTGAGGGCGCGTTCCTGGCCGACGACACGCTGACCGCGCCGTACGAGCTCGGTGGCGGCTGGATGCGGATCGGGCGCGCGGAGATCGGGCGGCGGGCCTTCCTCGGGAACTCCGGGATGACCGCGCCGGGGCGCAGCGTGCCGGACGGCGGACTGGTCGGCGTGCTGTCCGCCACCCCGAAGAAGGCGAAGAAGGGCAGCTCCTACCTGGGGCTGCCGCCGGTGAAGCTGCCGCGGAACGCCGAGACGGGCGACCAGAGCCGGACCTACGACCCGCCGGCCCGGCTGCTGTGGGCGCGCGGTCTGGTGGAGCTGTGCCGGATCGTGCCGGTGTTCTGCTCGGCCGGCCTCGCCGTACTGACGGTGGCGGCGCTGTGCCTGCTCGGGCCCTGGGCTCCCCTGCTGTCCGGTCTGGTGCTGCTGGCCGCCGGTGCCGCGGCCGCTGTGGTGTCGTTCGTCGCCAAGTGGCTGCTCGTCGGGCGGCACCGCACCGGGGAGCACCCGCTGTGGAGCGGCTTCGTGTGGCGCAACGAGCTCGCGGACACGTTCGTCGAGGTCGTGGCCGTGCCCTGGCTGGCCGGTTCGGTGCCCGGCACACCGCTGATGACCGCGTGGCTGCGCGGCCTGGGCGCCAAGATCGGCAAGGGCGTGTGGGTGGAGAGCTACTGGCTGCCCGAGACCGACCTGGTGACCCTGGAGGACGCGGCGACCGTGAACCGCGGGTGCGTCCTGCAGACCCACCTCTTCCACGACCGGATCTTGCGGACGGATACTGTTGTACTCCGTGAGGGCGCCACGCTGGGCCCTGGCGGGATCGTGCTGCCCGGCAGCACGATCGGGGCCCGCACCACCCTGGGTCCCGCGTCGCTCGTCATGGCCGCGGAGTCCGTCCCGGACGACACCCGCTGGCTCGGCAACCCGATCGAGGCATGGCGTCCCTGAGCGCGGGCCACTCGGATTCGGTGAGCGGTGTACCGGCGGATCGGAGTGGCACGACGGGGCAGGGAGCAGAAGCGGCAGTGGCAGTTCAGCAGACGGCGGGTTCGGACCCGTACTTCCCGGACCACGGTGACCCCCGTTACCGGGTGCACCGGTACGAGCTCACGCTGGACTACCGCCCGGGCCCGAACCGGCTGGCGGGCGCGGCCCGGATCAACGCCATCGCGGGCCGCTCGCCGCTGACCGAATTCACCCTCAACCTCTCCGACTTCAAGATCGGCCGGGTCCGGGTCGACGGGCGCCAGCCGCACTACACGCACCGCGGCGGCCGTCTGCGCATCCGCCCCGCCAAGCCGGTCCGGGCCGGGGCCGCCTTCACCGTCGAGGTCCACTGGTCGGGCAACCCCAAGCCGGTCCCCAGCCCCTGGGGCGGGCTCGGCTGGGAGGAGCTGGAGGACGGGGCGCTGGTGGCGAGCCAGCCGATCGGGGCGCCGTCCTGGTACCCGTGCAACGACCGGCCCGCCGACAAGGCCGCGTACCAGATCTCGATCACCACGCCGTCCGCGTACGCGGTGGCGGCGGGCGGCCGGCTGCTGACCCGTACGACGAAGGCGTCCACGACGACCTGGGTGTACGAGCAGTCGGCGCCCACGTCGAGCTATCTGGTGGGCCTCGCGATCGGCAAGTACCAGACGGTGCTCCTGGGCGACCCGGGGCCGGGCGGAGTGCCGCAGCACGGGCACATCCCGGCGCATCTCCTGCCGGAGTTCTCCCGGGACTTCGCGCGGCAGCCCCAGATGATGGACCTGTTCCAGGAGATCTTCGGGCCGTACCCGTTCGACGAGTACGCCGTCGTCGTGACCGACGAGGAGCTCGATGTCCCCGTGGAGGCACAGGGGTTGTCGCTGTTCGGCGCCAACCATGTGGACGGGGCGCGGGGTTCGGAGCGGCTGGTGGCGCACGAGTTGGCGCACCAGTGGTTCGGCAACAGCGTGTCCATAGCGGACTGGCGGCACATCTGGCTGAACGAGGGCCTCGCCAAGTACGCCGAGTGGCTGTGGTCGGAGCGCTCGGGCGGGCGCAGCGCCCAGCAACTCGCCTCCGTCGCACACCGGTTGCTGTCCTCGCAGCCGCAGGATCTCCGACTGGCCGACCCGGGCCGCAAGGCGATGTTCGACGACCGGCTCTACGAGCGCGGCGGCCTGACCGTGCACGCGCTGCGCTGTGCGATGGGCGACGACGCCTTCTTCCGGATGCTGCGCGGTTGGACGGCGCTGCACCGGGGCGGGGCGGTGACGACCGCGACGTTCACCGCGCATGTCGGGCGGTACGCGGACGAGCCGCTGGACGGCCTGTTCGAGGCCTGGGTGTACGGCACGGCGCTGCCGCCCCTGCCCGCGCAGATCCCGGCACGTCCGGCACACCCGCCCACCAACGCCGAGTCGGCGTAGGCGGGCGGGCACACCGGACAGGTGACCGAGGCTCTCAGGTCGCGGGCACCTTCAGCTTGTCCCAGCTGACCTTGCCCGGAATGCCGTCCGCGTCCCTGCCCTTGAAGCCGAGCTTGCGCTGCCAGGCCCTGTAGGACTCACGGTCGGCGTCGCTCCACTCGGGGCTCGGCCCCTCCTCGTAGTGGCTGCAGCCCTCGGCGACCAGCCGCTTGCCCATGGCCGTGATGACCGCGGACTTCTGCCCGTCGTGGAAGAAGGAGGCGCCGGGGAAGGGTGCGTACGAGGGCTTGGACGGGGCGGGCTTCGGGTCGGGCTCCGAGCCGCCATGGCCGGCCAGTCGCCCGGCGATCCGTCTGCGCATGCCGTCCATGGTGAAGCCGCGCGGATCCACCTTGCCGGGCTGCCACTCCTTGTGGCCGATGACCGACCGCTCGCTCCAGCCGTGATGGCGGCAGACGGCGGCGGACACCTTCTCGATGGCCTCCAGCTGCGCCTCGGGCCAGGGGTCACGGCCGTCACCGAGGTTGATGCACTCGAAGCCGTAGAAGTGCCGGTTGCCGTCGGTGTCGGCCTCGTTGTCGTGCGGCAGCTTCGTCTCGTCGATGACGGCGCGCAGCACGTCGTGGTCGCCGAGGCCCGCGTGATTGGCGCGGCCGTAGCCGACGAGGTGGATCTCGCCCTGCTTGTCGATGACGCCGTGGCACAGGGGGCCGGGCAGGGCGGCATAGCCGTTGTAGCAGAGGTTCACGGAGCTGTCGGTGCCCGAGGTGGCGGTGTGGTGGATGACCACTCCGTTCACCGGACCCCAAGGGCCCTTCGTATTGCGGTTGTGGGTGCGCCAGTTGCCCACCTCGTGGACCGTCAGGCCCTCTGCACGCAGGATCTGCAGGAACTGGGATGCCGTCATGGGAGTGGCCATCACTCGCCCTCTCCCACGGCGGCTTCCGCTTCCGCGGTGGTCTGTGACCGTCCGTGCGAGGGGTCCTCGGCCGCCAGCTCCTCCCGGCGTGCCTGTTCCTCCGCCGCGAGGGTGGCCTCGTCGGCGGCGGGCATGCTGCCGGCCAGCGGGCGGAAGCCGAAGCGCAGGTCGACGGCGCCCTCCTCGCCCTTGACCAGCGCGAGCGGGGCGAGGTGGCGGGTGATGCCGGCGGGCTGCTGGAGCAGCGGGCGGCGCGCGGGGTCGGTCGGCCACTCGACGCTGCCGGTGGCGGTGCGCGCGGGGATCAGCCAGTGGTCGCCGGTGCGGTAGCCGCCGCCCTTGGCGAAGTACACCTCGACGCCGTCCTCCAGGGGCAGCCACTCGCCCTCGGTCACCGGCACCGCGCCGCCCTTCAGGGAGGTGGAACGCCCCTGCCGGCGGGGCCCCTCCTGGTGGTCCCAGCGGCGCAGGAACGGGTTCAGGTCGGGCCGCCGTCCGACACCCGGCTCGGGCTCGGCGGACAGCCGGACCCTACGGCCGGGCAGGTCCAGTTCCTCCACCCGCAGCAGGGGCAGGGCCTCCAGACGCGAGGAATACGCCGTGTCCGTGAACTCGACGTAGTCGCCGACGTCCAGGGTCAGCTTGTCGTCCTGGCCGAGGGACGCCAACTGCACCCACGTACCGTCGAGTTCGTCGACCGGGAAGACCACCGAGCCGTTCTCGCGGGACCACTTGAAGGTGGCGTCCTTCGCCTCGCCGCCGGTGTGCACCTCGACGCGGTAGAGCTGGTTCTCCGTTCCGCGGTAGCGGGCATCGGGCCTGACCAGGCACGGGTCCTCGTCGGCGTGGTCGGGCCGTCGGCTGCGGGCGGCCAGACGGGCGGAGGACAGGGACTGCTTCTGCGCCCACTTGTCGAAGGCGGCGCGGACGACGTCCTTCGACAGGTCGGTGTTCTCGATCGCCAGCTCGGCGAGGGAGAGCGGCAGTACCTGCCAGACCACCTTCACGCGGGCCGCGGTGTCCGGCATCGCGGCCCCCAGGGCGACCTCGCGCAGCGCGGGGTCCTCGGCGGCGGTGACCGACCGCTCCCACACGTTCAGGTAGACCACGAACGGCGTCTGGGCGGGTGAGGGCAGCCGGTCGCGCTCCGGGTCGCGGAAGGCGTCGGGCTGGTCCCAGTACGTCCAGTACGGCGGCGGGGTCGGCGGGTCCTCGTCCCCCTCCTCGTCGGGTACGGGCTCGCCGGGTGCCGGGCGGGTCGCGTCGACCAGGATGCCTTCGACGTAGTAGCGGCCGCCGGAGATGTGGAGGGTGTCGATGTCGTACTTGCCGCCCACGTAGTCGATGTGGAAGCCCGCGATGTCGCGGCCCGCCGCGTCGCGCGGCCCGCCGTGGCGGCCGATCAGGTCGGCGGCGAGGGTGCGGGCCTGGTGGAGCTGGATCGCGGTCTGCTCGTTGGTGTCGGCGTCGAGCTGGACGCGGCCCTGCTGGGCGACGACCGCGGAGTAGTGCCGCTCCGGCCGGAAGGTGAGACGGGAGAGATCAGCGTGCATGAAGGGGGTCCCCCTGGTTCAGGATTCTGCGGGTGGGTCGTACGGCGGCACTGCTCAGGTCACGAAGAAGATCCCGGCGTCCGCGCCCGCGGGCGTGTACTCCGCGAGCCGCGCCCGCAGACCGTCCTCGCGCTGCGGGCGGTACAGGTCGTGGAAGGCGCCCATCTCGGCCCCGTCGTCCGCGCCCCGCCGGATCTCCTCGGGGCAGGGGTCGGCCAGCTGTCCGTACCAGGGCGTCCCGTAGCGCACGGCGGCGAACAACGGCCGTACGCCCGGGGTGAGATCGGGCTGGCAGCGGTGCCGTCGGGGCGTGCGCGAGCCGGCCGGGACGTACGAGTAGCGCAGGCAGCCGATACCGCGCCGGGCCACGTGCAGCCTGCCGGTGAAGACCGAGTTCTCCGCGATCTCCACCGCGTGGGTGTGGACCTCACCGATGACGGTCGTGCGGTGCACGTGGAGCACGGCGTGGGCGTGGCGGCAGTCCGGGGCGGACAGGGCCTCGCGGTCGTGCCCGGTGGCGTCCAGGATGCTGTCGCGGAGGTGGATGTCGAGGGGGTCCTCGCTCACCTCGTCGCCGATGACCTCGATGGTGCCGAGGACGCTGTGCTCGATCTGCAGGCAGGCGGTGGTGCGGTCCAGGACGATGCTGGGCTCCTCGGGCGAGTGCGGCTCGCACTCGGGCTCCAGCGACCAGCCGGGTACGAGGGTGCTGTGCCGTACGACGACGGCTCCCATCGGCCCGGTGACGTTGATGCCGCGCCCGGCGACCAGCAGCCCGTCGAGGACGATCCGCGGCCGCTCGTGCGGCGCGCAGTCCTCCTGTACGGCACGGATGTTGAGGGCGTCGGGCCGGTTGCTGTACCAGTCGAGCAGCCGGATCACCGGCCGGGTGCCCTCGGCCGCCCGCAGCTCCAGCCGGTCGCCGGGGTCGAGGTCGAAGTCCAGCTGCTCCTGGTGGGCGCCGCTGTGGGTGATCTCGATGATGCCGTCGGGACCGGTGCCGCCAGCCCGCCGGTCGTGCTGCCAGGCCCGGTAGGCGTCCATGATCAGGCGGTACGGCTGTCCCGGGCCGACCCGGTAGAAGGTGGCGTCCGGCCGGTCCACGCGGTCGGGCCGCTCGTACTCGCCGCCGCCCATGTCGGCGCCGTACCCGTAGTGGTAGTCCACCCACACGCCCTGCCGGGGCGCCGACCGCGATCCGAACGCGATCCGCCCGAGCTCCGGGTCGACGGCGATCTGCCCGCGCTTCGGCCGGTAACGCCAGTCGGACAGGTCGGCGACCACGATGTCGGACGGCGGTACGGGCTGGTCCTCGCCGTCGCGCCGGATGACGAAGCTCTTGCCGGGGCCGTAGTAGTCCAGCAGCCGGTCGTGCAGCAGGCGTCGGGTGATGAACGCCGGGACGTTGTCGACGGTGGCGATGTGGGTGGGCGACGGCTCGGGGACCGGCTTGGTGACCAGGGGGCTGTCGTTGCCGAGGATCGAGAAGGTGTACAGGTTGCGGGCGCGGTCGATGCAGTACGCCGGGGAGGAGGTCAGCGAGTACGCCTTGAGCCGCCAGACGAAGAGGGCTACTCCGGCCGGGCTCCAACCGCCCTGTCTGCGCGCGGAGTTGGCGCGGCGGACGTCGACCGTGCGGGCCGTGGTGTCGAAGGGACCGCCCTGGAGGGCGAGCGCCGAGCCGTCGCGGAGGTCGAGGAGGCGGCCCCTGCCGGTGTCCCGGTACAGCTTCACCGACTGGTGGTGGGCGACGAGCCGCGACAGCTCGACGGCGCGGGCGGGATAGCCGGCGACCTGCTCGGAGATCTCCTCCAGCAGGTGCAGCGTGCCCTTGCGGCGCCGGCTCGCGACCGTGGCGGCCACGTCGGCGCGCGGGGCGATCGCCTCCGCGAGGGCCTCCCGGCCGCCCTCGTGCAAGCCGGTGGTGAGGACCCGTTCATAGCCCGGCAGGGTGCGGTAACCGACCAGGTCACCCAGGTACGGCAGCACCCAGGGGGCCGCCGTCTCCACAAAGAGGTCCTCGTAGCCCTGCGCCACGCCGTCGCGGACCCGGTCGAGCTGCTCGGCGATCACGGCGAGGAGCGCACGCAGCGGCTCGCCCTCCTCGGCGTCGCGCAGAAGGTGCCAGCGGGGCAGCAGGGCGGCGAGACCGTCCGGCTCGCGAGAGGTCGCCGGGGCTTCCGTGTCGAACTGCACGTCCGGGGACATCACTTGACCTCCGTGAGAATGAGGGTGTCCGCGGCCCGCGGGGAGAGCAGGGCCAGCTGGGCGGGGCGGATGCCGCGGAAGACGTACACCGACCGGCCTTTCTTCAGGCGCCGGGTGTCGGTGATGTCGGGGTTGAGGCGCAGGAGTTCGGCGAGCGGGATGCCGTGGTCATGGCAGATCTCCGACAACGTCTCGCCGTGCGCGGCCCGTACGGTGTGGACCCTTTCGTCGTACGCCGCCGGATGCGCCGGGACACTCGGCCTGGGCTCCCCCGGATCGGTGAGCAGCGCGGCGAGTTCCGCAGGGGTGACGGAGGCGGGGACGCCGGTGAAGACGTCGACGTCCACATAGTCGACGCCGGGCACGGTGTGGGCCGTGGCGAGGAGGTCGGAGAGCCGGGCGGGCTGCCCCAACTCCCGTCCCTCGTAGCCGAGTCGGCGCAGCAGTGCCGCACGAAGCCGGGGCTCGACGTATTCCCACGCGTGGTCCGGGGCCACCTTCACCTTGGCGGCGACGAGCAGCAGGACCAGTTCGCGCACGTCCACGCGGACGGTCAGGTTGCCGTCGCCGTACTCGGTGAGCGCCCCGCGCAGGGCCCGCAGCGTGTCCGAGTCGCCGTCGAGCGGTACGTCGTCCGTACCCGCGACGGTCACGTGCAGCACGCGCCGCCGCCCGTCGAAGAGTTCGCGCGCGGCGGCCCGTCCGATGCCGGCGCGGGAGCGGGCGAAGTCCTCGTAGTCGGTGGGCGAGACGAGCCGGTCCAGGGCGGAGACGGCGAGGGGGATCGTACGGCGGGTCAGGCCGGGACCGTCGGCGTCCGCGCCGCCCGTCGCCGGGCGGGGGTTGGTGACCGCGGTGACGCCGAGCGGGCGGGTGAGGGGCTGGGTGACGCGGTTCGCCGGGACGTTGGCCGCCTTGCCCGTGCCGAAGCGGTAGCGGGCGTGGACGTTCTCGTGGCCGCTGGGCAGTCGGGCGCCGTGGATGCCGTCGCCGAAGGTGACCGTCGTACGGCCGTCGGAGGCGGTGCCGGTGATGTAGACGCGCTCGCGCGGGCCGCGTCCGGCGAGACTGTCGACCTCGTGCCAGAGGACCCCGTCCACCCGGATCTCCAGCACCGGTGTGGCGCCGAGGGGATTGTCGTCGGCGAGCCAGGTCAGCGGCGACTGCCAGAGCGCGAATGTCTGGTTGACACGGTCCGAGTCACCGCTGCCGATGGCCTCCTCCCGGCTCTCGCCATGGGTGGCCTCGACGACGTTGCCGAGGATGCGGACCGTCTCGCGGCGGTAGCGGTAGGCCAGGTCCGCGGTCAGGGTGAGACGGGTGTGGACACGGTCACCGGGCAGCTGCGGGTCCACGGCGGCATCGGCGGCGGCGATCGTGACGACCTCGTTGGCCACCACCCCGGTCGTCCCGGGGATGTCGCTGCGCTCACCGGTGACGACGAGCAGACGCCCGGGGCGCAGTCCGTCGTACAGCTCGGCGAGTTCCATCTCGTTGCCGTGCACGTCCTCGCCGAGCGGCTCGTCCGCAAGCCGCAGCGGCTCGCCCCCGGCGTACACGGTGGTGTCGCGGATGTGCGACAGCAGCACGTCGAACTCGTCCAGCCAAGGGTCGGCGAGGGTGAGTTCGGTGCCGCGGCCGGTGATGCCGTAGTTGGAGTACGCCGCCGTACGCGCCGCCACGACCTGGGTGGTGACGAACGCGAGCTTGGCGTCGCCGGGTATGCCGTCCGGGGCCCCCTTCGCCGGACGCTGGATCGCGACCCAGCTCCCGACGGTGATGCTCGTGTGCACGCTGTCGAGCTGCAGCACACGGCGGTTGACCGGCGCCGGCTTGCTGGCGATGACGATCTCGACGTTCGGCTCGGTGCTGCCCACCGTGTAGCGCAGGCTCACCTCGTACTCGCCGTGGGTGAACTGCTCGGTGGCGCCCGGCCGCAGGGAGATCTCCTGCGCGGTGCCGTTGTGGACGCCGACGAGGATCAGCCCGTCGTCGCCCGGCCGGGACACCGTCAGGGTGCGGTCGGGGAGGCCGTCGCGGAGGTGGATGCTGACGGCGGGCTCCTGGCCGGAGCCGCTGGAGAGGTCGACATGCCCGGGACCGAGCCCGAAGTTGACATGCTGAGCGAGCGGCAGCGTCACGGCCCGCTGGTCGGAGCTGTTCCCCTCGACATACTGGAACTCCGCCCGCACCGGCACCTTGCCCGCGGTGTCATAGACGACCCGCATCCCGGTCAGCACGGCCCCCGTGAGCGGCCAGTCGGCGGACCGGATGACCCTGCCCTTGTCGTCCTGGACGGGCTTGAGCGGCGCGGTGGAACCGAAGGGGGCGGCGGTGACGCGCATGGCGAGCAGGGCGCGCAGAAGCTGAGCAGATCCAGGGGCAACAGCTCTACGCCAGGCCGGATAGAGGCTGCCGAGGCGAGGGTTGAGGGCGCGGAGAAGGCGGGCGGTATCCGTTCCGGGGAGCTGGGCGCCGGTTCCGGCAGGCGAGGCGGTTGTCTGCGCCCGCAGAGCGGGCAGCACAGCCGCCAGCGCTTGAAAAGCGGCGGCGCGCGAACCCCCCTTCAGGGGCGCGGGGCCGTATTGGATTTGCGGCTTCCGCCGCGCGGGCGCGACCAGCCCAGACGGCGCAGCAGTCGCCCGAAGACCGTCCTCGGCACCCCCTTCGGCGCCCTGCGCAGGTGCCAACTCCAGTGCCCGCTCAGCGAGTTCGTCAAGCACAGCCTGCAGCTGCTCAAACCACGCAGCCACCTCCTCCCAAGGCTCCGCCAGCACCTGCGCCTCGCCGAGCCGGGCAACGGGCTCCGCCAGCACAGCCGCAAGCCCCTCCGGCGTCTTCACCCCGTCCAAAGCCGCCCGCAGCGGAGCCAGAACCTGATCCTCGAAGTCCTCGATCATGCGGCTGACCGGCCGCGGATTGGGCACCTCCGGCGTGGGCGGCTCCTCCCCCGGCTCACCCGGCCCCGCAGGCAGGGCGATCCACCGCCGCACCTCGTCGACGAGTTCCTTCAGCGTCGGCGGCGCGGACCTCGGCAGCGAGACGGCCGTGACGTCCTCGTCCCGGTCGACCCGCACACCCGCGACAGGAAGCAACTTCCGCTCCCCGCCGGCCTGCTCCCCGAACACGAAGAGCAACTGGTCTCCGACCTGCAGGGAATTCGCCGTGCCCTCCACAAACAGCTCGGACCGCCGCTCAAGATCGTCGGGCGTCACCAGGGACGGCCGACGCCTCCGCACCTTCAGCTCGTTGAAGGCCCAACGGGCGCTGAGGTCCCGACTGGTCTCAAAGGTCAACGACTCCTCGTCGGCCGAGGCGGGCACGCTGTGGGCGCGCGCCCCGCGCGGGATCAGCACAGACAGCGCCTCGTCACGCGGATCGCGTTCGAGTGTGTACGCGAGATGGGTGGCGGCGGCCACACCGGGCCGCGGCCGGTGCCCGACCAGCCGCCCCAGCAGCACCAGCGAGCGGTGCTCGTTCGCCGTACGGACATACGCCTCGTCGGCGATCCGCTCCGAGTGGAAGGTCAGCAGGTCACCGAGGACGGCGGCGGCGTCGAGCAGCCCGATCGCCGGGTCGTCCGGGGTGCGGACCGTGAGCCCCTCCAGCGCCGGGTACGCGGGCGAGGCGAGCCGGTCGAGGAGGGCGGTCAGGAACGAGCCGTACGCGCCGACGCGGTAGTCGAGGGCGGTGCGTCCGGGCGCGTTGTGCAGCGGGGCGGGCGCGAGGCGCTCGTCGTGGCCGCCGCAGCCGCAGGTGCACTCATCGGTGGCGGTCATCGGGCCGCACCTCCCAGGGATATCGCCAGCAGGCCGTTCTCCGGCCGGTCCGGGTCGTTGTCGCAGGTGGCGATCTCCAGCGGGCCGAGCCGCAGCACGCCGTCCTCCCTCTCTCCTCGGTCCTGTTCGAACAGCCGGCGCAGCCGGGTGACTTGAACGCTCTCCACTCCCGGTACGGCCGCGGCGACGGCGACCAGACGGCTGAGCCGCACGGGTTCGCCGAAGGTCAGCGCGTCCGGGTGGAAGAACCCGAGCCGCCCGTCGGCGAGGCGGCCGCTGCCGAGCACGCGGTAGAGCTCGGCGAGGATCTGCCCGTGCTGATGGCCGGGCCTGGCGCACACGGTGAGCGCGATGTCGAGCGGTACCAGCCGGGCGGGGCCGACCACGAGGTCGTGGCCGATGCGCCGGTAGGCCTCCAGGGACTGCTCGACCTGCGCGAGCAGCTCGGCCGACGGGTCGGCGCTGCCGTACGCGTCGATCGCGATGTGGGCCTCCTGCACGCTGCCGGTCCAGCGGATCTCGGCGGCGGCGCGCTGCACGCCGGGGAGCTGGGCGGCGAGGGCCGCGTAGTCCTCGGCGGTGACCGCGCGCAGACGGGTGCGGCGCAGGTCGAGCGGCGCCAACTGGCGTGCCTGCTCGACGGGTTCGGGCTCGACGCCGCCGATGGCGGGCAGCGGGTTGCGGACCACGGCGGCCGGCGGCGGTGCGCAGTCGCTCTGGACGACCAGGTGGTTGATGGCCTCCGCGCCGACGTTGCCCGCGATGCCGCCGCCGAGCCGGTAGTGCAGGGCGAGGCGTGCGCCCGGCTTCGGCTTCGCGCCGTGCCGCCCGTCCCCGAAGCGCAGGGCGAGACGGCCGTCGTCCTCCAGCTCGCCGACGAAGTGCCGGTCGCGGGGGCCGCTGTGCAGCAGGTCGCGCCGGGGCAGCCAGGTCAGGTCGCCGTCCTCGACGCGTACGGCGGGCAGGGCGCGGCGCGGGTCCTGGGCGAGCGCAGCGGTCGCGGACCCCCGCAGCACCGGCTCGTCGGGGTGAAGTCCGGCCGCGTACGCCGGGCCCCAGCTGTGCGCGATCTCCCAGGCGATGTGCCCGTCGAGGACGGTGCCCGCGCGGGCCCGGGAGGCGAGGACTGCCACGCGCCGCAGCTTCGTGTCGAGCAACTCGTCGTTGCGGTGCAGGAGTTCACGCAGGGCACGGACGGGATGCGTCCGCAGCTCGAACCGCTCGATGACCTTCAGCCCGTAGATGACGGTGAGTTCGTCGATCTCCTCGTCCCCGAGTCCGTCGCGGTCGCGGGCGCTGCGCCACAGTTCGACGAGCCGCTGCCGGACCGCTCCCGGGATCGCGGCGATCCGCGCGGCCTGCCCGGCGGCCACGGCCTGCGGGTCGGGGAAGGCCACCGCCTGCACGACAGGCGTACGCGACAGGACGGGCCGGAAGCGCGGCGCGATGCCCGGGTAGACGGACTGGGCGAGCAGGGTGCGCAGGGCTGCCGCCTGTTCGTACGCGGTGCCGGGCACCACGCGCTCGTGCCGCTGCCCGGCGCGCTCCAGCCCGATTCCGGCGCGTACGGTCGCCGCCTCGCCGACCACCTCGAAGAGTTCCCGGACGTCGTCGGGTACGAGGGCCTGAGCGCGCTCCGTCTTGTCCGTGAGGGAGTTGATCAACCGAGCGGGGGCGTTGCCCTCCTCGCGGTCGTGGCAGCCGAAGGCGGGAGGGGCGCAGGAGGCGACCACGGCCGGCTCCGGCGGCACGGTGGCCGTCTGCGGGAGTCCGGTGAGGGTGCGGCCGTGGTCGACGAGGACGACGTTGCCGCGGGCCAGGGTCACGTCCTCGACGGGCAGGCATTCGCGGCCGCCGCGGGTGGCGAGACAGAACGGGGTGCGCAGGGCGTCCTCGGCGGCCCAGGTGACCTCCAGGACCGGCTGGTCCTCGATGCGGTCGACGCCCGGGGTGACGGAGGTGAGGCGCACGGCCTGCCGATGGCTCGGGTCCTGGTCACCGGGGGTGCCGGTGCGCGGGCCCTTGACCTCCTCCAGGACCAGCACATCACCGGGACGGAGGGCGAGTCGACGGTCCCGGCAGGTCTCGGGGTCGTCCCACTCGTCGCGCAGGGTGGCCGCGGTGGCGCCCTTCGGCAGGGTGCACACCTCGCCGCCCCAGGTCCACAGACGGATCGCGTTGTGCGCGACCTTCAGCTCCAGCGGGTCGGCGGCGACGACGGGTTCGAAGACCTCGACCGAGCCGCGCTCGTCCAGGTCGCCGAGGTCGTTCTCGTCGATCACCGTTCCCGGTTCGGGCCGGTCGTGCGGGTCGAGGGCGCGGACGTCGACGGAGGCGAAGCGGAAGGTGCCCGGGGCGAGTGTGTGGTCGCCGGCGGTCCGCACGGTGACATAGGCCCGTGCGGTGCAGCCGTCGTGCATCGCGTAGTCGATGAGCCGGACGTGGCGGCGTACGGAGACCCTGCGGCGCGCGGTGTCGAGGTAGGCCTCGGTGGCCACCGCGTCCTGCTGGTAGCTGATCTGGTCGCCGGTGTACGCGAGCAGCTCGACGAGCGTGACGCCCAGGTCGGCGGGGTTGCGCTCGACCCAGTCGGGGGTGGTCAGCGCCAGCCGGTCCAGGAGCAGCTTGCGGATGGTGTCGTAGTCGCGGGCGGTGTAGTCGACGACGGGTGCGGCCGGGAAGCCGTCCGGCTCCGGCTCGTCGTCCTTGCAGTCGAAGGGGGTCGGGCAGTCGGGCCGGAAGGAGAAGGAGGCGCGGTGGTAGCGCTGGTCGAAGCCCCGGAAGGGCTCCGTTCCCGGGCGGCCGTACGGGTCGGTCTCGACGAGCGCGAACACGTACCGCGAGGTGTCGCCGGCCCGGTCGAGGGTGACGTAGAGCCGGTCGTCGAGCTCCGGGTCCTCCTCGCGTTCGACGCTGACGTCGACGGCGGTGATGCCGGTGATGCGGCGGCCGCCGTCGATGCGGACGTTCTCGGGGCCGAGGCCGTGCGGGGCCTTGCCGAGGAAGGTGACGGTGAGCAGCAGCCCGTCGTCACTGGCCTCAACGGCGTCGACTCCGTTGAGCTGCGCGGCTCTCACCTTGGCGCGGCGGGAGGTGGTCGTACCCGTGCTCATGCCGCCCTCCCTTCGAAGACGTCGTCGGTCCGGGCTCCGGTGGCCCGCAGGACGTACGACAGATGGACGCGTACGGCGTTCTCGTCGCTGACGACGTCCAGGGCCACCACGTCGATGAGGTCGCCGAGCCAGCGCTGGAGCGAGGCCTGCACGGAGAGTTCGAGGGTGCTGACCAGTTCCGGGCTGTTGGGCGCGAACACCAGGTCGAGGAGTCCGCAGCCGAAGTCGGGGCGCATGACACGCTCCCCCGGGCTGGTGAACAGCAGCTGCTCGATCAGGCCGTGGATGTGCGCGACGTGTCCCGCGTGCGCGGTGCGGCCGCGGCGGTCGGCGTGGAAGGGGAAGGCGATGTCGGTGCGCGGCTGTCGGCGTGTGGCGCGGCTCATCGGACGGTGACCTTTCGCTGTGCGGCCTGGACCACGGGCGGTCCCTGCGGCACGAAGGCCGCGCTGAAGCACTGGGCCGCGGAGGTGTCGAGCAGCACGGGCGCGCCGTCGACCGTGACCCCGCTGCCGCCGGCGGTCCAGCGGACCGACACGCACGGCGAGGGCAGGCCGGCGACGGTGTGCGGGCAACCGGTGACGACGTAGGTGTGCGCGCCCGTGGCGACGGCGGCGCCCCCGATGCGTACGCCGCCGGAAGGTGTGGTGGCGGCGGTGACCCGGCCGCCGTGCGGGCAGCCGATCACGGCGCTCGCGTCGAGCAGACTCCCGGACAACTTCTCTTCTCCCCCGTGTTGCTAGCGCTTCGACTGAACGGTCAACTGGCCCTGGTTGATGGTGACGTGATCGCCCTGCAGCAGGATTTCGGCGCCCGCGCCGTTCGCGATGACGACGACTTCCTTGGTGATGCGGATATAGGCACCGCCCTGGGCCTGCAGCAGAATCCCCTGCTCGGCGCCCGCGGTGTCGTCCATGACGATCTTGTGCGCGCCCGGTGTCTGCACGACGACCGGTTTGCTGGGCGAGTTCGCCTGCAGCGCGCGCCGCGCGTCGGGCGGCAGCTCTTCGGCAGCCCCGTACCAGCACCCGGTCCACACCGGGAAGCTGGGATCCCCCTGCTCGAACTCCACCCACACACCGGCCCCCGGGGCCGGCACCACGAACTGCCCGGCCTGAGGCCCGGTGAACGGCAGGCAGGGCAGCGCCCAGGTGGACGGCTCGTCACCGAGGACGTCCGGGACCTCGACGGTGATACGGCCGATGCGCAGCGGGTCGTTGTTGTCCACGACCCGGCCGCGGAACTTGCCGAGGTAGCGATTGTTGGGTGCCGCCATGCTGAACTGCTCCTGACTGATGAGGTGTTACGGCCGGACGCGGTCGTCGCGGGCTTCCAGGCCCTCCCTGGAGAGGGTGAAGTTCTGCTGGAAGGACCCCGGCCGCAGGTTGTGCGTGACGGACTTGACGTAGTAGTCGCCGTCGTACGCCCGTCCCGAGCCGCGCACGCCGACCAACTGGCGCGGCTGCAGGATGTATCCGTGCCGGTTGACGTCGAGCGACCCCGACCCGGAGACGACGTCCGCCGACACGGCGGCCCGGGCGAGGAGTTCGGCCTCGGCCTGTTCGCGCTGCTGCTTGGCGGTGCCGGAGAGGGTCTTGCGCTTGAGGGCCGGGGTCGGCCGGCGCCCGAGGGGCGGACGCAGCGGACTGATCGGCGGCTGGGGAAGGAGGGTGGACACGCGGGTCCCCGGATCCTGCCAGCGGGCCTGCGGCTCTTCTCGCGCGGTCCCGTCGTACGCGAAGGTCAGCTGATCGACGGTCGTATTGGCGTCCATGTTGACGTTGAGGGCGTGCTGACGGATGCCGAGACGGACCTCGGGGCCCCAACGGGCGGAGGACTGGCCCGGGTTGGGCCCGGGCTCGAGATAGAAGGTGTAGCCGTTGGCGCGGGCGAGATCGGTGACGTACTGAAGGTCCGTACCGGTCTGGTAGTGCACCCGCAGGTCCTGATGCGGGGGCTGGGCGATCTTCTCGGCGTAGACGTCGGGCCGGATGCCGTAGTCGGAGTAGCGCTGCAGGATCGCGAGCACTCGCTGCGAGGGTGGCAGGTTGGGGTAGCGGGCGGTGCGTTCCTCCAGGTCCATCAGCAGGGTGAGGTCCTCGCCGGTGACGGTGAGGGTGGAGTGGCCGGGCTGGTTGCTCGTCCCGACCTCCTGGCGCACGACGAGCCCGTCGAAGAGGACGTCCTGCGTTCCCCGGACGCTGACGGTGATGACGAGGCGCGTCTTCGGGTCGAAGAACCCCTCGGGCAGCAGCCGCTGGTTGATGATCCCGGTCTTGGTGAGGTCGAAGGCGAGCTGGAACCCGCTCCGCTCCCCCGCGGTGGCGGTGATCTGCGCGGACAGCAGCGCCTCGGTCACCTCGGCCGGCACGGGCTTCACGAGCTTCGGCCCCATGAGGAGCGTGATGTGGACGGGGCCCTGCAACACGGGCTGCTCAGACACGCCGATGTCCTCCGGGCTCGGGAATGTCGACGACCCGCCCGGCCTCGTCGGTCAACTCCCTTGGATCGAGTACGGGGTTGGCGTCGGCGATGCGCCACCACTGGCCGGGGTCGCCGAAGTAGCGCTGGGCGAGCAGATCGGGCCGCTCACCGGCGCCGACGACGTGTTCCCGTGTCTCCTGGGCGTCGAGCGGGGGCAGCAACCGGCGCTTGGCGTAACGGACTTCGGTGCCGTCCTGCTGGACATGGATGCCGATCTCGGCGTCGTGGTAGCGGCTGGTGCGCGGGTACGGGTGGGCGCCCGGTATCGCGCTCAGGGCACTCTCGTAGGACTCGATGTCAGCCATGAGGTTGGGCTCAGCCCCTTCCACTCAGTACGTCGACACCCGGCAGCCCGAGCGCCCCGAGACTCCCGCCGCGGCCCGCAGCGAGCCGCTCCTTCTGCGCGAGATGGGCCATGTAGAGGTCGGCACCGCGATGCCCCGCCGGCAGATCGCTGACGGTGAGGATCTTCATGCCGATGCTCAGCGAGGCCCGAATCGGATTGAGATTCACGTCGAAGGCGGACTCGTTGACGGAGAGCTCGGTGAGCCGCACGGGCATGACCCGCTTGCTCCCCCACGTGAACAGCGTCAACGGCATCTCGATCGGACTGATCTCGATGGTCCCGTTCTGCGCAAGCCGACTGGCGGCGCGGAGCTGGGCGGTGGTGGGCTGCACAAGCATTTCGAGCGCGGCCAGTTGGGGGTGGATCCCGTCGGGTGCCGCGATCTCCAGCTGATCGGTGGCGTCGATCTCGGCGGTGAACTTCCAGGTCTCCTGCGCGGGGCCCTTGAGCCGAAGCGCCTCGTTCCGGTCCCCACTGCCGGTGCCGCCACTGCCCGTGTCACCGCTGTCCCCGGCGGACTGGGGGGCGATGCTGCGCTCCAGGGTGTCGGGGTTGAACTGCAGCACGATAATCCGCTGGGGGATGCCGGTGTCGGGGGCGACGACGACTATTCCGGAGCGGATGGGTTTGGGGATGTCGGCGTAGCGGGTCACAGGCGGGCCTCCAGGCGCTCACGCAGTTCGCGGTAGTCGTGCTGCGGGAAGATTTCCGGGAAGACCTGCAACATGCGCTGAAGGTGACCGACCGTGCCCTGATGACCTCTGCCGCCCAGCGGCATGTCCGTGTAGAGGTACTGCCAACCGTAGGTTCCCTTGGTCAGCAGCAGGGCATCGAGATACTGGCAATATGTGATGTCCATTTTCAAGAAGCCCGATGGATAAGGGTCCCCACCGATGTCCGCGATGTCCTGATACCAGATCTCCAGCGGGCTGGCGTTCGACTGCATCCGAATGAAGGACATCATTCCGGCCCCGGAACGCGGCGTGGTATCGAAGCTACGTAGTTCCGAGAGGAACTGCCGCTGGAAATCCGTCGCGTCGGGCATGGGCGCGGGCCCACCGTCCTGCTCGAATACATCGTAGAAGTGCAGGATCCGGTATTCCCCGTACAGCTCGGGCAGGCCACCGGTGGTCACCCACTGTGCGCCGAGGTCGGTGAAGCGGAGGGCGCAGCGCAGCATGCCCTCGTCCAATTGGACGTCGTCCCAGTCCTCATTGTGTTCGTAGAGAGGCAGCAGATCCTCGAGGGGCTCGGCCAGTTCCACCATGCTTCCGCATCGGGCGTTCAGATACGGACTCTCCCGGATGGCTGCCAGCGCTGCTGCGTGCCGCCGCTCGTTGTCGGTGAGGTCGGTCATACTCGCGGGCCTTTCGTGGATGGTACGGGCTACTGGAAGGTGAAGAACCCCTGCTTGAAGCGCTCCTCTATGTCGAACATCGTCCTTTCCAGCGAGTAGAGGCTCTTCCCGTTCTGCGACTTGAACTTCGACAGCTTCCTGCGTATGTCGTCGACGTCACTGAACGCATCGGTGCCGGGAGGAGCCTGTCCCCGTACGTTCATGAACGCTTCCATGAACAGCTTTGTCACCCTGCCGAAGGCGCGTTTCACATCCGCCTCAGAATCCCTATTGACGTTGACCGGGTTAAGATCCTTGGCTGCGGTCGGGGGCGGCGGATTAAAGTGTTTCGTGGCCCGCTGCTCGGCCGGAAGCTTCATCCAGTCCGACCTTTCCCGGCCAGATCCGTCCCCACGCTTGCGATACAGACCCCACTCGGCCTCAACCGTCTCGGGGAATCCTCTCGGATACTGCCCGTAGGGGTATGGAAGGCTCGCGGGACTGGGTCCGGAGTAGCGCGCCAACTGGATTCTGTACCACCCAGGAATCGGGGGCTCTTCGGTGTTCTTCTCACCGAATGCTTGTGCCGCGTACCTCTCGATCGTGCGGTAGAACGCGGCGTTGTCATCGTTCCTGGCGGGAACGAAGTTCGATGTCTTCGCCGGCCCGCCGACCTCCCGGGGAATGAGGTGCATCCGATCCCACTGCGGCGGGTTGCTGGTGTGCTTGTACAGGTTCTCGAGGTAGGGGAACCCGTAGGTGAACTGCCCGCTCGGCGGCCTGCCGAATGCCCTCGCGTACTCCGGGTTGATGTAGCGCGCGTTGGTATCCGGTCCGGGTGCCACCCCGTTCTGCGGGGTCGGAGTGATCTCAGGGCGGGGCAGGTCCCATTTGTTCAGGTAGTCGTTGAGCGTGTCCGGGAAACCGTCGATCACCCTGTCCTCGGGGTTGACCTTCGCCCACACTTCGAACGCGTCCCGTTTCGTCTGCCGCCGCTCCAGCGACGTGAGGCGGTACCACCGCCGCAGACCGGCTAGGACGGCAAGGTGCGCAGGGCGCGGCAGCCCGGGTTTGAGCAGCACGGTGAGGATTTTCCTGATGCGGTCCACGGCGTTGTTGAGGCGCTTCTGCTTAGGTCCGTTCTGGTCCTCGTCCTGCTTCCGCTTCCTCTTGCTGCGCCCGGACTTGGGCCGTCCCGGGCCGTCCTTCTCGTGCTTGGGCCTGCGGCGGCCCGGGCCGTCCTCCTCCGGCTTCCGCTTCGGCTTCTTCGGGTCGTCCTCGCCGTGCTTGGGCTTCCTGGGGTCGTCGTCCTTGCCGGTCCTCGGCTTCTTCGGATCCTCGTCCTTGGCGGTCCTCGGCTTCTTCGGATCCTCGTCCTTGCCGGTCGTCGGCCTTTTCGGATCCTCAGTGTCCTTGGGCGGTTTGGGCTTGCCCGGCTCCCCTTCCTTGGACCTGCCGGGTTCACCGTCCTTCGGCCTGTTCGTGCCCGGTGTCTCCCCCGTGTCCTTCGGGCGCTGGGGAACCTCGTCCTTCGGCCTGTCGGGGGTGGAGTCCTTCCGCTTCTCGGGGGTCTTCGGCTTCGTCTCCGGTTCGGGCTTCGGTTTCGGGCGGGGCTCCGGCTTCGGCTTGGGCTTTGCCGCCGGCGTGGGGCGGGTGTCCGTCTCGCCGGAGGACTTGTCGGCGGGGCGGTCCTTCGGGCGGGTGGCGCCCGTCGGTTCCGCCGGCTTCGGGCGGGTCGGGGTGCCCGAATCTTCGGTGGCGGGCTTTCGGGTGGGCGCCTCGGCGTCGTTGGGACGCGTCGTCGTCGGGGTCTTCTCCGTCGGCCGGTCGCCGCGCGGTGCGCCCTCGTCCCCCGCTCCGGCAGAGGGCCGCCTGCCCGGACCCTCGCCCTCCCGGCCCCCACGGAACAGCTTGCCCGCGATGCCCTTCAGGCGGCGGCCCACCTTGGCGACGTACTTGCCGATCGCGTTGAGCAGATACTGGTAGGCGAGTTCGAGCAGGGCGACGATGCCGGCCGCGACCGCCTTGGCGAACAGGAGGCCCGCGCCGCCCTGGCGGACCGCGCGCAGCCAGGACAGGACCGCGCCCATCGCGGTCAGGATCTGCCCGAGGGCGCCGATCGCCGTGCGAATCGCGTCGATGACCGCCATCACCCAGCCCGCGCCGGGGATCAGCTTCGCGATGACCTTCGTGATGATGATCTCGCCGATGATGAAGGGGAGTTGGGGCACGACCGCGTCCCAGGTCTCCTTCACGATCCGCTCGAGGGAGAAGCCACCCTTGATCAGCTTGTCGATGATCATCTGCGGGATGCCGAGGATCTGCTGGATCTTCTCCTGGAACCACTGTTTGACCGCCGTCTGGACCTCGCGGAACATGTAGTGCTCCGCGCCGTCGACCGCCGAGTTCTTCGCGCCGCTCAGCCAGCCGCCGGGGTCGTCCAGGAAGTCGATCGCGATCATCATGAACTCGCCGAGCGCGCCCAGGAGTTGGGAGGCGTACTGCAGGATCGTCTTGACCGCGTCGATGACCGACTTGATGACGTCCATGAGCATCTTCTTCAGGATGTTCAGGATGTCGCTGAGCAACTTGGCGAGCTGGTTGAGCAGGTCGGTGACAATCTGCTTGAGCTCTGCCGCGAGCCGGGTGACGAGGGCGATCGCCGACGCGATCAAGTCGGTGACGAACTTCCGTATGCGCTGCGCCAGTTCGATGATCGCTTTGACCATCTCCACGGCGAACTGGATCAGTTCGTCGATCAGACTCTTGATCGTGTCGACGATGAACGACCGGGCCTCGTTGATCCAGCGCTCGACGGTGTCCTTGAAGTTCTTGATGAAGTTGACGACCGCGTCACGAGCGTCCCGGATGATCTGGACGATCGCGTTCTTGATCTCGATGACCTTCTGCTTGATCCAGTCGAAGGCCTTGGTGAGCCAGTTGCCCGAGTCCTGGGCCGCGTTGTCCGCCTTGCTCTTGGCGTCCGACTCGGCCTGGTCGCCCTTGTCCTTGATCTGCTTGTCGCTGTCGGTCTTCTGCTGCGTGACGTCGTCGTCGGTCTTCTTCTCGCGGTCCTGGACGTCCTTGCGGACCTTGTCCGTACGGTCGTTCTTCTTGTCGCCCAGTGTCTTGAGGGCCTGGTCCTGGTCCTGGCGCCAGCCCTCTCGCTGTGCCGTGACCTCGTCGAGGGCCTTCGACCGCTGGCCCGCCTGGTCCCGGGTGTTCTTGTCGATCTCGCTGCCGACCTGCTGTTGGTGCTTCTGCTGTGAGTCGCGGAAGCCCTTGTCCTTGGTCTGGCGGCTGTCGGACATGCCCTTCTGGCCCCGGCTGAACGCGGCCTGGAACTCGGGCCCCTTGTCGTGCTCGGCCACGGCGGAGGCCGCGTTCGCGGGTACGGCACCCGTGGGCGCCCCCTCCGGCATCGCGCCCGGCGCGGAGGCCGCGCCGGGGACGTTCCCCTTCAGCTCCTCCTGCGGGGCATCGGGGTAGACCTGGTCCTCGCCCATCGAACGGCCCGCGTCGTCACGTGCCGTGTCGAGCGTCTCCTGGCCCTTCGCGTCGACGGCGCCGCCCTGCTCGTCGGACGTCTGCTGGGCCGCGCCCTGCATCTGCACGCCGGGGGCGTTGCCCGCCTGGGCCTGCTTTAGGGCCTCGTCCTTGGTGGGCAGCCCGGCGAACTTGGCGGCCAGTTCCTGCTTGTCGACGTGGAAGCCGAGCTTCGAGGCGAGCCAGCCGATGCCGAAGCCCAGCGCCATCTTGAAGGTCTGCCAGCCGTCCGGCGGCTCGGCCTTCTCCGCCTCGATCTGCCCCTCGGGCTCCTTCGCGCCCGTGACCTGTGCGTTCTCCTGCTGGGGAGCCTGCGACTTCTGGGCCGGGTCCTGCGAGTACTGGGCGGGCGCGTCGGTCTTCGGCTTCCCCTCCAGGGTCTGCGGCGCGCCCGCCGGACGCTGCATGGAGGGCGGTGCGGCGGCGAGCTGTTTGTGCTCGTCGCCCACGCTGCGGTCCACCGCGCCGTTCACTCCGCCCATGGCCTGGTAGGCCTGATACGGCTTCAGCGTGGCGGCCGTGCTCAAGCCCGCCTCGGGCGAGACCTGGGAGAGGTTCGGGGCGGGCGCCGAGTCCTTCTTCCCCTGCCCCTTGCCGACGGCCTTGCTGGCGACGCCGCCGGCCCGTGGCGCACTCGGGGCGGAAGCCGCCGGGGCGCTGCCCGGCGCCTGGTCCGGCTGCGGCGCGGCACCGATCGCGTCGTCGGCCGCCTGTGCCGTGGCCGTGGAGTCGGCGGCCTTCGCCGGTGTGGACGCGGGAAGGGCCGCCTGGCCCGCCGGCTGTGCGGCGGCAGGCCGCGGGGCCGTGCTTGCGGCCGGAGTGCCGGACGTCGAGCCGCCGGCCCTGGGCGAGGCCGCGTTCTGCGCGCCGCTGGTGGCGCTGCCGGGCCGGTCCGCGTTGGAGCCGCCGGTGACCTGCGAGTCACGCGCGGCCGGTGCCTCGGCAACGGCTTGCGTGCGCTCGGCCGTACCACCCGATACGGAAGCGGAGGACGCGGAGGCGCTCTGCGGCGCCGCGGCCGTACCACCCGCCGCCTGCTGCGAGCCCTTCTCCTGAGCGGTGGTGGCCTGCTCACCCGCGGCCGGGGTGCCTTTCTCCTGCTTGGCCGCGCCCTCCTGCACGGCTCCGCCGCCGTCCGATCCGCCCGTCTGCCGGGCACCGGGAGCCTGCTGCACCGTGGCCTGCGCGGTGACGGGACCGGCCTTCGGATCGTCGCCGCTCTTCGGGTCCTTCGAGACGGCACCGACGTCCGGCAGCCCGGTGGCCTTCTCCTGCGGTTCCATGCCGGAGAGCAGGGTGTCACCCGGCCCGCCCACGGACTCGGGCGAGGCCGAGGGCGCAGGCTCGGTGGCCGGTGCCTCGGCGGTGTTGTCCTCGATGTCCGCCTGAGCCGCCGAGTCCTCGGCGTCCTCGGCGTCGCGCTCCGCCTGTACCTGGTCGGCCTTGGTCGGCGGCGGCGCCGGGAAGTCGGGCAGGGACGCGCCGGCTGCGTCCGACTGATCTGGCGTCGGCACCCCGGACACATCGGGATCCTGCGTCGGCAGGAAGTCCTCCGGCTGGAGCTCGATGTCCCAGGCGCTCGGCTCGGCGCCACCGACCTCCACCTCCGAGGTGCTGTCGGAGAGCGCGCCTTCGTCGCCGGCGGTCTCCTGTGGTCCGTCGAGGTCCTGGTTGCGTACGCCGTCCAGGCTGCTGGACGGCGTGGGCAGCGGGATGTCCGTGCCGGGCGCGGGCGAACCCGTCGGCTGGTCGGAGCTCCGCTTGTCCGTCTGGGGGATCTGCCGGCCGGCGGCGAACTGGTCGGCGGCACCGGGCCGGTTCCGCGCGGCGGACTCCTCCGCGCCGGCGACGGGGACGCCCTGCTCACCTGCGGCGCCCTGCTGCTGTTGGTCCTGTCCGCCCTGGTCGGCTTCCTGTGCCTGCCCGCCGTCCTCGGCGTTCTGGGAGGTCTCCTGCTGCCCACCGCCCTCCGCGTCCTGGGACGTCTCCTCCGGCGCGGCGGCCGAGGTGTCCTGCGTCTGCTGCCCGGCGGTGACCGACGTGCCCCGCGCCTGCGTCTCGTCCCGCACCCCGGCCGCCGGAGCCCCGCCCCCGCGCGCTTCGGTCCCCGACTGCCGCCGCCGGTCCCGGGCGTCGGACTCGGCCCGCTCACGCCGGGTCCGGTCCTGCGACTCGGCCTGTTGCTGCTCCCTGGTGCCGCCGTTCAGCGGGGTGCTTCCGGGTGCGCCCTCGCGCTCGGCCCGCTCCTTCTCCGGACCGGTCGCACCGGCCGGGCGGCCCTGGTCGGCCCGGTCCTCCTGGGCCCGGCGCGCGGCGCTCTCCCGCTCGGCGCGCAGGTCCTCGGCCGTGTCGGGCTCGGCCTCGGGAGCGTCGTGCGCATCGCGTTCCACGCGGTCGTCGGCGAAGTCGTCGTATGCCTCGATGTCGTCGACGAGGTCGAGCACCCGGTCGTGTTCCGGGCCGAGCAGTCGGCCCTCGAGCCGGTCGAGGACGCTGTCGAGCAACTCGGCGGGCAGACCCGCCAGTTGGCGGCGGGTGCGCTGGGAGAGGTCCTCCGGGTCGCCGCGCAGCGAGCGCACGAGGGAGTTGGCGAGCCGGTCGACGAGCGTCGCCGGGTCGATCGCCTCGGCGCGCTGCCGGTCGGCGTCCACCGTCGCGTACCGCAGCCAGCCGGGGGTGGCCTGGCCCTCCTGGACCTGTGGGGCGGCCTCCTCCCGGACGGTCGCCTGCGCCGCTGTCTCCGCCTCCCGCTCGATCGCCTGCTGCGGCAGGCTCACGGCGCCCAGCTCGCGGCCGGCCCGCAGGGCGCCGAGGCCGTGCGGGTTCTGCACCGTGTGCTGGAGTTCGTGGGCGAGCAGCCGGCGGCCCTCGTCGGTGCCGGGCCGGAAGGCGCCCTCGCGGAAGAGGATGTCCTGGCCGACGGCGACCGCGTCCGCGCCGAGCAGCTCGGTCAGCTGCCCGGCGTCCCGGCCGGTGTGCAGCCGTACCCGGCTCAGGTCGTGGCCGAGCTGTTCCTCCAGCTCCCGTCGCAGACCGGGGTCGAGGGGCTGTCCGGCGCCGCTGACGATGTTCTTCGGCTCGGGCGCCCGGGACTTGGCGGCCTTCTCCTTGCGCTTGCGACGCCGCTGTTCGGCGGCCTGCTCCGCCTGGGCGTCCTGTGTCTGGGAGCTCACCGGCTCACCTCCCCGTGCCCGCTGAGTCCCTCGTGCACGGCTCGGGCCAGCTCCTGCCCGAGGCGGCGCGCCGAGAGCCCGGCCGGCAGCGGCGGCAGTCCGGACAGGGCATCGACGGCGAGGGGACCGTCGGCCGCCAGCGGGACGCCGTGCTGCCGTACAAGCCGGGTCAACTCGCTCTCGAAGGCCACCGACACGCGCTCGGGGTCGGCCCGGAAGCCGTCGAGCACCAGCTCGCCGACCTCGATGCGGATCGCCGAGGGCTCCCGTTCCGGACCCGGTCTCACACCCATCCGCGGACCTCCGTAGGCGTCAGCGAGCGCTCCAGCTTCAGGTACTCGGTGCGGGCCGCGGCCAGCATGTGCCGCATCTGCAGCCGGTCGCCCTCCTCGGCGGCGAGGAAGGCCCCGGACAGGGCGATGTTGCGGATCGAGCCGCCGGCGACGGTGAGCTGGGCGAGGAGGGTCGGGTCGATGTCCTTGACCGGGGCCTGCGGGGGCAGGACGCGCCGCCAGATCTCGGCGCGCTCGTGCTCGGCGGGGAAGGGGAAGTCGACGACGAAGCGGATGCGCCGCAGGAACGCCGTGTCGAGGGCGTTCTTCATGTTGGTGGTGAGGATGGCCAGGCCCCGGTAGGCCTCCATGCGCATCAGCAGATAGCTGACCTCGAGGTTGGCGTACCGGTCGTGGCTGTCCTTGACCTCGCTGCGCTTGCCGAACAGGGCGTCGGCCTCGTCGAAAAGGAGCAGGGCGCCGCCGCGTTCGGCGGCGTCGAAGACCCGGCGGAGGTTCTTCTCGGTCTCGCCGATGTACTTGCTGACGACCTGGGAGAGGTCGATGACGAACAGGTCGAGGCCGAGCTCCTTCGCCATGACCTCGGCTGCAAGGGTTTTGCCGGTGCCGGAGCCGCCGGCGAACATCGCGGTGACGCCGAGCCCGCGGCGCAGGGTGGCGGCGAATCCCCACTCCTGGTGGACGGTTGCCCGCTGCCGGACATGCGCGACGATCTCCCGCAGCACGCTGGTCTGCCGCTCGTGCAGCACCAGGTCGTCCCAGCCGGCCTGCGGCGCGATACGACGCCCGAGCTCGTCCATGCCGATCCGCGCCTCGTCGAGCCCGGCCCGCCAGGCGAGCTCACCGGCGTCCAGCTCGTCCTCGTGCGGCAGGCGGCGGCGCACGGCGGCGGCCGCGGACCGCACGACATGCGGAGGCAGCTGGAACTGGGCGACAAGGGAGCGGAGTTCCCCATCGCCCAGGTCAATCTCCTCGAAGGCGTCTGCCCACAGGCCGAGTTGCTCCTCGTCGTCCAGCCGCGGAACGGCCACCCGGGCCCCGTACGAGCGCTCCGAACGCAGCGGGTCCTCGCTCGACACCACGACCGGTACGGCCGCCCCGGCCAGGAAGGACTCGGTCGCCGCCCGCTGGTCGCGGTCGAGTTCGCCCGCCTCGACGAGCAGCGCGGCGGGCAGCAGGATCGCCTCGCGCTGCCACAGCCGGGCCAGCCGGTCGCGTTGGGCCGGGTCGGAGGGGATGTCCTCGGCGCTCATGGAATACAGGCCGAGGCCCGCGCGGGCGGCCGCGGCGGCCGAGATGTCCGCCCTGCTGCGCAGATCGCCGCCGGTGACTTCGACCAGCGGTGCCTCGGTCGCATTCGTCCAGCCCTCGGCGAGACGGGTGGCCGCCAGGTCGTAGGACGGTGTCAGCGCCTTCGGCACGGGGGTGCGGCGCAGCTGCCCGTGCAGCCGGGCGTCCAGATAGGGCGAGCCCAGCAGGAAGTGCAGGATCCGCTCGTCCAGCCGCAGCCGGGAGGTCGTCAGCCGTGACTCGTCCTCCAGCTCGACGATCCGCCACCGCCTGAGCGGCGCTACGGGCGTGAGCGCGCTCCAGTGCGGCTCCGCGAGGGCGGCGAGGGCGAGGGAGAAGGTCGGGTACGCCCGTTCCGGATCGCCGCAGGCCGCGGCGCACCGGGCGGCGGCCGTGGGCTCCAGCTCGTGGGCGGCGGCGAGGAGTACGAGGTCCCGCTCGAAGGAGGTGAGGCTGAAGCAGGCGACCAGGGCGTCGAGGGGGGCGGTGGCGGGGCCGTCGAAGGGGACCAGCTGGGCACCGGGGCCCTGGTCCTTCCCGGCGGCACGCGCCGCATGCGCGTCGACGCGGGCCAGGACACGCCGGATCTCCGCGGTCAGCGTCGTCGCGGTCGCCGCCTGCGCGCCGTGCTCATGTGCTCCCATGCCCTCACCTGCCCCCGCCGTCGCCATGTCGTCTCACTTCTCCGTGCCGTCGTCGCCCCGGCGCCGGGCAGGGGTGGTCTTCCGGGGGCGCGCGGGCGCCTTGGCGGTGGTCTTCGCGACGGTCTTCGCCGGCCTCTTGGCGGGCACGGGAGCGGACTGCTCCGCTTTCTGGTGCACAACTTCCGTAGAAGTGGGCGCACTTGAGGGCGCATCGGTGTCGGTCGCGGCCGTCGGCGGGACCGGCGCCCCGGGTGCCCCGAACGGCAGCACCTTCACCTCGGGCCGCTCCACCGGCTTCCCAGGCACCGGGCTCTGCCGCCCGTCGATGAGGACGAGGGTCGCCTGGTAGACCACCGACAGCGTGTACGGGGTCTGGTAGAGCATCCCCCACAGCTTCGACGTCTCGTCGACGTCCATCACCGTCGGCGTGAACCGCACCCGCTGCGCCGCCTCGGCGAGATCACTGCCCGCCAGGTACGGCCGCTCACCGGCCTGTTCGATGACGTCCTTCGGGAGGACCGGGATCTCGTGCAGGGTGCGCACCACGGAGCCGATCAGCCGCTGGCCCACGAGCTCCCGCTCGTCGCCGTACGCGCTGATCAGGTACTGCAGGTCGAGCGCCGCCGCGGGCCGCTTGACCAGGGTGCCGTCGGCCGCGCGGGTCGGCAGATCGTTGTTGCGCAGCGAGGTGTTGGGCGTGACCTGGTAGAGGAACACCGAGATCGTGGGCTGTTCGAGCTGCGGGTCGGCGGGCGGCTTGCGCGGCTCGACCTTCACCGCCTCGCCGAACTCCGGTCCCACGTTGTTCTCGATCAGCAGGGCGAGAGCCTGGGTGACATGGGCGATGGCAAGTGCGTTGCTCATGACGTCAGTTCCTCGGTTCCTCTCGTCCTGCTGCTGTGTGCGTGGCGGCTCACTCGCGCCCCCTGGCCAGGTAGTCCGCGAGGCTCAGGGCCGTCCCGGGCCGCTCCGCCGCCTTCCGCCGCTGCCCGGCGCCTTCCGCGGCGGTGGCGGCGGTCACCTCCAGCCGCCCGATCTGCACCTGCACCACCTGCTCGGTGGGCTTGGACGGCCGGCGGGCCGCGGCCTGCCGTACGGCGTCGCGTGCCGCCGCCGTGTCGGCGGCGCTGGGTCGCAGCGCCGCCGACACGACTCGGGGGGCGGCCTCCGTGCCCGGGGGGATGGGCGCGGACACCGCGGTCTGTGACGCTCCTGGCTCCGCCCGCCCCCGCCCGGCCGCGCGCCGCCCGGCCTCGGGCAGCGGCCGCGGGCCCGGCGCGACGGGCGCGACGGGACGCAGCAGGGGTGCCTCGGCGCGGACCGGCGACGACGGCGGGGCCGGTGCGGCGGGCTCCCGTTCGGTGCGTACGACGGTCCGCTCCCGCTCCGTGTGCGTGCGTGTCCGGACCGCCGACGGGCGCGGTGCGTCCGGCGGCACGGCAGCGGCCGGCGTGGTGGCGGGCCACAGCAGCGTGTCCTCGTCCGGTGCGGGTGCGGCGGCCCGTACCGCCTCGACCCGCTCGAACGGGCCGGGCAGCCGCGGCCGTACCCGCACCGCGGCCGGTCGCGGGGACGCGTGCCGTGCGAGCAGCCGATCAAAGAAGTCGGGGCTGTCCGGCGCACCCCGGGTGTCAGACATCGGCACACAGCTCCAGGTAGTAGCGGCGCCGCGTCGGGCTGAGCGCCAGGATCTCCGGCTCGCTCCAGCCGTAGGCGGTGGCGAGGAGGTGGACGTCGAGGAGCACGTCCCGTGCCCAGGCGTCCAGTTCGGTCCACAGGTAGGAGGCGATGTCGAGTTCGGCCCGGGTGGCCTCCCCGCACTCCGGGCAGGCGACGTCGAGGGCCAGGTCGGCGCCCGGGTCGGCGGCCTCGACGGCCTCGGCGATCCGGCGCTGCACCGGCAGGGGCAACTCCCCCGCCGCCGCGGCCGTCCCGTCGTGGGTCGCCGAGACCAGGCACCGGGCGAGCAGCGCGGCCCGCGGGTCCGCCGAACGGGCGGCGGCCTGCAGATCGGCGACCCCGGGGAGCCTGAACTCCACGTCCCAGCCGTCCTGTCGGACCCGTACGACCGAGTCCCCCGAGGAGCCCAGTGAGCCCGCGAGCTCCCCCGCGTCCAGGTCGAACTCCATGTCCGCCCCGCACGCTGCGCAGTCGAGGCGCACCTGCATCCGCTCGCCGAACAGCGCCCGGCGCAGGGCGAACAGGTCCGCCTCGCGCTCGCCCACCGGGAGCTGCGGCAGCCTCCCGGTGTCGACGTCGGGCCGTGCCGTGCGGTGCAGCAGCAGGGCCCGTCCGACCGGTGCCTGACCGAGCCCGGCCTCCCAGGCGGCCAGCAGTTCGGCCGCCCCGGTGATCGCCATGTCCCACCCCGTTTTCGCCGTCGTCGCTCAACTGCCCCCGGGTCAGGCCGGGTTGAGGAACGACGGCTCCTCCGGCTCGGGCACCTCGTAGTCCCGCTCCCAGCCCTCACACTCGAGCTTCAGCGACTGGATGGCCACCGCGTTGGCGTTGGCGTCCAGCTCGCCGAGGACCTGGTACTCGCTCGGCCAGGTCCGGTAGAGCTTGTGCGAGACGGCGACCTGGCCGGCCTCGTTGAGGACCTGGATGACGATGTCCTTGCGGAAGTCCGCGAGGGACACCTCCGAGCCGAGACCCGCGCCGACCTGCCAGACCTTGTTGGCCCAGCGGTCGAACTCGGGGTCGTGGGTGACCCCGCGCTCGAGGGTGATGCCCTCGAACTCGGAGCGGCCCGGCGACTTGCGCGGGGAGGAGGGGTCGCCGCCGTGACGGTGCTTGACGACCTCGGTGGTCCGCTTCAGCGGACTGATCTTGCTGATGCCGGCGACCGTCCGACCGTCCCACAGGACCAGGAACTTGAAGTTCTTGTAGGGGTCGAAGCGATGCGCGTTGACCGTGAACTCAGCCATCGATTTCCTTCAGCTCTCCGAGATTGACGGGCCGCTAGAGAGCGAACTGCCCGGACGTCTGCTGGATCCTGACGACCACGAACTCGGCCGGCCGCACCGGCGCGATCCCGACGAGCACGTTGACGACGCCGTTCGCGACGTCCTCGTCCGTCGTGGTCTCGCTGTCGCACTTGACGAAGTACGCCTCGCGCGGGGTGCTGCCCTTGAAGGCGCCCTGGCGGAAGAGCGTGTGCAGATACGAGGAGGCGGACAGCCGGATCTGCTGCCACAGGCTCTCGTCGTTGGGCTCGAACACGACCCACTGCAGTCCGCGCTGGAGGCTCTCCTCCACATGCAGCGCGAGGCGTCGCACGGGCACGTACTTCCATGCGCTGTCGAGGGCGTCGGAGCCCTCCAGCGTGCGCGCGCCCCACACCAGCGGGCCGGTGACCGGGAAGGTGCGCAGGCAGTTGACGCCGAGCGGGTTGAGCAGCCCGGTCTCACGGTCCGTCAGGTCGACGGTCAGCGAGTGCACTCCGACGAGCTGTGCCTCCGTACCGGCGGGCGCCTTCCAGACCCCGCGCTCGGAGTCGGTGCGCGCGATGACGCCGGCGACCGCGCCGGACGGCGGGAAGGCGCGCAGCCGCCCGGTGAGCGGGTCGGTGAGCTGGATGTGCGGGAAGTACAGGCCGGCGTGGTTGCCGCGCACCGGGTCGAAGGCGGACAGCCCGGCACGGGCGCTGTCCACGCTCACCCAGGCGCTGGGCGCGTCGACGAGCAGGAAGATCCGCCGCTCCTCGGCGAGCCGCTGAGCTGCGGATACGACGGTGAGCGCGTCGTCGATCTTCTCGTACGACGCCAGTTCGGGCAGCGCGAGCAGGTTGACGTCGGCCACCTGGCGCAGCGCCTGGATGCCGGTCTTGTCGGCCTCGGAGCCGATGAGGTCGCGCGGGCCGGGGGCCTCGCCGTCCTCGCCGCCCTCCAGCGGGAACACCGGCGGGTTGACCGAGGCCTCCAGGCCCAAATCGTTGGCGCACTCGCCGAGGAAGCGGACGACGTCCTCGGGGTCGGTGGAACCGGCGACCACCTGGACACGGCGGCCGAAGGCGGTGACCTCGACGCCCGCGAAGGCGTGCTTTCCGGGCGCGTCGGGCAGCGCCCGCAGCTTGCGCTCCAGGAGCAGCGCCAACTCGGCCACGGTGGACGGGGCTTCGCCGTCGCGGTCGGGGTCGTAGAGCTTGAACTCGCGCTCCACGTCACCGATCTTCACCGTCAGGTCGACGGCCAGGTCGGGCAGTTCGTGGCCGAACGGCTTGGAGACGGTGCCGGACGGGTCGGGGCGGCCCTCGCCGACGGCCTCGACGCGGATCAGCCGCGACCCGGCGTTGACGACGGTGGGCGCGTAGGTTCCGCTGCCGGCGTCCATGGACAGGCCGGTGAAGCTCTCGCGGGCGTCGCCCCTGGCGTCGTAGACCCGCAGATTGAAGGTCGCCTCGCAGTCCGGGGTGTCGTAGTCGACGGCGACGCGCAGGCCGTTGCCCCATACGCCGGGTTCCTTGGCGTGGACCTCCAGGACGCGGCTCTCGCTGCGGCCCTCGGTGGATTCCAGGACGACGCAGGCGGCCTTGCCGCTGCCGGCCTTGGTGACCCGGACGATCACGGCGACGGAGCCGCCGTTGCCGAAGAACTGGTGGACGGCGTAGGCGAGCGGGCTCTGCGCGCTCAGCCCGCCGAAGCGCCGCTCGAAGTCGGCGAATCCGGTGACGCGCACCGGCTCGTTCAGCGGGCCGCGCCGGGTGTGCCCCACGAATGCGGTCACCGAAGTGGTCACGGCGGAGATGGCGCGGGTGCTGCTGGGAAGCTCTTCGACGTAGACGCCCGGATACGTCGGCCTGGCGGCCGCGGCATTCGTCGGCATTCCCCCTCCTATCCCTTCTCAGGCACCGGTCAAAGGCACCAAGAGGCGGCAGAGGGAGAGGTTTCGGCACGGCGGAGCGCAGCGGTCTGCCGGCGCGCCCTTGCCGCGCCGGTCCGCACACCCCGTATCAGCTTCCCCCGTCAATGCCCCGGACGGACGGCCGCCCGGGTCAAGCACGCACGCTTGTGACTCCTGATGCTCAAGTGCTGTGCCCAGACTGCGAGTTGACCCTTGAGGGAACAAGGCGTGTTCACGCCAGTCCGAAAGGAGGTTCGATGAAGGCGGGTGTGCACAACTCGCACCGGATGTGCGCGTGTCGGAACAGGCGCTTCACAGATTTCACACAGCCCTTGGTGCAGCAGAATGGAGCACATGTCCCGACGTAGCTCGCAATCCCGGCGGCAGCACGGCTCCGCCCCCGTTCACAAGCCCTCCTGCCCTTGCGGTCTTGCGGAGACGTACGAAACGTGCTGTGGCCGATTCCACCGGGGTGAGGCCGCGGCACCCACGGCCGAAGCGCTGATGCGTTCGCGCTACAGCGCCTTCGTGAAGCTCAACGATCAGTACCTGCTCAGGACTTGGCACCCGAGTACCCGCCCGGCGACGCTCACACTCGATCCCGGCATGCGCTGGACGGGCCTGGAGATCCTCGACACCACCGACGGCTCGGCGTTCCACGCCACGGGCACGGTGACCTTCCGCGCCTCGTACGAGGGCGGCTCACTGCTGGAGCGCAGCCGGTTCGAGCGAAGCGAGATGGGGGTCCCCCCGGCCGGAGGCTGGGGGAGGGTCGAGGGGGCCTGGGTGTACGTCGACGGGGAGTTCCCCGAGGCGTAGAGGCGCAGGATCAGGGCGCCAGGATGTCGAGTTCCTGCAGCGCGCCCACCGTGATCTCGCGGGTCAGTTTCTCCGCGCGGGCCGCGTCGCCCTCGCGGACCGCCTCGGCGACCTGGACGTGCAGGGTGACGGCGGCCGGGTCGGGGTCCTCGAACATGACCTCGTGATGGGTGCGGCCCGCGAGGACCTCGGCCACGACGTCACCGAGCCGGGCGAACATCTCGTTGCCGGACGCCACGAGGATCACCCGGTGGAAGGCCATGTCGTGGACGAGGTACTCCTCCAGCCTGTGGCCGCGGGAGTTGGCGACCATCCCGAGCGCGCACTCGGTGAGTTCGGCGCACTGCTCGGCGGACGCGTTCCTGGCGGCGAGGCCCGCGGCGACCGGCTCGACGGCCGAGCGCAGGACGGTCAGCGAGCGCAGCTGGTGGGGGCGGTCGGCGCCGGCCAGCCGCCAGCGGATGACCTGCGGGTCGTAGACGTTCCACTCGGACTTCGGGCGCACGATGACACCGACCCGCCGCCGCGACTCGACCAGGTGCATGGATTCGAGCACCCGGACGGCCTCGCGCATCACCGAGCGTGACACGTCGAAGCGCTGGGCGAGCTCGTCGGTGCGCAGAACGCTGCCCGGGGGGTACTCGCCCGCAGTGATCGCGGGGCCGAGGGAGTCCAGTACATGGCCGTGCAGACCCCGGCCCGGAGTGGTCATGCGCTCAGCGTACGGGGCAGGTCACGGGAACAAAAAGTCAGACTTATATGTCACAGGGTCTTGAATTCGTCGTACCTAATCGGTTTCAGTGACGTCGGCGTCGGTTGAACGGCCGGCGTCCGGATGTCGAAGAAGACAGTGAGAGCACCATGCAGCAGCTGCGCACCCCCCATGTCGTCGTGGTCATGGGCGTCGCGGGCACCGGCAAGACCACCATCGGTCCCCTCCTCGCGGCCCGGCTCGGCGTTCCGTACGCCGAGGCCGACGACTTCCACCCGCCGGCCAACATCGACAAGATGTCGGCCGGCGTCCCGCTCGACGACGAGGACCGGTGGCCCTGGCTCGACGCCATCGGTGCCTGGGCGCACGGGCGGGCCGGGCTCGGCGGGGTGGTCAGCTGCTCGGCGCTGAAGCGGTCGTACCGCGACCGGCTCAGGGCCGCCGCCCCCGGTGTCGTCTTCGTGCACCTGACGGGCGACCGGGCCCTCATCGAGGACCGGATGGCGCACCGACAGGGTCACTTCATGCCCACGGCGCTGCTCGACTCCCAGTTCGCCACGCTCCAGCCGCTCCAGCCGGACGAGGCGGGGGTCGCGGTGGACGTCACCGGGAGCCCCGAGGAGATCACCGCCCGGGCCGTGGAGGCACTGGACGCCCTTCCTCACCCGGCCGCGTAGCACCCACCCCCCGCACTCCTCCCCCATCCCCGTACCTGCAAGGGAACCCCCGTGACCAGACTCAGCGTTGAGATGCTGGCAGCGGACGCACCCGCGCCGATCACCTCGGCCGGCCACGCTCAGCTGGGCCTCGCCGTACTGGCGGGCATCGCCGTCATCGTCCTGCTCATCACCAAGTTCAAGCTGCATGCCTTCCTGTCCCTGACCATCGGCTCGCTGGCGCTCGGCGCGATCGCCGGAGCGCCCCTCGACAAGGTCCTCACCAGCTTCACCACCGGTCTCGGCACCACGGTCGCCGGTGTGGGCGTACTGATCGCGCTCGGTGCGATCCTCGGCAAGATGCTCGCCGACTCCGGCGGTGCGGATCAGATCGTCGACACGATCCTCGCGAAGGCGGGTGGCCGGGCGATGCCGTGGGCGATGGTGCTGATCGCCTCGGTGATCGGGCTGCCGCTGTTCTTCGAGGTCGGTGTCGTGCTGCTGATCCCGGTCGTGCTGATGGTCGCCAAGCGCGGCAACTACTCGCTGATGCGGATCGGCATCCCGGCCCTCGCGGGCCTCTCGGTGATGCACGGTCTGGTCCCGCCGCACCCCGGCCCGCTGGTCGCGATCGACGCGGTCAAGGCCAACCTGGGTGTCACGCTGGCCCTCGGCGTCCTCATAGCCATCCCGACGGTGATCATCGCCGGACCGCTGTTCTCCAAGTTCGCCGCCCGCTGGGTGGACGTTCCGGCGCCCGACCGGATGCTTCCGCAGCGCGCCTCGGAGGAACTGGAGCAGCGCCCCGGCTTCGGCGCCACCCTCGCCACGATCCTCCTCCCGGTCGTCCTGATGCTCTCCAAGGCACTGGTCGACATCGTGATCGACGACCCGACGAACCTCACCCAGCGCGTCTTCGACGTCATCGGCTCCCCGCTGATCGCCCTGCTCGCCACGGTGCTGGTCGGCATCTTCACGCTGCTCAGGCCGGCGGGCTTCGGCAAGGAGCGGCTGACTCCTCTGGTCGAGAAGGGCCTCGCGCCCATCGCGGGCATCCTGCTGATCGTCGGCGCGGGCGGCGGCTTCAAGCAGACGCTGATCGACACCGGTGTGGGCCAGATGATCCTGGACATCTCCAAGGACTGGTCGATCCCGGCGCTGCTGCTGGCCTGGCTGATCGCGGTGGGCATCCGCCTGGCGACCGGCTCGGCGACCGTGGCGACGGTCTCGGCGGCCGGCCTGGTGGCCCCGCTCGCGGCCGACATGTCGACCGCGCACACGGCCCTGCTGGTCCTGGCCATAGGCGCCGGCTCGCTCTTCTTCAGCCATGTCAACGACGCCGGATTCTGGCTGGTCAAGGAGTACTTCGGCCTGACCGTCGGCCAGACCGTCAAGACCTGGTCCGTCATGGAGACGATCATCTCGGTGGTCGCGGGCGGTCTGGTCCTCCTCCTCTCACTCGTCATCTAGGGGTACGGGAATGAGTCACCCGCTCTTCGACATCAGCGGCCGTACGGCCCTCGTCACCGGTTCCAGCCGCGGTATCGGGCTGGCCCTGGCCCGGGGCCTCGCGGAGGCCGGCTGCACGGTGGTCCTCAACGGCCGCGACGCGGACCGCCTCACCAAGGCGGCCGCGGAGCTGCCCGGCGACGTCCACACGGCCGTGTTCGACGTCACCGACGGCCCATCGGTGGCCGCCGGCACAGCGGACGTCGAGGAGCGGGTCGGCCCGCTCGACATCCTGGTCAACAACGCGGGAATGCAACTGCGCGCCCCGCTCCTCGAGTTCACGGACAGCGACTGGCACCGCATCCTGAACACCAACCTCACCAGCGCGTTCCTGGTCGGCCGCGAGGTGGCCCGCCGGATGACGGAACGCGGCCACGGCAAGATCGTGAACATCTGCTCGCTGCAGAGCGAGGTGGTCCGCCCCGGCATCGCGCCCTACGCGGCCACCAAGGGTGCCCTGAAGATGCTCACCAAGGGCATGTGCGCCGACTGGGGCCCGCACGGCGTGCAGGTCAACGGACTCGGCCCCGGCTACATCGAGACCGAGCTGACCCAACCCCTCGTCGAGGACGAGGAGTTCAGCGCCTGGGTGCGCCGCCGCACCCCGGCCGGCCGCTGGGGACGCACGGAGGACCTGGTGGGCGGCGTGCTGTTCCTCGCCTCGCCCGCCGCGGACTTCGTCAGCGGACAGGTGCTGTACGTGGACGGCGGAATGACGAGCGTGCTGTGAGAGGGGCTGCCCAGATGCTCGGTTGTGTGATCCACGGCCAGGACGACCTGCGCGTCGACGAGCTGCCGGTCCCCGAGCCCGGCCCCGGCCAGGCGCTGGTCGCCGTCCGCTACGGCGGCGTCTGCGGCTCCGACCTGCACTACTGGAAGCACGGCGGGGTCGGCGACTTCCGCCTGAAGGAGCCGATGCTGCTGGGCCACGAGGTGGTCGGGACGGTCGTCGCGTACGGATCCCCGGACGCGACGGGCCCGGCCGTGGGCACGGCGGTCGCGGTGCACCCGGCGACCCCGTGCGACGTGTGCCCGGAATGCGTGGAGGGACGCCGCAACGTCTGCCGGGACACCCGCTACCTCGGCAGCGCGGCCCGCTTCCCGCACGTACAGGGCGGCTTCGCGGCCCAGGTCGTCGTACCGGCCCAGCAGTTGAGGCCGCTGCCGGAGGGTCTCGGCCTGCGCCGGGCAGCCCTCGCCGAGCCGCTCGCCGTCGCCCTGCACGCGGTCCGCCGGGCCCAAGACGTGCACGGCAGGCATGTCCTGGTCACCGGCGCCGGGCCCATCGGCTGCCTCGTGGTCGCGGCGGCGAAGGCGGCGGGCGCCGCACGGGTGACGGTCACCGACCTCCTCCCGGCGGCCCTGGAGTACGCACGTGCCGCGGGCGCGGACAGCCTCGTACGGGCCGACGATCCGGAGGATGCCGGCCGGCCGTCCGAGGTGGACGTGGCGGTGGAGGCGTCCGGGGTGGCCGCGGGCCTGGACACCTGTCTGCGTCTGGTGCGGCGCGGCGGGGTCGTCGTGCAGCTCGGGATGCTGCCGCCGGGGCCGAGTCCCTTCGCCGGGAACCTGGTCGTGAGCCGGGAGATCGAGCTGCGGGGAGCGTTCCGCTTCGACACGGAGTTCGACGAGGCGCTGCGGCTGCTCGCCGCCGAGCCGGCCTTCGACGGGCTGGTCAGCGCGGTGCTCCCGGTCCGGGAGGCGGAGTCGGCGTTCGCCCTGGCCGCGGACCGCAGCCGTTCCTGCAAGGTGCTGCTCGACTTCGCATCCTGAATTTTCCCCAAGAATCAGCCCGAGGCGGCTTCCCCGCCGCCGGGGCCGACCCGATGATGAGGGGACCCCTGGGCACGGCCTCCAGGGGCGCTGGGGGTCGGGGGGCGTCATGGCGGTTTCCCTCGGGACGCGTATCTCGGGGCTGCTCGTGGTCGGAGCGGTGGCGGTGGCCGTCGCGGCCTTCACAGGTGACGGGAGTGGCCCGCCGGACAGCCGGGGCGGGGGCAGCTCGATCGTGACCGCGGGGCCGTCGAACGGCGTCGCGTCGCCCTCCCCCACGCCTCGGCAGTCACCCGCAGGAGAAGCGAGCGGCACCGCACTGCCGAGCGGCCGGGGCCACCCGCCTGCTGCCACTCCGTCGCCGAGTGGCGCCTCCCCGAGCAACAGGCCGCTCCTGAGCCCCGCTTGGCTCCCGCCGGGCCCTGTCTCGCCCAACGCCGACACCACACCGGACCCGTCGAGCGTCTACGACCAACTGCGCGACCCCGGCCAGTGCGGGACCGCCCTCAAGGCGATCCCCACGGCCTCCACGGACCCGCAGTGGCGGCTGCTGCACGCCCTCGCGACCGCCTGTCTGACCGCGCAGGGCAAGGGCGGGAGCTGGGACACGGCGGCGAGGGAGTACGCGTCCCTCGCAGGCAAGGCAGACACCTGCAAGGGCCGCGCCGCCTACGCGGTGCTCGGCGGCCTGCTGGACTTCCACCGCCAACACCCGCACACCACCGTGCAGTTGAAGCCGTCCTCGGGCAGCACACCCGCCTGCTCGTACAGGATCGCCGCCGTGGACACGGGCGGCGACGGCAAGGCCCAGCCGGGCGACACGATCACCATCGAACTGCGGGGCACCTTCTTCGACCCCGTCGAACTGCTGCACTACGGGACCGTGTTCATCGGCGGCCAGCAGACCGCCGGACCGCCCGCATTGCGGTCACAGACGGGCGACGAGCTGATGATATCCGCCGCAGTACCGTCACTGGGCGGTGCTGCAGCGGCCTTTAGGGGCGCGGGGAACTGCGCGACCAGCCACAACGGCGCCGCAGACGAATGCACGGTGGACGTAGTCGTACGTTACGGAAGCACCGAGGCCCAGCTAAAAGACGCCTTCACGGTGGCGAAACCCACCGTGGTCCCCTCGCCACCGCCGGAGGCATCCTCAGGGACGCCACAAGGGATGCTCCCGCTCGGCCCACTCCCGGCTCACCCGGCCGGTCCGTAGCCCGCTCCGCGCCTCGGGATCCCCGATCGCCATCCCGATGTGCCCGGCGAGCACGATCCCGATCGTCAGGGCCAGCCAGTCATGGACGAACGTCGCACTGGTACGCCACATCAGCGGCGCCAGATGGGTGAACCACATGATCAGCCCGGTACCGAGCATCACCACCGTGGCCCCGGCGATCCACGCCGCGTAGATCTTCTGCCCGGCGTTGAACTTCGCCGCCGGACGCGACGACCGCCGCTTGTCCCGGCGCAGAGCCGCCCGCAGCCAGACCCTGTCGTGCGGTCCGAAGCGGTTCAGATGCCCCAGGTCGGCGCGGAAGTGGCGGGAGAACAGGCCCACCAGCACGGGCACCGGCAGGGCGAGCCCCGCGCACTCGTGGACGCGGACCACCAGCTCCCGGCGGCCGACGAGTTCGGCGAACTGCGGGATGTAGAGGAAGGCCGCGGTCACGACGCACACACCCATCAGCGCGGCCGTCGTGCGGTGCACCCAGCGCTGCACGGGGCCGAACCGGCGGACCCCGGCGACCGGCGGTGTGTGCGCCTCAGCTCGTAGGCTCATCGTCCCGCCCGTTCGAGTGGCCGACCCAGGCGTCGACGTCGTAGCCGCGGTCCTCCCAGTAGCCCGGCTTCACGTCCTCGGTGACGGTGATGCCGGACAGCCACTTGGCGGACTTGTAGAAATACATGGGCGCCACGTAGAGGCGGACCGGGCCGCCGTGGTCGTGGCCGATGTTCTTGTCCTGCATGCGCAGCGCGACCAGGACGTCGGAGCGGCGGGCCTGGTCGAGGGTGAGGCTCTCGGTGTACGCGCCGTCGAAGCAGGTGAAGCGGACCGCCCCGGCCGTGGAGCGCACTCCCGCGGCGTCCAGCAGCCGGGACAGCCGCACCCCCTCGAAGGGCGTGCCCGGGACCCGCCAGCCGGTGACGCACTGGACGTCCTTGACCAGCCGGGTCTGGGGAAGGGCGCGCAGGTCGTCGAGGGTGTAGGTCTTCGGGCGGTCGACGAGGCCGTCGACGGTGAGGCGGTAGTTCGTGGCGTTCTTGTGCGGTACGGAGGAGGTGACCGAGTAGTAGCGGAAGCCGCCGCCGTTGGGCAGCAGGCCGGTCAGGCCGGTGGGGTCCCTCTCGGCGGCCGCGCCGAGGAAGCCCTCCAGGGTGCGCTGCAGGGCGGGCGCGGCGACCACGCCGAGGGCGCCCAGGCCGATGGTGCCGAGCAGAACACGGCGGCCGACCGGAGTGCCGCGCTCCGGCGGTGGCTGCGGGGTGCCCGGCTCCTCGGGTTGTTCGGAGTTCACGTATCCATTCGAACACCCGCGGGCCCGGCGGGACCAGGAATCGCGGGTGCTCGTCAGGGTTCCGTAATGACTTCTTACGGGCTTCTCAGAAAGCCACCCGTACGGGGAGGCGTCACGACGCCTCCTGCGCCGCCTTGTCCAGCTGGAACGCCTCGTTGCCGAGCCCGATGCGGGCGTGCGCCTCGGGTGAGCGGGAGCGCAGCAGCAGGCCCTGGGCCAGGCCGGCGACCAGGGCGAGGCCGATGATGCCGGGCAGCGCCCAGCTCAGCGTCGAGCCCGGGCCGGCGCCGACCAGGACGTCGAAGTCCTTGACCGTGTAGCCGGCGATCACCAGCAGGGCGACGGCCGCAAGGGCGGAGGTGACCAGCCGCCAGGCCTGGGCGCCCGCCGCGCCGCGCCGGGCGAAGAAGACGATCACCGACACGGAGGCGGCAGCCATCAGCAGGATCACGCCGAGCGCGCCGATGTTGCCGAGCCAGGTGAACAGGTGCAGGACGGGTGCGGTCGGGTCGCCGGTCGGTTTGTCGTCGGCGACCGCGAAGGCGATCACGACGACCGCGGAGACGACGGTCTGCAGCAGGGACCCGGTGCCGGGCGCGCCGCTCGTGCCCGTGGTACGGCCGAAGGTGCGCGGCAGCAGTCCCTCGCGGCCCATCGCGAAGGCGTACCGGGCGACCACGTTGTGGAAGCTGAGCAGGGCGGCGAACATGCCGGTCACGAACAGGACGTGCAGGACGTCGGTGAACGTGGAGCCGAGCCGGGACTCGGTGAGGGAGAACAGCAGCCCGGCGCTCTCCTTCTGCGCGGCGCCGACGATCGCGGAGGGGCCGGCGGCCACGGTGTACGCCCAGGAGCTGATCGCGAAGAAGACGGTGACGAAGCCGACCGCGAGCAGCATCACGCGCGGGACGAGGAGGTGCGGCCGGCTGGTCTCCTCCGCGTACACCGGCGCCTGCTCGAAGCCGGTGAAGGCCGCGATGCAGAAGCAGAGCGCCGTGCCGACCCCGGCGCCGGTGAGGGTGTCCGGGTTGAAGGCGTGCAGCGACAGGCCCTGCTTGGCCGGGTCGGCGATCGAGGCGACGTCGAAGATGATGACGAGGATCACCTCGACGACCAGCAGTACGCCCAGCACGCGCGCGTTGACGTCGATCTTCAGCCAGCCCAGCAGGCCGACGACGGCCACGGCCGCCAGCGCCGGTATCCACCACGCCACCTGGACGTCGGCGTAGGTGGCGAACAGGTTGGAGACCTCGAAGCCGAAGATGCCGTAGATGCCGACCTGGAGCGCGCTGTAGGCAGCGAGGGCGACGAGGGCCGCGCTCGCCCCTGCGGTGCCGCCCAGGCCACGGGAGATGTACGCGTAGAAGGCCCCCGCGTTGTGGACGTGCCGGCTCATCTCGGCGTAGCCGACGCTGAAGAGGACCAGGACCACACCGAGGACGACGAAGAGCAGGGGCTGCCCGACGATGCCCATCACCGCGAATGTGGTGGGCATGACACCCGCGACCACCATGAGGGGGGCGGTCGCGGCGAGCACGGAGAGCAGCAGGCCGCCCGCGCCCAGACGGTCGGCGCGCAGGGCGCGCTCCTGCCCCAGATAGGTACTGATGCCGCCCGCGGCGGCTCGGCTCGCGTTGGAACTGCCCGTGGTCATGGAGGGACCGTCCTTCTGTCGGGGTCGGGAGTGTCACGCCGTGCCGAGCGCGGTGGCGCGCGCGGCACGGAAGGCGGAGTGCGGATCGCGGTCCGGGTACGACCAGGGGGCGGGGGTGGCGTGCTCGCCGATGCGGTGGAACAGGGCGGCGGCCTCGGCGCCGCGGCCCTCGCAGACCTTGGCGTGGGCGAGGAAGTTGAGGTCGACCAGGCGGCGCGGATGGCCCTCGTGCTCCCATTCCAGCCACCAGTCGAAGGCGGCCTTCATCACCTGCCGGGCCCGGCGTCCGCTCCAGTGGCCGGAGGCGGCGGGGTCGGCGGGCTCGTGCCCGGCGGCGGCCAGTACGCGGTAGCGCTCGGCGTGGGCGACGACCGGGAGGATCGCGAGGGGGGAGTCGGCGGGGGCGTCAAGGGCGGACCGGTTGGCGAAGTCGTAGACCTCGTGCAGCGGGTCCGGGCCGGCGTCGGCGTGCCGTTCGGCGAGGCGGGCGACCATCAGGTGGTGAGCGTGGTGGTGGTCGGCGTACCGTCCGCGGACCTCGGCGAAGAGCCGCTCGGCGTCCGGGCCCGGGCCGCGCTCCAGCAGGAGCAGGCCGAGCCACGGGGTGGGGTCGGCGGGCACGAGCGCGGCGGCGTCCCGGCAGGCCTGGCGGGCGCGCTCCGGTTTCTCCTTGCCCCGTAAGGCGCGCTGGACGAGGGCGAGCGCGAGCAGCACGGCGGCATCGGCGGAGTCGGGCTCGGCGAGCAACCAGTCCCGCGCCCAGGCGGCACTGTACGGCTCCAGCGCAAGGACGGTGACCCGATGCCCGCGCAGATCCCAGTCGTCCCCCGTCTGAACGAGCAACGACCGCGCGGCCTGCCACCGCCCCTGCGTCAAAGCGGCCCGGGCGGTGACGAGTTCGGCGTCGTCGAGGGCCGCGTCGAGGGTCTGGGCCGCGCGCTTGCGGCCCCGGCCGAAGGGGGGCGGGGGTGGGGACACCGCGGGATCTTCCTCACGCGACGCGGCTCGACGTCTGGTATCGGTCCGGCCTGACATCGGTTTGCCGTCAGCTGGTCACGCACAGCAAACCCCCCGCCAACGCTTTGCGTCAAGGGAGGGACGGTTGTTACGCGCGTCAACTTCCGTTACCACTAGCGCACTTGTGATCACCGGGCCCGTGGGTTCCGCCGCACCAGTTCATGCATGTGGCGCACGCCATGGCGCCGCACGCCCCGGCACCACACCATGGCGGGACGACTTCGGCACCGCCCTTGATCGTCGGGGAGACGTGACCGAGTCGACGGCCCGATCCGGGCACTCCCAGGGGCAAGCCGGGCCCTGGGACGCTACAGTCACCCACTACGCACCCCGTGGCCCGGCCTATCTGACTCGAGGTACGCAGCGTGTCCGTTCTGGTTCTGATTCTCGCCGTGAGCGCTGCCTGCTGCCTGGGCTTCGGATTCGTGCTCCAGCAGAACGCGGCCCAGCGGGCACCCCTCAGCGACTTCCTGTCGCCGCGCCTGCTCCTCGACCTGATGCAGGTGCCGCGCTGGCTGGGCGGCATCGCGCTGATGGTGGCCGGCATGGTCCTCGGGGCGATCGCCCTGAGCCAGGGCGAGATCTCCCTGGTCGAACCGCTCCTCGCCACCAACCTCCTGTTCGCCCTGGCCCTCTCCCGCAAGCAGACCAGACAGCCGCTGGGCCGCCAGGGCTGGGCCGGCCTCGCCCTGCTCGCGGGCGGCGTCACCGCCTTCATCGTCGCGGGCGAGCCACGCGGCGGCACCGCGGTCACCGACCCCTTCCGGCACTGGCTGATCATCGGCGCCATGATCGGCGTCGCCCTCCTTCTGACGACGTACGCGAAGCGCTCCCGCCTGAGCGCCGCCCCCGTCCTCCTCGCCCTTGCCGCGGGTCTCCTCTACGGCGTCCAGGACGCCCTCACCCGGGTCAGCGGCGAGCGCTTCACCCAGGGCGGCCTCACCGAGCTGGTGACCGGCTGGCAGCCGTACGGCGTGGCGGCGCTCGGGGTGGCCGGCCTGATCCTGGTGCAGAGCGCCTTCGAGACCGCGCCCCTGCGGATGTCGCTGCCCGCCCTGACCGCCGCCCAGCCGCTGGCCGGCATCCTGTGCGGAGTGGGCTTCCTGGGCGACCGCCTGCGCACCGACACGGGCGCCCTCGCCTGGGAGGCGGCGGGCCTCGCGGCGATCGTCGGCGGCATCGTCCTCCTGGGCCTGCACCCCTGCATGCCGAGCGGCACGACGAAGCCGGAGCGGGTCCAGGCCCTGCAGCGCGGCTGACGCCGTCCTGCTTGGATGGCGGCATGACGAGCCCCGCAGACGAAATCCTCGACATCGTCGACGAGAACGACCAGGTCATCGGCCAGTCCCCCCGCGGCGAGGCCTACGCGAAGGGCCTGCGCCACCGCTGCGTCTTCATCCAGGCCCGGGACGCGGAGGGCCGCCTCTTCGTCCACCGCCGCACCCCCACCAAGCTGGTCTTCCCCTCCCTCTACGACATGTGGGTCGGCGGAGTGGTCGGCGCCGGCGAGTCCTACGACGACGCCGCGCTGCGCGAGGCCGAGGAGGAACTCGGCGTCCGCGGCCTCCCGAGCCCTCGCTTCCTGTTCAAGTTCCTGTACGACGACGGCGCCGGCCGGACCTGGTGGTCGGCGGTGTACGAGGTCCGCTGCGAGCTGCCGGTGCGCCCGCAGGCCGAGGAGGTGGCCTGGCACGACTTCCTGCCGGAGGCGGAGGTGCAGCGCCGGTTGAGCGAGTGGGAGTGGGTGCCGGACGGGCTCGCCGCGTACGAGCGGCTCTTGTCAGCCCGTCCGGCATCTGAGGACAAGGCCCCCTAGAGGACAAGGCCCCTTAAGGGCCGAAGCGGGGACCCGGGGGCGGCGGCCCCGGCCGACGGCGCCGGCGGAAGCTGGATAAGGTCGTAAGCGTGATCGAATTTGGACGGAACGTCCGGCTCTGGTTCGCCCCGGAACAGGTCCGGCGCGAGGGCGGAACGCCGGACTACCGCTTCTCGCTGGCGAACGAACGCACGTTCCTGGCCTGGCTGCGCACCGCCCTCGCCCTGATCGGCGGCGGCTTCGCGGTGGACCAGTTCCTGCCGGACCTGCAATGGGCCTGGCGTGTGGGGCTGGCGCTCGCGCTGCTCGGCGCGGGCGTGCTGTGCTCGCTGCGCGCGGTCAACCACTGGATGCGCTGCGAGCGGGCCATGCGTCGCGGCGAGGATCTGCCGGTCTCGCGGTTCCCGGCGCTGCTGAGCATCGTGGTGGCCGTGGTGGCCGTGGCGATGGTCGTCGTCGTACTCGTCGGGTGGGAGGGATGACCGCCGGCGCGGGTAAGGAGCGTGACCCGGGGCTTCAGCCGGAGCGGACCCGGCTCGCCTGGCGGCGTACCACCCTGGCCAGCACGGTGGCCGCCGTACTCGCCACGAAGACCGCGCTGCACGGCGGCCTCTCCGCGGCAGGGATCATCGCCTGCGCCCTGTGCTGCGCACTCTGGCTGGGCTTCCTGCTCGTCGCCCACCGCCGCATAAGCGCCCTGGCGTCGTCCGGAAGCCCCCTGGCACTCGCTCCCCGGCACGCCACCGCGGCGGTCCTGTGCACGGTGGCCCTGGCGGCCTGTGGAGCGGCACTGGTCTTCTGACCAGGGCCTTCGCACGGTAGTCCGCTAACCGGCCGGTTCCACCTCCCAGTCCACCGTCACCACGATCTTCCCCCGCGTCCGCCCCTCCTGGTTGAGCCGGTGCGCGTCGGCCGCGCGTTCCAGCGGGAACGCCTGGGACACATGCACGGACACCGCCCCTTCCTCCACCAGCTCGGTCAGCCGCAGCAGGTCCTCGGCGGCCGGGCGCACCCAGCAGTAGCGGCCGCCGTAGTCGACGACGTTGCCGTCGGCGATCGACGCGAGCCGCCCCTCGGGGGCCAGCAGGTTGGCCGAAATCTTGAGGGTCTCGCCGCCGACGGTGTCGAACACGGCGTCCACGCCCTCGGGGACCAGCCCGCGCACCCGCTCGCCCAGCCCGTCGCCGTACTCCACCGGCTCGCCGCCCAGCCCGCGGACGAAGTCGTGGTTGCGCTCGCTCGCCGTGCCGATCACGCGGGCGCCGAGATGCCGGGCGAGCTGCACGGCGATGGACCCGACGCCGCCCGCCGCCGCGTGCACCAGGACGGTCTCGCCGCGCTTGACCTGGAGCGCCTTGACGAGCACCTGGTAGGCGGTGAGTCCCGCGAGAGGCAGCCCGGCCGCCTCCTCGAAGGAGAGGTTGCGCGGCTTGCGGGCGAGGGTGCGCACGGGAGCGGCGACGTACTCGGCGAAGGTGCCCCGCGAGAGGAAGTCCTCCCGCACATACCCGACGACCTCGTCCCCAGCGGTGAACTCCGTGACGGACACGCCCGGTTGGACCACGACACCGGAGACGTCCCAGCCGGGCACGACCGGGAAGACGGCGTCGAGCATTCCGTCGAGGTGGCCCTCGCGGCACTTCCAGTCGACGGGATTGACGGCGGCCGCGCGGACCTTGACGAGAACCGCGTCGGGGCCGATCTTGGGGTCGGGCAGCTCGCCGTACTCGAGCACCTCGGGTCCGCCGTACCGTGCGTAGCTGATGGCCTTCATGGGCTCGACCCTCCGGTGTACGCGGACGCCACGCAAGCCGAATGGTCCGATATGCGCCGTTCGCGTGGCACCCTGTCCGACGTCATCACCAGCACTCCCCCCGAAGGTGAGCCCCCATGACCACCCTTCACCTCGAACACGCCTCCCACTCCCACGCCCACGGCCCCGGCTGCGGACACACGCAGGTGCCGCACGGGGATCACGTCGACTACGCGCACGACGGTCATCTGCACCGCGCGCACGGCGGCCACTGGGACGAGTGCGAGCCCGACGGACACGCACCCCACGAGGGCCACGAGCACCGGCACGGCGAGGGCTGCGGACACGAGAGCGTCCTGCACGGCGACCACGTCGACTATCTGCACGACGGCCATCGGCACGCCCCGCACGAAGGCCACTGGGACGACCACTGAATCCGACCGGACCGGCCGACCGACGGCTCCCCGCGCTCCTGCGCCGGGAGCTGTCGGCATATCGTGGCCCAGATCACGTTCGCCGCACACACTGGACGACATACCGACCGGTCGGCATCATGGTCGGGAACCTTTCTGACGCCCCTGAAGGAGCACCGATGAGCCCCGACCACCCGCCAGGTCTCGATCTCGACCGGCTCCGCGGCCTGCTCGACCAGGAGCGGCCCGGCCTGGTGCACGGCCCCCTGACCGGCCGGCTGATCGAGGGCGGACGGTCGAACCTCACGTACGCGGTCTCGGACGGCACCTCGAAGTGGGTCGTGCGCCGGCCCCCGCTCGGCCATGTCCTGGCCACCGCGCACGACATGAAGCGCGAGCACCGGGTGATCAGCGCACTGCACCCGACGAACGTACCGGTCCCGCGCCCCGTGCTCCTGTGCGAGGACGAGGAGGTGCTGGGGTCGCCGTTCTACGTCATGGAGTTCGTGGAGGGCACGCCGTACCGCACGGCCGACCAGCTCGTCCCGCTCGGCCCGGACCGCACGCGGGGCGCGGTGCTGTCCCTGGTGGACACGCTCGTCGAGCTGCACGCGGTGGACCCCGCCGAGGTGGGCCTCGCCGACTTCGGCCGCCCCGAGGGCTTCCTGGACCGGCAGCTGCGCCGCTGGGGCAAGCAGCTGGACGCCTCCCGCAACCGCGACCTGGCCGGCGTCGACGAGCTGCACGCCTCGCTGGGCCGCCGGCTGCCCACCTCCCCGGCACCGGCCGTCGTGCACGGCGACTACCGGCTCGACAACGTGCTCATCGGCGAGGACGACAAGATCAAGGCGATCCTCGACTGGGAGATGTCCACGCTCGGCGACCCGCTCACCGACCTGGGCCTGCTGGTGATGTACAGCATGCCGCTGGGCATGCCCGACTCCCCGGTCTCCACGACCGCCGAGGCCCCCGGGCACCCGGATCCCGCCGAGCTGATCGAGCGGTACGCCGCCCGCTCGGGGCGCGACGTCTCGTCCATCTCCTGGTACACGGCGTTCGCCTGGTTCAAGCTCGCCGTGATCCTCGAGGGCATCCACTACCGCTACACGCTGGGCCAGACGGTCGGCCGCGGCTTCGACCGCATCGGTGACCTGGTGCCGGTCTTCATCGAGCACGGCCTGACCACTCTTCAGGAAGGCTGACGGACCATGGACTTCGCGTTCGACGCGCGCACGGAGGAACTGCGCGCCAAGCTGCTCGCCTTCATGGACGAGTACGTCTACCCGGCCGAGGCGGTGGCGGAGGAGCAGCGCGCGGCGCTCGCGTCCCCCTGGGACACGCCGGCCGTGGTGGAGGAACTCAAGGCGGAGGCGCGCAGGCAGGGCCTGTGGAACCTCTTCCTGCCGGACGCCGAGCACGGCGCCGGTCTGACCAACCTCCAGTACGCGCCGCTGGCCGAGATCACCGGCCGCAGTCCCCAGCTGGCGCCGACGGCCACCAACTGCGCTGCGCCCGACACCGGCAACATGGAGGTGCTCGCGCAGTTCGGCGACGAGCAGCAGCAGAAGCAGTGGCTTCAGCCGCTGCTGGCGGGAGAGATCCGCTCGGCGTTCGCGATGACCGAGCCGGAGGTGGCCTCGTCCGACGCCACCAACATCACCACGCACATCCAGCGGGACGGCGACGACTACGTCATCACGGGCCGCAAGTGGTACATCTCCGGGGCGATGAACCCGGACTGCAAGATCTTCATCGTGATGGGCAAGACGAACCCGGACGGCGCGGACATCCGCCGCCAGCAGTCCATGGTCCTGGTCCCCCGCGACACCCCGGGCGTCACCGTCAAGCGGGCGATGCAGGTCTTCGGCTACGAGGACCACTACCACGGCGGCCACGCCGAGGTGATCTTCGACCAGGCGCGCGTACCGGTGTCGAACCTGATCGGCGAGGAGGGCGGCGGCTTCGCCATCGCCCAGGCCCGCCTCGGCCCAGGACGTATCCACCACTGCATGCGGCTGATCGGCATGGCCGAGCGCGCGATCGAGCTGATGTGCCGCCGGGCGGTGTCCCGCACGGCCTTCGGCAAGGCACTGGCCCAGCAGGGCGTGGTGCACAACTGGATCGCCGACGCGCGTGTGACCGTCGAGCAGCTGCGCCTGCTCGTCCTGAAGACGGCCTGGCTGATGGACACGGTCGGCAACCGGGGGGCCCACGCGGAGATCCAGGCCATCAAGATCGCCACGCCCCGCGCGGTCGTCGACATCATCGACCGGGCGATCCAGCTGCACGGCGCGGGCGGCGTCAGCCAGGACTTCCCGCTGGCCGAGCTGTACGCCGGAGCCCGGACGCTGATGATCGCGGACGGCCCGGACGAGGTGCACCAGCGGTCGCTGGCGCGGCGGGAGCTGAAGAAGTACCTGTGACACCACGCAGGTAAGGGGCGGCCGCAACTGCGGCCGCCCCTTACACATGTGCGTTCTACGGGCTACTGGCTACGGGCGCAGCGCCCGCAGCAGCAGGTCCGCCAGATGGTCGGCGACCTCCTGCGGGCTCATCGGCCCGTCCGGGCGGTACCACGTCGACAGGTGGTGCACGGAGCCGAAGTGGTAGTCCACCACCAGGTCGGCGGGCGTCGCCTTGGAGAAGACACCCGCCTGCTGCCCCTCCTCCACCAGCGCACGGAAGCGCTCGTGGTAGCGCCGACGCTCGGCACGCACCTGCTTGTTCTTCTCCGGGCTCAGGTGGTGCATGGAGCGGAAGAAGATCATCGCGTCGTCGAGGTTCTCGATCGTCGTGACGACGACATCGGCCGCGGCACCCCTGAGGCGCTTCTCGATCGGCTCGTCGGCGTCCGCGAACGCGTCGAGGCGCTCCTGCTGGAGGCGCAGCACCCGCGAGTACACCTCGTGCAGGAGGTCGTCCTTGGAGCCGAAGTAGTGGTACAGCGCTCCCTTGGTGACGCCGGCCGCCTCGACGATCTCCTGCACGGAGGTGCGGTCGTAACCCTGCTCGGCGAAGAGCCGGGTGGCGGCGGCCAGCAGCCGCTGCGGGACGGGAGTACCGTCACCGTCCGTCGTTCTGGGCACTGTGCCGCCACCTGCCTTCCAAGCTCTCTGCCTGCGTCTGTTCGCTGTTATTCGCTGTCGTGCGGCCGGGAACGAAGCTCCCGACGGAGGATCTTCCCACTCGCCGTCTTCGGCAAGTCGGGCAGGATCTCCACCTGCCGCGGGTACTTGTAGGCGGCCAGTCTCTCCTTGCAGTACAACGCGAGTTCACCCGGGTCCGTGTCGGCGCCCGGACGAAGACTGATGTACGCCTTGACGGTCTCCCCGCGATACCCGTCGGGCACCCCGACGACGGCCGCCTCACGGACCGCGGGATGCGTGTACAGGACGTCCTCGACCTCGCGCGGCCACACCTTGAACCCGGACGCGTTGATCATGTCCTTCTTGCGGTCGACGACGTACAGCCACCCCTGCTCGTCCATGAAGCCGATGTCGCCGGTGCGCAGCTCACCGTCCGGGAAGGTCTCGGCGGTCGCCTCCGGCCGCCGCCAGTAGCCGGGCACGACCTGCGGCCCGCGGACGACGATCTCGCCCTGCTCGCCGAAGGGCACCTCCTTGCCCTGGTCGTCGACGATGCGTACGACGGTGTCGGGACCCGGCAGGCCCACGGCCAGCGTGCCCGAGGCCGGGTCGACGGGTGCCTCGAGGCCCGGCGGGACGGAGGCACAGGGCGCCGTGCACTCGGTCAGGCCGTAACCGTTGCGGATGTACGGCCCGAAGCCCGCCCGGAACTTCTCCACCAGGGCGGGCGGCACGGGCGCACCACCGCTGGAGATGTTCACGAACGACGAGAAGTGGTCGCGGGTGGCGTCCGGGTGGGCGCCCAGTGCCATGAAGGCGGTCGAGGGGCCGACGGTGTAGTGCGGCCGGTGCTCGGCGAACGCCTCCAGCACGACACCCGCCTCGAAGCGGTACGTCAGCACGAGCGTGCCCGCGCTGTTGAGACAGGCGCCGAGCTGGCACACCATCCCGGTGATGTGGAACAGCGGCGCCAGCGCGTAGTACACGGGCGCGTCCGGCAGGGCCAGCCCCGTCCGCTGCCGCTCCGCGTTGTACATGATGTTGCCGTGCGTGTTGGTGGCGCCCTTGGGGGTGCCGCTGGTGCCCGAGGTGTAGCTGATCAGCGCGATGTCGGACGGCCTGAGCCGACGGCCCTCGGGCGCCTCGTACCCGGCGCGGGCCACGGTCGTCAGGTCGGCGGCGTCCGCGGCCTGCGGCACCCGCTCGAAGCCCAGCACCCGCGCGTCGCCACGCGTCTGGAAGTCCAGCTCGCAGGCGGTCAGCACGATCTGCACGGGCGAGTCGGCGGCCGTGTCCCGCAGATACGACTCCCAGGCCCGGTCGGAGCAGATCAGCGCCGTGACCTCGCCGTCCCGCAGGACGTGTCCGACCTCCCCGGACTTGTACATCGGGTTGACGGGCACGACGATCGCCCCCGCCTTCCAGGCGCCCAGCAGCGCCAGCACGAAGAGCGGGGAGTTCTGCAGCAGGATCGCCACCCGGTCGCCGCGCTCCAGGCCGCGGGCGGCCAGATGCCCGGCGACCGAGTCGCTCAGCTCGTCGACCTCGCGGTAGCTCAGCCGCCCGTCGAAGTAGGCGAGGAAGGTGCGGTCCGGGGCCGCGGCGACGGACCGGCGCAGCGCGTGCACCAGGGAGTCGGCGGGCTCTATGGGGCCGCCCTGGGCCTCGTTCAGCAGGGCCACCCAGGGCCGGGCGGCGTAACGGGAGTCGGTCACCGTGCCGCCTCCCACTTCTGCTGGAGGTGGTTCATGTTCGTCAGCCAGCGGTCCGGGTGGGTGGCCCTGGCCTGGTAGTACTCGGCGACCTCGGGGTGCGGCAGGATCAGGAACCGGTCCTCCTCGATCCCCTTGAACAGGGCGTCCGCGACGTCCGCCGGCTCGATCGCGGTCGGCTGCAGCACCAGGTCGCCCGCGGTGCCGGTGGCGGCCAGCATGTCGGTGCGCACCCCCTGCGGACAGATGGCGTGCACCTTGAGCCCCCGGTGCCGGTACGTGAGCGACAACCACTCGGCGAAGGCGTACGCACCGTGCTTGGTGACGCTGTACGAGGGCGCCCCGATCATGGTCAACAGCCCGGCGGCGGACACGGTGGACACGAAACGACCGCTGCCCCGCTCCAGCCACTGGGGAAGCAGCTCATGGGCGGCCCGGACATGAGCCATCAGATTGACGTCCCAGCACAAGGCCCAGGCCTTCTCATCGAGCGGCTCCCCCGGCCCCGCGTCCTCGAAGGCGACCCCGGCGTTGGCGCAGTAGACGTCGATGGACCCGCCGAGCGCGTCCCGGGCGTCGGAGACGATCCCGGAGGCATCGCCGGGTACCGCGATACCACCGATCTCATCGGCGACCGCCTTGGCCCGCTCGCCATCCAGGTCGTTCACCACGACCCGGGCCCCTTCGGCGGCGAACCGCCGGGCAAGGGCAGCCCCGATCCCGCCTCCCGCTCCGGTGACGACCACTCCGGCATCCTGCACGGCTTCCACCATCGGTCTCCTTCGACTGCGGCTCTGCTGCGGTCAGACTAACCGGTCGGTATGTAACAGGAAAGGGGCCACTGCAACGCCTTGAGGGGCGCGAGGCTGTGTCGATTTGCGGCTCCGCCGCGTGGGCGCGACAAGCCCCCACGAACCCGCACCTTCCCCACAAGCTGCGGCAGCAATACCGTGCACCCCATGCGCCTATCCAGACGAGCCTTACTCGCAGCGACAACGGCAGCAGCAACCCTCTCCGGAGCACCACAGGCCCCCGCAGCCGAGCCTCGCAAGAGACTGCGCACCGGCTTCGAACGCCTCTCCGCCGAAGGCTACGCACTCCTCGACGGCCAACGAGTCGGAATCGTCACCAACCCGACCGGCGTCACCCGGGACGTCCACCACATCGTGGACGTCATGCACGCCGACGACAGGGTGAACCTGGTGGCCGTCTTCGGCCCGGAACACGGCTTCCGCGGTACCGCGCAGGCGGGCGGCTCCGAAGGCCGCTACGACGACCCCGCCACCGGCCTCCCCGTCTACGACACGTACCTCAAGAGCGGCCGCGCCCTCGCCGACGTCTTCACGGCGTCCGGCGTCGACACCGTCGTCTTCGACATCCAGGACGTCGGCGCCCGCTTCTACACGTACATCTGGACCCTGTACGACTGCATGGAGGCCGCCCAGCTCGCCGGCAGACGCTTCGTCGTCCTCGACCGGCCGAACCCGGTGACGGGCCGCGCGGCCCAGGGCCCGGTCCTGCACAAGGAGTTCGCGACCTTCGTGGGACGGCAGCCGGTCTCCCAGGCGCACGGCATGACGGTCGCCGAGCTGGCCCGGCTGTTCAACGGGGAGTTCCTGACCACGCCCGTGTCCCTGCAGGCCGTCCTGATGACGGGATGGAAGCGCTCGGAGTTCTACGACGCCTGGTCACTGCCCTGGGTGCCGCCGAGCCCGAACATGCCGACGCCCGACACGGCGCTCGTGTACTCGGGGACGTGCATGTTCGAGGGCACCAACCTGTCGGAGGGCCGAGGCACCACCCGCCCCTTCGAACTGCTCGGCGCGGAGGGCATCGACGGGAGGTGGGCGGCCGCGGCGAACGAACTCGGCCTGCCCGGTGTCCACTTCAGGGAGGCGTACTTCGCGCCGACCTTCTCCAAGTTCCAGGGCAAGACCATCGGCGGTGTGCAGATCCACGTGCAGGACCGGGCCGCGTACGACCCCGTCCGTACCGGGATCGCGCTGCTGGTGACCGCCAAGAAGGTGTGGAGCGGCTTCGCCTGGCGCTCGGACGACTGGATCGACAGGCTCACGGGCTCCCCGCACGTGCGTACGGCGATCGACGCGGGCGCGAGCACCGACGAGGTGGTGGCGGGCTGGCAGGAGGAACTCGCCGCGTTCCGGCGGATTCGAAAGGAATACCTCCTCTACAAGTGAGCCGGGACGTATGGCCATCCTCGGCCGGTAGCAGGACGATGCGCCCAGATCGCGCTGCTCCGGGGGACGAGGGGGCCTGTCATGGCACAGCCGGCAATGAGTGTGACTCCGTACTGGGAGCTGACCTTCGACGCGGACGGGGACGTCGACGGGCAGGAGCGGGACCGGCTGCTCGCCGAGGTCACGAAGGGCTCAGTCCGTGACCTGATCGTCTTCGCACACGGCTGGAACAACGACCGCTCGGGGGCGACCGCCCTCTACAGCCGGTTCTTCGCGCCGATCCCGGAGCTCGCGGCACAGGCGAAGATCGGCTACGTGGGCGTGATCTGGCCGTCGATGCGGTTCTGCGACGAGCCGATCCCCGACTTCCCGAAGTCCGTGGTGGCCATGGAGGCGGAGGCCTCCCCGGCGCCCGCGCTCGACAAGGACACCCGGCACGCGCTGCTGGAGACGTTCCCCGGGCGGGCCACCGTGATCGACCAGATCGCACGGATGCTGGACCAGCGGCCCGAGAACGAACTGGAGGAGTTCGGGCGGCTGGTCCGGCTGCTGGTGGAGCTCGTACCGGGCGGTCCGCAGCCGCTGTTCGCGGCGGACACCCTGGCCGAGGGTGTCCCGCAGAGCGAGCCGGTGCTGTTCACCGCGGACACGGCGACGCTCTGCGACGAGTTCGCGCAGGCACTGGCCGACGTCCGGTCCGCCGACGGCGCGGAGGGCTTCTCGTTGCCGAACCCCTGGGACGGGGCGAAGGAACTGCTGCGGCAGGCGACGTACTACGCGATGAAGCGGCGCGCGGGCACCGTGGGCGAGCGCGGGCTCGGCCGTCTGGTCGGGCAGCTCGCCGCCTCCGCCCCCGCCGTGCGCGTGCACCTCGTGGGGCACAGCTTCGGCGGCCGGCTGGTGTCGTTCGCGCTGCGCGGTCTGCCCGAGGGCGTGCACACCGTGAAGTCGGTGACGCTGCTCCAAGGGGCGTTCTCGCACTACGCGTTCGCGGCGCGGCTGCCGTACGACGCGCATGCGGGAGGTGTGCTGCAGGGCCAGCAGAACCGTGTCGACGGCCCTGTGGTGTGCTGCTACTCCCACTTCGACTCGGCGCTCGGCACGATCTACCCGCTGGCCTCGCGCGTGGCGGACGACGCACAGGGCGTCGTCGAGGGGACCACCGAGGGCTTCGGCATCGGGGACCTGCTGGGCGCCAAGTGGGGCGCGATGGGCCACGACGGGGTGCAGGCGGTGCCGGGCACGCGCGCGTACACGCTCGCGGACGCCCTCACGAGCACCCTGCCGACCTCGGGTTGCGTCAACATCGACGCCGCGGCCGTGGTGAAGAACGGCGGGCCGCCCGCCGGTGCGCACAGCGACATCGTGCACCGGGAGCTGGCCCAGGTGGTGCTGGCGGCGGGCCGCATCCGCTGACCCGCCGCCGCTGGTCCGTCACCGGTGCGAGGTGTACTCCACCACCTGCTGGAAGGTGGGCCGGTTCTGCCAGCTGATGTTGTAGTGCTTGATGCCGCCGAGCGTCCGCTGGACGATCGAGTCGGCGCACCACTGGTCGCCCGCCGAGCACAGGGAGTCGCCGGGGTAGACGGTCGACGCGGACGTGCCGGCCGCCGTCTTCAGGGTGCTGATCAGGATGTCCCGGCACGAGCTGAGGCTGCCGCCGCCGCAGTACTTCTCCGCCAGCGGCCCCTGCACCGACTCACCGAGCACCGCCCGGATGTCCTTGTCGACGTAGCTCCACCAGCCGTACTGGAAGGAGCTGCCGGCGTGCGACCCGGTCGGCCCGTGGGCGGCCGACGGGGACTCGTCGACGGGCAGGTTGTTGGTGAAGGCGGTGTACAGATCGCTGCCGAGGCCCGGTTGGAACTCGGCCTTCACCAGCAGCGGCCACCAGGCGTCAAGGATGCGGATCGCGTCGGCGTCGGCGTACTTCTTCGAACCGGCGGACGTCTCCGTGCGCTTGGCGCCCGCGGTCACCCACGCCTGCAGCTTGCTCACGGCGTCCGCGGCGGTGGAGTCGGTCACCGTACTGCTGTTGATGACCTTGAGCAGCTTCGGGAGCACGTCCTCGGCCCGCAGGTCCTCCAGTGCCGCGTCCGCCATCGCCTGCACCAGCTTGGTACGGGTCACCCCGCCGGCCGCGACCAGCTTCTTGACCCGGTCCTCCAGCAGATTGCCGCGGTGCACGGACCCGTCGCCCCAGGGCGCGGTCGTGTAGTCCTTGGCCTGCTTGTTGTTCCAGGAGATGTAGTAGTCCTGGTCGATGGAGTTGGGGTGCGCGGAGGCCGGCGTGTAGTCGGCGGTGTTGGTCGTCGGGTCCCAGTTCTTCCACTCGTACGCCGCCTGCCCCCACACCGGGAACTCGGCGTCGACGCCGCTCGCCCGCACCGGGTTGTTGCCGCTGTTGTAGTACGCGGTGTGCTGGGAGTCGGCGTAGAACCAGTTGAAGGTGTAGTTGATGTGCTGCGCCGCGCTCTGGAAGTCCTGCGGGCCCTTGACGTAGTCGGGGTCGTTGAGCATCTGGAAGCCGATGATCGAGTCGGCCTCGTGCATGTAGGACGAGCGCAGGGTGGTGTACGCGACCTTCTTGCCGCCGACGGTCGCCCGGTACTCCACCGGCCCGTACTTCGTCTTCCAGACCCTCATCGTGTACGACCCCGCCGCCGTGCCGTCGGCCGTGGTCGGCTTCCAGGAGTTGGTCTGCTCGACCTTGTCCATGGCCGTGCAGGTGCCGTGGTACAGGTAGTGGTAGTCGTCCTGGCACAGCTCGACGGCGTAGGTGTCGATGATGTCCTGGCCGGAGGTGGTCGCGCTCCAGGAGTAGTCCTGGCCGCGGCCGAGCTCGACGTACATGCTCAGGCCCGCGAAGGAGGCGCCGCGGGCGCTGAGGCCCGGGCCCTGGATCTCCTGGAGCATGAGCAGCTGGGGCGCGAAGTAGCCGGTCTGCGGGCCGAAGACGGCGATCGGGTGGCCGCTGGCGGTGTACTTGCCGCTCACCACCAGGGCGTTGGACATGCCGCGCCTGGCCGAGCTGAGAGCGGTCGTGGTCGCCGTGGCGGAGGCGGCCCGGGCGCTCTGGCTCGCCCCCGTGCCCGTGGCGTCGTAGACCAGCGGCTCCGTGGTCACCGAGCCGGCGTCGGGCAGGGCCTCGCCCTGGGGGCTGTCCGGCTTGGAGGCATACGGGAAGCTCTCGCCGTTGTGGACGGTGAGCACGGCCTCGGGGTCGTTGCGCTCACGGAAGGACTCCCAGACCTTGGTGCCCTCGGTCACGCCGTACTTGGACTGGGCGGCCAGCAGGGAGATCGCGTTGTTGACCTCTCCGCCACCGCCGGCGCCGAACAGGGAGCCGATGACGGAGCCCAGCGCCACCAGGTCGGTGATCTTGAAGTGGTCGATGGTGCCGGCGTTGGTGATCGAGTCCTTGTGGCCGGTCAGGACATACTCACCGGGGAAGTAACGGCCGCTGTCGGAGGCGTCGATGTAGGCGTTGATGCCGGCGAGGTAGGCGTTGGCGTCGGCGAGGGCCTGCTGGCCGCGGGCGCCGTTGCTCGCGACGGCGTTGTCGATCTGGGCCTGCAGGTCGGCCTCGCTGTAGGGGGCGTTGCGGTAGAACTCCTGCTCCAGGCCCTGGTTGGAGGGCGCGCCGCCCGCGAACGTCGTGAGCTGGCCGCGTCCCACGTGCCGGAAGACGTCCATGAGCCACAGCCGGTCCTCAGCCGCGGCATACCCGGCGCCGAACTCGGTTCCGTATCTGGTGGTACCGGTGATGTGCGGGATGCCCGCCTTCTTGTCGCGGACGATCGTCACGTCGCTGCGGCCCGCGGGCTTCTCGGTGGAGGCGACTTGATCGGAGGAGACCCCGAACGACGAGTCGTTGAAGAACGTGTTGATCGTCGAGTCGGTGAGCGAGGAGTACCCCTTGGCCAGGTTGGCGTACGGGCCGAGCTGGTCCTCCGCGTGGTCGGGCTGGGTGCCGAACGCCTGGTTGAGGAGGACCTGCGCGAGGGTCGCGTTGCCGTTCTCGCCCGGCGGCAGGATGTCGGAACACTGGCCGCCGCAGTAGTCGTTCGAGGCCGCGGCGGTTGCCGTCGCCTGAGTGAGCGGGGACAAAAGACCAGCAATCAGGACGCATATGGATGCGGTCTTCAGGAACCCGGCGAGTCTGCCGGGAGTTCTCAGTCTGACTGGGGCGCTACGAGAGGTACGCCAGGGCATGGCAGCTCCTACCGACGGGGGTGAGCCGGGACGTTACCGCCGGTATCCCCGGGAGTGAAGATGAACATGCGTCAAGTTTTGGAGTAGGCGGGACGGCTTATGGAGGGCATCGGAAATCGGATGGAGCCGAATCGCTTGTCGATACGTCTATTCGGCGACGTCCGTACGACGACGCCGAAGTGACCGAAGTACAGGTGCAGGTGTGACGGAGGTGCAGGGCGATGGCCGGTTTTCGGAGTCTGGCGAGACAGGTCCGCGACCCGCGGTGCGATCTGGCACTGCGGCGCTACTCATTGCGCAAGTGCCTTGAGAGGTTTGCTCCTTACGGGCACAGGGCGACCTGGGACCATTTGTGCTCCCGGGCAGGGTTCGGTCCCGAGGACCGCTCCCCCGACCCAGCGCGGCTCGTGGCCGCACTGGAGGAGTTGGAGGAAGCGCGTTCGGTCTGGCTGGCCTATGAGGTCGAGTTCGCCGAGCGGCGCAAGAAGGAGAAGCACGACGGGCTGCGCCGGCCGGGCACGGTGGACGACTGGCACCGGCTGACCTGGGGCGGTTTCGGTGTCGCCTGGTGCGACGACCCGCGGGTGCACCCCCGCGAACCGCTCGCGGAGGTGCTGCGCCGGCTGATCTCCGGCCTGGAGCGCGAACCGGGCTCCGGTTGCCCGGTGTGCGGCGCGGAGCGCCTGATCTGGAAGTACGACCTGGACCACGAACCCTCTTCGGGTCCGGTCTGCACTCACTGTGGAATTCTCGTGCCAAGGCCCGTGCTCAGTCCCGAGGCCCTGGCGGACGCAAGGCGCGGAAGGCTGCTGGTGTCGGCCTAGTACGGCGGGGGTGCGCCGGGGATGCCGCACCCCCTGTATGTCCCTCTTTGTCGGCTTGTCCTCGTTGTCAGTGGTGGCTGGCACCATCGAGACATGGTGCAGGTGTGTCTCAACGGGCCCCGCGGGTCCGCCGACGGTGCGATGGTGCCGCTGACTCCGGAAGCGATGGCCGAGTCCGCGGCGCAAGCCGTCGCGGCCGGGGCCACGGACATCCACGTCCACCCCAAGACACCCTGCGGCCGCGACTCGTTGTCGCCCCGCGTGATCGGCCCGGTGCTCGAGACGATACGGGCGCGCGTGTCGGTCCCGGTCGGCGTGACCACGGGCGCCTGGGCGGAACCGGATCCGGCGGCACGGCTGAAGCGGATACGGAGCTGGGCGGACCTGCCCTTGCTCCCGGACCACGCCTCCGTCAATTGGCACGAGCAGGGCGCGGAGGAGATCGCCGCGGCTCTCATCGACCTCGGAGTGGGGGTGGAGGCCGGCATCTGGTCCGGGACGGACGGGGCAGTGCGGTTCACCGCATCCCCGCTCGGGGAGCGGGTGTTGCGGGTGCTGGCCGAGGTGACGGACACGGCGATGGACACGGCTGAGGACACCGCACGCGGACTGCTGGCCGCCCTGGGCCGGGCCCACGGCCGCCCCGTGCTGCTGCACGGCGAGGACGACGGCGCCTGGCCGGTACTGCGGCTGGCGGGGGAGCTCGGGCTGGCGACCCGGGTGGGGCTGGAGGACACCTTGTTCCTGCCGGACGGGGAACGGGCCCTGTCCAACGCTCAGTTGGTCGCCGAAGCGCTGGCCCAGTACGGGTGCGCGCAGCGCTCGTCGTAGGGCAGGGCGAGGAGCTCGGCACGGATCGCCAGGTCGGGCTCGCCCTGGGCACGGAGGCGGATGGCACCGGGACCGGCCAGCCAGCTGCGCAGATCGGCGAGGCCGGCGTCCTCGCTGTCGTCCTGCCACCAGGAGAACGGGGACAGGTCGGACAGCAGGTAGTAGAGCCAGCCCTCGGCGCAGTGGACGAGGTGTGCGTCGGCGACGGAGCTGCGGCCCCAACCGTCGAGGAACGGGGTCACGGTTCTGGCGATGGTGGCGCAGGTGTCGAAGATCTCGTCGATGCCGTAGGGCGGGTCGGGCCTGGTGAGGGCGTCCTGCCACCAGGCGTGCAGGAACGCCTCGATCGCGGCGGCCTGCTCGGCGGGCCAGGACCGCCAGTCCAGCCGGGTCAGCCCGTGGGCTCCGTAGCCGATCGCATCGAGGGAACCGTCGGCCGCCGCGCGTGCGGCCTGCGGCAGCAGGCGGCGCATGGCGGCCGCGTGGTCGTCAAAGTGGTCTGGAACCTCGAAGAGGTAGTACTGCACCACGTCCAGCGGTATGTGCACATACGGCGTGCGCAGATATGCGGTCTCCTCGGGCGTGTGGCAGCGACCGCAACCCGTCTCGTGGAAGCCGGCGAAGCCGTTGAAAACGGTGTCGATGTCCGCGAGGGCGGCGTCAAGTGCTGCTGAGAACATGGGAGTTGATCCCGTCAGGACTCCGTGCGCGACGTCTGTGCCGGCCGAAGATCGCGACGTTACCAGCCGCTAATCCGCTCGCTCCACCCCTTTCCCGTCCGGACAGTTGGGAGGCGATGAAACCGAACCGAGCGACCCCGGAAACCTAGGAGTCCCCATGTCGACGCTGCGCGTCACCGCCGAAGTGCTGACCGTCCACGAGCACCCGAACGCCGATGCGCTCGAACTGGCCCAGGTGGGCCTGTACCGAGCCGTCGTCGCCAAGGGCGCCTACCGCACCGGCGACGCCGCCGTGTACATCCCCGAGCAGTCCGTCCTGCCCACCGGGCTGATCGAGGAGCTGGGGCTGACCGGGCGGCTGGCGGGGAGCAACTCGGACCGGGTCAGGGCGGTGCGGCTGCGCGGTGAACTGTCGCAGGGCATCGTGTGCCGGCCGAAGGCGCTCACGGACGTCGACCTGGCGCGGGCGGCGCTCGACGGAACGGACTTCGCCCAGCGGCTCGGCATCACCAAGTGGGTGCCACCGATCCCGCCCACGATGAACGGCGAGGTCGAGTCCGCGCCCGATCTGCTGCCCTGGGTGGACATCGAGAACCTCCAGCGGTTTCCGGACATCTTCACACCGGGCGAGGCTGTGGTCCTGACCGAGAAACTGCACGGCTCGGCCTGTCTGCTGACCTTTCTCGCCGACGAGGACCGCGTGCAGGTCTCCTCCAAGGGCTTCGGCGCCAAGTCCCTCGCCCTGAAGGAGGATCCGCGCAATCTGTACTGGCGGGCCGTGCACGGCCACGGCGTCGCGGAGGTCGCCGCCCGGCTCGCCGAGCGGCTGGGGGCACGCCGGGTCGGGATCTTCGGTGAGGTGTACGGGGCGGGGGTCCAGGACCTGACGTACGGCGCCGACGGGCGGCGCGAGAGCCTGGGGTACGCCGTGTTCGACGTCTCCGCGGAGATCGACGGGACGGTGCGGTGGCTGGACGCGGCCGAACTGCTGGGCGGGGAGCTGCCGTTGGTGCCGCGGCTGTACGAGGGGGCGTACGACATCGAGCGGGTGCTGGAGATCGCCAGCGGGCGGGAGACCGTGTCGGGGCGGGGGCTGCACCTGCGGGAGGGTGTGGTGATCCGGCCCGTGGTGGAGCGGTACAGCCCCGTGACCGGGGGGCGGGCCATTGCGAAGGCGGTGAGCCCGGCGTATCTGACGCGGAAAGGCGGCACGGAGTACGAGTGAGGGTGGGGGGACTGGCGCCCGGTGCCGGTGCGGGCAGGAGGTTCCGCTTACCCGCGCTGAGTGCGCTTCCCCCTGCGCTCCACCATCAGCCGCGACCCCGTCAGCCGTTCGCCGAACGCGTCGTCCGGGTTGGACAGCACGCAGCCGTCCAGCGAGAGGCAGCCGCAGCCGATGCAGTCGGTCAGGTGGTCGCGGAGGCGGTTGAGCTGGCTGATGCGTTCGTCGAGTTCGGAACGCCAGGCCTCGGAGAGCCGGGCCCAGTCCTCCCGGGTCGGGGTGCGTTCCTCGGGGAGTTCGGCGAGCGCCTCGCGGATGGTGGCGAGGGGGATGCCGACGCGCTGTGCGGCGCGTACGAAGGCGACCCGGCGCAGCGTGTCGCGGTGGTAACGGCGTTGGTTGCCCGTGGTCCGCCGGCTGCTGATCAGGCCCTTGGACTCGTAGAAGTGCAGGGCGGAGACGGCGGCGCCGCTGCGCGCGGCGAGCTGGCCGACCGTGAGCTCGTGGATCTTCTCTGGAATCTGGGGCACCCCTCGAACCCTACCCATCCGTACCCGGCCGCTGTCCGTTGACATTGGTTTCACGGACGACCATGCTAAGCAGTTGCTTAGACATAGTGTTCAGGACATGAGCGAGGCATGGGAGGCCGGGACATGGCAGAGCCGAGGATCTTCACGTCCGCCGACGAGCTGAAGGCGGCGGTGGGCGAGCAGCTGGGGTACACCGACTGGCTGGAGATCGACCAGAAGCGGATCGATCTCTTCGCGGAGGCCACCGGCGACCACCAGTGGATCCACGTCGACCCGGAGAAGGCCGCGGCGGGTCCCTTCGGGACGACGATCGCGCACGGCTATCTCACCCTGTCGCTGCTGCCGCTCTTCGGCCCTCAGCTGATCAGCGTCGAGGGCGTGAAGATGGGCGTCAACTACGGCACCAACAAGGTCCGTTTCCCCGCCCCCGTGCCGGTCGGCTCGCGCCTGCGCGCCACCGCGAGGATCAGCAGCGTCGAGGACGTCCCCGGGGGAGTCCAGCTCGCCGTCGCCTACACCGTGGAGCGCGAGGGCGGGGACAAGCCGGTCTGCGTGGCCGAGTCGGTGGCCCGCTTCTACGTCTGAGCAGCGGCCCGGCGGGCTACTTGACCCCCACCATGCGCAGCACGAGGTCGGCGTCGAGCGCGCCGACCTCCTCGGGCGTCCAGGGTCCGTCGACGTTGAACCAGCGGGCGACGTCGATGCAGAGCGACATCACGGCGAGGGTGGTGCCCTTGACGTCCAGCACGTCGAACTCGCCGGACGAGATCCCGTCCTCGATGATCCCGCGCACCTCGGCGTCGCACTGCCGGCGCAGCGCGAGGATCTCCTCGCGGGCGTCCGGACCGAGCGAGTCCAGTTCGTACTGCACGACCCGGGCGGTGGTGCGGCCGCCCGCGTGCCAGCGGACGAAGGAGCTCACCGCGTCGGCGAGCCGCTCGGTCGCGGTGCCCTCGCGCCGGGCCGCCGTCCGCAGGATCTCCAGGGCCTTCTCATGGCCGATCCGGCTGATCCGGTGGAGCAGCTCTTCCTTGGTCTTGTAGTGGATGTAGAGCGCGGCGGGGCTCATCCCGGCGCGGCCCGCGATGTCACGGGTCGTCGTGGCGTGGTATCCGCGCTCGGCGAAGGCCTCCACCGCGGCGATCAGCAGCCTTCGGGCCGCGTCGGGCGTGACCTCGCCCCACGCGGACGTCTCGCCACCGGCCGTCTCCTCCGCCGTACTCATCGCTTGCTCGCCCCTCTCACCGACAGATCTCCACCATACCGCCGAAGGTGAGCGAGCGCTTAGAGTCCCCGCTCAGGGCTTCCAGGGGAGCCCAGAGCTTCCACAGGACTCAGAGCTTCTCGAAGGGGTGGTACGCGCGCTCCGTCGCCTCCTGCCGGTCCCGGATCACCTTGGCGAGGGTGAAGGCGGAGGTGACCAGGTACAGGACCGCGATCCCGAGGAACGCCCGCACCCAGGCGTCGGCGTTCAGCCGGAAGATGCCGATGGCGGTCGCGGCCATGGCGATGGCGAAGGAGGCGACGGCCTGTCCGTAGAAGGCGGCGGTGTTCTGCTGCTTGCCGGATGTGTCACTCATGGGGACAAGCGTCGGCGGATGTGGCCGGTACCACATCCGCCGAGATACTCAGCTCAGGTACTCAGAACGCCGAAACACCCGTCAGGGCACGCCCGATGAGCAGTTTCTGGATCTGGCTGGTGCCCTCGTAGAGGGTCATCACACGGGCGTCGCGCAGCAGCTTGCCCGCCGGGTACTCGTCGATGTAGCCGTAGCCGCCGAAGACCTGGAGGGCGTTGTTGGCGGCGCGGACGGCCGCCTCCGAGGCGAAGAGCTTGGCCTTGGAGGACTCGACGGCGAAGGGCTGTCCGCGGTCGATCAGGTCGGCGACCCGCCAGGTCAACAGGCGGGCCGCGTCCACGTCGACGGCGATGTCGCTGATCAGCTCCTGTACGAGCTGGTGGTGCGCGATGGACCTGCCGAACTGCTCGCGCTCGCCCGCGTGCTTCACCGCCGCGTCCAGCGCGGCCTGGGCTATGCCCACACAGCCCGCCGCGACCGACATCCGCCCCTTGGCCAGGGCCGACATGGCGACCGAGAAGCCCTTGCCCTCCTGACCCAGCATCGCGGAGGCGGGCACGCGGACGTCCTCCAGGACCAGCTCGGCGGTCGCCTGGCCGCGCAGGCCGAGCTTGCCGTGGATGGTGCGGCGGCTGAGCCCGGGGGTGTCGGCGGGGACGAGGAAGGCGGAGACGCCCTTGTGGCCGGGGGCGTCGGTGGAGCGGGCGAAGAGCAGCACCACATCGGCCCAGGTGCCGTTCGTGATGAACATCTTGGCGCCGTTGATGACGTAGTCGCCGCCGTCGCGCACCGCACGCGTGGAGAGGTTGCCGGCGTCGGAGCCGGTGCCCGGCTCGGTGAGGCCGAAGCAGCCGACGTACTCGCCGGAGGTGAGCCCGGGCAGCCACTGCCGCTTCTGCTCCTCGCTCCCCCAGGCGGCGATCGTCTTGGCGACCAGCCCGAGCGACACGGACACGATGCCGCGCACGGAGGAGTCACCGCGCCCGAGCTCCTCCGTGACCAGGCAGTACGCGAGGTGGTCGCCGCCGGAGCCGCCGTACTCCTCGTCGACGGTCAGACCGAGGAAACCGACCTCGCCGAGCTTCTTCACGATCGACCGGTCGACGTCCTCGGCCCGGTCCCAGGCGATGACGTTCGGGGCGATCTCGCGGTCCACGAAGTCCTTGGCGAGCCGCCGTACGGCTTCCTGCTCGTCACTGAGCTCCAGATTCATGACCGGTCACCCCACTCGCGAGATCCTGCACAATCCTACACATTTAAATTAGCACTGCTAGTTTCGGTCGCGCAGCCCTACTATGTGCGCCATGGCCCGACCGCGCAAGCCCTTGCTCAGCACCGACCGCATCGTCGAGACGGCGCGTGCGCTGGTGGACGCGGAGGGCCTCGCGGCCGTCTCCACGCGTCGGCTCGCCGCGGAACTGGGGGTGAGCGGGCCTTCGCTCTACAACCACTTCCGCACCAAGGACGAGATCCTGGAGGCGGTCGCCGACTCGGTGAGCGCGCAGGTCGACCTGTCGATGTTCGAGGACGGCCGCGAGTGGCGCACCGCTCTGCACGACTGGGCCGTCTCCTACCGGGCCGCGCTGCGCGACCACCCCAACATCGTCCCGGTGCTCGCCCAGGGGCCGGGGCGCCGTCCCGCGGGACTGCGCCTCGCGGACGCCGTCTACGGCGCGATGGTCGACGCGGGCTGGCCGCCGGCGCAGGCCACCTCCATCGGCGCCCTGATGCGGTACTTCATCATGGGCTCCGCGCTCGGCTCCTTCGCCGGGGGTTTCGTGGACGACCAGAGCGCGTACGACCCCGCCGACTATCCGCACCTCGGCCAGGCGCACCTGCTCGCCGAGCAGCAGGAGAAGATCGACGAGCGGGCCTTCGAGACGGGGCTCACGGCGCTGCTGGACGGTCTTGTGCAGCAGTTCGAGCAGGTGAAGCGGGCCGTCTAGCGACAGTTCGGCGGCCGCCGAAGCATCCGTGTCCCATCCTGGGGTGCATGACCACCAGGGAACCCCAGGCACCGCGGCTGGCCCGGCTCGCCGGGCTGATCGCCGACGAGACGCGGGCCACGTGTCTGCTGGCGCTGCTGGACGGGCGGGCGTGGACCGCGAGTGAGCTGGCGCGGCATGCGGGAGTCGCCGCGTCGACGCTGAGCGAACATCTGGGCAAGCTCGTCGCGGGCGACCTGCTCGCGGAGGAACGGCAGGGCCGGCACCGGTATGTGCGGCTCGCCGATGCGGCGGTCGCACAGCTGGTGGAGGACCTGGCCGCGCAGGTGGGCCCGGTGGATGCCGTACGGCCGCGGGGGCTCCGGGAGTCGAGCGCCGGGTCGGCCATGGCGCGGGGGCGGACGTGTTACGACCACCTTGCCGGGCGGCTCGGGATCGCGGTCACGGATGCGATGACTCTGCGTGGGCTTGTGCGGCAGGACACGGGGTTTGCTCTGACCGACGCGGGGGTTCGGTGGTTCGAGGCGACGGGTATCGCCCTCGACCGCAGAGGCCGACGTCCACTGGCCCGGGCATGCCTCGACTGGACCGAACGGCGACCTCATCTCGCGGGAGTGGCCGGAGCGGCCCTGTGCCGACACGCCTTCGAGGCCGGCTGGTGCGTACGCATCGGCTCCGAACGGGCAGTGAAGGTGACGACGACAGGTCAACAGGCGCTGGCCGAACATTTGGGAATGGACACAACGGCGTTGCGCTGAGCGCCCCAAAGGGGCGCGGGGAACTGCGCGACAAGCCACAACGCGCCCGCAGCGACACAACGTCCGAAATCCGCGAGCTCTCACCTCGTGCCACTACCTAGCCTCTGGAGCATGATGACCTCCCGTCGTACCGACCTGCTCGCCCCCGCCGCCGCAGCGGTCACCGTGGTGTTGTGGGCCTCCGCCTTCGTTGCGATCCGTAGTGCGGGTGCCGCGTACTCGCCCGGGGCACTGGCGCTCGGCCGGTTGCTGTCCGGGGCGCTGGTGCTCGGGGTGATGCTGGTCGTGCGCGGGGAAGGGTTGCCGCCGCGGGGCGCCTGGCGGGGGATCGCGATATCCGGAGCCTTGTGGTTCGGGTTCTACATGGTGGTCCTGAACTGGGGCGAGCAGCAGGTCGACGCCGGTACGGCCGCGCTGGTGGTGAACATCGGGCCCATCCTCATCGCGCTGCTGGGTGCGCGGCTGCTCGGGGATCCGATGCCGCCGCGGCTGCTGGCGGGGATGGCGGTGTCGTTCGCGGGGGCGGTGACCGTCGGGCTGTCGATGTCGGGGGGCGGCGGGTCGTCGGTGCTCGGAGTGGTGCTGTGTCTGCTCGCGGCGGTCGGCTACGCGGGGGGAGTCGTCGCGCAGAAGCCCGCGCTGGCGAAGGCCAGTGCGCTGCAGGTGACGACGTTCGGGTGTCTCGTCGGGGCGGTGGGGTGTCTGCCGTTCGCCGGGCAGCTGGTGAGCGAGGCGGCCCACGCGCCGGTGTCGTCGACGCTCAACATGGTGTACCTGGGCGTGTTTCCGACCGCGCTCGCCTTCACCACCTGGGCGTACGCCCTGGCTCGTACGACCGCCAGCCGGATGGGGGCGACCACGTACGCGGTGCCCGCACTGGTCGTGCTGATGTCGTGGCTGGCGCTCGGCGAGGTGCCGGGCCTGCTCACGCTGGGGGGCGGTGTGCTGTGCCTGGCGGGTGTGGCGGTCTCGCGGTCGCGGCCGCGGGCCGCGGCCGTGCGGGCTGCGACGCCGGAGAGCACTCCGGAGCCGCAGCCCGAGGGCGCCTCGGAATCAGCCGGCTAAAAGACCACGAGCGCCCGGCCGCCCTTGCCCGCCAGCATGTTCTCGAAGGCGGCCGGGATGCCGTCCAGGCCGATCCGTTCCGTCACCAGTGCGCCCAGGTCCAGACGCCCCGCCCGTACGTGTTCAGCCAGTACGGGGAGGTCATTCGCCGGGTCCGAGTTGCCGTACACGCAGCCAGCCAGCGTCCTGCCCCAGTGGAAGATCTCCAGGGCGTTGAAGGAGACCTGCTGGTCCTTGCCGCCGATGCCGACCACCGTCGTGCGGCCGCCGCGGCGGGTGGAGTCCCAGGCCGTGCGGATCGTCGACGCACGGCCCACGCATTCGATCGCCACGTCCACGCCTTGTTTGTCCGTAAGGCCGCGGATCTCACGGGCCGTCGTGTCGGAGGCGATGACGTAGTCCGTGGCGCCCGCGCCGCGCGCCAGCTCCTCCTTCTCCGGGGAGACGTCCACGGCGACGATGCGTGCGGCGCCCGCGATCCGGGCCGCCTGGAGCGCGGCCAGGCCCACTCCCCCGACGCCGTACACCGCCACCGTCTCGCCCTCCCGGACCCGCGCCGAGTGGTGGACGGCGCCGTAGCCGGTGAGGACCGCGCAGCCCAGGAGGGCCGCGTCCGTGAGGGGGATCCCTTCCGGGAGGGGCAGGACACAGCCCGCGGAGACGACCGTCTCCGCGGCGAACGCGGCGACGCTCAGGCCGGGGTGGAGGTCGGAGCCGTCGGAGGAACGGTGGGCGTACACGTCCGCCGCTCCGTTCAGGGCGTTGGCGCACAGCCACACCTCGCCGAGCGTGCAGGCGTGGCAACTTCCGCAGGACGGCGCCCAGTTGAGGACGACCTGGTCGCCCGGTGAGACATGTGCGACGCCTTCACCCACGGTGACGACCGTGCCGGCACCCTCGTGGCCGAGGACGGCGGGGACCGGCACCCGCATGGTGCCGTTGGACAGGGACAGGTCGGAGTGGCACACCCCGGCGGCGGCGAGACGGACGCGGACCTGGCCGGGGCCGGGGTCCGGGAGGTCGATGCCGGTGATCTCCAGCGGGGCGCCCACGGCGGGAAGGACTGCTGCGCGAACCACGGATACGCTCCTCAGAACTGCAGGGACTTGGTCTGGAGGTACTCGGCGAGGCCGTGCGTGCCGAGCTCGCGGCCGACGCCCGACTGCTTGTAGCCGCCGAAGGGAGCAAGGGGGTTGAAGCGGCCGCCGTTGATGTCGACCTGACCGGTCTCCAGGCGCCGCGCGAAGGCGACCGCCTCGCTCTCGTCGCCCGCCCAGACGGCGCCCGCGAGGCCGTAGACCGTGCCGTTGGCGATGCGCAAGGCGTCCTCCTCGTCCTCGTAGCGGAGGATGGACAGGACCGGGCCGAAGATCTCCTCCTGGGCGATCGTCATCTCGGGGGTGACGTCGGCGAAGACCGTCGGGGAGACGAAGTAGCCCTGCTCGCACGGCGGTTCGGCGCCTCCGGCGACCAGCCGCGCCCCCTCCGCCACACCCTTCTCGATGTAACCGCGCACCCGTGTCTGCTGCTTGGCGTTGACCACCGGGCCGATGCGGTCGCCGTACTTGGCGGCGGCGGTGGCCGCGAGCCCGACGGCCTCCTCGTACTGGTCCCGGTGGACGAGCATGCGCGTCCAGGCGCTGCAGGTCTGGCCGGAGTTGGACATGACGTTGGCGACGCCGACGTTGACCGCCTTGGCGAGGTCGGCGCTCGGCAGGATGACGTTGGCGGACTTGCCGCCCAGCTCCAGGGCGACCTTCTTGACCGCGGCGCCCGCCGTCGCGCCGATCTGCCGGCCGACGGCGGTGGAGCCGGTGAAGGAGACCAGGTCGACGCCCGGGTGCTCGGCGAGGGCCTGGCCGGCGACCGGGCCAAGACCCGTGACCAGGTTGAAGACGCCCGCGGGGACGCCCGCCTCATGGACCGCCTCCGCGAACAGCTGGGCGGTGAGCGGGGTGTCCTCGGCGGGCTTGAGGACCACCGTGCAGCCCGCCGCGAGGGCCGGGGCGACCTTGGCGACGATCTGGTGCAGAGGGTAGTTCCAGGGCGTGATCGCGCCGACCACCCCGACCGGCTCCAGGTAGACGGTCGAGTTCCCGGCCTTCTCCTCGAAGACGTACGTCGCCGCCAGCTCGGCGTACGAGCCCGCGACCGCGATCGGCACGGCCACGTGCACGTTCTGCGAGAACGCCGGCGGCGAGCCGAGCTCGGCGGTCACCGTCTCGGCGATCTCGTCCTTGCGGGCCACGAGGACGTCCCGCAGCGCACCCAGCCGGGCGGCCCGCTCGGCGGGCGGCGTCGCGGCCCAGCCGGGGAAGGCGGCGCGGGCGGCCCGCACGGCGGCATCCACGTCCACGGCCGTCCCGGCGGGGACCCGGCCGATCACCTGCTCGTCGACGGGATTCACGACATCGATCACGTCCTGACCTGCGGCGGGCCGCCAGGCGCCGTCGATGTACAGGCCGTCGTGTGCCTTCATGGTGCTCCTCCGGGGCGGGGTGCGTCGTCCGCGTCAAAACCTACCGACAGGAACACAAACTAGCGGCGATAGTTTTCCGGTGCCAGAGACCCCGGGGTACACACCCCTACGGAGCCTCAGTTCTCCAGATCCGGCAACCGCGCCGGCGCCGGACAGATCCGCTCCCCCTGCTGGTCGAACACAAACAGATGGGCGATGTCGACGAGCAGCGGCACCTGCATGCCATGTCGGAGTTCGATGTCGGGGGTGGTGCGGACCACCAGGTCACCGGGGAGGCGGGCCTCGGTGGACGCGGCCTCCGCAGGGCCGGCCTCCGGGTCGTCCATGACCACCACGGGCCCCGCGCGGAGCGCCCCCGCCCGGTCCCGCAGCCGTTCCAGGACGGTCGGACCGCCCGCCCGCCGACGGCGCCGGGACGGACGCGAGCCGGGTCGCGGCGCCTCCAGGTCCGGCACGACGGCGGGCTGGGAGCCGGTGTTGAAGTGCACGAGGATCTCGTGGCCCTGGAACTCCACGTGCTCCACCAGGCCGGTGAGGGGCACTTCGCCCGGCCGGGCGGAGGAGTGCCTGGCGATGCGTACGGCCTCCGAGCGCAGCCCGACGATCACCTCCCGGCCCTGCTGCACCCGCAGCAACTGGTGGTCCAGGCAGAGCGGTTCGGGCAGTCGCAGATACTGCTTGCCGAGGCTGATGGTCATCGCGCCGTCGAGCGGGGCGCGGACCAGACCGCGCAGCAGATTGATGCGCGGGGTGCCGATGAAGGCGGCGACGAAGACGTTGCGGGGCAGGGCGTACACCATGCGCGGGGTGTCCAGCTGCTGGAGCACCCCGCCGCGCAGGACGGCGACCCGGTCGCCGAGCGACATGGCCTCGGCCTGGTCGTGGGTGACGTAGACCGTGGTGACGCCCAACTCCCGGGTGAGCTTGGAGATCTCGGCCCGCAGGTGGTTGCGGAGCTTGGCGTCGAGGTTGGACAGCGGCTCGTCCATCAGGAAGGCCGAGGGGTGGCGGGCGATGGCGCGGCCCATGGCGACGCGCTGGCGTTCGCCGCCGGAGAGCTGGCTGGGGAAGCGGTCGAGGAGGTCCTCGATGCCGAGCATCCGGGCGGTGGCGTCGACGCGCGGGCGCGGGTCCTCGCCGGGGTTCTCGACGCGCAGCGGGAAGCCGATGTTGCCGCGGCTGGTCATGTTCGGGTACAGGGCGAAGTTCTGGAAGACCATCGCCATGTTCCGCTCGGACGGGAGCAGTTCGTTGGAATGCTCGCCGTCCAGCAGCAGCCGGCCCTCCGTGATCTCCTCCAGTCCGGCGATCATGCGGAGCACGGTGGACTTGCCGCAGCCGGACGGCCCGAGCAGCACGAGGAATTCGCCGGGGCGGATGTCCAGCGACAGCCGGTCCACCACGCGAACGCCTCGCGTATAGGTCTTGCTCACGTCGTGCAGAGAGATGGCGCGTGTCATGGCACTGCCCCCGAGGGCGTACTGAGCGAGTCCTGAGGCTCTGCGGTCGAACGGCCCGTACGGGTCGCACGGGCTGTGAGTCACGGAAGTTAACGGACCGTACGCGCTTGAGGGAAGACACCTGACGGAATCAGGTCCTTCGTTCCGCCCAGTGAGAAAGCGGACGCGGCGGTGCGGAGGGCGCGTCCCGGGTCAGCGGGTCGCCGTCAGATGGGCGAACACGACGACGTTGCTGGTGTAGCCGGTCCTGCGGGTGAACAGGCCGCCGCAGGTCAGCACCCGCAGCTCGGGGCGTGAACTCGGGCCGTACACCTCCTTGTCGGGGAAGCGGTCCTTGTCGAAGATCCGTACGCGGTCCACGGTGTAGACGGCGATGCGGCCGTCGGCGCGCCGGACCTCGATCCGGGCCCCGGAGCGCACCTGCGCGAGGGCGGCGAAGACCGCGGCGCCGGTCCTCGTGTCGCGGTGGCCGACGGCGACGGCGGTGCCGGTCTCGCCCGGTGCGGGCCCGTCCTGGTACCAGCCGACGAGCCTGGGCTTGTCGAGCGGCGGGGTCTCCAGCTGCCGGTCGGCGCCCACCCGCACCCCGATGACCGGCGCGTCGATGCCCAGGGACGGTACGCGCAGGGCGGCCGCCGGTGACCGGGGCAGTGGCGGGGGCGGTGTGGCGGGTTGTGCGGGCGCGGGCGGCTCGGAGGCCCGGGGGCGCCCGTCGGCGGGGCCGGGGGCCGGTTCGGCGGGCGCCTCGGCGGGCGCCGGGCCCCCGGCCCTGACGGACTCGGCCGGGTGGTGGTGATGCCCCCCGCACCGGAAGACCGTCACCAGGGCGGCCACGATCATGGCCGTCCTGGTGAGGCGGTAGGCGCGGGTCCGGTGCCAGGGCCTGCGTCGCCTGCGCCCGGGAGCTGCCCGGCGGACCGGGCCGGCGTCGCGGGGTCTGGCACGCATTCCCCCGGAGGGGGGCGCCGGACAGGTCCTACTCGGCACCGTGGGAGCGGCGGCGCAGCAGCGTCCGGACGTAGACGGCTCCGCCGACGGCGACCAGTCCGACGCCTGCGGCAGCGCTCAGCGGGGTGTATGCCTGCACGGTGTCGACGAGGCCGCCGCCGCCGGCGTGGACGCCGCCCTTCGGCCCGTGGTCCTCGATCGTGTGGCTCGGGCCCGCCTGCCCCCGGTCGTGCCTGCCGTGGCAGTCGACGGAGAAGACCTTCTCCTTGGGCGCGACGGGCGGCGTGGGCGGCGTGGTCGGCGGAATGGTCCACTGGAGGGTGTATCTGCCGTCGGCCAGCCCCAGGATGTCGGTGTGCCCGGCGCCGCCGGCCAGGGAGATCGTGCCGCTCACGGTGGCCGCGGTGGGCAGCGGTGGCTGAGCCGTGATGGTGTAGGAGACGGACGTCAGGTCGCCGAAATTCGCGGCGTCGAGGTAGAACCGGCAGACAACGGGGTCGTCCTTGGAGACGCCGTAGGGCACTCGCTCACTGTGGATCCTGATGTCGGCACCGTCACCGGGGGCGGCAAGAGCGGCGGACGTCGCGGACCAGGAGGCCCCGGCCGCGGTGAGTACGGTGAGGGCCGCGGCTCCCAGACGGGCGCCTGCGGACGGGGGCAGCAAGGTGGGCATGGACGTTCCTCCGAGTCAGACGATTTTCATACAAATCGCTCTTTCATCTGACTCTCTTTCACATCCGCCCGGCGTGTCGCTGCAGCACCACCCGACTCGCCGTCAGATATCCCTCGACCGGCGCAAGGGAGTACCGGCCGCGCGCCCGGCCGGAGCAGCCCCGGCCGTCTGACCGCCGCCCGGAGCGGCCGGTGCGCGCAGGGCGCTGCCCGCCGAGAACAACAGCAGGGCCCCGAGCATCACGAAGGGCGCCGCCACGCCCGCGACCCCCGCGACCAGACCCGCGGCGGCCGGCGCGGCGACCTGGCCGAGGCGGTTGCCGGTCAGCCGCAGGGCGAGGGCCGTGGAGCGGGCGCCGTCCGGGGCTGCCTGGACGACGGTCGTCATGGACAGCGGCTGCCCGACGCCGAGACAGAACCCGAGGGCGGCCAGCACCAGGCCGAGCACCCACACCGGCATCGGCAGCGCGATCCCGGCGCACAGCACGGCCGCCAGCAGACAGGTCGCCGTGAGCAGCAGCGGCCGGCCGAGCAGCCGCAGCAGCGGGGTGAGGACGAGCCGGCAGGCGATCGTGGCGCCCGCGCGCAGGCTGAGCAGCACACCGATCACCGACGGCGCGATGCCCCGGTGTTCGCCGACCACCGGCAGATAGGCGGTGAGGATGTCGGTGGCGGACAGCACGGAGAGACTGATGAGCATGCCGGCCGGCACGCCCCGGGCCCGCAGGATGCTGCCGACGGGAACCTGATCGGCCTGTGCGGTACGGGACTTGACTGCCGTACGGTCCTCGATGCGCCACAGCGAGGTGAACGCGACCGCGGCGCCCGCACCGGCCACCACGAGGGCCAGCGCGCTGGTGCCCGCCCTGTCCGGACCGCCGATCAGTGCGCCCGCCGCGATCGGGCCGACCAGCTGGCCGAGCGAGGCGCCGATGGTGAAGTGGCCGAAGTTGCGGTCCTGTTCATGCGGGGCGGACTGGCGGGCGACGAGCGACTGGGCGCCGATCACGAAGCAGAGGTGGCCGAGGCCCATCACCCCGCTCCAGACCGCCATCGCCCAGAGGGAGCTCGCGAGTCCGCTGAGCGCGCAGCCGCCCGCTATCAGGACCACGCCGACCGGCAGCAGGGGTGCGCAGCGGCCGTGGTCGGTGCGGCGGCCCAGCGGTACCGCGGCGAAGAGCGGCAACAGGGCGTACACGCCCGCGATGACGCCGACCGCCCGCTCGTCGGCGCCCAGCGCGAGGGCCCGGTAGGAGACGGCGGGCCGGGCCATCGACACCGCCCCCTGCGCGAAGCCGAAGGCGATGACGAGACGGAGCAGCCAGCCGCGGTTCCTACCGGGCCCCATGGGCGGATCCTCCTGATTTCCCTTGTCCGGGAGCTGGATTCCCTTGCCCGGAAGCCGAGTTCCCTTGCCGGAAGGTCAGATGATGCCGAAGAGGATCCCTGCCCCGAGGACCACGAGTGAAGTGAGCGCGGCCCACTTGACCACGAACCGGGTGTGGTCGCCGAACTCCACCTTGGCCATGCCGACCAGGACGTACACGGCCGGGACGAGCGGGCTGGACATGTGCAGCGGCTGCCCGATGAGCGAGGCGCGGGCGATCTCCAGGGACGAGACGCCGTGGGCCTGACCGGCCTCGGCGAGCACCGGGAGGATGCCGAAGTAGAAGCCGTCGTTCGACATGAAGTACGTCAGCGGGATGCTCAGGATGCCGGTGACGAAGGCCATGTGCGGGCCCATCCCGTCCGGGACGTTGTCCACCAGCCACTTGGCCATGCTGCCCACCATTCCGGTGCCCTGCAGGACGCCGGTGAAGACGGCTGCGGCGAAGACCATGCCGGAGACGTTGAGGACGTTCTCCGCGTGGGCGCCGAGGCGGGCCTTCTGGTCGGGCATGTGCGGGAAGTTGACGGTGAGCGCCAGGGCCGCACCGAGCAGGAACAGCACCGGGATCGGCAGCCACTCCATGATCATGGCGGTGAGCAGGGCCACCGTGAGCAGCGCGTTGAACCAGTACAGCCTGGGGCGCAGGGTGGGCCGGTCGGGGTCGAGTCCCTGGAGGCCGTCGTCCTCGTCCGCGGGGAGGTCCGTACCGGAGCCGGACCCGGAGCCGCCGGTGCGCTTGGTGCCCTTGCCGGAACCGGAGCCGGATCCGGCGCCCACCAGGACCGTCTCGGTCTCCTTCTCCTCGACCAGCACCTCGTCCAGCGTCAGCACACCGAGCCGCTTCCGCTCACGGCGCCCGAGCACGTAGGCGAGGGCGAAGACGAAGAGCAGACCCATGGCGAGCGCCGGGATCATCGGGACGAAGATGTCGCTCGCGTCGAGCTTCAGCGCGGTGGCGGCGCGGGCGGTCGGGCCGCCCCACGGCAGGGTGTTCATCACGCCGTTGGCCATGGCGGCGACACCGGTCATCACGACCAGGCTCATCTTCAGGCGCCTGTACAGCGGGTACATCGCCGAGACGGTGATCATGAAGGTGGTCGAGCCGTCACCGTCGAGCGAGACGATCGCGGCGAGGACGGCCGTACCGACGACGATCCGCAGCGGGTCGGCCTTGCAGAACTTGAGAATCCCCCGAACGATCGGGTCGAAGAGGCCGACGTCGATCATCACACCGAAGTAGACGATCGCGAACATGAGCATCGCCGCGGTGGGCGCGAGGCTGGTGACGCCGTCGATGACGTAGTCGCCCAGCTTGGCGCCCTTACCGACGAAGACACAGAACAGTGCCGGGATCAGCACGAGCGCCGCGATCGGCGACATCTTCTTCAGCATGATCAGGACCAGGAAGGTCGCGATCATGGCGAAGCCGAGGATGGTCAGCATGAGTGGATACCTAACGTTCGCCCTTGAACATCCCACCGGGCAGGCGGTGCGACGAACGTTAGGTCCGTTCAAACGGCGTTAACAAGACGTTGATGCGTGAGCAATAAGCGCGAAACTGCAGGTCACGGCTTTGCTCAGGTCACGGGGCTGAGCTTTTCGGACACGGCGGCAACTGCGGCGACCTCAATGGGCACTCCGTTGAGGACCGCGTTGCCCGACAGCGGATCGAGCAGGCTGCCGTCGAGGAGCTGGTTGACGTTGACCCCGGGGTCGATGGCGGCATGGCTCATCCGGGTGCCGGGCCGGTCGTGGCCCCAGCCGTGCGGCAGGCTCACCACGCCCGGACGCACCGCGTCCGTCACCTCGGCGGGGGCGGTCACCTCTCCCCCGGCGCCCTTGACGCGTACGGCCGCCCCGTCCCGCACGCCGAGCCGCTCGGCGTCCTCGGGGTGGATGTGCAGCGTGCAGCGGTTCGTGCCGCCGGTGAGGGCCGGGACGTTGTGCATCCAGCTGTTGTTGGAGCGCAGATGCCGGCGGCCGACGAGGACGAGTTCGTCCGGGAGCCGGTCCAGGGCCGCCCGCAGTCGCGGCAGATCGTCCGCGATCGGCTGCGGCAGCAGCTCGACCTTGCCGCTCCTGGTCTTCAGCGGCTGCGGCAGACGCGACCGCAGCGGACCGAGGTCGATGCCGTGCGGATGCGCGAGCAGCCGCTCCAGGCTCAGCCCGTCGGGTCGTACGCCGAAGCCGTCGCCGTAGGGGCCGAGGCGCAGCATCATGTCGAGCCGCCGCTCGGGACCGCTCACCCCGGTGAGCTGCGCGGCGAGTTCCTTCGGGTCGCGGCCGTGCACGGGCGAGAAGGGCTCCTTGACCGCCTTGCCCAGGGTCTGCCCGATGACCAGTTCGTCGACGGCGGACGGATCGGCGCCGTGCATGCCGGTGGCGGCCAGGATCAGCCGGGCGAAGATCTCGGTCTCGGGCAGCCGGCCGGGCTCCAGGGGGACGGCGGGGCGGGTGTAGCGGACCTGGTTGCGTACGGCGAGGGTGTTGAACGCGAAGTCGTGGTGCGGGCTCTGCGAGGGCGGGGGCGGCGGCAGGACGACGGTCGCGTGGCGCGTGGTCTCGTTCAGGTACGGGTCGATGCTGACCATGAAGTCCAGGGAGTCCAGGGCCTTGTCGAGGCGGTCGCCGTCGGGCGCCGAGAGCACGGGGTTGGCGGCGGAGGTGATGAGGGCGCGGATCGGCTCGCCCTCGTCGGTCGCCGTGTCGATCTCCTCGGCGAGCGCGGACAGCGGCAACTCGCCCTTCGCCTCGGGGTGTCCGCTCACCCGGGAGTGCCAGCGGGCGAGCGTGAAGCCGTGGCTCGGTCCGGCGGGGCGGGGGGTGCGGTCGGTGGCCGCCTGCGGGAAGAGGGCGCCGCCGGGGCGGTCGAGGTTGCCGGTGAGGACATTGAGGACGTCGACGAGCCAGCTGGCCAGGGTGCCGTGCGGGACGGTGCAGCTGCCGATGCGGCCGTAGACGGCGGCGGTGGGGGCGGCGGCGAGTTCGCGGGCGAGGGTGCGGATCGTGGGGGCGTCCACGTCGCAGGCTCCGGCGACGGCTTCGGGGCTGAAGTCCTGTATGGCCGCGCGCAGTTCGTCCAGGCCCTCAAGGTGCGGGGTCAACTCCCCGGTGTCGACGAGGCCTTCCTCGAACAGGGCGTACGCCATCGCCGCGAGCAGCAGCGCGTCGGCGCCGGGGCGGATCGCGATGTGCCGGTCGGCGAGCTTGGCGGTGCGGGTGCGGCGCGGGTCGATGACCGTGAGGGTGCCGCCGCGGGTCTTGAGGGCCTTGAGCTTGCCGGGGAAGTCGGCGGCCGTGCACAGACTCCCGTTGGACTCCAGGGGGTTGGCGCCGATCAGGAGCAGATGGTCGGTGTGGTCCAGGTCCGGCACCGGGATGGCGTTGGCGTCGCCGTAGAGCAGTCCGCTGGAGACGTGCTTGGGCATCTGGTCGACCGTGGACGCGGTGAAGACACTGCGGGTGCCGAGGCCGGCGAGCAGCACCGGCGGGTAGAGGGCGCCCGCCATGGTGTGCACGTTCGGGTTGCCGAGGACGACGCCGACGGAGTTGGGGCCGTAGCGCTCGACGACCGTGCGGACCCCGGCGGCGACCGCGTCGAAGGCCTCCTCCCAGGTGGCCTCGCGCAGCTCGCCGTCCTTGCGCACGAGCGGGGTGCGCAGCCGGTCGGGGTCCCCGTCGACGGCGCCGAAGGAGGCGCCCTTGGGACAGATGAACCCCTTGCTGAACACGTCCTCGCGGTCACCGCGGGCGCCGGTGACGCGGGTGCCCTCGATGGTGAGGGTCAGCCCGCAGGTGGCCTCGCACAGGGGGCAGATTCGCAGGGCGGTGCGGGACACGGGTCCTCCCGGTGGCGGCGACGGTGACGCTCGTACTGTCCGCCGAGCATACCGACCGGTATGGACGGAGGGGAGGCCTCTTCGGGGGTGAGGTCGGAAATCCGCGCGCCGCGGCCCTGCGGGATCTCAGAGCCTGTGTCATATCCCCGGTCGGATCAGCGCGCGGCGTCTGGTGCGTGCGATCGCAAGGCGCCGGAGCGCCCTCGTAGCGGAGCTACTAGGGCGTTTCGGCAACGCCGCGAGCGTGCGTGCCAGACGCCGCGCGCCCGGCCGGGGATATGACACAGGCTCTCAGTCCAGCACGCGCGCCAGATAGGCCCGCAGCAGCTCCCGCGCCTCCTCGATGATCTTCTCGTCACCCTCAGGGGCCACCCGGAAGGCCAGGTGGACCAGGGTGTCGGCGGTCTCCACGGCGATCAGGAAGGTACGGCGCAGATCGTCGTCCGGCTCCCGGTCGAGGTAGCCGGAGAGCAGTTCGGTGAGGCGGTCGGCGACACGGGTGTTGGGTTCGGCGCTGCGGGCGCCGACCGGGATCTGGTTGCCGAAGTCGACGAGGGAGAAGCCGGGCGCGGTGCGCTTCATGGCCAGGTACTCGTCGAGTACGGCGTCCATCGCCGAGCGCCAGCCTCCGTCGCCGGCCGACTTCAGCCGCTCGGTGACCTGCTCGGTGAAGCGCTCCAGGTTGCGCTGGGCGAGGGCGTCGGCCATCTGCCGCTTGTTGCCGAAGAAGCGGTAGACCGATCCGATGGGGACTCCTGCGCGCAGGGCCACGGCCCGCGTGCTCAGGTCGTCGTAGCCGACCTCGTCGAGGAGGTCGGCGCAGGCGTCGAGGATCCGGGTCAGCCGTTCGGCACTGCGTCGCTGCACGGGGGCTCGGCGTAGCGATGTCGCGTGGGGCACAGGCTTCATGATGCCGTTCCGGAGCGCTCCGGTGAACCTCGCCCCCCGTCACGCGCATAGGTGCCGGATGCACCCAGTGCGGTCGCCCCCGGAGTGGCACTCGGCGCGCCCGCCGCCTCCGAGGCCGTGATGTCGGCCGTGCTCTCCACGGGGCGGCCCTGCACGGCCCATACGGTGCCGTCGTCGGCGTACAGCCGGGCGGTGACGTGATGCGTGCCGCGCGGTACGAATCTGGCCGGGAGGCGGCAGGTGAGACCGCTCAGCCGGGTGACGAGCCGGTCGTCGACGAAGACGTAGGCGAGACCGCGGCCGGCCGTCGCACGTGCCTTCGTACCGCGCGGGGAGAAGCGGAAGTTGTGGACGGTCAGATGCACGTCCCAGGTGTTGCCGGAGTCCGGCTGGACCTCGATGCCGACCGCGGGCGCGCCCTTCTTCCTCACTTCACGGTAGTGCCGCCCCTGCTTGTCCGTGTTGTCCAGGAGCTTGCCGACCGGCGAGATCGCATCGCCGTCCTTCTCCTCGTGCGCATCACTGGAGCCGCAGCTCACGGATCCGGTCAACAGCAGGACACAGACCGCGAGCGCGGCTGGAAGACCCCGCGTCCACGACATGCCCGGGAGACTAGAACACCCCTGCGACTCTCGGATCCCCCTGGAGTCTGGTTCTCGTTCCTCCCTGATGAGGAGGCCCCAGGACCCCCTTGCGCCCGCGAAACCGCAATCCTACGGTGTTGCATAGGAATCAGACGGCAGTCGCAAGGGAGCGATGATGAGCGATGGGGGTACCTCCCGCGCGAGCGGGTTCGAGCGTGGGGACGCGCGCAAGACGGCCGAGGGACTGGCCTACCTCTCCGGCTTCGGCAACGAGCACAGCTCCGAGGCCGTGCCCGGTGCCCTCCCCGAGGGCCGCAACACGCCACAGCGCGCGCCGCTCGGGCTGTACGCGGAACAGCTCAGCGGTACGGCGTTCACCGAGCCACGGGCCCACAACCGCCGTTCCTGGCTCTACCGCATCCGCCCGTCGGCCGCGCACCCGGCGTTCACGCGCACGGACAACGGCGCGATCCGCACGGCCCCGTTCACCGAGTCGGTGCCCGACCCGAACCGCCTGCGCTGGAACCCGCTGCCCGAGCCCCCGGCCGGGACGGACTTCCTGGCCGGCCTGTGGACCCTGGGCGGCAACGGTGACGCCACCCAGCGCACCGGCATGGCCGTGCACCTGTACCACGCCAACTCCTCGATGGAGCGCGTCTTCAGCGACGCGGACGGCGAGCTGCTGATCGTCCCGGAGCGCGGCGGGCTGCTGCTGCGCACGGAGTTCGGGCTCTTGCATGCGGAGCCGGGACATATGGCGCTGGTTCCTCGTGGGGTGCGCTTCCGTGTGGAGCTGCTGGATGCCTCCGCCCGCGGTTATGTGTGCGAGAACTACGGCGCGCCCTTCCACCTCCCCGACCTGGGCCCGATCGGCGCCAACGGCCTCGCCAACGCACGCGACTTCCGGGCCCCCGTCGCCGCCTACGAGGATGTGGAGGGTCCGGTGGAGGTGGTGAACAAGTTCTGCGGCAGCCTCTGGACGGCCGTCTACGACCACTCGCCGCTCGACGTGGTCGCCTGGCACGGCAACCACGTCCCCTACGTCTACGACCTGCGCCGTTTCAACGTCATCGGCAGCATCTCCTACGACCATCCGGACCCGTCGATCTTCACGGTGCTGACGTCCCCGTCCGACACCCCGGGCCTGGCCGGAGTGGACTTCGTCGTCTTCGCGCCGCGCTGGCTGGTGGGCGAGGACACCTTCCGGCCGCCGTACTTCCACCGGAACGTGATGAGCGAGTACATGGGCCTGATCGAGGGTGCCTACGACGCCAAGACTGCTGGTCCAGGGGGCTTTGTGCCGGGCGGCGGCTCGCTGCACAACATGATGTCGGCGCACGGTCCGGACCGGGAGACGTTCGACCGGGCGAGCGCGGCCGAGCTGAAGCCGCAGAAGGTGGACGACGGGCTGGCGTTCATGTTCGAGACCCGCTGGCCGGTGACGCTCACCCCGCACGCGGCGGGGGCGGAGCACCTGCAGCAGCGCTACGACGACGTGTGGCAGGGCCTCGAGCGGCATTTCCGCCCGTTGCACTGATCGCGTACGACCGGTACGGATAGGCCGTGACCTCCTTCGCCCCGGACTCGATCGTCCTGAACCGCAAGCTGCCGCTCTGGTACCAGGTGTCGCAGTCCCTGCGCGCCTCGATACTCGGCCGCTCGCCCCAGGATCCGCTGCGGCTGCCCACCGAGGAGCAGTTGGCGGGGCACTACGGGGTGAGCGTGCTGACCATGCGGCAGGCGCTGAAGGAGCTGGAGGACGAGGGGCTGATCACGCGGCACCGCCGCCGGGGCACGTTCATCGAGCCCGACGCCCTGAGGGGTGCCCCGGTCCGGCTGCTCGGCTCGGTGGACGCCATCGTGGCCCAGCAGTCCGGGATGGTGACGGAGCTGCTGGACCACGGCGGCGCGCCCGTGCCGCCCGAACTCGCCGAGTACTTCCCGGAGACCGGCGAGGTGGCCACCTACCACCGGCTGCGCAGCGACGAGAAGACGGGCGAGCCGACCAACCACGCCCGCAACTACGTCCGTCCCGAACTGGCCGCCTGCTTCGACCCCGCCGATCTGCTGCGCCGGCCGATGACCAAGGTGCTGCGTGACATCGTCCGGGCGGACATCAGCCGTATCACGGACACCGTGGAGGCCCGCCTGGCCGACCCGGAGACGGCCCGCCTGCTCCAAGTCCCGCTGCTCAGCCCGATTCTGCACTACACGGGCGTGACGTACGACGGGGACGGACGCGTCCTGGACGTGGCCGTCATCCACTACCGCGGCGACCGCTTCTCCTTCACGGTGACGCTGGACGCCACATGACGTCACCGGCCCCGGTGCCTGTCGGCGGAAGGCCGTACGATGCCCAGCGTGACGCACGACGACGCTCCGCTGCTCGCGGACCTCATGCCGTGGTCCGTCGCACCGCCGCGGCTCGGCCGGGGGTGGCCGACGGGCCCCGACGCCGCATCCCTCAAAGCCCGCTGGGACGCCCTGCTGAAGGCCGAGGGCCCGGACCGTGAGGCCCTGTTCGAGCCGACCCGTTCACGCACCCTGCGCTCGGCGGTCGGCCAGCTGCCGGGCCAGTCGAGCGGCACGGAGAAACTGATCCACGCCTCGGGCCCCTGTCCCGAGCCGGTACGCGTCCTGCACGCCCCCTTCGACGAACAGTGGCTGATCCCCGACCACCGTCTGATCGACACGGCCCGCCCCGAGCTGTGGCGGGTGGCGGACGAGCACCAGGTCTTCCTCGCCGAGACGCCCGCGGACGGCACCGGCCCGCATCTCCTGGCCACCTCCCGCCTCCCCCTCCTTCGCCCCGGCCGCATCCGCCCCCTCTACCGCCGCCCGGGCGGCACGGAACCCAACCTGACCCCGGGCCTGCTGGACCACCTGAGCACCCGCCTCGGCCACTCCCCCGCCCCGCCGGACTTCCTCGCCTGGACCCTGGCGACCGTCCGCCCCGACCTGACGGTCCCCCTCACCGAGGACGCCGAACTCTGGTCGCACGGCGTGGAGTTGGGCCGCCGCCTCCTCTGGCTGATGCGCCGCAACGGCGACCGGCCCAAACTCCCGGGAGGCCGCCGCCCGTACGTCCGCGCCCCGCTGCCGTCCCGCCCCCTCACGATCGCCTACCACCGCGAGGAGGAAACCCTGCTCCTCGACGAGGGCCGCATCTCCCCGGTCCCCCCGCAGGCCTGGGACTTCGAGGCGTTGGGCGTCCGGGTCCTGGAGCACTGGTTCACGGCCCGCACGGCGGAGGCCGAGCCGGGAACGCTGGCTGCGATCCGTCCGTCGGCATGGCCGCAGACCTGGACGTCGGAGCTGCTGGAGCTGATCACGGTATTGGCCTTGTTGGCCGAACTGCGGCCACAACAGGACGAGTTGACGGTGACGGCACCCATCACGGCATCCGACCTGCACAAGGCGGGGGTACTCCCGGCCGCGGAGGTGGCCCGGAGGCCGGCCTCGGTCTTCGACCACCACGAGGAAGGCCCGGAAGGCCAGTTCGCGTTGCTGTGACGGCTAAGACCCACCCCGCGGCTCGAACGCGTCCAACATCCGCTCCAGCATCAGCTCAAAGGCCCCCTCAAGATCGATCGGCCCCGAGTCCTCGGTGAACGCCGCAGCCATCCGCGGATAGGCCCCGCCCGCGAGGGCACTCCCCAGATAGGCGATCCGCACCGCGCTCTCCTCCTCCGCCGACCACGGCAACGACCGCGTCCGCTCGGCGGCAGCCAACTCCGTGGCGACATACGAGGTCACACACCCGTTCAGCATCCCGACGAGCTGCATCTTCATGCCGTAGCGCGCATCGAGCGGGTCCAGGCAGGCCAGACAGTGCTCCAGATACCGCAACGCATTCGGACTGAACCCGTACACCGGTGACATCAGCCGCGTCAGCCACGGATGCCGGTGCATCAGCGCCCGTGTCTGCCGGGCGACCCGGCGCATGTCGTCCCGCCAGTCCCCCGACGGCTCCCACACCTCGTGCTCGCCGCTGACCGCGTCCACCATCAGCTCGTACAGGTCCTCCTTGCGGGGGACGTAGTTGTACAGCGACATGGTCCCGCAGCCCAGCTCGGCCGCGACGTGCCGCATCGACACCGCGTCCAGACCGCCCTCGTCGGCGACCTTCACCGCCGCCGCCGCGATGTCCGCGCGGGTGAACGCGGGCTTCGGCCCTCGCCCTGCCCGCTCGGGACGGGCCCAGATCACTTCGGGTACGGCCGCTCGGCCCGCCATCGATCATCACCTCGCCCCCCATCCTAGTTACGTACAGCGTACGTAGTGCGCTATGGTCGAGCCATGACTTCTACGTACGCTGTACTTAGTGAAGGTCTGGAGAAGAGGTTCGGCGAGGTGCACGCTGTGCGCGGGCTGGATCTCGCGGTGGCCCGGGGCACGGTCTGCGGTGTCCTCGGGCCGAACGGGGCGGGGAAGACGACGGCCGTGCGGCTGCTGACGACGCTGCTGCGGCCGGACGCGGGCTCGGCGCGGATCGCGGGGCACGACCTCGTCCGGGAGCCCGCGGCCGTCCGGCGCAGGATCGGCGTCACCGGGCAGTACGCGTCGGTCGACGGGGACCTCACGGGCCGCGAGAACCTGCGGCTGTTCGCGCGGCTGCACCGGGTGCGGGCGCCGGGTCAGCGGGCCGACGAGCTCCTCGAGCGGTTCGGGCTCTCGGAGTCCGCCGGCCGGGCGGCGTCCACGTACTCCGGCGGGATGCGCCGCCGGCTGGATCTGGCGGCGAGTCTGATCCGCCGGCCCGAGGTGCTGTTCCTGGACGAGCCGACGACGGGGCTCGACCCGGCCAGCCGCAATCTGATCTGGTCCGCCGTGCGCGAGCTCACGGCCGACGGTACGTCGGTGCTGCTGACCACCCAGTACCTGGAGGAGGCCGACCGACTCGCCGACGACATCGCCCTGGTGGACCGCGGGCGGGTGGCACACACGGGCTCGCCGGCCCAGTTCAAGGCGCTGGTCGGGGCCTATGTCGAGGTCGTCGTCGCGGACGCGGACGTGATGACGAAGGCTGCCGGAGTGCTCGATCAACTCACCGGCGCCGAGCCGTCGTTCGACCGTGAACGCAACGCCGTCGGTGCGGTCACCAGGGACCGGACGCTCACCCTGCCCCGCCTGGTGCGCGAACTCGACGCGGCGGGCGTGCCGTTGCTCGACGCCAGCCTGCGGCAGCCGACGCTCGACGAGGCCTTCATCCGGCTGACGACCGACATCAAGGAGCCCGCGGCATGAGCACGTTGGCGTACGACGGCCTCGCCATGGTCGGCCGGCAGCTGCGGCGGGTCCGCAACAGTCCCGGGCTGGCGATCCTCACCCAGGTCATGCCGATCAACATGCTGCTGTTCTTCGGCTACGTCTTCGGCAGCGCCCTCGCGATGCCCGGCCGCGAGTACCGGTCCTTCCTGATGCCGGGGCTGCTGGTCTCGACGGCCGCGGGCGGCCTGATGACCGGCATGTTCCAGGCGGCCGCCGACTCGCACCGCGGCGTGATGGACCGCTTCCGCACGATGCCGGTGAGCCGCGCCGCAGTGCCGCTCGGACAGGCGGTGGCCGACCTCGTGGTCACGGCGACCGGGACGGTGCCGTTGCTCCTGGTCGGCCTCGCGGTGGGCTGGCGGGTCGAGGGGTCCGCGCCCCGGGCCGTGGGCGCCGTGGGGCTGCTGCTCCTGTTCCGGTTCGCGTGCACCTCGATCGGGATCTTCCTCGGACTGCTCACCCGGAGCGAGGATGCGGCCGGGCAGCTCGGCGCCTCGACGTTCGTGCTGCCACTGCTGTCCAACGCGTACATCCCGACCGACGGCCTGCCCGGCTGGCTGCGCACGGTCGCCGAGTGGAATCCGATCAGCGCGGTGACGACCGCCCTGCGGGACCTCTTCGGCAATGCTCCGGTGCCGGGGGACGCCGCCTGGCCGGTGGCGCACCCGATCGCCGGGTCACTGGTGTGGTGCGCCGTGCTGATCGCGGTGTTCCTGCCGCTCGCGGTGCGGAGGTACACGTACGGGGGCCGGTGATCTCGACAGCTGGGGTCAATCAACAGCTGGGGTCAATGGGCGGTTGTCTTCGGTGCAGAGCGGGTGGAACGCACCGAAGACGCCCTCCATGGCAGGACACGCCCGGATACGGGCTGCGAGCCGGTGCACCACTGCATGCCGTGGGGATGACGGACGACTGCCGCAGTACTGCACCGGACGCACGAACGCCGGTACCGCTCAGCGCCCGCCGAACAGCGAACGGCGCAGTCGGCGCAGCGGCGCGAAGAGCAGCACATGGCTGATCCGGTTGCCGCTGGCGCTGCGCTCACGTGGGGTGTCACGCGCGGTCAGCTCACGCATCAGCGAGGTCGCCTCGGCCGTCTCGCGCTGAGGGACGGCCGGGCCGCCCAGCACCGAGAGATGGCGGTCGAGACGCGAACTGGTCGCGCTGCTCCCGTAGGTGATCGCAGGGACCCTGGCCCTGCTGCGCACTGTTATCTGTTCCATGTCACTCCCCACCCGTACGAGTCCACCCGGCCCGGGCAGGGTAACCCTATCGCTCCCTCGGGGCACTCGTGTATCGCGGTCACAGGATTCACCTTCCCCATAAGGGTGTTGACGACTCCTCCATGGTCACTCTCCGAATCCGACCGATTTCAGGGCGAGTTGGACAATGGGCTGGCTGGTGGGCTGTGGTGAGCCACCGTCGGGTTCGACGGTCACTGCGAGTGACGTGGCCGAACTGCTGAGGTCGGTCGCGACCAAGGGCGTGTCGCCGCCCCCGAAGAGCCCGAGGGAGCGTGGTTGCGCACCGGGGCGCATGAGCCAGAGCTGGTGCACGCGTCCGCTGGGCAGGGCGTCGTATCCGCTGAGCGTGACGACCGCCTGTCCCTCCGATACGGAGGCGACCGCTCCGATACTTCGGCCCTGGGGGTCCTTGCGGGTCGTCGCACGCGCGTCGGGAGCTGCGAGAACGTGGGCGATCTCACGTGCCTGGGCGCGCTCGGCGTCCAGCTTGTCCTGGGTCCGGTTCGCCTGGACCCCGAAGAGCGAGGCGACGACGAGTGCCGCGGCGGCCGTCGCCGTGGCGAACGGCACGAAGAAGGGGCGGCGCTCGCGCGGCGCACGGGAGCGTCCCGGCGGCGGTTGCGTGCCCCAGACGTGCGGCGGCAGCTGCGGCGTGTGCTCCCTGGCGAGCGGCCCCGCCTCCTGCGGAGTGGTGCGTACGGCGGCCAGCACCCGGTCGCGCATCGCGGCCGGCGGCGGGGCCGCCGTGGACCAGGCGAGGCGGACGGCGTCCTCGGACAGGGCGCGCACCTCGGCAGCGCAGCGCTCGCAGTTCTTCAGGTGCCGCTCGAAGCGCACCCGCTCAGCGGGCTCCAGTGCGTCGAGCGCATAGGGGGCCGCGAGCGAGTGCAGATCCCCGCGGCCGAGCAGTCGGGCGAGAAGACTCATGCGACACCTCCCAGGCACTTGCGCAGCTGGGTGAGTCCGTCGCGCATCCGGGTCTTGACCGTGCCCAGCGGCAGCGAGAGCCGCTCGGCCACTTCACGGTACGTGTAGCCCTCGTAGTAGGCGAGGGTGACGGACTGGCGCTGCAGGGTGGTGAGGCGGTCCAGGCAGCGGCGTACCCACTCGCGTTCGAGGCCCGCCTCGACCTCCTCGGTGACCTGGTCGAAGGCGGGGTGGTGGGCCCGGCGCGCCTCGCGCTGTTCACGGTCGACGGCCGCGCGGGCACTGCGCACCCGGTCGACGGCGCGACGGTGGGCGAGGGTCAGGATCCAGGACAGGGCGCTACCGCGGCCGGGATCGAACCGCGCGGCGGAGCGCCAGAGTTCGAGCAGCACCTCCTGCGCCACCTCCTCCGACTGCGCGGGGTCGCGTACCACCCGGCGGACCAGTCCGAACACCGGACCGGACACCAGGCCGTACAGCTCCTCGAATGCCTTCTGGTCGCCGCCTGCCACGAGTACCAGAAGCTCGTCCGCCTCCACTCGGTCCCCCTTTCCCCGCCCGCATGGGCCCCGTCCCGTCACACCAGGCATTCGCAACGAACGCACCTCCGGATGGGGTACGGATCAGCGCCCCCGAAACGCGGGTCGGCGCCGCACCAAAGAAGTTTCGCGGTTCGGCTGAAACAAGATCAGGGGTTTGCCGTAAAGACGTTTGAGATTCCACCAATCCACTCCGGCGACCGCTCCGAATCAGCGTTCGTCAGGCAAGTTGGGACTGAGGACGGACGGCATGACAACTGACTCCAGGAGCGGCGCGGGACGCAGGAGCATTGCGACCCTCATAGCTGGTGCGCTGGCCGCCGGCGGGCTCGCGGCCGCCGGCGTGGCCACGCTGGAACCGGGGGCGGCCTCCGCCTCCAGCCACCGGGAGGCCCCGCTGATCTCGGGGCAGCCCCAGTACGACAACACGGACCTGTATGCGTTCGTCAGCCCGGACAAGCCGGACACGACGACGCTCATCGCCAACTTCATCCCCTTCGAGGAGCCGGCGGGCGGCCCGAACTTCTACCAGTTCGCCGACGACGCCCAGTACGACCTCCACATCGACAACAACGGTGACGCGCAGGACGATCTGCTGCTGCGCTACACGTTCAAGACGCAGACGAAGAACAAGAAGTCGTTCCTGTACAACACAGGCGTGGTCAGCAACCTGGCCGACCCGGACCTGAACATCACGCAGACGTACGACATCGAGGTCGTCAAGCTGAGGCACGGCAAGGCCGTGTACCGCTCGAAGCTCGCCGACGACGTTCCGGTGGCGCCGTCGGACGTGGGCAAGGCGTCGATGCCGGACTACAACAAGCTGCGCGAGCAGGCGATCTACAAGCTTCCCAACGGCGCGCAGACCTTCGCCGGCCAGGCGGACGACCCGTTCTTCGCCGACCTGCGCGTCTTCGACCTGCTGTACGGCGGGAACCTCTCCGAGGTCGGGCGGGACACCCTCAAGGGCTACAACGTCAACTCCATCGCCCTGCAGGTTCCGACCGACATGATCACGGAGTCGAAGAAGCAGCCGGTCGTCGGCATCTGGTCGACCGTGCAGCGCAGGAACGCCCAGGGCTACTACGAGCAGGTCTCACGCCTGGGCAACCCGCTGGTCAACGAGGTCGTCAACCCGATCAAGGACAAGGACAAGTTCAACGCGTCCTCGCCCGCGTACGACGCGCAGTTCCTGAAGAACGTGACCAACCCGGAGCTGCCGAAGCTCATCGAGGCGATCTACAAGATCAAGGCGCCCTCGGAGCCCCGCAACGACCTCGTCGACGTGTTCCTGAAGGGCGTCAAGGGCCTCAACCAGCCGCCATATGTGAAGCCGGCGGAGGAACTGCGCCTCAACACCTCCATCAAGCCCACCGCCTACCCGAAGCGGCTCGGTGTCCTCGACGGTGACAACGCGGGCTTCCCGAACGGGCGCCGGCTCACCGACGACGTGATCGACGAGGCGCTCCAGGTCATGGAGGGCGAACTGGTCGGCTCCAAGAACGACCTGGGCGACGCGGTCGACAAGAACGACAAGGGCTTCGGCAAGTACTTCCCGTACCTGGCCAACCCGACCTCCGGTTCGCGCGGTGCGACCGCCAAGGGCGTCTCCAGCGGCAGCGACGTCAAGAGCCAGCTCGGCGACGCCCTGCAGCCCGCGTCGGCCGGCGGCATGAACAACACCACGCTGATCGCGGCTTCCGCCGGTGGCGGAGCTGCCGGTATCGCGCTGATCGGCGCGGGTCTCATGTGGTGGCGCCGGATGCGGAGCCGCGCGTACTAGTCCGCACCATGACCGGCGGACCGGGCGGCTTCTTCGGAGCGGCACCGCCCGGTCCGCGGGCTTCGGCCCACACACCGACGAGGAGAGGGCATGGCCCCGGACACTGACGACAACGAAGGCTTCGCGGAGAGCGCCACGGATGATCGTGACTCGTCTGCAGGCTCGTCTGGGCCGGTCGCGCCCACGGCTTCGACCGACGAACGAGTCGCCGCCGTGCGTCGCGTCGCGGCCGCCGGACGGCGTTGGCACATCGGGCAGCTGGCCGGAATCGCCGCCCTGTTGGCCGTCGCGCTGACCGGCGGGTCCATTGCCTACGGCGCCATCCGGGACGGTGGTACCACGGCCGTCGCCGACGCGCCCGGCGCGCTGTCGCCCGCGTTGCTGAACAGCGGGGACATCGACGCGAGCATCCTCTCCCTGCAGGCCCATCTCAAGGCCCAGCCCAGGGACTTCGGGAGCTGGGCGAGCCTTGGGCTGGCGTATGTCGAGCAGGCCCGCACCAAGGGTGACCCCTCCCGTTACCCGCAGGCCGACAAGGCGCTGAAGCGCTCCCTCGAGGTGAAGCCCGGCAACGAGCAGGCCATCATCGGCCGGGCCGCCCTCGCCGCGGCCCGGCACGACTTCAAGGACGCTCTGCAGTACGCCGACCAGGTACTGAAGGACAACCCCTACAGCCAAAGCGCCCTCTCCTCCCGTATCGACGCACTCGTCGAACTCGGCCGCTACGCCGACGCGTCGAAGGCTGCCGACACGGCGGACTCGCGGCGCCCGGGCATCCCCGTCTTCACCCGGTACGCGTATGTGCACGAGCTGCGCGGGGACGTGAAGACGGCCCGCCGGGTCCTGGAGCAGGCCCTCGGCACCGCGAGCACCAAGGGCGACATCTCCTACGTCGCCTTCCAGCTGGGCCAACTCGCCTGGAACCAGGGCGACTACAAGACGGCCGTCAGCTACTACGCCCGCGCCCTCGCCGCCGACGACAACTACCTGCCGGCGCTGGAGGGCCGGGCCCGCGCCGAGTACGCGAGCGGCGACAAGGCGACCGGGCTCAGGGACATGGAGCAGCTCGTCGCCCGCTACCCGCTGCCCCAGCCCCTCGTGGAACTCGGCGAGATGTACGAGGACCGCGGCGCCGCCGGCGACGAGGCGAAGGCCCGCGACCAGTACGCCCTGGTCGATGCCTGGATCGCGCTGGCCCGCGCCAACGGCGTCAACGCCGACCTGGACACCGCCCTCGCGGCGGCCGACCACGGCGACAAGGCCGCGGCCCTGCGCGCCGCCCGCGCCGAGTGGGCCCGCCGCCACACCGTGCACACCGCGGACGCCCTGGCCTGGGCACTGCATGTCAACGGCAAGGACGCGGAGGCCCTCCCGTACGCCCGGCAGGCGACGGCCACCGGCTACCGCAACGCCTCGTTCCTCTACCACCGCGGCGTGATCGAACGCGCCACCGGCCATGCCAAGGGCGCCCGTGACTCCCTGAAGGCCGCGTTGGACCTCAACCCCGGTTTCTCCCCGCTGGGCGCCCGTGAAGCCCGTAAGGCACTCGCAGACCTGGAGGCGGCGAAGTGAACCCCCGTCGATTGCTGGCCTCCACCGGGGCCGTCCTCACGGCGGCCTGCGCGCTCGCGCTGGTACCTTCCACCGGCGCGAGCGCGCACCCCCTCGGCAACTTCACCGTCAACCGCTACGACGGCCTGGTCGCCGCGCCCGGCAAGCTCCGCGTCGACCACGTCGAGGACCTCGCCGAGATCCCGGCCACCCAGGCCAAGCCCGACATCAAGCGGCTCGGCATGAGCGAGTGGGCGAAGGAGCGGTGCGCGACGGCGGCCGAGGGCAGCAAGGTCACCGTCGACGGGCGGGCCACCGCCCTGACCGTGGGAAGCAGCACGGCGCAGCTGCGGCCGGGGCAGGCCGGGCTGAACACGCTCCGGGTGGAGTGCCGGCTGACCGCGCCGCTCCCCAAGGGCGACACCGTGACGCTCGGCTTCCACAGCGAGGGCGCCACCTCCGGGCCCGGCTGGCGGGAGATCACCGCCCGCGGCGACCGTATGACCCTGACCTCGACGGACGTACCGAGGACATCGGTCTCCCACGAACTCACCAGCTACCCCAAGGATTTGCTCTCCTCCCCCGCCGACACCTCGACCGCCTCCCTGCGCGTGCGCCCCGGCGGACCGGCCCTGGTCGAGGAGCGGCAGGACGCCCCGGCCGCCTCCGTGCTGCCGCGCGGCGCGGACCGCTGGACGCAGGCCCTGAACAACCTGGTCGCCCGCCACCACCTCACCTTCGGCTTCGCCGCGCTCTCCCTGCTCATCGCGGTCGTCCTGGGCGCGATGCACGCGCTCGCCCCGGGCCACGGCAAGACCCTGATGGCCGCGACGGCAGCCGCTCGCGGCGGTCGCGCCCGCCTCAAGGACGTCATGCCCCTGGCCGCCTCGGTCACGGTCACCCACACCCTGGGCGTCGTCGCCCTCGGCCTCCTGGTCACGGCCGGCTCGGCGGCGGCCCCCTCCGTGATCATCTGGCTGGGCATCGCAAGCGGCGTCATGGTGACCTGCGCGGGCGCCACACTCGTACGCCGGGCCTGGCGCAACCGCGACCCCGGACACCCCCACGACCACGGGCATACGCACGACCACGACCATCCGCACCCGCACGGCCCCGGCGGGCATACGCACCCGCACGAGACCGCCGAGCCCGAGGAACGCGCCCTGGTCCTGGTCGCCGCCCACACCGAAGCGGTCTCGACGGCAGTCGCAAGCCACACCCACACGCACTCGCCCGGCCATGCACACGAGCACGACCACGATCACGACCACGCCCACAGCCACGACCACGATCACGACCACCCCCACAGGCACGATCACGACCACCCCCACAGGCACGATCACGACCAAGACCACAGTCACACCCACCCCCACTCACACACCGTCGAGCACACCCACGGCGGCTTCACCCACACCCACTCCGTCGCCCCCACCCTGCGCGGCACGATCCTGCTGGGCTTCGCCGGTGGCCTCGTGCCCAGTCCCTCCGCGGTCGTCGTGCTCGTCGGCGCGGCGGCGCTCGGTCAGGCCTGGTTCGGACTGCTGCTGGTCGTCGCGTACGGCGTCGGGCTCGCCCTCACCCTGACCGCGGCGGGGTTCGCCGTCGTCAAGCTGGGCACCGGGATGAACCGTGTGCTGGACAGGCGTCCCCGCTGGACGACCCACCCGATGGCGGCCCTCGTCCGCAGGACCGCGCCGCTGGGCTCGGCGTTCCTCGTCGTGGCTCTCGGGGTGGGTCTGGTGCTCAAGGGGGCCGCATCCGCACTCGGCTGAGCTACGTTTGTGGAGAAAGCACACGGAGTGGAGAAAACGCGCGGATGCGAATGGGGGACGCCCGTGTCCGAAGAATCGGGCAGTGAACGTCTGATCGCGGGCCGCTACCGTCTCCTGTCCCCCCTCGGCGAGGGCGGCATGGGAACCGTGTGGCGCGCCCGGGACGAGGTGCTGCACCGCGAGGTCGCCGTCAAGGAGGTGCGTGCGCCCGCCGGGCTGCCGGCCGCGGACGTGGAGCGGATGTACGCCCGGCTGGAGCGCGAGGCGTGGGCGGCCGCGCGGGTCGCCAACCGCAATGTCGTCACGGTGTACGACGTGGCGACGCAGGACGGCCGGCCGTGGATCGTCATGGAGCTGGTCCGCGGTATCTCGCTTGCCGAACTCCTGGACGCCGAGGGCCCGTTGGATCCGCAGCGCGCCGCGCACATCGGTGCGGAGGTGCTCGCCGCGCTGCGTGCCGCGCACGAGGCCGGGGTGCTGCACCGGGATGTGAAGCCCGCCAATGTGCTGCTGTCGAACGACGACCGGGTGGTGCTCACCGACTTCGGCATCGCGCAGGTCGAGGGCAGTTCGGCGCTGACGATGACCGGGGAGGTGATCGGCTCGCCGGAGTTCCTGGCGCCGGAGCGGGCGCTGGGCCGCACGCCCGGTCCGGAGTCCGACCTGTGGTCGCTCGGCGTGCTGCTGTACGCGGCGGTCGAGGGCAACTCACCGTTCCGCCAGGACACCCCGCTCAGCACCCTGCGCGCGATCGTCGACGAGGAGCTGCCGCCACCGCACCGGGCCGGTCCGCTGGCCCCCGTCATCGAGGGGCTGCTGCGCAAGGACCCGGCCGAGCGGCTGCCGGCCGACCGAGCCGAGCAGGACCTGCGGATCATCGCAGCTGGGGGTACCCCCTCTGGGGGAGGCACGCCCCACGCGTACGGGGCGCAGGCGTCGCCGTACGCACCGACGGTCGCGGCGTTTCCGCAGCGTCAGTCGCCGACGCCTCCGATGCCGTATCCGGCCGGATACACGCAGCCCGCGCCGGGCCCCGGGACGACGGCGACGGCCGCACCGCCGCCGGAGCGCAACCGCCGGGCCGGCGTCGTCCTGTTCGTCGGGGTGGTCGTCCTCGCCCTGGCCATCGGGGGGCTGACGTACGCCCTGCTGAACCGCGACCACGGCGGCGGGAACAACAAAGCCGACACCCCCCGTTCGGACACCGCGACTCCGTCGACCGCCACGCACAGCAACCCGGGCTCAGACGCGAGCCCGACGCCGACTCCGAGCAGCAGCGCCTCCAAGGCAGTGCCCCAGTCCGTGAGCGTCACGCTGTCCGGCTCCAACACCGACTACTCCGGCACCTGTCCGCCCGCCCGCAGTGACGCGCCCGAGTTCACGGCCACCTTCACGGTCGGGAAGCTGCCGGCGGAGGTCAGTTACCGCTGGGTGTCGAAGGACGGGCAGATCATGGATCCGGGATGGAAGACCCTGTCCTTCCCTGAGGGCGGCGGAAAGACCAAGCAGGACAAGGCGTTCGTGACGACGTACAACAACACCGGGACCTTCCGGAACTCGATCAGCGTCGAGGTGCGTTCGCCGAAGCAGGCGACGTCCGACTCGGTTCCGTTCTCGGTGACCTGTGTGTCGGAGACCCCGACGGGCGGGGCCTCCTCCAGTACTTCGCCGTCACCCTCCCAGTGATCAGGCCGCGCTGGTCAGGACGGGCAGATAGCCGCCCGACTGGCCGGCCGCGGTGGGGTGGTACGACTCGCCGATGTTGAACCACTCGACGCTGTGCAGCCAGGAGCTGCCGGAGCAGATCTCGTGGCCGGTGAAGGTGGTGCGGACGTCGCCGAAGGTGAAGCCGTGGTCGGCGGCGACCTTGGCGGTGGCGGTGTCCAGGTAGTCGGCCGCGTCGTTGATCGCCTTCCGCTTGGTCTCGGAGAGGCCGAGGCAGGTGGTGCCGAGCTTGTAGAAGCGGGGGTAGCCGAGGACGACGACGTGGGCGTTCGGGGCCTTGGCGGTGATCGCCGAGTAGACGTTGTTCAGCTGTCCGGGGAGCGTCGAGTCGACGTACGCCTTCGCGGTGTTGATCCGGGAGAGGCAGGCGCTGTCGGACTGGAGCACACACGTCGTCATGACGTCGGAGAAGCCGGCGTCGTTGCCGCCGATGCTGATGGAGACCAGGCCGGTGGAGGCGCTGAGCGGGCCCAGCTGACCTGACAGAACATCACCCGTACGGGCGCCCGAGCAAGCGGTGAAGTCGAACGTCGAGGGCGAGTGGGCGGCGGCCCAGAGGTAGGGATAGGCCTTGGTGCTGCGCTTGCAGTCGCCGCTGGCGCTGATGTAGCTGCCGGTGCCGACGCCGGAGGAGTAGGAGTCGCCGAGGGCCACATAGCCGGTGGCTGCGGCCTGCCCGGACGCCTGCGCCGCCGTGGCCCCGGTGAGGGCCGTGCCGGCGGCGAGGAGGATCGAGCTCACGAAAACGGCAATTCGGGAACGTCTCATGGAACCTCCCTTTAGCAGGATCTCTGCCGTAACCGTCGTACCAATGACACGTGTCGATGGGAAGTGTTCATGTCAAGACTTTTCCGCTCCTGACGGGTCATCACCATCGCTTCACGGCATGTTTGATTACGTGCCCATGACAGGTTTGTTGACGACTCCTCAACCCCCTTGTTCCAGACCGGCCGATGACCCATTCTTTACTTCGGCTTGGGACGGGAACGCGACGTTCCGCGCTGTGCGTGCGACCTCGCGCGCGCCCCCACAGTCGTGCGCCCGACCCAGGCGTGCGCCGCCTAGAGGAGGACCCCCTCGTAATGGCACAACTGCGTAGCAACAAGCTCCGGTTCGCCGCCGTCACCGGTCTTGCGACCGCCGCTCTCGTCGGCGGACTCACCACCCTCCCCGCCCAGGCCGCCCCGGCCGAGGGCAGGGTCCTGGCCGCCGGTTCCCCCACCGCGGTCAAGGACAGCTACATCGTCACGCTGAAGAAGACCGCCGGCCTCAAGGCGGCCTCCAGCGCGGGCAAGAGCCTGATCAAGGAGTACGGGGGCACGGTCAGGAAGACCTTCGACACCGTGCTCAACGGCTACACCGCCACCCTCTCGGCGACCGAGGCGAAGAGACTCGCGGCCGACCCGTCGGTGGCCTCCGTCGAGCAGAACCAGCGCGTGCAACTGACCGACACCACGCAGTCCAGCGCACCCTGGGGCCTGGACCGCATCGACCAGACCGCGCTCCCGCTCTCCGGCACCTACACCTATCCGGACAGCGCGGGCAGCGGCGTGACCGTGTACGTCATCGACACCGGCGTCCGCATCACCCACACCCAGATCAGCGGCCGTGCCTCCTACGGCTACGACGCGGTCGACGGCGACACCACCGCCTCCGACGGCAACGGCCACGGCACCCATGTGGCCACGACCATCGCGGGCTCGACGTACGGCGTCGCCAAGAAGGCGAAGATCGTGGCCGTGCGGGTGCTCGACAACAACGGTTCCGGCACCACCGCGGGCGTCATCGACGGCATCGAGTGGGTCACCGAGAACCACACCACGCCGGCCGTCGCCAACATGTCGCTGGGCGGCTCCGCCTCCTCCTCGCTGGACACGGCGGTCGCCAACTCCATATCCAGCGGCGTGACGTACGCGGTCGCGGCGGGCAACAGCTCCGCCAACGCGTCCTCGTACTCCCCGGCCCGTGTCTCCACCGCGATCACGGTCGGCGCCACCACCAGCTCGGACGCCAGGGCCAGTTACTCCAACTACGGCTCGGCCCTGGACATCTTCGCGCCCGGCTCCTCCATCACGGCGGGCTGGAACACCAGCGACACCGCGACCAACACCATCTCCGGTACGTCGATGGCCACCCCGCATGTCGCGGGCGCCGCGGCGGTCTACCTCGCGGGCCACACCTCGGCCACCCCGGCCCAGGTCGCCACGGCCCTGGTGAACGGCGCCACCTCCGGCGTGGTCACCAGCGCGGGCTCCGGCTCGCCGAACAAGCTCCTGAAGGTCGTGCCGTAGCACCGGCGCGAGGGGCCCGCTCGGCCTGAACCACGGTTCCCCGGAGGCTGTCGGCGCCTCCGGGGAACGCATGTTCAAAGGTGGATGAGAACGGATGCGGGCGGGTTCCGTCTCTTGACGCCCCTCTTGCGCTGCGCGACATTGAAGCCCGGCATCCGGCGCGCTGGGGGGCAAAGTCGCCAATGCAGACCATCGGTGGCAAGAGACTCATCAAAAGACTTTCGGCAGACGGCAGATCGCCGGCAGACGGCACCGAGCGGGCGCGGCCAGGACCGGGGAGGGACCTGTCATCACTGCTCGCGGGCGCCGCGACGGCCGTCGGGGGAATCGGCGCGCTGCTGGCGCTGGCCGACTCGGGCTCACCCCTGCGCGGGCCGCTCACCCTGTTTTTCCTTCTCGCCGCGCCCGCGACGGCCATCGGGGCCGCGCTGCGCGGGCTGGAGCCCTTGGGCCGCACACTTGCCGCCGTCGCGGGCGCAATCGTTCTCAACATGCTGGTGGCACAAGGCATGTTGGCCGTTCACCGGTGGTCGGTGCGCGGCGGAATCATCGCGGTGACCGTGATCAGTTTTCTCCTTCTTCTGAGTTGTGTAACGGTCAAACCAACAAAAAGGTGAGGCCTCGTTCCAGGTCTTGCCATACGGGTTCAATCGTCAATACCGTTGTATATCTCACCCGCATCGGTCCATCATCGAGCGGCCCAGGGGAGGGCTCAGGACCGCGATGGTTCCCGGCGTGGGGCGCGGTAGGGGGGTGCCGTGCTCGGTGACCGCACTTGTGACCGGGTCGTGCCGCGCGACCGGCTGCCGTTCCACGGCAGACGGGCAGCTTTGCCAGCTCGCCGTCGGCGTGCACGGAGATCCATTTCGTCATTGCCACAGGCGTGAAACCCCCCTTTCGAACCGGACACATAACCGGGCCGCCCAGGGGCGGGCGGTCCACCGGACGAGAGGGACCAGACTCATGAGTTCTGTTCTGCGGCCGGCGGCCACGGACCAAGGTCCGTCACTTGCCGGCCGATACCGGCCGATCTCCTCTCACCTGGCCATCGCGCCGCCGGTGAGTGTGGTGATTCCCGCCATGAACGAGGCGGAGAATCTCCCGTACGTGTTCAAGACACTTCCGGACTGGATACACGAAGTCGTTCTGGTGGACGGCAATTCCACGGACGACACCGTCGAAGTGGCCCGTGACCTGTGGCCGAACGTCAAGGTCGTCGAGCAGCAGGGCAAGGGCAAGGGGGATGCCCTGATCACGGGGTTCGAGGCGTGCACCGGCGACATCATCGTGATGGTCGACGCGGACGGCTCGGCCGACGGCAACGAGATCGTGTCGTACGTGTCCGCCCTGGTCTCCGGCGCGGACTTCGCCAAGGGCTCCCGCTTCGCCAACGGCGGCGGCACCGACGACATGACGTTCATCCGCAAGCTCGGCAACTGGGCGCTGTGCACCATCGTCAACCGCAAGTTCGGCGCCCGCTACACCGATCTGTGCTACGGCTACAACGCGTTCTGGCGGCACTGCCTGGACAAGATCTCCCTGGACTGCACGGGCTTCGAGATCGAGACCCTGATCAACATCAGAGTGGTCAAGGCGGGGCTGAAGGTGCAGGAGATCCCGAGCTACGAATACCTCCGCATCCATGGCGCGAGCAATCTGCGGGCCGTGCGGGACGGGTTCCGGGTACTCAAGGTGATCCTCAAGGAGCGGTCGAACCGGCGCGAGCTGCGCAGTCAGGAACGCCACTCGCCGATGCTCGACTCGGTGCGGGGAGAGGTGTCTTGAGCGATCTCGACATCTCCGTCGTGATCTGCGTCTACACCGAGGACCGCTGGGAGGACATCCTCGCGGCGGTCTCCTCGGTGCGCGCGCAGTCCCGCCCCGCACTGGAGACCCTGCTGGTCGTCGACCACAATCCGGCACTGCTGGACCGTCTTTCCAAGGAGTACAAGGAAGTCGAAGAGGTCCGCGTGCTCGCCAACGCGGGCCCCCGCGGGCTGTCCGCCGGCCGCAACACCGGTATCGCGGCCGCGGGGGGCGAGGTGATCGCGTTCCTCGACGACGACGCCGTGGCCGAGCGGGAGTGGCTGCGGCGTTTCGCCGAGGGGTACGCGGATCCGCGGGTGATGGCCGTCGGCGGCCGTACGATGCCGATCTGGGCCTCGGGCCGCCGTCCTGCCTGGTTCCCGGAGGAGTTCGACTGGGTGGTGGGCTGTACGTACAGGGGGCTGCCGCCGGGCCTGGTGCGGGTGCGCAACGTCCTGGGCGGCAACGCCTCGTTCCGCCGTACGGCGTTCGACGCCGCCGGGGGCTTCGCGACCGGTATCGGGCGCGACGGCGACAAGCGGCCGCTGGGCTGCGAGGAGACGGAGCTGTGCATCCGGCTGACCCGCGCCAGGCCGGACGCGATCCTGCTGATCGACGACCGTGCGGTGATCCATCACCGGGTGCCCGAGGCGCGTGAGCACTTCGGGTACTTCCGCACGCGCGCGTACGCCGAGGGCCTGTCCAAGGCGCTGGTGGCGCGAAGTGTGGGGGCGGACAAGGGACTTGAGTCCGAGCGCCGCTACGCCACCCGGGTATTGCCGGCCGGTGTGGTGCGGGGTCTGCGGGACGCGGTGCTGGCCCGGCCGGGCGGTGCGGGGCGGGCGGGTGCGATCGTCGCCGGGGTGCTGACGGCGGCGGGTGGGTACGTGGTGGGGAGCGTCCGGGCCCGCAAGGGCGGTGCCACCTTCTCCGTGGTCGGGATCGAGGGGGGATCTCAATGAGCGAAGCGCCCGTACCGGTTCTCATGTACCACTCGGTCGCGACCGCGCCGAACGACGCGACGCGTGCGCTGTCGGTGGCGCCCGAGGCGTTCGCCGAGCAGATGGCGATGATCGGCGACCTGGGTCTCACTCCGGTCAACACGGCTGATCTGGCGGCGAGTTGGCGGTCGGGCCGCTCGCTGCCGCCGCGTCCGGTGCTGATCACCTTCGACGACGGCTACGAGGGCGTCCACCGGCACGCCCTGCCGGTGCTCGCCAAGCACGGCTTCGCGTCCACGCTGTTCGTCTCCACCGGCTGGATCAAGGGCGCGCACGACACCGGGGGCGGCCTCGACACGATGCTGGACTGGGAGCAGGTGCGCGAACTGGCCGCCGCCGACGTCGAGATCGGCGGCCACAGCCACACCCACCCGCAACTGGACCAGCTCGACGACGACTCGCTGCGGCACGAGCTGATCCACTGCAAGGAGATCGTCGCCGACGAACTGGGCACCGTCCCGGCCTCCTTCGCCTACCCCTACGGCTACTCCAGCCGCCGGGTGCGCGAGGCGGTCCGCGAGACGGGATACGCCCAGGCGCTCGCCGTCGGCAACGGCCTCGCGCGCCGCCGGCAGGGGCCGTACGCCCTGCAGCGTGTGACCGTGCGCCGCAGCACGGGCATCGAGGAGTTCGAGCGGCTGGTCGAGGGCCGTTCGATCGCCCGCACCTTCGCCGGGGACCGCGCCCTCACCAAGGGGTACGCCCTGGTCCGCAGAGCACGACAGGTCCGCCGGAAGGCCATCCGTTCCCGTGTCTGACACGACCACAACGACCGAGGCGAAGCAGCCCGCGACCGAGGCGCCCGAGCAGTCGGGGCGCCGTCTTCGGCTGCCCGGGCTGGGCAGCTCCAGGGGCGGCAGCCCGCTGTTCCGCAACGCCTACGCGCTGATGCTCAACACCGGCATCTCCGCGGTGCTGGGCCTGGGCTACTGGCTGATCGCCGCCCGCTACTACTCCGAGTCGGCGGTGGGCCAGGGTTCGGCCGCGATCGCCGCGATGAAGCTGCTGGCCGGGCTGACGGCGGTGACACTGACGGGTGCCCTGGCCCGCTTCATCCCGGTCGCCGGGCGCGCCACCGGACGGCTCATCTTCCGTACGTACGCGGCGAGTTGTGTGGTCGTGTCGTTCGCGGCGGGCATCTTCCTGCTGACGCTCAGCACCTGGGGGCCGTCGTACAGCTTCCTGCACGGGCCGGTCAAGGGCCTCGGTTTCATCATGGCCGTGGCCTCCTGGAACCTGCTGACGCTGCAGGACGGGGTGCTGACCGGGCTGCGGAGTGCGCCGTGGGTGCCGGTCGGCAACACGGTGTTCTCGGCGGTGAAGCTGGCGCTGCTGGTCGGACTCGCCGCCAGCATGCCCACGACCGGTGTGTTCGTGTCCTGGGTGCTGGCGATCGCCACCTCCGTGGTGCCGCTCGGCCTGCTGGTGTTCCGGCGGCTGGTCCCCCGGCACATCGAGGCCACGCCCGACCATGCGAAACCGCCGACGCTGAAGGAGATCGGCAGGTTCCTGGCGGGCGACTACACCGGCTCGCTGTTCTCGCTCGCCGTGGTCTATCTGATCCCGGTGATCATCGCCTCGCAGGTCAGCTCCAAGGACAACGCGTACTTCTACATCACCACGACGATCGGCGGCACGGTCAATCTGCTGGCCATCAACATGGGTGCCTCGCTGACCGTCGAGGGCTCGCACGATCCGGGCCGGCTGTCCGCCAACACCCGGGCGGCGCTCAGGCGGATGGCGCGGATCATGCTGCCGATCTGCGGGCTGCTGTTCATCGGCGCTCCGTGGATCCTCGGCGTCTTCGGCCAGGGCTACGCGGACGCGGCGACGCCGCTGCTGCGCTGGTTCGCGGTCGGCGCGCTGCTCAGGGTCGTCATGGAGACGTACTTCGCGGTGCTGCGCGCGCAGAGCCGGACGGCCGGACTGGCCTGGCTGCAGGGCCTGTTGTGCGTCCTGGTGCTCGGTCTGACGCTGCTGCTGCTCCCCCGTATGGGGCTGACCGGCGCGGGCGTCGCCGAGATCTCCTCGCTCGCGGTGATCGTCACCATCGCCGCGCCCAAGCTGTACCGGACCGTGCGGGCCGCACCGGCCGATGCCGTGCCCGAGGAGACGGCACCCGACGGGGACCTCGCCGACCTGGGGGCGAGCGAGGTCCCGGCCGTCGAGAAGCCCCGCAGGCGGGGTCCCGCCTGGGCGCTGGACACGGACACCCTCGCCCTCGGCATCCACGTCGACTTCGACCACGTGGAACGCCGTCCCGACGTCCGCCCGGGCCCGGGCACGCCGCCCACCGGCACACCCCTCGCACGCGTCGACCACCGGCCGACCTGGGCGAGGAACCCGGAGGTCGGGCTGCCCGTAGAAGAGCGCGAACCGGGTTCCGAGGCCTCCCTGGGGCCGGCCGAGACGGAGGTGGACGCGCCCTTCGAGACCGAGTTCGAGCCGGGCTTCGCCGCGGGCTTCGACCGGGGCCTCGCCAGGAGCTTCGACGCGGGCGAGGAGGTCGTACGAGAGGCGCAGGCGTCGCTCGTACCGGATGAGGCGCCCGTAGGAGGGTCCGAACCGCCGCCGCTCTCCTGGCGGGAGCGGTTGCGGCCCACCCGCCTCGGAGTCGTCCTCGGCTGTCTGCTGGCGGCCGCGCTGCTGCTGTACTGGGTGCCCGCGCTGCGCCTGGGCGAGGCCGACCTGGACCGGATGGGCGGGCTGGGCCTGATCTCGGTGCTGCCGCTGCCGACGCTGGTCGGGGCGGCGCTGCTGGTCGCGGTGTTCGCCTCGCTGCTGTGGCTGGGCCGGGAGCACAAGGCGCTGTTGCTGGTCACGCTGGTGGCGACCGTGGTGTCGCTGCATGCGCTGCCCGCGGTGATCGAGACCGAGCCGCGGTTCCCGACGGCCTGGCAGCACCTCGGGTTCCTCGACTACATCGACCGCACCGGGTCCGCCGTACCGGACCTGGACGCGCGCTGGAGCTGGCCGGGCTTCTTCGCGGTGGCGGCGTTCGTCACGAAGGCCTGCGGAGTCACCGACCTCACGGAGCTCATCCGCTGGTGGCCGCTGACCATCCAACTCCTGTATCTGGCCCCGATGTTCCTGCTGGTGCGCTCCCTGCGGGCGAGCTGGCGCGCCAAGTGGACCGGCATCTGGATCTTCGTGCTCAGCAGCTGGGTGGGCCAGGACTACTTCTCCCCGCAGGGTTTCACCTACCTCCTCTACCTCGCGTTCGTCGCCGTCCTGCTGGTCTGGTTCCGTGAGCCGCGGGTGATCTGGACGAGGAAGCGGCCGGGCGAGGCGGAGGTCGAGCCGGCGAACCGGCGCCAGAAGGCCGTGCTGCTCGGGGTGCTGATCGGCCTGTTCATGGCGAGCGTCCCGGCCCACCAGCTCACGCCGTTCGTGATGCTGGGCGTGCTCGCGGTGCTCGTCCTGATCGGCAGGTCCGAACTGCGCGGCCTGCCCGTCCTGTTCGCCGTGGTGGTGGCGGTGTGGATCGGCTTCATGGCCGAGCCCTACTGGTCCGGGCACTTCAACGAGCTGTTCGGCGGGGTCGGCGGCGTCGGCAGCAATGTCTCCACCTCGGTCTCCGGCCGTATCCAGGGCGGCGACTCGACCCACAAGCTGGTCCTGTACGCGCGCGTGCTGCTGGCCGGCGGTGTGATGGCGTTCGCCTGCTGGGGCTGGTGGCGGCGGCGCGACCACAAGTACCGCGAGCGCTCGCTGCTGGTGCTGACGTTCGTCCCGTTCCTGGGCTTCGGCATGCAGTCCTACGGCGGCGAGATGGCCCTGCGCGTCTTCATGTTCGCGGTGCCGGGCGCGGCCCTCCTTGGCGGCCTCGCCCTGTTCCCGCGCACCGGCGTCACCGCCGAGGAACGCGACAAGGACCGCGTGAGCCTCGCCCCGCTGGCCGCGCTGATGGCGGGACTGGTCCTCATGGGCGGCTTCCTGGTGGCCCGTTGGGGCAACGAGCCCTTCGAGCGGGTCCGGCCCGGCGAGGTCGCCGCCATGGACTACGTGTACGCCCACGACAAGCCGACCGTCCGTCTGCTGTGGCTGAGCAACGACACGGTCAACGACGTGACCCCGGCGATGCCATGGGGCGCGAAGGACATGGAGCGGGTCAACTACGTGCCCACGCTGGCGCCCGCCGACCCGGTGCTGGTGTCCGGCCTGGTCAAGGCGCTCAAGGACGCGGGCCCGAACTCGTATCTGATGGTCAACGCGGGCCAGACGACCTATCTCCGGATGGACGTGGGCTACTCGGACACCTGGGAGCCCCGGCTGCTGCAGAACCTGGACCAGCGGCCCGAGCTGAAGAAGGTGTACGTCAACGACGACGCCACCGTCTACGCCCTCAGGAAACAGCCCGAGGGCAAGGTGCCGAACCCGAATCCGGGTCCGATCGGGCCGATGATCACCTGGACGCCGTGGTCGGTCGTCGGCGCCCTGGCCGCCCTTGCGCTGATCGTGCTGCTGACGGCGCGCGAGGTGGTACGGGTGGCGGTGCGGCCGAGTGTGCGGCAACTGCGATGGCTGCAGAGCACCTTCTGGTTCTCGCTGCCGCTGCTGGCGGTGCTGCTGGCCTCGCTGGTGCAGAGGTTCCTGACGATGAAGTGAGCGTGCGGTGGCTCAGCGCGTGAGCCACCGCACCTCGTACGCCTGCATCTCGAACCGCTTCCCGTCGACCTTCGCGCTGATCGACCGGCCGATGGTGTTGACCACCAGGACCGTCCTGTCGGTGGCGAGAACGCGGACGTTGGGCACGTCGTCCGCGGCGACGGAGACGCTCGTGTACTTCGTGCCGGGCGGGAAGGCCCGGTGGAAGCGGGAGACCAGGTCGAACATGGGCAGCTTCCTGCCGCCGTCCGCGCTGTCGGTCGGCGTCCACATGCAGCCCGCGCAGTCCCTGCCCTTCTCGTCCTCCGGGTTCCAGTAGAAGCCTGAGGAGGCGCCGCCCCTGACCATGGCGATCATTCCGGCGGCCTGGACGGCGACGCGGCGGGTCTCCGACCAGCCCTTGCGGTCGTCGTTGCCGTCGGCGGGCTCGACGTAGTACTCGGACCACCACAGCGGGAGATTGCCGGTCTGCTGCCGCACCCACGTGCCGACAGCGGTGAACTTGTCGGTCGCCGCGAACTCGTTCGGCAGCATCTCGTCGTCGTTGGTGTAGCTGGAGCCGTCCACGACGACGAAGTCGGCGCCCGCCTTGTTCTTGTTCCAGTAGTCGAAGGCGTCGAGGACCCGCTGGTCCATGGCGCCCCACGGGCCCTTGAAGGTCTTGGATGCCTCGTCCGCGCGCGGGTCGACACTGTCCATGACCAGGTAGGGCCCACCCACCATGATGTTCTTGTCGACCTTCTTCAGGGCCTTGTAGACGAGGTTGTAGAGCTGGGTGTAACCCTCGTAGTCCCAGCGGCCCTTGGCGTCGTTCCAGAAGCCCTTGAACTCGTTCCAGACGATGAAGTGGCGTACGTCCGGATAGCGCTTGGCGACGGTCGCGGCGAGCGCGGCGAAGTCCGCGTAGTGCTCGGGCCGCGGGGCGGTCTCCAGCGCGGACCGGCTCCAGTCGGTGTTGTCGACGCCGGCCTTGCCGCCCTTCATCCAGTCCGGGGAGCAGCACAGGGTGACCACCGGGGTACCGCCGGACTTGCGGATGAAGTCGATACGGCGGTCCATCGCGTCGAAGTCGTAACGCCCCTTCAGCGGCTCGGGGTTGTCGGCGCCCCAGCCCATGAGTGCCTGGTCCTGCGGCATGCCCCCGGCGTCCGAGATCAGCCCCTCGACCCGCTCGGTGGCGGCGGAGCTGCCCTCGTCGGCGCTGTACTGGGTGTGTGTGAAGCCCCAGCCGACCTCGGGTCTGTCCTGGTCGGGCGGGGTCACCGGGGTGCCGTGCACCGTGTCGCCGTTGCGCGAGGTGCCCGCGGTGCTGCCACCGCCCCCCGGAAGCGTGTTGATCAGGGTCACGATCAGAGCCAGTGCGGCCACGCCCACGCCGAGCAGCGCGGTGAGCCGCCACCGTCGTGCCCCCGAATTCCACTCATGACGTCCCATCGAGGGCAACAGTAACCGTCGGAATGCCAGGTATGGCAGAGGTTGTAGCAAACAGACACCCGGGACAGAGCGGGGGAAATCCAGTGCGCGGAGCGCCCACGTGCCGGATCATGGGCGCCATGTCTGCGAACCCATACGACGCTCTGCCGATCCGGCTCAACGTCGACGACAGCGACTCGCCGTCCGACGTCGTCGACGCGCTGTTCCTCGGCCGCTTCGCGACGGGCGAGCAGCCGTACTCGCATGCGTCGAACATCGACCGCGTCCGCTCCGGGGCGACGCTCCTGCCGCCGGGCGCCCGGGTGCTGCGCATGGCCCGTGACGACGACCGCAGCGCGACGCTGGCGGAGGGCGACGGCTGGACGCTGCTGATCTCCCGCTGGAACCGCGGCGCCGACGTCACGGTCACGGCGACCAGCGCCGAGCTGGCGCAGAAGGTCCTCGACCAGGCCACGGAGGGCGCGGCGGACGAGCCCGAACCCCAGCCGGAGAACGTGACGATGGGCTTCTGGTACGTCTCCCCGAGGCGCGGCCCGCACCGCACGACCCGGCAGATCTCCGCGGGCACCTGGGACGAGGTGCGGGAGAACTACACGGCGCCGGTGGCGCACGCGATGGACCGCCTGATGAGGACGACTCCCGAGGACATCGCGGGCCGTCTGCTCCTGCTGCACGGCCCGCCGGGCACCGGCAAGACCTCCGCCCTGCGCACACTGGCCCGTTCCTGGCGGGACTGGTGCCAGGTGGACTGCGTGCTCGACCCGGAGCGTCTGTTCTCCGACGTCGGCTATCTGATGGACATCGCGATCGGCGAGGAGGACGGCACGGGCAAGGGCCGCTGGCGGCTGCTGCTCCTGGAGGACTGCGACGAGCTGATCCGCGGGGAGGCCAAGCACACGGCGGGCCAGGCCCTGTCGCGGCTGCTGAACCTGACCGACGGCCTGCTCGGCCAGGGCCGCAATGTCCTGGTGGGCGTGACGACCAACGAGGACCTGGAGCGACTGCACCCGGCCGTGGTCCGCCCGGGCCGCTGTCTGGCCCGTATCGAGGTGGGGCAGCTGACCCGCGCGGAGGCGGTGAACTGGCTGGGCACCGAGGAGGGCGTGGGCCGCGAGGGCGCGACCCTGGCCGAGCTGTACGCACTGCGCCGGGGCACCTCTCCGACGGCCCTCCCGGAACCGCGGGACGGGGCGGACGCCGGGCTGTATCTGTAGGCGACCGGTGTTTTGATGGACGTATGACCCTGTTCGTCGGAACGTCGGGGTGGCAGTACAAGGACTGGCGGGAGGTCTTCTACCCCGCCGAGGTACCCATGCGGCTGTGGCTGGAGGAGTACACGGAGCACTTCGCCACGGTGGAGATCAACAACGCTTTCTACCGGCTGCCGACACGGGAGAACTTCGAGGCGTGGCGGGAGCGCGTGCCGCGGGACTTCGTGGTGGCGGTGAAGGCGAGTCGCTACCTCACCCATATCAAGCGCCTCAAGGATCCCGAGGAGCCGGTCGACCGTCTGATGAGCCACGCGACGGGCCTGGGCGACCGTCTGGGGCCCGTGCTTCTGCAGCTCCCGCCGACGCTGAAGGCCGACGCGGGGCTGCTGGACGCGTGCCTGGCCTGCTTCCCCTCGTCGACCCGGGTCGCGGTCGAACCGCGTCACGACTCCTGGTGGACGAAGGAGGTACGCAGGGTCCTGGAAGCCCGGGGTGCCGCCCTGTGCTGGGCCGACGTCCAGGCCCGCCCCGTCACTCCGCTGTGGCGCACGACCGACTGGGGCTACGTCCGCTTCCACCAGGGCCGCGCCCACCCGTGGCCGCACTACGGCCGCCGCTCCCTGGAGACCTGGGTGGACCGGATCGCGACCACCTGGTCCGACCGCCGGGACGTGTACGCCTACTTCAACAACGACCCCGGCGGGGCGGCGGTGAAGGACGCGGTGACTTTCAGCAGGGCGGCCACCAGAGCGGACCTCACGGTAACGCGCACACCGGAACTGACCACCCGGCGGTAACAGCAGCGCCCCAAAGGGGCGCGGGGAACTGCGCGAGCAACCACAACTGACCGGCACACGATCGACGGCCGACCGCAGTGCCAAGAGCACCCCCGGAGGGACCGCTCACCCCTCGTAAGCCGCCCGCAGGGCATCCCGCACGGCGGCCAGCGCCGCCTCCTCGCCCACCGCCAGCCGGCGAGCCCGCTCCACGTAAGCCTGCGCCGCCGAGGCCAACTCCCGCTCCGCCGCCGAGCCCGCGGCAGCGACGAACGTTCCGTTGCGCCCCCGCGTCTCGATCACCCCGTCGCTCTCCAGCGCCCGGTACGCCTTGGCGACGGTGTTCGCCGCGAGCCCGAGCGACTCGGCCAGTCCCCGCACGGTCGGCAGCCGGTACCCCACCGGCAGCACCCCCGACCGCGCCTGCTCGGAGATCTGCGCCCGCACCTGCTCGTACGGCGCGGCACTGTCGTCGATGTGGATCTTCAAGGTCACGCTGCCGATTGTCCCGCACCGGCCCGAAAATAAGAGGCACCCGGGTGAGCCTTCCCCGTAGCGTGCGCCCAATGACTGTGACCGTGCGCGATCTCCGCCCCGACGACCGGGCCGACGTGGAGGGCTTCGCCCATGTCCGCCATCTGGCCCTTCCGCACATCCTGTGGACCCCGGACGCCATCGTCCACCGCCTCGCCCACACCCACCCCGACGCCCGCTTCAGATCCCTGGTCGCGGAGGAGGACGGCGAGGTCGTCGGCACGGCGCAGGTGCAACTGGCGCACGACAGCCCGGAGCCGGGCCAAGGCATGCTCAACATCTATGTGCACCCGGACCGCACCGGCCGCGGCGCCGGCGATCTTCTGGTCCGCGCGGCCGAGCAGCACCTCACCGAGCACGGCGCGACCAAGCTGTTCGCCTGGGTCCTGGACGAGCCCGCCAACCGGGCCTTCGCGGAACGGCGCGGCTACCGCGCCAGCCGCTCCGCCCATTTCCTCCGCCTCGATCTGACCGACGGGACGCTCCCGCCGCTCCAGTCCGCGCCGCCGGGCGTCGAGTTGCGCTCCGCGGCCGACTTCGCGGACGATCCGCGCCCGCTGTTCGAGCTGGACGCCGCGACGACGTCGGACGAACCGAGCGATGTCGACGCCGAGCTCAGCGACTACGAGACCTGGATCGAGGAGAGCTGGAAGGCCCCGCTGCTCGACCGGGAGCTGACCACGATCGCGCTCGTCGAGGCCCGCCCGGCCGCCTTCAGCGTGGCCTGGACGGACCCCGCCACCGGCCGCTACGCCACCGCCATGACCGGCACCGCCCGCGCCTACCGCGGCCGCGGCCTGGCCAAGCTGGCCAAGAACGCCTCCCTGCACCGCGCCCGCGCCGCCGGATACACGGTGGCGCTCACGGGCAACGACTCCGGGAACGAGCCCATGCTCGCGATCAACAAATGGTTCGGATACGAGATCTGCGCATCGGAGGTGCGGTATGTCCGCGAACTCGCCTGACGGTCCGGGGCAGTTGGACGTCGTCCTGGTCAAGGCGGGCCGGACGAAGATCCGTTACGCGGCGGAGCTGCTCGGCGACGACGGTATGCGCGTCGTCGTCCGTGCGCCCTGGGCGGGTGACGGCGTGCGCGACTTCGGGTTCGTCCGCTTCGAGCAGGGCGACGTCTTCACGGAGTACTACTGGCGCGACCGCTGGTACGCCGTGAAGGAGGTCAGAAACTCCGAGGGCACCCTGAAGGGCTGGTACTGCGACGTCACCCGCCCGGCCACGCTCTCCGGCACGGAACTGGTCGTCGAGGACCTCGACCTGGACCTGTGGCACTCCGCGGACGGCAGGGACGTCCTGCGGCTGGACGAGGACGAGTTCGCCGAGAGCGGCCTGGCGGCGACGGACCCGGAGGCCGCGGCCGCCGCCGTCGCCGCCCTGGACGAGCTGGAGTCGCTGGCCCGCGAGGGCGGCTTCGCCGCACTGCTGGCCTGAGGGACTCACACCAGCGCCACCACCGCGTACCGCTCGTCCGTCACCTCCTTCCCCCACAGCTGCGTCTCCTGCGACAGCTGTTCCAGCCGCACCTCAGCGGCGAGCGGCGCGAGGAGACCGGTGAGCACGCCGGCCGGTATGCCGGCCGGCGTGACCGTCCCCCACACGCCCTCGACCAGCACGAGCCGGCCTCCGGGGCGCACCAACTCCCGCCAGTGCCGCAGGACCCGGCCGGGGTCGGGCAGCGCCCACAGCAGATGCCGTACGAGCACGACGTCGAAGCGCTGCTCCCCCACCGGCGGCGCCGTCGCGTCACCGACCAGGAACGCCGCGTCACGACCGGCCAGCTTCTCTCTCGCGAGATCGATCATGGCCGGCGAGCTGTCCACCCCGGTCACATGGTGTCCCTGCTCGGACGCGAGGAGCGACAGACTGCCGGTGCCGCAGCCGAGGTCGAGGACGTCACTCGTCCGCTCCGGCAGCCAGGAGCGGAGCCGCTCGGCCCAGGCGCGGCGCACCTGAGGGTCGCGCAGACCGTGATCCGGTTCGTCGTCGAAGGAGGCGGCCTCCGCGTCCCAGTCCACAGCCGCCCAGCTCAGCGCGTCATTGTCATTCGTCATGCGCCCAAGAGTGACACCCGCCACTGACAGTCGATTCGTGACAGCCACCACAGACAGACCCCGACCGATGAGTCAGTCTCCCCGAAAGGGTCTACCTCCGTGAGAACACGGAACCCGGTAGGCGCTGAAGGAGGCAGCCATGCGCCGCACCACCGTGCAGAAGCCCCTGAGGAAGACGGACTCCCGCAAGGTCCGCGAGGAGGCCGACGAGCGCCCCTCCGGGCGCCCGGAGGTCCGCAAGGACATCGCACGAACGTGGTGGCCGGACGGCTGAAGCAGCCGGTCCAGCCAATCAGTCCAGCCCACCCATCAGTCCAGCCCACCCATCAGTCCAGCCGCTTGCGGTAGTGGATGCGGTCATAGGGGCCGTCCACCCGCCGCTCGACGACCTCATAGCCGAACTTCGGATAGATCTTCTGGTTCTCCCACATCATCGCGTTGGTGTAGAGCCTGACCTCGGGCAGCCCGAGCGCACGCGCGCGTGCGTCCACGAACTGCAGCAGCCGTCGCCCCACCCCCCCCTGCCGTGCGCCTCGGGGTGGACGGCGATGTTGTCGAGGTACAGATGGTCCGTGCGCTCCTCGATCACGACCAGGCCGATCACGGGGTCCCCCGTCACGAACACCCTGCCCGCGGCCACGTTCGCCGCGTGGTCCGCCTCCATGGGCTTCGGCACCACCCCGATGCGTTCGATGTAGTGGTGGTAGGCGGCATCGGTCACGGCCTTCACGGCCGGTACGTCGGCGGCGACGGCCGCCCGGATCTCCTCGTCGGTCATGCCGCGCACGGTATTACCTGATCCCAGGCTGAGCACTCCCTTAACGGCACCATAAGGATCTCCATCACCCGCCTCCAGCAGGCGATTTCACGGTTTCTTCGGGCTAGCTTCTGATCGCGCCCCACGGGATTCACCCCCGCGATCCGCCCCACGCATCAGGACCGTTCCGAGGAGATTCCGCATGCCCGCACGCCGCCGCAAGGTCGCCGCTCTCACCGTCCTCGGCGTCGCCCCGCTCGCCCTGACCGCCCTCGCCGCTGCCCCGGCGTCCGCGCACGGCACCATGGGCGACCCGGTCAGCCGGGTCGCGCAGTGCTACGCGGAGGGCCCGGAGAGCCCGAAGTCGGACGCGTGCAGGGCGGCGGTCGCGGCCGGCGGCACCCAGGCGCTCTACGACTGGAACGGCATCCGGATCGGCGACGCGAACGGGCAGCACCGGACGCTGATCCCGGACGGCAAGCTGTGCAGCGCGAACAACGAGGAGTTCAAGGGGCTCGACCTGGCCCGCGCCGACTGGCCGGCGACGAGGGTGAGTGCGGGTCCGTACACCTTCAAGTACCGCGTCACCGCCCCGCACAAGGGCACCTTCAAGGTGTACGTCACCAAGGCCGGCTACGACCCGGCACACCCGCTCGCCTGGTCCGACCTGGACCTGGAGCACCCGGTGGCGACGGCCACCGACCCGGTCGCCTCGGGCGGCTTCTACACCTTCTCCGGCACCCTCCCCCAGCGCTCCGGCAAGCAGCTTCTGTATGCGATCTGGCAGCGCTCGGACAGCCCGGAGGCGTTCTACTCCTGCTCGGACGTGAGCTTCGGCGGCGGTGGCGCCGGCGGCAGCGGTACGACAGGCAGCCCGTCCCCGGCGCCGGCCGCCTCCGCCCCCTCCGACCAGCAGATCGAGGCGGGTGCCGACAAGTCGACGGTCGAGCACCACGGTCACGGTGACGCCGACGCGAGCACCTCCGCGGACCCGTCGACGGCCGCTGCCGCGGCCAACGAGCCCACGGCGGCCGGGACCTCGGAGAACCTCGCCGAGACGGGCGCCGCCGACAGCACCTCGTACATCGCCATCGGTGGCGCGGCCGCCCTGGCGGTCGGTGCGGCGGCGTTGTTCCTCTCGGTCTCCTCGGTCCGCCGCCGCGCGACGGGCGACGGCGGACGGCACGGCCGCTGACGGGGCGGCCGCTGACGGGGCGGAAAAGCGCGGGGCCTGTCCGGCGGCTCAGGTCGGACAGGCCCCGAGAGGTGCGTCAGCTCAGCGCCGACGCACAGGTGGTGGCGGAGGCGTGTGCCGGGTCGAGGGCATTGGCCGCCTCGTGGAAGGCGATCCGGTCGGTCAGGCCGATCAGGGCGTGCTCGGAGAGGTCGAGCGCGCACAGGTTCTGCAGCAGCACGTTGTGCACGTCGGAACCGCTCAGGAACTGACTGCTGTACGGGGTGACCACCTCGTCGTACTTGGTGGCGATGACCGTGTAGTGGACGCCGGGAACGGTGTCCCCGCCCGCGTTGAGCTTGGTGAGGAACGCGGATCCGACGATCTGGTCGGCGAGCCCGGGGGTCGAGGCGGAGATCAGGTCCGCGGCGCCGGGGAAGTACGGCAGCAGCCGGGTGAACCCGTCGAGGTCGGTGCCGTGGTTGTCGGGTGCGATGCCGACGAGGGCGTTCACCTTGGCGGCCCCGCCGAGGAACTTGAGGTAGTAGCGGGGCATCATGCCGCCCTGCGAGTGGCCGACGAGGTCGACCTTGGCGGCACCGGTCGCGGCGAGCACCTTGTCGACGTAGGCGGACAGCTGCTCTGCCGACTTGTCGATGGGGCCGAGGCCGTAGAAGACGGGGACGTTCGGCAGCTGGCCGTAGTCGAAGGAGAAGACGCAGTAGCCGCGATCCTCCAGATACGGGGCGAGGGCCAGCCAGTTGTCGACGGAGTTGGCGAGGGTGCCGTGGACCAGGACGACGGGCCGGGGATGGGTGGCGGACGGCTTGCAGGAGTAGTCGTTCCAGCCGCTCGACGAGGTCGCGGCCGTGTCGGCGGCGTGGGCGGCGGTGGCGGGGACCGTGGCGACCGCGGCGGTCAGCAGCAGCGCGGTCAGGGGTCTGAGCACTCGTTTCCAGGGCAGCATCGTGTGATCTCCTTGCGGCTCAAGGGAGTTGCGATGGCCTTACGCCCTGTGATCCGGATCACGAAGGATGCTGTTCACTCGTCAAGTTACGGGCGAGTAGTGCAAGTGTGAAGTTACGCGTCAGTAAAAACTTCCAGTGATAACTGACTCGCCAGTAGCCGGGGTTCGGACCCTCACCAGGCAGGCCGGATGGGCCCGTAGGGTGCAATACGCCCCAACTGCCCGCCCAGCGCCCGCACTTCAGCCTCACCGAGCACGGCACTCCACTCCCGCACCACCTCCGCGGCAGCCTCCTCCGCGGCCCGCGTGCAGGCCCACCCCCGCTCGGTCAGCACGATCAACCTGGCACGGGCGTCCACGGGGTGCGCCCGGCGCTCGGCATACCCCTTCCGCACGATCTCGTCGACGAGTTGGCTGGCCGCCTGCTTGGTGACACCGAGGTGGGCCGCGAGGTCGGTGACCGTCGCGCCGTCCGGGGCGAGCCGCGCGAAGGCGAAGCCGTGCGCAGGCCGCACTCCCTCGAAACCGCGGGCGACGACGCCCTCGTTGACGCGTTGCGTGAGCTCACCGGCGACGGCGAGCAGGGCGGCGGACAGGGCCATGGCCTCGGAGTTGTGCACGGAGGCATTGAAACACCCTTGACGGAATGGTCAAGCAGCTTGACTATAGAACAGATAGTCAAGCTACTTGACCATATGGATCGGAGTCAGCCATGCCCGTCATCCGCACGTCCGAAGCCGTCACCCACGAGATCCACGGCGCCCGTTTCGTCTCGTACGCCGGCCCGCTCACCGGAAGCAAGGAGCTGTGCGCCTGGCGCGGGGAGATCCCCGCCGGGACCAAGGCGCCGGTTCACACCGTCAGCCGTGAGGAGATCTTCCATCTCCTCATCGGGGAGCTGCTGATCACCCTCGACGGCCGCACGGACCGCATCACCGCGGGGGACACGGTCATCGTCAACCCCGGCGCGACCCTCGGCGTCGAGAACCCCACCGATCAGACGGCGATCTCCTGGGTCACCACGTCCATCGGCCTGGAGGCCGTATTCGCCGACGGCACCCGCATCACTCCCCCGTGGGCCAACTGAGACCCATGCCAGGGACTCGTACATGCCGTACGCCGTGTGCGACCCAGTTGACGACGGCAGCCGGCGGGTCGATGGGCCGGACAGGCCGTGCCAGGTGACCATCTTCCGGCCGCCTGCGGCGAAGGCGATCAGGTCGGGATCGCCGGAGGCCGTACCGGAGGAAGCGGCCGGTCCGGGTGCAGGTGGTGCCCGATCAATTCGCGAGGGCCGCCGGCCGCACGGCCTGCGGGCCGAAGCGGCGGCGGGCCCGGTCGGCGGCACGCTCTGCTGCGCGGGCCCGGTCGTCACCCGGGTCCAGGGACAGCTGGCGGTAAGCACTGCCGGCGGACAGCAGGTCGTCGGCGCGGATTGCGTAGGCACGGACGCGGGCTCGTTGCAGTCCCAGTGCGGCCAGCAGGCCCAGGGCGGTTGCCGCGATGGCGGGTGAGTGGCTTGTGGGCTCCGGCATCGTGTTCGTACGCGTGGTGGAGCTGCGGTCGGCGTAGCGCACCGTGAGACTGAGCCTCCGGGCGATCTGGTTCTCCCCGCGCAGGCGTTGGCCGATCTGGTCGGCGAGTCCCAGGACGGCCTGGTGGTGTTGTGTCGGATCGAGACGGTCCCGGTCGAGCACAAGGTCGGCGGTCAGGTGCGCCGCAGGCTCCTTCGGGGTGACCGGGCGGGGGTCGTAGCCGCGGGCACGTTCGGCCAACAGCCGCGCCTGAGCAGCACCGAGGAGCCGCTGCAGGGTCGCGGCGGGCAGGTCGGAGACCTGACCGATGGTGTGCAGGCCGTACCTGGCGAGGGCACTGGTCGTGACACGGCCGATCCCGGGCAGTGCGGCGACCGGGCGGGGATACAGCCATTCGACGGCCCTCTCGGCCGGGACCCAGGTGGTGTCTCCCGGCGCGGACGCGTCGGCCGCCATGGAGGCCAGCATGCGGTTGCCCGCGAGCCCGGCACTGCTGTCGATGCCGTAGAGAGCCTTCAGCCTGATCTTCGCCAGTTGGACCACGTCGTAAGGAGACAGATCGAAATATCGGAGCGCCGAAGTCAGATCCAGCTGAACGGCGTTGGGCGGCACCGCCTGGACATGGGGCGTGATACCAGACATCAGTTCGATTACGTCATCGTACTGTGCCCCGGTCAGCGCAGCATGCAGATGGAGGTGCGCGATATGCCGCTGACGCGTGTTCATCCTGCGCTCCCCGGACTGCGGTGGCCGAACTTCTTCAGGTCGGCCGATCGGGTGCCGGCGGGCTGGAGGTCGGCGTACGGGTGCAGGCGAGCACCGGTGGTGCCGTTGACCAGGGTGCGGTGCGGCTGGGCGGGGGTGGGGTGCGGGCGAGCCTCGCCGAGGAGGGCGAGTGCGGCCTCGGGACCGTTGTCGCGGCGGGCCGCGGCGATCTCGTCCAGATCCCAGGCCATGGTGCCCACGACCGTACGGCGGGTGCCGCGCACCTGGACCGTGCCGCGCACCAGCAGCAGCCCGCTGTGGAAGACGGTGTGCGCGCAGGCCGGGTGGGAGTCCTCGAAGAACGCCAGGTCGACCAGGCCGGACCCGTCCTCCAGGGTGACGAAGATGATGCGCCGACCGCTGGCGATCGGCGGGGTCTGGGTCGAGGCGCGTACGCCGGCGACCAGGACCTGCTGACCAGGGCGCAGCCCGGCCAGATGGGCCGCGTCCGTCGCGCCGATCTCCCGCAGCAGCCGGTGATGGTGCTCCATCAGGTGCCGGGAGACATCGATGCCGAGCGTGCTCAACTCGGCGCTCAGGGCCTCACGTCCGGTCATCTCCGGCAGCCCGCTCGGCTCAGCACCGCCAACGGCGCCTGCATCGATGGGCAGTTGCCCCTCATGGGCGGAGCGGGTGCGGGACTGCCGGTGCAACTCGGCGATCTGGAGCAGCAGATCGCGTCGAGTGAGGCGGCCGTCATGGAGACGGTCCAGGGCACCGATCTCGGCGAGGCGTTCGGCGACCGGCCTGCTGGGACGGCCCCGCTGCCAGAAGTCCGACAGTGATCCGTACGGCTGTCCCTCCTCGATCCGCGCGGACTCCTCCTCGCTGATGCCACGCACCTCGGACAGCGCGAGCCGCACCGCCCACTGGTCTCCATCGGCCTTCTCCACAGTGTGCTTCACCTTCGAGCGGTTGATGTCCACGGGCAGGACCTGCACACCTCCCCGCCGGGCGTCGGAGACCAGGACACGCTTGGGCCACATCCCGGGGTCGTGTTCGAGCAGGCCCGCCAGCAGAAACGCCGGATAGTGCGCCTTGAGCCAGGCGCTCTGCAAGGCGGGCACGGCGAAGGCGACCGCATGCGCCCGGCAGAAGCCGTACGCGCCGAAGGCCTCGACGGTCTTCCAGACCTCGTCCCGGACGGCCGCGCTGTAACCACGCGCGCGTGCCAGGCCGTGGAACCAGTCCCTGATGCCGGGCAACCGGTCCTTCTCGCCGAGCGCGCGCCGGGCGATCTCCGCCAGTGCGCGGTCGCAGCCGGTCATCACCGACAGCGTCTCGATGATCTGCTCGTGCCAGATGGTCACGCCGTAGGTGTCGGCGAGCACCGGCTCCAGGTCCGGGTGGGCGTACGACGGCGAGCCCCCGTGGCGGGCGGCGATGTACCGCTCGGGCATGCCGCCGGCGACCGGGCCGGGACGGAAGAGGCTGATGTCGGCGATGACGTCCTGCACGTTGCGCGGTTGCAGCCGGGACAGCAGGTCCTGCTGACCAGGGGACTCCAGCTGGAACAGACCCAGGGTGCGGCTGTCCTGGATGAGCTTGAAGGCGAAGACGTCGTCGAGCGGCACCCGCTCGGAGTCGTCCAGATCGATTCTGCTGCCCGTGGTGCGTTCGATCTCGGCGACGGCGTGGGCCATCGCGGACTGCATCCGTACGCCCAGGACGTCGAGTTTGATGTTGCCCAGCGCCTCGATCTCCTCCTTCGCGGCCATGGCCATCGGATAGTCGCCCTGCGGGGTGGGCTGCACCGGCAGCCGGTCCAGAAGGGTCGCGTCACTGATGACCACACCGCAGGGGTGCATGGCCATGCCGTGGACCAGGGAGTCGAGCCCCTCAGCCAGCTCCCACAGCGGTCCGAACCGGTCCGCCTCGGCCGCCAACTGCCGCAGTTCCGGCAGCTCGGCGAGCGCGCCGGTGATGTCCGAGGCCCGCAGGTGCGGAAAACTCTTGGCGATCCGGTCGACCTCGGCCGGGGCGATCCCGAGCGCGAGACCGGTGTCCCGCAGCGCCCTGCGCGCCCGATAGGTCTCGGGCATCGCGGTGACCGCGACCCGTTCCTTGCCGAAACGCTCGAAGATCACGTCATAGCACTCCAGCCGTCTGGCCGATTCCACATCGATGTCGATGTCAGGGAGCGAGGCCCGGCGCACACTGATGAACCGTTCGAGCAGGAGGCGGTGTTCGAGCGGATTGGCGGTGGCGATACCCAGCACGTGGCAGACCATCGAGCCGGCGCCCGAGCCGCGTGCCGCGACCCTGATGCCTTTGGCGCGGATGTCGGCGACCACCTGGCCGACGGCGAGGAAGTACGAGTCGTAGTCGAGCCGGGAGATCACATCGAGCTCTTCGTCCAGCCGGTCGAGTGCCGCCGGGTCGCGGTCGAGGCCGCGCCGGATCAGGCCGGCCTCGCACTGCCGGCGCAGCACCTGTGCCGCGCCGCCCGCTCGGGGCTCCGCTCCGAAGAGGGACGGCTCCGGGAAGTGCCTGGTGCCGAGTCCGAGGTCCGCCACCGGATCGACGGTGCACGCGGTCGCCGTGGCGACGGTGTCCGCCATCAGACGGCGAGTCCGGCGGATGTCCCCTCCGGCGCATTCGGCGATCATCCGCGCGACGGTCTCCATTCCTCGCTCGTCCTTGAGCCAGCGCTGTCCGGTGTCCAGTCGGCGGCGGTCGATGGGGCGCAGCAGCCGTGCGGCGTCCAGGACGTCGGCGAGGCGGTGCTGCTCGGGGTCGGCGTAGCGAACGGCGTTGGAGAGCACGGCGGTGGTACGGGTGCGGTCGGCCAGGGCGAGGGTGCGGGCGGCCAGGCGCAGGGATCCCGGACCGATGCCGGAACGTTTCTGCACAACGGCTTCCAATCGAACAGACCTCCCGAAGATCTCCCGCCAGGGCGCCAGCAACTTCATCGCGACGTCCTCCCGTCCCACCGACAGCGCCCGCACCGGCTCCGAGAGCGGCCCCAGCAGTACGGTCAGGCCGGAGCCGCCGTACTCGCGCAACGCCTCCCACGGCACCACCGGAGCCGTACCGGACACCGCCCCCACATGGGCAGCCGACGTGATGCGGCACAACCGCGCCCAGCCCTCCCGGTTCTGTGCGAGCAGCACGAACCGCAGCGGCGGCTCGACGACGTGCGCACCCCCACGCACCGGCGTGCGTCGACGCTGGGCGGGTGGCGGAGGCGCGAGGGCCTCCACGGCAAGATCGATGCCGAAGAGCGGCCGGACCCCGTCCTTCGCGCAGGCCTGCGCGAACCGCACAGCGCCGGTGACCGTGTCCCGGTCGGTGAGCGCGAGCGCGGACACACCCCGCTCCGCCGCCCGCCGGACCAGCTGTTCGGGGTGGGAGGCGCCGTAGCGGGCGGAGTAACCGGACGCGACATGCAGATGAGCGAAGCCCGCCATGCCGCACCTCCATCACTCCACCCCTTTTAAGCCATTCGCCCGATAAGTTCATCGTACGCTCGTTCGATTACTCTAGCCTCATCAGCGCCGGTCAGCGAGCCCACATTCGAACACATCAGCGATTACCAGGGAGGGTGAGGGCACCCAGAACGGCCACCGTCCCGTCAGCTCCGCAACCGGGCGGGGCAGTTGGAAGAAATCTCCTTCGCCGCGCACCTCTGGCCTCAGCGATCAAGCAGTTCGAGGCGGGCGGCAATTGACGACCTGCAGAGCGAACGTCACTTTCCGTAACCGCCGAGGCGTACGAAGCCTCGCCCCCTTCACGGCGTACGGACTTCGACGGGCTGCCCCCGTTCCATGTGGTCGTGGGCTGGTGCGCCCGCGACCCATCCGTGCGCCCCGACCCTGGCGACCAGCAGGGGCGCCCGGCCCGCCAACCTGCGCCGTGCGGTGATCCGGCTGGTCGTGAGGGCGCCGGGCGCGGGGACCTGGGCGGCGTGGTCGATCGCGTACTTCGACGGCAACGACACGACCGACGCCCTGCTGGTGCTGTCGGCCCGGGCCGCGCCGGGGTCGCGGTCACGCTGGTGGCGGCGGTGCTGCGCGAGAAGCGCGGCGCGGTCCGGCCGTGCCCCGAAGGGGCGCGGGGAACTGCGCGACCAGCCACAACGCGCCCGCAGAATCGAACACATCCGCAGACAACCAACTGCACATCCCGCGGGGCGACACAGCACGCGAAAGTCCCGCCCCTCGCGCGCAGGGGCGGGACTTCACACAACTTCGCGCAACCGGCGGAGCCGACGATCAGCCGATCGAGGCGCCCTCGGCCGACAGCGCCTCGGTGACCGGCTGGAAGAAGGTCTCGCCGCCGGAGGTGCAGTCGCCGCTACCGCCGGAGGTGAGACCGATCGCCGCGTCGCCGTCGAAGAGCGAGCCGCCGCTGTCGCCGGGCTCGGCGCAGACGTCGGTCTGGATGAGACCGCTGACCGTGCCCTCCGAGTAGTTCACGGTGGCGTTCAGGCCGGTGACCGTGCCGGTGTGCACCTGGGTGGTGGAGCCGCTGCGGGTCACCTTCTCGCCGACCGTGGCCTCGGCGGCGTGGGTGATGGACTGGGAGGAGCCGTTGTAGAGGTCGACCGCGCTCGGGTGGTCCACGTCGGCGGTGTACTTGACCAGCCCGAAGTCGTTGCCCGGGAACTGGGAGTCGGCGTTCTGGCCGATCTGGTTCCCGCCGGAGTCCGACCAGGTCTTGATGGCGTCGGTGCAGTGCCCTGCGGTGAGGAAGTACGCCTCGCCGCCCTTGGTCACGTTGAAGCCGAGCGAGCAGCGCCCGCCCGAGCCGGAGATGGCGTCGCCGCCCGCGATGAAGGGCTTGAACTCCCCCTTCGAACGCTTGAGTTCGGCCTTGGCGCCGAGCCCGTCGACAACCTTGGAGAGCTTGGCCCACTCGGCCTTGGAGACGGTCTTGTCGGCGGTGACGACGACCTTGTTGCTCACCGGGTCCGTCGACCACGAGGTGCCGGGGATGGTGGCGTCCTTGGTCAGCGTCGTACGGGCGGCGTCGAGTTCGACGAGGGAGTTCTGGACGAGTCTCGCCCTGGCGCCGGCCGCCTCGACGGTCCTGGCGGCGGTCTGGTCGAGGACGTTCACGACGAGGCTCTTGGCCTTCGCGTCGTAATACGTTCCCGCCGCGTCGGCGCCGAGGTTCTTGCCGAGGGCCGAGGCGAGCTTTCCGGCCGCCACGGCCGACAGGGTCTCGGGCGCGGAGGCCTTCGAGGGCTCGCTGGCGTTCGCAGTCTGGAAGGTGACTCCCGCGGCCACCAGTGCGGCTATGCCCGCACCAGCCACGGCGGCACGCCGCTTGGGTATGCGTCGGTGCTTCAACTCACGTCCTCCTGTGGGGGGTCGGTCCGGGAGGTTGTGGGGACCTCGCGAACCGGAAGGCGTTGAACAGCGCCTACTATCCCGAGGACGGCAGGGAGCACACAAGGGCGTCTTCAGGACGCGCGTAGAACGCCGTGGGTGCGCCCCCGCAATTTTGACAGTCCACGGTCACCCCACGTCTTCGCTCTGCAAACACTACGAGCGAGTAGCCCATGTGCGGTGCGTGAGGTCTAGTCCTGTCCGGATTTCGCCCCCTCGGAGCCGGGCTCCAAGCTCGGTACGGGAGGCGGCAGTTGCTCCTGCACCGGTTGCTGCTGGTCCCGCACCGGCTGCTGCGGGACCTGCTGGGGCGCCCCGGTCGTCTGCTGCGCCTTCTCCAGGAACCGCAGCAACTCCACCGGGAACGGCAGCACGAGCGTGGAGTTCTTCTCGGCGGCGACGGCCGTCACCGTCTGCAGCAGCCGCAGTTGCAGCGCGGCCGGGGTGTCCGCCATCTGCTGCGCGGCCTCGGCGAGCTTCTTCGACGCCTGGAGTTCGGCGTCGGCGTTGATGACCCGGGCCCGGCGCTCCCGGTCGGCCTCGGCCTGCCGGGCCATCGAACGCTTCATGGTCTCGGGCAGGGACACGTCCTTGATCTCGACGCGGTCGATGGTGACACCCCACTCCACGGCCGGGCTGTCGATCATCAACTCCAGCCCCTGGTTGAGTTTTTCCCGGTTGGACAGCAAATCGTCCAGTTCGCTCTTGCCGATGATGGACCTGAGCGAGGTCTGCGCCATCTGCGCCACCGCGAACCGGTAGTCCTCGACCTTGACGACCGCCTCGGCCGGCCCGGTCACCTTGAAGTAGACGACGGCGTCCACCCGCACCGTGACGTTGTCCCGGGTGATGCCCTCCTGCGCGGGCACCGGCATCGTCACGACCTGCATGTTGACCTTCTGGAGCCGGTCCACGAACGGCACGATCATCGTGAACCCCGGCCCGCGCACCTCGTCGCGGAGCCTGCCGAGCCGGAACACCACACCGCGTTCGTACTGCTTGACGACCCGTGCGGCCGCCATCACGTACACCACACCGGCGGACGCGAGGGTCGCTCCCGCCGCCACCAGCTCCTCGACCATGTCGGCCCCCCAGGGGACTGAGCCTGATTAGTCCTTCGAAGTCCTTCGAAGTCTGTCCTTCGAAATCTGCACTTCGACATGTGTACTTCGAAGGTAACTCCGTCACCCGAACAAGAGGGAGCCCCCGCACGCCAGTTGCGTACGGGGGCTGCGCGCAGGAAGGTCAGCCGATGCTCACGCCGTAGTGGCTCAGCGCCGCGGTGACGGGCTGGAAGAAGGTCGTGCCGCCCGAGGTGCAGTCGCCGCTGCCGCCGGAGGTGAGACCGTACGCCACGGTGCCGCCGTACAGCGGGCCGCCGCTGTCGCCGCCCTCGGCACAGACGGTGGTCTGGATGAGGCCGTAGACGACGTCGCCGCTGCCGTAGTTGACGGTGGCGTTCAGCGCGGTGACCCGGCCGCTGTGCGTACCGGTGGTGGAGCCACGGCGGTACACCGTCGTACCGACGCTCGGGGTGGCCGCACTGGAGATGGTCTGGTTGCCGACCGTGCTCGGATGCGAGATCGACGAGTTGGTGTAACGCACCAGCGCGTAGTCGCTGCCCGGGAAGGTGTAACCGACGTTCGTACCCAGCGTCGTGGTGTGGCCGGAGTTGGAGTACCAGGTGGAGGCGACCTGGCCGCAGTGGCCCGCGGTCAGGAAGTAGTAGGTGCTGCCGCTGTGCACGTTGAAGCCGAGGGAGCAGCGGTACTGGCCGCCGTAGATGGCGTCGCCGCCGCTGATCAGGGGCTTGAACTGCCCGGAGGTGCGCTTGATGGTGAGGGCGCCGGCGTTGCTGCCGGCCTGCTGCTTGATCTTCGCGATCTCGGCCTTGGAGACCGTGCTGTCGACGGTGACCACGACACGGTGGTTCTTGCTGTCGACGGCCCAGGCCGTGCCCGGGACGTTCGCCTTGAGCACCGAGGCGTCGGCGCTCTTCAGCTGGGCCGTGCTGAAGGGGGTGGCGGTGGACGCGTTCGCGCTGGGGACCGCGATCGCTGCGGCGGCCACGAGACCGGTGGTGACGGCGATCAGCCGGGTCCGTCTCGCAATGCCGCTGCGGGGAGTGGTGCGCTTGATCCTCACGTTCGTTCCTCCCAAGAGGAGTCGGGGGCCCGCGTGGGGTCGGGGCCCGTGAGGCGCAGCCAGGGGCGCGTTCGTCCGGATTCCGGACACGCCGTGCCCCTGACAAGCGCTTGCGGGGAGTATTCGGCCGAACGGCCGGTAGACGCAAGGGTGCCTTTCGGCCGTCAAGCCCTCGACGAACCATGAGTTCTGGCCACCTCTGCCCTGGTTCGGACCAGGTTGCGGGCACCCGCCCAGCCTGCGTCTTCCCCGGTGGCGGGAACGGAGACGCAAGCCCAACGCCCGGGGATGTCCGGAAGTCGCCCTTCCGGATGGCTCTCGACCCCGCTTCAGGCCGTTCAGGCGCTGACGGACGGTACCGGATCGGGCAGGCCGAGGTGTGACCGCAGCGTCGCGCCCTGGTACTCCCTGCGGAACACCCCGCGCTCCTGCAGCAGCGGCACCACGCGGTCCACGAACTCGTCGAGTCCGACCGGGGTGATCAGCGGTTGGAGGATGAAGCCGTCGGCGGCGTCCTTCCGCACGTACTCGTCGAGTTCGGCGGCGACGGCCTCGGGCGTGCCGATGAAGGACTGCCGGCTGCCGGCCTCGATCACGGTCTGCCGGATGGACAGCCCCTTCTCCTTGGACAGTGCGCGCCATTTCTCGGCGATCGCGACGGTGTCGCCCCGCCGGGTGCGCCCCTGGGTGATCGCGGAGTCCGCCACCGGGTCGATCTCGGGGAGCGGGCCGTCGGGGTCGTACGCCGACAGGTCGACACCCCAGATCTGCTCCAGGGCGAGGATCGCGTTCTGCGGGGACACCTGCTGTCGCCGGATCTCGGCGGCCCTCTCCTGGGCCTCGGCGGCGGTGTCGCCGAGGACGACGGTGACACCGGGCATGATCTTCAGGTCGTCCGGGGAGCGGCCGTACTTCTCCAGGCGGCGCTTCACATCGGCGTAGAAGGAGCGCCCCGCCTCCAGCGTGCCGTGCCGGGTGAAGACGACATCGGCCGTGGACGCGGCGAACTCCCGCCCCTCGGCCGAGTCCCCTGCCTGGATGACGACCGGGTGCCCCTGCGGCGGGCGCGGCACGGTGAACTCGCCCGCGATGTCGAAGTGCCGCCCGCGGTGCGCGAACGGCCGGGAGACGCCGTCGGGGGTCCAGGAGTCCCACAACTTCCTTGCCACGGCCACGAATTCGGCGGCCCGCGGGTACCGGTCGGCGCGGTCGAGGAAGCCGCCGCGCCGGAAGTTCTCGCCGGTGAAGGCGTCGGAGGAGGTCACCACGTTCCAGGCCGCACGGCCGCCGCTGAGGTGGTCCAGGGTGGCCAGCCTGCGGGCGAGTTCGTAGGGCTCGTTGAAGGTCGCGTTGACGGTGGCGGCGAGGCCGAGGTGTTCGGTGACACCCGCGAGGGCGTTCAGCACGGTGAGCGACTCGGGCCGGCCCACCACGTCCAGGTCGTGGATACGGCCCTTGTGCTCGCGCAGCCGCAGCCCCTCGGCGAGGAAGAAGAAGTCGAACAGACCGCGTTCGGCGGTGCGGGCCAGATGCTCGAAGGACGAGAAGTCGATCTGTGACCGCGACCGCGGATCGGCCCATACGGTGGTGTTGTTGACGCCAGGGAAGTAGGCGGCGAGATGGATCTGTTTGCGTGCAGGCCGTCGTACGGTCATGACGCTCCCCCTGTCACGGCTGTACCGGCGTACCGGTTGGCGGGTCTGGCGAGCCCCAGGTGCTCCCGGAGGGTGCTGCCCGGGTAGAAGGTGCGGAACAGACCGCGGTGCTGGAGCAGCGCCACCGTGCCGTTGACGAGCCGCTCCAGGTCACGGCGCGGCTCGGTGGGTGTGAGGTGGAAGCCGTCGGCGACGCCGTCCGCGTGCCAGCCGGCGATCAGTTCGGCGAGGTCCACGGGGCCGCCCCGGTACAGCGGGCCCTGCACGGTCTGGCGGGGACCGCCCCCGCCGTGGCCCGGCTCGGCGGCGCGCTCACCGTCGCCGAGGTCGACGAGGAGGCTCACGAGGACCCGCAGGGTGTCGGGGTTGCGTCCGAACTCGGCGGCCGACTGGCGTAGTTGGTCCCGTACGGCGGCGGCCCGCGCGGGGCTCGCGGCCCGCACGAGCGCCACGTCGGCGTACTGGGCGGCGATGCGCCGGGAGTGTCCCTCGGTGGCGTCGACCACGCGGACGGGGTGGCCCTGCGGGGGCCGCGGCACGATCGAGGGGCCCTTCACCGAGAAGCCGGCGCCGGTGAAGTCGACGTGGTGCAGCTTGTCCCGGTCGATGAAGCGGCCGGTCGCCAGGTCCCGTATCTCGGCGTCGTCCTCCCAGCTGTCCCACAGTCTGGCGGCCACGTCGGCGACTTCGCCGGCCTCGCGCCACAGCTCGTCGGCGGTCACGGCATGGCGACGGCCGAAGAGGCGGGCCTCGCCCTCGGTGGTGGACACGTCGATCCGCCAGCCGGCGCGGCCGCGGCTGACCCAGTCGAGGGTGGCGACGGCGGCCTGGACGTGGAAGGGCTCGGTGTGCGTGGTGGTGACGGTGGGGACCAGGCCGATGCGGGCGGTGGCGGGGGCGACGCGGGACAGGACGGCGAGCGCGTCGGGCCCGGGGCGGGCGAAGGTGTCGTCCAGCGTGACGAAGTCCAGGCCGCCGCGCTCGGCGAGCCGCGCCAGTTCGATGTGGGAGCCGGCGTCGAACACCGCCGGCTGGTCCAGCGCGGCGGCCAGGTGCACCAGCCCCCGGCCGTTCGATGAGGTCATGTGGGGGGAACCTTTCAGAGAACCTTGGAGAGAAACGCCCCGGTCCGCTCATGGCGGGGAGCGGCCTGCACCTCACCGGGCGGGCCCTGCTCGACGATCTTCCCGTCGGCCATGAACACCACGGTGTCGGCGACCTGGCGGGGGAATCCGATCTCGTCTCTGACGACCGTCATCGTGGTGCCCTGATCGGCCAAGTCGCCGACGACATCAAGGACTTCGCCGACCGGCTCCAGGGCGAGCGCGGACGTCGGTCCGTCGAAGAGCAGCAGCTTGGATTCCCGCGGCCGTTTCAGCGCGGACACGGGCGCCTCGATGACGTTCTCGACCATGGCGCTCATCGGGGGCACTTCCTTGGGCTGGGAGGGAGGCCGGTCATGCGGCTGCGCTGCCGGCCAGTTCGCGCAGGAACCGCAGTGCCGCCCGGGCGGTGGCGTCGTTCTGCCGGAAGGCGGGACCGCCGGTGCGCGGCCGGGTGAAGGCGCCGGGCGTGCGTCCGTCGGTGTAGGGCCCGAGCGCGAACCGCCGGGGATGCGGGCGCCCGGCCCCGTCGAGGAGCCGCCCGTCGGCGGGGTCCACCCGGAGCAGCCCGTCGGGGGTCTCGACGGCGCCGTCGGCGTGCAGTTCGCGCAGCAGGGTGTCGCGGGCCCGTCCGACGGTGGGCTCGGGCAGCCGCGCCTCGACCAGCGCCCGTGCCTCGACGAAGGCACCGGGAACGGTGGCACTGGACGCCCGGAACACCCCGCCCTCTGCGCTGACGGTCATGTCGGCGCCGAGGAACTGCAGGACACCGGCACGGGACAGCGCCAGCATCTGCCGCAGCCGCGGACCGGGCGGCCCGGAGGCCAGATAGCTGAAGAAGCCGTGCCACCAGGGGCCGATGCCACCGAGCCGGACGAGCTGACCGTAGACGGAGAGCAGCCCGAGGAACACGGCCAGATCGGGGCTGTGGTGCGGATCGTGACGTCTGCTCAGGTCACGCTCCACATAACCGCGCAGCCCCTCCTGGAACTCCTCGAAGGAGCCGTACCGCACCCCGTCCAGCGGGTGGTCGAGCGCGTCCAGGTCGAGCCGGTCGGCGGGATCGGGCACGGCGGACGCCACGAGCGCCTCCCGCTCGGCCACGTCGGACGCGGCCGCGTACTTCTCCTCGAAGGCACTCCATTCGACGCCCGTCCGCTCCGGATGCACGGTGAACAGCCGGTGGTAGTGGGCGAACCCCAGCTCCTTCTCCACCAGCGGCCACACATCCCGCCGGAAGTCGAACCCCTCGGGCCGCGCGAGCAGCGCCTCGACCTCGGGCGGCCCGAAGAACCTCGGCAGCGGCGGCCGCTCACCGCTCCAGTCGTAGCCGATCTTCGAGTGGTACGGCACTCCGCGTCGCGAGCCGACGTACAGCACCGGCTCCTGCCCCGACGGCACATAGGTGTCGCCCTCGTACCGCCCGCCCCGCCCCTCGGTCAGCAGCACCATGAGGTCGACGAAGGCGAGACCGAACCCGCGCACGAGAACGGGCTCACCGGCCTTCAGCGCGGACAGATCACTGTCGGCGGTGAAGTCGGGCGGAAGGTGCACCAGCCCGTGCGCACGCGCGTACTCGGCCAGCTCGGCCTGCTGATCGTCGAGTTCGGCGTCGAGATGGCCGAGCGTGAGCACGACGAGGTCGGCCAGGAGCGGCCGCGGGCGGCCCTCCAGCCACACCTCCTGACGGCCCTCGCGCGGGCCACTGACCCGCAGGGCACGGCGCGGGTGGTGGTGGACGACGACGCCCGGGGGCAGGTCGGCCACGGCCTGTTCATGCACCCAGCGCAGATAGGCCCCCTGGAGCTGCCGGTCCGCGAAGGTACGGCCGTCGATGCCGGCCCACTCGTGCAGTGTGGGCCCCTCCCGCACCGGGCCCTCCATGGCCACCGTCTCGTCGGTGAACATGGTGACGTCCTCGGCGTGGGAGTTCATCCACAGCAGCGGCGACTGCGCGGCGCGCCAGATGCGTCCGGCGCCCGGCGGATGGGGGTCGACGAGATGGATGTCGAGGCCCGAACCGGCATACAGCTCGGGCGCGTTGGCGGCGATCCGCTCGATGAGACCGGTCCCCCGCGGCCCGGCCCCGACGATCACCAGGGAGGGCCTCATCGCGCATGCTCCGAACCGCCGGGCGGCACGATGGAGCGCATCGCCTGCGGCAGCACGATCCGCCGCCGGCTCAGCCCTGGCGCCCGGGCGGCCTCGTGCGCCGTCAGCCCGACGACGCGCCCCAGCAGATCGGCGGTCACCGCCCTCGGCACGGGGTGGGCGGACAGCCGGAACGCGGCGAGCAGCGTGCCCAGCGCGGAGCCGAGCACCATCACGACCGCAAGGGCATCGGCCGGCTCGGGTATGTGCGGTACCGCCGCGACTGTGGCGAAAGTGTCGGAAGACATGCGAAGGCTCCGTGACGTATAGGTCGAACACGGTGGATGCCTTCACACGGACGCGCAGGGCCAGGCACAGCGACAGCGCGATACGGCCGAGCCCCTCAGCAGGGCCGCCCATTGACTGTACGGGTCCGTTTCCCCTCACTGTCAAGGCTGTCCGGCATGTGAGCAGCACGTCTCAAGTCAGTTGACGCAGAACCGGATGCCTGTTCCACTTGGCCCATGCATCCACAGCAGTGGCTGGTCACGCGCTCCCACATCGACTTCGGTCGAGTGTGGTCCTGTTCCTGTTGAGCCGACCCCACTGCGCGCCCTGCCCGGGCGCTTCAGCGTCTCCCCCATTCGCCTTCACACGCGCACGCACCCCTCCCCTCGTGCTCTTTTTCACTCCTTCCACTGTGCTGCTCACCGCCTGCGGCTCCGGTTCGGACGGCTCGACCGGCGCCGCGGGCACCACCCGCTAACGCGCCATCGCCACCCTCCGCCTGGGCGTGAGAGCGCGAACGCCGATCACCCGGTCCATCAACGCCCCCAGAACATCCCGAACCGAGGAACGATCCCGCGCGTCGCACTCCAGCACCGGCACATCGGCCCCCAGGCCGAGCGCCTCCCGCACCTCCTCCAGTTCGAACCGCTCCGCCCCGTCGAACCGATTCACCGCCAGGACGAACGGCGCCCCCTGCGACTCGAAGTAGTCGACGGCCGGAAAGCACTCCTCGATACGCCGGGTGTCGGCGAGGACGACCGTCCCCAGCGCCCCTTCAGCGCCTTGTCGAGCGCTGCGCGGGCAGTGTCGGTGGCCCTTCGCTGGGCGGGCAGCTTGGCCTTGAACTGCCCGACCCCGCCCACGTATCCGGTGGTGAGTCCGCGCTCCTTCTGCAGCTCGTGGACCAGGCCCTGGAGAGTGATCTCCAGCCGTGCGTTCTTGTCGGTGGCCGACGCGTTGCGGTAGGCGGAGATCTGCTCGGCGGCCGCGACGCCGAGCAGCGTCAGCAGGACCGCGAGGGCGAGGATCAGGATCCGCAGCAGCCTGGTGCGAATGGTGGTGGTCGCTTTTGCTGTGACGTCCACTGAAGTGCCTTATGTGGGTGGCGAGTTGGGACAGAAATGGTTCTGCTTCCGCCCAACGACCTCAGGGGGCACCGGTCACCAGATCATCTTCTTCTTTTACGTCGCGGACACAGGATCTCCCGGAAGCGCCAGGTGACCACTCCGCGCGGCGCATTCCGTATACGACACCTGTGGTAACCGGATCAGCAGTCGCAGCCGCAGTCGCAGCAGTCGCACCCGTCACAGCAGTCGCCGCAGCCGTCACAGCCGTCGCAGCCGTCGCAGCAATCGCAACAATCGTCGCAGTCGTTGCACAGGCCCTCCTTGCGCTCACGGATCCACGGGTCCTCGTACTCACCGCAGCACAACTGGCACGTGCAGGCCATCCCGGCCCACACCGCACAGCCCGCGAGCAGCCCACGCCGTTCACGCCGGGGCGGCTGGGGCGGCGGGAACGGCCCACCGGGGCCGCCGGGCGGTGCATACGGCCCCGACAGCGAAGGCGCCGGCCCGTGCGCGCAGGATGCCGTACCGAAGGCGCGGTCGACGGAGGTGCGCAGTTCGTGCACGAGCAGCCGGTGGGCGAGCCCGCTGTCCGCGAAGGCCACCTCGCGCAGCGCGAGCCGGATCCCGTGCAGGGCGTCGTCGGCGAGCCGCCTGGCCTCGGCGAGCGGCGTCCCGGTGGCGGTGAGCGGGTTCCAGGCACCCGACGCGGCGTCAGTTTCCCTGTCCTCCACCGCGTCCAGGAGATGGGCGAGCCGCCCGAACAGCCGCCCGGCCTCGGCGAGCGGCTCGGCGTTGCCCGGCCGACCGGCCAGGACCGCGGTGTGCGCGAAGGCGGCCGCGGTCGCCGTCTCGGTCGGCTCGGTGACCGTCAGAACCGACGTCCCGGGCCCGGCGAGCGCCTCGATGCCGGTCTGCCGGTCCACGGCGTCCACGAGCACCGCGGTGTCGAACCCGACGGCGGATCCGGTACGGGCCCCCGCCGCATCCCAGCTCGATGCCACCCTGCGCGCGGCGAGCGCCACCGGTTTCCGCGCCAGCAGCCCGTCCCCGTCGGCGAGGTGGTCCCGCACCTTGGCCGAGGCGAGCACCAGCGACACGGCGGCCGCGAGCCGCGCCCCCTCCCCCTGCGCGACGGACGCGGTACGCATTCCGCGCAGCGGACATGGCCCCGCCGTACGCCGCCACCCGGCGGCCTGCTCGGCCTGAGCCTCCGTCAGAACGGATATGAGCAGCCCGTCGTAGTTGGTCACGACTCGTGCGAACTGACCGTGATCCTTGCGCAGCGCGAGACACAGTCCGCACAAATGGGCAACCCATTGGGACTTGAGATTCTCACCGAGCCGATGCCGACATGGCCTGACGATTCCGAACACGACGATCCCCCCGTGGCTCGTGTGACTTCCGGTGCTACTGCTGCTTCTGATACGGCGTTGAGCTGCCGCATCGTACCGACCACTGCGTTCACCCGTACGCACTGCCCGTCACCCGTACGCCGTGAAGAATCATATTTCACTCACAGTCAGCATCTGTGTACAGCACGACCCTTGGGAAACGCGGGCTCTCGACGGATTCGCTCTGCACCAGTACCGTCACAAACCCCCCGTGCGGCGTCTATCCACTTGGCGCGCCAACCGCATCATGGATGACCATAGGGATGCGGAAAGCAAGAAGGACCGCTGTGAGAGGAGGCGTCCATGGGATCGGTACGCAAGGCGAGCGCCTGGCTTGGCCTCGTTGACGACAACGATGACGAGCGTTACTACGACGACGACTACTCCGAAGGGACCGAGCAGCCCGGGGATGCCTGGGTCACCGACCCGCGGGTCAAGGTGGCCTCGGACACCGCCGAGGAAAAGGGCCGCCGTATCGGCACAGTGACCCCGGACAGCTTCCGGGACGCCCGCGCCATCGGCGAGCTGTTCCGCGAGGGTGTCCCGGTGATCGTGAACCTCACCGCCATGGAGGCGTCCGACGCCAAGCGCGTCGTCGACTTCGCGGCGGGGCTCATCTTCGGTCTGCGCGGTTCGATCGACCGCGTCTCCAACCGCGTTTTCCTGCTCACGCCCGCGGACACGGAAATCATCAGCGGGGAGCCGGCCTCGCACCGTTCGGACGGTTTCTTCAACCAGAGCTGAGGCAGGGCCGCTCACCGGCCCTGCCCCCGCGCGGGGTTCACCGGAAGGCGTCGAGTCCGGTGAGCGCCTTGCCCAGTACGAGCTGGTGCATCTCGACGGTGCCTTCGTAGGTCAGCACCGACTCGAGGTTGGTGGCGTGCCGCATGACGGGGTATTCGAGCGAGATCCCGTTTGCACCGAGGATCGTCCGTGAGGTACGGCAGATCTCGATGGCCTCGCGTACGTTGTTGAGCTTGCCGAAGCTGACCTGCTCGGGGCGCAGGCGGCCGGCGTCCATGCGCCGCCCCAGATGGTGGGCGAGCAGAATCCCCTTGTGCAGTTCGACCGCCATGTCGGCGAGTTTGGCCTGGGTGAGCTGGAATCCCCCGATGGGCCGCCCGAACTGCTCCCGCGACTTCGCATAGTCGACGGCGGCCTCGAAACAGCTGCGGGCCGCGCCCATGGCGCCCCAGACGATCCCGTAGCGGGCGTGCGAGAGACAGCTGAGCGGTCCCTTGAGGCCGACGACCTCCGGCAGTACGGCGTCGGCGGGCAGCCGTACGTCGTCGAGGACGAGTTCGCTGGTGACGCTGGCCCGCAGGGACCACTTGTGCTTGATCTCCGGCGCGGAGAACCCTTCACTGTCGGTGGGCACGACGAACCCGCGGATCCCGTCCTCCGTCCGGGCCCACACCACGGCGACGGCCGCCACGGACCCGTTGGTGATCCACATCTTCCGCCCGTTGAGGACCCAGTCGCCGCCGTCCCGCTTGGCGTGCGTGCGCATCGAGGCGGGGTCGGAACCGTGATCGGGCTCGGTCAGCCCGAAGCACCCGATGGCCTCACCGGCGGCCATGCGCGGCAGCCACTGCTGCTTCTGCTCCTCGCTGCCGAACCGGTGGATGGCGTACATCGCGAGCGACCCCTGCACGGAGACCAGCGACCGGATCCCGGAGTCAGCGGCCTCCAGCTCCAGACAGGCAAGCCCGTACTGCACGGCACTGGCCCCGGCACATCCGTACCCGCTGAGCGACATACCGAGGGCCCCGATACTGCCGAGCTCCTTGGCGAGCTCACGGATCTGCGGCAGCTCCCCCTTCTCGTACCAGTCGGCGACATACGGCAGCACCCGGTCTGCGGCCCAGGAGCGTACGGTGTCGCGGACGGCCAGGTCCTCGGGTTCGAGCAGGTCATCGATGCCGAGGGGGTCGGCCGGGTCAAAGGGGGGCAGTTTCGAGGACGCAGACATGGAACCCTCCGACACGCACGAAAAACTAGCACCGCTAGTTACGACTTTGAAGCCGACGTTACGGTGCAGTGTCGCCTACGTCCAGTACAGCGGCTTCAAGGGGCGCGAGGAACTGCGCGACCAGCCCCCACGGCGCCGCAGCCAACCAACGACCCCGCGGCGGAGCCGCACATCGGTCAGGCCGAAACCCTGGAGTCGGCAACTTCCCGAGGCGCCGGCAACTCCACAGGTGCCGCAGACTCCCCGCAATGCATGACCCGCGGCAACCGCAACGCCATCACCGCCCCCAGCAGCAGCAACCCCGCACTCACCAACAGCGTGACGTGCAGCCCGTGCACAAACGAGTCCCGCGCGGCCCGCCGCAGGGCAACCCCCACGGGCCCGCCCAGCTGCGCGGCGACCTGGTACGCCTCGCCCAGCGAATGCGACGCCGAGGCCGAGGCCGACGAAGGAACACCCGGAACGGACGCCAGTCCGGGCGTGTACGCGGCGTTCATCACGCTCCCGAGAAGCGCGATACCGATCCCCGCCCCCAGCTGGTACGAGGTCTCGCCGATCGCCGCAGCGCCACCGGCCTGCTCCGGCGGAGCCTCGCTCAGCATCGACTCGTACGCCCCGAAGAGCGTGGTCTCCAGGCCAAAGCCCAGCAGCATGAACGCGGCCACCATCAGCCCCGCGTTGTCGGACCCGCCCATCACGGTCAGCAGCACCACGGCCCCGGCGGTGAGGCAGAACCCGAGGCTCACCATCCGGCGCGGGCCGAAGCGGCGCAGCATCCGTGCGCCCGCGAGCCCCGCCGCCATCGCCGCGAACGTCAGCGGCAGCAGCCGCAGCCCCGTCTCCAGCGGCGACAGCCCCAGCACCAGCTGCAGATACTGCGCCGCGATCAGTTCGAGACCGACCAACGCGAGCATCGCCAGCACGATGCAGCCCACGGCGGTGCTGAAGGCGGGCCGCGCGAACATGCCGAGGTCCACCAGGGGATGCGTACGGCGCCGCTGCCGTCGTACGAAAAGGAGCAGCAGCAGGGCGCCCACGACGAGGGGCGCCACGGTGAACGGGCCCAGCTCGCCGCCGCCCAGCCGCTTGACGCCCAGCACCACGCCGAACAGCCCGGCGGCCGCCATCAGTGCGCCGACCACGTCCCAGGGGCCGTCACCCGCGCCCCGCGACTCGGGCAGCAGCAGCCGGCCCACCGGCAGGCTGACCAGCATCAGCGGGATGTTGACGAGAAAGACCGAGCCCCACCAGAAGTGCTCCAGCAGAAAGCCGCCGAGCAGCGGCCCGACCGCCGCGCCGACCGCGGCGACAGCGCTCCAGACACCGATGGCGAGGGCCCTCTCCCGCCGGTCGGGGAAGACCTGGCGGAGGATCGAGAGCGTCGCGGGCATGATCATCGCGCCGCCGACGCCGAGCAGCGCCCGCGCGAGGATCAGCACCTGCGGGTCGTGGGCGAGGGCCGCGAGGCCGGAGGCGACGCCGAAGAGGCCGTAGCCGAGCAGCAGGATCCTTCTGCGGCCGACCCGGTCGCCGAGCGTGCCGAAGAGGATCAGCAGCGAGGCGCAGACGAGGGGGTAGACGTCGACGATCCAGAGCAGTTCTATCGCGCCGGGCCTGAGGTCCTCGGTGACGGCGGGGACCGCCACGTGCAGCACGGTCGCGTCGACCGCGACCAGCAGCAGGCTCACGCAGAGCACGACGAGCACGACCCAGCGGTTGGCACCGGCCCCGGCCGCCCGACGGCGCAGCGCAGCGGCGGCCGTGGTCGTCCCGGACATGTACGTACCTCCCAGATGTTCCCTCGCGGTCGGCGGGCACACGGGGCGGGGACTCCCCGTGATCTCGGCCGGAGAGGAGCGGTGGTCTCCGGCCCGCGCAACAAAGGCGAGTGACACGTCAGCGTACGCGAGTTCGTGCGCAGGTCACGTGGCGGACCTCTCAGACTCCACACAGACCGGTGTGGCGTACGCCACTCACCCTCCTTCCGGGTCACGCCCCGCCGGGCCCTCCGGTTCCGCCGGCCGTCGATAATCGAGCCCGTGACCGACCTTGTGACACGCGTTGCGCCGCCACGCGAGACGGCCCTGCGCCGTGCGGCCCCGGCCCTCCTCGGGTACGTGGCCGTGCGCGCCCTGGGCCTGCTCGTGCTGGCCCTGTGGAGCGCCGCGCGCGGCAAGAGCGCGTACACGCTGCTGACGGCCCGCTGGGACGCGCTCTGGTACACGAGGGTGGCCGAGCTCGGTTACGGCTACCAGGTGCGGCTGCCGAACGGCGACGTGCACTCGAATCTGGCCTTCTTCCCGCTGCTGCCGTGGCTGGAGCGGGGCCTGGCGGCGGTGAGTCCGCTGTCGTTCGCCGACGCCGGTTTCGTCGTCAGCCTGCTCTCCTCGCTCGCGGCGGCCTGGGGGATCTTCGCGGTCGCGGAGCATGTGTACGGCCGCAGGGCCGGGGTGTGCGCGGTGCTGCTGTGGGCCGTCCTGCCCGTCGGCATCGTGCAGTCGATGGCGTACAGCGAGTCACTGTTCACGGCGCTCGCCGCCTGGTCGCTGTACGCCGTCCTGACCGGCCGCTGGCCGGCGGCGGGCGCACTGGCCGCGCTGGCGGGCCTGACCCGGCCGGTCGGGCTCGCCGTCGTCGCGGCCGTGTGGGCGGCCGGGGCGGTCTCGTTCGTGCGAGAGCGGAGCGCGGCGGACGCGCGCGCGGTCGAGTGCGCTTCCGCGCCGCCCGCAGACGGCTCCACGCAGCGCGCCGGGTCATCCGGCGGCGCGCTGGAGCCGCCGCACGCCCCCACGATCGTACGACGCGCCCTGGCCATGCTCCTGGCCCCGCTGGGCGCCGCCGGCTACGTCCTGTGGGTCGGCCACCGCACCGGCAGAGGCCCCCTGGGCTATCTGGACGTCCAGGCGGGCTGGCGCAACGGCTTCGACGGCGGCCTGGCCTTCGCCCGTTTCGTCGCCGAGAAGTTCACGTCGTTCCCGTCGGCTCTCGCGGCCGCCGGGATCGTCGCCGGGGTCGGCCTCGTGGTGTGGCTGTACGTCGTCTGCGTACGGCAGCGCCAGCCGCTTCCGCTGCTGGTCTACGCGGGAGTGGTCACCGCGCTCGCCCTGTGCGCGTCGAGCTACTTCGGCTCGAAACCGCGCCTGCTGCTGCCCGCCTTCCCGCTGCTGCTGCCCCTCGCCCTGGCCCTGTCCCGGCTGCGCACGCCCCGGTCGGCACTGGTGGTGGGCGGTGTCGCGGTGGCGTCGGCCGTGTACGGAGCGTTCTGGCTGAACGGCTCCGGCCCCCCATGATCGACTTGCGGCGGCCCGGTGAGCGTCCGGGTAAATCAACCCCAGCATTCGGTGAACGAATTCGTAAGCCCAATAAAACTGATTCGCACAATGATCAAAGGAATTGAAGGGAGCAGCGGCCGGACTTTGCGGATTCCTTGGAAATAAACCTGCCGCTGAGAGGAATCCCACATCACATCGTCATCACAAAGCAGCTGAAGAGACGGAGAACTTACCTCACTCGCTGTAACGTCGATTGGGTGCGTACCGAACGAAACCTCACCCGTCTGGACCGGGTGTTCGCCAGACTGGACAGGGAGCCGGAACGACCGGCCCACATCGATGTGCCGAGGATGAGCCGGCACCGGGTCGCGTTGCTGACCGGGACCCTGGCCTTCTACCTGGCGATCGTGTATCTCGTCGTGACCACGTCGTGGCTGGTCCGCTTCGACTGGCAGGTCATGTTCTTCCGGCCGTACCAGCAGTGGCACAACATCCACTGGTTCGTCGACTACTACGTCGTGCTCGGCCAGCGCGGCCCGACCGCGGTGATGGTCGCGGCCTGGCTGGGCTGGCGCTCCTGGCGCCAGCACACCCTGCGCCCGCTGCTGACGCTGGGCGCCTCACTGCTGCTGCTGAACATCACCGTGGGCGCCGCCAAGCTCGGCATGGGCCGCCTCGGACCGCACTACGCGACCACGATCGGCTCGAACGAGATGGGCATGGGCGGCGATATATTCCCCAGCGGCCACACCGCCAACGCCGTGGTGACCTGGGGCATCCTCGCCTACCTCGCCTCCACCCCGAGGGCCCGCCGCTGGCTGTCCGCCCTCTCCGCACTGACCGCCCTGGGCGTGGGCCTGGCCACCGTCTACCTGGGGACCCACTGGCTGAGCGACGTGCTCCTCGGCTGGGCCGCCGGCCTGCTGATCCTGCTGGCCCTGCCCTGGTGCGAGCCCGGGATCGCCAAGGCCGAGGTCGCCCTCTTCGACCTGCGCGACCGCTGGCGCGCCCGCAAGGGTGCCACCGCTCCGGCCGCTCCCGTGGGCGCTCCGGTGCTGCTCACGCCGCGTCCGGCCGCCCAGGACGAGGCCGCCGCACGCGAGACGGTCGGTTCCGGGGCCCGCTCGGCCCGGGCGCCCGTCTATCTGGCCCCGGGCCCGCACACGGCCCGCTCGGAGCGCACACCGGTCACTCCGGCCGGCAGCCGCCGCCCACCGCACTCGGACCGCATCCCGCGCGGCGCCACGACCTCCACGGCCCGCCCCCTGACGGGCGGCTGAGGACACACCCACAGCGGGGCCGGTACGCACAACCACCCCCGCACAGCGAAGGCCCCGGTTCCCGTTCGGGAACCGGGGCCTTCGTCATCCGTCAGCCCTTCCAGGCCCGCACCACCCGGCCGTCCTCCACCTCGAAGTTCAGCCGGCCCGTGCGGTACTCCATCGTGATGATCGCCCCCGGCGGCAGCGAGCGCACCGTGGACCAGCCGCGCTCCCGAGCGCGCCGCTCGGCGCCCGCCGAATCGAGGCCGACATACGCGTCCGGACTGTCCTGGGGCTCCGCCTGCGGAGTGGGAATCGGTGCCATGCCGCCACGCTAGGCCCTGTCCCGCGGCCGGGGAAGGCGGGGCGGTCCCACGAGGCCCACATCCCCCTCCGGTCACACTTCTGTCACAGGATCACGACACGCGTTTCGGCTCATGTGACATCAACTACTGCGCTGCCGGTGTCACACGTACGGGCGGTTCCGCGCCGGTTCCGTAGGCCTTCCGCAGGCAATCGAACGTAATTCCCGCGTGTCGCGGCCGCTCTCCGAATAGCCCGTCGGAAAGTGCCGTGAGAACTGATCCCGGACTTCTTTCCGGTCCGATTCCTGGCGGGTTGGTGAGAGCTGACACCGCGTAGAAAATGCACGGTTCCAGCACAGAACCCCCGCACGCCCCCTGTCGGAGTGTGCGACGGCGCGCGCATCATGACGTGAGCTCGCGGGCGGGGGTGGCGCGGGCTTCAGCGGACCCGGGGCGCGACGAGCGAAGGGGCGAGCGAGCGATGGGGACCCAGACCGTGCAGGCGGCGGCGCGACCCGTGCCGACCAGTCAGGGCCGGGTGATCGTCGACTGGCTGACGACCACCGACCACAAGAAGATCGGGCATCTCTACCTGATCACCTCGTTCCTGTTCTTCCTCACCGGCGGGGTGATGGCGCTGCTGATGCGCGCCGAACTGGCCCGGCCGGGGCTGCAGATCATGGACAACAACCAGTTCAACCAGCTGTTCACCATGCACGGCACGATCATGCTGCTGCTCTTCGCGACGCCGATGTTCGCGGGCTTCGCCAACGAGCTGATGCCCCTGCAGATCGGCTCCCCCGATGTCGCCTTCCCGCGGCTGAACATGCTGTCGTACTGGTTCTTCCTGTTCGGCGGCCTGATCGTGCTCGGCTCGCTGCTCGTGCCCGGCGGTCCCGCCGCCTTCGGCTGGTTCGCCTACGCGCCGCTCAACAGCGCGGTGCGCTCCCCCGGTGTCGGGCCCGACCTGTGGATCATGGGGCTCGCGCTCGCCGGCTTCGGCACGATCCTCGGCGCGGTCAACTTCATCACCACCATCATCGGGATGCGCTGCCCCGGCATGACGATGTTCCGGATGCCGATCTTCACCTGGAACACGCTGTTCACGTCGATCCTGATCCTGATGGCGTTCCCGGTGCTCGCGGCCGCGCTGCTGTGTCTGGAGGCGGACCGGCGGTTCGGCGCGCGGGTCTTCGACGCGGGCAACGGCGGGGCACTGCTGTGGCAACACCTGTTCTGGTTCTTCGGCCATCCCGAGGTGTACATCATCGCGCTGCCGTTCTTCGGCATCGTCACGGAGATCCTCCCGGTCTTCAGCCGCAAGCCGCTCTTCGGCTATCTCACGCTGGTCGGCGCGACGATGGCGATCACCGGGCTGTCGGTGGTGGTGTGGGCGCACCACATGTTCGTCACCGGCGCGGTGTTGCTGCCGTTCTTCTCGTTCATGACGTTCCTCATCGCCGTGCCCACGGGCGTGAAGTTCTTCAACTGGATCGGCACGATGATCAAGGGCTCGCTGTCCTTCGAGACGCCGATGCTGTGGGCGTGCGGCTTCCTGGTGACCTTCCTGTTCGGCGGTCTGACCGGGGTGATCCTGGCCTCGCCGCCGCTGGACTTCCATGTCTCGGACACCTATTTCGTCGTGGCGCACTTCCACTACGTCGTGTTCGGCACGGTCGTCTTCGCGATTTTCGGCGGCTTCTCCTTCTGGTGGCCCAAGTTCACCGGCAAGATGCTCGACGAGCGGCTGGGCAAGATTCAGTTCTGGACGCTCTTCGTCGGCTTCCACACCACGTTCCTGGTGCAGCACTGGCTGGGCGCGGAGGGCATGCCGCGGCGGTACGCCGACTATCTCGCGGCGGACGGCTTCACGGCCCTCAACACCATCTCGACGATCGGCGCGTTCCTGCTCGGCATGTCGACGCTGCCGTTCCTCTACAACGTCTGGAAGACCGCGAAGTACGGCGAGAAGGTCGAGACGGACGACCCCTGGGGCTACGGCCGCTCACTGGAGTGGGCGACCTCGTGCCCGCCGCCCCGGCACAACTTCACGGTCCTGCCGAAGATCCGCTCCGAGTCCCCGGCGTTCGACCTGCATCGTCCGGAATTCGCGGCGACGCCCGAGGAGCCTCTGGGAGAAGAGCGCGAGACAGCCGATCCCGGGCCGTCCTGATCGCCTCGGTGAGTTCGGCGGGCTCCAGAACCTCGAAGTCGAAGCCCGTCATCATCACATGGATCACCATGACGTCGAGGCTCGCGGCCCCGGTGCGCAGAACGCAGGCGCCGGGACCGTCCGCCTCCAGCTGCCCCGCCGAGGGCGAGATGCGCTCCGCCGCCTCCTCCAGGGGCACCAGCAGCCGGACGACCGCATGTGAGGCGTACGCGCGCGTGGAGACGCCCTTCGAGACGTACGCGGCGAGGTCCTCGGCAGGCGGGGTGCGCGGCGCGAAGCGCGGGCCGTGCGGCGGCTTCGGCGCGATGCGGTCGACGCGGAACGTCCGCCAGTCCGCGCGGTCGAGGTCCCAGGCGACCAGGTACCAGCGGCGTTCGGAGCACACCAGGCGGTGGGGTTCGACGGTCCGGCGGCTCGAAGCACCTCCGTGGTCGCTGTACTCGAAGCGCAGGCGCTCGGAGTCCCGGCACAGGTTGGCCAGTTCGGTCAGGACGGCCGGGTCGACGGCGGAGGGCTGCGGGCCGCGCAGCATCGGCACGGTGAACGCGTTCAGGGCGCTCACCCGGCGGCGCAGCCGGTTCGGCAGCACCTGCTCCAGCTTGGCGAGGGCCCGTACGGAGGTCTCGCCGATGCCCTCGATGCCCTGCCCGGCGGCCGTGCGCAGCCCGACGGCGACGGCGACCGCCTCGTCGTCGTCCAGGAGCAGGGGCGGCAGCTCGGCGCCCGCGCCCAGCTGGTAGCCACCGCCGGTGCCGGGGCTGGCGTTGACGGGATAGCCCAGCTCGCGCAGCCGGTCCACGTCCCGGCGCACAGTGCGCGGGGTGACGCCGAGACGGTCGGCGAGGTCGGCGCCGGACCACTCGCGGTGGGCCTGGAGGAGCGAGAGCAGACGCAGCAGTCGTGCCGAGGTCTCCAACATGGGTCCGAGTCTGCCAGCCGTTGCGGACAGCCGCTGTCCTGAAGAGCTGCTGTCCTAAAGGGGTGGGCTCACCGCGGTGACGGACACGGACAGGTCGTTGTCCCGCGTGTAGTAGGGCCCGGCCTCCACCGGGCCGTACGGCGCGTCCACGCGCACGCGTGGATAGGTGAACACGGGCTTCTTGTCGGCCACGTCGTCGAGCAGCCGCGCGACCCGCACCGCCGGTCCCGCCTCCCCCGCGGGCCGCAGCCACAGGTCCCACAGGCCCGGCTCCAGGGCGCCGTAGACCACCTTGAAGCGGAACTCGGTGCGGTCGGCGAGGACTTCGGTCCGCCGCACCGGGACGGGCGCGTGCCGGCCGCGGAGCTCGGCATGGGCGTCCGGTCCGAGCCCGATGCCGTACACCCGCCCCGGCACCGTCAACACGCCCTGCCTGACCAACAGTTCGCCCGCCTCGGCGTGCGGGGCGCGCAGCCAGCTGCGGACGGTGAGGTTGCCCTGCCGGGTCGCGTACGGGATGCGGACGGCGACGTGGCCGCGGGAGCCGCTGGGGGTCCGGGCGGCGAGCGAGCGCAGATCGGTGACGCCGGGCGCGAGGCGGCGCGGCTCGCCGGCGTCCACGCGCGCGTAGGCGTCCCAACGGCCCTCGGGGAGGGCGACGATGCTGGGCAGCGCGGCGCGCAGCCGGCCGTCCGCGGCGGGGGTCAGCGGCAGGTACACCTCGTCGTGGCTTTCGCGGCGGCGCAGCACGAGCAGGGCCGTGGCCGTCTCCCCGACCGCGCGGACGTCGAAGGTCAGGCCGCCCGCGGAGTCGGCGATGCAGTCGGCGCGCAGCGGTGTGGACTGCGGAGCCACCGTCGTCATGCGGTACGGATCCCTTCTCGGCCTGTGCTTCTCCGTCAGACCGACGAACACGCACTTTGGTTGCCCTTTACCCGGACCACGGCCGATACCGAACCACGGCGGGTACCGAACCACGGCGGGTACCGAACCACAGCCGGTACCGGACTACGGCTGGTAGGAGAGCTGCGGCACGTCGAAGCAGTTGCTGTTCATGTCGCCCTGGGACACCCAGCCCCTGCCGTCCTGCCAGCGGGCCACCGACAGACAGGCCCTGCGGTCCTTCGGCGGCTCCGCCGACCGCTCGAAGACGACGGGCACCAGCAGCCCGCCGGCGGTGTAGTTCTCACTGCGGTTCATGAAGGCGTCCACGCACGCGCGCGTGATGCCCACCCGTGCGCAGGACTTCGCCGCGTCCGTGAACCACATGGCGGCAGCCCAGCCCTCCAACTGCCACTGGGAGTGCGTTTTCAGGCCCCGCGTGGCGTCCCGGAACTGCCGTACGGCCGCGTTGCCGGTGTCCTCGTAGTTGCGGCTGGAGCCGGTCGCCCAGAGGGCGTTGCGGCAGCGGGGGGAGTCCTTGTAGTCGTCGGGGACGGTGGACGTCCAGTTCTGTACGTTGGTGACCTTCGCGATGACCCTGGCGCCCACCTCGTCCATCGCCTTGCACAGCTGGGCGTTGCCGTGGGTGTCGATGGCGTCGAAGACCAGGTCGGCGCCCTGGTCCTTCAGGTCGGCCGCGGCGGCACGGAAGTTGGGCAGCGCGAAGTCGACCTGTTCGGTGACCACCTTGTAGCCCTCGGCCTTCAGGCCCTGCTCGACGAGGCGGGCGTAGGCGGCGGACGCGGCCTGGTTGTAGGACACGACGGCGGCCGTGCGGGCGCCCTTCTCGCGCTTGAAGTAGCGGTAGATCTCCGTGCCTCCGTAGAGCCTGCCGTTCCAGCCGGGGGTGCCGTTCCTCGGGGCGAGGCTGCCGTAGATGCCGTAGAGGTGCGGCCAGGTGTCGTAGCCGGCGCCTATGGGCTGGCCGCCGATGTCGGGCACGCGCGCGTGGGAGACACGGGAGGCGCCCGCGTAGTCCAGGGCGGTGGTGGCGACCAGGGCGACGACCTGGTCCTCGTCGAGCAGCCGGTGCACACAGGTGTTGTTGCCGACGCCGCTGCCGCCGTCGTCGCACTCCCGCACCTCGACCGGGTGCCCGTCGATGCCCCCGCGCGCGTCGAGCCGGTCGAAGAAGGCCTTGGCGCCGTCGCGCGGGCCGGTGAAGGTGTTGCCGCCGACCGGGCTGGTGGCGCTGGTGATGATGCCGACGCGGACGGGCGTCCCGCCGGTGGGCGCGGGCGCGTTCGTACGGCCGCCGTGCTCGAAGTCGCTCTCCGGCAGGCGACTGCCGCAGGCCGTGCCCAGCAGGAGCAGCAGCGCCGCGGCGGCCGCGTGCTCAGCAGCCCGGTGCCGGCGAGGCCGACGCATCGCCGCTCAGCTTGACCAGCGCGCACAGCGTGTTGACGGACACCTTCCAGGTGCCGCTCTGCTCGACCGAGGTCCCCGACGCGTTCGGCAGGGCGGTCGCGCCGTTCAGGGTCAGGGTGTACGTCACGGTCGCCTGGGTCGGCGAGGTGAACTCGACCTTCTGGACCTTCGCCTGCACCTGCCCGCCGCGCTTGTCACCGCTGAAGGCCTTCAGGACCGGCGCCATCCGCTCGCCGTTCTCCAGGACCTTCTGCTTCTGGGCCAGGGACGTCCTGGGGTCGAAGAACGTCTGCCAATTCCTGCTGATCTCCTGCTTCGCCGCCGCCGGGTCGGCGGGCGCGGTGGCCGGCGCGCTCGTCGTCTTCTCCACGGACGGAGTGGGGGGTGTGCTCGCGCTGCCGCCGCCACTGCTGTCGCTGCAGGCCGCGAGGACCGGGGCGAAGATGAGAACAAGGGCGGCCGCGAACGCCGTACCCCGTCCTGCCGCCCTTGGGCCGCGCCCCCTGCCCGCGTTGCCCCGCCTGAGGTCGCTCCCGAGAACCATCTGGCTCACCACCGGGTGTCGGTCCGGGCAAGGTGCGCCCGGTGCTTTCAGGGTCAGCTTCCAGGAGGCATAGTGCAAGCCATTGGCTGACATGGACAGGCACATGCACCAACACGCGACGTGTGGGAGCCAGAAATGCGGACAGGCCGACTGCGGACCGTGCACCCCGTCCTGTGGGCCGGCTGGGCCGCGCTCGCCGCGGGTGCGGTGCTGTGCGTCATCGGCTGGTACGGCATCTCCGGTGAGCGTTACGCCGAACGTCAGCTGCCCTATCTCGCCTCCTGCACGGTCCCCGGCGCTGCGCTGATCATCGCCGGGTCGGTGCTGCTCACCCACGGGCGGGGCGCGCTCGCCGCCGCGCGTGTGGAGGAGCTCCACGGCCTCCTCGTCGCCGCCGAGTCCGCCGACGCCGACGAGTCCCGGCAGGCGGCCGCCCTGCCCCTCGCGGTCAGCGGTGACCTGCTGATGGTGCCGGGCGGCACGCTGTGGCACCGCGCGGACTGCCCGCTGGTCTCCGGGAAGGTGGAGGCCGTACCGGTCGACGCGAAACTGCTGCAGAGCGGCGAGTTGGGCCCGTGCCCGATCTGCGAACCCGCCGACGAGACCGACTGAAGCCTGACGATGTCCTCCCTGACGTACGACCTCACGCTCGCCGGACTCTCCGTCGGCGGCGCGGCCGCGCTCACCGGGATCGGCCTGATCGTGACGTACCGCGCGACCGGCGTGCTCAACTTCGCGCACGGCGCGATCGCGATGGTGTGCGCGTATGTGCTGCGGCAGTGCGTGGTCGGATGGGGCTGGCCGCTGTGGCTCGGGGCGACGGTGACGCTCGTCGTCCTGGCTCCGGCGATCGGCGTGGTCCTGGAGCGTTTCGTCTTCCGGCCGCTCGCCGTGCGGGGCAGCGACCCGGCGCAGACGCTCGTCGCGTCCATCGGGGTCTTCGTGCTGCTGGTCGGCGGGGCCGCGCTGGTATGGGGGCAGGGGGCGCGGGACGACGCCCCGGAACTGGTCTCGGGGGACCCCTGGGGCCAGCTGGCCGTGGTGCTCGTGCTGGCCGTGGGCGTCGGGGCCGTACTGCGTCCTTCTGGGGGACACCCCCGGACCCCCGGCTGGACGCGGTTCGGGCGGGAGCTGCGGGCCGTGGTCGACGACCGGCAACTCGCGGTGCTCGGCGGGATCGACGCGGACCGGGTGGCGGCGGCGGGCTGGGCGTTCGGTGCGTTCACGGCTGGTCTGACGGGGGCGCTGCTGGCGCCGTACGTGCGCCTGGACCCGTACGGCCTGCCGCTGCTGGTCATGGAGGTGGTGGCGATCGCGGTGGCGGCGCGGATGCGGAACCTGCCGGTGGCCGTCGTCGTGGCGCTGGGCATCGGGATCGCGCAGAGCCAGCTGACGCGGCTGCATCCCGCCGGCTGGGGCGAGCCTCTGCTGCAGGCGGTGGGCGCCAACCTGTTCGTGGTGGCGCTGCTGGTCGCGGCCCTGGTGCTGCCGCGGATCGGCACCCGCGACGCGCTTCCCCGCACGGCCACCGCGCGCGTGCCGACGCCGCCGGGCGCATGGATAGTGGCGGTCGTCCTGTTCATGCTCCCGCTGGGCTTCGCGGGCTCGGATCTGCACACCTCGGTCCAGGTCCCGGCGCTGGGCGTGGTCCTGCTGTCCCTGGTGGTCGTGACGGGCCGCGGCGGCCAGATCTCCCTCGGCCAGGCGGCTTACGCGGGCCTGGGCGCCCTGTTCACGGCCCTCCTCGCGGCGGGCCGTTTCCCGGTCCTGCCACGCCTGCCCGAACTGGCCGCCCTGGCGGTGGCTGTCGTCCTGGTGGCTCCCCTGGGCCTGCTGACGGGCTGGCCGGCGATCGGCCGCCAGGGCCTCGCCCTCGCGCTGGCGACCTTCGCGGTGGGCGTCGGCGTGAGCCGCTTCGTCTTCGCGCAGCCGTACGCCACCTCGGGCCTCTCGCTGGACCGCCCGGCGGGCTTCGACGGCGACCGTGCCTACTACGTCCTCGAACTCGGCCTGCTGGCAGTGGCGTTGCTGGCCACGCGGGCGCTGCGCCGAGGCCGCACGGGCCGGGCCCTGGCCGCCATGCGGGACCACGAGTCGGGCGCCTCGGCAGCCGGCGTCCAGGTCCCCTCGCTCAAGCTCCTGGCCTTCGTCTCGGGCGCCGCCCTGGCCGCGCTCGGCGGTGGCATGCTCGGCATGGGCCTGCGGGCCTTCGACCCGAGCACCTACGACCCGGTACGCAGCCTGCTGTGGTTCGCCGCCGTCGTGGTCCTGGGCGCCGACAGCTCCCTGGGCGCCCTGGCCGCGGCCGCCCTCCTGGTAGGCCTCGACGCGGGTGCGCGGGGCGGCGTGGCGGCGGCCCTGATCGGCGTACTCGCGGTGCTGGTGGGCCGCTTCCCCGGCGGCCCGTACGAGGCCTTGCGGCGTGCGGCGGGAACCCTGCGGCCAAGTCGGGGGGCGAGGCTGACGCCGCTGGGGATGCGGGTACGGAGGAAGCTGCGGCCTGCGGAGCAGCGGACACCGGGGCGGCCTGCGTCGGCGAGGGCGACGGCGCGATTCGAGCGGCGGGGCGCCGTCCCCCGGCGAAGGCGACCCGCAGCCGCCGATGGCGGCCCGCCCCCACCGGGGCCACCCGCACCCGCACCCACCCTCACCGCCCACACCCTCCACGCCCGCTATGGCGGCTTCATAGCCCTCGACGGAGTCGACCTCACCGTCCCCCCGGGACGGATCACCGCGGTCGTCGGCCCCAACGGGGCAGGAAAGAGCACCCTGTTCCACTGCCTGGCAGGCACCCTGCACCCCACGCGGGGACAAGTGCGCCTGGGCGCAAGGGACATCACGCGGCTCGCCGCCCACACCCGCACACGCCTGGGAATCGCCCGCACCTTCCAACAGCTCGCCGTCTTCCCGTCGTTGACGGTGGCGGAAAACGTCCGCGTGGGCGCCGAGCAGGGTCGGCTGAACGATCCGGCGGCCGTGGACCGGGCATTGCGGCTGCTCGGCCTCGACGGACCCGTACGGTCCCTGCCCGCCGCGGACCTCCCCACCGGCACACTGCGCCGCGTGGAACTGGCCAGGGCCCTCGCGGGCAGCCCCCGCGTGCTGCTGCTCGACGAACCCGCAGCCGGCCTCGACGGCACCGAAGTCGCCGCCCTGGCACGAGTGCTGAAGGCCCTGGCCGCCGACGGCACCGCCCTCCTCGTGGTGGAGCACGACCTCGACCTGGTCGCCGGCCTCGCGGACGTCGTGCACGTCATGACGGCGGGCCGGATCGTCGCCTCCGGCCCACCCGGACACGTACTCGACACCCTCGGCACCGGGGAGACGGGCCCATGACCATCTCCCTGCGGCACGCGCGTGTGCGTTACGGCCCCCTGGAGGCCCTGCACGGCGTCACCCTCGCCGCTCCCGGCCCCGGCCTCACCGTCCTGCTCGGCCGCAACGGCTCCGGCCGTACGACCGTCCTGCGCGCCCTGGCCGGCCTCGTACCGCTGTCCGGTGGCGCGGTGGTGTGGGACGGTGCCGACGTGAGCCGGACAACGGCGTACGAGCGGGCCCGGCGGGGGCTGTGTCTGGTTCCCGAGCGGCAGGCCGTGTTCGGTTCCCTCACCGTGCACGAGAACCTCGAACTCGCGGCCCGGGACCACGGCTTCGCTCTTGAGGCCTACCCGCAGCTGGAACCCCTGCTCACGCGCCGCGCCGGCACCCTCTCCGGCGGCGAGCAGCGCATGCTCGCCCTCTCCCGCGCCCTGCTGGCACGCGCGCGCGTGGTGCTCGTCGACGAGCCCGCGCAGGGCATGTCGCCCGCGGTCGCGGCCCGCACCTACGAGCTGCTCGGCGCCCTGGACGCCTGCGTCGTCATCGCCGAGCAGCGGCTGCCGCCCGGGCTGCAGGACCGGACGGGGGTCATCGTGTACGAACTGCGCCGCGGCACCGTGGTGTTCAGCGGAGAGGCGGGCGAACGGGAGCGTCGTCCTCGGACAGGGGCGGGCCGGCCACCTCGAAGTCCTGGTACGGCTCCTGGGCGCGGACCGAGCCCCGCGGGATGAGCAGCTGCGTACCGACGTTCAGCCGGTTCGGGCGCTCGCCGACCATGTCCCTGTTGGCCCGGTACAGCGACAGCCAGCCGCCGTCGACGCCGTATCTGTCCGCGATCGACACCAGCGTCTCGCCGGCGTGGACGGCGTGCACACGCCCCTGGAGGCGGTAGCGCTGGGAGCAGGCCGGCCAGGTCTCCCACCCCTGGGCGGCCAGCACCTTCTCGGCCACGGCAATCTGCTCCTCGCGGCTGGCGAGATCCGCCCGCGGGGCGTACTTCAGCCCGCCGAAGTACTTCCAGGTGGACTGCCGGAACTGCAGCCCGCCGTAGAAGCCGTTCCCTGTGTTGATGTCCCACTGTCCGCCGCTCTCGCAGTCCGCGATGCAGCCCCAGGGCCAGTGGTCCTTGGCGCAGGCGTAGGACAAGCGCACCGGAAGCGTCCCCGGCAGCGGTGGCGGTGGTGCCGCCTGCGCCGTGACGGGGACGAGGGCGCCGAACAGGGCGGCGGCCAGCGCGAGTGCGAGCTGCGTACGGTGCATGCGGAACATCGGGCCACGGTAAGCAGTGGGCGGCCCGCGACCGTTCCGGCGCGTCCGACGGGCCGAAGGGCCCCACCCGGTCGGACGACCGGACGGAGCCCTTCGGTGAGGGGGGAGCGGCTCAGAGGTCGAGCTGCTGCCCGGGCACGATCAGGTCGGGGTCGGAACCGATGACGGCCTTGTTGGCGGCGTACAGCCGCTGCCAGGTGGTCCCGTGCCGTGCGGCGATCTTGCTCAAGGTGTCGCCCTCGCGGACCGTGTAGTCGCCGCGGGAGGCACTGCGCGCCGTGTGGCCCGTCGAACGTGCCGGTGTCTTCGGCGGCTTCGACTCGGCGACCGGTTCCGACTTGGTGACCGGTGCGGGCTTGGTGGCCCGGGAGCCGGAGGAGGCCGCGGGTGCGCTGCCGTACGCTCCGGCCCGTGCCGAACAGACCGGCCAGGCTCCCCAACCCTGGGCGTGCTGGACCTTGGTGGCCACGGAGATCTGCTGTTCCCTGGAGGCTCCGGCGGCCGTCGGCGCGTAGGCCGAGCCGCCGTACGCGCGCCAGGTTCCGGCGGAGAACTGCAGCCCGCCGTAGTAGCCGTTGCCGGTGTTGATGTGCCAGTTGCCGCCGCTCTCGCACTGGGCGATGCGGTCCCACACCCCGCCGTCCGCCGCCGCGGCGTTGCCGGTCGCGGCCAGCAGCCCGAGCGGAGCGAGCAGTGCCGCCCCGGCGAGGAGCGCCGTCGTACGGTTCCTGCGGACGTTGTCACGGGTGGTATCGGCACACTCGGACATGTAATTCCCTCTCGAAACACCCGGGCTCCCCCAAGGCGGGGCGCGCTCACGGCACATGGGCCGGTCGCCGCGCTCCGCCCCGTCCGCCGGTGATCGCGTCGTGCTGGGCAGTGCTGGCTGGTGCGGTCGGCGGACGTTCCCGAGCGGTGCTCGTTGCACACGGCGGAGGAATCTAAGGAGCCTGTCGAGGCGTCAGCAACCAACTGCTTGTCATTCCAGGCCAGTTCGCCGTTACCGCCGGTATCGGCAATTTTCGGCCACCCACTTAATCCGCGGATTTCCTGATTTGTCGACCATGAGGCCCCAGCATCTGTGACTCACTTCACGCAACCAACTTCCTTGAATATCCAAGGAATTGACAATGAGTGTCCGATTCCACACCTTCGGTGACCCTGCGCGGTGGAGGGTTCGACTCCGTTCGCCCTGAAGCGTGACTCCCGCCACAGATCGCCCGTTGTCTCCTTCATGAGCCCGGGACCCGCCCGGTTCACACTTCCCGAGGGGAGCCACCCGTGCCGCGCATGCTCGACGTCAGCGACGAGGTACGAGCCGAGATCGGCGACGAAGAAGCCGACCGGCTGCTCGCCGGAGAGAACGCCCCCGGCAGTTACGACTGCACCTCCTGCCGCACCCCGGGCGACTCCGAACAGGAGCGCACCAGCACCGTCCTGTTCGTCGGCGAGGAGACCGCCGTCCTCGCCTTCGCCCACGCCACCTGCCTGCCCTCGCAGGTCGTCCAGGTCACCGAGGAGCAGCTGCAGGGAGCCGTGCGGTCCATCTCCGGGGACACCGTGGACCTGGACCCCGACCAGGTCGTCCCCGAGCAGGCCGTGCTCGGTGTGACCAGCGGACTGGTCCTGATCGCCGGGGAGTTGCACCCGGCGCTGGTCGTCGAGCCGACCGGGCCCATCGTGCGGCCGGGCACGACCGGGCTCGGCGACGACTTCCTGCCACTGCTGATCGAGCAGGGGTTCATGCCGCTCATGGAGCTGTCCGAGGTGCCGCCCGTGCTGCACGGCTGGTCGGTGCTGCTCGCCATGGGCCAGCTGCACGCCGTGCTGCAGCCCGGCACGAACGGCGGGCAGCCGGTGGCGTGGTGGCAGGCGCATCAGCCGCTGCAGGTGACCGACGGCTGGCGGGCCGCCGCCAACAAGCACCAGCAGGTGCTCATGTTCGCCGCGCCCGTGGGGTCCATCGGACGCCAGCCCCGGGAGGACCTGCTGCGGGACGCACTCGACAAGGCGGCGGCCAACGGGAAGCTGGTCGGCGTCGCCATGCCGCTCGCGGGCACGTGAGATCACCCAAAGAGGCGGATATCAACCGCATCCCTTGAACTTCGGGGTCGTTTGGACATACGTGCACGCATACGACATCCCCCGCCGCCAGTCCTTCCAGCCGATCCCCTCCGCCCGCTCGGCCCAGGACATTTCGGGCAGCCACTCGGCCACGCCCATCTACGACGCGCTCTGGTCCGAGTACGTCAAGTCCTTCCGCACACTGCCGGGTGACCGCAGCGGCGAGGAGAACCTGGGGTTCGTCGCCTTCGGCAACATTCCGACCAGTTCGGAGCCGCACGGAGGTCATCGGCCGGGGTCGTTCAGCAGCTCGTACAGCGCCTACAGCGCCGGGGCCTACAGCGCCCGGCAGCAGACGCAGTGGCAGCGCCTGCCGGCCGCACTGCCACCCGGGCCGCGCGGCGGTCGCTGAGACATGGGGGTGGGGGGGGGGGGGCCCGGGCCCCCCCCCCCCCCCCCCCCCGCAAACAAAATATTTGTGGGCCGGAAGCACCCCCCCCACCCCCCACGCTAAAGGGGGCGCCCCCAAACCCCCAACAACCCCCCCCCCCC
>NZ_JBIAWS010000006.1:451134-686141 GCF_042896045.1 Streptomyces sp. NPDC001351 | reverse complement strand
CCGGGGGGGGGGGGGGCTCCCGCGGGTCCACCCGCCCCCACCCGGTGCGCGGCTGCCTGGCGGGGGCGGCGGGGGGGGGGGGGGGCGCGCCGCCCCCCCCCCCCCCGCCCCCCCCCCGCCGCGTCCTGCTGAGGGAAGCCAACAGGAGCTGGTTCAGCAGGAGTTGGTGAGGTAGTTCTCGGTCGGGGCGAGCAGGTGCTCGGCCCAGACCGTGTGCATCTTCACGTAGGCGTCGGGGTTGAGGATGTCCGCGAGCTGCTGGCCCGGGGACTCCTCCAGATGCGCCTTGTTGATGTGCTGCAGGAGCACCCCGAGGGTGTCGTCGGCGACGCTTCCGGTGCCGTTCACCGCGGGGGTGAGGATGGACTCCAGCCAGACGGTGTGCATCTTGAGGTAGCTGTCCAGCTTGAGCGCGTCCTGGACCTGCTGGCCCGGGGACTGCTCCAGGTGCGCCTTGTCGATGTGCTGCAGGATCGGCAGCAGGACCTGCTGGACGCTGACGCAGTCGCCGCCGTCGCCCCCGCCGCCGGTACCGCCGGAGCTGCTGCCCCCGCCGGTCGACCCGCCGGTGGAGCCGCCGGTCGAGCCACCCGTGCCGCCGCCGGTCGAACCGCCCGTGGAGCCGCCCGTGGAGCCTCCGGTCGAGCCGCCGGAGCTGCCTCCCGTGGAGCCGCCGGTGGAGCCGCCCGAGCCGCCGCCGCTGTTCGCGACCACGGTGATCGACGCCGTCATGTCCGGGTGGACCGCGCAGTAGTAGTCGTATGTACCGGCCTTGGTGAAGGTGTACGACCAGCTGTCGCCCTTCTGCAGGGTGCCGGAGTCGAACTTGGCGGGGCCGCTGCTGGTGGTGACCGTGTGCGGGGCGGAGTCCTCGTTGACCCACTTCACCGTGTCGCCGACCTTCACCGTCAGCTTCGGCTGGGCGAACTTGTAGTTCTTGATCTCGATGGTGTGGTCGGCCGCCGCGGCCTTGCCGGAGGAGTGGTCCATGTCCGACATCGACTTGGCCTCGGCCGCCGGGGCGGCGGTCTGCGGGGCCGCGGCCCCGGCGGACGCCTGGAGCAGGCCGAGGCCGGCCACGGCGGCCAGGCCGGCGCCGAGGCCGGTGGCCAGCAGCACCCGGTTGCCCGCACGGGAGCTCCGGTGGTGCGGCGCGGGTGCGGTGGTTTCCTCTGTGTGCATGGTGGTGCTTCTCCCTTGTGAGTTCCCTGGTGAGGGGAGAGGGGTGGGACAGGGGTGCGGGTCAGCGGCCGGGAGCGGACGTGACCAGCAGACTCGTCGCGGCGAGTACGACGAGGACGAGCCCCGTCTCGGCCGCGACCGAGTGGACGAAGGGCCGCACGGTGGCGCGGTCGCCGCGCAGCAGTACGGCGATGTCGAGCCGCGTCCGCACCCAGCCGCGGCTGCGCTGGGCGATCAGCAACACGGCGGCCAGTACGGCGAGTTTGAGCAGCAGCAGCCGCCCGTAGCCGGTGTGGAACAGGGCGTCGAAGGACCCGACCACCTGCCAGGTCAGCACCGCCCCCGCCGCCACGATCGCCGCGACCGACACCCCGGCGAGCGTGGAGTAGCCGGTCACGACGGCCGACAGTTCGTCGGGGCGGCGCCGGGGCAGCACCCCGAGCAGCAGCACCGTCAGACCGCCGAGCCACAGCGAGACGCCGAGCAGATGGACCAGGTCTGCCACCGCCCCCCAACCGGGGTGTGTGCCCTCGGAGTTGTGGCCGGTCATGCTCGTGGTCCGCAGCAGCCCGAGGCCGACGGCGAGCGCGCCGACGCGCCAGCCGGGCGACCGTGCGGTGCGGTCCCCGCCCTGCAGCAGGGCGGCCAGCGCGACGGCGGCGAGCACCCACATCAGCACCCGGCAGGCGGCCACCACACCGACCTCGGTGTTCAGCAGGTCGGTGTAGGTGCCGGGCCGGAGCACGTCGCCGAGCGTGCCCATCGTTCCGTACGCGCCCTGGAGTCCGGGCGCGAGCAGACTCGCCGCGAGACCGGCGGCCCAGGAGAGCGTGAGGACACGGCGGGTACGGCGGTCCCACGCGCCCTGCGGCCAGAGCAGCGCGAGGAACGCCAGACCGCCGACGAACAGGGCGAGGGAGAGATAGCCGGCCCAGCGGACGGCGACCCAGGCGGAGCGCACCGTCTCGGACGGTTGCGGGGCCGGCGCTGCTTCGGCCGGGTGGCCCGCCCTCGCGGTGAGGCGGAAGGAGAGCTTCCCGGAGGTGAGATGACCGTCCTCCATGTCAAGTACCTGCCAGACCAGGGTCAGATCGCCCCGGTCCTTGCTCTGTTCCTGCTGCGAGATCTTCGGGACGGTGACCTCGACGGCGTCGCTGCCTTGGCCGCCCCGGGACACGGCCAGCTGCTTGCCGGCCGCCTTGATGTGCACGTCGGCCGGTTCGACCGGCTCGCTGAAGGTGAGCCGCACGGTGGCGGGGGTGTTCCGGAGCAGGGCGCCGTCCTTCGGCGCGGAGGACTCCAGCTCCGTGTGGGCCGAGGCCGGGGGTGCCGCGAACAGCAGGGCCGCGAGCACGGTCAGGAGGAGGGCGAGCAGAGACGGGGCGCGGCGTCTCACGGAAGTACCTCCGGGATGACCGAGGGCGAGGCGGCGACACCGACGCACAGTGAGGAGAGGGCGCCGGCCGACGACGGGGACGGGGAGGGCGACGGACTCGGGGAGGCCGGGGTCAAAAGCCCGTCCAGCAGGCCGGTGACGGGAGTGGCCACGCCGTTCAACAGCGGCTGAACGAGGTGGACTTCACCCTCGTCGCAGTTGCCCGAGGGCGTGGGGGCCGGAGTGGGAGAAGGCGAGGGGCCGGTGGTGGGTCCGCCCTCCGATCCGCCGGAACCGTGATGGTGACCGCTTTCCCCGCCCGCGGGCGGCAGGCCGCCCGTTGCGGGAATTCCGGCGTCATTGCCGCCCGGCCCATAGCCGCCCGCCGCCCCGGAGCCGTAATTCCCGGCGGCGGTGTCGGGAGGACCGGTTGCGGAGCGGGCCGTTGGTTGATGCGGTGGGGAAGAGGCCCCGGACGCGGGCGGGGACGCGGTGTCGATCGTCGTCGGTGCCTGGGCGCCGATGCCCGAGGCGTATCCGAGGACCACCACGACGGCCGCGACGAGCGCGCCCGCGACGATCTCATCGCGATGGTCTGCTGGCCAGGTCCCCCTGGCAAAGAAGGACATGGTCCCTCCTGACGCTGTGCGTGAACGGCGGTGACGAGGAGTGCACCGGTGTGACGATTCCCGTCCGCTACGCGTCAGTTAATCGATGGTTTCATTGCCTCATTTCCGACCGGGCAGTCACTGTGAGAACGGACCTCACCGCCCCAATGCACGCATTGCATTCCGGTGGTGTTCCGTGGAGAAAACGAAGGGATCGTGAATTCGAACGCGCACGGCATTTTCCTGCCGGCTCTCGCAGGTTCTTATCGTTCGGTGTGCAACTCGACGCAGCAGATACCGGGTTGAGGGGTCAGTACGGCGGTCGTCTCGGGATGGCCGGACGCGGCGAGACAGGCGCGCAGGAAGGCGTGGTTCATGCCGCAGATCAGATCGGGTGCCTGTGCGGCGACCGGATGGAACGGGCAGTTGTGCAGCACCGTGCGCCCGGCTCCCTCCTCGGCGGGTTCGAATCCGAGCGATTCCAGGGCGGCCATGATGTCGCCGTCCCGGGCCTCGGCGCCGACGGCCGCGCCCCTTTCCCCGGCCACGCGCAAAGCCGCCTCCTGCGCGTTCTCCCCCTGCTTCTGAGCCGTCAGGGCCTCGGTCAGGAGCGAGGCCAGCAGGTCGTGGCGGCGCGGGGGGAGGCTCAGGGAGAGGGTGTGCGGGGCGGGCTCGTACACCTTCGGTGCGCGGCCGACCCGGCGCGGGCCGTGCCCGCCGTGCCGGGACTGCAGCAGGCCCGAAGCCACCAGCTTGTCGAGGTGGAAGGCCGCGAGCTTGCGGGAGATCCCGACCGCCGCCGAGGCCTCCTCCCGGGTCACCGGCCGCCGGGCCCGCCGTACGAAGTCCAGCAGCCGGCGCCGTGACTCGTCGCCGAGGACGGCGAGCGCGGAGATGGGGTCGGAGCCGGAGGTCACGGGCTCACGGTAACTCCGATTCGGGGTACTCGGTGTCAGCGGTTGACCTCCGCGCGAATAAGACCAACACTTGTTGGTGAAACGCCTCTCAGGTGAGGTGGCCCATGACGGTCGACAGTGAGCTACGTCAGGCGAAGCAGCCGGTCAGCGCTGCGCTGGCGGGCCCGTACGGACATCCGTTCCATCCGATCCTGGTCACCGTGCCGATCGGGGCCTGGGTGTGCAGCCTGGTCTTCGACATCGCCTCCAAGATCGTCGACCGGCCGGGTTTCCTGACCCATGGTTCGGCCTGGCTGATCGCGATCGGTGTGCTCGGCGCCCTGGTGGCGGCGAGCGTCGGCCTCCTCGACCTGTTCGCCATCCCCACCGGGACACCGGCCTTCCGTACGGCGCTGGTGCACATGGCACTGAACCTCGCCGTGACCGCGGCATACGCGGCCGGTTTCGCCTGGCGTCAGGGCGACGGCTACGCGGGAGGGCAGAGCGTCGGCAACGGGCAGCTGACACTCTCCGCCGTCGCCCTGGCCGCCCTCGGTGTCTCCGGATACCTGGGCGGCAGGCTCGCCTACCGCTACGGCGTCCGCGTGGCCGCCGAGTCCGTGCAGACGGAGGGGTACCGCAGTACCCGTACGACACCCTGACCGCAGCTGACTCCCACACCCCGAGCCGCTCCCCGGAAGACCTCTCACACCGCCTGCCCGACCCCTGTGCGCCCGGCGTAACCCCTGTTGAACGGCCCAGGAGACATCGGTGTAATGGGTATTTCGTACCGTCACGGAAGCTCCACCCGTACGGGACGATCATGAGAGGCAGGGGTGCCCGTGGCCGCGCCGGACTCGCGGAACGCCGACACGACGACGGCGACGAAGGTGCGGACGGTCTGCTCGTACTGCGGGGTGGGCTGCGGCATCGTGCTGGACGTCGGGTTCGGACCGGACGGACGCCGTAGGGTCCTGAAGGCGTCCGGCGACAAGGAGCACCCCGCGAACTTCGGCCGCCTCTGCACCAAGGGCGCGACCACCGCCGACCTGCTCGCCGCGCCCGGCCGGCTGACCACGGCCCTGGTCCGGCACGAGCGGGGCGAGGAGCCCGTGCCGGACGCCGTCGGCGCGGCCGTCAGGGAGACGGCCCGGCGCCTTCGCGCGATCGTCGACGAGCACGGGCCGGACGCGATCGCCTTCTACGTCTCCGGGCAGATGGGCCTGGAGGCGCAGTACCTGGCGAACAAGCTGGCCAAGGGGTTCGTGCGGACCAACCAGATCGAGTCGAACTCACGGCTGTGCATGGCCAGTGCCGGCACCGGCTACAAGCTGTCGCTCGGCGCCGACGGACCGCCCGGCTCGTACCAGGACCTCGACAGCGCCGACCTCTTCTTCGTCATCGGCTCCAACATGGCCGACTGCCACCCGATCCTCTTCCTGCGCATGAGGGAACGGGTGAAATCGGCCGGCGCCAAGCTCGTCGTCGTCGACCCGCGCCGCACCGCCACCGCCGAGAAGGCCGACCTGTTCCTGCAGATCAAGCCGGGAACCGACCTCGCGCTGCTGAACGGCCTGCTGCACCTCCTGTACGAGAACGGTCACACGGACCCCGAGTTCATCGCCCGGTACACCGACGGCTGGGAGGAGATGCCCGCCTTCCTCGCCGACTACCCGCCCGCCACCGTTGCCCGGATCACCGGCATCCCGGAGGACGACATCCGGGAGGCCGCCCGGCTGATCGGCGAGGCGGGGGAGTGGACCAGCTGCTGGACCATGGGCCTCAACCAGTCCACGCACGGCACCTGGAACACCAACGCCCTGGTCAACCTGCATCTCGCGACGGGTGCGATCTGCCGGCCGGGCAGCGGCCCGTTCTCCCTCACCGGCCAGCCCAACGCCATGGGGGGCCGCGAGATGGGCTACATGGGCCCCGGTCTCCCCGGCCAGCGGTCCGTGCTCGTCGACGAGGAGCGGGCGTTCGTAGAGGAACTCTGGGAGCTGGAACCCGGCACCATCCGCGCCGACGGGGTCGGCAAGGGCACCGTCGAGATGTTCCAGAAGATGGCCGACGGCGAGATCAAGGCCTGCTGGATCATCTGCACCAACCCCGTCGCCTCCGTCGGCAACCGCAAGACGGTGATCGAAGGCCTGGAGGCAGCCGAGTTCGTCGTCACCCAGGACGTCTTCGCCGACACCGAGACCAACGCGTACGCCGACATCGTCCTGCCCGCCGCCCTGTGGACCGAGACCGAGGGCGTCCTCATCAACAGCGAGCGCAACCTCACCCTCGCCCGGCCCGCCGCCGACCCGCCCGGCGAGGCCACGGCGGACTGGCGGATCATCGCCGCCGTCGCACGGGAGATGGGCTATGAGAAGGGCTTCTCGTACGACAGCGCCGAGGAGATCTTCGAGGAGATCAAGCAGGCCTGGAACCCGAAGACCGGCTGGGACCTGCGCGGGGTGACGTACGAGCGGCTCCGCGGGGCCCCCGTGCAGTGGCCCGCCGCGAGCGAGGACGGGCCCGACCGCAACCCCGTCCGCTACGTCGGCGAGGACGGCTCCCTCACCTTCCCCACCGCGAGCGGCCGTGCCGCCTTCTTCGCCCGTCCGCACCTCCCGGCCGCCGAAATGCCCGACGACGACTACCCGTTCGTACTGAACACCGGGCGGCTGCAGCACCAGTGGCACACGCTGACCAAGACGGCGAAGGTGCCCAAGCTGAACAAGCTCAACCCCGGACCGTTCGTGGAGCTGCACCCGCAGGACGCCGCCGCACTCGGCGTCGGCGACGGTGACTCGGTGGAGGTCGCATCGCGGCGCGGCCGGGCCGTGCTGCCCGCGGTGGTCACCGACCGGGTGCGGCCCGGGAGCTGCTTCGCGCCCTTCCACTGGAACGACCTGTTCGGCGAGTACCTGAGCGTCAACGCCGTGACGGGCGACGCCGTCGACCCGCTGTCCTTCCAGCCGGAGCTGAAGGTGTGCGCGGTGTCGCTGACCAAGGTGTCGACTCCGGTGACGGTGCGAACTCCGGGCGCGGAAGCGGCAGTTGAGGCGGCACCGGTTACGGTTCCCGCTTCTGATCCCTTCGGGCTCGCGCCCGCCCCGCCGCCCGTGCTCACCGCGCAGGAACGGCAGTACCTCGTCGGGTTCCTCGCCGGCATCCCCTCCGGTGCCCCGGGCGTGCCGGTGCTGCCGGCCTCCGCGCCCTTCAGCCCCGAGCACGCCCTGTGGGTCAACGGGGTGCTGGCCGGCATGTACTCGCGGGCCGCCGACACGGCCGTACCGACCCCGTCGTCACCCGGCCGTGAGGTCGTGATCCTCTGGGCCTCGCAGACCGGCAACGCCGAGGAGTTCGCCGCCGCCGTCGCCGAGCGGGTCAAGTCCCACGGGCACGCCGCCTCCCTGCTGGGCATGGACGAGGCCGACCCCGCCGCACTGCCCTCCGGCGCCGACCTGCTCCTGGTCACCAGCACCTTCGGCGACGGCGACGCACCCGACAACGGCAGCGGGTTCTGGGAGACGCTGACCGCGCCCGACACCCCGCGCATGGAGGGACGGCGTTTCGCCGTCCTCGCCTTCGGCGACTCCTCCTACGACGACTTCTGCGGCCACGGCCGCCGCCTCGACCAGCGCCTCGACGAGCTCGGCGGGCTGCGCCTCGCCCCGCGCACGGACTGCGAGCCCGACTACGAGGACGCGGCACACGCGTGGCTCGACCAGGTGCTCACGGCCCTGTCCGGTACGCCGGAACGGCCGGCCCTCGCTCCGGCGGCCCCGCCCGCCCCCGCCCCGCGCACGAAGAAACCCGCCCCCGCCCCGCGCACGAAGAAACCCGCCCCCGTCACCGCCCGCCTCACCGGCAACCGTCTCCTCAGCCTTCCCGGGGCCGGCAAGGAGGTCCGCCGGTTCACCTTCGACACCCGCGACAGCGAGACCCCACTCCTCTACGAGGCGGGCGACGCGCTCGGCGTCCGGCCCCTCAACTCACCTGAGCTGGTGGCCGAGTGGCTGGCCGTCACCGGCCTGGACGCGGAGACGGCGGTCGAGGTGAAGGGCGCCGGCGAGGTCCCCCTCGGCGAGGCCCTGCTCCGGCACCTCGACATCACCCGCGTCAGCCCCGACCTGCTCCGCTTCGTCGCCGAACGGGCCCGCGACCCAAGGGAGCTGAAGAAGCTGCTGCGCCCCGACAACAAGGGCGAGCTGGCGAAGTGGTCCTGGGGCCGGCAGGCCGTGGACGTGGTCGCCGAGCACCGGGTCGGGGCCGACGCCCAGGAGTGGGCCGACGCGCTGGGCCGCCTGCGGCCACGCCAGTACTCCATATCGTCCAGCCCGCTGACCGACCCCCACCTGGTCTCGCTGACCGTCTCCGTCGTCCGCTACGAGAACCTGCGCGGCCGCCCCCGCCAGGGCGTCTGCTCCCCCTTCCTGGCCGACGCCGGGCAGGGCACCCCCGTACCGGTGCACGTCCAGCGCTCCGCACACTTCCGCCCGCCCGCCGACCCCGTCACCCCGATGGTCATGGTCGGCCCCGGCACCGGCGTCGCCCCCTTCCTCGGCTTCCTGGAACAGCGTCGCGCGCTCGGCCACCGTGGCCCGAACTGGCTGTTCTTCGGCGAGCAGCACCGGGCCACCGACTTCTACTACGAGGAGGAGCTCACCGCCTTCCTCGCCGACGGCACCCTGGCCCGCCTGGACACCGCCTTCTCCCGCGACCAGCGCGCCAAGGTCTACGTCCAGGACCGGATGCGCGAACACGGCCCGCTGCTGTGGTCCTGGCTCCAGGACGGCGCCCACTTCTACGTCTGCGGCGACGCCTCCCGCATGGCCAAGGACGTCGACCAGGCCCTGCGCGACATCGCGGTGCTGCACGGCGGCCTGGACGAGGCGGGCGCGACGGCGTACTGCAAGCAACTCGCGAGCGAGAAGCGCTACGTCAGGGACGTGTACTGACCTGCGGACTAAGCTGGATCCATGCGTGATGTGGCCGGTACGGCAGCACAGTGGGCGGCGGAGGGCCGCGCGGCCGTCCTTGCGCGACCGCTCAGCGAGCGCGGTTTCGGGCCGCGGCATCCGGCCGACGCGATCCTCGTCGACGAGGACGGGCACTGCCACGGCCGGCTCTACCGGGGCGCCTTCGACCGGCAGCTGGTCGCCGAGGCGGCCTCGCTTCCGCCCGGTCACACCGCCCGGGTGGTCGCGGTGGCCGTGCACGAGGACGGTGTGAAGGAGGCAGGGCTGACCTGCGGCGGGCAGGCCGAGATCCTTCTCCAGCCCCTGGCCGCCGTTCCGGCCCGCTGGTGGGAGCTGCTCGGTGCGGGAGCCGACGCGGCGCTGGTGACCTGGCTGGACGAGCGGCGTACGCATGCCGTCAGCGCCGTCGTGACCCCGGACGACAGGGCCGACGGCCCGGACGTGCCGCCCCAGGCCGCCGCCAGTGCCCGTGACCTGCTCGCCCGCCACCGCGCCGGGCGTGAGGTGCACGCGACCGAGGCCGGACTCTGTCTCGTCGAGACCTGCCCCGCCGTCCCCCACCTCGTCATCGTCGGCGGCGGCGAACTCGCCGAACTCCTGGTCGCCCAGGCCGGGTTGCTCGGCTGGCAGGCCACGGTGACGTCGGTCGCCCGGGACGCGGGCAAGGTGCTTGTTTCGCATCCGGCCGCCACCTGCCTGATCATGCTGAGCCACGAGCCCGATGTGGACGTGCCCACTCTGCACACCGCGCTGACCTCCGGAGTCCCGTACGTCGGTGCGTTGGGCTCCCGCCATACGCAGGAGCGGCGCGCCGCCGGGCTGCTGGCGGCGGGCCTGGACGAGGGCCGGCTCGGGCGGATCCATGGGCCGATCGGGCTGGACATCGGGGCGCGTACGCCGGCCGAGACCGCCATGGCCATCTGTGCGGAGGTGCTGGCGGCGCTTTTCGCTCCGCGGGGTGCGCCGTGATGGGTCGTCTTTTGACTGCTGCGCCGTCGTGGCTGGTCGCGCCCCGCGGCGGAGCCGCATATAGATACAGCCCCGCGCCCCCTGAGGGCGGGGGAGGGGCCGGCAGCGGTCCCTCCCCCCGGGGTGTCAGCTCTTGCCGAGGAGCTTGGTCATCTCTGTGATCTCGGCGGTCTGGCCGGTGATGATGTCGTCGGCCATGGAGGTGGCGGGGGCGTAGGCCCCCTTTGACTTCTCCGTGCCGGCCATCTGCACGGCTCCCTTGTGGTGTTCGATCATCATGGTCAGGAACATGGTGTCGAACTCCGCGCCGGATGCCTTCTCCAGCTTGTCCATGTCCTTGGTGCCCATCATTCCGGCCATGCCGGAATGGGCCGAGTGGTCCATGCCGGGCATCGCCGACGGCACGCTCTGGCCCCAGGACTTCAGCCAGCCGCTCATGGTCCGGATCTCCGGGTCCTGCGCCTTCTCGATGCGCGCCGCGAGATCCTTGACCTTGGCGGACGAGGCCCGGCCGGCGGCCAGCTTCGCCATCTCCAGGGCCTGCTGGTGGTGCGGGATCATGCCCTGCGCGAAGGACACGTCCTGGGCGTTGTGGGCGGCGGTGCTCGACGAAGGCGAGGACGAGGACGAGCCGGAGGCGTGGCCGTCGTGACCGCCGCTCCCGCTGTCGCTGCTGCCGCCGCAGGCGGCGAGGACGAGCCCGGCGGTGACGGTCGCGGCCACCAGGGCGGTACGACGGGCCATGGACGTACGGGTGTTGCGCATGCTGGAACTCCTGCGTTGCTGCGTGAAAGGGATCTGGACGTGCCGAGGCGCACCGCGTCGCCGGTCGTGTGCGGACGCGGTGCCGCGTGGTGTCTAGATCCGCAGGAGCTGTAGTTCCGCCAGGGAGGGCGGCGCGCGTGCACCGTCCGGGGCCGAGCCCGCACAGGGGCAGGGGGCGTCGGAGAGCGCGGGCACGGCCACCGGGTCGGCAACCAGCGCGGGCAGCGTGGGCCCGCCGCTCAGAGCGCCGGACGCACAGGTCTGGTCGGCGTGATGGACATGGCCGCCACCACAGTCGTGGCCCGCGCAGTCATCGTGCAGGGCGACCGCAGCGGTCATGTGCGGTGCGGCGGAGTGCTCGACGACACCGCCGCCGGGCGCCAGGCCATGCATGGCGAGCAGCCCGGCCAGCAGCCCGAGCACGAGCAGCACCCGCCACCGCAGGGAAGGCGGCGGCGCGTCGCGATGCTGTGCAGGGGCTGTCACGGCGCTCATGTTACGCAGACCGCCGCGGGCTCCGGGCCCTTACCCCTGTTCCGCGCTCCAGGCGATCTGCGGCGGTACCACCCGTGCGCACAGCGGGTTTCCGCGGGCGTCGGTCAGCCGCAGCCGCCCCACCAGCAGTCCCTCGCGCACGGCGGCGCCCAGTACCTCGGCGGGCACGGCGTCCAGCATCAGCTTGGCGCGCCGGAACATGCCGAAGGCACCGGAGTCGTCGACCGTCCCCCAGGACAGATAGACGAACCGCCCGCCCGGACGCCCTTGAACACAGGGCCCCTTGACGTCCGTACCTGTGACCGTGCACCCCAGCGTCCAACTCGCGGACACGGCGTCGCCGGGCTGTGGATCGAGAAGCTCGCCCGGCCGGTCCCGGCGCTGCACGGCCACGTGGATGTCGGTATACGACGGCATGTCCCCGTCGGGCCCGCACGCACGGCCCGGCAGGTCGACGCCCTCGATACGGATGCGCAGTCCGGCCGTCACCCCGTCACCTCCTTCGCCCGGCACTTCCTGGTGGGTCTCCAGTCTGCACCTGTGCGCCGGGGGATCCGCCGGGCGCAGCCACTCCGGCGCATGGCAGGATCGGGCGCCATGACGGCGTCTCCTTCGGTACGCGCGGTGCGCGCGGCGGTGTTCGCCGCGCTGTGCGTGCTGCTCGCCGCCGGGGGGCACGCACTCGCGACCGGGACGCCACCGCCCGTGTGGGTGCAGGCCTCGGGGTTCGTACCCGTCTTCGGAGCCGGCTGTCTGCTGGGCGCCCGGGAGCGCTCGCTGGCCGCGATCGGCGCGGGCACGCTCACGGCCCAGGGCGGCCTGCACCTCGCCTTCGACGCCGTACGCCCGCACCCCATGATGCTCATGCACGGCATGTACGGCATGCAGGGCATGGGCGCCATGCCCATGGACCACTCCCACGCCCTGACCCCGCACGCCACCGCCGCCCATGTCGGCGCGGCGGTGGTGCTGACCTGGTGGCTGCGGCGCGGTGAGGCCGCGCTGTGGTCGCTGCTGCGGCGGGCGGTCACGCTCGTACCGGGCCTCGCGGCCTGGTGGCGGGTGCGCGGCGGGGCGCAGAGCCTGCCGGCCGCGCCGGACGCCGTACGCCCGGGTGCCGACGGCCCGCGGCCGCTGCGACGGCTGCTGCTGCGGCACGCGGTGCAGCGGCGCGGTCCGCCGCCGGGGATGTCGTACGCGATCTGACCTCGACATCCCTTCCTCAGTACGGAGATCAGCTCACCCATGTCCACTGCACGCACCGCCCTGCGCCGCGCCGGCACCGTGACCGCGCTGACCGCCGGCGGGCTCCTGGCCGCCGCGGGAATCGCCTCCGCACACGTCACCGTCCACCCCGAGAGCTACGCGAAGGGCGCCACGGACGGCGTCCTGACCTTCCGTGTCCCCAACGAGGAGGACACCGCGAGCACCACCAAGGTGCAGGTGTTCCTGCCCACCGACCACCCCGTCCTCGGCGTGCTCGTGTCGCCGCCGCAGAACGGCTGGACGGCGAAGGTCACCAACACGAAGTTGAAGACGCCCGTCAAGACGGACGACGGCACCATCACCGACGCCGTCTCCGAGATCACCTGGACCGGCGGCAGGATCGGCGCAGGGCAGTACCAGGACTTCAACGTCGCCTTCGGTCAACTACCCGACGACACTGACCAGTTGACCTTCAAGACCCTCCAGACGTACTCCGACGGCAAGACCGTCCGCTGGATCGACGTGGCCCAGTCCGGTGCGGACGAGCCGGAGAACCCGGCCCCGGTCCTCAAACTGACCGCCAAGGGCGCCGAGGAGGGGGCCGCCTCGGCCTCGTCGGCGGCGCCCAAGAGCGCCGGCAGCTCCACGTCGAGCGCGGCCGGCAGCGACTCCACCGCCCGCGGACTCGGTGTCGCCGGGCTGGTCGTGGGCGTACTGGGCCTGGCGGCAGCGGCGTTCGCGGTCGTCCGGGGCCGCTCCGCCAAGACCTCCTGACCGCGGCGGCCCTCACCGCCGCAGTCCGCGGGTCAGCCCCGCCACGGCGGCCGCCGCGCTCACCCCGACCCCGGCCAGGGCGAGGGACCCGGCGCGGCGGCCCGGCGGGTCCGGCCGTACGCCCGCGCCGACGCCGTAGGCGCTGCCGTGCGCACCGTCGGGCAGCGCCGAGGCCAGCAGCTCCGCGAGGTGCACCGCCTCGTGGCCGCCGCTGTCGAACTCGTGGACCTGGGTGCGGCAGCTGAAGCCGTCGGCCAGCAGGACCGTCGCCGGGTCGGTCTCGCGCAGCCGGGGCAGCAGTACGCGTTCCGCGCAGGCCTCGCTGACGTCCAGGTGGCCGCGTTCGAAGCCGAAGTTGCCCGCCAGCCCGCAGCAGCCGGACTCCAGTTGCTCCGCGTCGACGCCGGCCCGGCCGAGCAGTTCGCGGTCGGCGTCCCAGCCGAGCACGGCGTGCTGGTGGCAGTGCACCTGCGCCAGCGCCCGCGCCGAGCGGTCCGGCACCTGCGGGGGCTGGTAGCCGGGGGAGTGCTCGGTGAGCAGTTCGGCGAGCGTCACCGTCTGGTCGCGGAGCCTGCGCACGTCACGGTCGCCGGGGAAGAGCTCGCCCATGTCCGAACGGAACACGGTGGTGCAGCTCGGCTCGAGCCCTACCACCAGTCCGCCCGCCCGGACATGCCCGGCGAGACGACGCACCGTTCGGCTCAACACCCGTTCGGCGACGGCGAGTTGCCCGGTGGAGATCCACGTCAGCCCGCAGCACAGCGGTTCGCGCGGCAGCTCGACCCGCCACCCGGCGTGCTCCAGCACCTCCACGGCCGCCTGCCCGACATGCGGGTGGAAGAAGTTGGTGAAGGTGTCCGGCCACAGCAGGACGCTGCCGCGGGATCCGTCGCCGTACGACTCGCGACGGCTCGCGAACCACTGCTGCAGGGTCCGCCCCGCGAACAGCGGTATCTCCCGGTTCTCGACCCCGGCCGCCGCCACGGCCGCCCGGGACAGCGGCGGGGTGTGGGTGAGCGCGTTGACGAGCGGCCCGAGCCTGGCCCGGCCGACGGCCTGGGCGACGGCCGGCAGCCAGCCCATGGACAGGTCGGAGCGGGGCCTGCGCCAGGGCCGGCCCTCGTAGTGGTGGGACAGGAACTCCGCCTTGTAGGTCGCCATGTCCACATCGGCCGGGCAGTCCTTCTTGCAGCCCTTGCAGGCCAGACAGAGGTCGAGCGCGTCCCGTACCGCCTCCGAGCGCCAGCCGTCCCGGATCGCGCTGTCGCCGTGCCCGTCGAGCATCTCGAACAGCAGCCGCGCCCGCCCCCGCGTGGAGTGCTCCTCCTCCCGGGTCACCTGGTACGAGGGGCACATCACCGCGCCGCTCTTGTTGGTGAGCTGCCGGCACTTGCCCACGCCGACGCACCGGTTGGCGGCCTCGGCGAAGGACCCCCCGTCGCCCGGGAAGCGGAAGTGCAGGTCACGCGGGGCGTACGGGGCCCAGTCGCCGCCCAGGCGCAGGTTCTCGTCCAGCCGGTACGGCGCCACGACCTTCCCCGGGTTCATCCGGTCGAGCGGGTCGAAGACCGCCTTCAGCCGCCCGAAGGCCTCGACCAGCTCCTCGCCGAACATCCGCGGCAGCAGCTCACCGCGGCTCTGCCCGTCCCCGTGCTCCCCGGAGAAGGACCCGCCGAACTCGGCGACCAGATCGGCCGCCCGTTCCATGAACCGCCGGTAGGCGGCCACGCCGTCGGCCGAGTACAGGTCGAAGGGGATCCGGGTGTGCACACAGCCCTGCCCGAAGTGGCCGTAGAGGCTGGGCCCGGTGTCGCTGAGATACCCGAACTCGTCGTAGAGGCGGCGCAGTCGGCGCAGATAGTCGCCGAGCCGCTCCGGCGCCACCGCCGAGTCCTCCCAGCCTTCGAAGGTGTCGGGCTTGCCCGGGATGTGCGCGGTGGCGCCCAGGCCGGCCTCGCGCACCTGCCACAGCTCCTCCTCGTGGGCGGGGTCGTCGAGGAAGGCGACCTCGGCGTCGTGCTCGGACTCGTGCAGCCCGTCGAGCATCCGGTGCGCCCGCTCGTCCGCCTCCTCGACGGTGTCCCCGCCGAACTGCACCATCAGGAAGGCGTTGCCCTCGGGCATCTGGGCGCGGGCCTTCGGATTGAGGTGCTTGATCCGCTCGTCCCTGACGAGCCGCGCGTCGACGCCCTCCAGCGCCATCGGCTCGTACGGCAGGATCGCCGGTACGGCGTCGGCGGCCACGGCGATCTCCGGGAACCCGAGCACGACCAGCGTCCGTTCCTTGACCACGGGCACCAGCTCCAACTCCGCCCGCAGGACGGTGACCAGCGTCGACTCGCTGCCCACGAGCAGTCCCGCGACATCGAAGCCGTGCTCGGGCAGCAGCGAGTCCAGGTTGTAGCCGGAGACCCGGCGCGGGATGTCCGGGTAGCGGCGGCGGACCTCGTCGCCGTACCGGTCCCGCAGGGCGCGCAGCTGCCGGTAGAGGGCGGCCCGCAGATCGCCGTGCCGCTCGATCCCGGCGTACTCCTCGTCGCTCGTCTCGCCGCACCAGAAGCGGGTGCCGTCGTAGAGCAGCACCTCCAGCCGGGCGATGTTGTCGACGACCTTGCCGGTCGCCTGGGCGGTGGCGCCGCAGGAGTTGTTGCCGATCATGCCGCCGATGGTGCAGTTCATGTGGGTGGCGGGCTCGGGGCCGTAGCGCAGGCCGGTCGGGGCGAGCTGCCGGTTCAGTTCGTCGAGGACGATGCCCGGCTGGACGACACAGGTGCGGGCCTCGGGGTCCACGGACTCCAGCCGGTGGCAGTACTTCGACCAGTCGATCACCACGCCCGCGTTGGTGCACTGCCCGGCGAGGCTGGTCCCGCCGCCGCGCGACAGGACGGGCGCGTCGTGCTCGCGGGCGACGGCCACCGCCTCCGCGGCCGCTTCCGGGGTGCGGGGCACGACGACGCCGATCGGGGTCTGCCGGAAGTTGGAGGCGTCGGTGGAGTACGCGGCCCGGCTCCCGGCGTCGAAGCGGATTTCGCCGTCGACCCTCTCACGCAGCGCGGCCTCCAGCCCCGCCGTGTCGACCGGCGGCGCGGCTCCGCTGCGGACGACGGGTTCGGGCAGGTCCAGTGCGCCCATGGAGCCCTCCTGCGATCGCCGGCACGGGACCGCCGAGTACCCAGGAGCGGGTGGGTCACCACGCGCTACGGCCGCTCGGACTCCTCGGCGAGTTCGGACTCCTGGGCGAGTGCGGCCTCCTTGGCCGGCTCGGGCAGCAGGCCGCACATCGCCTCGTGCTGGTCCGGGCCCATGACGTGGGTCAGGGCCCGGGTGACTGTCGAGGCGAGGGTGCCGGAGGCCTCCTCCAGGCGGCGGCGGGCCTTGTCGGTGAGGGCCACCTCGATGCCCCGCTTGTCTCCGCAGACCGACTGGCGGGTGACCAGCCCGGCGTGCTGGAGACAGGCGATCTGGTAGGTGAGCCGGGTCTTGGGGCGGCCGAGGAGTTCGGCGATCCGCGTCATGCGCAGCCCCGTCCTGGGCTGCTCGGCGAGCAGGCACAGGATCAGGAACTCGTCGTGCGAGACGTCGAGGCGCTCCTTCACGACCGACCGCAGCTCCTGCTCCACCGCTCCCACCGCCCCGAGCATCACCATCCAGGCCCGCAGCTCCTTGGGCAGCAGTCCGCCACCCTGCGCGGACGGGCATTCGGGCAGGGTGGTGGGGTGCTCCTCGGGGTCGGCCATGGTGTCGAGTCTACCCATGGTTCAAATTTGGACCGAAGGGTTGTCCAGATTTGGATAATGGCCTACGGTCGTAGTCATCCAAATTTGAAGCACTAGCTTTCCCCCGGATCTTCCGGACCCCCCGCTCACTGCTCACCGCTCACTGGAGAAGATCATGACCGTCGCCGTCGAAACCGGTGTCTGGCAGCTCGACGCCACCGCATCCACCGTCGCCCTGCGCCACAAGACGATGTGGGGTCTCGTCACCGTCAAGGGCACCTTCGGCTCCATCGGCGGACAGGGCGAGGTGCAGCCCGACGGCTCCGCCACCGGCACCCTCACCCTGGACGCCGCCACCCTCGACACCAAGAACAAGAAGCGGGACGAGCATCTGCGCTCCGCCGACTTCTTCGACACCGCGAACCACCCCGAGATCACCTTCGCCGTCCGCAGCGCGAAGGCCGGCGCCTCGGACACCGTCGAGGTCTCCGGCCGGCTGACCGTGCGCGGCATCAGCCGCCCGCAGACCCTCACCGCGCGCCTGGCCGGTGCGGACGCCGACGCGCTCACCCTGGACACGGAGTTCACCGTGGACCGCGGCGAGTTCGGCCTGGGCTGGAACCAGCTGGGCATGATCCGCGGCCTGACCACGGTCACCGCCACCCTCCGCTTCGTGCGTACGGCGGCCTGACGCGCGTCAGCGGGTGCCGCGCACCCGCAGGTGGAGGTCCATGCTGGACAGCGTCTGCGGTGCGGGCGTGAAGGCCCGCAGCCTGAGTCGGGCTTTCGGCCCCGGCAGGGTGAACCTCCCGTGGTCCGGCGGCCGGATCACATAGTCGGCCGAGGCGTGCGCGGGCAGGGTGGCCGGTCCCTTCAGGACCGTCCAGTACTGGTTCAGGCCCTGGCCGACGGTGAGCATGAAGTGCGGTTCCAGGGCGCTGTCGTCCTTGTTGGTGACCCGCAGTGTCAGCCGGCTGAGGACGTTCGCGTCCCCCGCCGTCCGGCGCACGGAGGCGATCTCCATCCTGAGCGGCGGCTTCCCGGTGACCGCCACGACGGCGCTCACCAGCGCCGGGGCGACCAGCAGCGCGGCCGTCGCGGCCAGCGCCGACCTCCGGTGGGGGCCGGTCAGCAGACGCGGGCGCGGCTGCCAGGCCCGCGTGAACTCGGACGGCGGCGCGGTGATGGCGGTCGCCAGCCACAGCGGCGTCATCATCAGGTAGTAGCCGTCCTGGGACCGGGTCGCCAGATAGAAGGCGCACCAGGGCAGGACGGTCGCCGCCGGCCCCAGCCGGCGCATGAACAGGATCAGCAGCCCGAGCAGGGCCGCGGCCAGCAGCATGCTCGCGTGTCCGTACCATTCGACCCGGTCGCTGCCGTTCGTGTAGTACAGGGACACGCCCACGAGGCCCTGCCCGTGCAGCGTCGCTCCCTGGGTCAGCGGCAGCGCGATGCCGCTCACCCAGGTGCCCGGCTCGCTCGCGATGAAGTACGTGTTGATCAGCAGCCACACGGTCGCGGCGATCCCGGCGATCCGCGCCACCACCAGCGCCGCGGCCCGTCCGCCCAGCTCACCGCGGCGCACCGCGTAGATCCCGGCCAGCAGAAACGGCGTCAGGAACCAGGGCAGCTGCTGCGCGGCACACGCGGCACCCAGGCATGCGGCCCGTGCGACACCGGCCGCCCCGAGCCGCCCGCCCTCTCCGATCCGCGGCCAGCGCACCACCACCGGGATGAGCAGGGCCAGCGCGGTGATCGCCGGGTAGCCCTCACGGCCGTAGGTCGGCAGAAACCCGAAACCCAGGCACGCCATGGTCGCCGCCGACCGCCACTGCGCGGGCAGCATCCGCCACAGCACGACCGTGCCGACGATCAGCGCGCCCGTGCTGACCGCCGTCGCCGGGGCGCCGCCGTGGCCGATCCACAGCAGGGGCGCGGTGAGCAGCGTGGCGAGCGGGGGATAGCCGTAGGTGTAGTCGTAGCCGCCGTCGAAGGTCGTGGTGAGGGCGATGCCCTTCTGGAAGAGCCACGGCCACGGATGCCCGTAGACGTGGTGGCCCGCGACCAGCTCCTTGGCGGCCTGGGTGGTCAGCACCGCCTCGTCCGAGCCGCCGTGGTTCATGGCCCACGCGCACAGGGCGAGCACCACGGCGGTCACCAGCACGACCGCGTCGAGCCGCGCGAGCGACCGGGACCGGCGCACGACGAGCGCCAGCACCCCGCACACCAGGATCGAGGCGTAACACACCGAGATGACGGCGGCCACGGCCGGCCGGTGACTCGCCGCCTGTGCCCACACCGTGCGTGTACCGATGAACAGGCTGACGTTCGCCAGCACCGTCAGCACGCGATGCCACTGCGCGGGAGGTTCCGGTACGGCGGGTACCGCCGACTGCGTTCGCCGGCCGGATGTCACCAGCTGCGTTTCTGCCAAGTGCACGTCAGGGCACGCTAGTGGCACTCGGTGACCAGTACGTGGCCGGAGGTGAAGAGTCCGGTGTGAGGCGGGTAAGAGCCCCGTTCGAGCAGGAACCGGTCCATACCCCGACCGGTTCTCGTCACCGTGAAACGGTTGTGACGGTCGCGGACCGTGTCGCTGTTGGGCCGAACGGGTGACTTGGCGTAAGAATTGGCTGGTGCAGGCAATGAGTGCGAGTCAGTTCGGGGGGAGCCGGTGAACAGCCACGACGTCACCGATGAACAGTGGGAAGGGCTCGCCCAGGTCGTGCCGCTGCGTGGACGCGACGCCTGGCCGTCCGCAGTGGACCACCGCGCGCACCCCGAAGCGCTGACGGAGGCCCGTCGCCGTTTCGTCGTCCTCAGGGTCAATGTCTTCGCCGACGCCCGCGAGGTCGCCGAGACCCTGATGGCCGGAGTCCCCGTCCTGCTCGACCTGAGCGGCGCGGAGGCCGAGGTCGCCAAGCGCGTCCTCGACTTCAGCACCGGAGTCGTCTTCGGCCTCGCGAGCGGCATGCACCGCGTGGACCGGAACGTCTTCCTGCTGGCCCCTTCGGACACCGAGGTCACCGACCTGGTGGAGAGCGCCTCGGTGGCCGGCTCCTGACCCTGGTCCCCCGATCGTAGGAAGCTCCCGACGCCGTAACGGTTCACCTTCCGGGCATGGTCCTACGGTCCGGACATGACCGTGTCATCCGTGCCGCCCGCGGCGAACTCCGATACGTCGTACCCGCTGCGAACCGTCGCGGACCGCCCGCGCCCGGACCGGCCCTGTGTCACCGAGCTGCGGCTGTCCGCCTTCGCCGGACACCGGCGGGCCGGGTTCGAGCTCGGCCCGGTCACCCTTTTCGCCGGGGGCAGCGGCTGCGGGAAGACCAGTGCGCTGCGGGCGTACGAGGCGCTGGCCCGGCTCGGCGGCGGAGCCGAGGTCGGGGAGGTGTTTCCCGACGCGGCCGACTGCGTGCCGGAGCGGGCGCGGCCCGATGCGCAGCGGCGGCGCGGATTCCGCATCGGCTGTACGGCCGACGGGCCCGAGGGGCCGGTCCGGCTCGACGTCGCCGTGCAGGCCGAGCCCGAACTGCGCATCGTGGGCGAGCGGTTGACCGCGGGCGGTCTGGTGCTCCTGGAGACCGCCCTGCGCGACCCCTCCCGCCGCACCGTGCAGGCCGCCTGGCACACCGCGGGTTCGGCACCGGTGACGCGGGCGCCGCTGCCCGACGACCGGCTCGGCACCGCACTGCTGCCGCTGCGCGTGGCCGGCAAGACCGACGGACAGCGCCGGGTGCTCGCCGCCGCCGAACAGATGGTCGTCGCCCTGCGGTCCGTCTTCGCCTGCGATCCGCGCCCCGGCCGGATGCGGGCCCCCGCCCCGCTCGGCTCCGGACTGCTCCTCGGCGGCTGCGACAACCTCGCCGACGTTCTGTGGCGCACCCGCGCCGAGTGCACACGACGGCACGCGCAGCTCGTCGAGGTGGCGCGCGCCGGATGCGCGGGACCGGTGGCCGACGTGCTCGCCGAGCCGCTGGGCGACGGGACCGTGCAGGCGCTTCTCGACCGCGGCGACGGTTTCCGGACAGCTCTGCGGCGCCTGGGCGACGGCGAGCTGCGCTATCTGGCCCTCGCGCTGGTCCTGCTGACCGGGCCGGGCGTCCTGGAGGTGGACACCGCGGGCGAGGTGCCCGCGGCCATGCAGACGCTCACCGTCCTCGCCGACGGCTTCGACCGCTCCCTCGACCCACGGCAGCGACGGGAACTGCTGCGGCTGGCCCTGCGGACCGCGGGCCGCGGCCACATCCGCGTCGTGGCCGCGGTCAGCGATGCCTCGTGGGCCGCCGGCGCGGCCGGGCCGGAGCCCGTCGCGGTGGTACACCTGGAGCCGTGACCGATCATCTCGACGTGGCGAAACTGCAGCGCAGGCTGGCCGACTTCGCCGCCGCCCGCGACTGGCGGCAGTACCACACGCCCAAGAACCTCGTCGCCGCGCTCAGTGTGGAGGCCTCCGAACTGGTCGAGATCTTCCAGTGGTTGACGCCGGAGGAGTCGGCCCGCGTCATGGACGACCCGGACACCGCGCACCGCGTGACGGACGAAGTCGCGGACGTGCTCGCCTACTTGCTGCAGCTGTGCGACGTGCTGGACATCGACCCGCTCGCGGCGCTGGACGCGAAGATCGACCGCAACGAACGGAGGTTCCCGGCGCCGTAGTCGAACAGGGCGGCCACCAGGAGTGGTTCAGTCCACTTTCACTCTCCGGAGTCAAAAACCGGCCCGAAACCGATTTGTTGTCCACAGATTTCGGTCTTCCTCTGGCTTTTCGTCCCGCACACCCTCACTCTGGGTAGTGGACAGCGGAGTTCGGGCGGACGTGCGGGCAGCGCGTCCAGACAGACGGGGGCAGCGGCATGGACGCTGTGCGGCTCATCGTGACGAGCAGACGTGCCCTTGCAGGGAGCGGCGATGCTCCGGAGACCATGACCGAGGTGTGGCAGGCACAGGCCCTGGCGCAGGCGATAGGCAGCCGCCTCGCGGTCTCCGGACCACCCGAACTGCGCGGCGAGGCGCTGGGGTTGACGGAGCTGGCGGGCCGGGGCTGCGGGGTCCTCGACAACCCGCACATCGCCACCGAGGACCTGCGCGCGGCCCAGCTCACCGACCTGGGCGACGCCCGCCAGGCCCTCCTGTGCCTCGGCAGCCTCCTGGGCGAGGTGGGCATCGCCCTGGTGGGCCTCGCCTGCGCCGCGGACGACGAGAGCACCTACTGGCAGTGCATGGAGGCCATCGACGCGGCGGACGAGTCCAGGGACCGGGTCCGGGAGATGCTGCGCAGACTCGCGGACCGGGAAGAGGTGTTACCCGAGAGGGAGGCCGGCTAGAGACGGGGTCTCAGTCTGCCTCGCTCTCCTCCACGCCCCGCCCCGCGGACTGCAGATCCGCGTCAAGGGCCGACAGGTCCGCGTTCAGCGCCGCCATCAGCTCCTCCATCTGCTGCAGCAAGCCCTTGGGCCGGCCGGTGCCGCCGCCCTGCTGCGGCACGGACTCTTCGGACATGACGGCCTCCTCGGCCCCAGGCCCCCGCGGGGAGGCCGATCGGGTGACATCCCGGCGACGGCCGCCGGCGCGGGTGCCGGGCGGTCCGGCTCCGCACGAGCCAACGACCACCACCACAACGGGTCACTGGCCAGGTACGCCCCGGGCCGGGCGACCACGGTTTTTCACCCGACCGTGGACGGGAGTGGCCGGAGGGACCGGTGGGGTTGACCGGCACCGTGGCGTGCAGGATGGAGGTATGGACCTTCGCATCTTCACCGAGCCCCAGCAGGGGGCCTCCTACGACACGCTGCTCGCGGTGGCCAAGGCCACCGAGGACCTCGGCTTCGACGCCTTCTTCCGCTCCGACCACTTTCTCCGCATGGGCTCCGTGGACGGCCTGCCCGGCCCCACCGACGCCTGGATCACCCTCGCGGGGCTGGCCCGTGAGACCAAGCGCATCCGCCTGGGCACCCTCATGACCGCCGGCACCTTCCGCCTCCCCGGCGTGCTCGCCATCCAGGTCGCCCAGGTCGACCAGATGTCCGGAGGCCGCGTCGAACTCGGCCTCGGCGCCGGCTGGTTCGAGGAGGAGCACAAGGCGTACGGCATCCCGTTCCCGAAGGAGAAGATCGGCCGGCTCGAGGAGCAGCTCGAGATCGTCACGGGCCTGTGGCAGACCAAGGTCGGCGACACCTTCGACTTCCACGGCACGTACTACGACCTCACCGGCTCGCCCGCGCTGCCCAAGCCCGCCCAGGAGAAGATCCCGGTCCTGGTCGGCGGCCACGGCGCGACCCGCACCCCGCGGCTTGCCGCCCGGTACGCCGACGAGTTCAACATGCCCTTCGCCTCGATCGAGGACAGCGAGCGTCAGTTCGCCCGGGTCCGAGCCGCCGCCGAGGATGCCGGCCGGCGGCCCGAGGACCTCGTCTACTCCAACGCGCTGGTCGTCTGCGTCGGCAAGGACGACCAGGAGGTCGCCCGCCGGGCCGCCGCGATCGGCCGCGAGGTCGACGAACTGAAGGCCAACGGCCTGGCGGGCACCCCGTCCGAGGTCGTCGACAAGATCGGCCGCTATGCGCAGACCGGCGCCAGTCGCTTCTACCTCCAGGTCCTCGACCTCGCCGACCTGGACCACCTGGAGCTGATCTCGGCCCAGGTCCAGTCGCAGCTGTCGTAGCGGCGCCGGATCCGGGTCAGGGGCCGCTCGGAGGTGAGCGGCCCACAGCACGGCATTGCCGCCGCGGTACCCGTCGCGCAGTCGGCGGACCGCGGCGTGCACCGCGTGGGCCGGCCCGGTTCCCCGGAAGAGCCGGAAGATGCGGAGGGTACGTGCCGGCCGCGACCGTCACGGCCGCCGAGTCGCGTACGGGCCGGAGCGTGGACACGACGTGCGGACAACCCGCCGGCTGGAAGGCCGACGAAAGGTGAATCACCTCGTCGGCCGGCCGTTCCCCTCGCGGTGGTCCGGGAAATGGGCGCGTGCGGCAGCCGCTTCGGCGTCGGCCTGGGGAAGCGCCTCCAGTCCCGGCAGCGCGGAGACGGCGACGGCGACGGACAGAAGTCTCCCCGGGTTCTCGGCCTGCGTTCCGGTGAGGTCCTTCGCCACGGCACGCGCGTGCCGTGGCGAAGGGGGTGCAGGGGAGGCGTGCAGGGTCGGGGTGCAGGAGGAGGCGACCCGGTCCATGACGGTGCGTCCGTCTCCCGCCGTGGTGACCGGCCGCGTGCAGTGGCAGGAAGCAGAGCTCGCCGGTCGGCATCCGCCACAGGCGGGGCAGCGGGTCGGCCGGCCCTCGGCCGGGTCCGATGCCGGGGGCGTCGAGCACCGGACGGCAGAGGGTGTCCCACAGCCACTGCAGGGTGCGGTCGACATAGCGGGAGGCCGCCCAGCGGAGCGGTACGGCGCGCACCCCGGACGTGATGACGGCCAGGGCGTGGCAGCTGTACGGACTGACGTTGACCGCGACCACCGGGCCCTGGACGGCGAGCCGCCCCGAGGCCGCCGGAGTCCGCCGCGGCCCCCAGCCCCAGTACAAACCGTGGCCCGTGGTGCGTACGACGTGCAGAGGGGAGCGACGGCAGTCTGCAAGGCAGCCTCACAGGTGCCGCCGGATCTCCCGAAGTGCCCGGTGGCCTCCGCCCGCCTGAAGTACGGTGACTCGGCATGATCGAATCCGAGATCGAGATCAGCGAGGATCTGGTCCGCGGACTGCTGCGGGAACAGCATCCGGACCTGGCCGAGTTGCCCATCCGCGAAGTGGCGGGCGGCTGGGGCAACCAGATGTGGCGCCTCGGCGACGAGTTGGCCGTCCGGATGCAGCGGATGGACACGAGCCCCGAGTCGCAGCTCAAGGAGCGCCGGTGGCTGCCGACCCTGGCAGCGCGCCTGCCGCTGCCGATTCCCGTCCCCCTCCGGGACGGCGCGCCGTCCGAGCGCTTCCGCAAGATCTGGACCGTCATGACATGGGTCGAGGGCACGCCGCTGGACCACGGTTCGATCACTCGCGGCGACCACGCGGCCGAGACGCTGGCGGGCTTCCTCAGGGCGCTGCACGTGGAGGCGCCCGCCGACGCACCGACCGCTTCGGACTTCGGCGCTCACCCCAAGGACTGCACGGACGGCTTCGAGCACTTCTTCCAGGACGTCGCCCCTGCCGGCCTCGCCGACGAGATCCGTGAAGTCTGGGGCGAGGCGGTGGCGGCCCCGGGGTGGGCGGGCTCACCGGTGTGGGTGCACGGCGACCTGCATCCCGCGAACGTGGTCGTCGCGGACGGGACATTGGCGGGTGTCGTCGACTTCGACGCACTCGTCGCCGGCGACCCGGCGTGGGACCTCGCGGCCGCCTGGCTGCTCCTCCCCGCGGGCGGTGCCTCACGGTTCTTCGACAGCTACGCACAGGCGGACGAGGCAGCGGTGCGAAGGGCGCGCGGACTGGCCGCGATGAGGAGCCTGTTCCTGATGGCGATGGGCCAAGCCGGGGACCGCGGCCTGCCCGGCGGCAAGTCGCACTGGGGGCCCCTGGGCCGGTCGGCACTTGATCGCGTCCTGAAGGGCCTTTGACGCGCCCCCACCGTAAATCAGGCGGTGGAGCGGCCGTACCGGTGTGCCGAGTGATCGCGGGGCGCCGGAAAATCCTGAGTGCGCAGTGGGGGGATCGCGTACGTTGGGCGGGCGCGCCGACGAGAGCGCTCCCGTGGCCGTCACGGCGAGTATCCGCAGTTCAGAACCCATTTTGAGGTTTCCGTCCCATGTTCCTGACCATCACCACCACCGGCACACCCGAACGCCCCGCCACCGACCTCGGCTTCCTGCTGCACAAGCACCCCGAGAAGGCGCAGGCGTTCTCCACGTCCTACGGCACGGCGCACGTCCTCTACCCCGAGGCCGATGTCCGGCGCTGCACGGCGGCGCTGCTCCTGGAGGTCGACGCGGTGGCGCTGGTGCGGCGGGGGAAGGGCAAGGGACGCGGCGGTGCGCCCGACGCGGCACTCGCGCAGTATGTCAACGACCGCCCGTACGCGGCCTCTTCGCTGCTCGCGGTGGCGCTGAGCAGTGTGTTCTCCAGTGCGATCCGCGGCGTGTGCAACGCCCGGCCGGAGCGTGCCGCGCAGCCGCTGCCGCTGCGTGTCGAGGTGCCCGCGCTGCCCGCCCGCGGTGGCCCGGAGCTGGTACGACGGCTCTTCGAGCCGCTGGGCTGGACCGTCACCGTCGAACCGGTGGCGCTGGACACCGAGTTCCCCGAGTGGGGCGACTCGCGGTACGTGCGGCTCGTTCTGGAGGGCGAGACACTCACCCTCGCCGAGGCCCTGCGCCACCTCTACGTCCTGCTCCCGGTCCTCGACGACGCCAAGCACTACTGGGTGGCCTCCGACGAGGTCGACAAGCTGCTGAGGGCGGGGGAGGGCTGGCTGCCCGACCACCCGGAGCAGAAGCTGATCACCAGCCGCTATCTCTCGCGCCGCTGGTCGCTGACGCGTGAGGCGATGGAGCGCCTTGAGCTGGTGCGGCTCGCGGAGGCGGACGACAGCGAGGTCGAGGACATCGACAACGCCGTCGAGGCGGAGACCGAGACGGAGGAGAAGCCGACCCCGCTCGCCGTGCAGCGGCGCGACGCGATCATCGCCGCGCTCGGCGCCCGCGGCGCCGCCCGGGTGCTCGATCTCGGCTGCGGACAGGGGCAGTTGGTGCAGGCGCTGCTGAAGGACCCGCGGTTCACCGAGATCGTCGGTGTCGATGTGTCGATGCGCGCGCTGACCATCGCCTCCCGGCGGCTGAAACTGGACCGCATGGGCGAGCGGCAGGCCTCGCGCGTCAAGCTGTTCCAGGGCTCGCTCGCATACACCGACAAGCGGCTCAAGGGGTACGACGCCGCCGTGCTCAGCGAGGTCATCGAGCACCTCGACCTGCTGCGGCTGCCCGCCCTGGAGTACGCGGTGTTCGGCTCGGCCCGCGCGAGGACCGTCCTGGTGACGACCCCCAACGTCGAGTACAACGTCCGCTGGGAGTCCCTCCCGGCCGGCCATGTCCGGCACGGTGACCACCGCTTCGAGTGGACCCGGGAGGAGTTCCGCACCTGGGCGCACACGGTGGCCGAACGGCACGGGTACGACGTGGAGTTCGTGCCCGTCGGGCCGGACGACCCCGAGGTGGGCCCGCCCACCCAGATGGCCGTTTTCGAAATGAACACAGCCACCGCAAAGACAGAGAAAACCGAGAAGACCGAGAAGACCGACAAGGCTGAGAAGACCGACAAGGCTGAGAAGACCGAGAAGGAGGCGAAGGCAGCATGACCGAGACGCAGAAGCAGGGACGGGTCCTCCCCGTCACCGACCTCTCCCTCGTCGTCCTCGTCGGCGCCTCCGGCTCCGGCAAGTCCACCTTCGCCCGCCGGCACTTCAAGCCGACCGAGGTGATCTCCTCGGACTTCTGCCGCGGCCTGGTCTCCGACGACGAGAACGACCAGAGCGCGACCAAGGACGCCTTCGACGTCCTGCACTACATCGCCGGCAAGCGTCTGGCGGCCGGCCGCCGTACCGTCGTCGACGCCACCAGCGTGCAGCAGGACGCCCGCCGTCAGCTGATCGACCTGGCCAAGCAGTACGACGTGCTGCCCATCGCCATCGTGCTGGACGTGCCGGAGGAGTTGTGCGCCGAGCGCAACGCGGCCCGCACCGACCGGGCCGACATGCCCCGCCGGGTCATCCAGCGCCACATCCGCGAACTGCGCCGGTCCATAAGGCACTTGGAGCGCGAGGGCTTCCGGAAGGTCCATGTCCTGCGCGGGGTGGAGGACGTCGAGAACGCCTCCGTCGTCACCGAGAAGCGCTTCAACGACCTCACCCAGCTCACCGGTCCCTTCGACATCATCGGCGACATCCACGGCTGCGCCTCGGAACTGGAGTCGCTGCTGGGCAAGCTGGGCTATGTCGACGGCGCGCACACCGAGGGCCGTACGGCCGTCTTCGTGGGCGACCTCGTCGACCGCGGCCCGGACAGCCCTGGCGTGCTGCGCCGTGTGATGTCGATGGTCGAGTCCGGCAACGCGCTGTGCGTACCCGGCAACCACGAGAACAAGTACGGCCGGTATCTCAAGGGCCGCAAGGTCCAGCACACCCACGGCCTCGCCGAGACCATCGAGCAGATGGAGGGCGAGAGCGACGAGTTCCGCGCCCGGGTGCGGGAGTTCATCGACGGGCTGGTCAGCCACTACGTCCTCGACGGCGGCCGGCTGGTGGTCTGCCACGCCGGTCTGCCCGAGAAGTACCACGGCCGCACCTCCGGCCGGGTCCGCTCACACGCGCTGTACGGCGACACCACCGGCGAGACCGACGAGTTCGGGCTGCCGGTGCGCTACCCGTGGGCGGAGGACTACCGGGGCCGGGCGGCGGTCGTCTACGGCCACACACCCGTCCCGGAGGCCAGTTGGCTCAACAACACCATCTGCCTGGACACCGGCGCCGTGTTCGGCGGCAAGCTCACCGCCCTGCGCTGGCCGGAGCGTGAGCTCGTCGACGTACCGGCCGAGCAGGTCTGGTACGAGCCGACGCGCCCCCTGCGGGCCGAGGCGCCCGGCGGGCACGACGGCCGGCCGCTGGACCTGAACGACGTGCACGGCCGCCGGGTCGTGGAGACCCGCCACTCGGGCCGGGTGTCCGTCCGCGAGGAGAACGCGGCGGCGGCCCTGGAAGTCATGAGCCGCTTCGCGGTCGACCCGCGCCTGCTGCCGTACCTGCCGCCGACCATGGCACCCACGGCGACCAGTCACGTCGACGGCTATCTGGAGCACCCGGTCGAGGCCTTCGCGCAGTACGCGGCCGACGGGGTCGCGCGAGTCGTGTGCGAGGAGAAGCACATGGGCTCGCGGGCGGTCGCCCTGGTGTGCCGGGACGCCGACGCGGCGCGTAAGCGGTTCGGCGTCGACGGTCCTACGGGGGCGCTGTACACCCGGACCGGACGGCCGTTCTTCGACGACGAGTCGGTCACGGAGGAGATCCTCGGGCGCGTGCGGACGGCGGTTGAGGCGGCCGGTCTCTGGGCGGAACTCGACACGGACTGGCTCCTGTTGGACGCCGAGCTGATGCCGTGGTCGCTGAAAGCCTCCGGGCTTCTGCGGTCCCAGTACGCGGCCGTCGGTGCCGCCTCCGGCGCTGTGTTCCCCGGTGCGCTCGGCGCGCTGGAGGGTGCCGCGTCCCGGGGCGTCGAGGTGGCCGGCCTGCTGGCCCGCCAGCGGGAACGGGCCTCGAACGCGGCCGCGTTCACTCAGGCGTACCGCCGCTACTGCTGGACGACCGAGGGCCTGGACGGCGTACGACTCGCCCCCTTCCAGATCCTGGCCGTCCAGGGCCGCAGCCTCGCCGGGCTGCCGCACGACGAGCAGCTGGCCCTGCTCGACCGGCTCGTCGAGCACGACGCGGGCGGCCTGCTGCAGACCACCCGACGGCTCTACGTCGACACCGGTGACCCGGAGTCGGTGCAGGCCGGCATCGACTGGTGGCTGGAGATGACCGGTCGCGGCGGCGAGGGCATGGTCGTCAAGCCACTGGGCGCGCTGGTGCGCGGCAAGGAGGGGCGGCTGGTGCAGCCCGGCATCAAATGCCGGGGCCGCGAGTACCTGCGGATCATCTACGGTCCGGAGTACACGCGCCCCGACAACCTCGTCCGGCTGCGCAGCCGCTTCCTGAACCACAAGCGGTCGCTGGCGATCCGCGAGTACGCCCTGGGCCTGGAGGCCCTGGACCGGCTGGCGGAGGGCGAGCCGCTGTGGCGGGTGCACGAGGCCGTGTTCGGGGTGCTGGCGCTGGAGTCGGAGCCGGTGGACCCGCGGCTTTGAGCGGTAGGTCCTGGGACGGCCTAGATAGGCCGGTGGCGGCGTGCTACGTTCGCTGGTCAGTCAGGTGTACCGGCTCGTGGGGGAAGGTCGGTGGAGAAAGCGGCGGGATTAGGCGGGTTCGGGCGCGCTCCGGGAAACGACCTGCTGTCTGGCCTGATCGAGGCACTTTGCGAACTGAGCTGCCTGGAGGATCAGCACGGACGCAATATCTTCGCGAGAACGCTCTCGGACGCGCTCGGCGTTGATGTCGAACTCAGGGGTATCAAACGGCGTGAAGACGTCGTCGCACTGGTGCAGACGGCCTTACGGGTATCCGGAGGTGAGCGAGCGCTGGTCGGTGTGGTGCGTATCCACGAGAGCCTCCCGGCTGCCGCCGAACTCGAAGAGCTGCTGCTCTCCTTGGGAGGCGCTGCCTTCGCCCCGCCGCTGCCCGGTCCGTTGACCGAGCGTGACATGAATTCCGCGCTCGCACTCCTGGAGGCCGTCGAGGACAAACTGTCCGGGGCCGGCTTGCGCGACGGCCTCGCGCGTGAGCTCCACCTGGCCCTGCCCATGGACCTCACGGTGCAACAACTCTTCGTGCACGTGGCTGAGTTGAACGTCCAGCCGGACGGCATTCCGCCGGCGGTTCTCCTCGTGGACCAGGCCGCGGAACTGATCCGGCCCCAGAGCTGGCGGCAGGCCCTGTCCTTGTGGGCCGACAACTGGGCGGAGCGCGGCGGACTGCTCGGCGCGCTCGAAGAGCGCAGGTCCCGGCGGGCGGATGTGGTGCCCGACCCGACGATTCCCCGATGCCTGGTTGTCGCCGTCGAACCGGCCCGTGACGGTTCGGGGGACATCGTCGTCCGTCCCTGGCTGAACACGGTTCCCGGCTACTGGCACCCCCAGCCCGGCGATCAGGAGACGACCACGCTCGACGAACTCGGCCAAGCCGTCGAGCGGGCCCTGACACAGGTCCTCCGGTTCCCGTCCGGAGCCCACGAAGCTCCGTCCGACGGTGGCGCGTCACTGCCCCCCTACGTCGAGTTCGTCCTCCCTTACGACCTGCTCAACCACGACGTGGCAGGCCTGTCGGTCCGGTCGTGGGACGGGACCCCGATGCGCCTGGGGCTGAAGTACGGGGTGCACTTGCGAAGCCTGGAGCGCATGCGCAGTGACGACGTCCTGGTCCGGGCTCAGTGGCACGAACGGTGGCAGACGCTCCAGAGCCGGGGGATCACGGTCCACGGCTGGCAGACCGCCCACCCCGGCGGGCCGGATCAATGGCGTCTCAAGCTGGCCGCCGAACCGAGTCGCACCGCCGCGGTGCTGGACGCACCCGACGGCGGCGCGGCGACAGAGGCACTCAAGGCCGCCATCGCCGAAGGCATCGGGCTCGCCGTCTGGGACCGCAGGGGCGAGTTCCCGGAGGAACGACGTGAAGTGGTCGCGGCCGTGTTCGCCGCCGTGCAGCCGCCGACCCGGCTGCCGACCGTCATCCAGAACCTGCGACGCATGGCCGAACTCAAGGCCGACGGCCCAGAACCCGTGAGTAGACACATCGCGTTCTTCTGGGACGACCCGAACCGGTTGGTGGACGTCCAGAGTCCTGTCGAGCACGCCCTTGAGCAGGGGCGCGGCATCGGGTACGCCGTCAGCATGGACAGCATCGACAGTGAGGAGACGACGGTATGAGCGCGCCGGACACGGTGAACGGCGAGGGCTGGCGCATCTTCCACGCGACGGGGTCCAGCCCGGACGGTGTGCCTCCCCGCCTGCCCTCCGCTCCGCCGTGGCGTCAGTTCCGCGGCGAGCCACCACAGTCCCAGCCGCCCGACGACGACGAGGCCGCGATACGCCGGCTCGGAAGTGCCGACGACGTTCCCCAACTCGATCAGGACGGCATCGACGTCGTCAACGCCGCCCTGATACTGCGCCGGCCGCTGCTGGTGACCGGCTCACCGGGGATCGGCAAGTCCTCGCTCGCCTATCTGATCTCCCGTGAGCTCGGCCTCGGCCGCGTTCTCGAATGGAACATCGTCAGCCGCACGACGCTGCGCGATGGTCTGTACTCCCATGACGCGATGGGGCGTGCTCAGGCCATCGCGGGCTGGCGGGCGAATCTACTCCCCGGCGTGGCTGCTGTCGGCCGAGACGGAACCGGCGGGGAACAACCTCCGCCTGCGCTGGGCGACTTCATCACCTTGGGTGCCTTGGGTACCGCGCTGCTCCCGTACGACCGTCCTCGCGTCCTGCTCGTCGACGAACTCGACAAGAGCGACATCGACCTGCCCAACGATCTGCTGCACGTGCTGGAGAACGGTAGCTACGACGTCCCCGAGTTGATCCGGGCTGCAGCGGACACCGCACGGGTGCACACCGCCGACCCTGGTGGTCTCGCCGAGATATGGCAAGGGCGGGTGGAGTGCCGGGAGTTCCCGATCGTGGTCATCACCAGTAACGGGGAGCGGGAGTTCCCGGCCGCCTTCCGTCGGCGCTGTCTCCCTCTGGAAATGCGCCCGCCCACCCGGGAACAGTTGTTGGGCATGGTGGTGAGCCACTTCGGGGTGCTTCCGCAGGGTGCCGAGCCCCTGGTCGACGAATTCGTCAGCCGGATCCAGTCGGGTGGTACCCACGCTCTGGATCAGCTACTCAACGCCATACAGCTGACCGCCACAGGCACGTTCCGGACCGATACGAAGGGGCGCACGCTGGTGGAAAAGCTGTTACGCGACCTCTCGAAGGGCCGCTGAATGGACGGTACGCCTCGGGAGCGCGCGCCCGGGACCGGCCACGAGGGTGCGGGCCCGGACCGTACGGACGACCTGCCGCACTGGCGAGAGCTGGCCGACGCCGTCTGGCTGAGCGCCCACTGGGCGCGGGCCGGACGACCCGCCGTGGCGGACGGCGGGGCGTCCGACATCGGCGGACCGGACGGCGGCACGGCGGTGCATACGGAGTCCCGTCTGCCACCCGACGCCCCTTACCGGCTGCCGAGCGAAGAGGCGGCCGCACCGCCGCCGCTGTTCACTCCCGCCCCGGAGGGACCTGGCCGGATACGCCTGGGACGGCCCCTGCTTCCTGGGCCGGAGCGCGGTGAACCGACCGTGCCCGGGCGCTCTGCCGGGCTGGCCCGCGCCCTGCACCGGCTCGCTCGTCGGGTACCGTCCTTCGATGCCGTCCAACTGGACGAAGAGGTCACGGCTGAGCGCGGCCTCCTGGACGGGCTGTGGATGCCGTGGTTCCGGCCCGCCGACGCCACCGCACTGGATCTGGTCGTCCTCGTGGACGAGGCGCCCACCATGGCGATCTGGGCTGCGGAGACCGCCGCCCTGTCCACCGCCGCCGAGCACAGCGGGGCCTTTCGGGCCGTGCGTACCGTGAACCTGGTCCTGCCTTCGGCCGGCGAGCCGCGGCTGAGGTGGGGTACGGCTCGGGCCACGGCGGATCCCGGCGAACTCCTGCACGGCAGGGGCGACCGGGTCTTCCTCGTCGTCACCGACGGACTGGGCCACGGCTGGACCACACCGGGTGCGGATCGTCTGCTGCACGACCTGGGCCGGTCCGGCCCCACGGCCCTCGTGAACCTGCTGCCCCCGCACCTGCGCCACCGCTCCTCCGTCCACCCCCATCAAGTCACCCTGGAAGCGGGTGGATTCGGTGTCCCCAACAGTGGGCTCGCGCATCGGCCGCCCTCCGGTGGCCATGACCCGCTCCGGCCGCTGCCGGCAGGGAGCGACACAGCTCTGCCCGTGCCCGTGCTCTCCTTCAAGGAAAGGTCCCTCGCCGCCTGGGCCGAACTCGTTGCCGGAGAGCGCGGAACACAGTGCGACCTGCCGGCCCTTCTGGTGGGAGCCTCGGCGGACACGACCCCGGCGGCCGGCCTGCGCGCTCCGCGCTCCCGGAGCGCCGCCACCGACGCCGTACGACGCTTCTTCACCCTCGCCACTCCGGCGGCGCGCAGACTCGCTGGCCAACTGGCCGTCGTCCCGTTCGAGTTCGAGCTGATGGAACAGCTGAGGCTGCGCACCATGCCGGACACCGGTCCCGAACATCTCGCCGAGATCCTGATGGGCGGACTGATCGACTGGGACGGTGAGAAGAAGGCCCCCGACTTCGCCGACGGAGTCCGTGAGGCACTGCTTGCCACCATCACGCGTGGCGAACTCGCCCGGACGATCGGTGTCGTGGGTGGGTTGCCGGCGGCTGGTGAGCGGGGCGTGGCCCTGCACATCGCCCTACGCAATCCGGCGGCGGCTGCACTGCCCCACCCGGCCGAACAGGGGTGGGTACGCAGTGAACTGGCAGTGATGAAGGCTTTGGCGGGTCCTTACGCCGAACGCGCGAAGCGCATCGAAGAGGGTGCCGGAAATCCTGACGGTCCCGTCACCGACCAGGGCGAGGCGTCAGCCGACCGGACCCAGCAACCGACGGAGGCACGGGCGGGCATGAACAAGTCCATGAAGTCACCTGCTCTCATGGTGAACGTCCCTTTGCGGAACACCTCGTTCGTCGGTCGCCAGACCCTGCTGAGGGCCATGGACGAACAGTTGAGCACCCAGGACACGGCGGCTGTACTGCCGCACGCGCTGCACGGCCTGGGCGGTGTGGGCAAATCCCAGCTCGTACTGGAATACGTGTACACCCACCAGCACGACTACAAAGTCATCTGCTGGATCCCAGCCGAGCAGGAGGGTCTCATTCTGGCGGCGTTGGCGACTCTGGCGGCCCAGCTCGGCGTCGCTCCGACCGAGCAGGACAACGCGGGCGCGCCGGCAGCGATCTCTGCCCTGAAAGCGCTGCGGACCGGAGTGCCGTACGACGACTGGCTGCTGGTCTTCGACAACGCCGAGAACATCGAATTGGTGCGCGGCTACTTCCCGCACGACGGCCCGGGCAAGGTCGTTGTCACCTCCCGAAACCGAGGATGGGAACGAGTGGCCACCTCGCTGCCGGTCAACGTCTTCGAACGCGACGAGTCGATCGAGTTGCTCCAGAAACGCTCCCCAACTTTGAGCGGTGAGGACGCCGAACGGCTCGCCGACGCCCTGGGCGACCTGCCACTGGCTGTCGAGCAGGCGGGCGCCTGGCTCGGTGTCACCGGCATGCTTGTCGACGAGTACCTTGAACTGCTCGCCCAGCGCAGCCCTGAGATCCTTGAGATCGAGCAAGCTCCCGACTACCCGGTCTCCGTCGCCGCGGCCTGGGACATCTCCCTGGAACGCATCAAGGAGAACAACCCGGGCGCCCGCCAACTCCTCGACATCTGCGCCAGCATGGCTCCCGAGCCGATCCCGCGGTCCCTGCTGCGCGGCAGCCGGGGCATCAACATCACTCCGGAGATCGACCCGCTGCTGCGCGAGTCGATCAAGCTGAACCGTGCCATCCGCGACCTCAGCCAGTTCTCGCTGATCAAGGTCGATCCGCGTGCCGACACCCTCCAGATGCACCGCCTGCTACAGACCGTGCTCCTCGCCAAACTGAGCCCGCAGGAGCGCGAGCACATGCGGGACGCGGCCCACCAGTTGCTGTCCGCCGCGAAACCCGGGCCGTACGGCTCTTCCCTGGAGTGGCGGGACTATCAAGCACTGCTGCCCCACGTCCTCGCCTCCCAGGCGGTCACCAGTACCGACCAATATGTCCGTGACCTGGTCCACGACACCATGTGGTTCCTCTATTACTGGGGTGACCACGAAGGAGCGGCGGCCTTCGGGCGGCAGGCCTGGAGCGCGTGGCTCGCGGCGTCCGGAGAGGAGGACATCCACGTCCTGCGTATGACGAAGGGTTTCGCGTTCCTGCTGCGCCAGGTGGGCCAGATACCCGAGTCGATCCCGCTCACGGAGAAGGCGCTTGACGTCTCCCGGCGTATCGATGTCGATCCCGAGGAGCTGATCGACTCCCTGTGCGACATGGCTGATTCCTATCGCTACCAGGGGCGGTACGGGGAGGCGCAGGAAGTGGGCAAAGAGGCCACGGACCTGGCGCGTTCGCTGTTCGGCCCTGACGACCCCGCCAGCCTCCGGGCGGCCCACAGCTGGGCCGTGGACCTGCGACTGTGCGGGCGGTTTCGGGAGGCGCTGGAGCTGGACCAGGAGACGGCTCGCCAGCGAGACCTGCTGTTCGGGCCCGTCAGCTTCTTCACCCTCAACTCCCTCAACTGCGTCGCCATCGACATGCGAGAGACGGGGCGGTTCCCCGAAGCACGTGACTTTCAGGAGGACACGTACCGTCGGGCACGCGCCGCGCTGGGCGACAAACACACTCTGACGCTGCGGATCGCCCGCAACCTCGCGGTCTGCCGCAGGCTGGACGGAGACCTCGCCGAAGGCGCCAAGCTCGCCGAGGAGACCCTGGCCAACCTCAGGGCCCGATACGGCGTCGAACACTTCGACTCGCTGTCCGCGGCGACCAATGTCTCCGTCGACCGGCGTCTGGCCGGTGATCTGGAAGGCTCCCGCCGACTCGCCGAGGCGACCGTGACCCGGCTCGGGCGGCGGCTCGGCGAGAGCCACGGCCACACCCTGGTGGCCAAGGCGAGCCTGGCCGCGACGGAACGGGTCCTGGGCGTCCTGGATGCCGCGCAGGCACACGAGGATGATGTGGTGCGCAGACTGAGCGAGACGCTCGGCCCGCGCCACGTCAACACCCTTACCGTGGGTCTCGGTCAGGCCAATACCGCGTACGTCCGCGTCGACTTGGAGCGGGCGCATGCGATCGATTCCGCCCACCTGCCGCTGTTGACCAAGGTGGCGGGCGAAGACCACCCACTCACCCTGTCGTGCACCTCCAATCTCGCTCTCGACCTGCGCGGTCTGGGACGCGGTGCCGAGGCCGACGTGCTCCAGCACAAGGCGGTGGAGGGATTCGCCCGAGTGGTGCGTTCTGACCATCCCTGGCTCCAGGCGGCCCGCCAGCGCCGCCGCATCGAGTGTGACATCGCACCCATGCCACTCTGACCCGGCAACGGGACGGCGGCGAACGAACCCGCGCTGAACAGGGCGCCCAGGAAGTGCATCACCGTCGTATCTTGGCTCGACGTCAACTGCGGGTTGATAATGGTCAACTGACCTCGCAACGCAAACGTACCAGGCAAGGTGCAGGTGTCACGGGGGGCACATGGCGGCGGTCGTCTTCATCCATGGGACGGGAGTGCGGGAGCCGGCCCTGTCGGGGCTGGTGGAGCGCGTGGCAGCCGGTCCCGCCGCATTGCGGGACGGACCTCGCGTCCTGCCCCGTTCCTGGGGAACGACGTACGGAACCACGCCCGCGATCGGGGGTGCCAGTCGACCTCTGGCGGTCGGTATCTCGCGCGGCCCCACTGAAGGGCTGGCCGGATCGGGTACGGAGGACGATACGACCCCTGACCGGAACCCCTTGAACACCGAACCGGCCTCGACCTACGCCCTCGCCACCGATGTCCCGCCGGTGCCGTCCGGTGAAAACCAGGATGCCGTGACTTGCCGACCTGCCGAGACCCTGCGCGCACTCCCGCGTGGCAGGGAGCGGGGGCTCCGTTCCTGTCTCGCCGCGGATGTCGGGCTCCCCACCGTCCTTCGATTGCCGCGCGCCCCTGCAGCCGCACGTCCCCGCCCCTGTGAATCTCCATCATCCTCGCGACCCGTTCGGGCCTGTCGCCGACGGACTCACCCGGGCCGGGTCATCGGCATGGCCGTCGACCGCCTGCAACCGTTCGCCGCCGCCACAGCGACTATTGGACGAATCCCGCCGTGTACCGATACACCGTGGAGCGCATGTCATGACAACCGTCGCCCCCTCGCGGGTGCACGCTCTCATCGTCGGGATCGAACAGTACGAAGCCGGGGCGTCCTGGGCGCTGCCGGGGCCCGCCCGGGACGCCGTACGTTTCTGGCGGCTGTTGCGGGACGCCGGCGTGCCGCATTCCCAACTTCGGCTGCACCTATCCCCGTTGGCACCGTACGACCCGGGAGTGCAGTACGCGGCCGCCGACCGGGCCACGCTGAGACGGGTCCTGGTCCGGGAACTGTCCGTGGCCGACGGTGACCTCCTGTGGGTGTGGTGGGGCGGGCACGGGGTGCTGGACCGGACCGGGCGGCTCAGGCTGTTCTGTGCGGACGCCAGCAACGCCGACAAGGTGGGCATCGACCTGGACTCCGCACTCGCTCGATTCGCGGGCGACGCCGTGCGTGGTCTGAGCGACCAGACGTGGATCGTGGACGCCTGCGAGACTTTCGAGGAGGATCTCGCCTTGCAGGAGGCGCTGCCCGCTGACGCGCTGCCCGTGGGGCGGCCGAATCACGCACACCGGCAGACGGTGCTGCGCGCCGCCGGACGGGGCCGGGGCGCGGTCAACGACCCCGTCCGGGCCACCGGTCTGTTCTCGGACCTGCTGCTCGGGCTGCTGGCCGAGCGGGCGGAGGCGCTACCGCTGCCCCCCGACCCGGAGGCACTGTTCGCGGCGGTCCAGGCTCGTATCGCCACCCTCAGAGAAGAGGGCCGTACTCTTCAGCACCCTGAGATCCGGCTCCAGAGCCCCGACCGCACCGAGGTCCTTCCCCCGGCGGGACCGCCCGCCGTGGCGAGGCCGCTCTCGGCACTCTTGCGGGCCGTGGAGGCTCTGCTCGCCTATCCTCTGACGGCCGACCCCACCGAACGGCAGACGGTCGTGGCCGTGTTGAATCCCCGAGTAACCGCCAACCTGGCCCGTCACAACAGGGCTCGTACGGATGTCGTCAACATTCTCGGCGGGCTGGCGAGGCGGCACCCCGAGGCGCTGTGGGATTTGTTCGACGCGGTGGTCGCAGTGGACGGCGATCCCGCACGGAAGGACGAACTCAAGGTCGCGCTGGTCGAGTTGGAGGCCGCTTACGTACGCTCCCACGGCCGCGAGTGAGCGGTGGTGTGATCGTGTAGTTTCTGCCCTGGACGCAATTGGCCATGATGGAGCTGCGGGGCATCGCGTGCCACCGTGCGAGAAGGGGGAGCATCTTGGATCAGCCGCCCGCTCTGCACCATGCCGTAACCGCCGCATCTGAACCGGCCGTAGTCCTGCCGGAGACCGACGTTTGGGAATCGGACTTGGCAGACCTGGCCGGGCTGCCCCTGAGCGCCTTGGACGGTCTCGCCGCCCTGCCACCCTCGACGCGCCTGCTGACCGAAGTGCTGCGCGCGCGCAGCAGCATGTGGTCGGGCGAAGGGCCTGGCGGCGCCAGAGCCGACTAGGGTCTCCTTCGGTACAGATGCGTGCCGTGACCCCGCCACGCCCGATCGATCCGAAAGGCAGGCCCCCGCACGTTCGCCCACCCGACCGGAGGCCCGAGACGATGACCAGCGAGCAGGACTGCGCTCCCTTCCGCATGCCGGACCGGCTCTTCGCGGAACTGGCCGCTGGAGGGGGTTCGGCCGAGGCCATCGCCTTTCTCGAGCGGGTTGAACGGGCACGCCGTCTGTTGCTGCTGCGTACCCTCCTCGATCGTCTCGGGACGCTGTCCACGCCGCTCACACCGGTCACCGAGGCCTGGGGTGTGCTGAAGGAGGCGGCCGAGAAGGCGCCCCGGGCGGTCGACGACCTGCTGCTCGCCCCGGCGACCGGCGGCTGGATCGCTCACATGTTGCGCCGGGTACACGGTACGGCGACTGGGCCGCCGCTGTGGCTGGAGGCCGGGCACTTGTGTGCGCTGGCGCTCTCGGCGTCCCTGCAGGCCGGCACGGAAGCCGCCCTCGACGTCCCGCTCACCGGTGGGCGGTTGCCCATTCCCGGCCTCGGACTGCTTCAACTGCCGGGCGCAGACGAGGACTCGACGGTCGGTCGGGCCGTGGCGAGCAGAGGAGAGCTGACCGTCACGGGGCCGGGACCGGCGGGCAGCACAGTTCGGGTGACCTGTCGGCCGGCCAGCGCGGGGGGCAGGGCGTATTCGCCGCAATTCGGACCGGAGCCCGACGCATGGGTGCCGTCGCGCACTTTGACGCATCGGGGTTCCGACGGCACGGTCAACGCCATCGCCCTCGACGACCTCGATCCCTACCGTGACCTCGACGACCACCTGCCGCCGGCCCGGCTCGACGAGGACGAGGCACGTGAGTGGCAGCGCCTGTTCGGCGAGGCCGCGCGGATCCTCGTGCATCCGGACGGGACGGGGCCCGGGCGGGTCGATCCCGCCATGGTCCGGGCGATCGTGCCCCTCGGACGCACCACGGTGAACCCGCCCCCGCCGCCCTTTGTCCAGGTGTCGGCATCCAGTGGCGACTCCTTCGCAGGGATGCTGGTCGCCCGTCCGGGCTCCGCGCTCGCTCTCGCCGAAACCCTGGTGCACGAACTTCAGCACAGCAAACTGGCCGCCCTGCTGCATCTGTTCCCCCTGCTGGAGGACGACCGTGCCGAACGCTTCTACGCCCCCTGGCGCACCGACCCGCGTCATCTCACCGGTCTGCTGCACGGCTTGTACGCCTTCACCGGTGTCGCCGGCTTCTGGCGGGACCGGCTGGCCGGTGCCGAGGGTGCCGAAGCGGCTGACCGGGCCGCCTACTTCTTCGCGCTGCGTCGTCTGCAGAGCCGGCTCACGGCGCGCACCCTGCTGACCAGCGGGCGGCTCACGGCGCAGGGCCGTGCCGTCGTCTCGGGGCTTACCCGGGTCCTGGACGGGTGGTTGCGCGAGCGGGTGTCGGCGGCCGCGCTGGCTCGCGCCCGCACCGCCGCCGTCCTGCACCGCACCGAGTGGCGGCTGCGCAATGTGGCCGCCTCGGGCGGTGGATCGTCGGACTTGGGCTTCCGGCCGGACCGCACCCCCTGGCCGGACGTGTGCACCTACGCCTTCGCCGCGCGCCCCGCCGTTCCGCGCACCGCGGACGAGTACCTCGCCTCGGGGGACCCGGGCGCCGCGTGTGTCCGATACGCCGACCTGCTGGCCGACGATCCCACCGAACCGCACGCCCTGGCGGGCTGGATCGTCGCCCGCGCCCTTCTCGAGCCGGGCCACACCGCCCGCCGAACTCTGGCCCGGCCGGAGGAACTGCTCCAACCGCAGCCTCGTGCCTGACCGCGGGCAAGGAGGGTCGGTGCGGCCGCGCACCGCTAGCCGATCAGCCGCAGTGATGTCCCAGCCACCCCCACCCGCACCGACTGTCCCCACGTCAGCTCCAGCGCGTCCGTCTCCATCCCGTCCCCGAACGCGACCAGCCGTTCGGACTCGACGGTGAGACAGAGGCGTGTCGAGGCGGTGAGCTGGCCCAAGACGTGGGTTGTGCCGGTGCTCGGGGAAGGCCAGGCCTCGCGGACGAACCAGAGGAGGCGAGTCTCCGTCGGGCCGGGCAGCCGCAAACCCCCGCCCCGCTCCCGCCACACCGACCCGATCCACCCGGTCCCCCCGGTTCCCGTCCCCACCAGCACCCCGGATGAAGCCTGGGCCTCGACGACACCCCCGTCGCCCTCGAGGCCCAGGCGGTATCTGGCCGTCTGATGTCCGGCGGCGCCCAGGTAGATCTCGTTCAGCGCGACGAGCCGCTGCGTGTCGTCGGCGATCGCCTCGACCATCGTCAGTTCGTCCACACCGGTACGGGGTGCGAGTGCTGCGGGCAGCAGGGTGGCCGCGTCCGCCGGGTGGTGCCGTACTAGGACGCCGGGGTTGCGGCCGGGGTCGGTGTCGATGCCCACGACCGGCTGCCCCGCCAGGTACTTGGCGACATTCGCCACCAGTCCGTCCTGACCGACCACGACCACGACGTCCTCCGGCGCGAACAGGAACCGGTCCAAGTCGCCTCGCTCGACCCTGCTCTGACGCCACGTCAACGGGATCGCCGAGGTCACCTCCGCGAGCGCTCGCCGGGTCCGCCGGTGCCGTTCGGCGACCTCCTCGATGTCCCGCCCACGGGAGGAGAGAAAGAAGGCGGCCTGCCCATGGGTGCCGTGATGGGCCACCAACTCCTCGTACTCGGTGGTCCGATGGATGAGGACGACCCTGGGTGCGAGGCTCACGCGGGGCGCTCCGGGGAGGCGCCGGGCTGGTCGAGCGACTCCACCGGTGCGACGAAGCACCACAGCCGCTTCGCACCTCGGCCCGCACCCAGGAGCCCGGGTGACTCGGCCGACCGCAGACTGCCATGCTCGGCACCCTGGCCCGCACCCCGGAACGCGGACACGTCGGCCGCCGGCAGGCTGCCGACCGGGCCGGCTCCGGACGATCCGGCCCGCTCGGCTTCCGGGATCACTCCCTCGCCAGCGCCGAGCCGCAAGTCGTCGGCCAAGTCGGCTCCGGGCGATCTCGCCCGCCCGGCCTCCGCGATCACTCCCGCTCCCCGGTGCCGAGTTTGGCCAGCAATCCCGTAAGTACATCCGGCGAGATGGTCACGCTGTCGATGTTCGGCAGGTTCTCCGCCAGCCGGGTCCCGGCGAGGGCGTGCAGGGTCGCGACGTCCACGTCGGCATGCACCCGCAGCCAGGCCGCCTGCGCCTGAGCCCGCGCCTCCCCGACCTCACGTGCGCCTTCGGCCTCCGCCCGCGCCAGCCGGACGGACCGTACCGCCTCGGCATCGGCCATCCGCACCGTCCGCGCCGCCTCCGCCTCCGCCAGCCGCTCGGTACGCCGCGCCTCGGCGTCCGCGAGCTGCACGGACCGCGTGGCCTCCGCGTCGGCCAGCCGCAGTGAGCGGTCCGCCTCCGCCTGAGCCAGCTTCACCGTCCGCGCCGCCTCCGCCTCGGCCCGTACCGCGTCCGCCGCCGCGTGCTCCTCGGCCTCCCGGCGGGCGTTGGTGCCGCGCTGCTCGACCAACTGCTCCTCGCGGCGGGCGAGTTCGATCTGGCTGGCCAGTTCGTTCTCGGCGATCGCCCGCTCCCGCTCGACGGCCACGGCCCGCCGCTCGTACGTCGCCCGGTCCGCATCCTGCTGGATCTGCTCGCGGGCGGGTGTGCGCAGGGCCCGCTCCACCTCCGGCTCCGGACGCAGCGCCACCACACGGACGGCGACGACCTCGATGCCGGTCGCCGGCAGCCGGGGCTCGGCACCCAGCCCGGCCGCGACCCGCTCCCGTACCGCCGCCACCCCGTCGACCAGCGCCGACGACAGTGACGTACGAGCGAGGACGTCCAGCGCGTGCTGCTGGGCCGTCTCCGTCAGCAGCGTCCCCAGCTGCTCCAGCGGCGCGCCCCGCCACACCCCCGTGTCCGGGTCGACGGAGAAGTCGAGACGGGCGGCGGCGAGCGCCGGGTCGCTGATCCGGTACGTCACCGTCGCCTGCACCGCCACGTCCTGGAAGTCCGACGTACGGGCATGGAAGGTCATCGCCAACTCACGGTCGTCCACCGGGACTTCGGAGAGCGCCGCGGTCAGTGCGCGGAACCAGAAGCTGAGCCCCGGGCCGTCGTGCAGCAGCTTCCCCGCGCGCTGGTGCCGGATGTGCGCCGTCGGTGCCCCGCGCAGATGGCGCCAGCCCAGACGCCGTGTGATGTCGGCCATCGAACCCCCTCGTTTCTCGTCCGTTCGACGATAACCGCCGCAAGCGTTTATCGTCAAGGGGACGAAAACAAGAAGATGAAGAAACCGGTCGACCAGCGGGTCAAGCAGGCCCCCGGTGGTCAGGATGGAGGCATGGGAATGCATGTCGACTCCGAGGCCGGGCGGCTGCGCCGCGTCATACTCCACCGGCCGGATCTCGAGCTCAAAAGGCTCACCCCCAGCAACAAGGACGCCCTCCTCTTCGACGACGTGCTCTGGGTGCGCCGCGCACGCGCCGAGCACGACGGTTTCGCCGACGTCCTGCGTGACCGCGGGGTCGCCGTCCATCTCTTCGGTGACCTGCTCACCGAGGCCCTGGAGGTCCCGGCGGCCAGAACGCTCGTCCTGGACCGGGTCTTCGACGAGAAGGAGTACGGCGTCCTCGCCACCGACCACCTCAGAGCCGCCTTCGAGACCCTCCCCGCCCAGGAGCTGGCCGAGGCCCTGGTCGGCGGCATGACCAAACGCGAGTTCCTGGACGCCCACGCGGAGCCCACCTCCGTCCGCTTCCACGTCATGGACCTCGACGACTTCCTCCTCGCGCCGCTCCCCAACCACCTCTTCACCCGCGACACCTCCGCCTGGATCTACGACGGTGTCGCCGTCAACGCCATGCGCTGGCCGGCCCGTCAGCGCGAGACGGTCCACTTCGAGGCGATCTACCGCCACCACCCCCTCTTCCGTGACGAGGACTTCCGCGTCTGGTCCGAGGGGCAGGCCGACTACCCGTCCACGATCGAGGGCGGGGACGTCCTCGTCATCGGCAACGGCGCCGTCCTGATCGGCATGAGCGAGCGCACCACCCCGCAGGCGGTGGAGATGCTGGCGCACAAGCTGTTCGAGGCCGGCTCCGCGCAGACGATCGTGGCCCTCGACATGCCGAAGCGGCGTGCCTTCATGCACCTCGACACCGTGATGACGATGGTCGACGGCGACACCTTCACCCAGTACGCGGGCCTCGGCATGCTCCGCTCGTACACCATCGAGCCGGGCGCCGGAGACAAGGAGCTCAAGGTCACCGACCACCCGCCGGAGCACATGCACCGCGCGATCGCCGCCGCCCTCGGTCTGAGCGAGATCCGCGTCCTGACCGCCACCCAGGACGTGCACGCCGCCGAGCGCGAGCAGTGGGACGACGGCTGCAACGTCCTCGCCGTCGAGCCGGGCGTGGTCGTCGCCTACGAACGCAACGCCACCACCAACACCCATCTGCGCAAGCAGGGCATCGAGGTCATCGAGATCCCCGGCAGCGAACTGGGCCGGGGCAGGGGCGGCCCGCGCTGTATGAGCTGTCCCGTCGAACGGGCTGCCGTATAGAAATGCAATTCCTCGTATAGACTTCCAGCGGTACAACGTCCCCGCATTCCTGGAGCGCCCCCATGGCGACAGTCCCGACCGCCCTCGCCGGCCGCCACTTCCTCAAGGAGCTCGACTTCTCCCAGCAGGAGTTCCTCGGCCTGATCGAGCTGGCCGCCGAGCTGAAGGCCGCCAAGAAGGCCGGGACCGAGACGCAGTACCTGCGGGGCCGGAACATCGCGCTCATCTTCGAGAAGACCTCGACGCGTACGCGCTGCGCCTTCGAGGTCGCCGCCGCCGACCAGGGCGCCTCGACGACCTACCTCGACCCCTCCGGCTCGCAGATCGGGCACAAGGAGTCCGTGAAGGACACCGCGCGCGTGCTGGGCCGGATGTACGACGCGATCGAGTACCGCGGGCACGGGCAGGGCGTCGTCGAGGAACTGGCCGCGTACGCGGGGGTCCCCGTCTACAACGGCCTCACCGACGAGTGGCACCCCACCCAGATGCTCGCCGACGTGCTCACCATGACCGAGCACGGCGACAAGCCGCTCAACGAGACGGTCTTCGCCTACCTCGGCGACTCCCGTTACAACATGGGCAACTCCTACCTGGTCACCGGCGCCCTGCTCGGCATGGACGTCCGGATCGTCGCGCCCCGGGTGCTGTGGCCGGACGAGACGATCGTCGAGGTGGCCCAGCAGCTCGCCGCAGCCTCCGGCGGCCAGGTCACCCTCACCGAGGACGTGAAGGAGGGCGTGCGCGACGCCGACTTCGTCGCCACCGACGTCTGGGTGTCGATGGGGGAGCCCAAGGAGGTCTGGGACGAGCGCATAGCGCTGCTCGGCCCCTACGCCGTGACCATGGACGTGCTGCGCGCCACCGGCAACCCCGACGTGAAGTTCATGCACTGCCTGCCGGCCTTCCACGACCTCGGCACACGCCTCGGCCGAGAGGTCCACGAACGGCACGGCCTCACGGAGCTGGAGGTCACCGACGAGGTGTTCGAGTCGGAGCACTCCGTGGTCTTCGACGAGGCCGAGAACCGTATGCACACGATCAAGGCGGTCCTGGTGGCGACGCTGGCCTGACGCCCGGCGTGGCGCTCAGGCGGAACGTCGCTGCCGGGGCACCGTGGGCAGCCGGAACCACACGGCCTTCCCCGACTCCGTCGGCCGGTGTCCGCAGGACGAGCTGAGCGCCCGGATCAGCAGCAGCCCGCGCCCGTGTTCCTGCCAGGGGTCGGGCGGCTCGGTGCCCGGCCAGGTGAGATCGAACGGCGGTACCGGGTCGGGGTCGTGCACCTCGACCCGGCAGCCGCTCGGCAGCAGTTCGACCACGAGCTCTATCGGCGAGTCGCCGTCGACGGTGTGCTCCACGGCGTTCGCGACCAGCTCCGCCGTGAGCAGTTCCGCGGTGTCGCAGTCGGCCCCGTGCTCCAGCTCGGCCAGCGCCGTGCGCACGAGTGCACGGGCGACGGGCACGGCCGCGGCGGAGTGCGGCAGTGCGATGCGCCAGGAGGCGGCGGACGCGGAGGGGCGGTCGTACAAGGCGGGTCCGTTCATGAGCAGGCTGTCCTGCTTTCAACTTTTACGAATGGTACGGCGCCGCCCGACGAGAGGCCCGGCGGGCACCGTGCGGGACCTTCGGCCCCGCTGACGGGCGGCTTACCCGTAGCAACGGCTTGCCTCGCGGCGCCGCTCCCGCCGTAGCCGCTCTGTCGACGAGCCGTGACAGATGTGACCGAGGCGGGTCATATCCGGCCAGCTCTATCGCGCCATCATGACGACAGTCACGGATGGGTGATAGCTTCGAAGGGTAGAGCTCAGTGAGGCAGCGCCCGCCCCCGAGGAGGCCGCACGTCATGAGTCCCTTCACCGGCTCCGCCGCCCGCACCTCCGACTGGCGGCATCTGCGTGTGGAGCACGCCGACGGGGTCGCCACGGTCACCCTCGCCCGCCCCGAGAAACTCAACGCGCTCACCTTCGGCGCCTACGCCGACCTGCGCGATCTGCTCGCCGAACTCTCCCGCGAGCGGTCGGTACGGGCGCTGGTCCTGGCCGGCGAGGGCCGCGGCTTCTGCTCAGGCGGCGACGTCGACGAGATCATCGGCGCGACCCTGTCCATGGACACCGCCCAGCTCCTCGACTTCAACCGGATGACCGGCCAGACCGTGCGGGCGATACGGGAGTGCCCGTTCCCGGTGATCGCGGCGGTGCACGGGGTCGCGGCGGGCGCCGGGGCGGTCCTCGCCCTGGCGGCGGACTTCCGCGTCGCGGACCCGTCCGCCCGTTTCGCGTTCCTGTTCACCAGGGTGGGCCTCTCCGGCGGCGACATGGGTGCGGCGTATCTGCTGCCGAGGGTCGTCGGCCTGGGCCACGCGACCCGCCTGCTGATGCTGGGCGAACCGGTCCGCGCCCCCGAGGCGGAACGCATCGGCCTCATCAGCGAACTGACCGACGAGGGCCGCGCGGACGAGGCGGCACAGGACCTGGCCCGCCGCCTGGCCGACGGCCCGGCCCTGGCACACGCCCAGACAAAGGCCCTTCTCACGGCCGAGCTGGACATGCCACTGGCGGCATCGGTCGAACTGGACGCCTCGACCCAGGCGCTGCTGATGAACGGAGAGGACTACGCGGAGTTCCACGCGGCGTTCACGGAGAAGCGGCCGCCGAAGTGGCAGGGGAGGTGAGACCGCCATGCGTGTCGCGATCATCGGCGGAGGCCCCGGCGGCCTGTACGCCGCCGCCCTCCTGAAACGACTGGACCCGCAGCGCGACATCACGGTGTGGGAACGCAACGCCCCCGACGACACCTTCGGCTTCGGCGTCGTCCTGTCCGACGAAACCCTCGGCGGCATCGAACACGCCGACCCCGTCGTCTACGAGGCCCTGCAAAAACACTTCACCCGATGGGACGACATCGACATCGTCCACCGAAGCACCCGCCAGACCTCCTCAGGACACGGCTTCGCCGCCCTCGGCAGAAAACGCCTCCTGGAGATACTCCACGACCGCTGCCGAGACCTGGGCGTCGAACTGCGCTTCCGTTCGGAAGCGCCCTACCCCGACTGGCTGGCACAGTCGTACGACCTCGTCATCGCCGCCGACGGAGTCAACAGCACCACCCGCGAGGCCTACGCCGACGTGTTCCGCCCCCAGGTGGCCACCCACCACTGCCGCTACATCTGGCTCGCCGTCGACTTCGCCTTCGACGCCTTCCGCTTCGAGATCGCCGAGACCGAACACGGCGTGATGCAGCTGCACGGCTATCCGTATGCCCCCGATGCCTCCACGGTGATCGTCGAGATGCACGAGGACGTGTGGCGCGCCGCCGGTTTCGAGGAGCTCGACGAGACGGAGTCCGTCGAACGCTGCGCCAAGATCTTCGCGGAAGCGCTCCGCGGCCGCCCGCTGCGCTCCAACAAGTCGGCGTGGACCACGTTCCGCACGGTCGTCAACGAGCGCTGGTCCCACGGCAACGTGGTCCTGCTCGGCGACGCCGCCCACACCGCCCACTTCTCCATCGGCTCCGGCACCAAGCTCGCCGTCGAGGACGCCCTCGCACTCGCCGCCTGTCTGGAGGAACAGCCGACACCGGCCGAGGCGCTCGCGGCCTACGAGGAGGAACGCAAACCCGTCGTCGCCTCCACCCAGCGCGCGGCCCGCGCCAGCCTGGAGTGGTTCGAGAACCTGGGGCTCTACCTCGACCAGCAGCCCCGCCAGTTCGCCTTCAACCTGCTCACCCGCAGCCGCCGCGTCACCCACGACAACCTGCGGCTGCGCGACGCCCGCTTCACCGGAGCCGTGGAGCGCGAGTTCGGCTGCCCGCCCGGTACGCCGCCCATGTTCACGCCGTTCCGGCTGCGCGGTCTGACCCTGCGCAACCGGGTCGTGGTCTCGCCCATGGACATGTACTCGGCGGTCGACGGCGTCCCCGGCGACTTCCACCTCGTCCATCTGGGCGCACGGGCGCTCGGCGGCGCCGGCCTGGTGATGACCGAGATGGTGTGCGTCAGCGCGGAGGGCCGGATCACCCCCGGCTGCACTGGCCTCTACACCGGACGGCAGGCCGAGTCCTGGAAACGGATCACCGAGTTCGTGCACGCCCGGTCGCCCGGCACCGCGATCGGTGTGCAGCTCGGCCACTCCGGCCGCAAGGGCTCGACCAGGCTGATGTGGGAGGGCATGGACGAACCGCTGCCCGAGGGCAACTGGCCCCTGGTGGCCGCCTCACCGCTGCCGTACAAGCCGGGCAGCCAGACCCCGCGTGAGCTGACCCGCGCCCAACTCACCGACATCCGCGAGCAGTTCTCCGCCGCCGCCTGGCGGGCCGCCCGCGCCGGCTTCGACCTCCTCGAACTCCACTGCGCCCATGGTTATCTGCTCTCCGGCTTCCTCTCCCCGCTCACCAACCGCCGCACCGACGCCTACGGCGGCTCGCTGGAGAAGCGGCTCCGCTTCCCGCTGGAGGTCTTCGACGCGGTACGCGCGGTGTGGCCCGAGGAGAAGCCCATGACGGTCCGTATCTCGGCCACCGACTGGGCGGAGGGCGGTACGACGGCCGAGGACGCCGTCGAGATCGCCCGCGCCTTCGCCGCCCACGGCGTCGACGCCATCGACGTGTCGACCGGGCAGGTCGTGGCCGACGACCACCCGGAGTTCGGGCGCTCGTACCAGACGCCGTACGCCGACCGCATCCGCCACACCACCGGCCTCCCCGTGATCGCGGTCGGCGCGATCTCCTCCTGGGACGACGTCAACTCCCTGATCCTGGCCGGGCGCACGGACCTCTGCGCCCTCGCCCGCCCCCACCTCTACGACCCGCACTGGACCCTGCACGCGGCGGCCGAGCAGGGCTACGACGGCCCCGGCGTCGTCTGGCCGGCCCCCTACCGAGCGGGCAGCCGCCGCCCCCAGACCGGCCGCACGGACGCCCCCAGACCCCGTCTGACACTGGAGACCTGACGGAGCACGCCGTCACGCGCGAGGGCCTCGGGGGTCATACGCCCGCGAACTCGGCCCCCGCGTCCCTCAGCCGCGCATGCAGCTCCCGGAAGACGGCCGCCGAGCGGGCGCCGGGCCAGTCCTCGGGGAGGAGGCGGGCGGGCAGGCCGGGGTCGGTGTAGGGGAGGTGGCGCCAGGAGTCGAGGGCGAGGAGGTAGTCGCGGTAGGCCTCCTCGGGCGGGGTGTCCGCCCGGTGCTCCCACTCGTGCAGCACGGGCGCGTGCCGGTCGAGGAAGGCCTCGTGCTCCTTGGCGATCGCGGCCAGGTCCCACCAGCGGGCGACCGCCTCCTCGGTCGCCGCGAACCCGAGGTGGTCGCCGCGGAACAGGTCGACGTACGGGTCGAGGTGCAGCCGCTGGAGGGTGTGCCGGGTCTCCTCGTAGAGCCGGGCGGGAGCGATCCACACCCCGGGGGTCGCCGTGCCGAACCCGAGCCCGGCCAGCCGTGAGCGCAGCACATGCCGTTTCTGCCGCTCCGACTCCGGCACGGAGAACACGGCGAGCACCCAGCCCTCGTCCTCGGGCGGGGCGGTGGAGTAGATGCGCCGGTCGCCGTCGTCGAGCAACTGGCGGGCGTCCGGCGACAGTTCGTACCCGGCCGCGCCCTGCGCCGTACGGGCCGGCAGCAGCAGTCCGCGGCGTTTGAGGCGGGAGACCGACGAGCGCACCGAGGGTGCGTCCACACCGACCGCGGCGAGCAGCCGGATCAGTTCGGCGACGGGCACGGGGCCCGGCGCGAAGCGGCCGTACGCGCCGTAGAGCGTGACGATGAGAGACCGTGGTGCATGCTGGTCGGACACGTTGATCATCTTAGGTCTTCGGCATCAGTGCTGGTCACCTTCGGTGCGCAGTCTGAAGCGCTGCAGCTTGCCGGTGGCCGTGCGGGGCAGGGCGTCCAGGAAGACGATCTCGCGGGGGCACTTGTAGGGCGCAAGCTCGGACTTGACGAAGCCGCGCAGGGCCTCGGCGTCCCGCCCGGCGCCCTCCTTGAGGACGACATACGCCACGACGACCTGCCCGCGCGCCTCGTCGGGCCGTCCCACGACGGCCGCCTCCACCACGTCCGGGTGGCGCAGCAGGGCGTCCTCCACCTCGGGTCCCGCGATGTTGTACCCGGCCGAGATGATCATGTCGTCGGCGCGGGCGACATAGCGGAAGTAGCCGTCGCTCTCGCGGACGTATGTGTCACCGGTGACGTTCCAGCCGTCGCGTACGTAGACGCGCTGGCGCGGGTCGGTGAGGTAGCGGCAGCCGACGGGCCCGCGCACCGCGAGCAGCCCCGGCCGGCCGTCGGGCACGGGCCGGCCGTTCCCGTCCTGCACGCGCGCCTGCCAGCCGGGCACGGGCACACCCGTCGTGCCGGGTCTGATGTGCTCGTCGGCCGCGGAGATGAAGATGTGCAGCAGCTCGGTGGCGCCGATGCCGTTGATGATGCGCAGTCCGGTCCGCTCGTACCAGGCCTGCCAGGTGGCGGCGGGCAGGTTCTCGCCGGCCGAGACGCAGCGGCGCAGGGACGAGGTGTCGTGGGCGTCGAGCTCGTCGAGCATCGCGCGGTAGGCCGTCGGGGCGGTGAACAGCACGGAGACCCGGTGCTCGGCGACCGCCGCCAGCAGCTGCCGGGGATGGGCCTGTTCGAGCAGGAGCGCGCTGGCGCCGGCCCGCATCGGGAAGACGACAAGACCGCCGAGCCCGAAGGTGAAGCCGAGCGGGGGGCTGCCCGCGAAGACGTCGTCCGCCTGGGGCCGCAGCACATGCTTGGCGAAGGTGTCGGCTATGGCGAGCACATCCCGGTGGAAGTGCATGCACCCCTTGGGGCGGCCGGTCGTACCCGAGGTGAACGCGATCAGCGCGACGTCGTCGGCCGCCGTCGCGACGGTCGGGTACGGGGTGTCGGGCGCCGGGCGGTGCAGGAGGTCGTCGGGGGCGTCGCCGCCGTACGTGGTGATCTGCAGGCCCGGTATCTCGGCCTTGGCGAGGTCGTCGACGGCGCGTATGTCGCACAGGGCGTGCCGGATCAGCGCCATGTCGCAGATGACCTCCAGCTCGTGCGGCCGCTGCTGGGCCAGCACGGTGACCGCGATCCCGCCCGCCTTCAGCACCGCCAGCCAGCAGGCCGCGAGCCAGGGCGTGGTCGGGCCGCGCAGCAGGACGCGGTTGCCGGGGAGGAGGCCGAGGTCCCCGGTCAGTACATGGGCGATGCGGTCGACGCGGGCCCGCAGATCGCCGTACGTCCACGAAGGCCCGGCCGGGGTGTGGAACACGGGGCGGCCCGGGTCGGCGTGGTCCAGCAGCTCGGCGGCGCAGTTCAGCCGATCGGGGTAACGCAGTTCCGGCAGGTCGAACCGGAGCTCCGGCCACTCTTCGGGCGGCGGGAGGTGATCGCGCGCGAAGGTGTCGACGTGGGCCGAGACGTTCATGGCGGTGCGCCCCCTTGCCGTTGTGGGCGTCCTGGTGGGCTCGTTCGAGCGTATCGTGTTGGTGACGACAGTCAACGGTGCGCGATATCGTCGAGAGGTCACGTCGAGAGAGGGGACCGCCAATGCCCGCATTCTCGCTCGATCCCGCACAAACCGCCTGGTGTGCCGAGCTGCGCTCCCTCGCCGCCGACCGGCTGCGCCCGCTCGCGGAGAAGGCGGAGAGGGGCGAGCCGGGGCGCGTCAACCGCCCGCTGGTCGCCGAGCTCGGCCAACTCGGCCTCCTGGAGCGGCTGTTCACCTCGGGGGCCCTCGACCTCTGTCTGATGCGGGAGTCCCTCGCGTACGCCTGCACGGAGGCGGAGACGGCCCTCGCGCTGCAGGGGCTGGGCGCCCATCCGGTCCATGCGTACGGCACGCCCGCCCAGCGGGAGCGCTGGCTGCCCCGGGTGAGTGAGGGCAGCGCGGTCGCCGCGTTCGCGCTGAGCGAGCCGGGGGCGGGATCGGATGCGGCGGCGCTGTCGCTGACCGCCCGTCCGGACGGCCCCGGCCGCTGGCGGCTCACCGGCGAGAAGTGCTGGATCTCCAACGCCCCCGAGGCCGACTTCTGCACCGTCTTCGCGCGCACCACCCCCGGCGCCGGCGCCCGCGGCGTGACCGCCTTCCTGGTGCCCGCCGACCGTCCCGGCCTGACCGGCAGGGCCCTCGACATGCTCTCGCCGCACCCCATCGGCGCCCTCGACTTCGACGCCGTGCCCGTCACCGTCGACGATGTGCTCGGTGAGGCCGACCGCGGGTTCCGGGTCGCCATGGGAACCCTCAATCTGTTCCGCCCGAGTGTCGGCGCGTTCGCGGTCGGCATGGCGCAGGCAGCGCTGGACGCGACCCTCGCGCACACCGCTCGGCGGGACGCGTTCGGCGGCAAGCTGAAGGACCTGCAGACGGTTGCCCACCAGGTCGCCGAGATGGCGCTGCGCACCGAGGCGGCCCGCCTCATGGTGTACGCGGCGGCGACGGCGTACGACGAGAACGCCGCCGACGTCCCGAAGCGTGCGGCGATGGCGAAGCTGCTCGCCACCGAGACCGCGCAGTACGTCGTCGACCAGGCCGTCCAGCTGCACGGCGCCCGCGCCCTGCGCCGCGGCCACCTCCTCGAACACCTCTACCGCGAGGTGCGCGCGCCCCGTATCTACGAGGGCGCGAGCGAGGTCCAGCGGGGCATCATCGCGAAGGAGTTGTACGCGGACGCGGAGACCCTGGAGGCACCCCAGTGAGCACCGAGCGCGTCAACCCGCCCGATCTCTCCCCGCCCGCGGGCTTCTCCCACGCCGTCGTCGCCATCGGCACCCGCGTCGTCTTCCTGGCCGGTCAGACCGCGCTCGACACGGACGGCAAGGTCACCGGCGACACCCTCCCCGCCCAGTTCGAGCGGGCCCTCACCAACCTCCTCACCGCCCTGCGCGCGGCGGGCGGCACCCCCGCGGACCTCGCCCGCGTCACGGTCTACGCCACCGATGTCGCCGCCTACCGCACCCACGCCCCCGAACTGGGGCGCCTCTGGCGGGAGCTGGCGGGCCGTGACTACCCGGCGATGGCGGTCGTGGAGGTCGTACGCCTGTGGGACGAGGAGGCGATGGTGGAGCTGGACGGGTTCGCCGTCCTGCCCTAGGCGTGCCGATCAGGCGGCGACGGCGAGCCGCTCGGCCGGTGCCCGGTGCGGTGCGACGGCCCTGCCGTCGGGTGTCAGCTCGCCGCTGTCGTCGAACACGATCCCGCCGTCGCACAGGAGGCTCCAGCCCTGCTCGGGGTGGGCGGCGACGACGTGCACGGCGAGCTCGTCGAAGGAAGGGCACGAAGTCTGGTGGGAACACATGGCGCACCTCCACGTCGGTCGGGACCGTCCGCCGGTCCCCATGGACAGACCATGCTCCCGTGCCGAACTCATCGGAACGGCCGGGCGTGAAGCGTGACAACATGCGGACAACTCCAGGACGGTTCCACGACCGTCGGTGCGGACTCGCCACCGAGTGGGTGACGGTCACGGCCCGGGGCGTGTCCGCCGGGTACCAGTGGAAGCCCCACCTACAGGAGGTTTCCGATGTTCAAGCGTCCCGCCCTGGCCCTCGCCGCCGGTGCCGCCCTGCTCCTGCTCGCCGCCCCCGGCGTGACCGCGGCCCCGCACAGGGCCACGGAGCTGGAGGAGACGGTGACCGTCGACCCGACAGGCCACATCTCCGCGGACGGCACCGTCACCCTCTCCGGCACCTACCGCTGCACGGACAGCGCGGGCGCGGCCTTCATCAGCTCCTCCGTGAGCACGACGAAGGCCTCCGCGACCCATGGCACCTCGACCCTGATCCAGGGCATCGGCGGCACGGTCGCCGTGTGCGACGGGGTGACACACCGCTGGGAGAACACGAGCAGACCGTCCCCGGCCATCGGCCCGGGCAAGGTCAGTGTCGAGGCCACCGTCGCGGAACTCCGCTTCGAGGGAATCCTGCCGCTGCCGCGCATCCACGCCGACGAGCGGCACGAGGTCACCCTGACCAAGGCCTGAGCGCCGCCCGTGCGCGCCGCCGGACGCCCGGCGGCGCGCACGGGCACGACACTCTACGGATTGTTCGCGCTGCGACAAGATATTGTGTAGGCATGGCGAAGGACGCGTCCGCACGGCCGGTGGTCAGCCGGCGCCGGGAGGTCGGTGACACGAGCGCGCGGTCACTGCTGATGACCGTGCTCGGCGAGTACGTCCTGCCCCACGGTCGCCCGGTGTGGACGTCCGCCCTGGTCGAGGCCCTGGCGCTGTTCGGAGTCGAGGAGAAGTCGGCGCGTCAGGCGCTCGCCCGCACGGCCGCGGAGGGCTGGCTGGCCTCGGAGCGGGTGGGCCGCCGGGTGCGCTGGGCGCTCACCCCGCCCGGGCGGCGGCTGCTGACCGAGGGCGCGCAGCGCATCTACGACTTCGGCAGCGGGGAGCGCGTCTGGGACGGCACCTGGCTGGTGGTCCTCGTCTCCGTACCGGAGGCCAAGCGCGACCTGCGCCACCGCGTCCGCACCCGGCTCAGCTGGGCCGGCTTCGGCTCCCCGGAGCCCGGGGTGTGGATCACGCCCCGTACCGACCGTGAGGCGGAGGCGCTCGGCGTCCTGAAGGAACTGGGACTGGCCGACGGCGCGATGTCCTTCACCGCGGCCTACGGCGCCGTGGGCAGCGAGGCCGCCATGGTCGCCCGGGCCTGGGACCTGAGCGAGGTGGAGGAGCGGTACGAGGCGTTCATCGACGAGTTCACCGGCCTGCACCCGGCGGACGGCGACGCCGTCCTGCACGACCTCACCAAGCTGGTGCACGAATGGCGCCGCTTCCCCTTCCTCGACCCGCGCCTGCCCCCGAAGCTGCTGCCCACGGGCTGGAGCGGCGCCCGGGCGACGGAGCTGTTCCATGGCAGGCGTGCCGAGTGGACCACCGCGGCGCAGCGGCGCTGGGAGGAGCTCGAAGGCTAGCTCCGCCGGGAGTGTCGCGGGGGCCGTCGATCGTCTGCGTCAAGGCCGCCTCACACCAGTCGGACGTACTCGTAGTCGAACGGTTTGCCGTTGATGCCGTTCACCGGCGGGGCCACCCAGCTCGCGATCTTCCCGCGCTCGTACACCAGCTGCATCAACGACCGTACGAACGCCAGGTCCTCGGTGGTCGGCAGCCAGTGCCGGCGGCTCGCCTCCCAGGTCTCCTCCTCGACGATGGTGCCGTCGGGTGTGATGTGGTGTCCGGCGGCGAGGCCGACGTGCCGGTTGAAGCCGGGATGCGGGAGCTGCAGCCGGAAGTCGATGCCGTGCTCCTCCAGGATGCGGTTCCAGCGGTTGACGCCGGTCCTGCAGTCGGCGATGTACTCGTCGCGCAGATCGAGATTGAGGGCGAGCAGGGCCGGGACCTCGTCGGCCGCCCAGGTCCCGTCCCCGGCCGGCCTGTCCAACCGGACGCCGTCCTCGGTGAGTTGGTGGTCGTCCGTGCGCCGCTCCTCCTGCCAGCGGCCCTTGAGCCCCGCCGTGTAGTAGTTGGCCGCGTTGGTGGAGGTCTCGCTGCCGAACAGGTCCAGGGACACCGTGTAGTGGAAGTTGAGGTACTTCTGGATGACGCCGAGCGGGATGCCGCCGCACGCGGCGATGTCCAACGTGTCGTGCTCGCGGGAGAGCTGGGCGCTCCTGGTGACCACCCGGTCGACGCCCGTCGTCCCGACCATCATGTGGTGCGCCTCCTCCTTCAGCATGAAGGTGCAGGTCCGCGACAGCGGGTCGAAGGCGCTCTCCTTCAGCGAACCGAGCTGGTACTTGCCGTCCCGGTCGGTGAAGTACGTGAACATGTAGAAGGCGAGCCAGTCGGCGGTCTCCTCGTTGAACGCGCCGAGAATGCGCGGCGAGTCGGGGCTGCCGGAGTTGCGGTGCAGCAGCGCCTCGGCCTCCTCACGGCCCTCCCGGCCGAAGTACGCGTGCAGGAGGTACACCATCGCCCACAGGTGCCGCCCCTCCTCCACGTTGACCTGGAAGAGGTTGCGCAGGTCGTACAGGCTCGGCGCGCTCAGCCCCAGCAGGCGCTGCTGCTCCACCGAGGCCGGTTCGGTGTCGCCCTGGATGACGATCAGCCGCTGCAGATCGGCCCGGTACTCACCGGGCACCTGCTGCCACACCGGTTCCCCCTGGTGCTCGCCGAAGGCCACGCGCCGGTCGGGGGTGGGCTCCGCCAGGAAGATGCCCCACCGGTAGTCGGGGACGTTGACGTGGTCGAAGTGCGCCCAGCCGTCCCGGCCGACCGACACGGCCGTACGCAGATACACGCCGTGGTTCTCCAGGGCGGGGCCCATCTCGCCCCACCAGTCGAGGAACTTCGGCTGCCAGCCCTCCAGGGCGCGCCGCAGCCGGCGGTCGTCGGCGAGGCCGACATTGTTGGGGATCCTGGAGTCGTAGTCGATGTCCGTGGGCATCGGGTCACACCCGCTTCCGGTCGTGGACCGCCCGCCGCCCGGTGCCGTACCGGCGCAACGCGCCTTCCGGACCCGAGGCGCCCGGGCGTGCGAAGATCCAGTTCTGCCAGGCGCTGAGCCGACCGAAGATCTTGGTCTCCATGGTTTCCGGTCCGACGAACCGGTGGTTGGCCTCCATCCCGGTCAGCGCGTCCGGGCTCAGCGCCGCCCGCTGCTCCAGGACGAGACGGACCTCGTCCTCCCAGTCGATGTCGTCGGGTGCGTCGGTGACGAGACCCAGCTCGCGCGCCCGGGCTGCGCTCAGCGGCTGCCCGGCCTCCCGGTGCAGCCAGTCGAGGTGGTCGTCCCGGCCGTAGAAGCGGGACTGGAGCCGCGACAGCCCGTTGCCCATGGGGAAGACTCCGAAGTTGGCCGCGGACAGGGTGAGTCGGGCTCTCGCCCTGCTGTCCGGGTCGTCGATCGGCGGCCCGTCCAGCATGTACTGCAGATCGCAGGCCAGGGCGAGCTCGAGCAGCAGCCCGGCGAAGCAGCCGCCCGGCTCGATCAGCGCGACGAGACTGCGGCTGGTGACGTCCAGCCGCTTCAGGGTGCGCTTGTAGTAGTGCAGGATCTCGTTCGCGAGCCAGTGGTCCCTCGTGCTCAACAGCCGCTGTTCATGGGCGAGTACGAGCTCCGGGTCGCCCTCGGTGCGCAGGACCCAGGTGCCCGGCTCGGGCTCGTTCGTCCTCAGATGCAGGATCACGTCGTCGAGTTCGCGGGTGAGGGTGAGCAGCCAGCCCTCCCCGCTGTCGTCGTCGGGCCCTCGTACGGTGAGGTGGACGACCCCGGCCGGACGGTCGAACTCGGCGCGCACGTACCGGTGGAAGACCCCGTGCTCATTGATCTCCCGTGCCAGCGGGGCGAGTGCGATGCCGTGGGTGTCCGCCGGACGGGAATTGCGGGCAGCCGCCTCCCTCGCCCGCTGCTCGACGACCGCACGGAACTCCCGCCGTGGCACGACCTCGTCCACCAGCCGCCAGTCCACCGCCGTCTTGCCCCGCACACCGTCACTGCGGGTGGCGAAGACATCGGCCAGGTCCCTGCGCACCCGGCGCTTGTCGGTCAGCCGGGTCAGCCCGCCGGTGCCGGGCAGCACCCCGAGGAGCGGCACCTCGGGCAGCGCCACCGCCGAGGAGTTGTCGTCGATCAGCAGGATCCGGTCGCAGGCCAGCGCGAGCTCGTAACCGCCGCCCGCGCACGACCCGTTGACGGCGGCGATGAAGGTGAGGCCCGAGTGCTCGGAGGCGTCCTCCATGGCATTGCGGGTCTCGTTGGTGAACTTGCAGAAGTTCACCTTCCACGCGTGCGGGGAGGTGGCGAGCATCCGGATGTTCGCCCCGGCGCAGAACACCTTCTCCCTGGCGCTGGTCAGCACCACCGCCCGCACCTCGGGGTGCTCGAACCGCAGCCGCTGCAGCGCGTCGTACAGTTCGATGTCCACGCCAAGGTCGTAGGAGTTCAGCTTCAGCTCGTACCCCGGAACGAGCCCGCCCTGCTCGTCGACGTCCAGCTCCAGCCAGGCGACCGGCCCGTCGGTCCGCAGCTTCCAGTGCCGGTACGTCTCCGGGCTCCGGTCGAAGGACACCACCACCATGCCGAGCGCCTCCTCGCGCCGCAGGGGCACCTGCCGATACCGAAATCCTCTACAGAAGGGCGGAAGGCCGTCAAGGTTCAGTAGAACAAAAGCCTGGCGGTGTCGCGGGCGCTCGAGGCCTCGGTGGCCCTCAGGCGGGATAGGCGTGCGTCTGAGCCGCCTTCACCGCCGCCCAGACCGTGGCGCCGGGGTGCAGGTCGAGTTCCGCCGCGGCGACGGTGGTGAGGTCGGCGGCGAGGGGGAGTTCGCCGGTGAGGGCGGCGCGGATCTGGTCGCCGTGGGTCTCCAGGCCCGCCACCTCGCCACGCCAGAGGTTGCGGGCGCTGGCGCCGGTGGGGCGGTCCCGGTAGAGGGTGACCGCGCTGGGCGGGAAGGCCACGAAGACGGGGCCGGTGAGGTCCTCTTCCGTCGTGATGCCGGGGCCGCCGTCGAGGCGGACCGTGTGGCCTTCGGCCTCTCCTCGGTAGAGGTTCAGGCCGACCAGGTGGGCGATGTAGTCGGTGCGGGGGTGGCGGGCGATGTGCGCGGGGGTGCCCTCCTGGACGATGCGGCCGTCCTCGATGACGACCAGGTGGTCGGCCAGGACCATGGCGTCCAGGGGGTCGTGCGTGACGAGTACGGCGACGGCCTCGAAGTCGGCCAGGTGACGGCGGAGCTGGGCGCGCACGTCCAGGCGGGTGCGGGCGTCGAGGGCGGCCAGCGGTTCGTCGAGGAGCAGGAGGCGGGGGTTGGTGGCCAGGGCGCGCGCGAGTGCGACGCGCTGGGCCTGGCCGCCGGAGAGGCGGCGGGGTCTGGCCCCGGCGTGGTCGGCAAGGCCCATGCGTTCCAGCCATACGGCGGCCTGTGCGCGGGATTCGGCCTTGGTGGCGCCGTGGCAGCGCGGCCCGAAGGCCACGTTGTCCAGCGCGGTGAGATGCGGGAAGAGCAGGTAGTCCTGGAAGACGACGCCGACCGGGCGGGACTCGGGCGGCGTACGGTCCAACTCCTCGCCGTCCAGGCGCAGATGGCCGCCGGTGAGCGGCACGAGCCCGGCCAGGGCGCGCAGGGCTGTGGTCTTGCCGGCGCCGTTGGGGCCGAGGAGGGCGACGACGTCACCGGGTGCCGCGCTCAGCGTCACGTCGAGGCGGAAGGAGCCGCGCTCGACCCGCAGCCGGGCGTCGAGGCCCTCGCCGGTGCGGGTGGGGGCGCCCACGGTGGCCTTGTCGATGTCGGTCATGAGGGGGTCATCCAGCGGTCTCGCAGCCCCGCCAGCACGGCGATCGACACCGCCAGCAGGACCAGGCTGAGGGCGATCGCCGCCTCGGGGTCGTTCTGGAGGGCGAGGTAGACGGCGAGGGGCATGGTCTCGGTGCGGCCGGGGAAGTTCCCGGCGAAGGTGATCGTCGCGCCGAACTCACCGAGCGCACGGGCCCAGGCGAGCACGGCGCCCGCGGCGACGCCGGGGGCGATGAGCGGCAGGGTGACCCGGCGGAACGCGGTGAAGCGGGACGCACCGAGCGTGGTGGCCGCCTCCTCGTAACGCGGGTCGGCGGCGCGCAGGGTGCCCTCGACGCTGATGACGAGGAACGGCATGGCCACGAAGGCTTCGGCGACCACGACTCCGGCGGTGGTGAAGGGGAGGGTGACGCCGAACCAGGAGTCCAGCCACTTCCCCACGACCCCGTTGCGCCCGAGCGCCATCAGCAGCGCGACGCCACCCACCACCGGCGGCAGCACGAGCGGCAGGGTCACCAGGGCCCGTACGACACCGCGTCCCGGGAACTCGACGCGGGCCAGCAGCCAGGCCAGCGGCACCCCGAGCACCAGGCTCACCGCGGTCGCCGCCGTCGCGCAGACCAGGGAGAGCTGGAGTGCCTGCCACACCTCGGTGCTGGTCAGCAGGTCGGGCATGCTCCGCCACGGGGCCCTGATGAGCAGGGCGACGAGCGGCAGGACCAGAAACGCCAGGCCGATCAGCGCGGGAACGAGGAGAGGCAGCGGAGCACCGCCCCTGAGGACGCGGCGCCGCCGCGGGCCACCGCTCAGGGTGTCCGCGGCTGCGGCCTTGTCCGGGGAGGCAGCGGTCACGGCTTGAGGAACCCGGCCCCGGTCAGGACCTGCCGGCCCTCGGCGGACTGCACCAGGGCGATGAACGCCTTGGCCGCCGCGGCATTGGGCGCGTCCTTGAGCAGGGTGATCGGGTAGTCGTTGACGGCGTCGGCGGACTCGGGGAACTCCACGCCCTGCACCTTGCTGCCCGCCGCCTTCACATCGGTCTTGTAGACGACCGCGGCGTCGGCCTCCTTCAGCACCACCTTGTTCAGGGCGGACTTGACGTCCTGCTCGTAGGAGACCGGGGTGAGCTTCAGCTTGCTCGCGTCGAGTGCCTTCTGGGCGGCGGCGCCGCACGGCACCGTCTTGTCGCACAGCACGACCTTCAGCGAGGACTTGGTGAGGTCCTTGAGGGAGGCGACCTTGTCGGGGTTGCCCGGCAGGGTGGCGATCTCCAGCTGGTTGCGGACGAAGGTGGCCGGCGTGCCCACCGCGTCACCCTTGGCGGTCACGATCTTCATCGTCTTGGGGCTCGCCGCGGCGAAGACGTCGGCAGGGGCGCCGCCGGTGATCTGCGCGGCGAGGGTGTCGCTGCCACCGAAGCTGAAGGTCACCTTGGTGCCCGGGTGGGCCTTCTCGAACTCCTTGCCCAGCGTCGTGAAGCTCTCCTTGAGGGAGGCGGCGGCGAAGACGGTCACCGTCCCCGACAGCTTCGGCGACGAGGACGCCGACGCCGAGGTGTCGGACTTGGCGGAGTTCGGGTCGGAGGACGAACAGGCACTCAGGGCCAGCAGCGCGGCGGCGCTCACACCGGTCACCTGCAGCATCCGGCGGGTCCGACGCGCACAACGGGTCATCACGGGTCCACTCCCTCGAGGTCCTGACGGACCCAGCTACGGTCTTGCGACCTTCTCTACGGTCTCTCGACGACCACGTTGGTCGACTTGATCACGGCAACCGCCGGAACACCGGGTTCCAGCCTCAGCTCCTCGGCCGACTCGCGGCTGACCATGGCCACCACCCGGAACGGTCCGGCCTGGATCTCCACCTGCGCGGAGACGTCCCCGAGGATCACCTCGGTGACGATGCCGGAGAACCGGTTGCGGGCCGAGGAGCCGGTGGACTCCCGCTCCGCCCGGTGTGTCTCGCGGGCGTGGGCCGCGAGAGCCGGCCCGGGGATGATCCGGTGGCCCAGCTCGTCGCGTTCGGCGGTCAGCCTCCCCGCGTCGACCAGACGCCGCACGGTGTCGGGGCTGACGCCGAGTAAGGCGGCGGCGTCCCCGATCCGGTAGGTGTGCATGCGCCGATGATACTGCCGCAGATGCAAGGCGAAAGTCTGCTGTCGCATCGCATGAGCCGGAACTGTGATCTGCTGGCATGGCATGTGCGTTTGTACGGGAGGCTGGTCCGGGTACGGTCATGCGGGAGGTGGTAGCCCGTGAGCCAGACCCTCGCAGCTGCCCGTACGGCCGCCGGACCCGCGGCGGAACTCGTCCTCACCGGAGACCTGGACCGACCGGCCCGGCTGACGGTGCCCGACCTGCTCGCCTGGCCCCAGCACCGCGCCGAGGTCGCCTTCGAGTGCGCGACGAGCGGCGGTCGGCAGCACACCTTCACCGGCCCGCTCCTGCACGAGGTCCTCATGGACGCGGGGCCCGTTTTCGATGCCGCCCGCCGCAAGGACCGCCTCCGCTTCCTCATCGCCGTACACGGCACCGACGGTCACCACGCCCTGCTCTCCTGGGCCGAGATCGACCCCGACTTCGGCCGCGCCCCCGTCCTGCTGGCGGTCACCCTCGACGCCACCCCGCTCGACCGCGCCGGCGCCCAGCTCGTCCTGCCCCAGGACCGCTGCGGTGCCCGCTACATCAGCGGCATCGACGCCATACGCGTGGACGGCGGATACCCCACGTGGACGTGACGGCGACCGGAGGCCCCGCCCCTGGGCAGTCGTTGCCGTGAACGATCCGGGTCACTACGTTCGGCCCCATGGCGGACGATGACGAACCCACGCGTGCGGCGCGCTTGCTGGACGCCCAGGCGAAGGCCGTGCGGCTCTTCGCGGAGATCGAGGAGCGCGGGCTGGTCGCGCCCGGGCAGGGGGAGCGGGCGGTCAGCGACCGGATCCGGGACCTGGCGAACGAGCTGTTCGGCACGACCCGGCACTGGCACAAGCGGATCGTGCGCTCCGGCCCCAACACGCTGAGGCCGTACAGGGAGAATCCGCCGGACCGGGTGATCGGCGCCGACGACATCGTGTTCGCCGACTTCGGGCCGGTCTTCGAGGAGTACGAGGCCGACTTCGGCCGGACCTTCGTCCTCGGCGACGACCCGGTCAAGCAACGGCTCCGCGACGACCTGCCGAAGATCTTCGCTGCGGGCCGCCGCTTCTTCGAGGCCGATCCCGGCATCACCGGCAAGCGGCTCTACGCCGAGGTGGAGCGGCGGGCCGCCCAGGCAGGGTGGGAGCTGGGCGGCTGGCACGCCGGACATCTGGTCGGGGAGTTCCCGCACGAACGGATCGACGGAGCGGACGCGGAGTCGTACATCACCCCCGCCAACGACACCCCCCTGCGCCGCACCGACAAGGCCGGGCGCACCTGCCACTGGATCCTGGAGGTCCATCTCATCGACCGTGAGCGGGAGTTCGGCGGGTTCCACGAGGAGCTGCTCACCCTCTGATCGCGCGGCCTTGCCGACCGATCGCAGATTCCGGCGTGTCAATGGACGATGTCGCGATTTTTCATATTAACGTCATGTCACTGTACGGAATCGATCCCTTACGGATCGCACTCACCTCGCTCCCAACGGAGATGACATGCACAAGCTTCTCAAGGCCGCCGTCCTGACAGTTGCCCTCGGCAGCGTTGGACTCCTGAGCGCCGGCACCGCAACCGCCACCGGGGACGACGGTCACGGCGGCAACGTCCTGCAGAGCTCCCAATGCAAGTCGCACGACCTGAACGTCGACGTCCTCGGCCAGGTCGGCATCCTCAACGGCGCGCTGGGCAACGCGCTCAACGGCGAGGGCAACTCGGGCGGGCAGAACAGCCACGTCGGCTCGTCCACGGGCTGCAACAACAGCGCCTTCTAGGCCGTGTGATACGACCAGGGGCGTCCGTGGCGAGACCAACCGGTGGAGCACGGGCCGTGCAGACGGTCTGTGGGTTGTTCCGCTGATGTCGGCGCGCCAGTCCGGCGAGCCGTGCTGACCGGGCTGCAGGCCCATGCCGATGACACCGTGACGCCTCGCAAACCAGTTCAGGGATCTTGTCCGCTATCGCGGTCAGGTTCCTGAACTGGTTTGTCTCTGTCGGGGCCGGACGTATCTTCCGGCGGGCCGAACGCGCTGCGGGCCTTCCAGCAGCCCTTCGATGAACGTCCGGGTCTGCGTTCGTTGCCGGCTGGGGCACTCCGGTCCCACATTCGCGTATCAAACGGGGCCGCGTGCCCGTCGCCGGATCAGGAGGGTTCCGGTCCATGCGGCCGGTGTGGCACTGAGGAGTCCTGGTCCGGGCAGCAGCGCGCCCGCCGGTCGTACGCCATCTGGTGCGCCCGGATCTGGTCTGTGTTGGCGACGGTCCAGTCGTGCAACCGGTTGAACGGTTCCCTCAGGGATTCGCCGAGTGGAGTGAGGGAGTACTCGACCCCGACCGGTGAGGTCGGCAGCACCCGGCGGGTGATCATCCCGTTGCGCTCCAGGCGACGAAGGGTCTGGGTCAGGACCCGGTGGGTCACGCCGTCGATGTGGCGCTTGATCTCATTGAACCGCCTCGGCTCTTCGAGGACCTCCATGACGATCATCGACCACTTGTCGCTGATCTGGTCGATGATGGCGCGGCAGGTGCTGTCGGGGCTGTGGACGGGGCGTTCGGTGGTCATGGTCCCCCTCGTTACTCATGGGGCGCAGCAGCCGCCTTGAGAGGGATATGAGTCATCCCGGGCGGCGCGTGGTGCGCACGATGCACCCTTGGTCAGGTGGTGCATGTGATGTGTTCATGATGTTGTCGTGACAAAAGGCTGTCAATAAGGGCGGTACCCCAGGGGACCGGGCCCGGCGGGTGCGCACGGTTCACGCGACGGCCGGCAGCTCGTCGGGCAGAGCGAACAGCAGGTCGTACAGCGGCCGGCCGGTACCGTGCCAGATGGACAGCGCGTAGACGCTGATCGGGAAGTGGATCCAGCGCGGCGGCGCCCACACCGTGCCGCGCACGATGCTCCCCTGGTTGCCGGTGTCGAGGCTCGACGGCACGTCCCCGGAAGCGACGAGCAGGTCCCAGCCCCGCCTCGGGACGGCGAAGTCCGTCTCGGAGAGCTCCCCGTGCAGACTCGCGCGCAGGATCGTCGTCGCCGCGATGTCAAGGGTCAGCGCGCCGTCGACCAGAACGCGGTCGACCTCGAACCCGGTGCCGGCCAGCCAGGTGCACAGGTGGTCGACCGCCGCGCCGAGCAGGTCCGCGGTGGCCCGCCCGGTGCGCACGGCGCGGCACAACAACGCCTGGTAGTGCACCTCTTCGGGCACGATGGGCCGGTTGCCCATGACCGTCTTCAGCATCGCCATGTCCAGGGAGGACGGGTCCCGGTAGACGGCGGAGACGTCGCGCGCCACGGCACGCAGGAACGGGTCGGCACAGTCGTCCAGCAGGAATGACCACAGCTGCCGGCACAGGTCCACCATGCGGACGCCCGTGGTCGTATGGAGGACGCGGAGCGCGCAGCGCAGCAGGATCTTCTGGAACAGCGTCATGGACACCCGGAACTCCATGCCCCGCACCCACTCGTCGGCGGTCATGCACCCGTGCTCCACGACCACGTCGGCGACGAGTTCGGGATTGGTGATGTCGGCGGGCATCCAGCGCGTCCTCAACGCGTGTTCGTTCCGGAAGGAGTCGCGCGAGTACTCGGTGTTGTTCAGCAGCAGCAACGGATAGATCACCGGAGACCCGCCCGCGGTCAGCACCTCCTCGATGCCGTTGAGGTACGAGTCGAACGTCTCACCGGGCAGGCCCCAGATGAGGTCGGTGTAGGTGGGTACGTCGAGTTCGCGGAAGCGGGACAGCAGCCGACGGTAGTGGTCGGTGCGGATGTTGGCGCGGTTGGCGATCTTCAGCACGTCCGCGTCGAAGGACTGTGCTGACAGTGTGATCGCACCGGTCAGCTCGGCGGCGTGCAGCATGCTCGCGATCTCCACGATGCGCTCGTTGCCGTTCTTCGCCCAGTTGGTGCTGACGATCAGCCGCTTGCCGTAGCGCCGGCTGAGTTCCACGATGTGCTCGGCGATCTGCCGGTCGCGGCCGAGGATGCCGAAGTTCGCGTCCGCGATGAACAGCGTCGCGTCCTGGGGCATCAGCCGGATCAGCCGGTCCAGCTCGGCGAAGATCCGCTCCAGGTCGAACTGGCGGACCTTGGAGTTGGTCGCGCCTCCCCAGTAGCAGAAGGCGCACCCGTACGGGCAGCCCCGGTTGGTCTCGTAGACGATCATGGATGAGCCGGTGATCTCCTCGTCCGAGTACACGGGGGTGAGAATCGGCGAGACGATCTGGTCGAGGTCGGTGATGCGGTCCGCGTCCGGGTTGGTGACGACGGCGCCGTCGCGCCAGTGGCTGATGCCTGGGATCGCGGCGAGGTCCCCGTCGGTCAGGAAGGCGTGCAGCAGGTCGCGGAAGCGCAGTTCGCCCTCGCCGTGCACCAGCACGTCCAGCCAGGGCGCCTCGGCGAACAGCGGCTCCTGCTGGTAGCTGACATCGTTGCCGCCGACGACGACGCGGCAGTCCGGCCAGCGCTCCTTCACCTGACGGGCCAGCTCCAGGGACTGGGCGCGGTTCCAGAAGAACACCGTCAGCGCGACGACGAACGGCTCGTCCCAGGTGTCGAGCAGTTCCTTCGTCGCCTGCTCCCCGCCGCTCTGCTCGCGCACGCTGATCCGGAAGTCGCAGGCCGCGTCGAGTACGGGGTCGGCGATCGCGGCCGCCTTGAGGTAGCCGAGGGTGACGCTGTACCGGACCCCCTGCATCGCGGTGAACTCGACGAGCTGAACGGATTTCCGCCGGTCGGGCACCAGCGGCTGCCCGCCGGTATGGGCGACGTCGTTCGTCTCGATGGCGGAGGTCATAGTCACACATCCAAATAAATCGAGCAGGACGAATATTTCGGACGCCCAAGCGACCCTCGCGCGCCCGTTGAGACCGCACACAACACAACATCGACTGCACGTGCCCGAGGCGCGGCTTCGCGCGTGCGGAGGAAGGAAAGGAGTCGCCCCCGCCGGTCCGTCCCGTCCGGCCGGCCCGCAAGGCCACGGTCAATGGCCGCCAATTGCCGCCAACATTTCCAGTGGCGCGCATTGGCGTCAATAACGCACCCCAGGCACCGTAAGTATCCCCGAGGATACCCGGGCCGGATTTGAGCTTTATTTGAGGTTCGTAAAAATGCCGGAGCGTAATTGACGGCCCCAGTGCCCCCATGTAGCGTCAGCGCCGAAACACCTGGTGGCGTGCCGACAGTCCCCGGTGTTCGGGCAGTGAACCTCCGGAATTCATCCGGCGGATATATGGAGTGTGGTATCGGTGCGCTTCGGGCTTTCTTTTCTTCCTGACTGCACGCCGGAGATGAAATCTCCGCAGACCTATTTCAGCGACGCGCTTGAGTTGTCGGTCCAGGCGGAGGCGGGTGGCCTTGATTCGGTCAAGATGACCGAGCACTACCTCCATCACTACGGCGGTTACTGCCCCAGCCCGCTGGGTTTCCTGTCCGCGGTGGCCGCTCGGACGAGCTCGGTCAGGTTGATCACGGGATGCGTCCTGCCGGTCTTCCACCATCCGATCCAGTTGGCGGCGGAAGCCGCGCAGGTGGACGCGATCAGCGGTGGCCGGCTCGACGTGGGGTTCGCCCGGGCGTACCTGCCGGACGAGTTCGACGCGCTGGGCGTGGAGATGGACGAGAGCGTCGACCGGTTCCGCGAGACGATCCGCGCGGTGCGGCGGATCTGGACCGAGGAGAAGGTCAGCGAGCAGACGCCGTTCTTCTCCTACCGCGACGTGACCGGCCTGCCGCGGCCCACCCAGCAGCCGCACCCGCCGATGTGGGGTGCCGCGGTGCGCACACCGGACAGCTTCACCTGGCTGGGCACGGAGGGGCTCGGGCTGCTGATCACGCCGATGATCTCGCCGCACGAGTTCCGCGCCCAACTGACCCTCTACCGCGACGCCTTCCAGGCGGCGCACGGTGATTCGGAACGGCGGCCCCGGGTCTCGGCCAGCCTGCCGCTGGTGGTCGCCGAGACCGACGAGCGCGCGGCCGAGATCGCGGAGACCTACCTGCGTCGTTACCTCGACGTATGGGCGGAAGCGGTGAGCCCCTGGGACAGGCGTGAGTCCTCGGCCTACCGCGGCTACTCCGGGTTCGGCTGGATGCTGCGCGGCATGCAGCCCAAGAAGCTCTACACCGAAGGCGGCGCGATCGTCGGATCGCCGGCCACGGTCATCGACCGCATCCGCGCCTTCAACGAGGACATCGGCGGCGTCGACCAGATCCTGTGGCAGGTCGATTTCGGCGCGATGCCGCTCCCCGAAGCTCGGCAGACCCTGGAGCTCTTCTGTGACCAGGTTCTGCCGGAGGTGAAAGCACTCTGACCGTCGGTGCCGGTCCCGATCGGGACCCGCACCGGCCGTACGCCGGAAGGAGGTGAAAGACATGGAGGGATTCGACGAGCTGGTGCTGGATGACAGCGCCTTCGAGCTGGTGGACCTGGGCGAGGTGGTGCCCGAGTCGGTGACGGCCGGCTACGGCCTCACGGAGCTGTCCGCTTCCGGCGGCGCCAGCAGCTGTTGCTGCTGCTGCCCCTGCTGCTCCTGCACCTGATCCGGGGCCTGCCCCGACAGATGCGCTCCGCACGAGACAGGCGAAGGAGGTGAAAGACATGGAGGACTTCGACAGCCTGGTGCTGGACGACAGCGCTTTCGAGCTGGTGGACCTGGGCGAGGTGGTGCCCGCGTCCGTGACGGCCGGTTACGGGCTCACGGAGCTGTCCGCGTCAAAGGGCCAGAGCAGCTGCTGCTGCTGCTGTCCCTGCTGCTCCTGCACCTGATCGGGCGCTGAATTCTCGGCACATGTGCTCTAGCCGGTGCGTGTTCACCAAAAGGGACCGGGTGGCTCTCGGCCCTTCCTGCTGGCCAGTTGTCAATGAATTTGCAAAGAAGCGGTGGTCATGGGAGTCGATGTGGAGCGGATACGGCCACGACTGCGCGGTGACGTCTACGTCATGCGCGTTCCGGAGGGTGCGTACATCCGCAGCAACCTGGGCGGGTCAATACTCAAGGGCGCGTCGACGTACGAATTCATCCAGCGGATCGCGCCGATGCTCGACGGCACCAGGACACTCGGCGAGCTGTGCGCCGCCGTGCCGGAATCCAGCCGTAGCGCACTGGCGAAACTGATTATGCTTCTGCAGGGCAAGGGATACGTAAAAAATGTGCTGGACGACCGTCCGCACACCCTGTCCGGCGAGCTGGCCACCACCTACGCGGCCAACATCTCCTTCATCGAGTACTTCACCGATTCGCCGGAATTGCGCTTCGAGTCCTACCGCAACAGCTCCCTCGTGCTGACCGGATCCGGTCCGCTGCTGCAGGCCCTGGTCAACTCGCAGCTGCGCGCCGGTGTGCGTACGGTACGGCTCGCACCGTTCGCCGAGTCGCCCTTCGATCGCGACCGCGTCGCCGAGCACCTGGCCGCGTCCCGTGAACGGGACCCGGAACAGCGGATCGCCTATCTGGAGGCCGACACCCGGCGGCTGGACCAGGTGACCGCGGACGCCACCATGGTGCTGCACGTCGCCGACCGCCCCATGATCGAACGTGCCCGGCTGCTGCCCGCAGCCGCCGTCGCCGCGGGTGCCGCGTTCGCGCAGGCGGTGGTGGCGGGTGACGAGGCGTGGGTCGGCCCGGTGATCGGCAAGGACGACGACGCCGGCGCGTGGGATTCGGCGTGGCGTCGACTGTCCGCACTCACATCGGACCTGACCGGCGCGGATCTGCGGGACCACCCTGAGGTGGCCCCGAGCGGGTTCCTGCGCGGACCCACCGTCGCGCTGGTCGCCAACCAGCTGTGCTTCGCGGCGTTCCGCCATCTCACCGGAATCGACGAGGGCAGCGGGGCCGGTCACCTGGTGCGGTTCGACCTGGAGACGCTGGAGACCTCGAAGCACGCGTTCCTGCCGCACCCGCTCGCCCGGCCCGTGGTTCCCGACGACCCGGCGCGGCTGACCGCCCTGGCCGCCACGGCGCCGGTCGACGACGAGGAACTGGCCCGGCGCGCGGTGGACTTCGTCGACCCGCGGACCGGTGTGTTCGCCGAGGTCACCGAGCGCGACTACGAGCAACTGCCCCTGTTCGTCAGCGAGGTCGTGGTCTCCGACCCGGTCGGTCTGGCCGGTGGCCCCTTCCCGGTCCACGGTTGCGGCGAGACCGTGGTCGAGTCGCGCCAGCGGGCCGTCCGGCACGCGTTCGAGCGCTACGCGGCCGTCATGGCCGACTCCCGCAAGGGCGAGAGGCTGTACGGCCTGGACGTGCTGACCGGTGAACAGGTCGCGGTCGACGCCGCGGAGGTCTTCCCCGCGCGGACCGCGGCCAGTGGGCAGGACTGGTCCGACGCCGTGCGCGCCGCGGTGGTGGCAGCGGCCAACGACCGCGTCGCGGAGGCACTTTCGACCGCCTCCGGACCACTGCCGCGGCTGGACCCGGACACCGCGGAGCTGACCCCGCGCGGTGAGCGCTACCTGAAGCTGCTGGGGATCGTCGAGCAGTCCTTCGAGGTCCACGATCTGTCCGGCCTGCTCGGATTGCCCACGTTCGCGTTCACCACCCCGACCGGAACGGTCGCGTACGTCAGCGATCTGGAGGCGGGCGTGGCGCTGGAGCAGGGACTGGAGCGGACCCTGCTCGCCTACCAGGCCCGGGCCACGGACCAGCCCGGTTACGCGCCGGTGCCCGTGCCCGAGCTGCCCGTGGCCCTGCGCGGGCCGGCCGCCGAGGACGCGGCCGGGGTGCGGCCCCGTTCGGCGACCCTGGAAGAGGTCGTGGCCGGGCTGACGCGGGAAGGCGGCCGGGTGGTCGCGGTGCCGCTGGACCACGATGCCTCCGTGGCCCGGGCCTGTCCGTTCGTGGTGCGTGCCGTGGTCGTCCATGGCTGACCAGCCGCAGGTGCTCCGCGAACCACATCAGGTGGTCGTGGGACCGTGGGCGCCGGGCTGCCCGGAGTGCCTGCGCACGCGTCGTGCCGCGTCGGCCTCCACCGAACGCGCCGCCGAGATGGCAGCCGTGGCGCCGGACCGGGAGCTGCCGAGCTTCCTGGCCGACACCGTCGCCGGGCTGGCCGCGGCCCGGCCCGGGGCCCAGCGGTTCTGGATCGTCGACACGGCCACGCTCGCGCTGTCCCGCCACGGTTTCCTCAACGATCCGCACTGTCCGGCGTGTTCGGTGCTGCCGGCCGACACCGAGCAGGCGGCTAGGCCCGTCCGGGAGGCGCGGCCGAAGCTGTCGCCGGAGTCGAGCCGCGTCCGCCCGCTGGACCAGGGCGCACTCCGGGCGGCCTACGTCGACGAGCAGAGCGGCCTGATCCCTTCGGTCACCTCCTACACGCAGCACGCCTTTCCGTTCACCGGGGCCGTCATGGCCGTACCCGGTGCCCCGATGGAGCCGGCCGGTTACGGCCGCACCCGGGACTTCGCCTCCGCGTGGTCCATCGCGGTGGCCGAGTCGCTCGAACGGCTCGCCGCGTACGCGCCCGCCCGGCGGACCGGTGTCAGGGCCGGCTACGCCGACGTGGCCGCTGCCGCGATCGATCCGCGCTCGCTCGGCCTGTATCCCGACGACCGGTTCCTGACTCCGGACTTCCCCTACCGGCCGTTCACCGAGGACGCGGTGACCGACTGGGTGTGGGGGTACTCCTTCGGCCGCGGGCGGCCGGTGCTGGTGCCGGAGAGCTTCGTCTACCACCGGTCGCCGATGCCCGCCGGTGAGCGCAGGTTCGCCTGCGAGATCTCCAGCGGTTTCGCGCTCGGGGGCTGCTACGAGGAGGCCGTGCTGCACGGCGTCCTCGAGGTCGCCGAACGCGACGCGTTCCTGATGGCCTGGTACCGGCAGATTCCCCTGCCCCGCATCGACCTCGCCACGGTGCCCGATCGCCGTATCCCGCTGGTGGCCGAGCGCATCGAGCGCCAGGGGTACCGGGTGCACGTCTTCGACTCCACTCGGGAGCACGGGATCCCGTCGTTCTGGACGCTGGCCGAGGACGTCACCGGGACCGGCCGGCCCAGGGCCGTGTCGACCGGCGGCAGCGGACTGCGCCCGGCCGAGGCGATCCTGGCCGCGCTGCACGAGCTGAGCCAGACAGTCGAGTACGTGACGATCCTCGCGCTCGACCCGGGCTGGAGCGAGCGCGCCCGGCATCTGGCCGGCCACCCGGACGAGGTCGTGTCGATGGCCGACCACCTGCTCTGCGCGGCCGATCCGGACACCTTCGACCGCTACGCGTTCCTGCTCGACGACCCGGTGACATCGACCTGGCAGCGGGGGCTCGAACGCTGGCAGTGGCCGGTCAACACCGACATCGGCGCGGATCTCGACGAGTCCGTCCGGCGCTTCGCGGCGGCGGGCATGGACGTCGTCGCCGTCGACACCACCTCCATGGAACAGACAGCTGGAGGCTTCACATGCGTCAAGGTGATGGCACCGGGGTCGGTGCCGATGACCTTCGGACACACGGCCCGGCGGGTGACCGGGCTGCCCAGGCTGCCCGAGGTGCGCAACCCGCACCCGCATCCCTTCCCGTGACCGGGGCAGCCGTGAGCGAGGAAGCCGTGATCGAGCACGAAGCCCTCGTGGGCCGGGAGTTCCTGCGGGTCAGCCTGGAGGACCTCGCCGAGGCGATGGAGACCCGGCAGTCGGAGTACGCCAACCCGGACGAGCCGCTGAAGTTCAAGATCTACCGGGGTCTGCCCCGGCGCCCGCTGACGACCAGGGTGCCCAGGCGGCTGACGGAGGTCGAGGCGCTCGACGAGCAGGCGCTCTCCACGCTGCTGCGCTACGGCTACGGCATCTCCCGGCAGGAGTTCGACACCAACGGCACCTGGCCCTACCACCGGATGGTCGCGTCGGCGCGCTGCCTGTTCGCCGTCCAGCTGTACGTGTGCCTGCCCGACGGCGTCCACCACTACGACGCCCCGCACCACTCGCTGGTGCAGCTGCGCGCCGGGGACCACCGGGAGCTGCTGGCCAGGGCGACCGGAAGCACGGGGGCGCCGCCTCAGGCCGTGTTCGTGCTCTCCGGACTGTTCTCCAAGGCCGCCTACATCTACCGCGACTACGCCTACCGGCTGTGCACCCAGGAGGCCGGTCTGCTCACCGGGAACCTCGACCTGGTGGCGCAGTCCATGGGCCTGCGGGCCCACGTGCACCACCAGTTCGTCGACGAGCCGGTCAACAAGTTGCTCGGGCTCGACCCCGACGAGGAGCCGGCGCTCGTGGTCCTGCCGTTGCACCTCGCCGGTGCCGACCCCGGAATCCGGCGCCGGGAGGTGGTGGAGACGGCGGCGGCACTGGCCGGGACCATCGACCCGATAGAGCCGTACGTGGTCCGCAGCGGACTGCGGGTCGCGCAGGCGTGTCCGACGCTGACGGCGGTCAACCGCGCGTCCTTCCGCACCGACACCGGGGGTTTCGCGACGGCCGAACCGGCCGAGCCCGCGCTGCCCGCCGCCGAACCCCTGGCCCTGCCCGGGACGGCGGCTGAGGAAGTGGACCTCGCGGAGGTGCTGCGCGCCCGCGATTCCGGTCCCGGGATCTTCCGGCCGGTCGCCTCGCAGATCGACGGAGCCGAACTGTGGGCACGGCTGGCCCGGGTCCGTACCGGGGTCAGCAGCGATGCCGTCCCGGCGGGTGCGCCGGTGCCGGTGGAGATCTTCCTGACCGTCGGTGACCTGACCGGCATACCCGCGGGCTGCTACCGGCTCGACCAGGGCACCGGCGCGCTGCACCCGGTCCGCCCGGCGACCCCCGATACAAGGCAGGGCGGCACGGACGCCCTCACCTCGATCGAACGCGTCACCATCCCCGGACCGGTCTTCCGGAACATGAACGCCGTCGTCCATCTCGTCGTCGACCGCGACTGGGCGTTCGACACCTTCGGTGACCGCGGCTACCGGGTGCTCAACCAGGAGGCCGGGCTGCTCGCGCACCGAGTGTGCGTCGCGGCCGCCGCGCAGGGAGTCTCCGGCCGGATCGTCAACGCCTACCACGCCGACGGAGTGCGCGCGGCCCTCGGACTCACCGGACAACGCCACGCCCCGGTCTTCCAGATCCTGCTGGCCAGGACCGGGCCGGGCGGTCGCGTGATCGTGCCCGTCGAACCGGAGGGGGCTCAGTGATGGACAGGCCGCAGGAAGCCGGCCCCGAGCCGGAGCGGTACGTGCTCGCCCCGGCCGCCGTGGTCCGCCTCGCCGGCAGCCCGCTCGCCGCACTGGAAGGACTGCGCTGCGCGCAGAGCTGGCGCACCGCCACCCGCCTGGTGCCGCTGCGCGCCGAGATCGCCGCAGCGGCCGGCGAGCTGTCGGACCTGCTGCACGCGGCGGTCGGCGCCACCGGCGACGGCGAACTCAAGGCCAGGCTCGTCGCGGTACGCAGGGCCGTGCACCGCGGCCGACGCGTCGGCCCGGCACGGCTGGCCGGCCTCCCCGCCGAACTGGCCGGCCCGGTACGGGAATGGACGGCGCGGCTCGACAAACGCGACCGCCTGCTCGCGGCACTGCCGCAGCAGCTCGAACAGGACTGGGCCGCGAGCTACGAGTCCCTGCTCGCCGCGGCCCGGCTGCCCGCCTTCCAGCTCGGTCTCGTGCACGCCAACCCGGACATGTTCCTGTCCCTGCGGAAGTGGTTCGACACCGGTCGCGCGCCGCAGCGCCAGACCGTGCTGCGCCTGGCGCAGTACCTGGCCCGTTCCGCGGCGAAGACCAGCCCGTACTCCACGTTCACCAGCAGCGGCCTGGCCGCCTGGGGCCGGGCCGAGGACCTCGTCCAGCCGGCCGGGGGGCAGCTCACCGCGGTGACCGCGACCGAGGCGAGCGTCGGATCGCTGCACCGGATCGCGCGCGCGGTCTGCGAGCGCCCCGAGCTGGTCGGCGGCTGCCGGATCCGGATCAACCCCAGCGCCACGGCCTTGGACGGCGCCCTGCTGTTCCTGGGCCGTCGGCCGGGCGAGTACGTGCACACCCTCGCGCTCACCCCGACCCTGCGCCGGGTGCTGGAACTGACCACGCACCAGAGCACGTTCGACGACCTGCGCGGCGAGCTTCTGGCCCTGGCGGCCGACGGACACCAGGTCGACGTGTTCCTGCGTCGGCTGGTGACGCTGGGTCTGCTGGAACTGGTCCCGCCGCTCGCCGACCAGTCCGCGGACCCGGTCGCCGACCTGCGGGCCTGGCTGCAGCAGCGCCGGCAGCCCGGCCTGGAACGGCTGGACCGGACCCTGCTGGGGGTGGCCGAGGCCCTGGCGAGCTACCCGGCGGTCACCGAGCCCGGCGACCGCGTAGCCGTCCGCGACGCCGTCGTCCGGGGGCTGGACACGGCGCTGCGCGAGGTGGGCGACCACGCCCACGCCCACAGCCCGAAGATGGCCCAGGAGTTCGCCCGGTACAGCTTCTACGAGAACGCCGTGCATCCCGGAACGACGGCCGTGCTGGACCGGGAGGGCTGGCGGCCGCTGCTGGACGACCTCGACGCGGTGCGCACACTGCTCGGCCTGATCGGTCCCGACCTGCCGTTCAAGCTCACCCTCAGCGAGATGTTCCGCAGCCGCTACCCGGCCGGCGCGCAGATCCCGCTGCTGGTGTTCTACCGGGACGTGCTGGCCGCGCAGTCCGCCGGCGCCGCTTCGGGGCCGGCCGGGCCCGGGTCGCTCCTCGCGCACAGCCGGTTCGCCGCCGCGGACAGCCCGGTCGAGGCCGTGCGCGAGCTGCACCGCCTGCGCACCGCCGTCAAGCGGCTGCTGGGCGAGCGGAGGCCCGACGGGGACGGCGTGGTCCGCGTCGACCCCGAGGAGGTGCGCACGCTGGCCAAGGAATGGCCGGACTGGGCGCGCACACCGACGTCGCTCGCGGTCTACTGCCAGGTCGCCGACGCCCTGCGCGGGCCGGAACTGGTGGTCAACAGCATCGGTTGCGGCTTCGGCCGCGGCCGCAACCGGGTACGGCAGATCCTGGACGTGCTCGACCTGCACGCCGACGTCCCGGACGAACCGGGGCTGGCCGCGCACCGCGACGACGTGCTCTTCGCCGAGTTCGAGGCCGTGGCCCGCTCCGCCGTCAACGTCAGAAAGCCGGGCGTCCCGCTGGTCGTCGACTATCCCGGTGTCCGCAGCACGCGGGGGGACGACGACCGGGTACCGGTCAACGACCTCTACGTGCACAGCGGTGACGACGGGTTGCTCGCGCTGGTGTCGCGGCGGCTGGGCAGGCGGATCTGCCCGGTGCACCCGGGCCTCGGAGCCGACCGGCTGCTGCCGCCCGCCGCTCGCTTCATGATCGAGGCATTCGGCGAGTCCAACACCTGGTTCGGTGCGCACACCGAGCTGAGGATGACCTCGGACCCACGGTCGGACGACGGCATGCGCCACCTGCCCCGGCTGATGGTGGGCAACGTGGTGCTGCGCCGCGCCATGTGGATGACCCGCGCGGACCGGCTGCCCCGGCGGGCCGACGCCGAGACCGCACCGGCCTGGATGCTGAGAACGGCCGCCTGGCTGGCCGAACACGGCATCCCCGAGCGGTGCTTCGTCACCGTGCTCGACCCGGCCTTTCTCGGCCAGGGCGAGCACGCGCAGGGGCCGAGCAACGACACCAAACCGAACTACGTGGACTTCGCGAGCACGCTGCTGCTGCTCGGCCTGGAACGCCGACTCGCCGAACCCGACGCGATCGTGCAGATCAGCGAGATGCTGCCGGACCCCGGCCAGGTCCGCGGCGAGCACGTGGCGGAGTACATCGTGGAACTGAACGAGCCCGGAGTCACATATGTCTGAGCACAGTTGGGTCAGCGCCCACCTCTTCTACCACGGAGACCAGGACGCCGTGATCGTCGGTGTCGTCAAGCCCGTCGTCGAACGGCTGGGCCGAGCCGGGCTGGCCGACGGCTTCTTCTTCCTCCGCTACTGGGAGGGCGGCCCGCACGTCCGGCTGCGGGTGCGCACCCGCCCGGAGCAGGCCGCGGAGGTCCGCTCGGCCATCGAGGAGACGGCCGCGGAGTTCTACCGCACCTCGCCGTCGCGGTCCGAACTGACCGAGCAGGGCTACGCCGAGTCCGCCGCCGCACTCGCCGCGCTGGAGCAGATGACCGACTACGACACGGTGCTGCACCCGGACAACTCGGTCGCGTTCATCGACTACGTGCCCGAGACCTCGGTGTTCGGCACCGGCCGCGCACTGGAGGCCGTCGAGAAGCAGTTCATGGCCGCCAGCGCGCTGGCGGTCGAACTGATCACCCGCGGCCGGACCCCGGGACAGCGCGCCATGGACGCCTTCGCCATGATGGCCGCCAACCGTACGGTCTTCACCGGCATCCTGCCCGAACTCGCCTACCAGGCGCGGTTCATGGTCGAGAGCGGCGGCTCGGCGGCCCAGCTGCTGGAATCGTCGGACTTCGAGCGGTACTTCGACGCCAACAAGGACCAGCTGCGCGCCGGCCTGGAGACGGTGTGGGCGGCGACCAGGGGGGTGGCGCTGCCGGACTCGTCGGTGGCGAGCAACTGGCTGAAGACCGTGCGGGAAGCCAACGACACCCTGGTCGAACTGGAGTTGCTGGGTCAGCTGGACGCCTACCCCGACTTCGCGGCTCCCGCCGATGTGCTGCAGCACATCAACCACCTGGTCCCGCAGCTGATCGTGGAACGGTGCATGCACCTGATGTGCAACCGGCTGGGCATCAGCCTGGCCCAGGAATCCCACCTGCGGCTGCTCCTGACCAGAACCGCCTTCGACCTGTGCGGCGTGTGACGCCATGAGCAACGAGGCGACCCGCTACCACGAGAACGTGCACACGCCGACCGAGGTGGCGAACCCGGAGGCGTACCCGCCCCGGGTGGTCAAGAGCTACCCGGGCGCACCGCGGCACCCGCTGCCCTGGCCGCCCGAGAAGTCCGGGCACCGGCTCGGCAGGCAGCTCGCCGAGCTCGGCGGCATCACCCGGGCCCAGTGGCTGACCCCGCTGGACATGCTGCCGTTCACCGACAGCTTCGAGGCCATCCCGGACGACGATCCGCTGCAGTGGCTGGTGACCCGGCGTCCGACGCCGTCGGGGGGCGCCCGCTACAGCGCCGAGTGGTACGTGATCGCCGGGCCCGACTCGGAGGTGCCCGCCGGCGTCTACTACTACGACCCGGCCCGGCACGACCTGGTGCGCCTGCGTTCGGGTGACCACCGCAGCTGGGCGGCTTCCCGGCCGGCCACGACGATCCTCGTCCAGACCAATGTGTTCTGGCGGCTGGCCGCCAAGTACGGCGAGATGTACTACCGCCTCGCCTGCCTGGAGGCCGGGATCCAGGTGGCCCAGGCGCTGGTGGTCGCCGCCGACGAGGACGCCACGGCCCGGCTGTGCTTCCCCGACGCCGACCTCACCGAGCTGCTGGGGCTCGACCCCCGCAGCGAGGGGGTGCACGCGGTCGTCGAGCTGGTCGCACCGGTGCCCGCCGCGTTCGAGGGCCCCGCGCTGTCCGCCTTCCCGCGCGCCTTCGCCGCACATGCGGCCGTGCTCACCGAGAGCCGTCCGGCCCCGCAGCCACTGCCGTCCGCGCCCCCTCGGGAGACCGAACGGATCAGCCTGCCGCATGCGGAGGCGGACCTGCGGGCCGGAACGCGCAGCCGTCGTGCGGCGATGCGCGGCTTCAGCGGCGAGACCATGCCGATCGGGACCCTGGCCACGATCCTCACCGCCTACGGCCGGCCGGTGCGCTGGGACCTCCCGGCGAACCTGGTCGAGTTCTACTGCGTCATCGCCGACGTGCCCGGGGTCCCGGACGGCGCCTACCGCTACCTGCCCGACGAGCACCAGCTGGAACCGGTCGGCGAGGGCGGCAACCCCCGCCAGGTGCTGCGCGAAGCCTCCCTTGCCGCGCTGACCCAGCAGGGCGCCCGCACGGCGAACGTATGGCTGCTGCCGGTGGGGGACGCCGAGGTGGCCGAGGAGCGGTTCGGTCCCCGCTGGTACCGCGTGCAGCAGGCGGCCGCCGGTGCCGCACTGCACCGGGCCTGCCTCGCCGCCGCGGCAGTCGAGGTGGCGGGCCGGATCCAGAACGACGTGCTCACGCACCTGCTGGACGGCCGGCTCGGCCTGGACGGGCGCAAGCGGAGCCTGCTGGTGGCGCAGTTCGGCACCGAGCACCCCGCTGGGCCGCGCCCCGAGTTCCGGCTGACGTGGTGAGAGGGAACGGCTCGTGAGCGACACCGTACTCGGCGACGGCCTGCTGGCCGACGCCATCGCCCGGCGCCCGCCCTCGATGCTGGTGGCGGCGCGCGACGGCTGGGACACCGGCGACTGGACCGCGGCGCAGGACCGGGGCGAGCCCTGGCTGCCGGTGTGGACCGAACTCGACCGGGCCGTGATCGGCCCGATGGTCCGCCCCGGTGAGCCCGGCTGCGTCTGGTGCCTGCAGAAATGGCGCTCCAGCGCGCCCGAACGGACGCCCTGGACGGCCGAACTGCGCGCGGACGAGCGGATCGCGGCCCGGCCGTCGGCCTGGCTGTCCGGCTTCGCCGCCGAGGCCGTGTGCGACGTGCTGCACTCGGGCGTCGCCGGGGACTGCTGCTGGTACCTCGACCTGCGCGACCTGTCGCTGACCCGGCACACGTTCCTCCCGGACCCGCTGTGCCAGGCCTGCGGCGCGCTGCCCGAGGACACGGCCGCACGAGCCGCGATCGTGCCCCTCGCCCGGCCCAAGCCCCGGGCCCGCTCCAGCAGGATCCGTGAACTCTCCGAGTCCCGGCTGACCGAGCTCTACGTGGACGCCGAGACCGGTGTGGTCGCCCCGCCCCGCGGCATGCGCGACTCGATGGTCCCGCTGACCGAAGCGGTCCTGGCCGAGTACGGCTACCGGGGCGAGGCCGGGTTCGGGCGCACCCGTGACTTCGCGTCGAGCCGGGCCACCGCGGTCGCCGAGGCACTGGAACGGCTCGGCGGCCAGTGGCCCTGGGGCAAGCGGACCACCGTGCGCGGCAGCTACGCGGAACTCGCCGCGGACGCCCTGGACCCGCGTACGCTCGGTCTCCTCGCCCCGGAGCGCTATCTGGAGCCGGACTGCGCCTACCAGCCGTTCACCGAGGACGCCGTGGTGTCCTGGGTGTGGGCGTACTCGTTCGGTCGGGCCCGGCCGGTGCTCGTGCCGGAGACCCATGCGTACTACCGGATGCAGCTCCAGCCGGGCACCCGGGCGGACAAGCCGTTCACCTTCGAGATCTCCAACGGCTGCGCGCTCGGCGGCTGCGTCGAGGAAGCGGTCCTGCACGGGATCCTGGAGGTCGTCGAGCGCGACGCGTTCCTGATGACCTGGTACGCCAGGCTGCCCGTGCCCGAGGTGGACCTCACCCGGGCACCGGATCCGCGCATCCGGCTCGTCGCGGAACGCATAGAACGCCACGGCTACCGGGTGCGGGCCTTCGACATCACCCTGACCGAGGGGATCCGCGCGTTCTGGGTGCTTGCACAGGACACCACCGGAGTCGAGACCCGGCCGAAGGTCGTCTGCACCAGCGGCTCGGCCCTGGACCCGGTCGCCGCCGTACTCACCGCCCTCGGTGAACTGGCGCCCATCGTGGAACAGGAGCTGACCAGGTACCCGGCCGAGGCCGAACGGGCCAGGCTGATGGCCGCCGACCCCGAACTGGTGCGGATCATGACCGACCACGCGCTGTGCGCCGCGACACCGGAGGCGTTCGACCGCTTCTCCTTCCTGCTCGACGGCGACCGCATGACCGGCTGGGACGAGGTGATCGCCCGCAGCCCCTGGCCGCTCCACACCGACCTGCGGGACGACCTGACCGAGGCCGTCGACCGGATGCTCGCGGGCGGCATGGACGTCGTGGTCGTCGACCAGACCTCGCCCCTGCACGCCGCCGGCGACCTGCACTGCGTGAAGGTGATCGCGCCCGGCGCCCTGTCCATGACCTTCGGCCACCGCAACCGGCGGACCACCGGGCTGCCCCGGCTGCGGGAGGTGCCCCACCGGCTCGGCCACGCGCCGCGCCCGCTCACCGACACCGACCTCAACCCCCACCCCCACCCGTTCCCATGACCCGCCACGCCACCACCTTCGGAGTACGCGTCGCGGGCCTGCCCGCGGACGTGCTCGACCGGCTCGTCGACCACCGTCTGCGGCGCGAGCTCCTCGCGCTGGCCGATACGGCGGCCGAGCTGACGGCCGCCGCCGCGGGACTGTCCGACCGCTGCCACGACGTGATCGGCGCGCTCGTCGACCCCGGGGCCAAACCCAGGCTGGTGGCACTGCGCCGCACCGTCCACCAGCAGCGTGACCCCGACCGGCTGCTCGCCGACCCGCGGGTCGCCGCGTCCCTCGGTGACGAACTCGCCGCGGACATAGCCGAGTTCGGCCGCAGGCTGCGGCGCTATCGCGGCGACCGTGCGCAGTTGCCGACCATGCTGGCCGAGGCCTCCCGGTCCATCGACGCCGCCCTGCGCGAGACCAGCGCGGATCCCCGGTTCGACCAGGGCCTCGCCCATGCCAGCCCCACCCTGCACGAGGTGCTCGGGCGCAGGCCCGGTCGTCAGGAACTGATCCGGCTGGCCCTTTACGTCGCCCGCGCCGCCGTCAAGACCAGCCCGTTCAGCACGTTCACCGCCAGCGGCCTCGGCCGGTTCGTGCCGGACGGGCCGGCCCTGCGCTGGACCGCGACCGAGAGCGCGCGGTCGATCGTCGAACTCGACCTGTCGGTCCTCACCCCCCTGGCCGACAGGCTGTCCGGGGCGACGGTCCGCATCAACCCCAGCGCGCGGTTGGAGGCCGACACCGTCCGGTACCTCGGCCCGGCACCGGCGGAGGACCTCCTCACCCTGCCGCTGACACCGCCGCTGCGGCACTGCCTGCGGGCCGCCGCCGCCCGGCCGACCCTCGCCGCGCTGGCGGCGGACCTTCCCGCACCGCCCGAGCAGGCGGCCGGATATCTGCGCTCACTCGTGGCGAGCGGACTGCTCCTGCTCCAACCGGACTTCGACGACCACGGCATCGATCCGCTGCGACAGCTGGCCGAACGGGTTCCCGAACTGGTCCCGGTCCGGGAGGAGTTGCGTACGTACGCGAGCGCCAAGGGAGCCGACCGGGTCCTGCTCGGGGCGGCGCTCCACGAACGGCTGCGGGACGCCGGCATCACGGGCAAGCTGCGGGACGTGGTGACCGAGCAGTCGGTCGTCCCCGGAGTCGTGGTCGAGGCGGGGCTGCCGTCCTGGCAGGACGCACTGGACGACCTGGCCCTCGCCTGCCGGCTGCTCGCGGTCTTCGACCACACGCTGCCGTTCAAACTGGCGGTCGCCTCGTTCATCCGGGAGCGCTTCGGCGCGCAGGCGCCGGTGCCGTTCGACCGGTTCTACGCCGAACTCGTCCGCGACGGCCACGAGGCCAGGCGGCTGCACCCCGCCGCGGTCGCCTTCGACATGACCGGGCTGACCGCAACCCTGGCGGCCAGCTCGGTCGCGGAGGTGCGCCACCTGGTGGACCTGGTCGCCGAGGTCCGGCGCGCGTTGCCGGACCGGCGGCGGCTCGAGCAGGTCCTCGACGCACTGCCGGCCTGGGTGCGCCCGGTCGGCTCGGTCGCCGTGTACGCCCAGCGCGACGGCGAGGAGTTGGTCGTCAATGCGGTGAACTCCGGGTTCGGCCGGGCCCGTTCACAGGTGCGCCGCCTGCTGCACTACGTCGAGGGTGACCCGCTCCCCGTCGATGCGGTGTACCCGGGCACGCCGACGTACGCGGAGTTCACCCAGACCCTCGCCACCTCGCTCAACCAGCGCGAGGCGGCCCTGCCGTACCGGCTCGACTACCCGCCGCCCGCCCGGCTCACGGTCGGCCTGGACAGCGACGGACTGCCCGCCCTGTTCGACGGCGGCACGGTCGTCCGCCCGGTCCACGGCGGACTGTCCTACGAGCGGCAGCTCCCGCCGGTCATGGCGCTGCTGATCGAGGCGTTCGGCGAGAATCCCCAGCTGCTGCGCCCCGACCAGCCGCTGCAGCACGACGCGAGCGCCGGGAGCGGACAGGGCCGCGTCCTGCACGCGCCGCGGCTGAGCATCGGACAGGTGGTGCTCCGGCGGGCCACCTGGGTGGCGCAGCCGGGAACGCTCCCGCGCCGCGCGCCCGGCCAGTCCGATGCGGACTTCCTGCTCACGCTGTCGACCTGGCTGACCGGGCACGGCCTCCCACCGAGGTTCTTCGTGTCCGTGCTGCGGATGGGAACCGTGCCGGCCGGTTCGTTCGCGGGCGACCGCAGCCGCAAACCGATGTATGTCGACATCGGATCGCCGCCCCTCGTCCTGGCCTTCGAGCGGCTGGCCGGGGATCCGACCGCCGCGGCGGTGTTCCAGGAGGTCGCACCGACGCCCGAGGCCGCGCTCCTCGACCACCAAGGCGTGCCGAGAGTGACCGAATACGTCATCGAGCTCAACTGCCGAGGAGACCAGGAATGACAGAGTCCGTGTGGCGCACCGTGAACGTGTTCCACCACGACGGCGACCGCACCGATCTGCTGCTCGACGCGGTACGCCCCTTCATCACGGCCGTGGCCCCTTCGGCGGCCAGGGTGTACTACCAGCCGCACTGGCGGCGCGGTCCGCATGTGCGTATCCCGATCCAGGCGAGCGCCGAGGTCTTCGACGAGGTCGTCGCACCGGCCGTGGCCGACGTGCTGGAGCCGTACCTGCGGGCGCACCCGTCGACCGTCCTCCTCGACGAGCAGGCAGCCCACGCCGAGCACGTCCGGCTGGCCGAGGTGGAGTGCGAACGCGGGCCGCTGACCCCCTGGGCGCCCGACAACACGGTCGAGACCGAGCCCTACGACCGGCGTGAGTACGTGCTCGGCGGACCGACCGCGGCGGACCTGCTCGCCGACTACTACGTCGACACCAACGACCTCGTGTTCGACATCCTCGACTGGATCCGTGGCGGGGGCTCGAAGATGGCGCTCGCGGTGGACCTGTTCATCGGGGCGGCGAACCGCTTCCTCCCGCCGGTGACCTACGGCTACATGTCCTACCGGGGACACGCCGACGCCTTCCTGGCCAAGATGCCCGACGGCCTGCGTTCCCGCTTCGACCAGGTCTACGAGGCCAACGCCGGGACCTTCAGACAGCGGGTCGCCGAGATCACCGCGGCGGCGGACTACCACGACGTCGTCCCGTTCAGCGACCTCCTCGACACCCTGCTCCGCTATCGCAACCGCGCCAACGAGCTGATCGGGACAGGCGAGTTGGCGCTCAACACCGATATGAACGGCGAGCCGGAGGCCTGGGGTTCGACCTGGAGCGCCTGGTCGGACCGCAGCGAGTTCCACCGGGTCCTCGGCGGCCACCGGACGGCGGCCGACCAACTGGGCGGCTGGAACACCTTCCAGCAGTACCGGGTGGTCCTCAACTGGCTCTACCTCAACATGTACCGGCTCGGCATCGGCGAGATGGAACGCAACCTGATCTGCCACGTCGTCTCCCGCGCCGTCGAGGACGTACACGGAGTGACCGCGATGGACCGGATCGAAGACCTGATCGGTTTCGTCGACAGCGGCGGCCGGCTGTGACCGGCCCACGAACCCGAGGAAGGACGAACCCGTGACCCACGCCGTCACCGTCAGTGAACTCGTCAAGCGCTACCACCCGCACGCACCTGCCGCCGTGGACGGTCTGAGCTTCACGGTCGAGCGGGGCGAGGTCTTCGGCCTGCTCGGCCCGAACGGAGCCGGCAAGTCCACCACCGTCGGCGTGCTGACCACCCGGATACGGCCGACGTCCGGCCGGTGCCTGGTCTTCGGCACGGACGTGGTGGCCCGGCCGGCCGCGGCCAAGCGGCTGCTCGCCGTCGTACCGCAACGCCAGAACCTGGACCGCTCCCTCGACGTGCGGCAGAACCTGCTCTTCCATGCGCGCTACCACGGCGTCGGCAAGGACGAACGGACCAGCCGCGCCGAGGAGTTGCTCGACCTGATGGGGCTCACCGAGCAGGCCGGCCAACGGGTCGAGCGGCTCTCCGGCGGCCAGGCGCAGCGGGTCGTCATCGCGCGGGCCCTGATGCACGCGCCCGAGGTGCTGTTCCTCGACGAGCCGTCGACCGGCCTGGATCCCCAGTCGCGGCTGTTCCTGCACGAACGCATTCGCGAACTGCGCGACCGCGGCGTCACCGTGGTACTCACCACCCACGACATGGACGAGGCCGAGAGCCTGTCCGACCGCATCGGCATCGTCGACCACGGCAGGCTCCTCGCGCTGGACACGCCGCGCGCGCTGACCGGGGCACTCCAGGGCGGCACCACGATCACCGCACAGGTCCGCGGTGCGCAGGTGCCGAGCGTCGAGATCCTCGCCGCGCTGACGGATCTGCCCGGGGCCGGCACCGTCGAGCACGATGCGCCGGGCGGGTCCGGGAGCGGCGACAGCCAGTACTTCCGGGTGCGGACCGAGAAGGACCCGTCAGTCCTGCTGCCGGACGTCCTGCGCATCATCGTCGACCGCGGGGTCGAGCTGGTCGATCTGTCGATCGCCCGGCCGAGCCTCCAGGACGTGTTCATCAGTCTGACCGGAAGGGAACTGCGGTGACCACCGTGAGCGAAAGCGCCGAGGCCGTCGAGGCCGCCCGATCCGCCGGGGCCGCCGGCCGGCGACCGCGTCACGACGCCGCTTCCGTGACGCGGACCTTCCTGGCGGTGCTGTGGCGCGACGTGTACACCACCACCCGTCGGCCGACCGCGTTCCTGCTGCAGGTGATCGTCCAGCCGCTCCTGCTGTTCTTCGTCTTCGGCAAGGTGCTCGGCGAGGCCGGCTACACCAGGGGCGACTTCGGCGCGACCCTGCTGCCCGGCGTCATGGCGCTCAACGCGCTGCTGGTCTCCCTGGAGAACACCGCGATGCCGCTGATCATGGACTTCTCGTGGTCCGGCGAGATCGAGGACAGACTGCTCGCACCGCTGCCGGGAGAGCTGGTCGCCGTCGCCAAGATGGTGTTCGGAACACTGTGCGGCCTGTTCGCCGGGCTGGTCATGGCGCCGGTCGGGTTCCTCGTGCTGGGGGGTGCCGGCTGGCCGCTCACTGCCTGGCCGGGCGCGCTGCTGATCCTGCTGCTCGGCTCGGCGACCGGTGCCGGCCTCGGCCTCACACTGGGCACGATCGTGTCGCCGGACCGCATCGGTGTCACCTTCTCGCTCGTCATGGCCCCGCTGACGTTCACGGGGTCCGTCCAGTACCCCTGGTCGTCCCTCGGTCATCTGAGGTGGTTCCAGGTGATCTCCGCGATCAACCCGCTGACGTACGTGAGCGAAGGACTGCGAGCCGCGGCACTGCCCGGTCCTGTGTCGTCGATCCCGCTGTGGACGGACGCACTGGTGCTGCTGTTCGCCATGGCGGTCACCGCAGTGACCGGCATCAGAGGATTCATGTCCCGGGCGCTCGGCTGAGACGACCTCAAGAAGAAGTTAGAGAAGCATGCGAGAAGAAGAGCAAGAAGGAGCACGACAGATGAACAGGAACCTCAGGACCGCCGCACCGATGGTCTTCGCGGCCGTCGTCGTCAGCGGCTTCATGATCAGCCCCACGATGGGGGTCGGCGTCTGTGTGGTGGGCGGAATGCTGCTCGGAACCCTCTACGCGATCACCAACGGCCGTAACCGGGACCGCGATTGACGGGCGGCCTTCAGAGCCAGCCGCGGGTCCGCGCCACCCGAGCCGCCTCGGTCCGGTTGCGCGCGCCCAGCTTGGCCATGGCACTGGAGAGGTAGTTGCGGACGGTCCCCTCGGCAAGACACAGGCGCGCCGCGATCTCGGCGTTGCCCGCCCCCTCCGCGACCGCGCGCAGCAGCTCACGTTCCCGCTCCGTCAACGGATCGGCCGCGTCCCACGCGGCCACCGCCAGCTCCGGCGAGACCACCCGCTCGCCCGCGTGCACCCGGCGCAGGGCCGCTGCCAGCTCACCGATCGGCGCGTCCTTGAGTACATACCCAGCCACACCCGCGTCGACCGCGCGCCGCAGGTAGCCACTGCGCGCGAACGTGGTCACGATCAGCACCCGGGTGGGGTCACCCAGGCGGTTCAGCTCCACGGCCAGGTCGAGACCCGTACGGCCGGGCATCTCGATGTCGGTCACCAGCACATCCGGCCGGTGCTCGCGCACCGCGGCCAGCGCGTCGTCGCCGTCGGTCGCGGTCGCCACCACCGTGATGTCCGCCTGCAGGTCCAGCAGGGACGCGAACGCGCCCAGCACCATGCCCTGGTCCTCGGCCAGCACCACCCGGATCATCCGGCCGCCTCCACCGGCACCGTGATGACCAGCGTCGTGCCGGCGGAGCCGGAGCGCTGCACCGAGCCCCCGAGTTTCGTGATCCGCTCCCGGAGCCCGGTCAGCCCGGTGCCCTCCGGGGCGTCGCCGCCGACCCCGTCGTCCGCGATCACCAAGCGCACCCGTTCCCCGTCCGTATCCAGTCCGATGCGGCAGCTGGAGGCTCGCGCGTGCCGGGCCACGTTGGTCACCGCCTCGCGCAGCGCCAGCCCCAGCTCGTGCTCGGTCGCCGCGACCAGGCCCGGCTCGCCGTCGACGTTCACCCGCAACGTCACCCCGGTCCCGGCCAGCGTACGCCGTGCCACCTCCAGCTCCGCCCGGACGCTGGTCCGCCGCCAGCCGGTGACCGTGCTGCGCACCGCGCTCAGCGCCTCCCGTGCGTTGCGCTCGATCTCCTCGGACTCGGCGCGCGCCCGTTCGGGATCGGCGAGCACCAGCTCCTTGGTCAGCTGCGCGCGCATCACCACCGCGGTCAGCGAATGCCCGAGCAGGTCGTGGAGGTCACGCGCGATGCGTTCGCGTTCGGCCAGGGTCGCGAGCAGTTCGACCTGGTCATTACGGAGCCGCTGGTTCTCCAGCTCCTGCCTCCGGTCGCGCTGCCTGAGTTCGAGCAGCCCGATCACCCAGATCATGACGAGCGCCGAACCGAAACCCAGCAGCCGGTAGGACACCGGTACCTGTGACAGCAGTGCCGTGACACAGTCCAGCACGGTCAGGCCGGCGAACCAGCGCCGCGCGACCCGCCACGGCAGCGAGTTGCCCGCGGCGGCCGCGGCATAGATGAACAGCACGCTTGCGGCGGCGTTGAACGGCGTGGCCAGCGCGCCGAGCACGGCCATCGGGACCACCGACGCCCAGACGCTCCACACGGACCGGCTCCGCAGCAGGGCGATCGCGTACAGCAGGACCGTGGCCGCGCACACCACGATCGCCAGCGGCCACTCCCACCACGCGGGATCCGGGGAGAAGTACGGCTGCGCCGGCAGGAACACCAGGTAGCCGAGGTAGATCCACTCCCAGGTCCGCAGCCGCTCGGCCACGGACCCGGCAGCCGTACCGTCGAAGCCGCTCATGTCCACGTCCTGCCCATGTCGGACCGGCCTCAGATCCGCGCGTGCCGGTAGGACGCCGCCGCCACGCCGGCCGCCACAACTGTGGTGACCACCAAGGCGAGCACGTGGAGCAGGGAGGTGCCCTGACCCAGCTGGGCGAGCCCGAGCTGGGCGAGGTGGTACGTGGGCAGGAACTCGGCGATGTCCCGGACGACCGAGGGCAGCAACCGGATCGGCATCCACAGCCCGGACAGCACCGCCAGCGGGAAGAGCACCGCATTGAGCAGCGCGTTCGCCGCGCCCGTGCGGAACCGGAAACCGACCGCCACGCTGAACAGCGTGAACGGGACACTGCCCAGCAGCAGCACCAGAGCCACCCGCAACAGCGCCCAGGGCGAGGCGTGGAGCGTGCCGAAGGCCGCGGCCGCCGCCCCCATCAGTACCAGCACGCCCACGCCGTACAGGAGCGCGGCGGTGGCCTTGGCGGTGAGGCTGATCCAGATCGGTACGGCGGACACCCGCTTCATGCGCAGCCAGCCCAGGTCCCTGTCCTGTGCGACCCCGATCCCCGGCTGCAGTGAGGCCACAGTGATCACCCCGTAGGTGCCGAACGTGGCCACCATCGCCGTACCGGCCGACAGGCCCTGCACGGCATCGTGCCCGTACAGCAGGTTGAACAGCACGAAGATCCCGACCGGCATGAGGACGCCGAAGAACAACGAGGTGGGTTCCCGCACGATCGACCGGAGTTCGTCCCGCAGCTCGGCGCGGAAGATCCGTCCCATCATCATGTTCATGCCGTGCTGCCTTCGTGAGTGCGTCCTGAGGTTCCACGATCCGGCGACGGCGCGGACGGGGAAGGTCCGACCGCCTCCCCGCCGTCGGTCAGTGCGACCACGGCCTCCTCCAGACCGGCGTCCCGTACCCGCAGTTCCGACAGCTGCGGGTCCCGGTCCAGCAGCACGCGCAGCAGGTCCTCCGGCGAACGCGTCTGGATCGTCACCAGACCGTGCTCCCGCCCGAGCCGGAGCACACCCGGCAGGCGCTCCAGTCCGTCCTGGTCGAGGGTGGTCCGGACGGTCACGGTCCGGTCGGGCAGGCGGGACACCAGCTCCTGCGGCGACCCGTCGGCAAGTACCCGACCGTGGTCGAGCACCACCACACGGTCCGCGACCGCGGCCGACTCCTCGATCAGGTGCGTGGTCACCAGCACGGCGGCGCCCTGTGCCCGGCGCCGCGCCAGGATCTCCCAGAACTGCCGCCGGGCCTGGGTGTCCAGTCCGACCGTCGGCTCGTCAAGGACCAGCAGCGTCGGCTCGGTGACCAGTGCCATCGCCAACTGCACGCGTTGCTTCTGACCGCCGGACAGCTTCGCCACCCGCCTGCGCGCCAGATCGGTCAGCCCGAGTTCCTCCAGGACCGGCACCGCCGCGGTCGCCCGCAGCCCGCCGCGGACGGCGGCACCGCTCACGAGCTCGCCCACGGTCAGCGTGTTCGGGAATCCCAGGGTCTGCTGCGCCACGCCCAGCCGCCGGCGGGTCGTCGCCCGGAGGGGATCACCGCCCAGGATCCGCACGGTCCCCTGCTGCGGCGCGAGCAGTCCGACCGTGAGCGCCACCAATGTGGACTTCCCGGCCCCGTTGGGTCCGAGCAGCGCGACGCACTCTCCCGGGTCGACCCGCAGGTCCACGCCTGCGAGTGCGACAGTCTCTCCGTACCGGTACCGCAGCCCTTCGGCCGTCAGCACCGCCTGTGTTGTTGCCATGGTCACCAGACTCCCGTCCAATGACCGGGCTCGGCAGTGCCGCCCTGTCACCAGCGCGAGATGACAAAAGTCAACCCCTGCTCACCCGGGGTCCGCGGGCGAGTGATCTGGGGTTTCGGCACTATAGCGCGGGGGCGTGAACCGACAAGTGCCCCGCGATGCCGCCCGGAACCCAGCGGGCACACAGCCCCGGCTCTTTCCTACGTGCGGGGAAGCGCCGCCATCGACGCGATCTTCGTGCAGCCGCGGTCAGCCGACAGGGGCCGTCGAGCGTGGCCCGCAGCCCGCCGCAGGCCCGAAGTCCCGTAGAAGCCCCGGAGATGCCGCCGCACCCCTTCCTGACCCGCTGAATGTCAGGTCAGACGGGGTACGGCGGCATCCGCACATCAAATGTCCCGGAAGATCTCGATCTGCGCCCCGACCGAGTTCAGCCGCTCCGCCAGATCCTCGTAACCCCGGTTGATGACATACACGTTGCGCAGGACGGACGTGCCGTCGGCCGCCATCATCGCCAGCAGGACGACCACGGCGGGCCGTAGCGCGGGCGGGCACATCATCTCGGCGGCGCGCCAGCGGGTCGGGCCCTCGACCAGTACCCGGTGCGGGTCGAGGAGCTGGAGGCGGCCGCCGAGGCGGTTGAGGTCGGTGAGGTAGATCGCGCGGTTGTCGTAGACCCAGTCGTGGATCAGCGTCTTGCCCTGCGCCACGGCCGCGATGGCCGCGAAGAACGGGACGTTGTCGATGTTGAGGCCGGGGAACGGCATCGGGTGGATCTTGTCGATCGGCGCTTCGAGCTTCGAGGGCCGCACGGTCAGGTCCACCAGCCGCGTACGGCCGTTGTCCGCGGTGTACTCGGGCGTGCGGTCGTGGTCAAGCCCCATCTCCTCCAGGACCGCCAGCTCGATCTCCAGGAACTCGATGGGCACCCGACGCACCGTCAGCTCCGACTCCGTCACCACCGCCGCGGCCAGCAGGCTCATCGCCTCGACCGGGTCCTCGGAGGGGGAGTAGTCGACGTCGACGTCGATCTGCGGCACGCCGTGCACGGTGAGGGTCGTCGTACCGATGCCCTCGACCTTGACGCCGAGCGCCTCCAGGAAGAAGCACAGGTCCTGGACCATGTAGTTGGAGGACGCGTTGCGGATGACGCTGACGCCGTCGTGGCGGGCGGCGGCCAGCAGCGCGTTCTCGGTGACGGTGTCCCCGCGCTCGGTCAGCACGATCGGCCGGTCGGGCCGCGCCGTCCGGTCCACCAGCGCGTGGTACTGGCCCTCGGTGGCGGTGATGTCGAGCCCGAACCGGCGCAGCGCGATCATGTGCGGCTCGATGGTCCGCGTGCCCAGGTCGCAACCGCCCGCGTACGGCAGCTTGAAGTGGTCCATGCGGTGCAGCAGCGGGCCGAAGAACATGATGATGGACCGCGTCCGTACGGCCGCGTCGGCGTCGATCGCCGCCATGTCCAGCTCGGCGGGCGGCACGATCTCCAGGTCCACGCCGTCGTTGATCCAGCGCGTGCGCACCCCGATGGAGCCCAGCACCTCCAGGAGCCGGTAGACCTCCTCGATCCGCGCCACCCGGCGCAGCACCGTGCGGCCCTTGTTGAGCAGGGAGGCGCACAGCAGCGCCACACACGCGTTCTTGCTCGTCTTGACGTCGATGGCGCCGGACAGCCGACGGCCGCCGACCACCCGCAGATGCATCGGCCCCGCATAGCCCAACGAGACGATTTCGCTCTCCAGTGCTTCACCGATTCGAGCGATCATCTCAAGACTGATGTTCTGGTTACCGCGCTCAATGCGATTGACGGCGCTCTGGCTGGTGCCGAGCGCCTCCGCGAGCTGGGCCTGTGTCCAGCCGCGATGTTGCCGGGCGTCACGGATGAGCTTGCCGATGCGTACGAGGTAGTCGTCTGCCATGGGGTTGAGGTTATCTCAGATATGAGATGAGGCACGTGAAGGGGGTCCGTTCGGGTGACGGGCCGTCAACGTCGCCTCATGGGAGGCCGGTGGGCGAGTGCCTCCCTTCATGCCGGACGGACTTCCCCGTGGCGGGTCGAGTACCCAGGCTCGGCTCACTGATGGGCGCCCGCGCCAAATGTTCTATTTCGCCAGATAATCGCGGGGCGGGACGGGTTGTGTGAGCGGTGGCGGGCGGAGGCGTCGGGGCGCGACTGTGACGAGGTCGGGCATGACCATCCCGGCCCCATGTACTAGAGTTATCTCGACATCGAGATATCTGCCGAGGAGCACCACAGCCGCACGCCGCAATTCAGTCTGACCGGTAAGGCATGCCTAACTTAGCCTTACCTTAGCGGATTGGCCGAGATGCCGTGGCGGCAGGATCGTGGTGAGTACGCGCACATCAATGAAGGAGACTGTCGTGTCGGCGAACAGCTTCGACGCCCGCAGCACGCTGCAGGTGGGCGACGAGTCGTACGAGATCTTCCGGCTGGACAAGGTGGACGGCTCGGCCCGACTGCCGTACAGCCTCAAGGTCCTGCTGGAGAACCTGCTCCGCACGGAGGACGGCGCGAACATCACCGCCGACCACATCCGCGCCCTCGGTGGCTGGGACTCCCAGGCGCAGCCCAGCCAGGAGATCCAGTTCACGCCCGCCCGCGTGATCATGCAGGACTTCACCGGCGTGCCCTGTGTCGTCGACCTCGCCACCATGCGTGAGGCCGTCAAGGAGCTCGGCGGCGACCCGGCGAAGATCAACCCGCTGGCCCCGGCCGAGCTGGTCATCGACCACTCCGTCATCGCCGACAAGTTCGGCACGAACGACGCCTTCAAGCAGAACGTCGAGCTGGAGTACGGCCGCAACAAGGAGCGCTACCAGTTCCTGCGCTGGGGCCAGACCGCCTTCGACGAGTTCAAGGTCGTCCCGCCCGGCACCGGCATCGTCCACCAGGTCAACATCGAGCACCTCGCGCGTACCGTCATGGTCCGTAACGGTCAGGCGTACCCCGACACCCTCGTCGGCACCGACTCGCACACCACCATGGTCAACGGCCTCGGTGTGCTCGGCTGGGGCGTCGGCGGCATCGAGGCCGAGGCCGCCATGCTCGGCCAGCCGGTCTCCATGCTCATCCCGCGCGTCGTCGGCTTCAAGCTCACCGGCGAGCTGCAGCCCGGCACCACCGCCACCGACCTCGTGCTCACCATCACCGAGATGCTCCGCAAGCACGGTGTCGTCGGCAAGTTCGTCGAGTTCTACGGCGAGGGTGTGGCCGCCACGAGCCTCGCCAACCGCGCCACCATCGGCAACATGTCGCCGGAGTTCGGCTCCACCGCCGCGATCTTCCCGATCGACGACGAGACCCTGAACTACCTGCGCCTGACCGGCCGCTCCGACCAGCAGGTCGCGCTCGTCGAGGCATACGCCAAGGAGCAGGGCCTCTGGCTGGACCCGAAGGCCGAGCCGGACTTCTCCGAGAAGCTCGAGCTGGACCTCTCCACGGTCGTCCCCTCCATCGCCGGCCCGAAGCGCCCCCAGGACCGCATCGTCCTCGCCAACGCGGCCCAGCAGTTCAAGTCCGACGTCCTCAACTACGTCGACTCCGTGGACGAGTCCGGCAAGGAGTCCTTCCCGGCCTCCGACTCCCCGGCCGTCGCCCCGAACGGCGCCCCGTCCAACCCGGTCACCGTCACCGCCCCCGACGGCTCGACGTACGAGATCGACCACGGCGCCGTCACGGTCGCCGCGATCACCTCCTGCACCAACACCTCCAACCCGTACGTCATGGTCGCCGCCGCGCTCGTCGCGAAGAAGGCCGTGGAGAAGGGCCTGACCCGCAAGCCGTGGGTCAAGACCACCCTCGCCCCCGGCTCCAAGGTCGTCACCGACTACTTCGACAAGGCGGGCCTGACCCCGTACCTCGACAAGGTCGGCTTCAACCTCGTCGGCTACGGCTGCACCACCTGCATCGGCAACTCCGGCCCGCTGCCGGAGGAGGTCTCCAAGGCCGTCAACGACCACGACCTCGCGGTCACCTCGGTCCTCTCCGGCAACCGGAACTTCGAGGGCCGTATCAACCCCGACGTCAAGATGAACTACCTGGCCTCCCCGCCGCTGGTCGTCGCGTACGCCATCGCGGGCTCCATGAAGGTGGACATCACCCGTGACGCCCTGGGCACCGACCAGGACGGCAACCCGGTCTTCCTGAAGGACATCTGGCCCTCCGAGGCCGAGGTCAACGACGTCGTGGCCAACGCCATCGGCGAGGACATGTTCAACAAGTCCTACCAGGACGTCTTCGCGGGCGACGCCCAGTGGCAGGCGCTGCCGATCCCGACCGGCAACACCTTCGAGTGGGACGCCGAGTCGACGTACGTCCGCAAGCCCCCGTACTTCGAGGGCATGGAGCTGGAGCCGTCGCCGGTCTCCGACATCTCCGGCGCCCGCGTGCTCGCCAAGCTCGGCGACTCGGTGACGACGGACCACATCTCGCCCGCCGGCGCCATCAAGGCCGACACCCCGGCCGGCAAGTACCTCACGGAGCACGGCGTCGAGCGCCGCGACTTCAACAGCTACGGCTCCCGCCGCGGCAACCACGAGGTCATGATCCGCGGTACGTTCGCCAACATCCGCCTGCGCAACCAGATCGCGCCGGGCACCGAGGGCGGCTACACCCGCGACTTCACCCAGGACGGCGGTCCGGTGTCGTTCATCTACGACGCCTCCCGCAACTACATCGAGCAGGGCATCCCGCTGGCCATCCTGGCCGGCAAGGAGTACGGCTCCGGCTCGTCCCGCGACTGGGCGGCCAAGGGCACGGCCCTCCTCGGCGTCAAGGCCGTCATCGCCGAGTCGTACGAGCGCATCCACCGCTCGAACCTCATCGGCATGGGCGTGCTGCCGCTGCAGTTCCCGGAGGGCGCGAACGCCGAGTCCCTCGGTCTGACCGGCGAGGAGACCTTCTCCTTCACCGGCGTCGAGGAGCTCAACAACGGCACCACGCCGCGCACGGTCAAGGTCACCACCGACACGGGCGTCGAGTTCGACGCGGTCGTCCGCATCGACACCCCCGGTGAGGCCGACTACTACCGCAACGGCGGCATCATGCAGTACGTGCTGCGCAGCCTGATCCGCAAGTAAGCGGCACAGCAGGGCAGTCGAGGGCCGCATCCCCGGTACGCCGGGGGTGCGGCCCTCGCCGTGTCCCGGCCGGGAAATCCCAGGTCATCACCCACCCTCAGGTGGAACACAGGGTTCCCTCAGCAGACCGGGACAGTATCGAGACATGTCAGGCACCTCCGCGTCCCGAACCGGCCGGGCCCGCGTCCTCGTCGTCGACGACGAGCCCGCGCTCACCGAAGTGCTGTCCGCCGCCACCGAGGCGGGCTCCGCCGCCGACGGACGCAGCGCGCTGCGGACCGCCCGCGACGCCGTGGAACACCGCATCGACGGCCTCCACAACAGCGCCGACGACCACGTCACCAAGCCCTTCTCCCCGGAGGACGTCGTCCTCCGGCTGCGCGGTCGGCTGCGCCGGGCCGGCACCGGGGGCACCCGGGCCGACGGTTCCGTTCGCGTCCTCGGCGACCTCGTACCGGCCCGGGAGACCCGCGGGGTGCGCCGCGCAGGCCGGCCGATCCGCCTCACGGCCGAGGAGTTCGACCTGCCGGTGATCCACACCGTGCGGGGGACGGGGTGCACCATCAGGTCCGCGGAGTACGGCAGATGACCGCCCGCCCGGTCGCCCGCTCCCTGCGCGCCCGACTGCTGCTGTTCGTCTGCGCCACCCTCGTCGTCGTGTGCGCGGCGACGACGTTCACCACCGCCCTGGTCCAACGGGCCTCGCTCATGGGCGAGTTGGACCGCCGCGTCAGCAACGCCGCCGAGCGCAGTCTGGGCGGGGCCGCTCTGCACCGGGACGACCAGGCGAACCTCTCCTTCCTCACCGAGAACGGTCACCCCGTCGGCATGCTCGCCGCCCGCCTCGACGTCCACGGCAGGGTCGTCTCCGCGGCGATCGTCAGCCAGGACGCCCCGCCGCAGTCCCTGACCGCCCCCCAGCGCAGCGCCCTGAAGGGCATCGCACCCAACGGCTCCCAGCACACCGTCCCCGTCCCCGGCCTCGGCACCTACCGGATCACCGGGCTCGACTCGGACGGGGTCCGCGTCCTCGCCGGACTCCCCATGGACGACGTACAGCACATGATCGACGGACTGGTCGGGACCGAGGCGGTCGTCGCGGCCACCGGCCTTGCCGTCACGGGCATCGTCTGCGCCGTGGTCATACGACGTCAGCTGCGCCCCCTCGGCCGGGTCGCCGCCACCGCGGTCGAGGTCACCCGCTCACCGTTCGGCCGCGGCGAGGTCACCGGCCTCACCCGCGTCCCGGCCCGGGACACCGACCCCGCCGGCGAGGTCGGCCAGGTCGGCGCCGCCCTCAATCGGATGATCGACCACGTCGAGTCCTCCCTCGCCGAACGCCGGCGCAGCGAGGAACGGATGCGGCGCTTCCTGGCCGACGCGAGCCACGAACTGCGCACCCCCCTCGCGTCCATCGCGGGCTACGCGGAACTGATGAACCGCGGCACGGACCGCATCGAGCCGGTGCTGGCCTGGCGCCGCGTCTCGGCGGAGTCGGCCCGTATGACAGGCCTGGTGGAGGACCTGCTGCTGCTCGCCCGCCTCGACGAGGGCCGGCCGCTCCAGTCCGCCGAGGTGGACCTCGCGGCCGTGGTCGCCGAGGCCCTCTGGGACGCACGGGCGGCGGGCAGCGGCCACGACTGGCAACTCGCGCTCTCCCTCGCCGAGACCCCGGCCCTGGTCACCGGCGACGAGGCCCGCCTCCACCGGCTGGTGGCCAACCTGCTGGCCAACGCGCGTGAGCACACACCCGCGGGCACGACGGTGGTCGCGGAGGTGGATGCCACACGGCAGCGCTGCCTCATCAGGGTGCGGGACGACGGGCCCGGCATCTCCCCGGACCTACTGCCGAAGGTCTTCGAGCGCTTCACCCGCGCCGACACGTCCCGCTCGCGCGCGCCGGGGACGGCGGGCGGGTCGGGGCTCGGGCTGGCCATCGTCGCGGCGATCACAGCGGCGCACGGCGGACGGATCGACGTACAAAGCCAACCGGGACGTACGGAGTTCACGGTGGAACTGCCGGCCGCTGGGGACAACGCCGTGGCGAGCGGCTCGTGCCGGGTCCTGCACGGTTGACAGGGCGGTAGCCGCGAGAGGGGTCAGAAGCCGACGAGGGCGTCGAGGTCGATCTCGGTGGGGAACGGCAGCTCGGTGACCAGCTTGTCGTGGTGCACCGGATGGGACGGCGCGGGGAAGTACGAGAGGGTGTCCGCGTTGAGCCAGTACTCGTGCACCGCGATCTTCTGGTCTCGGTCCAGTTCCACGCGCCAGTAGTAGGGGACCTTGTTCGCGGAGAAGAGCGCGGGCTTGCGTACGCGGTCGTCCTGCCGGGAGCCGGGAGAGACTACCTCCACGATCAGGGAGACCTTCCCCACCGGAACACATTCGACCTCGAAGAAATTCAGCTTTCGGGGGTCAAAGACGATCACGTCGGGCTTGGGCGTGTTCTGGTCATCGACCATCACACATTGCTCGGCCACGACCTCGTACGGCTGGGTACACGCGGCCTCCAGGGCCCTTGCAATCCTGTCCCGCACACGGTTGTGCCAGAACCTGGTTTGTCCTCGAACCACGATCCGTCCATCCACGAGTTCCCAGTCGAAGGGCAGCTCCAAGTCCTTGACCTGGTCGAAGGTCCAGCCGTCTGCCGGCGGGAACATCCAGGTGTCCTCGGTGGCCTGCTGGGGTGTGGTCATCACTGCTCCCATGGGCGTCAGTGTGGACGCCGATACGCGGCGTGATCGTACGTACGAAGGTACCGCCACCCGAAGTGGCGATGCCACGGCGCGCCATTGACGCGCGCCATAACCGTTTACAACCACGCCCCACAGCGCTACCTTCCGCAACAGACGGGGTGGGAGCGCTCCCATTCGGGGCGGCGGACCGGAACCCGCCGCCCTGAGGCGCCCCCACCCCGTCCACACCTGCACCCCGCATCCACCCGGCCGTACTCGAAGGATGTAAGTGTCATGATCCTGACAGAACCGCGCCGACCGGCGCGCCGATTAACCACCAGGGCTCTCTTCTTCGTCCTCGTCTCGCTCCTCGCCACCATCCCCGCCTTCGCCCTCGTCGTCACGGCGGGCGGCAGGGCGCAAGCCCACGGCACTCCCATGAAGCCCGGCAGCCGTACCTTTCTGTGCTGGCAGGACGGCCTCACCAGCACCGGTGAGATCAAACCGGTCAACCCGGCCTGCAAGGCGGCCCAACAGGTCAGCGGGACCACGCCGTTCTACAACTGGTTCTCCGTGCTGCGCTCCGACGGAGCCGGCCGCACCCGTGGCTTCGTACCGGACGGTCAGCTGTGCAGCGGCGGCAACCCCAACTTCACGGGCTTCAACGCGCCGCGCAACGACTGGCCGCTCACCCATCTCACCTCGGGCGCGACCGTCGACTTCTCGTACAACGCCTGGGCCGCGCACCCGGGTTGGTTCTACGTCTACATCACCAAGGACGGCTTCGACCCGACCAAGCCCCTCACCTGGGACGACATCGAGGACAAGCCCTTCCTCACCGTCGACCACCCGCCCCTCAACGGCACCCCGGGCACGGTCGAGGCCAACTACTCCTGGACGGGGCGGCTGCCCGCCGACAAGTCGGGCCGCCACATCATCTACATGGTCTGGCAGCGCTCGGACAGCGCCGAGACCTTCTACTCCTGCTCCGACGTCGTCTTCGACGGCGGCAACGGCGAGGTCACGGGCATCCATGACCCCGGCAACCCGACCGATCCCGTTCCGGGCAAGTGCGAGGCCGTCCGCAGGACCACCAACAGCTGGAACGGCGGCTACCAGTCCGAGGTGACCGTCACCAACATCGGCGACGTCCCGATGCTCGGCTGGATGGTCGACTGGCCGCTGCCGGGCGGCCAGAAGGTCGACAGTCTGTGGAACGGCAACGCCACCTACAACGGCCAGGACGTGATGGTCCACAACGCCGACTGGAACGGTTCGCTGGATCCGGGGAAGAGCACGACCTTCGGATACGTCGTCACGGGCGACGGCGGTGACACGGCGACGAGCCTGCCCTGCCGGGTCGGCTGAAACGCCGCTCTGGGCGGACCCGGTGGTGATGGGTCGTTCCACCGGGTCCGCGAGCCGGTGCAGGCCGGGGGAGTACCTGCCCGGGGGTGTTGGCCTGTGGTGACACGGAATGCGACGACAACGTTGTCGCGTGGTCTACACAAGACCCTACCGCCTCAACCGACAACCCTGTCAAACCAGTTGACGCGGGCAGGCCCCCAACACTGGTATTCAGGCCAGCAGTTCGACTTCCGACACCACCGCCTCTCCGTCCAGCACCAGCCGGTACTTCCCGTACGTCCCCGGGGCCCCCACGGTGAACGCGCGTGTCTGCCGGTCCCAGGTGAAGGACTCGCCGGACCGCTTGTCGAGGGTCTGCCAGGTGGTGCCGCCGTCGTCCGATCCCTGGAGCGTCCAGCCGGTCGGCGCCCTCGTGTGGTCCGCGGACGAAGTCAGCGTGTACTGAAGGCCCTTGACCGGCCCGGAGACCGGGAGGTCGACGGAGGTCACCGTCGCGTCCGTGGCCGAGGTGTCGTCGAACAGCGGCCCGGCACCCTTCAGCACGTCCGCGCGCGGCGTCGGCACCTTGTCGTCCTGGGTGATCGACACGGGCGCCGCGTTCCTGCCCGTGCCCCACGAGGACGGCTTCGCGCTCATGTCGAACTCCAGGACCCCGCCCTTGGCGAGCAGCGAGTGGGGGAGCGAAGTCGAGTTCCACGCCTGCCCGTTGAAGCGCACGCCCTGGACGTAGATGTTCGTCCGGCTGTTCCCGGGTGCCTTGACCACCAGGTCGTGGCCGTTCTCCAGATGCACGGTGGCCTTGGTGAACAGCGGGGAGCCGATGGTGTACTCACCGCTGCCCATGACGAGCGGGTAGAAGCCGAGGGCCGAGAAGAGGTACCAGCCCGACTGCTCGCCGTTGTCCTCGTCGCCGTGGTAGCCCTGGCCGATCTCGCTGCCGGTGTAGAGCCGCGAGAGGATCTCGCGCACCTTCTCCTGCGTCTTCCACGGCTGTCCGGCCGCGTCGTACAGATAGGGGATGTGGTGGGCGGGCTGGTTGGACTGCCCGAGCATGCCCATCCGGGTGTCCCGCGCCTCGGTCATCTCGTGGATGACGCCGCCGTAGGACCCGGCGAACTGCGGGTCGGCCGTCTCCGGGGTCGAGAAGAACTGGTCCAGCTTCTTGGCCAGCGCGCCCTTGCCGCCGTACAGGTTCGCCAGGCCCCGGGTGTCCTGCGGGACGGTGAAGGCGTAACCCCAGCCGTTGCTCTCGGTGTAGTCGTAGCCCCACACCCGTGGGTCGTACCTGGACGCGTCGAGTCGCCAGTCGCCCTGGTCGTTTCGGCCCTGGAAGAAGTCGGCCGACTTGTCGTAGAGGTTGACGTAGTCCTGAGCGCGGTTGAGGAAGTACTCGGACTCCTCCTTGTACCGCTGGTCACCCGTCTTCCGGTAGAGGGCCTGGCCCATCCGGGCGATGCCGTAGTCGTTGTTGTAGCCGTCCATCGCCCATGAGAAGCCCTCGTTGGTGGAGGTCGTGGTGTAGCCGAGGAAGGGCGAGGTCGCCATGCCCTTGCGGCCCACGCCCGACATCGGCGGGACGACCGTCGCGTTCTTCACGGCCGCTTCGTACGCCGCCTTCGCGTCGAACTTCACGCCCTTGATGTACGCGTCCGCGAACGCCACGTCCGAGGAGGTGCCGGTCATCAGATCCGCGTAGCCGGGGGAGGACCAGCGCGAGGTCCAGCCGCCGTCCTTGTACTGCTGCACGAACCCGTCCACCATCTCGCCCGCCTGACCGGGCGTCAGCAGCGAGTACGCCGGCCAGGTCGTCCGATAGGTGTCCCAGAAGCCGTTGTTGACGTACACCTTGCCGTCCACGATCTTCGCCCCGGTGTGCGTCGGCGTGTCCTGGCTGGGCATCGGGGAGAACGGGGAGGCGTACTGGAACGTCGACCCCACCTTCTCGAAGCCGGAGTCGGGGTACAGGTACAGCCGGTACATGGACGAGTACAGCGTGGTGAGCTGGTCCGGCGTCGCGCCCTCGACCTCGACCTTGCCGAGCAGGCGGTCCCAGATCCGCTGGGCGCGGTCCTTGACCGCGTCGAAGGACGTGCCGTCCGGGATCTCCTGGCGGAGGTTGTCCTTGGCCTGGTCGATGCTGATGAGCGAGGTGGCGAGGCGGAGGGTGACCGTGTGGTCGTCGCCGGCGTCGAAGCGCAGATAGCCCTTGACCCCGCTCGACGAGCCGTCCGTCACCTTCTTGTCGAACACGCCGTACACGAACAGCCGGGTCGCGCCCGTGGACAGCCCGGACTTCACGTCCGAGTAGCCGGTGACGATCCCGTTGTCCTTGTCGAGGGTGAGCCCCGCCTGCTCGGTCACATTGTCGAAGATCACGCTCGCGTCGTCGCCGGGGTAGGTGAACCGGAGTGCCGCAGCATGGTCGGTCGGGGCCATCTCGGCCTTCAGCCCGTTCTCGAACCGCACCCCGTAGTAGTACGGCCGCGCGGTCTCGTTCTCGTGCCGGAAGGCCAGCTCACGGGCCTGACGGCCGGTGTCAGGGGCGCCCGGCGCGGCGGACGGCATCACCTGGAAGGTCTGCCGGTCGCCCATCCACGGGCTCGGTTCATGACTGGCGCTGAACGCCTGGATCGTCGGCAGATTGTCGTCGTTGTTCGCACGCGCATAGTCGTACAGCCAGCTCAGCGAGGACGCGTTGGTCACCGGCGTCCAGAAGTTGAAGCCGTGCGGCAGGGCGGTCGCGGGGAGGTTGTTGCCGCGCGAGAAGCCGCCGCTGGAGTTGGTGCCGCGGGTGGTGAGCGCGTAGTCGGACAGATGGGCCTTCGGTGGTTCCGGCGCGACCGGCTTGATCGCGATGTCGTCCAGCCAGCCGCGGAACTTCGCCGGGCCCTTGGGGGAGTCGTACGCCACCAGGATCCGGTCGACCGTCTTTCCGGCCGCGACCGATCCGATCCGCGCGGCCACGTTGTTCCACTGGTTGACGTAGAGCGCCTTCGAGGCGCCCTGGCCCTGCGGTGACAGCGTGAACCCGTGCTGGTCCCGCGCGCCGAGATCGCTCAGGTAGGTGCCGTCCGTGAAGGCGAGGTCCACCGACACGTTCGTCGCGTCGTAGTCGCGGTCCCCGTCCGCCATCGACGGGAAGATCCGGTACGACAGCAGGGTGCCCGGGCCGACGGCCACATTCACGTCGAAGACCTTGTTGTACGAGTACGCCCGCCCGTCGGCGGTGTGCCGTCCGGCGTAACGCAGCGCTCTCTTTCCGGTGAACCCGGCGCCCGCCTTCGCGGTGGGCGACCCGCTCGGGCCGTGGTCGACCAGCGAGAGCATGTCCTGCGGGACGGGGCCGCCGCTGCCGCCCGTGGAGAACTGCACATCGGCCAGCTGCAGGATGTCCGCGCCGTTGTTCCTCGTGATGTCGAGCCGGAAGTGCTGGTACTCGGCCGGCTCGGCGAGATCGAACGACCTGGTCTGGAAACGCTCGGAGAAGGACTCGCCGGAGCGGGTGTCGACGGTCTTCCAGTCCTTGCCGTCCGTGGAGCCCTGCAGGGTCCAGTCCTTCGGGTCGCGCTCGGCGACGTCATTGGCCGAGGTCAGCGCGTATGTCACCAGCTTGATCGGCTTGTCCAGGTCGAACTCGACCCAGCCGGTGGGCGCGAAGGTCAGCCACTTGGTGCCGGACTCGCCGTCGACGAGGTTCTCCTTCACCTCGCCGCCGTCCGTGTTCTCGGCGCTGGCGCGTACGTCCGTGACATGGTCGGTCACGTTGCCCGGGATGCCGGTGCTGTAGCCGCCGTCGACCCCCAAGGCCCGCTTGCTGCCGTCCGCCGCGGTGTCGACGGTGTTGAGCCAGTCGGGCGCCGGATCACCCGCCTCGAAGGAGGAGGCGAACTCCCGGTCGGCCTTGGGCGGCGCGCCGGGCAGGGCGACCGCCGCCCCCTGCGAGCCGACCGCCATGACAAAGGCGGCCGTGATCACGACCGCCGGACCCCATCTGTGCCGAGCTCTGTGCCGCATGCGCAAGCACCTCCTGCGCTCTTGGACAACGTTGTCAACTAGGACGCGCAGAGACCAGTAGTGGGTCAAGTGCACAGTGATGTCAAGGGTGTTGACTGTGGCATTCGGGGCGTATGTCGCAGATTTTTCCGGCAAGGTGGCCACAGGCGCCTCATATTTCCTGGAGGTCTCAACTCGGATAAGACCATTGGCCAACCCTGCATTCGATCTTGCTCCGTTGGCGGGAAGTGGACTATACCTGTCGGCGATTCACCCGATCCGTTCTTCACCATCCGCACTTCCTGCACGACCCTGCTGACCTGACCGCGGTGCCGGGGAGGATCCGGTTCACCGCCTGAGTCCTGGAGAAGGCGAGGACTTGAGCATGGGATCCACTTCCGCCGAGAACACCGGAAACGCGGGTGTCGGCCGCCGCGATCTGATCAAGCGGTCCGCCGCGCTCGGACTGATCTCCGTACCCACGATGAGTTTCCTGTCGGCCTGCGCGAGCAGTGGTGGCGGCGGCAACGAGAGCAAGGCCAAGGCGGGCAAGAAGACCGCCAAGAACCCGCTGGGCGTGAACGACACCGCGGGCATGGAGTTCGTCCTGTTCGACGGCGGCTTCGGCAAGGAGTACGCCCAGGACGCCGTGAAGATCTACGAGAAGAACTTCCCCAAGGTGAAGGTGAAGTTCTCCGCCACCCAGAAGATCCAGTCCACGCTCCAGCCGCGCTTCAACCAGGGCACCCCGCCGGACCTCATCGACAACTCCGGCGCCGAGCAGATGGACATGGGCGTCCTGGTCGGCAAGAGCCAGCTCGCCGACCTCACCCCGCTGCTCGACGCCCCGTCCTACGACGACCCGAACAAGAAGGTCCGCGACACGCTGCGCCCCGGCATCGTGGAGATGGGCCAGTTCGACGGCAACCCGGTCTGGATCATGTACTACGCCTACACGGTGTACGGCGTCTGGTACTCGCAGAAGGCGCTGGACTCGCTCGACGCGCAGTACCCGAAGACCTGGGACGAGATGCTCGCCGTGTGCGAGAAGGCCAAGAAGAAGGGCATGGCGGGCTGGACGTACGCGGGCAAGTACCCGTACTACATCCCCTTCTCGCTCTACCCGATGATCGGCAAGGTCGGCGGCCGCGAGGTCCTCGACGCCATCGACAACCTGGAGCCGAACGCCTGGAAGCACCCGGCCGTCAAGGCGTGTTTCGACGCCTACTACGAGCTCTACAAGAAGGGCTACATCCTCAAGGGCACCCCCGGTCTCGACCACATCCAGTCGCAGACCGCCTGGGCCAAGGGCAAGGCGCTGTTCATCCCGAACGGCTCCTGGGTGGAGAACGAGTCGGCGAACGTCATCCCCGCCGACTTCAATCTGGCGGTCTCGGCGCCCACCGGCATCGACAGCTCCGACAAGATGCCCTTCGGCACGATCTGGGCCTCCGGCGGCGAGCCCTTCATCGTCCCGGCCAAGGCGAAGAACCCCGAGGGCGGCATGGAGCAGCTGCGGATCATGCTCAGCGAGGCCTCCTCGAAGAACTTCACCACCAAGGTCAAGTCGCTGACCGCGTTCAACGGCGGCACCACCGGTATCTCCCTGACCCCGGGCCTGAAGTCCGGTGTCGCGGCGCTGAAGCTGGCCGGGGACAACGTCCTGAATCCGCGCCTGCAGGACTGGTACGTCCAGTTGCAGAAGGAGCAGATCGGTGTGGCGGGCCTCGGTGAGATGATGGCCGGCCGCAGCACCCCGGCCGAAGCCATCAAGAAGATCCAGGGCTTCGCCGACGCGGCCGCCAAGGACTCGTCGATCAAGCACTACAAGCACCAGTGAGGGTCCGTCACCAGCGGCAGCACCCGCCCAGAGATCGGGGTAGGTAGTAATGCAGCACGGCAAGTACCGGTTCATCGTGGGGTTTCTGGCGCTGCCCCTGGGGCTTTATGCGCTGTTTGTCGTCTGGCCGTTCATCCAGTCCATCTACTACTCGTTCACGGACTGGACCGGTCTGAGCCCCGAATTCAAGATGGTCGGCTTCGACAACTACAAAAGGATGCTCGACGACGAGATCTTCTGGAAGTCGTTGCAGCACAGCCTGCTGTTCGCGTTGGTGCTGCCGGTGGTGACGATCAGTCTGGCGCTGTTCTTCGCCTTCATGATCAATGTCGGCGGACGCAGAAGGCGGGGCGGCCCGGTGATTTCCGGTGTCCGCGGTTCGTCCTTCTACAAAATCGTCTATTTCTTCCCGCAGGTGCTCTCGATCGCGATCGTCGCCCTGCTGTTCGCCTTCGCGTACAACCCGGACAGCGGCGCGATCAACTCCCTGCTGCGGGGCATCGGGCTCGACAGCGTCCAGCCGCTCTGGCTCGGCGACCCGAGCCTGGCCCTGTGGTGTGTGATGGCCGTGCTGGTCTGGTCCTCGGTCGGGTTCTTCGTGGTCCTCTTCTCCGCCGGTATGGCCTCCATTCCGGCGGACCTGTACGAGGCCGCGCTGCTGGACGGGGCGAGCCGCGTCAGCACGTTCTTCCGGATCACCCTGCCCCTGCTGTGGGACACCGTGCAGTCCGGCTGGGTCTACATGGGCATCCTCGCGCTGGGAGCCGAGTCGTTCGCGGTCGTACAGATCATGACGACCGGGCCCGGCGGTCCCGACTACTCGACCACCGTCATGGTCCTGTACGTGTACCAGAAGGCGTTCCGCGACGGACAGGCCGCCTACGCGACCACCATCGGCGTCGCCCTGCTCATCGTCACGCTGGCCTTCGCGGCGATCGTGATGCGGCTGGGCCGGCGCGAGCGGCTGGAGTACTGATCAGATGAAGACGACCGACACCCCCGCCTCCGTACCGGCCGAGTCCGGTGCCTCCGTCTCCAAGGTCGACGTCCCGCGCGTCGTGCCCCGCAAGGAGAAGAAGGAGGGCAACGTCCTCAACGTCTTCTCCCACGGGATGCTCGTCCTGTGGGCGTTCATGGTCGTCCTGCCGCTGCTGTGGGCGGTGATGACCTCCTTCAAGGACGACAGCTCCATCTTCAGCTCGCCCTGGGCGCTGCCGGACAAGCTGCACTTCGACAACTGGGCGCGGGCCTGGACCGACGCCAACATGAGCGACTACTTCCTCAACACCATCCTGGTGGTGGGCGGCTCGCTCATCGGCACGCTGGTGCTGGGCTCGATGGCGGCGTATGTGCTCGCCCGGTTCGACTTTCCGGGCAACCGCTTCATCTACTTCCTCTTCATCGGTGGCATGAGCTTCCCGATCATGCTGGCGCTGGTCCCGTTGTTCTACGTCGTGAACAACATGGGCCTGCTGAACACCATCCACGGTCTGATCCTGGTCTACATCGCCTACTCGCTGCCGTTCACGGTCTTCTTCCTGACGGCGTTCTTCCGCACTTTGCCGACCTCGGTCGCGGAGGCGGCCTTCGTCGACGGGGCCTCGCACAGCCGGACGTTCTTCCAGATCATGCTGCCGATGGCCAAGCCCGGCCTGATCAGCGTGGGGATCTTCAACTTCCTCGGGCAGTGGAACCAGTACATGCTGCCGACGGTGCTCAACACCGACCCGGACAAGCGCGTGCTCACGCAGGGCCTGGTGCAGCTGGCGGCCAGTCAGGGGTACAAGGGCGACTGGTCCGGGCTCTTCGCCGGCCTGGTGATGGCGATGCTGCCGGTGCTGGCGGCGTACATCGTCTTCCAGCGGCAGGTGGTGCAGGGGCTGACGGCGGGCGCGCTGAAGTAGCGCTCCCACACCCGGCGTGCGCGCCGTTCCCCGGAGCGCGGGGGAACGGCGCGCACGGGTCTGTGCGCGGTGCGTCCGGGTGTGTTCGACGGCCCGGATACAGTTCAACCTCTTGACGGGAGGCGACCCTAACGGCTCAGCTTAGAGTTCACTAGTTGGACATAGACGGGGCCTCATTGAAGCGGTCCCGCGCGCAGGAGGTCGTCGTGGAGACTCCGGGGTCGCAGTCGTCACTGCACCGAGCCAACCTGGAGCGGGTCGTCCGGGCCGTCCGGCTGGCCGGGTCACTCACGCAGGCGGAGATCGCGAGGACCACGGGGCTGTCCGCGGCAACGGTCTCCAACATCGTCCGCGAGCTCAAGGACGGCGGAACGGTCGAGGTCACGCCCACATCGGCGGGCGGCCGAAGAGCCCGCAGCGTCTCCCTGAGCGGCGACGCCGGGATCGTCATCGGCGTGGACTTCGGGCACACCCATTTGCGCGTCGCGGTCGGGAACCTCGCCCACCAGGTGCTGGCCGAGGAGTCCGAGCCGCTGGACGTGGACGCCTCCTCCGCGCAGGGCTTCGACCGGGCGGAAGAGCTGGTCAAGCGGCTGATTGCAGCAACCGGTGTCGACCGGTCCAAAGTCGCGGGCGTGGGCCTCGGTGTGCCCGGTCCGATCGACGTCGAGTCCGGCACCCTCGGCTCGTCCGCGATCCTGCCCGGCTGGATCGGCACGAAGCCCGCCGAGGAGCTGCGGGGGCGGCTCGGCGTGCCCGTGCACGTGGACAACGACGCCAACCTCGGCGCCCTCGGCGAGCTGGTCTGGGGCAGTGGCCGGGGGGTCAAGGACCTGGCGTACATCAAGGTCGCGAGCGGTGTCGGCGCGGGTCTGGTGATCAACGGGAAGATCTATCGGGGTCCCGGTGGCACCGCAGGAGAAATCGGACATATTACACTCGATGAATCCGGCCCTGTCTGCCGCTGCGGCAACCGGGGATGCCTGGAAACCTTTGCGGCGGCGCGCTATGTGCTTCCGTTGCTCCAGTCGAGCCACGGCACCGACCTGACGATGGAAGGCGTCGTGCGGCTGGCCAGGGACGGAGACCCCGGCTGCCGTCGGGTGATCGCCGACGTCGGCCGTCACATCGGTTCCGGAGTTGCCAATCTCTGCAATCTGCTGAACCCGAGCCGGGTGGTCCTGGGTGGTGATCTCGCCGAGGCCGGTGAGCTGGTGCTCGGGCCGATCAGGGAGTCGGTCGGCCGCTACGCCATCCCCAGTGCGGCGCGCCAACTGTCCGTTCTCCCGGGGGCACTTGGGGGCCGTGCGGAGGTGCTCGGAGCGCTCGCTCTCGCGCTCAGCGAGATGGGTGATTCGACCCTTTTGGACGGCACCCTGACGACGGTGACACCTGCCTTCACTTAGAGAACGCATGACGCCGTTGCCATCTCGTTAAGTATTTACTTCTTGACGTCGCACGTGTGGCCGAGTTGACTTCCAGCCACCTCGGCCGCAGCGTTGCGGCCCTGTCAGGGAGGCACCCCCAAAATGAACGCAACGATGCGTAAGGTCGTGATCGGTACGACCGCGGTCTCGATGGCCCTTGCAGTGGCTGCTTGCGGTAAGGCCGGCGACAACAACAAGAAGTCGACGAGCACCAGCTCCGGCGGCAACACGTCGATCGGCCTGCTTCTTCCCGACAACACCCAGACCCGCTACGAGCAGTTCGACCGGCCGCTCTTCGAAGCCAAGGTCAAGGCCCTCTGCTCCGGCTGCTCCGTGCAGTACGCCAACGCCAACGCCGACGCGGCCAAGCAGGCGCAGCAGGTCAGCAGCATGATCACCAAGGGTGTCAAGGTCATCGTGATCAGCGCCCAGGACTCCGCGGCCATCAAGTCCTCCATCCAGACCGCGGTGAACAAGGGCATCAAGGTCGTCGCGTACGACCGCCTCGCGCAGGGCCCGGTCTCCGCGTACGTCTCCTTCGACAACGTCAAGGTCGGCGAGCTGCAGGGCCAGGCGCTGCTCACCTCGCTGGGCTCCAAGGCGACCAAGAGCTCCAAGGTCGTCATGATCAACGGTGACGACGCCGACCCGAACGCCGCCCAGTTCAAGCAGGGCGCGCACAAGGCCCTCGACGGCAAGGTGAACATCGCCTACGAGCAGTCCGGCCTCTGGAAGGACACCGTCGCCGCCCAGAAGGTGTCCGCGGCCATCACCCAGCTCGGCGCGAAGAACATCGCCGGTGTCTACTCCGCCAACGACGGCATGGCCGGTGGTATCGCCAACACCCTCAAGGGCGCCGGCATCGCCGGTATCCCGCTGACGGGTCAGGACGCGGAGCTCGCGGGCATCCAGCGCATCCTCGCCGGCACCCAGTCGAGCACCGTCTACAAGGCCTTCAAGCCGGAGGCCGAGGCGGCCGCCACGCTCGCGGTCGACCTGGCCCAGGGCAAGAGCATCTCCTCCCTCACCACCACGACGCTGACCAGCGGCTCCGGCGACAAGGTGCCCTCCCAGCTGCTGACCCCGGTCTCGGTCACCAAGGCCAACATCAAGGACACGGTCGTCAAGGACGGTCTGTACACCGTCCAGCAGATCTGCACCTCCGCCTACGCCAAGGCCTGCAAGGCCGCCGGCCTCCAGTAGGCAAGCAGCCCGAGTGACTGCCCGGACCCCTGGGCAGTCACTCGAGCCGTGACCGCCCCGTGGTGGTCCCGCGAAGCCTGTCCGGTGCCCGCCCCGGCTTTCATACCCCGCTACCGGGACGGGCACCGGACGGAACCGTTGCCAAGGGCAGCGGATTCGCGCATGTTCATCCTGTAAACCTCGTGCGTCTTCGCACACCTCTCCGCGCACTACCCCAAGCGCGGCATCCCCGCCGGTCAGGCGGCGAAGGAGATGGTTCACGTGTCCGCTACGCCCGTGCTGGCGTTGCGCGGAGTCTCCAAGCGATTCGGTGCGGTCCAGGCCCTCACCGATGTCGAACTGGAGGTCCACGCCGGAGAAGTCGTCGCCCTGGTCGGCGACAACGGCGCAGGGAAGTCGACCCTGGTCAAGACGATCGCCGGAGTCCACCCCATCGATGACGGCGTCATCGAGTGGGAGGGCCGGCCGGTCAGCATCAACAAGCCGCACGACGCCCAGGGACTCGGCGTCGCGACCGTCTACCAGGACCTCGCCCTGTGCGACAACCTTGACGTGGTCGGCAACCTCTACCTCGGACGCGAGCTGCTGCACCGCGGCGTCATCGACGAGGTGTCGATGGAGAAGAAGGCCCGGGAGCTGCTGAGCACGCTCTCCATCCGGATCCCGAGCGTGCGCATCCCGATCGCGAGCCTCTCCGGTGGCCAGCGCCAGGTCGTCGCCATCGCGCGCGCCCTGATCGGTGAGCCCAAGGTCGTCATCCTCGACGAGCCCACCGCCGCCCTCGGTGTCGAGCAGACCGCCCAGGTCCTCGACCTCGTCGAGCGGCTGCGCGAGCAGAACCTCGCCGTCATCCTCATCAGCCACAACATGGCCGACGTGAAGGCCGTCGCGGACACCGTCGCCGTCCTTCGCCTGGGCAGGAACAACGGTTCCTTCTCCGTGAAGGACACCAGTCACGAAGAGATCATCGCCGCGATCACCGGAGCCACGGACAACGCCGTGACCCGTCGTGCGGGGCGTCGCAGCACGGAGGCGGCACAGTGAGCGACACGTCCAAGGTTTCCAAGACGGACAGCGCGCCGGAGGAACAGGGGACGGTGGCCCCGGCCGACGACCCGACAGCCGCTCCGGTCGCCGTCGTCGACCCGCGGCTGCTGGTCCGCGAAGAGGGCTTCAAGGGCTACGTCACCGAGTTCAAGCGCAAGGTGAAGGGCGGCGAGCTGGGCTCGCTGCCGGTCGTCATCGGCCTGATCATCATCTGGACCATCTTCCAGCTGAAGAACGACCGCTTCCTCAGCGCGGACAACCTCTCCAACATCAGCTACTACCTGTCGGCCACCGGCATGCTCGCCATCGGCCTGGTGTTCGTGCTGCTGCTCGGCGAGATCGACCTCTCCGTCGGCTCGGTCAGCGGTCTGGCCTCGACGATCTTCGCCGTGTTCGTGGTCGAGCACGGGATGAACGACTGGCTCGCGCTGGTCCTGACGATCCTGACCGGTATCGGCATCGGTGCGCTGCACGGGTTCTTCTTCGCGAGAATCGGTGTACCGGCCTTCGTGGTGACACTCGCCGGCTTCCTGGGCTGGAACGGTCTGATGCTGTGGCTGCTGGGCTCCAGCGGCACCATCAACATCCCGGCCGACACCGGCCCGGTGCACCTCTTCGGCCAGAGCTCCTTCTTCATGGACCAGGCCATCGTCGGCGCCTATCTGCTGGCCGGCCTCGGCGTCGTCCTGTCCCTCGTGGGCCAGTTCAACGAGCAGCGCCGCCGCCGGGCCGCCGGGGTGCCCTTCCGTCCCACCAGCGAGATCCTCGTGCGCGTCGCTCTGCTCGGTGTGGCGTCCTTCGTGGCCGCGGCCGTGCTGAACAATGCCGCCGGTGTCTCCAACGCGCTGGTGATCTTCCTCGCCTGCCTCGTGATCGTCGACTTCGTGCTGCGGCGCACCACCTTCGGCCGCAAGGTCTTCGCGGTCGGCGGCGGCATCGAGGCGGCCCGCCGTGCCGGTATCAGCGTGCCGATGGTCCGCATCACCGTGTTCGCCATCTCCGGCATGTTCGCGGCCATCGGCGGCATGTTCTTCGCCGGCCAGACCGCGAGCGCGACGCTGACCGCCGGTGGCGGCAACACCCTGATGCTCGCCATCGCGGCGGCCGTCATCGGTGGTACGTCGCTGTTCGGCGGCCGGGGTTCGGTCTGGTCCGCGCTGCTGGGCATGCTGGTCATCCAGTCGATCCAGACCGGCCTGGACCTGCTGAACATGAACACGTCCATCCAGTACATGATCACGGGTGCGGTTCTGCTCGGTGCGGTGGTTATCGACTCCGTCAGCCGTAGGAGCCAGAAGGCTGCGGGGCGCGCGTAGCGCGTTTGCGCCGTGGGGGTGCGGTGGATTGGCGGGTGCCGGCCGTGTGTGGCTGGTCGCGCAGTTCCTCGCGCCCCTGAAGGCCGCCTGCGGCGGCCCTGTAGGGCGCTTGCGGCGGCCCTCCCCCATATCTGTGCCCGGTGCCAATGGCGGTGCCGGGCACAGTTGTGTCATGGGTGGGGCCGATCTTGGGTACAGCCGATCGCGTGACCTATCACGCACCGCCCGGGCGTCGGCCGCACGGGCGGAACATTAGACTCGACGAGCCCGGCAACAGCTCTACTGCAAGGAGGCACGGGTGCCGCTGCTGACCCGCATCAGGGGACCGCGCGATCTGGACCGGCTCAGCCTGGAGCAGCTGGACCAGCTGGCAGAGGAGATCCGGACCTTCCTCGTCGACGCCGTCTCCAAGACCGGCGGCCACCTCGGCCCCAACCTGGGCGTCGTCGAGCTCACCATCGCCCTGCACCGCGTCTTCGACTCCCCGAAGGACAAGGTGCTGTGGGACACGGGCCACCAGTCCTATGTGCACAAACTGCTCACCGGCCGCCAGGACTTCACGAAGCTGAAGCAGAAGGGCGGCCTGTCCGGCTACCCCTCGCAGGCCGAGTCCGAGCACGACGTCATCGAGAACAGCCATGCCTCCACGGTGCTCGGCTGGGCCGACGGCCTCGCCAAGGCCAACCAGATCCTGGAGCGCGACGACCACGTGGTCGCCGTGATCGGTGACGGCGCCCTGACCGGCGGCATGGCCTGGGAGGCCCTCAACAACATCGCCGACGCCAAGGACCGCCCGCTCGTCATCGTCGTCAACGACAACGAACGCTCGTACGCCCCGACCATCGGCGGCCTCGCCAACCACCTGGCGACTCTTCGTACGACCGACGGGTACGAGCGGTTCCTGGCCCGCGGCAAGGACCTGCTGGAGCGCACGCCCGTCGTCGGCAGGCCGCTCTACGAGACCCTGCACGGCGCGAAGAAGGGCCTCAAGGACTTCATCGCGCCGCAGGGCATGTTCGAGGACCTCGGTCTGAAGTACGTCGGCCCCATCGACGGTCACGACATCGAGGCCCTGGAGTCGGCGCTCGCGCGCGCCAAGCGGTTCGGCGGCCCGGTGATCGTGCACTGCCTCACCGAGAAGGGCCGCGGCTACCAGCCCGCCCTCCAGGACGAGGCCGACCGCTTCCACGGCATCGGCCCCATCCATCCCGACACCGGCCTGCCCATCAAGGCCTCCGGTGCCGACTGGACCTCCGTCTTCGGCGACGAGATGGTCCGGCTCGGCCGGGAACGGGGGGACATCGTCGCCATCACGGCGGCGATGCTGCAGCCGGTCGGCCTGAAGAAGTTCGCGGACGCCTTCCCGAAGCGGATCTACGACGTCGGCATCGCCGAGCAGCACGCGGCCGTCTCCGCGGCGGGCCTCGCCACCGGCGGACTGCACCCCGTCTTCGCCGTCTACGCGACCTTCCTCAACCGGGCCTTCGACCAGGTCCTGATGGATGTCGCCCTGCACAAGTGCGGTGTCACCTTCGTCCTGGACCGGGCCGGCATCACCGGCACGGACGGCGCCTCCCACAACGGCATGTGGGACATGTCGATCCTGCAGGTCGTGCCGGGCCTCAGGCTCGCCGCGCCCCGGGACGCCGACCAGGTGCGGGCGCAGCTGCGGGAGGCCGTCGAGGTCAAGGACGCGCCGACCGTGGTGCGCTTCTCCAAGGGCGCCGTCGGCCCCGCCGTACCCGCCGTGGGACGGGTGGGCGGCATGGACGTCCTGCGCGAGCCCGGCACGGACACCCCGGACGTGCTGCTCGTCTCCGTGGGCGCCCTGGCTCCCATGTGCCTGGAGATCGCCTCCCTGCTCGACAAGCAGGGCATCTCCACCACCGTCGTCGACCCGCGCTGGGTCAAGCCCGTCGACGAGGCCATGGCCCCGCTCGCGGAGCGGCACCGCGTGGTCGTCACCGTCGAGGACAACTCCCGTGTCGGCGGCGTCGGTTCGTCGATCGCGCAGGCCCTGCGGGACGCGGGCGTCGACGTACCGCTGCGCGACTTCGGCATCCCGCCGCGCTTCCTCGACCACGCCTCCCGCGCCGAGGTCATGACGGAGATCGGGCTCACGGCGCCCGACATCGCCCGCCAGGTCACCGGTCTCGTCTCCAAGCTCGACGGCCGGTTCAACCGTGAGGCGGCCGAGGTCGACTCGGTGGAGCCCGCGCGCGACTGACCCGCCCGAAGACGACCGGATGGGCCGCTTCCACCACCGCCAGGGGTGGTGAAAGCGGCCCATCTGCGTGAATCCGACCGCGCCGGGGCATACGCAGTACGCCCCCTCTCGATCATGTCGAGGACGACGAAGCGTGGGAGGTAAGCCCGTGAGCAGCACCCTCTTCCGGACGAAGAAGGTCGAGCAGTCCATCCTCGATACCGAGGAGCCCGAACACGCACTCAAGAAATCCCTGTCCGCGCTCGATCTGACGGTCTTCGGCGTCGGCGTCATCATCGGCACCGGCATCTTCGTCCTCACCGGCACCGTCGCCAAGAACAACGCCGGCCCCGCCGTCGCCCTGGCCTTCGTCGCGGCCGGCGTCGCCTGCGGGCTCGCCGCGCTCTGCTACGCCGAGTTCGCCTCCACGGTCCCGGTGGCCGGCTCCGCCTACACCTTCTCGTACGCCTCCCTGGGCGAACTGCCCGCCTGGATCATCGGCTGGGACCTGGTCCTGGAGTTCGCGCTCGGTACGGCGGTGGTGGCCGTCGGCTGGTCCGGGTACATCGCCTCGCTCCTCGACAACGCCGGCTGGCATCTGCCCGAGCGGCTGAGCGGCCGAGAGGGGGCGCACGGCTTCGGCTTCGACATCCTCGCCGCCGCCCTGGTCCTGGTGCTGACCGCGATCCTCGTGGTGGGCACGAAGCTCTCCGCGCGGGTCACCTCCGTCGTCGTCGCCATCAAGGTGACCGTCGTGCTGACCGTGATCGTCGCGGGTCTCTTCTTCGTCAAGGGCGACAACTACAAGCCGTTCATCCCGAAGTCGCAGACGGTGGAGGCGGGCGGGAGCCTCAAGGCCCCGCTCATCCAGCTGCTGTTCGGCTGGGCGCCCTCCAACTTCGGCGTGATGGGCATCTTCACCGCCGCGTCCGTGGTCTTCTTCGCGTTCATCGGTTTCGACGTCGTCGCCACGGCCGCCGAGGAGACCAGGAACCCCCAGCGGGACATGCCGCGCGGCATCCTCGGCTCGCTCGTCATCTGCACGGTGCTGTATGTCGCCGTCTCGATCGTCGTCACCGGGATGGAGCACTACACCAAGCTGTCCGTGAGCGCCCCGCTCGCCGACGCCTTCAAGGCCACCGGGCACCCCTGGTTCGCGGGCTTCATCAGCTTCGGCGCCGCCGTCGGCCTGACCACGGTCTGCATGATCCTGCTGCTCGGCCAGACCCGGGTCTTCTTCGCGATGAGCCGCGACGGACTGTTGCCGCGCTTCTTCTCGCACGTCCACCCGCGGTTCAAGACCCCGCACCGGCCGACCATCCTGCTCGGCGTGATCATCGCGATCGTCGCGGGCTTCACCAGCCTCAGCGAACTCGCGGAACTGGTGAACATCGGCACGCTGTTCGCGTTCATCGTCGTCGCGATCGGCGTGATCATCCTCCGCAACACCCGCCCCGACCTGCACCGCGCCTTCCGCACCCCGTGGGTCCCGGTCATCCCGGTCCTGTCGGTGTGCGCCTCGCTGTGGCTGATGCTGAACCTGCCCGCCGAGACCTGGCTCCGGTTCGCCATCTGGATGGTGATCGGCTTCGCCGTGTACTTCCTCTACGGCCGCTCCCACAGCCGTCTGGCACGCGGCGAGCAGACCGGGGCCGAAGCGAGGTCCTGAAGCCTCCGTGCCGGGAGGGGAGCAGCCAGCCGGGTGTCACGCAGGCCTGACGGTACGAGGTCCCGCGACCTCCGCCCCCAACTCCCGCACCCTGCGCCGCAGTTCCCGGTCCGCGGTCACCACCAGGACCGGGCGTTCCCCCGCCCCGGCGACCAGGTCGACCATATGGTCGTCCCCGCTGCCCGGCGCCGACTCCACCCGGACGCCGGGCACGGTCGCCACTCCGCGCGCCGCTCCCTCCACCACGAGGACGATCTCCACGGGACCGGAGTGACCGGGGAGGCCGTCGGCTGCGAGCCGGTCGCGGAGGCGCTCGGCGGCCCCCCGCCGGTCACGCCACCAGCCGTCGGGCACCGACCCGACGACGTTCGCGGCGTCGACGATCACGAGCAGGGGGTCGCTCTCAGTCATGCGGCCAGGTTCGCACAGCCGCCGCTGCCGGCCGCTCAGTCCACCGGCTTCTCGTCGAAGCTGGCGAAGTACGCGGCGGCCATGTCCTCGTCGCCGTGTCCCTGCGCGGCGGCCCGCTCCATGCGTTCGGCGGTCGCGGCGGCGACGTCCAGACGCACCCCGTTCCGCCGCCCGGCCTCGACGATCAGACGGGCGTCCTTGGCGGCCGTCGCCACCGCGAACTGGGCCGGAGACAACTGGCTGTTCAGGACCAGCCCCGCCTTGGCCCTGAGATAGCCCATGTCGAGCGGGCCGCCCGCGATCAGGTCGAAGAAGTGCTGCGGATCGACGTCCAGGGCCTGAGACAGGGCCAGCACCTCGCCGGTCGCCGCGGTCGCGGCGAGCACCCAGCTGTTGGCGACCAGCTTCAGCCGGCTCCCGCTGCCGGCCGCGCCGTCGTCCCCGGTCCACAGCGTGCGGGCACCGACCGCGTCGAACACCGGCTCCACCGCCGCCCGGCCATCGGCGGGCCCGGCGGCCAGCACGGTCAGCTGCCCGGCCTCCGCGGGCTGGCGGGTGCCGAGCACCGGGGCGTCGTAGAAGACGAGGCCGTGCTCGTCGGCGAACGCGGCCAGGTCCGCGATCGCCTCGATGCCGACCGTGGTCGACTGCACCCAGGCGGCGCCGGGGCGCAGCGCGGGGGCCGCCTCGCGCATGACGTCCAGGGTGGCCGGACCGTCGTAGAGCATGGTCAGGACGACATTGGCGCCCTGGACGGCCTCTGCGGGCGTGCCGGCGATGTGCGCTCCGTCGGCGGCGAGCGGCTCGGCCTTGGCGCGGGTGCGGTTCCAGGCGCGGACGGAGTGACCGGCGTGGGCGAGGTTGCGGGCCATGGCGGCGCCCATGATGCCGGTGCCGAGGACGCTCACGGTGAGCTGGTCGGTCATGAGTTCGGCTTCCTTCTCACTGTCGCTGTGGTTGCTGAGGAACAGCCTGCCCGCTCGGTGTCCGGACGCACGCACCGGGACGTAGGCCCTGCCGTTTGGACCAGCTCGGCGTCGCGGGGTCTGGAACGCACATCTGCGGCGTTGTCGTCGGTTGCCGACGCTCCGCGTCGACGCCCTCCTCCGCCTTGCAGCTGCACGCACCAGACCCCGCTCGGGGAGGCTGCAAGGCACCGTTCTCAGCAGCCGACCTGATCCAAACGACAGGGCCTGGGGGCCGGGCCGTGGCCCGCGTGTCGCCCCGCTTAGAGTGAAGCGGTGAACGGCGACTGGCTTCTGCGCGGCCGTGACGGCCGGCTCAGTGTCTACCTCCCCACGGACGACGCCCTCCTGTGCCGGGCGGAGCGCTCACCCGGCGGCCCCTGGACGGCCGCGCACCGGGTCGGCGGCCAGCAGACGCTGTACCCGTCACCCGCGGTCGGACAGGGCATCGACTGCTACGCCCATCTGGTCTCCTGGCGGCCCACCGTGTCCGGCGAGGCGGGCCTCGTGCACTCCACCCACTTCCGGCCCCGGCTCGCCGCCCTCGACTGGGCGCCGCTCGGGCACCCGGACAAGAAGGGATCCCGCACCGGGCCGCCCGCCGTCGCGGTCGACGCCCAGGGGCGCGCCCATGTCTTCGTCCGCAACAACGGCGGCGGGGTGAGCATGGTCGCGCAGAAGGAGAAGGGCGGCTGGGATCCCTGGCGGGATCTCAAGGGGCATGACGTGCAAGGGGAGCTGGCGGCGGTGACGGGGGAGTCGGGGCGCGTCGAGATGTACGCGGCCGTCCCGGGCGGCATCCTGCACTGGCGGCAGGAGGAGGCGGGCGCCCAGCCGGCCCTCGAGGAGGCGATGGAGGCCCCGGTCCGCCCGGACACCCTGCGTGCGCTGGCCACCTCCCCGGACGGCACGACCCTCTTCTACACCGACGAGTCGGGCGACCTGTGCGCCTGGCGCCCCGGCGCCAAACCCGTCACCCTGCTGCCCTCCGCCGGGCCCGGCCCCGTCTCCGCGGTGCGCTGCGAACTCGACGGACACGACTGCACCTTGCTCGCACAGCGCTCGGCGAGCGGCCGGGTCGCCTTCGCCGCGTACCCGACCGAACAGGAGTCGGCCGGCGCCTGGTGGACCGAGTCGGGCCCGGCCCTGCCCGCGGACGCCGCGGTGTCCCTCGCGGTGGACGAGGACGGCCGCGTGGTGGCGGCAACGTTGTCCCCGTCGACCGGACAGCTCCTGCTCACCCGCCGCAAGGACGAGCCGGGACTGGCGCTGGAGGCCTGGCGGGAGGTGTGAGGCGGGGACAGGCACCCCGGTTACCGGAGGCAAAGAGGGCCCCCGCCCGAAAGCGGAGGCCCTCTTCACATGCGCCTGCGGGTTACGCCGGAACCGACGCCAGGCCAGGAGCCAGGAACTTCTTGCCGTTCACGCGTTCCGAGACACCCTCGCGGTCCAGGTACGGCGTGATGCCGCCCAGGTGGAAGGGCCAGCCGGCGCCCGTGATCAGGCAGAGGTCGATGTCCTGGGCCTCGGCGACGACGCCCTCGTCGAGCATGAGCCCGATCTCCTGGGCGACGGCGTCGAGGACACGGTCACGGACCTGCTCCTCGGTCAGGACGACATCGCCCTGCTTCAGCAGCGCGGCGACCTCCGGGTCCAGCTCCGGCTTGCCGGAGTCGTAGACGTAGAAGCCGCGCTTGCCCGCCTTGACGACGGCCGCGAGGTTCGGGGAGACCGTGAAGCGGTCCGGGAAGGCCCGGTTGAGGGTCTCCGAGACGTGCAGACCGATGGCTGGGCCGACCAGCTCCAGGAGCACCAGCGGGGACATCGGCAGACCGAGCGGCTCGACGGCCTTCTCGGCGACCTCGACCGGGGTGCCCTCGTCGATCACGTTCTGGATCTCGCCCATGAAGCGGGTGAGGATGCGGTTGACGACGAACGCCGGGGCGTCCTTCACCAGCACCGCGGTCTTCTTCAGCTTCTTGGCGACGGCGAAGGCGGTGGCCAGCGACGCGTCGTCGGTCTGCTCGCCGCGCACGATCTCGAGCAGCGGGAGGATCGCGACCGGGTTGAAGAAGTGGAAGCCCACGACCCGCTCGGGGTTCTTCAGCTTCGACGCCATCTCGGAGACGGACAGCGAGGAGGTGTTGGTGGCGAGGATCGCGTGCGCCGGGGCGACCGCTTCGACCTCCGCGAACACCTGCTGCTTGACGCCGATCTCCTCGAACACGGCCTCGATGATGAAGTCCGCGTCGGAGAAGCCCTCCGCCTTGTCCAGCACACCGGTGACCAGGGCCTTGAGACGGTTGGCCTTGTCCTGGTTGATACGGCCCTTGCCGAGCAGCTTGTCGATCTCGGCGTGGACGTAGCCCACACCCTTGTCGACGCGCTCCTGGTCGATGTCGGTCAGCACGACCGGCACCTCCAGGCGGCGCAGGAAGAGCAGCGCGAGCTGGGAGGCCATCAGACCGGCGCCGACGACACCGACCTTGGTGACCGGGCGCGCCAGGTTCTTGTCCGGGGCGCCCGCGGGACGCTTGCCGCGCTTCTGCACCAGGTTGAACGCGTAGATGCCGGCGCGCAGTTCGCCGCCCATGATCAGGTCCGCGAGCGCCTTGTCCTCGGCGTCGTAGCCCTGCTGGAGGTCGCCGTTCTTGGCGGCGGCGATGATGTCCAGCGCGCGGTAGGCGGCCGGAGCGGCACCGTGCACCTTGCTGTCCGCGATGAACCGGCCCTTGGCGACGGCCTGGTCCCAGGCCTCACCGCGGTCGATCACGGGACGCTCGACCTCGACGTCGCCCTTGAGCACCTGAGCGGTCCAGATCAGCGACTGCTCCAGGAAGTCCGCACCCTCGAAGATCGCGTCGGCGATGCCGAGGTCGAAGACCTGCTGGCCCCCCAGCTGCTTGTTCTGGTTGAGGCTGTTCTCGATGATCACCGAGACGGCCTTGTCGGCACCGATCAGGTTCGGCAGGATCGTGCAGCCGCCCCAGCCCGGGACCAGCCCGAGGAAGACCTCGGGCAGCGAGAACGCCGGAAGCGCCTTGCTGACGGTCCGGTACTTGCAGTGCAGACCGACCTCGACGCCACCGCCCATCGCGGCACCGTTGTAGTACGCGAAGGTCGGCACCGCGAGGCCCGACAGACGCTTGAAGACCTCGTGACCGCCCTTGCCGATGGCGAGCGCGTCCTTGTGCTCCTTCAGCAGCTCGACGCCCTTGAGGTCGGCGCCGACCGCGAAGATGAAGGGCTTGCCGGTGATGCCGACACCGACGATCTCGCCGGCCGCGGCCTCCTTCTCGACCTGGTCGATGGCGGTGTTCAGGTTCGCCAGCGAGGCCGGACCGAAGGTGGTCGGCTTGGTGTGGTCGAAGCCGTTGTCCAGCGTGATCAGGGCGAAGCGACCAGCGCCGAACGGCAGGTCGAGGTGGCGTACGTGCGCGGACGTCACGACCTCGTCCGGGAACAGCTCGGCCGCGCCCTTCAGGAGTTCGGTGGTGCTCACTTGTTGCCTCCGGCGTCCTTGTGGTTCGGGTTCTCCCAGATCACCGTGGCGCCCATGCCGAAGCCGACACACATGGTGGTGAGGCCGTAACGGACCTCCGGCTGCTCCTCGAACTGGCGGGCCAGCTGCGTCATCAGACGGACGCCGGAGGAGGCCAGCGGGTGGCCGTAGGCGATCGCGCCGCCGTACTGGTTGACGCGGGCGTCGTCGTCGGCGATGCCGTAGTGCTCCAGGAAGGCGAGCACCTGCACGGCGAAGGCCTCGTTGATCTCGAAGAGGTTGATGTCCTCGATCGACAGGCCCGCCTTGGCAAGGGCCTTCTCGGTCGCCGGGATCGGGCCGTAGCCCATGACCTCCGGCTCGACGCCGGCGAAGGCGTACGAGACCAGGCGCATCTTGACCGGCAGGTTGTTCTCGCGGGCGAAGTCCTCGGAGGCGATGATCGAGGCGGTCGCACCGTCGTTGAGACCGGCGGCGTTACCGGCGGTGACGCGGCCGTGCACACGGAACGGCGTCTTCAGGCCCTGGAGGTTCTCCAGGGTGGTGCCCGGGCGCATCGGCTCGTCGGCGGTGACCAGGCCCCAGCCGGTCTCACCGGCCTCCGCGTTGGTGCGGCGCACCGAGATCGGCACCAGGTCCTGCTGGATCTTGCCGTTGGCGTACGCCTTGGCGGCCTTCTCCTGCGAGCGCACGGCGTACTCGTCGGCACGCTGCTTGGTGATCGTCGGGTAGCGGTCGTGCAGGTTCTCCGCCGTCATGCCCATGAACAGCGCGGACTCGTCGACCAGCTTCTCGCTGACGAAGCGCGGGTTCGGGTCCACGCCCTCGCCCATCGGGTGGCGGCCCATGTGCTCGACACCACCGGCGATGACGGCGTCGTACGCACCGAAGGCGATCGAGCCGGCGGTGGTCGTCACGGCGGTCAGGGCGCCGGCGCACATGCGGTCGATGGAGTAGCCCGGGACCGACTGCGGCAGCCCGGCGAGGATGCCGGCCGTCCGGCCGAGGGTGAGCCCCTGGTCACCGATCTGCGTGGTCGCGGCGATGGCGACCTCGTCGATCTTCTTCGGGTCGAGACCCGGGTTGCGGCGCAGCAGCTCCCGGATCGCCTTCACGACGAGGTCGTCGGCGCGGGTCTCGTGGTAGATGCCCTTCGGGCCCGCCTTGCCGAACGGGGTACGGACGCCGTCGACGAAGACGACGTCCCTGACGGTACGAGGCACGATGGCTCTCCTCCAGATGCGGGATGGCACTGCTGCACGGCGCAAGCGCAAGCGCTGAGCGCGCGCTCAGGCCCATGCTACTTGCGGGTAACGTGCCTGCACACCCCTGACGGCTGGAGCGGTGAACGTCACACTCCTGGGGGTGCCGTCGAGCCACGCGGAGTGAGTACGGGCGTGGGTACGGCATGCCAACGCGTGCATGCCGTCCCAGGATCTTGGCGTGATCTCGACATCCCTGTTTCCGCTTCAAGGGTCATCACGAGGGAGGCGACCGGGTGAGGTCTTCCTAGGCGGACAACGCGGCGACCAGCACCGGTGTCACCTGCTCGACCTGCCAGGCCCGCGCGCCGAAACCTGCGAGCGCCGCACCGACCGAGTCCTCGTCGACGACCTTCGGCGGCTCCCAGCACACCCGCCGCACCGTATCCGGCGTGATCAGGTTCTCCTGGGGCATGTTCAGCTGCTCGGCCAGGGCGGACACCGCCGCCCGGGCCGCCGACAGACGAGCCGCGGCCGCCGGGTCCTTGTCGGCCCACGCGCGCGGCGGCGGAGGCCCGGTCACCGGCTGCCCCGGCGCCGGCAGCTGCGCCTCCGTCAGGGCCTTCGCACGATCCACCGCGGCCTGCCACTGCTCCAGCTGCCGCCGCCCCATCCTGTTCCCGAACCCGTTCAGGGCGGCCAGCGCGTGCACGTTGCTCGGAAGGGAGAGCGCCGCCTCCACGATGGCGGCGTCCCCGAGCACCTTGCCCGGCGACACGTCCCGCCGCTGGGCGATCCGGTCCCGCGTCTGCCACAGCTCCCGCACCACGGCGAGCTGCCGGCGCCGCCGCACCTTGTGCATCCCGGACGTACGCCGCCAGGGGTCCTTGCGGGGCTCCGGCGGCGGAGCCGAGGCGATCGCGTCGAACTCCTGCTGGGCCCACTCCAGCTTGCCCTGTCGGTCCAGCTCCTTCTCCAGGGCGTCCCGCAGATCCACCAGGAGCTCGACGTCCAGCGCCGCATACCGCAGCCACGGCTCGGGCAGCGGGCGGGTCGACCAGTCGACGGCGGAGTGGCCCTTTTCGAGTACGAAGCCGAGGACGTTCTCGACCATGGCGCCGAGGCCGACCCTGGGGAACCCGGCGAGACGTCCCGCGAGCTCGGTGTCGAACAGCCGCGTCGGCACCATGCCTATCTCGCGCAGACACGGCAGGTCCTGAGTGGCCGCGTGCAGCACCCACTCGACGCCGGAGAGCGCCTCGCCGAGGCCGGAGAGATCGGGACAGGCCACGGGATCGATCAGCGCGGTCCCCGCGCCCTCGCGGCGCAGCTGCACGAGATAGGCCCGCTGTCCGTAGCGATAGCCGGACGCGCGCTCGGCGTCGACGGCGACGGGTCCTGAACCGGCCGCGAAGGCGGCGACCACCTCGGCGAGCGCGTCCGCGTCGGCGATCACGGGCGGGATGCCCTCGCGCGGCTCGAGCAAAGGGGTCGGTTCCGGGCTCGGTTCTGCGTTCGGCGCCCCCGTAACAGATGTTCCGCCGTCTTCCGGAGGGGCGCCTCCGGTGGTTCGCAGTGAGCTGTCTGCTGCGGTCTCTTGGGCGTCGGTCACGTGTCAAGGGTATCTGTGTATGGACAGCGCCCGCCGACGTAACGTTCCGTCGACGGGCGCCTGAGGGTCGTAAACCAGTCAGGTCGGTGAACGATCCGGTTCACGACAGGTGGGGACACGGGCGGAGAATCAGCGGCCGATCCTGTTCACGTCCGTGAATGGCAGAGATGTACGGGGGAGAGGGCGGAGAGGGGAGAGCCGGAGAGAGGGGGAGGAGCGGAGGGGGAGAGGTAAGGGGCGGAGGTAAAGGGCGGAGACGCACGGGTCAGTGGATGATGCCGGTCCGCAGGGCCACCGCGACCATCCCGGCGCGGTCGCCCGTGCCGAGCTTGCGGGCGATGCGGGCGAGGTGGCTCTTGACGGTCAGCGCGGACAGGCCCATCGAAACGCCGATCGCCTTGTTCGACTGTCCCTCCGCGACCAGTCGCAGCACCTCGACCTCGCGGCCGGAGAGCTCGCGGTAGCCACCCGGGTGACTCGGGGCACCCGGGGGGCGGCGGTGCATACGCGCGGCGGCGGATCCGATGGGGGCGGCGCCCGGCCGGGTGGGGAGCCCGACGTTGGTACGGGTGCCGGTGACGACGTAGCCCTTGACGCCGCCCGCGAGGGCGTTGCGCACGGCACCGATGTCGTCGGCGGCCGACAGGGCGAGGCCGTTGGGCCAGCCCGCCGCGCGGGTCTCCGAGAGGATCGTGAGGCCGGAGCCGTCGGGCAGGTGGACGTCGGCGACGCAGATGTCGCGGGGGTTGCCGATGCGGGGACGAGCCTCCGCGATGGACGAGGCCTCGATGACGTCGCGCACACCGAGCGCCCACAGATGTCGGGTCACGGTGGAGCGGACGCGGGGATCGGCCACGACCACCATGGCGGTCGGCTTGTTCGGGCGGTAGGCGACCAGGCTTGCGGGCTGCTCGAGGAGAACGGACACCAGGCCTCCTGGGGTGCGGGACGGCTTTCAAGGTCACAGTCGTCTTCGGCACCAAACCCGAAGTCCTTTAGGGAAAGATCACGATTTAGTGAGTATCAATTAGTGCAATTCGGACACGCGATCGATCGTGCGATGAGCGAATCGGTTCGTTCGCGGCCCTGTTCGTGACCGAAAGTGGCCGTATCGACAAAGTGACGGTCAAGGCGCCGGCCGAGGTGCCGGTCAGCGTGCCTGCGGGTCCCGACGCTGCGGCAGCGTCACGACCGAGGCGTCCCCCGGACCGGCCGGCGGCAGGCCCGCGACCTGGGCCAGCAGATCGCACCAGGAGGCCAGGTGGGACGCCGTGTCCGGGACCCCGCCCAGGCCCTCGCGGGGCGTCCAGGAGGCGCGGATCTCGATCTGCGAGGCCGCCGGGCGCTCCGCCAGACCGCCGAAGTAGTGCGAGCTCGCCCGGGTGACGGTGCCGCTCGCCTCGCCGTACGACAGACTGCGCGCCTGCAGCGCGCCGGTCAGCCAGGACCAGCACACGTCCGGCAGCAGCGGGTCGGCGGCCATCTCCGGCTCCAGCTCCGCGCGCACCAGCGTCACCAGCCGGAAGGCACCCCGCCAGGCGTCGTGCCCGTCCGGGTCGTACAGCAGCACCAGGCGGCCGTCGGCCAGGTCCTGGTCGCCGTCGACGACGGTCGCCTCCAACGCGTACGCGAAGGGCGCGAGCCGCTTGGGCGCCGGCGCCGGCTCGATCTCGATCTGCGGCCGCAGCCGCGCGGTCCTCAGCGCGTCGACGGCAGCCCGGAAGGGCAACGGAGGAGGTGTACCGCCGCCATTCCGATCCCCCTCCTTGGTGTCGTCCATTCCGTCAGCGCCGTCCGACAGTCGTCCCTGAGCCGCAGCCATGCGGGGAAGATTAAGGGGAACGGGGGCTTCGTGCAGGGAGGGACACCCGTGCGGGGTCCGCATGTCCGGATAGTGCCTCATGAACCCCGGCCGTAGCGCCTCGGGCGCCGTGCGAGACTTGCGGTCGTGAGTGCGAACGAGAGCCCCGCGGGCCACGACCGGACACAGCCGGCAGCGACGTACGAATCGGCCTTCCTCAAGGCGTGCAGGCGCGAGCCCGTGCCTTACACGCCCGTGTGGTTCATGCGGCAGGCCGGGCGCTCCCTGCCCGAGTACCGCAAGGTCCGCGAGGGCGTCCCGATGCTCGAGTCCTGCACCCGCCCCGAACTCATCACGGAGATCACGCTCCAGCCGGTGCGCCGGCACGGCGTGGACGCGGCGATCTACTTCAGTGACATCGTCGTCCCGCTCAAGGCCATCGGCGTCGACCTCGACATCAAGCCGGGCGTCGGCCCGGTCGTCGCACACCCGATCCGCACCCGCGCCGACCTGGCCCAGCTCCGTGACCTCACCCCTGAGGACGTCTCGTACGTCACCGAGGCGATCGGTCTGCTGACGCGCGAGCTCGGCTCGACCCCCCTCATCGGTTTCGCCGGGGCGCCCTTCACCCTCGCGAGCTACCTCATCGAGGGCGGCCCGTCGCGCACGTACGAGAACGCCAAGGCGATGATGTACGGCGACCCCGAGCTCTGGGCCGACCTGCTCGACCGCCTCGCGGAGATCACGTCCGCGTTCCTGAAGGTGCAGATCGAGGCGGGCGCCTCGGCCGTCCAGCTCTTCGACTCGTGGGCCGGCGCCCTCGCCCCCGCCGACTACCGCCGCTCGGTGCTGCCCGCCTCCGCGAAGGTCCTCGACTCCGTCGCCGGATACGGCGTCCCGCGCATCCACTTCGGTGTCGGCACGGGCGAGCTGCTGCAGCTGATGGGCGAGGCGGGCGCGGACGTCGTGGGCGTCGACTTCCGTGTCCCGCTCGACGAGGCGGCCCGCCGGGTCGGCCCCGGCAAGGCCCTCCAGGGCAACCTCGACCCGACCGTCCTGTTCGCCTCCACGGAGGCCGTCGAGGCCAAGACCCGCGAGGTCCTCGACTCGGCCGCGGGGCTCGAGGGCCATGTCTTCAACCTCGGCCACGGCGTCATGCCGTCCACCGACCCGGACGCGCTGACCCGGCTCGTGGAGTACGTGCACACCCAGACGGCCCGCTAGACCTCTTTCCGACGGCTCACCACGTGTGCCGGGGCCGCGCCCTCCTGCCGAACACCAGGCCGCGCGGTTCCGGCGGCGGGGGCGTGCCCGGTTTGAGCGGCCAGGCGAGCAGCATGCCGACGAGGAAGCCGACGACGTGCGCCGCGTACGCCACCGTCCCCGCGGTGGAGACGCCCTCGCCGGAGGAGTACAGGGCCTGCAGCACGAACCAGAAGCCCAGCACCAGCCAGGCCGGCAGTCTCAGCGGCAGGAAGAGCAGGAACGGCACGAGGATCCAGACCCTGGCCTTCGGATACAGCACCAGATAGGCGCCCAGGACCCCGGCGATGGCTCCCGACGCACCGATCAGCGGGTCGGAGGAGTCGGCGTTGGCCAGCGCGAAGCCGTACGACGCCGCGTAGCCGCAGACGACGTAGAACAGCGCGTACCTGATGTGCCCCATGCGGTCCTCGACGTTGTTGCCGAAGATCAGCAGAAAGAGCATGTTGCCTAGCAGGTGCAGCCAGCTGCCGTGCAGGAACATCGCGGTGAAGACGGACACGGGCGGCGACTTGTGGTAACTCGGCGGGGCCACCACACAGCCCGCCCCGTGCGCGCCCACTCCTGTGCCGCCGGTGGGGACCAGCCGGGGCATCTGATGGTGGATCAACTCCCGCGGTACGGCCGCGTAGTGGTCCAGGAACGCCTGCAGATGGCACAGCTGGGACAGGCTGCTGCCGCCCGCCACGGAACCGGCGAGACCGGGCGTGGACAGGAAGACGTACACGTTCGCGGCGATCAGCGCGTACGTCACCCAGGGGGTGCGGCGCACCGGGTTCACGTCATGGACGGGTATGACCACAAGGAATTAGTGCCCCTGATGGACCGCGTGAATCGGTGAACGCGGCCACGCGCGCGTGCGTATGTCTCCTCAACCGCCCGCGGCGCGGGGAAGGCGGGTCGCGGGGACGACGTGAGGAACAGGCGATGAACGACCGAGTTACTCCTCCGATGCACGCCACGCCCGACGGGGAGGCGGAGCTCTCCCTGGTGGTGAGGTTGCCCTGGGAGGACGTCGCCCGGCTCGGCCAGGAGGCCGGACGGCTGGCTTCGCAGATGCAGCGGCCGGTGACACTGGACGAGGCGGTGAGTCACCGGTTGCGGTCCGTACGGGGCGCTGCGCATGCGAAGCCGGCGGGGGAGCAGCCAGCGGCGGTCTCGGCCGCCCCTGCCATGACCTCCACCGCCTCGGTGTCGTCGTTGCCACCGCGGCCTCCGGCGGAGCAGGCGCGTCAGGCCATTGAACGGATCAATGGTTCGGCGTAGGGGTTTCGCCGTGCCCCTAAGAGCCTTGCTGGACCGCCTTTGATGCCTTGCGGGCGGCTACGAGTACCGGGTCCCAGACCGGGCTGAACGGTGGTGCGTAGCCCAGGTCCAGGGCTGTCATCTGCTCCACCGTCATGCCGGCCGTGAGGGCGACCGCGGCGATGTCCACTCGTTTGCCCGCGCCCTCGCGGCCCACGATCTGCACGCCGAGCAGGCGGCCCGTCCGCCGCTCGGCGAGCATCTTCACCGTCATCGGGGAGGCGTTCGGGTAGTAGCCCGCGCGGCTCGTCGACTCGATGGTGACCGTCTCGAATTGGAGGCCGACCCGGCGGGCGTCCTTCTCCCGGAGGCCCGTGCGGGCGATCTCCAGGTCGCAGACCTTCGACACCGCGGTGCCGACGACGCCCGGGAAGGTGGCGTAGCCGCCGCCGACGTTGGTGCCGATGACCTGGCCGTGCTTGTTGGCGTGGGTACCGAGGGCGATGTGGCGCTCCTGGCCCGAGACCAGGTCGAGGACCTCCACGCAGTCGCCGCCGGCCCAGATGTTCTCGTGCCCGCGCACCCGCATGGACAGGTCGGTGAGCAGGCCGCCGTGGGCACCGAGGGGCAGCCCGGCCGCCTCGGCCAGCGCCGTCTCCGGGCGTACGCCGATGCCCAGGATCACCACATCCGCCGGGTACTCGGCGTCCTCCGTGGCCACCGCCCGCACCCGGCCGTCCTGGCCGGTGTGCACCTTGGTGACCTCGGCGTCGTCGACCATGGTGATGCCCATGCCCTCCATGGCCTCGTGCACCAGGCGGCCCATGTCGGGGTCGAGCGTGGACATCGGCTCGCTGCCGCGGTTGACGACGGTCACCTCGTAGCCGCGGTTGATGAGCGCCTCCGCCATCTCCACGCCGATGTAGCCCGCCCCGACGACCACCGCGCGACGGCCACCCGTGCGCGTGAGCGTGTCGATGAGCGCCTGGCCGTCGTCCAGCGTCTGCACGCCGTGCACACCAGGGGCGTCGACGCCCGGCATGTCCGGGCGGATCGGGCGGGCGCCGGTAGCGATCACGAGCTTGTCGTACGACGTCCAGGACTCGTCGCCGGAATCGAGGTCACGCGCGCGTACCCGGCCGCCCGCCACGTCGATCTCGGTGACCTCCGTCCGCATGCGCAGATCGATGTCCCGCGCGCGGTGTTCCTCGGGGGTTCGGGCGATCAGCTGATCCCGTTCGTCGACGTCGCCGCCCACCCAGTAAGGGATGCCGCACGCCGAGAAGGAGGTGAAGTGGCCGCGCTCGAACGCCACGATCTCCAGCTCGTCGGGGCCCTTCAGGCGGCGTGCCTGCGACGCCGCGGACATCCCCGCGGCGTCGCCGCCGATCACGACCAGTCGTTCCCTCGCAGCGCTCATGTCCATGCGAACACGCTACGGGGACGCGGCATTTCGGGCCGGGCGCGGTACCGGTCAGTCCTGGTCGTTCTCGCGCGTGCTCGGGTCCTGCGGTGCCGGACGGGCCGTCGGCAGCGGGCCCAGTGCCCCGGTCGCGGGCGCGGGGGCCGGGCGGTGCGGCAGCCGGGGCCGGACGAGCCGCAGCCACGCGAGCGCGATCAGCGCCGCCACCACGGCGAACGGGAGCACCGCGCCGAACGCCACCGCGAGCCAGCGCAGCATCGTCACGAACGCGCCCCAGCCGCCGGCCAGCGCGTCCACGAACCCGGGACCGTCGTCCTTCGCGGCCTCCTTCACCGGTGTCTCCGAGAGGGACAGGGTGATCGTCGCGAGGCTCGTGCGGTCCTTCAGGGACGCCTGCTGAGCGAGCAGCGCCTCCAGATCGGCCTCCCGGTTGCTCAGCTCGCCCTCCAGCTCCACCACGTCACTCAGCTTGGTGGCCCGGTCCATCAGCTCCCGGACCCGGGCCACGCTCGCCCGCTGCGACTTGATACGGCTGTCCACGTCGACGACCTGGTCGGTGACGTCCTCGGCCTTCGCGGTGCGGTCGAGGAGCTTGCCCGCGCCCTGCAGGCCGGCGAGGACCTCGTCGTACCTGTCGACCGGCACACGCAGGACGACACGGGTGCGCTCCCGGCCCTTCTCGTCCCGGCTGGTGGTCTCGTCGCCGACGTAACCGCCCGCGTTCTCGGTCGTCGTGCGGGCCTCGTCTAGGGCCTTCGGTACGTCCCTGACCTGCACGGTCAGCGAGGCGGTGCGGATGATGCTGCTCGCGGTGAGCTTCGGCGCCCGCTTGGTCCCGGCGCCGCTCGCGTTCCTCTCGCCGCCCGGCGCGGCGGCCTTCCCGTCGCTCCGGACGGCCTTCTCGGCCGTGCTGCTGCCTCCGGAATCGGAGGTGCTCCCGCTGCATCCGGTGAGCGCGAGTGCCGCGGCGAGCAGGAGCGCGGCCAGGGCCGGGACAGGTCGTACGGGACGTCGTGCGCGCATGTGGGTGTACCCCCGAGGGTTGTGACGACTGACGCTCCTTCGACGCCCCAAGGGGCCGGGACGTTGGACCCGGACGGTCCCGATGCGGTCACGGTCGGGACTCGTGAAGGACACCAGGTCGCCGACGGGTTGTCAGAGGGGTCTGAGACGCTTGGGGACATGCGCGAAGTGGAGAGTGGTACGGGCCCCGGGCGGGTCGTCGTCGTCGGTGCCGGGATCGCCGGACTGGCCGCGGCCCACCGGTTGTTGCAGCGGGGTGCGCGGGTGACCGTGCTGGAGGCGTCGGACCGCGTCGGCGGCAAGCTGCTGCCCGGTGAGATCGCGGGCGCCCGCGTGGACTTCGGCGCCGAGTCGATGCTGGCGCGCAGACCGGAAGCGGTGGCCCTCGCCCGCGAGGTGGGCCTCGACGACCGGCTGCAGCCGCCGGCCACGGCGACGGCCTCGATCTGGACCCGCGGCGCCCTGCGCCCCATGCCCAAGGGCCATGTCATGGGCGTCCCCGGCACCGCCGCCGCGCTGACCGGAGTCCTGTCCGACGAGGGCCTGGCCCGCATCGAGCGCGACGCCGACCTGCCGCGCACGGAGGTCGGCGAGGACGTCGCGGTCGGGGAGTACGTGGCGGCCCGGCTCGGCCGCGAGGTCGTCGACCGCCTGGTGGAACCCCTCCTCGGCGGCGTCTACGCGGGCGACGCGTACCGCATCTCCATGCGCTCGGCGGTCCCGCAGCTGTACCAGGTCGCGAAGACGCACGACTCGCTCACTCAGGGCGTCCGCGAGCTCCAGGCCAGGATGGCCGCCGCCCAGCAGACCGGCCCCGTCTTCATGGGCATCCGGGGCGGCATCGGCAGCCTGCCCCTAGCGGTGGCGGACTCGGTCCGAGCGCGTGGCGGCGAGATCCTGACCGGGACGCCGGTGACCGAGGTGCGCCGCGAGACACCCGGCGGCTGGCGTGTCGTCGCCGGTGACCGTGTTCTGCACGCGGACGCCGTCGTCGTGGCCGCCCCGGCTCCCGTGGCCGCCGGCCTCCTGCGCCCCGAGGCCCCGGAGGCCGCCACCGAACTCGCGGCCGTCGAGTACGCCTCCATGGCCCTGGTCACCCTCGCCTACCGCCGCGCCGACACCGCCCTCCCCGAGGGCAGCGGCTTCCTCGTCCCGCCGGTGGACGGACGCACCATCAAGGCGTCGACCTTCGCCTCCCAGAAGTGGGGCTGGATCGCCGAGGAGAACCCGGACACGGTCGTCCTGCGCACATCGGTCGGGCGGTACGGCGAGACGGAGATCCTCCAGCGCGAGGACGCCGGCCTGGTGGACGTCTCCCGTCACGACCTGCGCGAGGCCACCGGCCTTGACGCCACCCCCCTGGAAACCCGCGTCACCCGCTGGACCGACGGCCTGCCCCAGTACCCCGTCGGCCACCACGCGCGCGTGGCCCGCATCCGCGAGCACGTGGCCAAGCTGCCGGGCCTCGCCGTCTGCGGCGCCCCGTACGACGGCGTCGGCATCCCGGCCTGCATCGCGAGCGCGTACGCCGCCGTCGACCAGATCGGCGGGGACCTGGAATCAAGAGGTGCAGCGCGAAGCGCTTCGGTTGAGGGTGGTGGCGGGCGACGGGCGGGCGTGGAGGAGCTCACCGCCAACCCGGTGCAGAGTCTGCACGGCGGAGCGGGAGAATAGCGACATGAGTGACGACGCCCCCACCACCGCCCCGGACCGCATCGCGAACAAGGGCAAGCTGGCCAAGGACCTCAACGAGGTCATCCGCTACACCCTGTGGTCCGTCTTCAAGCTGAAGGACGTACTGCCCGAGGACCGCGCGGGCTACGCCGACGAGGTCCAGGAGCTGTTCGACCAGCTCGCCGCCAAGGACGTGACGATCCGCGGCACGTACGACGTGTCGGGCCTGCGCGCCGACGCCGACCTCATGATCTGGTGGCACGCGGAGACCAGCGACCAGCTGCAGGAGGCGTACAACCTCTTCCGCCGCACCAGGCTCGGCCGCGCCCTGGAGCCGGTCTGGTCGAACATGGCGCTGCACCGCCCCGCCGAGTTCAACCGCTCGCACATCCCGGCCTTCCTCGCCGACGAGACGCCCCGCAACTACGTCAGCGTCTACCCCTTCGTGCGGTCGTACGACTGGTACCTGCTCCCCGACGAGGACCGCCGCCGCATGCTCGCCGACCACGGCAAGATGGCCCGCGGCTACCCGGACGTGCGCGCCAACACGGTCGCCTCGTTCTCCCTCGGCGACTACGAGTGGATCCTGGCCTTCGAGGCCGACGAGCTGTACCGCATCGTCGACCTCATGCGCCACCTGCGCGCCTCCGAGGCCCGGATGCACGTCCGCGAGGAGGTCCCGTTCTACACCGGGCGCCGCAAGTCCGTGGCTGAGCTGGTCGAAGGGCTCGCCTGACCAAACGCGGTGCCCCGTGCCCGGCCGGGGGTCCGGGGGTTGGCCCCCGGGAAATGCAGCACGGGGCGCCGCAAGGACATCGCGGAACTCGTCGCGGGCCTGGCGTAGGCGTCGCCCGGTTGTCGCGCGGTCAGGGACGGGCGGTCTTTCCCTTCAGGTTCTCCTTGAGGGGGGCCGGGTGGGAGCGGCCGTCCGCCGTGGCCGGGTTCGGCCCCGCGTGCGGGGCGCAGGACGCCTCCTCCAGCGGCAGCCGGCCCTCCAGCAGATACGCGTCCAGGTAGCCGTTGACGCACCGGTTCGGGCCGCCCGCGATGCCGTGTGTGCCCGCCTCCCGCTCGGTCACCAGAACCGAGCCGCTCAGCCGCTGGTGCAGTTCCACGGCGCCGTCGTACGGCGTCGCGGCGTCCCGCTCGGCGGCCAGGATCAGCGTCGGCGGCAGTTCACCCGGCCCGGTCCGCACATCGAGGGGCTGCTGCCGGGGCGCCGGCCAGTAGGCGCACGGCAGGTTCATCCACGCGTTGTCCCAGGTCTCGAAGGGGGCCACGCGCGCGAGCTGTGTGTTGTCCTGGTCCCAGACCTTCCAGTCCGTCGGCCAGGGCGCGTCGTTGCACTCGACGGCGGTGTACACCGCGTTGGTGTTCTCCGCCTCGGCGGCCGTCTCGGTGGCCGGACCGGCCTGCTCGACCAGCGGCTTCTCATCGCCCTTCAGATAGGCCGACAGCGCCTTCGCGCGGGTCGCCCAGTAGTCGTCGTAGTACCCGGCCGACAGGAACGCCGCCTGCAGCTCCGCCGGCCCCACCTTGCCGCCCGCCGGCTTCGAGGCCAGCTGCTCGCTCGCCTTCTCGTAACTGGCCTGCACCTCGTCGGCCGTCTTCCCCAGCCCGTACACGTCGTCGTGCCGGGCGATCCACTCCCGGAAGTCCGCCCAGCGCTTCTCGAACGCGGCCGACTGGTCGAGGTTGTTGCGGTACCAGATCTGCTCGGGAGCCGGGTTCACCGCCGAGTCGAACACCATCCGCCGTACGTGCGAGGGGAAAAGCGTCGCGTACAACGCCCCGAAGTAGGTGCCGTACGACGCCCCCATGAACGTCAGCTTCCCCTCGCCCAGTGCCGCCCGCACGACGTCCAGGTCACGGGCGTTGTTGAGCGAGTTGAAGTACTGCAGCCCGCCACCGGACCGCTTGGCGCAGCCCGTCGCGTAGGCCTTCGCCTCCTTGACGCGCTCCTGCTTGTACGCCTCCGAGGGGTACGTCGGCGCCTGCGAGGGTGCCTTGAAGAAGAGCTTGGGCTCCTCGCAGGACAGGGGGGAGGACTTGCCGACGCCGCGCGGGGAGTAGCCGACCAGGTCGTAGGCCGCCGCGAGCCGCTTCCACTGCGGGAGCATCCCGACGAGCGGGAAGTACAGGCCGTCGCCGCCGGGTCCGCCGGGGTTGTAGACCAGGGCGCCCTGCCGGGGTACCCGCCGCTTGCTGTTCTGGGGGTCCTTGTGCGTGGCCGGCACCCGGCTGACGGTCAGCTTGATCTGCTTGCCACGGGGATGCGCGTAGTCGAGCGGGACGGACACCGTGCCGCACTCCATGGTGCCCGGCATGTCCTGCGCGGCGGCGCACTTCCCGAACTCGATGCCGGCCGCCTTGGCGCGCGCGGCGGCCACCGCCGTGCCGTGCAGCTCGGCCGCGTCGGGGCCGACGGGTGTGCTGCCTGCCGGGGCGGCCGCGAGGGCGGTCAGGAGCAAGGATCCGGCGGCCGAGTAGAGGGCGGCAGCTCTCATGACGTATCCCTTCGGTGCATGGCAGCGACAAAAGGGATGTTTCGTTCGGTGCATGAAGAAGGCAAGCACCGCCCCGGCGGTGTCGGCCTCAATGCCCCCTATGCGCCCCTGGCGTGTGGTTCACGCCAGGACTGGTCGCGGTGCGCGAAGGCCGCGCGCAGGTCGGGTTCGCCGATCGCGCGGACGCCTCGTACGGCGACGGTGGTGAGATACGTACGGTCGTCACCGTTCGAGACATGCCGGGTCAGGGCGCCCAGCAGCCGCTGCCCGGCCGGGGAGGCCCAGCGCGAGTAGGGGTGGGCCTCGACCCGGGCGATGGCGAGGCAGCTCAGCGTCAGCGCGAGCGGCAGGGCGAACCACAGGGCGACCAGGCCGCGCGGCATGTCCGGCCGGGCGGGCACCAGCAGCGCGACCGCCCCCAGCACGAGCACGGCCACCGCGGCGAGCTGCACCTGGCGCACTCCGGCGGCGACGGTGGTCCGGGCGCCGGCGGGCACGGCCAGGCCCGCGTCGACGAGCCGGTCGCCGAGACCGGCGACCGCGTCCGCGGAGGCCGCCGCGGCCCGGACCGGCGCGATGCGGCTCTGCCCCCCGGGCCCGATGGCCCCTATGACGGACCGCTCCATGTCGTCCCGGCCGCGCGGGTCGACCACCGTCGCCCAGCCCGTGTGGGCGAGCAGCAGGCGCCGCTGCCGGGCCATGGAGACCATGGTCAGATCGGCGACCCTGCCGGGTCCGCCGGACAGGAACGCGGCCTCGTACAGCGTCAGATCATGACGCCGGGCATGCGCTGCGACGTCCGAGTCCGCGGCCGCCGCACGTACGGCGGCCAGGCACAACCGCGTGCACGCGGTGCCGGCGGCGGCCCAGGCCAGCAGCAGGAGAACAACCCAGAACATGCCGCGTTTCTATGCCAGATGCCCGGGGAAACACCATGCCTTGTTCACCATGCGGACGGAGTGTTGTGGGTATGTGACGTTCCGTTTGCCGGCCCGGCAGCGGTCACGGCGGCGGGCTGGAGGCGGCCGGCGGGAGCGTGTAGGAAGGGGAGGCGGACGGCTCGAGCGGGAGGACGGGGCCGGGGCCCGTGGTCGGGTCGGCCGGCGGGGGAGTGTTCGGCGAGGCCATGTTCCGGGCGAGGGCGTCCCAGTCGATGTAGCCCGTGGCCTCCAGGACCTTGATGTGGTCCAGCACGGTCGTGTTCGCGTCGTCGGCGAGCGCGCGCACCAGCGAGTTCTGGGTGCTCGCGCGGACCTGGGCGACGACCGAGAACACCCTGCCGTGGGCCAGCCGCAGGATGTTGGCGAACTTGCTGTCGTAGTCCGTGCCCTGCGCCGCGTTCAGGGTCGCCAGCCACTGCTTCTGCTGGTCGTTGGGCTCGTTGGGCAGCTGCAGCCCGAGCTTGGCCGCCACGTCCCGTACCCGCTGGTCGAGGAAGGTGTGCCCCAGGACGAGATGCTGCCCCGCGGTCCGTACGGCCTGGGTGGTGCCCTTCTGCTCGGCCTGCTGTCCGGCGGGCAGCTCCCACAGGCCGGCCAGCCGGACCTTGGTGATGAAGTCGCGGTCGAGCGCGGACAGCGGCCCGTACTGCGTCGACACGGTGTCGGCGTTCAGGACGCTGACGCTGACGCCGGTCCCGGACCGGTCGGCGTACGACCAGATCGGGAAGATCAACGCCAGCAGGGTGGCCGTCAGGCCGATGATGATGACCCCGGTGCCGCTGAATATGCCTCGGCCGGTGACAGGTGGTCGCGGTCGCATGGTGCCTCCTACGGCACCGCATATTACTGCGGGGTTCGGCGGGCCCCGCCGGCGCGGCCGTCGCCCGTCACTCAGCGGTGCAGGAGCACCCGCCGTGCCGCCCTGGCCATCCTCACCGCCGGCCGCTGCGAGCGCGGGACGGGCCCCGACCGCTCCAGCCACCACTCCCTGAGCTCCCGCCGGGCCCGGCCCTCCTCCGGGCGTCCGTCGAGCAGCAGCTGCCGGGCGAAGTCGAGGGCGTCCCGGCGGTAGCCGCCGGTCATCGGGTGGCGTTGGGCGTACGCGAGAAAGGCGGGCCGGTACGCGTCCCCGAGGATCGCCGGCAGTTCGGGCGCGACCTTCGCCACGACATCCGCCCGCTTCCCGGCGAGCGCCCGCGCCTGCACCCCCAGCCGCACCCGGTCGAACCCCTCCGGCACGGGTGTCCCGGCGACGAGCGCGGACAGCAGGGCGGCCTGGGCGAGCCCCAGCCGCTGCCGGGTGGCGTCGGTCGCAGGGGCGGCGACGGAGCCCATGGCCGCCTCGGCCGCCTCTGCCGCTGCCTCCCCGCGTATCGCCCGTCCCTTCGCCACGGCTGTCCGAATCGCCTCCAACTCCCCTTCCAGCACGGTGGGTTCGGGAAAGTTCTCGTCCCTCTCCAGCAGTACCCCGGGCGGCGAGACCCGTGCGGCGAGGTCGGTCAGGATGTCGAGGACCGGCTCCGGCACCGGGTGGGCGTGGCTGTCGTGCCAGACGCCATCGCGTTCGAAGCCGCCCGCGACATGGACGTACGCGATGGCCTCCAGGGGGAGTTCCGCGAGCGCCTCGGCCGGGTCCTCGCCGCGGTTGACGTGGTTGGTGTGCAGGTTGGCCACGTCGATCAGCAGCCGTACGCCCGTCCGGTCGGCCAGCTCGTACAGGAACTGCCCCTCGGTGAGTTCCTCGCCCGGCCAGGAGATCAGCGCGGCGATGTTCTCGACGGCGAGCGGCACCGGCAGCGCGTCCTGCGCGATGCGGACGTTCTCGCACAGCACGTCGAGGGCGTCCCGGGTGCGCGGCACGGGCAGCAGATGCCCGGCCTCAAGCAGCGGGGACGCCGTCAGCGGCCCGCCCGCTCGTACGAACGCGATGTGCTCCGTGACCAGCGGCGCGCCCAGCGCCTCGGCCCGCTCGGCGAGTGCGGTGAGCCGGTGCTCGTCGGGCCGGTCGGCGCCGCCGAGGCCGAGGGAGACGCCGTGCGGGACGACGGTCACTCCGCGCTCGCGCAGCCGCCGCAGCGACTCGGGGAGGTGCCCCGGGCACACGTTCTCGGCCACGGCCTCGACCCAGTCGATGCCCGGCATGCGCTCCACGGCGTCGGCGATCTCCGGCCGCCACCCGATGCCCGTTCCCAGTCGCTCCATGGTCCGTCCCCTCCCTGCCGTCTCCTCGACGAACGTGACGGGGGTATGGCCCCGCCGCTCGGACGCGAATCCCGTCGCCGGAACCTTCAGAGCAACATTTGAGCTTCGGTCCGGGCGGCTCGGCTCACCGCGGCACACCCCCGGAGTCCACCGGATCCGGCCGGTCGGTGTTGACGGTGCCGGGCGCGCCCGGTGACGGCCGGGAGGTGGTGCCGACGTCACCGGTGGCCTCGGCGGCCGGCGCCGAGGGCGCCGCCTGGCCGGGGACCGGTGCCGACGGGCCGGTCGGGCTGGCGGTCGTGGTGGCCACCGCGTCGTTGGCGATGGCGTCGAAGTCGACCCGGCCGGTCTTCTCCAGCACCGTGATGTGGTCGAGCACCGTCTGGTTGGCGTCCGAGGCCAGCTGCCGTACCAGCGTGTTCCGGGTGGAGTTCCGGACGGTGCCGATGGCCGGGAAGATCTTGCCGTGCGCGGCGCGCAGCAGGTTCACGAACTTGTACTCGTACTGCGCGCCCGTCGCCGCGGTCATCTCCTGCAGCCAGCCCTGCTGTTGCTCGTTCGGCTGGTTCGGCAGTTCGACGCCGAGCCGGGCCGCGACGATCCGCACCCGCTTGTCGAGGTCGGTGTGGCCGACGATGAGGTGGTCGCCCGCCTCCTTGATCGCCTGGCTGGGCGCGCGCTCGACCGCCTGCTGCCCGGCGGGCAGCTCCCACAGACCCGCCAGCCGCACCCGCACGATCAGATCGCGGTCGGCGGCGGTCAGCGGACCCCACTGGGTGTTCACGGTCCCCGCCGCGACGTTCGCCTGACCGGTGCCCGACCGGTCCGCGTAGGACCACACCGGGAACGCGATGGCTCCGATGGTGACGACGAGGGCCGCGACGAGCAGGGCCGTACCGTTGATCCGCATGCCGGGAAGTACGCGCGGGACCCCCGCATTGTTCAAGCTAAAGAAAAAAAGCTAAATGACTGGCAAAGCCCTGGCGGGCCCGGGTCAGCGCAGCGCCGGGTGTTCGGCCACCACCGTGCAGGAGCCGGGCGCGATCTCCGTGAAGCCCGCGTCGCGCACCAACGGCAGCCCGCTCGTGGTCAGTTGACCCCAGTGGCCCGGGTCGGCGCTCCGTACGGCGAGCGGGAAACCCGCGTCCCGCCAGGCCGCACGCTCCTCGTCCGACAGCTCCCACCAGGCCAGTTGGGCACCGTGCCCCGCCTGCGCCATCGCCTTGCCGGCGGACATGCCGAGATCGGGGTTCAGCCACAGCACGGGCACCTCGGGATCCGCCTTCGCCGGCGGCTCGGGGTCGTCGAGATCCGTGCCGGACACCTGCAGCCTGGCCAGGTCCTTGGGCCATCCGTCCAGCGGGACGGGAGGGAACCCCCGCACCTCCGCCGACTTTCCGCTCACCGTGATCCCGGGCAGTGCCTCGGCCCGCCGCCACTCGGCACCGCGGGCGCGCCGCACCACCTTGCGGATCCGGGCGTCCTGCCAGTCCCGCATGACCTGGGCCCACTCCCCGTCCCCGAGGGAGCGCTCGTCGCTGAGCATCACCAGTACGGCCCGGGCGGCGGTCTCCAGTGCGTCGGTACGGGCGGGCGGCGCGGCCTTCTCGATGTGCACGACGAGCGGCAGCACGAACTGCGGTGCCTGATCCCGCTCGTTGGGCTCGGACCGGAAAGGGCTGTCACTGGCGGACGTCACATCTTGGCTCACATCAGCAACCTTAAGGGGGTGCCGGGCAGCGCCACTTTGCGAGGATGCCGCCATGCAACGTGATCTTCGGCTCGACAACGTCGGCCGCCGCTACGGCATCCGCGGCCCCTGGGTCTTACGCGGTGTCCACCTCGCCGTGACGCCGGGCACACTGACCCGCGTCGAAGGACCGAACGGCACCGGCAAGTCCATCCTCCTGCGTCTGCTGGCCGGCCTGGACGCCCCCAGCGAGGGCCGCATCACCGGCCGCCCCCGCACGGCCTACGTCCCCGAACGCTTCCCGTCGGCCCTTCCCTTCACCGCGCACGGCTACCTCACCCACCTCGGCACCATCCACGGCCTCTCCCGCCGTACGGCGATCCGCGCCGCGGGCGAATGGCTGGACCGCTTCGGTGCAGCCGCCCACGCCCGCACCCCCATGGCCCAGCTGTCGAAGGGCAGCAGCCAGAAGGTCGCCGTCGCGCAGGCCCTGCTCGCCGAGCCGGAGCTGCTCGTCCTCGACGAAGCCTGGACGGGACTGGACGCGGCCGCCCGCACCGAGCTGGAGCGGGCCGTCGCGGAGCGTACCGCCGCGGGCTGCGCCGTGGTCTTCGTCGACCACGACCCGCGCCGCCTGGCGGGCGCGACCGACACCGCATACACCGTGCGCGACGGTGGCCTCGAACGCCGTACCCGCGAGACCGCCGCACCGCACGACGGTCCGCAGGTGGTGGTCGAGGTGCAGGGCCCGCAGGGCGGGCAGCCGCCCGTCGAGGCACTGGGCGCCCTCGTCTGTGCGGAGGAGGCCGCACCGGGCGTGTATCGCCTCACCGTCCCCGCCTCCCACTCGGACGTCGTGCTGCGCACCCTGCTGACGGCCCGCCCGCCGTGGCACGTGGTCAGCGTGCAGCCCATCGACAAACACCCCAAGGACAGCCGCCGATGACCGCCCTCCTGCGCTACCAGGCCGCCCTACTGCTGCGCTCGCAGCGCTGGCTGCCGCCGGTCATCCTGTACGCGGCCTTCCTCGGCATCGGTGTGCAGAGCGGGCAGCCCGTCCTCGACTCGCTGGGGTATGCGGCAGCAGCCGTGCTGCCCGTCGCCGCCTGGCTGGTACGGATCTGCGTCACCGTCGAACCGCCCGCGGCCCGTGCCTGCGTGGCCGCGGCCTCCGGTCCGGGGCGGGCGCATCTGGCCCGGCTGCTGGTGGCCCTGATCGCCGCGGCGGCGCTCGGTACGGCCGCGGTCCTCGTCGTGACCCTGATCAGCGCGCCGGTCAGCACGGACAACCGGACCCGGATCGCACTGCTCCCGGCGGCCGCGGCCGGGCTCCTCGCCGCGCAGGCCTGCGCACTGCTCGGCACGGCGGTCGGCGCACTCACCAACTGGCCGGTACTGCGCGCACCCGGCCGGGCGGTCCCGGCGATGCTGCTCACGGCGCTGCTGTCAGCGGTGACGACGGGCTCCCCGGCACAGGCGGCGGTCAGCGACCTGGTCACCGGCTCCCAGTCGGGCAGGATCCCCGTGCCCCTGCTCCCACTGACCACGGCAGCCGTCCTCGCAGCAGCGGCCATCGCAGCGACCTGCGTCCTCACGTCCCGTCGGTCACCCTGAGCAGGCGGTGCGCTGGGCCTCCTGCCACTCGCACACCGGGCACAGCGTGATCCCCTTGTACGACTCCGGGTACTCCGTCGGCTCACGGCACAGCACGCACTCGGCATACGGCGGCCCGTCCTCCCGGGGCGGCTGCGTCGCGTCGCGGATGGTGCAGGAGTCCTCGCTCACACCTCCAGCGTAAGCCGCTCACTGCCGCCCCCTCGCAGCCCCGATCAGCTCGGACACCTTGACGAACCGGTAGCCCTGCTTGCGCAGCTCCGGCACGATCCGGCGGACCGCCTGCTCGGTCGCCGGCGCCGCGCTGTGTGTGCAGTGCATGACGACGACCGAGCCCGGCCGTACCCCCTCCAGCACCTGCCGGGCCACCGCGTCCGCGTCCGTGGCGAACGCGTCGCCGCTCACCACGTCCCACTGCACGGCGGTGACGCCGGTCGCGGCCAGCGCCTTCAGGGCCTGCCGGTCGTAACAGCCGCCCGGGAAACGGAAGTACGGCATCGCGTTCGGCACCCCTGCCTTGCGGAAGGCGGTATACGCCCGTTCGACGTCCGACCGCATCCGGTCCTCGGAGACGGTCGGCAGGCCATAGCAGTTCCCGGTGAAGCTGTAGTGGCTGTAGGAGTGGTTGGCGACCTCGAAGAGCGGGTCCCGCCCGAGGGACCGCGCCTGCGCCGGATACTCGTCCGCCCACCGCCCGGTCATGAACACGGTCGCCCGAACCTTCAGCGCCCGCAGCGTCGCGATCAGTTCCGGATTGTCGAACCGCTCGCCCGCCGCGGCCCGCGCTCCCTGATCGGCGGTCATGTCGGCATCGAAGGTGAGCGCGACTGTTCTGCCCTGCTTCCGGGGGCCGTTCTTGAAGACGGGGGTGAGACCGGAGGCCCCGGGAGCCAGGGTCGGGGGCCGGGACGGGGCGGCGGGGGTCGCGGAGGGGGCCGGGCGAGCGGAGTGGGGGGCGTGGGGGGCGCCACAGGCGGTGAGCGCGGCGCCGAGTGCACAGGCGGCGGCTGCATGGAGGACGACACATACCGGTCGTACGGGACTGATCATCGTACGAACATAAAGCGATGAAACGGGCGAATCGTGTATCGGCGCACCACTGCGTGGCAAGGCCCCGGCGATCAGCGCCCGTAGCGGCCCGTCAGGGTGCCCGAGGCTGCCGTGTGGCCGGCCAGTGCGCGTTTGACGTCGTCGGCCGTGGTGTCGGCCGACAGGGTGAGGGTCTTGTCGGTGGCGTAGACCGAGAAGACGTAGTGGTGGGGCTTGCCCTTGGGCGGGCAGGGGCCGCCGTACGCGTTTTTCTTGAAGCCGTTGCGGCCCTGTGTGGCGCCCTTGGGCACCTGGCCGGTGGCCCAGTGGGTGTCGTGCGGGTCGATGCCCCACATCAGCCAGTGCACGAAGGTGCCGTGCGGGGCGTCCGGGTCCTCGGCCAGCACGACCAGTTCGGCGGCGGTCTCCGGAACCCCGGACAGGTCCAGCGGCGGTGAGACGTCCGCCCCGTCGCACGTGTAGCGGCGGGGGATGGTGCCGCCGTCCACGAAGGCGCTGCTCGTCACGGTGATCCGTCGCGCGGCGCTGGGTGCGGGGACGGACGTACCACCGCCGTCGTCCCCGCACCCCGAGGCGAGCCCCACTGCCGCCGCGGCGGCGACGATCACGAGCCTGCGATGCATGGACGAAACGCTAGCCGCGCCCCTGCGCGGCCGCTACCTGCGCCAGGGCCCCGTCACCGCGAACGTCGTGCCGGGCGGGTGGCAGTTGACGTACGCGCCGGCGAACTCGCTCCCCTCGGGGTGCGGGTACCACGTGTCACGTCTCGATCTGCTGGTCCGGCGACGGCGTCGGCGCCGGCGAGGGCTGCGGCTGGTGTTCCTGCGCCCTCTCCAGGAACCGCAGCAGTTCCACGGGGAAGGGCAGCACGAGCGTCGAGTTCTTCTCGGCGGCCACCGCGACGACTGTCTGCAGCAGCCGCAGCTGGAGCGCGGCGGGCTGGTCGGCCATCTGCTCGGCGGCCTCGGCCAGCTTCTTGGAGGCCTGGAGTTCGGCGTCCGCGTTGATGATGCGGGCCCGCCGCTCGCGGTCGGCCTCGGCCTGGCGGGCCATGGAGCGCTTCATCGCGTCCGGCAGGGACACGTCCTTGATCTCGACCCGGTCGACCTGCACGCCCCAGCCGACGGCCGGGCTGTCGATCATCAGCTCCAGGCCTTCGTTGAGCTTCTCGCGGTTGGAGAGCAGGTCGTCCAGCTCGCTCTTGCCGATGATCGACCGCAGGGACGTCTGCGCCATCTGGGAGACCGCGAACTTGTAGTCCTCGACCTTGACGAGCGCGTTCGCCGCGTCGACCACCCTGAAGTAGACGACGGCGTCCACGCGCACCGTCACGTTGTCCCGGGTGATGCCCTCCTGGGCCGGCACCGGCATCGTGACGATCTGCATGTTCACCTTGTTGATCCGGTCCACGAACGGGACGATCATCGTGAATCCGGGCTCCCGCACGTCACCGGCGAGCCGCCCGAGGCGGAAGACCACCCCGCGCTCGAACTGCTTGACGACCTTCGCCGCCGCGGCGAGGTAGACGATCCCCGCGGAACCGGCCACCACGGCCGCCGTCACCAGCTCAGGAACCATCACGACCCCCTCTGCCGGAGGGCTGGTATGTCTGCTTCTGTAACGATATGCCCGGTGGCTGGTCCCGGCCACGACGGACCCGGGACCAGCCAGCGGCGAGCTATGCGGCGGTGACCCGCACGGGTTCGGTGCCGACCGCGCTGTGCCGCTCGGCCCAGTTCTCCAGGGCGGTACGGCAGGCGTGGTCGAGGTGGTGCAGCCCGGACAGGTCCAGCTCGACCGGGCGGTCCTGGGGCAGCGCCTCCAGGCTGTCGAGGATCTTCGGCAGCCGCAGGAAGGTGGCGTTGCCCGAGAGGTGGACCTGGATGGGGCCCGCGCCCTTGTCGACGACCTCGGTCTTCAGGTGCGAGGCCTCCCAGGCGGTCTTCACCACGGACAGCGCCAGACCGATGAGTACGCCTTCGAACATGTTCACCGCGACGATCGACACGGCCGTCACCACGAGGATCAGCGCCTCGCCCCGGTGGCTGCGCCACAGCGCCGAGATCTGGCGGAACGGGATCAGCTTCCAGCCCGCGTGCACGAGGATGCCGGCCAGGGCGGGAATCGGGACCAGCGCCAGGGCGGAGGGCAGCGCGGCGGCGAACAGCAGGATCCACACGCCGTGCAGCACGCGTGAGGCCTTGGTCTTCGCGCCCGCGTTGACGTTGGCGGAGCTGCGCACGATCACCGCGGTCATCGGCAGGGCGCCGAGCAGACCGCAGACCGTGTTGCCCACGCCCTGGGCGACCATCTCCTTGTTGTACTCGGTGCGCGGACCGTCGTGCAGCCGGTCCACGGCCGCCGCGCTGAACAGGCTCTCCGCCGAGGCGATCAGCGCGAACGCGACGATCGTGCCCCAGATGGCCGGGCTGGCCAGCTCGCCGAAGGCTCCGGCCCCGGGCACCTGGATGACACCGAACAGGCCCTCCACCGTGACGGTGGCGACCGGCAGGCCGAAGGCCAGGGAGGCGACCGTGGCCAGGACCACCGCGGCGAGGGCGCCGGGCACGGACTGCACCGCCTTCGGCAGCTTCTTCCACAGCACGATGACGGCGATGGTGCCCGCCCCGATCGCGAGCGAGGCCAGGGCCGCGCTGCTGCCGAGCGCGTCGGCGAACGCCCCGGGCAGGCCCGCGATCTTGCCGATGCCGCTCGACGGGGCCTTCAGGCCGGCCGCCGCGTAGATCTGCCCGGCGATGATCACCAGGCCGATGCCGCACAGCATGCCTTCGACGACGGAGACGGATATGGCCCGGAACCAGCGGCCTATCTTGAGGAAGCCCATGGCGAGCTGGAGCAGACCGGCCATCAGCACGATCACGCCGAGCGTGCCGACGCCGAACTCGCTGACGGCCTCGAAGACGAGCACGGTCAGGCCGGCGGCCGGCCCCGAGACCTGGAGGCTGCTGCCGGGCAGGAACCCGGTGACGAGACCGCCCACGATGCCGGTGACGAGGCCCAGCTCCGCCGGGACGCCGGAGGCGACGGCCACGCCGACACACAGCGGCACGGCGACCAGGAAGACGACTATGGAGGCGAGGAAGTCCTGCCTCAGATAAGGGTATTTGGTCGTCATCGCGGCGCTCACAGGGCCTTGAAGACGTCGGAGGCGGTGTCGTGCGCCAGGACGGCGCCGGTGTGGACCTCGTAGTACCAGGCGTGCAAGGACAGTTGACGGTCCTTCAGCTTCTTCTCGATGAACGGGTACGAGCGCAGCCGCAGCAGCTGCGTCAGGACGTGGCTCTGCACGCCCTCGGTGACGGCCGGGTCCTCGACCGCGCCTGCCGGGCGCGGGGTGGCGTGCGCGAGCCAGTCGCGCACGGCGGGGACGGCGGTCAGGTCGTCGCCGCGCACCAGGGCACCGACGGCGCCGCAGTGCGAGTGGCCGCAGACGACGATGTCGTCGACCCCGAGCACCTCCACGGCGTACTCGATGGTGGCCGCCTCGCTGGTGGGGTGCTCGGAGGCGAACGGCGGCACGATGTTGCCCGCGGTGCGCAGCTCGAAGAGCTCGCCCGGGCGGGCGCCGGTGATCAGGGCCGGGACGACCCTGGAGTCGGAGCAGGTGATGAAGAGCACCTGGGGGGACTGGCCTTCGGCGAGTTTGGCGAACTCCTCAGGGCGCTGTCCGAACGTACGGGCGTTGTCGATGAGGGGCTGCATGGTGTGGTGACTCCTCCTGGCGCGCCGCGACGGCGCGTCGGTGTGGGCAGGACAGAGGTGGGGGAACTGCGCTGTTCTGCTTCTCTCTCAGCAGCGGAAGACCTGAAGTGCCGCCGGAGAGTGGGATGTCGAGGGTCTCGACAGATGATGGGCGCGGCTCGCGACCGGTTCGTGGACGGAGGCCGGGTCCTGCGCCAGTAGTTGGCGCTCGGGCTCCTCGGGTGTGCATCCGGTGTTCACGTGCCGCTCGCGGGGGCGCAGGGGGCCGGTTGGCTCCCCGTGGCCGCAGTCGCGGTGCGTCGCGGACTCGTCACGCAGCGCCTTGCCCGAGAGTTTGGTTCCGGGCAGATCCTTGGCCACGGCATGACGAGCCGTGTGCGCGGCTGCGAAGGACGCGGTGGGTGCGAAGAAGGTGAGGGCAAGCAGGGCGGCGGCGAGCACGGCCAGAACCGTACGGGTCGTCGTACCTCGGAACATGCGCCCCCCTTCCTGTCGCTCAGTTTCTTGCATCGACCAAGGAATGGTCAATCACCGGTCAAGAAACACGTTAACCCTGCAAAGTTGTTTGCAGGGTTAACTTCACGTTTCCAGCTGAAGAGAGCCTGAAATGCGCTGGTGGGGTGGCCTGAACTAGTCGCTCTCGGCGAGTCCCTTGCCGTCCCGCGCGAGGGCGGTGAGCCGGGAGATCGCCCGGAAGTACTTCTTGCGGTAGCCGCCGTTCAGCATCTCCTCGCTGAACAGCCGGTCGAAGGGCAGCCCGGAGGCCAGGACCGGCACCTCGCGGTCGTAGAGCCGGTCCGCGAGCACCACGAGCCGCAGGGCCGTCGACTGGTCGGGGACGGGGCGGACGTCGGTGAGGCAGACCGCCTTCAGGCCGTCGGTCAGCGCGCCGTACCGGCTGGGGTGGACCTTGGCGAGGTGGTCGAGGAGGTGCGGGAAGTCGTCGAGCGAGGCTCCCGGGGTGGCGTACGCCGCCTTCGTCACCTGCTCGTCGGAGAAGGGTGCCGGCGCCGCGGGCAGGCCGCGATGACGGTAGTCCTCGCCGTCGATGCGCAGGGCGCGGAAGTGGGCGGACAGGCCCTGGATCTCGCGCAGGAAGTCGGCGGCGGCGAAACGGCCCTCGCCGAGCTTGCCGGGGAGGGTGTTGGAGGTGGCGGCCAGGGCCACACCGGCGTCGACGAGCCTGCCGAGCAGGGTCGACACGAGGACGGTGTCGCCGGGGTCGTCGAGCTCGAACTCGTCGATGCACAGGAGGCGGTGGCCGCTGAGCGTCTGCACGGTCTGCTGGAAGCCCAGGGCGCCGACCAGGTTGGTGAGCTCGACGAACGTGCCGAACGCCTTGAGCGCGGGCTCCGCCGGGGTGGCGTGCCAGAGGGAGGCGAGGAGGTGGGTCTTGCCGACGCCGTAACCGCCGTCGAGGTAGACACCGCGGGGGCCGGCCGGGATCTTCGGCGCCTTCGGCTTCCCGAATCCGAACAAGCCCCGCTTGCCTCCGCCGACGGCGTGCGCCCCGCCGAGCCCGGCCGCGAAGCCCTCGAGGACGCGGACGGCCTCGGTCTGGCTGGGCTGGTTCGGGTCCGGTATGTAGGTGCTGAAGCGGACCGAGTCGAAGCGAGGCGGCGGCACCATCTCGGCGACCAGGCGGTCCGCGGGGACGTGCGGGGCACGGGCGCACAGGGACAGCGGGGCCGCGTCGGCTATCGGGCTGAGGCCGGGGGCGGAAGGGGAGGACGACACGGTTCCCCATGCTAAGCGCCGTGCCACACTGCACGACATGCGACGCCTGTTCCCTGTGACCGACGAGACAGTGCCGACAGCCCCTGGAACTCCCGGTGAGGAGGGCGTGACCGCGGGGGCCGGTGTTCCCCAGGTCCCGGCCGACCGCGAGTGGAGCCTCGCCGAGCTCGCCGCCGCCTACGCCTACCCCGAGCCCACCGCCGGTGGACGGCCCGTCCCCTGGCTGCGGGCGAACATGGTGTCCACGCTCGACGGGGCCGCCCAGCACGACGGCCGTTCGCAGCCGATCTCCAGCGCGGCCGACATGCGGATCTTCGGCACCCTGCGCGGGCTGGCGGACGTCGTGGTCGTCGGTGCGGAAACGGTACGTCAGGAGGGGTACCGGCCCGCACGCGCGCGTGCCGAGTTCGCGGAGCTGAGGCAGACGGCCGGGCAGCCGCCGGCGCCGGCGATCGCGGTGGTCAGCGCCAGCCTGGACCTGGACTTCTCCCTCCCGCTGTTCACCTCGCCGGTGGTGCCGACGCTGATCCTCACGGGCGCCGCGGCGGCCCCGGACCGGGTCGCCGCCGCCGAGAAGGCCGGCGCCCGGGTGGTGATCGCCGGCGACGGGGTCGGCGTGGAGCCCGCCCGCGCCGTACGGGCCCTGGGCGACCTCGGGTACACCCGGCTGCTGACCGAGGGGGGCCCGCGGCTGCTCGGCCAGCTGGTGGCCGCCGGGGTGCTCGACGAACTCTGCCTCGCCGTCTCCCCGATGCTCACCGCCGGCGACGCGCAGCGCATCGCGGGCGGACCGTCGGTCGCGGTTCCGCACCGCTTCGTCCTCGCGTCGCTGCTGGAGGAGGAGGGGTTCCTCTTCACCCGCTACCAGCGGCCCTGAGAATCGTTCAGCGGTACCGCCGGTCCCGAAAACGGCGGAACCTACCGTTCCGCTTTGCTCGGGGCGGGCACACTGAATCTCGCAGTCCCCGTGACGGCACGGGGCCGGAAGGTTTCCACAGAAGGGGCGCCCGGTGTTCACCAGCGTATTGATGATCGAGAAGGCCCTGACGTCCGCAGACGTGGAGTTCGTCACCAGCTTGCACGGGGACGAGGAGGTCTCCTTCCACGTGCTGCTCCAGCCCCGCGGCGACCAGGCGGACCGCCTGCTGCGGGCCATCGACGACGTCGCGCTCGGCGAGCTGGACGAGGTGGCGCGCGAGCGGGACGTCCCCGAGGGGGAGGCCGCGAGGCCCTTCGGGGAGCGGGCGTTGGAGGTGTCGCTACAGGCCTTGCAGGCTGCGGGCAGCTCCGCCGAGGGGCGGCTGATCGAGGATCATCCGTTGGATGCGTTGAAGGGGCTCGTGGACGAGATCGACGCCGATGAGGTGATCGTGCTCACCGATCCCCACTACGTGGAGGAGTTCTTTCATCGGGACTGGGCTTCTCGGGCTCGGCACAAAGTGGGGGTGCCGGTGTTGAAGCTGTTCTCGCACAGTAAGGCGTAGATCTTCGGGTGCGGGTCGGTGTGGGCTGGTCGCGCAGTTCCCCGCGCCCCTTGAGGGCGGTGCAGTGGTCCATTGCTGTCATCGCAACGCATAGGCTGGGCCACCGAACGTCCGCCGTATCACCGCGCACAGGGAGACACACGCATGGCACCCGGCACCCTTCCTCCCGCCATGGACCGACCGCACTTCATCGGGATCGGCGGCGCCGGGATGTCGGGGATTGCGAAGATTCTTGCTCAGCGTGGGGGCAAGGTGGCGGGCAGTGACGCGAAGGAGTCCGCCACCGCCGAGGCGCTGCGGGCGCTGGGTGTGACCGTGCACATCGGGCATGCGGCGGAGCATCTCGCCGACGACGCCAGTTGTGTCGTCGTGTCGTCGGCGATCCGGAAGGACAATCCGGAGCTGGCCCGCGCGGCCGAGCTCGGCATCCCGGTGGTGCACCGGTCCGACGCCCTGGCCGCCCTGATGGACGGTCTGCGCCCGATCGCCGTCGCCGGCACGCACGGCAAGACCACGACCACCTCGATGCTGGCGGTGTCGCTGAGCGAGCTGGGGCTGAAGCCGTCGTACGCGATCGGCGGCGACCTGGACGCGCCCGGCTCCAACGCCCTGCACGGCGAGGGCGACATCTTCGTCGCCGAGGCCGACGAATCGGACCGCAGCTTCCACAAGTACGCGCCCGAGGTGGCGATCGTCCTCAACGTCGAGCTGGACCACCACGCCAACTACGCGTCCATGGACGAGATCTACGAGTCCTTCGAGACGTTCGCCGGACGAATCGTTCCCGGCGGAACGCTGGTGATCAACGCCGACCACCAGGGTGCGCGCGAGCTGACCCGGCGGCTCGCCGGATCCGTGCGGACGGTGACCTACGGCGAGGCCGAGGACGCCGACGTACGGGTCCTGTCCGTCGTACCGCAGGGGCTGAAGAGCGAGGTCACGGTCCTGCTGGAGGGGCAGGAGCTCACCTTCGCCGTCTCCGTGCCCGGCCGTCACTACGCGCACAACGCCGTGGCCGCCCTCGCGGCGGGCGTCGCGCTGGGCGTCCCCGCCGCCGAGCTGGCGCCGGCCCTGGCCGCGTACACCGGTGTGAAGCGCCGGCTGCAGCTGAAGGGCGAGGCGGCCGGCGTCCAGGTCATCGACTCCTACGCCCACCACCCGACCGAGATGACCGCCGACCTGGAGGCGATGCGCGCCGCGGCGGGCGAGGCGCGGATCCTGGTCGTCTTCCAGCCGCACCTGTTCTCGCGGACGCAGGAGCTCGGCAAGGAGATGGGGCAGTCGCTGGCCCTGGCGGACGCGTCGGTCGTCCTCGACATCTATCCGGCCCGCGAGGACCCGATCCCGGGCGTGACGAGCGAGCTGATCATCGAGGCGGCGCGGGCCGCGGGCGCGGACGTGACGCCCGTCCACGACAAGGCGGAGGTGCCCGAGGCCGTGGCGGGAATGGCGAGGGCGGGTGATCTCGTTCTCACCATGGGCGCGGGCGACGTCACCGACCTCGGACCGCGCATCCTGGACCGTCTCGCGAAGTAAGGGGCTGAGCTTCATGTCGTACGACGTCGAAAAGCCGGACGAGCAGTGGCGTGCGGAGCTGACCCCTGCCGAGTACGCGGTGCTGCGCCAGGCCGCGACCGAGCCCGCCTTCACGGGTGAGTACACCGACACCAAGACGACGGGCGTCTACTCGTGCCGCGCCTGCGGCGCCGAACTGTTCACCTCCACCACGAAGTTCGAGTCGCACTGCGGCTGGCCGAGCTTCTACGATGCACGCAACTCGGATGCGGTGGAACTTGTGTCCGACACGTCGCACGGGATGGTGCGGACGGAGGTGCGGTGTGCACGGTGTGGTTCGCATCTCGGGCACGTGTTTGAGGGCGAGGGGTATCCGACGCCTACGGATCAGCGGTACTGCATCAACTCGATCTCGTTGCGGTTGACGCCGGACGAGGAGTGAGGTGCTAGCGGTGAGCTCGAGTATCCACTCGGCAGCCTGATTGGCCACGGGCGGAACAGTTCCCGGCGTATGGCCTGACTCGTCTGCTTCTACGGTCCTGACCTGGGGTTTTCCCGGGTTCAGGACCGTTTGGCGTCGTGGTGCGTGTGCCCGGCTGACCTGCAGTGTTCCCGGGAGTTCCCGCGCATTTGTGCAATGGATGTGCAATGGGGGATCGGCTGGCGGGGGCGTTGTGCCTCGTGGGGCAGGATGTCGGGTGATCGGTGCTGCGCAGGTCCGAGCCCCCGGCGGGGCACTACGCACTCATCCGTCTCAGATGGCCGGGCCGCCCGACGCAGATGACCAGCCCGGTCTGCCCGAGGCTGCAGGGGACGATCTTTTGGAACTAGCCCGAGAGGAGGCCCTCGACCGGGAGATGACGCTCGTGCTCAGAACGACCGACCACCACGTAGAGCCGACCTCCGTCCTGCCCACCGCCCCCGCCGGAAGTGATCCGCTGCCGCAACTCCAGTACGAGACGCAGCCGCCCAGCGGATCCGGCGTAGCTCGACCCGGTCGCCCAGCACGATGCGCCGCTGGATCACCCACGTGAGCGCCTCGCCCACCAGCAGTTCGCATCCCGCCCGCGCCGGGCGCGGTGGTGACCCGCTCGAACTCCGCGTCCAGGGCCGGATCATCCACCTCGCCCGCGGCGAATCGCCCCGTGGCAGATGATCTCCTGCTACCGATCAACCTGCCGACCAGCGCGGACACCACCACGACTGATCACGCCAGCCCCGTGACCAGCGACTTCAGGATGAAACGATCTCAGTGACGTCGAGGACGTGACGGGGGGCTCTGTCAGTGGTCACACATAGACTCCGCTGATACATGGGATGCCACAGATAAACAGGGGGATGAGCACTGTGCCTTCCAGCACCGCCTTAAATGACCTGCGAGATCAATGGCTAGAGAAGATCTGTGCGGGTCTGGCAGCCACCGCCGAAGACGAACCCGCCCTGGATGCGACGCGTATCGCCGCCGATCCGAGCGATCTGAACCTCCTTCGCGCGCTTCTCATCCTGCGGATTGCCATCCTGGACTCACAAGGTCTGTCCGCAGCGCAGATCGCTGAACTCCTCGCCCAGCACCCGGCCCTCAGCGCCCCCAAGCCCAGTGCGGATCAGCTCGCTGGCTTGGTCAAGAGGGTCCGCTGGTGTATGGAGTATGACGGACTCACGGGTTCCGTGCTCCTGTTCCGCGTCGGCCTGCGCGCCGAGAATCCAGAAGGCACGTATGAATTGCTCCTCGATCAATGGGCCCGTCAGCGCTGTCGCACGGCATCTCCCGCTCAAGTCGCCAAGGAGCTGAGACGGCACTGGGGCGTGGAGACCCCTGGCCCAGCAGCTGCCTTGATGCCGAGCTCTCTTATGCCGCTCGAGACGTGTCCCACCACGATCTGGACCAGACTGAAAGCCGAGCCCGATACGCGGGTTGGGAATGCTGTCGCTGTGGGCTACCGGGAGGGAGGCCACGAGGCTCATCATCTATGGTTGGAGCGGTTTCCTCATACCGCGGCAGGCCACCTCTGGAGCATCGGCGCGGAGTCAGATGGCTGCATCGCCGCCAGAGACTGGCTTCTTGAGGCAGTTCGCCACCCCCAGTTCAACGCCCTGCGACCAGTCGTGACCCGCGCCTTGAGCGTGGTCAACGACTACCTTGATGCGCTCGTGGAGGCGATCGAGTGTCTGACCGACACAGAGCGTGATTTGCTGCGAAACGGCACTCAGCAGAAGCGCTTCCGGGACGCCTGCATCCGGACTTTTGTGGACCACATACTCGACCTGCGGGGCCCTGGACGCGGGGGCAGCTTCCTCTTCGATGCACAGGCGGCGCACGGTACCTTCGGTCCTCTGCCTTGGTGGAGCATCATCGTGCGAACCTCGGAGGAGACCGAGGCCGCCCGGGCGGCGGTCAGGGAGGGTGTGCTGCCCCTCGGCTTCGAGCGGGATCCCGATTATCCGAGTCGGCTTCTACTTGTCTGCCGCAAGCCCAGGACCGAGTCACTGGGTATGTGCACCCAGTTCGCCTTCGACTTGGACAACCCGGCCCACGCCTGCGAGTTGCTGCTCTTGGCGAAGCGAGCTGGCGTCCCCATCGACCTCTACGCGCACGCAGTCAACGAGTACGACGAAATTGAGTCCACGCACCTGGGTACGCTGTACGCCCCCATCGGCCGGGAACTCGCGAACCTGATGACGGAGGTCGCCACCGATGCGCTGAACCGGTCTCTGCCGGTCGCCCGTGACCGGGACCATGGCGCGGGCGAGAAGGTCGAGATGCTGGCAGAGGCGCTACAGAGGCTGCCTCGTTCACACGTCGAGCACTTCAGCGGGGGACGCGACATCGTTGCCTGGTCCCAACGCGACCTCAAAGGTGGATTCACGCTCCTGTCAGCCGACCCGCCAGTCGCATTGCCCTCCTTCTCCACGGGCATGAAGAGGCGTCGGAAACCCAGTGGTACAGGCGGGACATCGCCCCGGACGCCTCTGCCTCCGCCGATGACGACGGGGTTCGTGTACGTCCAGCGGAACCCGGCCTTCCCACACATGCTCAAAATCGGCTACACAGACCAGCTCTCGGAAGACCGGGCAAAGGAGCTGTCGGGGACGTCAGTCCCTTTCCCCTTCGATGTTCTTTATAGGGCACATACGTCCCGGCCTAGAGATGTGGAACAGGCTGTCCACCGTCTCCTTGCCAGCCAACGGGTCACCGCAGAACGGGAGTTCTTCCGAGTCTCTTTGGAGACGGCCGTTGAGGCGATCCGGCGATGCCAGGAGGAGGTAAGCGGGCTCAGCAGCTGGGCGCCGATCCCTGTCGTTCATCGACTGCGCGCGAACGATCGCGTCGTCCTGCCGCTGAGGGGCGGGCAGCTGTTCGCGCTCACGGCATATCCGAGTCTGTTCAGCTCGTCGGCCGAGGTCCTGGATATCTGGCAGGCCCACGTGGACGGCGATGTACTCGAGATTCATTCCACGCACGACCCAGGGCACTTGGCTGGGATCAGCGACAACGATCCCGGCGCCTTCGAAGACCCTGTGCCGTTTCTCAACAGAGACAGCACGGCGCGGAACGACATGATTCACGGTCGGGAGCGCTTGGTCGCAGGAGATCGGCTTGTCTGGTTCTCGGACGAGGAGGGGCTGGCCGATGCTCGCGGTGCCGTGTTCGAAGTGAGTTCCTTCTGTCAGGTCATCTATCGGACGTCGGCTCCGAAACAGGGCCCACTGGGCATCCCGCTCCTGCTGAATGACGTTAACCGGAATATCCCGGGCACGATGAGCGCACTCGTCGGGGAGGTCCTCTCTCTGGCAGAACCTCGCTCCTGGGCTCCGCGGAATCCCCGAGAAGAGGACGGCTGGGCCACGGTGGCCACGGATCCTCAGCCGGCCGACTTCTGGCTTCCCCAGCTCGGACAACGCAAGAGCAGTCGCAGGCAGCGGCCTTGAGCGTCATCGGCGCTTGTGGGCGAGCTTCACCCTGGGATTAGACTGCGCGGGCGCGGTCTTCGTCATCGATCCGGAGACGCACGAGACGCTGCTGCTCACGGCGGGCAACGTGGTCGGCGACCCGGCCGTCGCCGAGCAGATCACGCATCCGGATGCCTGAGAGGCAGAGCCGGTACAGAGCACTGACCACAAGCTGACTCGCCCCCAGTGTCGTGTGAAGTCCGAGACGAACCAGCCCGACGCGCCGTGATGCTCACCGACGCCGAGTACGCGTACCTGCGCTTCGAGCTTGGCGACGTTGATCGCGGCGACCTCGGCATCCGTTACCGACGCCTCGGCTCAGTCGAGGCGGTTGCTATCGAGGTCCTGCGGGAAGGTAAGGCGGCACTCATCGCCGCCCCCTTGGCCGTCACCGTCCAGGGGGTTGCCACAGTCAACAACGGTGAGAACGTCAGCGCCATCGAACGTCGGATCCCACGCCCACGCCGATTGGCACAGTGACGGACGACATCTCGCGTTATGCGCCACCGGGAAGCGAGCCGAGCGATGACGGGATCATTGGTCCCGTGCCGTCGATGCCGCCCCGACGACTCGTGGACTCCTTGATGGTTGGCAGCGTGAACTGGGCTTCTGAAGCGCGGATGCCCAGCTTCTACGATGCACGCAATTCGGATGCGGTGGAACTTGTGTCCGACACGTCGCACGGGATGGTGCGGACCGAAGTGCGGTGTGCTCGGTGCGGGTCGCATCTGGGGCATGTGTTTGAGGGCGAGGGGTATCCGACGCCGACGGATCAGCGGTACTGCGTCAACTCGATCTCGCTGCGGTTGACGCCGGACGAGGAGTGACCCCGGGGCCTTCCTCCGGCGCATCCTGATCCCGCTCTGCCATCCTCCGGATGACGCCGGGTGGGATCGCCGTGTTCTGGGCGGCGTTTTCGGAGGTGTGCCGGTCACGGAGGCGGCTCCCCTGGTCATGAGCAGCCTCCGGGGCCCCTAGGCTGGCGGAGCATCAACTGCACTACCGCAGCCGGTCGGGGAGAGTCATGCGCGGTCTGACCGAGGCGATCCTCAAGAAGCTGGCTGGTGCTCGTTCCTTCGAACGCGGCCTGGGGTACCTCGACGCAGTGTCCGGGGTCGAGGTCGGTGACGGGTGGGTCACCGCGACGGTTCACGGCACTGAACGGTACGAGGTGGAACTGGTCCTGGACGGGCCCGGAGGGCTGGTCGGCGAGTGTGACTGCCCGTTTGGACTCGAGGGCAACTTCTGCAAGCACCTCGTCGCCCTCGGTCTGAGGGTGCTCGCCCAGCGGGAGAGCCTGCCACGGCAGCGGAAGGCGGCCCGGGAGCGCGCGCAGGACCTGGACGGATGGCTGTCCGCCCTGTCCAAGGACGAACTGCTCGCTGTGCTGCGGGAACAGATCCAAGAGGACCGGCAGTTGCGGCGGCGCCTGGAGCTGCGGGCCGCGAGCGTGCGCGGGGACCTTGCCGCGGTCCGGGCCCGTATCCGCGATCTGCTCGACGTCGGCCCCTTCGCGCAGTACGGCTACGTTGACTACGCCGATGCCCGTGCCTACGCCAACCAGGCCGGGCAGGCGGTCTCCGCGATTCGGGCGCTGACCGGCTCCGGCCGGGCCGCCGATGCGATCCCCCTGGCGCGAGAGGCGATGCGGCTGCTGGCCGAGGCGGTGGAGAGCGTGGACGACTCCGACGGATGGCTCGGGCAGATCGGTGCGGACCTCGCCGATGCCCACCTCGGGGCGTGCCGTGCGGCACGCCCCGACCCCGGAGAGCTCGCGCGCTGGCTGGTCGGCCACGCACTCGGTGACATCGACGACGGCCTGACCGACATCGACCCCCTCGATTACGCGGACGCCCTCGGCGAGGAGGGAACGGCGGCCTTGCGGAAGTCGGCCGTCGAGGCGTGGCGGGGCAATCGGCGGGGCTGGGCGGAGAAGTACCTGATGGAGCGCGTGGCCAAGGCGGGCGGCGATGTCGACACGGTGATCGCCGTTCACGCCGCCGACCTCGCGCCGAACGGCCACACACACCTGGTCATCGCCCGCGAGCTGGACACCGCCCAGCGCTGCGACGAGGCCCTGCGCTGGGCGGAACGCGGCATCCGGGAATCCCGGGACCTCTCCGCCGTCGACACCGCCCTCGTCGACTACCTCTGCGACCGCTACACCCAGACGGACCGGCTGCCGGATGCCGTCGCCCTGCGCCGCGACCACTTCGGCGCCCGCCGCACTCTGCTCGCGTACCAGCAGTTACGGACCGCCGCGCAGGCCGCCGACCGCTGGCCGACGGAGCGCGACGGGGCGCTGGACCTGCTGCGCGCCGACGCGGAGCGGCACGAGGGCCGGTACGGCGGCCCTGTTCTGATCGACGCCCTGCTCGACGACAAGGACATCGACGCCGCCTGGCAGGCCGCCACCCGAACCGGAGCCCACGACCAGCAGTGGCGCACCCTCGCCGACCAGGCACGCGCCGACCGTCCGGCCGACGCCCTCGGCGTCTACCTGAGCCTGGCCGAGCCACTGACCAAGCAGACCGGCAACACCGCTTACCAGCAGCTCGTCACCCTGCTGCTGAACATCCGTGACTGCCACCGTCTCCTGGACGCAGAGGACGAGTTCGCCGCATACGTCACGGCCCTGCGCACCGCCCAGAGACGCAAACGGAACCTGATGCGCCTGATGGACGAACACGGTCTGTGAGCCGGTACGGCGGCATCTCTGCCACCGGATGGTGCTCTTCGGTGCTTTTCAGGTGAACAGCCGTGAGGGTTCTTCAGGCTGATCGCATTGTCAGTCCCCTCTGCCATCATCTCGCCATGCTCGACGACGCCTTGGTGGCCGAATCCCGTAGGAACGACTCGGACCTTGCAGCCCGGCTCATGCGCGCGCTGACCGATCCGGACTTCGCACTTGAGGAGCGGGACAGGCACCCGGATCTGTCGCAGGTCTCCGACGAGGCGCTCGGCAGCCTGCTCGTGGCGGCCTACCGGGTGGACGCCTCGGCCACGCACGCGATGACGTTGGTCCGCTTCGCGGTCGAGGACGCGGCCGGGGAACGGCAGCCGCGTTATACCCCCGACGCGTGCCGCCGGATGTTCGAGGTGCTCGTCGAAAGATTCGAGGACCGCGGCTGGGCGGACCTCACTCTGGGCCTGGGCGCGCTGGAGCGCTGCACGGGGCCGCTGCCCGACGTGTCCGAACCGGCGCGCACCCTGGTCGGGTTCTGGCTGGAGAAGGACACCGTGCGCCAGCCGTACGCGCTGCTCGCGGTCGCGGGGCTCGCTGGCGGCGGGACGCTGGGCGCGGCCGTGGAGCGCCTCTCCCGTGATGTGGGCCCCATCGTCGCGGACGAGATCGCCGTCATCGCCGGCCTCGCCCCGGCCGAACAGGCGCTGTTGTCCGAGATCGACCGAGAACACAGGTTCGTTTCGCCGCTCGCGCACGCGTGGCACAGGTCGGCCGACAACGCGGCTTACGTGGCGTTCGCCCGCCGCGCGCTGGAAGCGGCGGCCGAGCGCACCGATGCGATCCGGGCGGGCGAGATCCCCTACCGGGCGGACAAGGCGTTCACGGACCGGGAGATCACATTGCTCGGGCAGGCCCTGCGGGTGGCGCTGCTGCGCGACGAGCCCTGGCTGCCGGAACTGTTGGAGCGGCTGCTGCCCGGCGTCGCCCTCGCCCCGACGGCGGCAAAGACGCTTCCGTCGCAGGCCCTGCTGTACGAGGTGGTCCGCGCCGCGCAGGACTTCCCGACGCCCGAGCTGGTGACCGCGATCCGCACCGTGCGCCGGACCGTCCGGCACGCCGGGGTGCCCAAGCAACTCGACAAGATGCTCAAGAAGGTCGACGCGGCCCTGGCCGAGCGCACCGACGTGGCGCTACGGCTGCCGAGGCTGGAGTTCGACACCGCACCCGTCAGCGCCTCCGCCGCGGGCGGAGTCCTGCGCCGGCAGGTCGGGGACTACCGAGCCGTCGTCACGGTCACCGACGTTGCCACATTGACCTGGGAGAAGGACGGCCGCCGGCTGCGCAGTGTCCCGGCGACGGTCCGCCGCGACCACGCCGCCCCCGTCAAGGAGTTGCGTGACCTGGTGAAGCGGGTGAACGCCCAACTCGTCACCCTCGTACGAGCGCTGGAGGGCGGCTTCCCTGTCGAGGCCGTCCATCCCTACGGCTGGTGGCGCACCGAGTTGGCCGGGCACCCCCTCGCCCGGACCCTCATACGCCGGCTGATCTGGGAGATCGAGGTCGCCCCCGGCGAGTGGCGGGCTGTACTGCCCGAAACGGACGAAGACCTTCCCGACGCGCCCGACGACGCCTCCGTACGGCTCTGGCACCCCATCCGCTCCGAGCCGGATACTGTGCGGGCCTGGCGGGACCTGCTCCTCGAACGGCGGATCCGGCAGCCGTTCAAGCAGGCGTTCCGCGAGATCTACCTCCTCACCCCCGCCGAGGAGCAGACCCGTGTCTACTCCAACCGCTTCGCCGCGCACCTTGTCCACTACCGCAAGATGTTCGCCCTGTTCCGGGCTCGGGGATGGAAGAGCGACCTGCTCGGTCCCTGGGATGCCGGGGACGGCGACGAGGCCGAGCGCACCCTGGCGGCGGGGGAGTGGCGGGTCCGCTTCTTCCACACCTTGGCCGACTGGGCGGGCGACGACGAACTGGCCTCGACCGACCAGGTGCGCTTCGAACACCGGGTGGAGGGCGCCTGGCGCGAGGCATTGCTTGCCGACGTGCCCCCGCTGGTGTTCAGCGAGGCGATGCGCGACGTGGACCTCTTCGTCGGCGTGACCTCGATCGCCGCCGATCCCGACTGGACCGACGGCGGTCCCCGGCGTTCCTACTGGGAGCGGGCCTCCTTCGCCGAGCTGACCGAGAGTGCCGAGGCGCGCCGCGACGTACTGGAGCGGATCCTGCCGCGCCTGAAGATCGCCGGCCGGTGCAGGCTCGACGGCCGCTTCCTGATCGTCCGCGGCGAGCTGCGCACGTACAAGATTCACCTGGGCTCGGCCAACATCCTGATGGAACCGGACGACAGCTACCTGTGCATCGTCCAATCGCGAGGCAAGAGCGACGGCAAGGTTTTCCTGCCGTTCGAGGACGAACGGCTCTCCCTGATCCTCAGCAAGGCGTTTCTGCTCGCCGCCGACAGCGAGATCACCGACGAGTCCATTCTCACGCAGATCAAGCGAGGTGCCTGATGGCCGCCGTGACGTTCCGGGACGAGACCGCGACGGGCAAGCCCGTCAGCGAGTGGGAGGTCGCCGGGCTGCCCGAACGGATGACCGTAGGGGAGCTGATCAGGCTCCGGGTCCGCGAGGAGGTCGCCCGGTACAACGCCCGCCCCGGCAACCACTTCAACGGCCTCGTACGCCCTGACGACGCAGAGACGGAGCTGAACGGCTACCGACTCCGCGAACCCCGCCGCATCGACTGGGAGCGCCAGGCCGAGATCGCCGAGCGCGCCTTTCTGGCCAACGGCTTCTTCGTGCTGGCCGGGGACCGCCAGGTGGAGGACCTCGACGAAGTCGTGGATCTCACGGCCGACCCCGACCTGGTCTTCATCAAGCTCGTCGCGCTCGTCGGCGGCTGAGAGACGTGCCCGTGGGTAAGCCGGAGCCGGGCGGCAGAGGAAGGCTGAGAACTGTGAATCCGAGAAGCACGTCGGCTGGCCGTCCTTCTACGACCCGAAGAACACCGACGCGGTCGAGCTGATCGAGGACCGGTCGCACGGCATGGTGCGCACCGAGGTGCGGTGCGCGCGGTGCGGCTCGCACCTCGGGCACGTCTTCGAGGGCGAGGGGTATCCGACGCCCACGGACCAGCGGTACTGCATCAACTCCATTTCCCTGCGTCTGACCGCCGACGAGGGCTGACCGGCCTAGTCCGCCGTCCTGGCGAACGTGTAGGGGGCGGCGACCGCGCCGCTGTGGTGATCCGCTGCGCGCAGGGCGGCGGTGAGGCGTTCGCGTGGTTTCAGGCCGAGGTCGGCGGTGGCGTGCAGGGCGCCGAGGGCGTACTCGTCGCCGCAGCCGACCGCGGCGTAGCCGTCGGCGGACTCGCTGACCTGGTAGTCGCCGTGGATGGCGAAGAGCCGGCCGTGGATGCCCACGAGGAAGCTGCCGGCCTGTTCCTGCTCGGAATCCTTGCGCGCCCAGCCGCCGTCCTTGAGGCAGGTGCGGACCGCGTTGACGAAGGTCGTGGTCATGAAGCGGTAGAGGGCACCTTCCGGGTGCGGGGCCTCAAGCGCGTAGTGCAGCAACTGGCCCATGCGGAAGGACGTGGTGTATCCGAGGACGTAGGGTCCGTTGGTGAACACCTTGGGGTCGCGGCAGATGGTGAGCCGGTAGTCGTCACTGCCCGCGGAGTCTCCGGCCAGATGTACGCGCTTGCGGTGAACCAGGCCGACGATGACCGTCAAGTCAGCACCCCCGTCACGGCGTTGAGGCGTCGGTGTCCGCCCTGGGGGAGTTCTGCCCACCAGCTGCGCGGAGCCACCGCTTCCGTTCAGCGGTACCGCGTCAACAGTTCTGCGGTGTGTCCGACTCCGCACGGCGGCTGTGCCGGATCATGGGGTGCGGTCGGCCCTGTGCCCCGCGGCCGTGTCGTCTGCTGCGCGGTGGGCGGTGGGGCCACAACAGGACGTAGGCGGCGGAACCGGCCGCGAAGGCCAGGCGGATCAGGCCCTGGGCGGAGTCCGAGGGGATGAACAGGGCGCTGCCGTACAGGGAGATGAGGGCGAGCCAGCTGACCCATGGGACCAGCCGGCGCTGGCCGATGGAGTCCCAGATCAGGGTGCCGAGGAGGACCGAGGCGTTGTAGTACGTGTAGACGCTCGGGTCCAGGACGATGCGGGCGTCGGCGGCGAGCAGCACCACCGCCGGCCATCGGTGCCGGCGGACGGCCAGGGCGCCCAGGGCGATGCCGAGGGCCATCTGGGCGGGACGGTCCCACCAGGGGGTGGCGGCGTCGTGCACGCCGAACCAGCGCAGCGCCGAGGCGGGCTGGTTCGGGATCGTGAAGCGGGCGGCGGCCAGCGTGTCCAGGTGGGTGAGGTAGAAGGGCAGCCAGGCCACGGCCACCAGGCCGACGACCCAGGCGGCGGACCGCAGGCGGGCGGGGCGTGGCAGGGCCAGCAGCAGGGGCAGGAAGCCGACCGCCCAGGGTTTGGAGTCCACCGCAAGGGCCAGGAAGACGCCCACGGCCGTCGCCTGGCCGCGCACCAGCGCCCGTACGGCGAGGGTGGTGAAGAACAGCGCCAGGACGTCGTCCAGGTGCGCGAAACGCACCGAGACCTCCACCCACATGGGGATGAAGGCCGCTCCGGCGATCAGCACGCGCTGCTGGAGGCGTTTGTGGTTGAGTCCCGTGCCGCGGTAGTGGTCGGCGGCGGCGCGGCCGACCAGTACCAGCATGTACAGGCCCAGGCCGGACATGAACGCGTCGGCGAGCTTCTCGCCGAGTTCGGCGGGGAACGGGGCGAAGAGCCCGGCGACCAGGAAGCTGACCGGGCCGATCTGCAGATCGGGGTGGTTGGCGTAGAGGGCGAGGCCGCCGCCGGGTAGCTGGTGGAAGAGCAGTTGCTGGCCCTTGACCAGATAGTGCCAGGACACGGCTTCGTGGCGTTCGGCCACGAAGAACCAGGCGGCCGTCCACAGGGCCAGCAGTGCGATGTGCCAGCGAACCGGATAGCCGCCGATACGGCCGATCCGTGCCCCGTCCCCGGGCACGGCAGTCGCCGTCCTCCGCTTCCGCACTTTCCGTCCTCCCCCTCGGCCCGCGCCCGGCGTCGGGACGGCCGAGGTCGCGGGTACTGCCCCGTCGTCCCGTTAGAGGGAGACTCGGCGCTGTGGGTTGCCTGCCCGGGGCCGTGATCCGGTCTGCTGAACGAGAGAGACGAGGGTCGCGGCGCGGGACTCGGTCACCTCACAGCACCTTCCGCTGCACCAGCGCCGACAGCACCAGCGCCCCCGGCAGCAGCGGCAGCCAGACCGTCAGGACGCGGTAGCCGATGACGGCGGTCGCCGACAGGTCCATGGATGCTCCGAGCGCGACCATGGCGAACACGACCGCCGCGTCCACGGGGCCGATGCCGCCCGGTGCGGGCACGGCCCCGACCGCTGTGTTCGCGGCCAGGAACGCGAAGGCGACCTGCAGCCAGGACAGCGACAGCCCGAGCGCCGCCCCGACCGCGAAGAGCACGCTCGCCTGGATCAGCGGGGCGGCGGCCGACCCTCCCCACAGGGCGAGGATCCTCGCGGGCCGGGTGTGCAGCAGCCGTACGTCGGTGAGCGCGCAGCGCAGGGCGTCGAGGAGGGGGCGGCGCAGCGGCCGTACGGTCGTCACGAGCAGGGCGGTGGCGATGAGGGCGAGGGTCACCGCTCCGGCGACCAGGAGCGACGTCCGTCGGTCCGGCACGAGTCTGCCGGTCAGCAGTACGTCGGGGAAGGCGGCCAGGAAGACGAGGAGCACCAGCGTCCTCGCGATCGGCTTGACCGCCGAGTACAGCGCGAGCGAGGCGGTGGCCCGGGCCAGGGGTATGCCGCGGCCCTGGAGGAAGCGCAGGGTGACGGCGTGGGCTCCGATACTGGCCGGCAGTACGTGGTTGGCGGCGCCGGCGGCGAACTGTGAAGCGATCAGCAGCCCGGCCGGGAGTCGCTCCGGCAGCGCGCCCTGTCGGATGCAGGGGGCGGACAGCCAGCCCAGACAGGTGAAGAACAGCGCGACCAGCAGCCACCAGGGGTCGGCGGAACCCAGCCGGGCGGTGCCGTCGTACACGGTCCGCCAGTCGACCGCCGCCCACACGCCGATCACGAGCAGGGGGAGCAGGACCAGGGCGCTGCGGAGCAGGCGGGGCGTGCGGAAGCGGACGGGGGACGGAATGAGGGAGGGGGCGGCCGCGGGGAGTCGGCCGGGGGCGTCGTCGAGCGGGAGCAGGGACACGGCGGAACCGTTCCCGCCGGGTGTGACGCCGTGGTGGCCGGGAGCCTACGGGGTGCGGGCGGGCGGGCGACGGACACCCTTCCGATGAATCATTCATCCAATGAAGTGTTGACTTGCGGATGAATAAGCCAGAACAATCGATGGGGTGACCTCCGAGCAGCTGTCCGTGGGCCTGGCCCCGTCCTCCCTCTCCTCCGACCTGGACGAGGCGGTCCATCGCTGTCTCGTCGCCGGCTTCGAGGGCACGACGACCTTCCCCGACACCCTCAAGCGGCTCATCGACCGCGGCCTCGGCGGCGTCATCCTGTTCACCCGGAACGTGCGCGACGCGGAGCAGGTCCGTGAGCTCACCGACGCCCTGCGCGCGATCCGCCCCGATCTCCTGGTGGCCGTCGACAACGAGGGCGGCGGCATCGGCCACCTGGTCGCCGCGGGCGCCCCCGAGGTCCCCGGCTCCTACGCCCTCGGCGTCGCCGACGACCCGAACCTGACCGCCCGCTGCGCCGACGCCCTCGCCGGCCACCTCGCCACCCTCGGCATCACCGCCTCGTACGCCCCCGTCGCCGACCTCCAGCGCCGGCCCGACAACCCGATCGTGCGCACCCGCTCCTTCGGCGCCGACCCCGAGCTCGCCGCCCGCCATCTGCACGCCTGGATCACCGCCACCGAGGCCCGTGGCATCGCCTCCTGCGCCAAGCACTTCCCCGGCCACGGCGGCACCGTGACCGACAGCCACCACGACCTCGCGGTCGACCCACGGTCCGCCGACGAGCTGCGCGCCGACCTGGAACCGTTCCGCGCGGCCGTCGCCGCGGGCGTGCCGATGCTGATGAGCGCGCACGTCGTCTACCCGGCACTGGACGCCAACCGCCCCGCGACCCTCAGCCGCCGCATCCTCGGCGACCTGCTCCGCCACGACATCGGCTTCGACGGGGTGCTGGTCAGCGACGCCCTGGAGATGAAGGCCATCGCCGACCGCTACGGCGAGGCGGCCGGTGCGCGCATAGCCCTCGCCGCGGGCGCGGACCAGGTGATCGTCGCCGTACCGGACCTGGAGATCACCCTGGCCTGCCGGGACGCCGTGCTCGAGGCGGTGGACTCGGGCCGGCTGTCCGGGGAACGGGTGTGGGAGGCGGCCGGGCGGGTGCGGCGGCTCGCCGAGCGTTATGCGACCCCCGCCGGGGTGGTGGCCGCCTGGGACGCCGGAGCCGGGCTGGAGGCGGCGAGGCGCGCCGTACGCAGCCGGGCCGTGCCGTCCGCCGTACGGGGCCCCCACGTCGTCGACCTCTTCCCTCCCCCGCACCCCGCCCTCAACTGGGGCGGCGAGGACCTCCTGACCGAGCTGCGCCCCCTCGACCCCGTAGCGAGCGGTACGGCGGTGAGCGGGGAGCCCTGCGACCAGGGCACCCTCGTCGACGGCATCCTCCGGCTGGCAGCGGGCTCGCCGCTGGTCGTGGCCACGTGCGACGCCGGGTTGCATCCCTGGCAGGCGCGGTTCCGGGACGCCCTGCTGGCCCGGCGTCCCGACGCGGTGCGCGTGGACACCGGGCTGCCGGAGGGGGGTGACCTGTGCTCGTTCGGGCGGGGGCGGGTCAATCTGCGGGCGGTGGCGGAGGTGCTGGGCGCTTCGCTGTGAGTGCCGGGTTGGGTCGTTGGATGTCTGGGGCGCCGTTGTGGCTGGTCGCGCCCCGCGGCGGAGCCGCATATCGACACGGCCCCGCGCCCCTTCAGGGTGCGAGTCGTACGGTCTGCCCTATGCCCCGTGCCGCCAAGTAGCCCTTGTCGTCCGCCCGTTCCGCCAGCAGTACCCCCGGGCGTTCGCCCTGCTTGCGCAGGCTCATCCACGCGTCGAAGTATGTGCCGCCCGGGCCCGAGACGGAGCGGGTCGAGGGTGTGCAGTCCAGTACCAGGGCGGTGGTGCGTGGTTGCGGGGAGGCGGGCTTCGCGCGCAGTTCGGCGATCGTGTCGGCGAGGGCGGTGGCGATCGGCTTGGGGCGGCCCGTGGAGTCGAAGAGGCCCAGGGTGTACTCCAGCTCCGGATAGTCGGCCAGTGAGCGGTCCACGTCGTGGGAGCACCACCATGTGACGCCCCAAAGTCCTTGGCAGTCGGACGCGTTGAGGACCGTGGCGCGGGCGAAGTCCGGGGCGTCGGCCGCCGGGATGTGCGGTTCGGGGGCGCCCGTCTCCTGGACCCAGACGGGGCGGGACGGATCGTCCGCGTACGCCTTCGCGAGTTCCGTGCCGTACTCGGCGAGGTGCTGCACCTCGAAGGAGGCGGGCCCGTAACGGCGGGCGCAGTCGGCGGAGAACACCCAGGGGTGGACGGTCGTCACATCCCCCTTGCGGGCCGAGGCCTCGGGCGTGAACGGGTGGTCGTCGCCGTACCAGGCGGCGTCGTACGCCGAGTGCGTGGCCAGCTGCCCGGGGCGCAGGCCCTCGCGGGCGGCCGCCAGCAGCGTGTCGAGGTAGTGGTCGACCTCGGCCGCCGTCACCGGGTTGTGCTCGACCAGGTTGTTGAGCTCGTTGCCCAGCTGGAGGCCGATGAGGTTCGGGCGGTCGGCGAGGGCGCGGGCGAGGGTGCGCAGGAGCTCCGCCTGGGCCTCGACGGCCTCCGGGTCGGTGAAGACGTTGCGGTGGTGCCAGCTGCGGGTCCACTCCGGGTAGAAGTCGAAGCTGGACAGATGGCCCTGTACGCCGTCCACCATGACGTCGAGGCCGGCCTCGGCCGCGATGTCGACCAGCCGCGCCAGCTGGTCGACGGCGGCCGTGCGGATGAGGGTGCGGTTGGGCTGGAGCAGCGGCCAGAGGTGGAAGACCCGGATGTGGTCGAGGCCCAGACCCGCGATCTGGGCGAGGTCCTCGCGGGCGTGCTGCGGGTCGAAATCGTGCCAGGCGTGGAACCAGCCGCGGCGGGGCGTGTAGTTGACGCCGAAGCGGAGCGTAGGGATGGGATCCTCCTCGGGTCGCCGGCCCCGCGGGGTCGGGGGCTTGTCCTCGCTGAATGTATCAACCACCATGGTCGATGATGAATAACGATTTCAACCAGGAGTCACGGGAACTGGTGGTCGGCCTGGACGCCGGCGGCACCCGTACCCGTGCGGTTCTCGCCGCCGCGGCGGACGGCCTTGTGCTCGGCGAGGGCGCCGCCGGACCGGGCAACGCCCTCACCGTCCCGCTGCCCCGGCTCACCGACCACCTCGCCGAAGCCCTCGCCAAGGCGGTGCCGGAGTCAGCGCGGGGCCATGTCGCCGCGGTGGCCGGCGGTTTCGCGGGCGCCACCGGGGCGGCGGAGGACGACCCCGGCCGTCTCAACGCGCTCACCGCCCTGACCGCCGCCCTCCGCCGACTCGGCATCACCACCGGCTCGATCGGCATCAGCAGCGACATCGAGGCGGCCTTCGCCTCCGCCCCCGGCGCCCCGGCCGACGGCCTCGCCCTGGTCGCCGGCACGGGCGCGGTCGCCATGCGCATCACCGGCCGCCGCTGCACGGCCACCGTCGACGGCGACGGCTGGCTCCTCGGCGACGACGGCAGCGGCTTCTGGATCGGCCGCGAGGCGGTCAGGGCCGCCCTGCGGATGGCGGACGGACGGGGCGGGCCGACGGTACTGGCGGGAGCGGTGGGCCGGGCGCTGGAGCTGCCGGGCGAGGTGCTGCCGGGGGCCGGTTCCGGTGGCTCCGAGTGGCCTCGCGCGGCCCGCGAGGCCTACCGCATGCATCTGCTCCCCGTCGTGATGGCCGATCCGCCCACCCGGCTCGCCCGGTTCGCTCCGCTGGTGGCCGAGGCGGCCCGTGACAAGGACCCCGTCGCGAGGAAGATCCTCGACCAGGCGGTGGACCAACTGGCCGCAACGGTGGCGGCGTTGGACGCCCGCCCGGGCGAACGGGTCGTCGCCACCGGTGGCCTGCTCGGTCCCGACGGACCCCTGACCGCAGCCCTGACGGCCCGACTGCGGACCCTCGGCCTGACCCTGGACTGGGTGGCCGACGGCTGCCGTGGCGCCGTCGCTCTCGCCCGACTCGAATCCGGACGCCACCTGTGACGACCTACCGCGACCCCACCGCTCCCCTCGACGCCCGCGTCCGGGACCTGCTCGCCCGGATGACCCTCCGCGAGAAGGCCGGTCAGCTCAACCAGCGCATGTACGGCTGGGACGCCTACCGCCGCACCCCCGGCGGTGGCTACGAACTCACCGACGCGCTGTACGCCGAGACCGACCGTTTCGAGGGGCTCGGTGCTCTCTACGGGCTGATGCGCGCCGATGCCTGGTCCGGTGTCGAGCACGGCAGTGGGCCCGGCGGCCAGGACAGCGCGGCTCTCGCGGAGCTGGTGCAGCGGCACGTTCTCGAGCGCAGCCGGCTCGGCATACCCGCGTTGTTCGTGGAGGAGGTGCCGCACGGCCACATGGCCCTGGACGGCACGGTCCTCCCCGTCAACCTGGCGGTCGGCGCCACCTGGGACCCCGGCCTTTACGAGCGCGCCGCCGCGCACGCGGCGGCCGAACTCCGCGCCCGTGGCGGCCACTTGGCCCTGGTCTCGGCGCTCGACATCGTCCGCGACCCCCGCTGGGGCCGCACCGAGGAGTGCTTCGGCGAGGACCCCTGCCTCGCCGCCCGGATGACGGAGGCACTGGTGCGGGGCATGCAGGGGGAGCCCGCCGAGTTCTTCGCCGACGACAAGGCGCCCGTCGTGCTCAAGCACTTCGCCGGGCAGGGCGCCACCGTCGGCGGCCGCAACTCCGCCGAGTCGGAGCTCGGATGGAGGGAGCTGGACGAGATCCACCTGCTCGCCGCCCGCGCGGGCGTCCGCGCCGGGGCCGCCGCCGTCATGGCCGCGTACAACGAGGTCGACGGGATGCCCTGCTCCGGCAACCGTGCCCTGCTCACCGGGTTGCTGCGGGAGAGCTGGGGGTTCGACGGGCTGGTCATGGCCGACGGGCTGGCCGTGGACCGGCTCGCCCGCATCACCGGCGACAAGCTCTCCGCCGGGGCTCTCGCCCTGGGCGCCGGGGTCGACCTGAGCCTGTGGGACGAGGGCTTCACGCATCTGGAGGAGGCCGTGGAGAAGGGGCTCGTCGAGGAGTCCGTCCTCGATGCCGCGGTCGCCCGCGTCCTGCGCCTGAAGTTCCGCCTCGGGCTCTTCGAACGCCCCTACGGCGGCGGTGAGTTGCCGTCCCCGGAGCAGGGCCGCGCCCTGAGCACCGCCCTCGCGCGCGCCTCGGTCACCCTCCTCCACAACGAAGGCGGCGCCCTCCCGATCCCGGCGACCGTCTCCCGTATCGCCGTCCTGGGACCCCAGTCCGCCACCGCCGCCCACCAGTCGGGCGACTACACGGCCCCGCAGCGCACCGGCAGCAGCGTCCTCGACGGGCTCCGCAAGCTCGCCCCGCCCGGCACCGACATCCGGTACGCCCGCGGCTGCGCCCTCACCGGCGGCGACCTCTCCGGCATCCCCGAGGCGGTCGCCGCGGCCGCCGCCTCCGATGTCGCCGTGCTGGTGCTGGGCGGCAGCAGCGCCCGCAGCCCCGAGACGGACTTCGCCGCCAACGGGGCCGCGCTCACGGCCGTTTCGGAGATGACCTGCGGCGAAGGCGTCGACCTCGCCGGACTGCGTCTCGGCAGGGCCCAGTACGTCCTCCTGGACGCCGTCGTGGCGACGGGCACGCCGACCGTGGTCGTCCTGGTCCAGGGCCGCCCCCACCTCGTGCCCGAGACCGCGGCCGCCCTGCTCACCGCCTGGTACCCGGGCCCCTGGGGCGGCGACGCGATCGCCGAGATACTGCTCGGACACGCGGCACCCGTCGGTCGGCTCCCCGTCTCCATGCCCCGCTCGGCGGCCCAGCTCCCCGTCCACTACAACCACAAGGACACCGAGTACGGCGGCTATGTGGACGAGAGCGCCGAGCCGCTGCACTCCTTCGGGCACGGGCTGTCGTACACGAGCTTCGCGTACGGCCGGCCGCGCACGGACGGGCACACCGTCACGGTCGACGTCACCAACACCGGTGTACGGCAGGGCCGTACCGTCGTGCAGGTCTATCTGCGGCGGCTGATCACGTCCACCTGGCCGCGCACCCTCGAACTGTTCGCGTTCGAGGGTGTCGACCTGGATCCCGGCGAGTGCCGTTCGGTCACCTTGCCGCTCGACAGGGACCGACTCGCCGGGACCAGGAGCGTGGAGATCCGGGTCGCCGAGTCCGCGCGGGCCGCGCTCACCGCCGTACCCGCCGTGCTGGACCTGCCGGCCGTCAGAGCTTGACGGCTCCCGCCGAGACACCCCTGTAGAACCAGCGCTGGGTGATCACGAACAGCACCAGCACCGGGATGACGGAGATCACCGAACCGGCCATGACCACCCGCTGGTCGTAGCCGAACGACGAGCTCTGCAGCCGGGACAGGCCCAGCGTCAGCGTCATGTGGCTCTCCGAGCGGAGCACGATCAGCGGCCACAGGAAGTCGTCCCAGGCGCTGATGAAGGTGTTGATGGTGACCACCATGATCGCGCCCCAGGCGGACGGCAGATACAGGTACCTGAACCGCTGCCACTCGTTCGCGCCGTCGAGCATCGCCGAGTCCTCGATCTCGCGCGGGACGGCCAGGAACGCACCGCGCATCAGCAGCACGTTGATGGCGCCGACGAACCCGGGCAGCCACACGCCCGCCAGGTTGTCGACCAGACCCAGGTCGCGGATGCTCAGGAACAGCGACACCATGATCGACTCGAAGGGGAACATCATGGAGGCGACCAGCACCACCCAGACCGCCTTGCGGCCCTTCCAGCCGGGCTTGGAGAGCATGTAGCCGGCCGTGGTGGAGAAGACGAGCTGGCTGACGATCGACAGGACGACCACGATCAGGCTGTTGCGGATGTACGTCGCCACCGGCACCTGGGAGAAGACCTCGCGATAGGCCCGCAGGGTCGGGTGGTGCGGCAGCAGCGAGGCGTCCGCGCCGAAGACGTCCTCCCCGACGCCCTTCAGCGACGCGAGGAACTGCCACACCAGCGGGCCGACCGTGATGCCCAGCACGAGGAGCAACAGCAGGTAGCGGACGACCAGTTCGCGGGGGCGGCCGTACTCCCGCCAGCGCGGCATCAGCCGCCGGGGCTTCTCGACGGCGGTCGTCATGCCTCGTCCTCCTTCGTCAGGCGCTGCGCGAGCAGGGTCAGGCCGAGGGTGAGTACGAACAGGGCGACGCTGACCGCGGAGCCGTAGCCGGCGTTGCCGGTGATCGGGTCCAGGCCGACGTCGCGGATGTAGAAGGGCAGGGTGCGGTCGGCGCCGCCGGGGCCGCCGGTGGAGCTGCCCAGCATGAAGATCTCGGTGAACACCCTGAGGCAGCCGATGCCGGTGAGCGTGCCGACCAGCATCATCGCCTGCCGCACGCCCGGCACGGTGATGTGCCAGAAGCGGCGGACCGCGCCGGCGCCGTCCATCTGCGCCGCCTCGTGCAGCTCCTTGGGGACGTTCCCGAGCGCGGCCAGGTAGAAGATCATGTACCAGCCGAGCCCCTTCCACAGGGTCAGGCCCATCGCGGAGAAGAGGATGAGCCAGGAGTCGGAGAGGAACGGGACGGCGGACCTGATCAAGTGGGCCTTCTCGAGCCAGGTGTTGACCAGCCCGTCGTCGGCCAGCAGCCACTGCCAGCTCAGGCCCACGACCACGCTGGAGGCGAGGACGGGCGTGTAGAAGGCGGAGCGGAAGAACCCGATGCCGGGCAGGTTCTTCTCCACCAGCACGGCCAGCATCAGCGGCAGCAGCACCATCAGCGGGACGACGACGACCGCGTACAGGATGCTGTTGCGGGTGGCCAGCCAGAAGTCCGAGTCGCCCAGCATCCGCTTGTAGTTGTCCAGCCCGACGAAGCTCGCGGCGCCGCCGAGCGGCTTGGCGTCGGTGAACGACAGGAGGACGGTGTTGAGGAACGGGAACACTCCGAACACCACCGCGCACACGATCGCGGGCGCGGTCCACAGCCAGGGCAGCCACCAACGGCGGTACAGGGCCGCGCCGTTGGCGCCAGGAACGGGGCCGGGCAGCACGGCCCGGCCGATGCGGCCGATGCGGCGGATACGGGACGGGGCCGTGCCCGGCACGGAGGCAGTACGCCCCGTACCAGGCACGGTCACCGGCTCAGCGGTCTCGGTCGCCACGCTCAGCCCGCCTGCTTCAGCAGGTCGTTCGCCTTCGCCTGGGCGTCCTTGACGGCCTGTGCGGGGCTCTTCTTGCCCTGCATGGCCAGCTGCACCTGTCCCACGATCGCGTTCTGCACGGCCGGGGAGAGGTTGGTCTGGTTGGTGTCGGCCGTCTTGAGCTGGTCGGCGACGAGCTTGCGGGCCTGGGAGAACGGGTCGCTGCCGGTGACGTTCTGGAAGAACGGGTCGTTGAGCGAGGCCGTGGTCGTCGGGAAGATCACCACGTTCGGGTCCTTGCACCAGGCCGTCTGGTTCTCGGCGTTGGTCAGGTACTCGGCGAAGGCGAGCGCCACCGGCGCGTGCTTGCTGGTCGCGGCGACCGAGATGTACTGCGGGGCGCCGGCGGAGGCGCGGCCGAGCGCGTCGTAGGGCTGCTGGCCGACGGCCGTCCTGGCGTAGATCGACGGGCTGTTCTGCTTCACGAACCGCACGAAACTCGGGTTCGTCGAGCCGTAGGCGACCTTGCCCTGGCTGTAGAGCGTGGACGGGTCGTTGCTGGAGGACAGCGAGTCCTTCGGCATCGCGCCCTCCTTGTACAGCTTCGCCATCCAGGCCACCCACTGGGTGGTCCTCGGATCATTGGCGAAGACGGCGGACTTGCCGTCCGCGGAGAGCGTCTTGATGCTCATCTGGTCGAAGTCCGCCGGTATCCGCCAGATCGGGTTGGCCATCGTCGCGAAGAACTTGCCCTTGCCCGCCTTGGCGACCTTCTCGTAGTCGGCGAACAGGCCGAAGAGCGTCGTCGGCGGCTTCGCGGGGTCGATGCCCGCCTTGTTCAGCAGGTCCTTGTTGTACGTCAGCAGGACGCCGCCGGTGTACCAGGGGAGCGTGGTGTGGATCGCCGAGCCGGAGGCGTCCTTGAAGGTGGCGGACTTCCAGAACGACGGCACGAACGGCTTCGCGACCTGCGGGTCCTTCACGCTCAGGTTGAGCAGGTAGCCCGCCTTGGTGAGGGCGGTCGCGGTCGGGGCGTTGACGTTGATGACGTCCGGCAAGGTACAGGCCTGGGCGTCGGCCACCGTCCGCTGGGTGAAGGTGTTGTCGCCCGGGTCGTCGATCCACTTGACCTTCGCGCCGGGGTGCGCCTTCTCGAAGGAGGCGATCACTCCGTTGAAGAAGGCCCCGAAGTCTTTCTTCAGATTCGTCGTCTGGAAGGTGATCTGTCCCTTGACGTCACCTGTCAGCCTGCCCGAGCCGACGTTGCCCTTGTCGACCTTGCAGCCCCCGGCGGTGCCGTCCCCGCTGCCGGATCCGCCGCCGGACAGGCCGCAGCCGGCCGCCGTCAGCGTCAGGGCGATGATTCCCGCCACGGATGCGGTGAGTCTTCCAGCGCGCATGTCCACCCTCCTGGGACCAGCCGAGAGGCTGGTTCAATCAACCAACTTCGACTCCGATTGATGAAAAGGTGGACCAGAATTCATCGGAGGTCAATGGTTTGCCGTGTTGCGTTTCTGTTCCGCCCGCGGTTTCGCCGATGACTCAGTGGCGGTGCTCGTGGTCCGGGTGCGAAGGGTCGCCGGGGTGCTCGTGCCCGGCTGCGTACACCACGTCGGCCCGGGCCTGGTCGAACCAGGCGAAGAAGGCACGGTGGGCCGCCGCGCGTCGCAGCTCGCCTTCGACGGCCTGCCGGACCTGCTCGAACGGCAGGAAGTCGGAGGGTGCCGCCCTCCGCCCGAACGGGTCGACTCCCCGCCGCAGTGCCTCCGGGGTGAGGAAGCGGTCCCGGTTGCGGTCGTAGTAGTCCTGTACGGCTTCCTCGGGGATGTGCTGCTCGGCCTCGAGTTCGGTGAGGAGGGTTCGGGCGGCGGGGGAGTGGGCGAGGGCGGCTGCGACGATGCTGCCGAGGTCTGCGACGTCGTTCTCGGCCACGGCCAGTAGGCGGGTTGGTGATACCTCCGGCACGGGGGGTAGGCCCCGTTCCGCAACGGCCCTGCGGGCGAGTTCGTCTGCGACGACGACTTGTGTCGCCCAGCGTCTGCGTTGGCGCTCCGCGCGGGCCGGGGAGGATAGTGCCGCGTTGTGTCGATGGCCGTCTGCTGCGTCGTTGTGGCTGGTCGCGCCGTTCCCCGCGCCCCTGAAGGGGCGCTCTTGCACCGTCTCCAGGAGAGCGTCCACACGGCTTTTGGGGACCGGTTCGCCGTGTACTACCGCTGCGTGGTCCGTCATGGCGTCACCTCCAGCTCCACGGCCTTCGTGTAGGCCACCCGGCCGTGCCAGGCGGTCTTTGCCAGCAGCCAGTACGAGCCAGGCGGGATCGTCGCGCCGTTCACGTCGATGGTGCAGTTCAGTTGCGTGCCGGCTGCGATCGTGAAGCCCTGGCAACCCGGGGTGACTCCCGGCCAAGTGCCCCAGGAGGAGACCGCCCACAAGGTGCCGTTGATCGGGCCGCGAGTGGTGTTGTGCAGCGTCACCGGGACGCGGGTGCGTTCGCCGCTCCTGACCCTGATCCGGTCAACTCCCAGATCAGTCAGCAGAGTTGGACCGACCGGCCCGCCCGGTACGTCGACGGCCGCTACGTCCTCGTACGTCTGCCCCTCGTACGACAACCGTGCCGCCAGCCAGTGTCGGCCGGGTGTGGCGTCCGGCGGCGGCGTCACCGTGACCTCGGTGAGGGTGAAGCCGCCGGGGGCCAGTGCGTACGGCAGCGTGGCGGGCTCGGTGGACCAGCCGGGCGGGGCCGCCACGGTCACGGTGCCCGAGACGGGCGCGTCGGTGAGTTCCGAGGAGATGCGGACGGTCGCGGTGAAGGGGCCGTCGGAGGCGGTGAGCGTCGTCGGTGAGATGTATACGGCCACCGGCATGTTGCCCCGGGGCGCGGGGCCGGAGCTGTGGAGCCAGTAGCGGGTGTGGACCGGCTGCGCGGGCTCGTGGGCGGCGACTCCGGCGTCGTACGCGCTCCGAGAGCCCTCGGTGGGCGTGGCCAGGACCGTCGCGACCTCGAACCCGGTCAGGCCGATGGAGAGCACTCCCTGTTCGTCCGGTGCCAGTTGCTCCGCGGGTGTTTCCAGTACGTCGGTGCGGGCGCCCCGCGTCCAGGGGCGCGGCCCGTGCACTCGCGCCCGTACCGGACGGCCGTTGACCTCGTGCATCCGCACGACGACCCCGCGCCCCGGGTCCGCCGGTGCAACGCTCCCGCGGGCGAGTGGGGAACCGGCCGGCTTGAGGGCGTCGAGCAGGACCTCACCCGCCGGTTCGAGGCGCAGCAGGCTCAACTCCCTTGGTAGGGAGGCAATGTCCGATGTGTGTCGCACTCGCGCGCTCAGCGGGTGGTTGAACTCATGCCCGATGCGGGGCAGTTGCTGCTCCCGCCAGTCGCCCTCGCCGCCTGCCACCGCGTACTCGAAGGTGTGGGACCAGCGTTGGAGCTGGAAGCCCGAGCCGTCGGGGGCCGTGCGGCGGGGTGGGTCGACCCAGATGCCGGAGGGCCAGCCCGTGCAGGAGCGCATCAGTGACATGTAGAGGTCGCCCGAGGAGGTGACGACACAGCCCGGTGTGCCCCGGTTGAGGACGGCGAAGCCGCGCCCGTCCCAGGCGTCGCCCGGTGGCAGGGCCTCGCCGCCGCCGGCCGCCGTGGCCGTGACGGTCGCGTCGTCCAGGTCGGCGATCAGCGCGTCGACCGCCTTCGCGTCCCCCTCGGCGTCGGCGCCCGCGACCACCAGCAGCGGCAGCCGTTCGAGGTCGCGCAGGTCGGCCCCGGGCACCCACTCCTCGCGTAGTGAGGCGCGCGGCGCGACCCAGACGGCCGCCACGCCGCCCTCGGCGAGCTGCCGCTGCAGCTCCCGCCCGGCGGCCGGATCCCAGCCCAGCGCCTCGGCGACGAGGGAGTTGCGGTCCGGGCCGCCGACGGCGATCCGGATGTCGGGCAGGTTGGAGTCGACCTCCAGGTCGCCGTAGCGCGGGCCGTCGGCGATCGTCGAGGTCGCCGTGACCCCGGCGCGCACCAGGGCGGCCGCGAGCGGCGTCCCCAGCTCACCCGCCTCCTCCCAGGAGGCGTACACGAGCTCGGCGACCCCGATCGACCGGCGGCCGAGCAAGGCACCTGTGTCGTCGCGCAGTTCGACCCGTGCCGTCGACCCCAGCCCGAACCAGGTGCCCGCGGGGTTGTCCAGCGTCCACGGGAACTCCTCGCTGTCCACGTCCACGAATCCGAAGCCGCGCCCGATCACCGCGTCCGCCACCTCGTGCACCGGCAGCCCGCCCTGCACGTCGGAGGGCCAGCGCACGCGGATGAGCCGGTCGGCGCCGTCGTAGCCGTCGATGGTCGTCGTCACGTCGAGGCGCGCAACGCCGGTCCACAGCGTCAGGCGCTGGGTGTACCGGAACAGCCCGAGGTCGGCGCGGACGGTGATCCGGGCGCCGGCGGGGGAGTGCTCGACCTCGGCCTGCGCCACCACGTCACGGCTGCGGGCGGCAGTGGTGCCCGTCGGCGTGAGGTGCCAGGGGCCCTCGCCGAAACGCGGGTGCCTGGGGTACTCCTCCTGGACGACGAGCTCGTTGCCGATGTCCCCGGCGCGCAGCAGCTCCCGGCCGCCCTCGGTGAGCGCGCGCAGGCTGCTGACGCCGCCGCCGCGCGCCGGGTCGACCGTGACCTCGTAGAACTCGTTGCGGATGGTGGTGCCCTCGCTGGGCGCCCACTCGGGGACGGTGCCCTCGGCGAGGGGCAGGGCCTTGAGTCCCATGGCGGGCAACTTCGGTACGACGACGTGGAGTTTCCCGTCCTCGCGGACCGCGGGGAGGTCGACGGGCACGAGCCCCGGGTCGTCGACCGTGAGGACGTCCTGCCGCTGCCAGGTTGCGGAGTTGAAGACGACCAGGTCGGCGCCCTTGCCCGGGGTGACCCGGTCGGCCAGTGCCTGTGTGGCGTCGGCGTGCACGGTCTCCGCCAGGTCGGCCAGCTCGCGCCAGCCGGTCATCAGGTCGATGTAGACCTGGTCGGACTCGGAGCCCGTGATGGCGTCGTGGTGGGCGCCGTAGATCAGCTGCCGCCAGGCCTTGTCGAGCGCCGCGTCCGGGTACGGGTGCCCGGCGACCAGCGAGGCGAGCGTCGCCCAGGCCTCCGCGTCGGCGAGCAGCGTCTCGCCGTACCGCTGGGCCTGTTTGGTGTCGATGTAGGAGACGTCCTTGCCGGTGTAGACCGGGTTCATGTCCCGTGTCTGCGGGGACGCCTTGCGGCCCTCCGCGTCGAGCTCGGCGCGCACGGCGGCGAAGAAGTCGCGCGGGGTGCCGCTGATGAAGCGCGGCCAGACGTAACGGGCGTTCCAGTCCCGGTGGATGTCCATCACCCAGCGGCACGGCGGCGCGTAGTCACCACCGACCGGGAGCAGCACATTGCGGGTGAGGGCGACCGACCTCAAGCCCCGGAACAGCTTGAGGGCGGCCGCCTCCGCCGCCGGCAGGGTGGGGGCGTTGTCGATCGCCCAGCCGGCGCCGTAGTGGTTGACCATGTAGGCCGTCAGCAGACCGCGCCCCGAGGGGGCGATCCAGCTGAACTCGGCCGGGAACTGCATCCGCCCGGGATCGCGCGGCTCCTCGCCGAAGACGGAGAGAGTGGGCCCCCACTGGTGGAACGGCCCGCGCGCCCACGAACTGGAGCTGATGCCCGCGTCCGCCATCAGCCCCGGGAACTGCGGATCGTGCCCGAACGCATCGAGCTGCCAGGCCGTCTCCGGCGACGAGCCCATGATCCCGCGCTGGAACCCGTCGCCGTACAGGGCGTTGCGTACGGTGGCCTCGGCGCCCGTGAGGTTGGTGTTGGGCTCGTTGTAGGTGCCGCCCATGATCTCGACGCGGCCGGTGCGGATCAGCTCCCGCAGGAAGGCCCGCTCCTCGGGGAAGGAGTCCCAGTACGGCTTGAGGTAGTCGACCTCGGCGAGCACGAAGGTGTACGCCGGGTCGCGACGGGCCAGGTCGCAGTGGGCGCGGACCAGGCTCATCCCCGACTGGCCGCGCGAGTCGAAGGTCCGGGCGGGCAGTCCGGTGGAGGCGGGGTCGTCGGCGACGTCCCAGGTCTCGGTGTAGGCGGCCTGGGTGTTCCACCAGACGGGGTCGTAGTGGAAGTGGCTGACCATGAACATGGTCCAGCCGGGCTCGGCGGCCGTGAAGGGGACCGTGAGCGCACCGGCCTGCGCGGGGTCGCCGGCATCCTCGGCGGTGACCGTGACATGGGTGCCGGCGCCGGGGGCGAGATCGGTCGTCACGGGTATCTCGGCGCGGACCGTGCCGTCGTCGCCCGTGGTCGCGACCGTCGTCCCGGAGACGCCCGGGCCGACGGCGGCGATGCGGACCGTGCGGCCCGGTGCGTGGCTCAGCTCGACGGCCATCACCTGGTGCGGATGCTCGGTCGTCCCGACGAAGAGCTCCGTCGACTCGGCAGAGGTGACGCGCATGGGTCTCCTACGAGGATGCTCGGGGGAGTCCCATCCTGGCATCGCCGGGATGATTCAAACAACCACCTTCACGCATTCTCGGTGGTTCATCCATGCAGTCGCGCCCGGTTTCACCTCGTCCGGCGCGACTTCACCGCATGCTGCGGGGCGATGTGGTCGGTGAGGGCGAGTGAGGCGCTGGCCCGCTGGTAGGAGAGCTGGCCGACCCGGACGTAGAGACAGTCGACGATCATCAGGACCGAGTGGCGGCCGCCGATGCTGCCCGTGCGGAAGCTGGTCTCGGAGGTGGCCGAGATGAGCCGGATGTCGGCGGCCCGGGCGAGCGGCGAGCGCGGGTCGGTGGTGATGGCGACGGTGGTGGCGCCGCGCTCCTTGGCCATCTCGAACGGTTCGAGGGTCTCGCGGGTGGCGCCGGAGTGGGAGATCCCGATGGCCACGTCGGCCGGCGTGAGCAGGGCCGCGGAGGTGGCCGCGCCATGCACCTCGGTCCAGCCGCGGACCGCGCAGCCGATACGGAACAGCCGGGTCTCGGTCTCCTGAGCCACCGTGCCGCTGCCGCCGACGCCGTACACATCGATCCGCCGGGCCTTGGCCAGTGCCTGGGCCGCGCGCTCGACCGCGTCGAGGTCGATCCGGTCGATGGTCTGCTGGATGGCGCGCAGGTCGGCGCTGCCGACGACCTGGACGACCCGCTCCAGGCTGTCGTCCGGCGAGATGTCGGGGCCGATCTCGGCGGAACCCCAGTCGGAGACCTCCCCGCGGCCGCGCTCCTGGGCCAGTTCGATCAGCAGGTGCTGGTACGAGTCGAGCCCGATGGCACGGCAGAAGCGGGTCACCGTCGCCTGTGAGGTGCCGGTGCGGCGGCCCAGTTCGGCGGCCGAGCAGTGGGTCACGGCGGCCGGATCCTCCAGGATCAGCTCGCCGACCTTGCGAAGGGATCCGGCCAGCCGGGGAAGCTCGGTGCGGATCAGTGTGGTGACGTCCGTCGAGGGCATGAGGAGAAGGTACCAGCCACCCATAGGCGGATGGATTGAATACCAGGACCACGAAGGCGAGCCATGTTCACGCATCGTGCCGTTGCATTGCTTGCTGCATCATCCATGTGATTTATTGATTCATCTATGGAGTCGGGTGGGGTGGTTCAATCCACCAGTGGGGAGTGTCGTGTGTCCGTCGAGTCTGTGAGCGCCGAGGGCTTCGCACGGGAGAGCCTGTCCGTCCTGGCGAAGCTCACCGAGTCCGCGCGCGAAGAGGTGGCGGGCGCCGCCGGACTGATCGCCGACTGCGTCCGCTCGGACGGCGTGATCCAGGCCTTCGGCACCGGCCACTCCCAGGCGATGGTGCTCGAGGTCGCGGGCCGCGCGGGCGGTCTGGTCCCCACCAACCGGCTCCAGATCGCCGACCTCGTCCTGTACGGCGGTGACGCCCCGAGCGTTCTCGACGATCCGCTCCTGGAGCGCGAGCCCGGTGTGGCCGAACGGCTCTACCACCTTGCAGCGCCGAACCCGCAGGACCTGTTCGTGATCATCTCCAACTCCGGTGTCAACAATGTGGTCGTCGAGATGGCGCTGCAGGCGAAGGAGCGGGGTCACCGGGTGCTTGCCATCACCTCCCTCACCCATACGCGGGCCGTGCCCGCGGGGCATCCGAGCGGGAAGAAGCTCGTCGATCTGGCTGATGTCGTGCTCGACAACCGGGCGCCTCGGGGGGATGCGTTGTTGGAGCTTCCGGAGGGTGGGGCGGTGTGCGCGCTGTCAACCCTCACCGGGGTGATGTTGGTCCAGATGGCTGTCGCCGAGGCCTCGAAGCTGCTGCTTGAGTCCGGTGAGCGGCCGCCCGTGTATGTGTCGGCCAATGTGCCCGGTGGGTTCGAGGGGAACCTGGAGTTGGAGAAGCGGTACGCCGGGAGGATTCGGCGTACCGCCAGTTGAGGGCTCCTTTTTAGGGTTGTGGTCGGCTGCAGGTCGGTGGGGGTTGATCGCGCCCCGCGGCGGAGCCGCATACCGACACAGCCCCGCGCCCCTTAAGGGGTTGTCGCCACCGCCAGGGGATATGCGCCGGTGGGGAGGGGTGGCCCCGCTGTCCCCGTGGCTGTGTCGACCGGCACCAGGGCGTTTTCGTCGGCTGTTGTGACGTAGGCCTTGGTGCCGTTCCAGTTCAGGGCGACGTCGAAGGCCGACTTGCCGACCGTGATCTGCTTGCCTGGGGCGCCGGTCACCGTGTCGACGGGGGTCACGGAGTCGCCGTTGCTGGGGCTCACCCACAGTGTCCGGCCGTCCGGGGAGAGGGCCAGGCCGTAGGCCTGGCCTGTGACCAGCAGGGTCGGTTCGGTGTCGTTCGTCGCGGTGTCGATCGGAGTGACCGTCGAACCGCCGGAGTCGGAGACGTAGACCGTCCTTCCGTCGGGCGCGGCGACCACGTTGAAGGGGCTCGGGCCGACCGGGACCGCGGTCTCGGTCTTACCCGTGGTGAGGTCGACGGGCGAGACCGTGTTGTCGTGGATGTCGGCGACGTACAGGGTCCTGCCGTCGGGTGTGATCGCCATGTTCTCCGGTCCGGAACCGACCGGGAGAGGTGTCCCCGTTGCCAGCGTGGTCGTGTCCACGGGCTGGACCGTGCCGTCCGTGTAGTTGGCGACCCAGAGCGTACGGCCGTCAGGGGTGAGGGTGAGGCCGGCCGGGACGCGGCCCACGGGGACCGTCGCGGTGACCTTGCCGGCGGCCACGTCGATCACGCTGACCGTGTTCGAGCCCTGATCGGCGGCGTAGGCGGTGCGCCCGTCGGCGCTCACGACCACCTCACCGGGGTTGGCGCCCACCGCGAGGGCGGTGCTCTTTCCGGAGGAGAGGTCGATCGAACTCACCGAAGCGCCACTGAAGTCGGCGGTCAGTGCCCTGGGCGTTCCCGTTCCGTCGGTGACCCGGACCGGGAGAGCGCGGCTGAGGATTCCGGTGCCGGATACGACGAGCGAGCGGACTCCCTGTGCCGTCCCGGCGGTGACCCTGACCGTTGCCGAGGCGCTGCCTTTGGCCGGGACGGTGACACTGCCCTCGGTGGGCGAGGCGGTGACGCCTTCGGGGACGGCCAGCTTCCAGGAGACCGTGCGGGAGGCGGTGGAGCGCTTGTCGGAGAGGTCGAGCGTGACCGTCCCGGTCGCGCCCGGCTCGAGGCTCAGCGAACCCGGGGCGAAGGAGGCGTCGACACCGGGGTCGGGCGCCGTGTCCAGCATCGTCGTGTAGAGGAACTGGTCCATCACGCCCGGCGACACCTGCTGGGGGATCGCGTCGAGTTCCTTGCGCTCGGCCCTCAGCCGGTTCCAGTACGTGGTGACGGCTTCGGTGTCGCCCTTCTTGTCGGCCAGCAGCAGGGCCACGGCGGTCCGGCCCGCGCTGCCGTAGCGGCCGAGCTTGTCCAGCCAGGCCGAAGTCTCGTCCAGGAAGGCCGGGTTGGCGAGGTGGGCGCGCAACTCGGCGGGCGTGGCTGCCATGTCGCTGAAGTACGACGTCAGCGCGGCGGCCGCCCGGTCGAGGCCGCTGTCGTCGGCGTAGGCCTTACGGAAGGCCGCAATGAGCTGGGTGAGCGTGGGTGATTCGGTCCGGTCCAGCTGGGAGGAGTAGTTCGCCTCGGCGAAGGTGCCCAGCCATTTCGCCGCCGAGGGCCCCGCGAGATCGCGGACCGAGGCGAGGAAGGCCGCGCGGGGGTCGTAGGCGGCCGGGTTCCAGAGGTACGCGGCCGAGGTGAACAGGGCCAGGCGGCTCGCCTCGCCCTGGACCATCGGGTTGGCGGTCACACCGACGGCCTCGCTCGCGACACCGGGTTCGCGGCCGGTGTAGGGGCCGAGGAGGAGACGGCTGGTGACGTAGTCGTTCACCGGGTAGTTGTCCCAGACCAGGATCGGGTGACCGTAGACCGTGCGGGCCTGCTTCAGCTGCTCGGTCGTGATGCTCGGCGCGATCACGCCGACACCGGTCCACTCCACGACGACGGACGGGTCCAGCTTCTCGCGCAGGGCCTTCTTGTACGGGGAGTCAGCCAGGTCGGAGTACTCGGTGGGGACCATCTCCAGGGGCTGGAGGCCGGTGTGGTGGGCGGAGAAGTCCTTCCACGCCTGGTTGAGGAGATGCGCCTGGGCCGCGCCCGCCGCGCCCCCTCCCGTGCCGAACTCCTGCGCGTCGGCGTCGCAGTTCCACTTCGTGTAGCTGATGTCGTCCAGCGGGATCGCGAACGACCGCACGCCGATGCCGTACAGCGAGTCGAACTTGCGGGTGAGGGCGGCGATGTCCGATGCGGCGGAGTAGCAGACCGACAGGCCGGGGGAGAGGGCGTAGGTGAAGCGGACATGGTTGGCGTCGGCGCGGTCGACCAGCTCCCTGAGCCGGGACAGCTCGGCGGCCGGGTACTCGTCGCGCCATCGGGCACGCAGGTAGGCGTCGTCCTTGGGGGAGTAGACGTAGACGTTCTGTTTCGTACGGCCGTAGAAATCGAGCTGGTTGAGGCGCTCGGCGTGTGTCCACGGGGTGCCGTAGAAGCCTTCGACGACTCCGCGCAGGGCGGCGATGGGCCAGTCGCGGACGGTGACCGGGGGCAACTCGCCCTTTTTGCGAACCAGTTGGCGCAGGGTCTGGGCCGCGTAGAACGTGCCCGTGGTGTCGATGCCGGACAGGGCGAGAAGGGCGCGGCCGTCAGCGCGGCCGGAGGCGAGGGCGTAGCCGCCGGAGGGAAGACCGGTGGGGGACTTGGCGTGCAGGCGCTTCAAGATGCCTGCGGTGGCCGGGTTTTCCGTGGGACCGCCGAGATAGACGGTGAGACCGGCCTTCGGAGGTCTGCCGTCGGCCCGCACGATGGTGATGTGTGTGGCGCCGGCGCCACGGAGAACGGAGTCGACGAGACGGCGGGCCGAGGGGTCGGTGCTGGGGCCGACGACCTCCACCACCCTTGCCGGGACGGTGAGTTGGCCCGGCGCCGTCCTCTGGATCTGCTGGGGCGTCGGCCATACCTGGGGTGGCCGTGCGGCCGGGGCGGCCGTCGCGGTGGTCGCAGTGGGGGCGGTCAGTGCGGCGGTCAGCAGGAGCGCGGCGGTCGTGGAACGCCATGGACGTCTGGCTGGGAACATGGATTCTCCTGAGCCAAGGGTGAATGCATCCACCGCGTGATGCTAGAGATGCTGAATACATCATTCAATGGGGCGTGGGTGGAGCGGTCAGTGCCTGATGTTGTGGTGTGCGTCACAGCGGAGCTAGGGTGAAAGCGCTTGGAGGACCACGCCCGGGCGTACCGATCGGCGGCGCGCGACCGGGCCTGCTCCAGGTGAGGAAGTGATCTCGGTGTCCGTCGCCTGGGACGACATCGGCGGACTCGTCGATGCCCACGAACGTTTCCTGGCGGGCGCGCGGGTCGAGGCGGACGTCCGGGGTTCGGTACTCGAATCCTGGAAGCGCTGCCGCTCCGCGGGGCTCGAACCCGGTCGTCTGCGCGTCCCCTACGAGCAGGGCCTGACGCTGGATGAACGGTTCCTGCGCGCCGCCGACCCGGTGCTGACGAGACTGAGCGCCTCCCTGGCGGACATGGGCATGTCGATCGCGCTGTGCGACGCGCGGGGCCGCATGGTGCGGCGCCTCGACGGCGACCCGCGGCTGCGCGACCGGCTGGACGAGGTGAACTTCGCCCCGGGCTTCGACGCCTCCGAGCCGGTGGTCGGCACCAACGGCGTCGGCACCGCGCTCGCCGAGCGCGGCCCGATCTATGTCGTCGGCCGTGAGCACTTCGCCGACTGTCTGCAGCCCTTCGCCTGTGCCGGCTCGCCCGTCCGCAACCCGCTGAGCGGCCGCATCGAGGCCGTCCTGGACCTCACCTGCCTGCGCGACGACGGCGACCCCACCATGCTGCGACTGGTCCGGGCGGCCGCCCGGGACATCGAGGGCCGCCTCCTCGAACAGGCCACGGAACGGGAACGCGCGCTCCTCGCCGCCTACCGGCGGGCCGCCCTCGACGTGCGCGGAGCGGCACGGCCGCCCGTCCGTCCGGCGCCGGGCGACGGCAACGGACACGACGCCGACGGCCTCGGCCGGATCGACCTGGCCGTACTGCGCGAGCGGGCCGAGGAACTCATCGCCTCGCCGGGCCGCACCCTCGACGAGGTCCCGCTCTCGGGCGGCCGTGTCGCCACGCTGCTGCGGCGCCAGGTCATGGGTGCGGCCGGGGAGACGGGCGTCGTGGTGGAAGCGCGCATCCTGGGCGGGCCGCAGCTCAGCGGACTGGGCCGGCCGACGTCGCCACCGGTTGCCGGGCCGGTGCCGGTGGCGACCCCGGGGCCGAACGGGCCGGTGGCCGCACGCGAGGCGACCGACCCGACGGTCTCCCGGCCCGCCGTCGTCGTACGAGCCGTCGTGCCTCCGCCCCAGCCCCCGGCACCACAACCCGCCGAAACCGTCGACGACATCCTCGACGGCGCCGAGAGCCGGCTGCTGCTCGTCGGGGAACCCGGCGTGGGCCGGCTGGCCGTACTCGCGCGCAGACGGCTGGAGTTGCTGCATGAGGCGGGGGTGCGGATCGGCACCACCCTCGACGTCACCCGCACCGCGGAGGAACTCGCCGCGGTGACCGTGCCCCGGTTCGCCGACTTCGTCGCCGTCGACGTGCCCGACGCGGTGCTGCGCGGCGAGGAGCCGGTGGCGCTCGGCGGCTGTACGGCGCTGCGCCGGGTCGCCATCCGCGCCGTACGCAAGCAGCCCGCGAATCTGTATGACGTCGGAGACGCCGTCGAGTACGTCTCGTCCACACCGCAGGCCCGCTGCCTGGAACTCACCCAGTCCGTCATGGAACCGGTCCTCGCGGAGGCGGGCGGCTGGATCGCGCAGGACCCCGAACGGATGGGGCGGGTGCTCGCGGCGGGCGTCCACTCCCTGATCGCCGTGCCGCTGCGGGCCCGCGGCACCACGCTCGGCGTGGTCAGCTTCTACCGTTCCGAGCGGCCCGCACCCTTCGAGGACGACGACCTCTCCCTCGCCCAGGAGCTGGTCCTGCGCGCCGCGACCTGCATCGACAATGCCCGCCGCTACACCCGCGAGCACAACACCGCCCTCGCCCTGCAGCGCAGCCTGCTGCCCAAGGGCCGCCCCGAGCAGAGCGCCGTCGAGGTCGCCTACCGCTATCTGCCCGCGCAGGCCGGCGTCGGCGGCGACTGGTTCGACGTCATCCCGCTGTCCGGCGCCCGGGTCGCCCTGGTCGTCGGGGACGTCGTCGGCCACGGCCTGCACGCCGCCGCCACCATGGGCCGGCTGCGCACCGCCGTGCACAACTTCTGCTCCCTGGACCTGTCGCCCGACGACCTCCTCACCCACCTCGACGACCTGGTGGGACGCCTCGACCGGGGCGAGGGCTGGGCGGTGGAGAGCACCCAGGCCGACTCCGGCATCGTCGGAGCGACCTGTCTCTACGCGGTCTACGACCCGGTGTCCCGGCGCTGCACCCTCACCCGCGCCGGGCACCCCCTGCCCGCGGTCGTCGCCCCGGACGGCACGGTCGAGTTCGTCGACCTGCCACCCGGCCAGCCCCTCGGCCTCGGCGGCATGCCCTTCGAGACCGTCGAGCTGGAGCTCGCCGAGGGCAGCCAACTCGTGCTCTACACCGACGGGTTGGTCGAGGACCGGCTGCGGGACATGGACTCCGGTCTGGACCGGCTGCGTACCGTCCTGGGCGTTCCCGGCCGGTCGCCCGAGGACACCTGCGAGGCGGTCCTCGACGCGCTGCTGCCGGAGCGGCCGAGTGACGACGTGGCGCTGCTGGTGGCCCGGACTCGCGTCCTCGGGCCGGAACGGGTCGCCGAGTGGGTGCTGCCCAGTGACCCGGCGGTCGTCTCCCGCGCCCGCACCGCGGTCACCGGACAGCTCGCCGCGTGGGGGCTGGACGAACTCGCCTTCACCACCGAGCTGGTCGCCAGCGAACTCGTCACCAACGCCATCCGTCATGCCACCGGGCCCGTGCAGCTCCGCCTTCTGCGCGACCGTGCGCTGCTGTGCGAGGTGTCCGACGGGAGCAGCACGTCGCCGCGGCTGCGGCGGGCTCGTACGGAGGACGAGGGTGGGCGCGGGTTGTTTCTGGTGGCCCAGCTCACCGAGAGGTGGGGGACTCGGTATACGCCATACGGGAAGGTGATCTGGACGGAGCAGGCACTGCCGTGAGCCGTGCGGGTGGGGCGTGTTTGGTCTGTGGCGCCGCCTCGGCTGCCCGCGCGGTTCCGCGCACCCCTGCCGGGGCGCCGCGCAACCGCACGGGGTCCCGCCCCGCCTGCCCGGTCACCAGGCCGTGAACAGCAGGTGGTTCACGAGCAGCGCCAGCACCCCCTGCGCCGCCAGCCAGCCGCGTGCCCCCGTCAGGAAGGCGCAGCTCGGCAAGAGCCACATCGCGAAGGGCAGCCAGATTCGTTCCGTTTCTGCCTTGCTCATGCCCGACGCGTCGGCGACGAGGAGGGCGAGCAGGGCCGCGGCCACGAGGATGGCGAGGCGGAAGGCGGATGCCTGGGTGCGGTGGATGAGAGTGGTGCAGGTGCGGCGCAGGCCTGCCGCGGTGGCCGGGCCGACGATGAACACCGTGGAGGCCAGGTTCGCCCACACCCAGTAGCTGTACGGCCGGACGCCGCCCGCGCCCTGGTAGTAACGGATGACCAGCAGGCGGTACGCCTCCCACCAGTTGAAACCCAGCGCGGTGAAGACCGCTGGGACGACGGCGAGTCCCGCGAGGAGGAAGGGGAGGGGGCGCGTGCGGTTCATACCGAGGAGGAGGACCACGGCGGCGATCAGGGCGAAGAGGGTGAGGCCGTAGGAGAGGTAGGCGGTCAGTCCGAAGAGGAGGCCCGAGGCGAAGCCCGTCCAGCGCGGATGGTGGCCCGTCACCGCGAGGGCCAGGAGCGCGGTCGCCCAGGCGGCGACCGCCGTGAAGTAGCCGTCGGCGGAGGCCCCCACCCAGACCGCCGCCGGGGCCAGGGCGAGGAAGGGGGCGGCCCGCCGGGCCAGCTTCTCGTCGGCGAGTACGCGTACGGCGATCAGGACCGCGGCCGTCGCCGTGGTGCCGACGGTGATGACGAAGGTGCCCGCCCAGCCGCCGCCGCGCAGTCCGATGCGGTCGAGGAGGACGAAGGTGACGGTGGCCCCCGCGGGATGGCCGGCGATGTGCGCGGGCCAGTTTCCGGGGGATTCGATCAGGATGTGGTGGGTGAAGTCCCGCAGCGCGCCGGGGATGTCGTGGAAGCGGTCGATGACCTGCAGGTATTCGTTTCGCGTCGTCAGTCGCCGGGCGATGCCGCGCTGCCAGCCGTCGATCAGGGCGAGGGACCACGTCCAGGCCAGTGCCGTCCCCCAGGTGACGAGCAGCAGGGGGCGCCAGGGCAGGCGGGCGGCCAGCGGGGGACCGTACGCCACCACGGCGACCGCGACGGCGATCGCCGCCGGGGTGCCGGGACCGACGTGCGGGTCCCAGGTCGCCAGGAGCGGGGGCCAGCCGACGCGGAGCGAGCCGTTGCGGTGCTCGATGCCGGTGCCGATGACGGCGGCCGTCACGGCGAGCAGGGCGGCGGCCGCGGCGGCGTAGAGGTCTCGGCGGAGGTCGCGGTTCACGGCGCACACGCTAGGGCGCGGGACGTCCCCCGGGCGGCTGACATGCACGGACGTCAGAGTTTCGTCATGGTTCGCGGACCCCTTTCGGGGGTGCGCCGGACCTACGGTCGGGGCATGAGACGGACTCCCTTCTCGCCTTCCTTCTGGCGCAGTCCCGTGCGCGGCCCCTGGTTCACCTCGGTCCTCGGCATCGTCCTGCTCGGCGGCATCACCGTGCTGTTCGTGACGGGGCTGCTGTCGTACGCCGCCTACAACCCGGACCTGGCGCGGGTGAACGACAAGACCCCGGACAAGGGGATCCTCGGCTTCTATCTCTTCTCCTGGCCGACCGATCCGCACTGGCTGTACCGGCTCACCCAGGGCGTCCACGTCACCCTCGGGATCACCCTGATCCCCGTGCTGCTGGCCAAGCTGTGGTCGGTGGTGCCGAAGCTGTTCACGCTGCCGCCCGCCCGTTCCCTCGCCCATGCGCTGGAGCGGATCTCGTTGCTGCTGCTGGTCGGCGGCGGCCTGTTCGAGTTCGTCACCGGCGTGCTGAACGTCCAGCTCGACTACGTCTTCCCGGGCTCCTTCTACCCGCTGCACTTCTACGGGGCGTGGGTCTTCTTCGCCGCGTTCGCCGCGCACGCGGTGCTGAAGACTCCGGCGGCCCTGCGCAATCTGCGGAGTATGCGTCAACCGCATCAATTGACGCAGGAGGAACGGGAATTGGAGTCTCCTGACCCCGACCCGCCGACCGTCTCCCGACGGGGGGCCCTCGGGCTGGTCGGAGGCGGCTCCCTGCTGCTGTTCGCCACGACGGCCGGGCAGGACTTCGACGGGCTGCGGTGGTCCGCCGTACTCGCCCCGCACGGGGGCGCCGACCCGGGCAGCGGTCCGGGCGGCTTCCAGATCAACAAGACCGCCGTGTACGCCGGCATCAGTGCGTCGGAGCGGAGTGCGGAGGCGTGGCGGCTGACCGTCAGCGGTCGCACCGGCACCGTCCGGCTCAGCCGCGCCGAACTGCTCCAACTCCCCCTGCACAGCTCGGCGTTGCCCATCGCCTGTGTCGAGGGCTGGTCGACCTCCGACCAGTGGTGGCGGGGCGTGCGGCTGCGGGATCTCGCGGCCCTCGTGGGGTACGAGGACGATCCGCCGGACGTCTTCGTGGAGTCACTGCAACGGCACGGCGCGTTCCGGCGGGCCGCCCTGCGCGCCAACCAGGTCGCCGACCCGCGTTCCCTGCTCGCCCTGTTCGTCAACGGCGAGGAGCTGACCCCCGACCACGGCCATCCGGCACGGGTCATCGTGCCCGCGGCACCCGGTGTGCTCAACACCAAGTGGGTGGCGCGGATGACGTTCGGAGACCTGTGATGAGGCGCCCCCGGTTCGCGCTGCCGCTCGGCAGCCCCCTGCAGATCCTGCTGCTGGCCTGCTCGTTCGCGCTTGCCGCCTATGCGGCGGTGCGGCTGCTCGTGGGGGACTGGCTGGGGGTCGCGCTGTGGTTCGCGGGCGCGGCGCTGCTGCACGACCTGGTGCTGCTTCCGCTGTACGCGGCGGCGGACCGCGCCCTGGTGAAGGCGGCGGGCCCGCGGCGCGGGTGGGTGGGGTACGTCCGGGTGCCGGCCGCGCTGTCGCTGCTGCTTCTGCTGGTCTGGTTCCCGCTGATCGGCGGACAGGTGACGGCGCGTTACGCGTCCGCCACGGGCCTGTCCGCGGACCGGTTCCTGTCCCGCTGGCTGCTGCTGACGGCCGTGCTCTTCGGTGGTTCGGCGGTGTTGTTTGTGCTGCGGGTGCGCAAGGCGACGAAACGGCGGTCCGTCCATTGATCGTCGGCACGGCTGCCGACGTGGGTGTGCGTGTGGCGGCGGGGCGGCCTGGTAGCGGGGCGAAGCGCTCCGCGACCGGCCTGTGCCGATGGCTACTTCCTCGCCTGCCGGCCGCCCGTGACGGCGCTGCTGTTCCTGCTGCGGCTGCGCAGGGCGACGAAACAGCGGCCCCCGGCCGTCCACTGATCCACGGCATGCCAGCCCGCCCGGCGCGCGTGCCGCAGCAGGGCCGGCGTGCCGAGCCGGGCCCACGGGAAGGGGCTGCCGGCGGCTCCTCGGGCGTCGGTGACATGCACCCGGACCCGCTCGTCGACCTCCGGGTCCGGGACCGTCTCGGCGATCAACAGGCCGCCGGGGGCCAGGAGTCGGGCCATGCGGTCCAGCAGGGCGCGCGGGTCGCCGCCGATGCCGACGTTGCCGTCGAGCAGGAGTGCGGTGCCCCAGCGGCCCTCGGCGGGCAGCGGCTCGAAGACGGAGCGGCGCAGCGCCTGCCCGCCGAGGGCGACCGTGCGGGCGACGGCCGCCTCACTCACGTCGATCCCGAGCACCGGCAGCCCCCGCGCGCCCAGCGCGACGACCAGCCGCCCGGGCCCGCACCCCACGTCGAGCACCGCACCCTCGCACCGCCGCAACACCTCCAGATCGACACCGTCGGCCTCCGCACACCACCGCTCGACCTCCAGCAGAAGCAACCAGCCGTCGGCGCGGCGCAGGAAGAGCGGGCCGCGTCCGGCGCGCAGGGCGCAGGCATAGGGGTCGGCGGACCAGGTGCCGTCGTCCTCGGGGCCGACCTGCGAGCGAGGACCGTCGCCGGGGCGCCGACGCACTGCGACACGGCTCGGCACGACGGGCCGCGCGGCTCCGAGCCCGCCGCCTGAGCCCGACGGCCGGGCACCTGATGGGGTGCTGCCGACCTCCGGGGCCACCCCTCGACGTGCCATGGGGCCGCTCGCGGCAGGGGAACCCTGGGTGTTGGAGGCGGTGCCTGGGTTGGTCGGGCGGGTGCTTGGTGGGGAGTGGCCGGGCCCCGGGGTCGGCTGGTGGCGGGACAGGTAGCTGTTCGCGTCGTGGGGCCGCTGGGTGTGGGAGGCGGCGGACGGGTTCGTCGGGTGGGTGTCCGCCTCAGGGGTTGGTGCTCGGCGGGGCGTGGGGGTGCTTGGCCCGTGGGGGCCCTGGGTGTCGAGGCCGGTGTCCGGGGTCGTTGCCGGCGGGGAGTCGTCGGGCTCCGGGGCCGGGTGGTCGGGAGCCGTGTCGGTGGGTGGCTGGCGCCCGATCCGTGTAGTCAGTTGCGGGACGCCTTGCGTCGTGCCGCTCATCGGTCCGCCGCCGTGAGGTGGGCCAGCTGAGCCGCGAAGCGGCTGGTGGGTGCGGTCTTGGCGACCAGTTCGGCGTCGTACGCCGTGTCGACGTCCCGCAGGCGCGGCAGGTCCCGTACACGCAGGCCTGCCAGCCGGGCGCGTTGGACGGCGCCCGTGCGGGGTGTCGACATCGGCACGCCGAGGAGGAGTGCCGGGTCCGGGGCGGCCAGGCCCAGGGCCCAGAAGCCGCCGTCCTCCGCGGGGCCGAAGTAGGCGTCGCAGCCGGCGAAGTCCACAGCGAGCAGCTCCGGTGTCACCTGGGGGGTGTCCATGCCGATGAGCAGAGCCGGGCCGGCGCAGTGCGCGAAGGCCGCGGCCAGGCGTTCGTCGAGGCCGCCCGGGCACTGCCGTACGACCTCGAAGCCCGGCGGCAGCCAGGGGCCCGGCTCGCCCTCCAGGACCAGGACCCGGCGGTGGGCCGGAGTCCGTGCGACGGTGTCCAGGGTGTCCGCCAGCGCCGCCTCGGCGAGCGCCGCCGCCTCCCGAGGGGTGAACGGCGGCGTCAGCCGGGTCTTCACCCGGCCGGGCCTCGGTTCCTTCGCGATGACCAGGAGCGTGGCCAGGGAGGTCATGGGCGGACTCCTTCGCGTACCCGCGCCGCCACCGGCGGCTCGGCCAGGACCCGGCTCATGTCCCGCACCGCCTGCCAGGTGCCGCGCCAGGTGCCGGTCACCTTGGAGGCGCCCGCACGCGGCAGGTACGGGACGTCGTGCTCGGCGATCCGCCAGCCCGCGTCCGCGGCACGGACGACCATCTGCAGGGGGTAGCCGCTGCGGCGGTCCGTGAGGGCCAGGGACAGCAGCGGCTCGCGGCGGGCGGCGCGCAGCGGGCCCAGGTCGTGCAGGCGCAGGCCGGTGCGGCGGCGAAGGAGACGGGCGAGGGCGAGGTTGCCCGCGCGGGCGTGCAACGGCCAGGCGCCGCGCGTCAGCGGCCGGCGCCGGCCCAGCACCAGATCCGCCTCCCCGGCCCGGATCCGCTCCACGAACGGCACCAGGTCGGCCGGGTCCAGCGAGGCGTCGCAGTCGCAGAAGCAGACGATGTCCGCGGTGGCCGCCGTCAGGCCCGCGTGGCAGGCGGCACCGAAGCCGCGCCGCGCCTCGCGCACGACCCTCGCGCCGAGCGCGCGAGCGATGTCCGCAGACCCGTCGGTGGAGCCGTTGTCCACGACGAGCGCGCGCCAGCCGGGCGGGATGCGGTCCAGCACCCACGGCAGTGCCTCGGCCTCGTCGAGGCAGGGGAGTACGACGTCCACGGACGTCGCGCCCGGGTCTCGTACGGCGGATACGTCTTTCCCGGATACGTCTTTCCCGGATACGTCTGTTCCGGATACGTCTTTGTCGGAAGGGGGCGTCACGGCACTCACCCTACGAATCAGAATCGGACAAATCGGGCTTCGGCTCCTTACGAAACGGGGACGTCAGGAGGCGGACGGCGGCTTACGCGCGCGTGCGGTGCGAGGCTGGGCCCATGGAGCAGCAGCAGTACGGACAGGGCGGCGCCCGGGTGCTCGTCGTGGACGACGATCCGACCGTCGCCGAGGTCGTCACCGGGTATCTCGACCGCGCCGGATACGTCGTGGACCGGGCCGGCGACGGGCCCGACGCGCTCGCCCGCGCCGCCGCCCACTGGCCCGACCTCGTCGTCCTCGACCTGATGCTGCCCGGCATGGACGGCCTCGAGGTGTGCCGGCGGATGCGGGGCCGCGGACCGGTGCCGGTCATCATGCTCACCGCGCGCGGCGACGAGGACGACCGCATCCTCGGGCTGGAGGTCGGCGCCGACGACTACGTCACCAAGCCGTTCAGCCCCCGCGAGCTGGTCCTGCGCGTGGAGTCCGTGCTGCGCCGCACCCGGCCCTCCCAGCCGTCGGGCCTGCTGCGGGCGGCCGGGCTCTCCGTCGACCCGGCGTCCCGCCGTGCCCTCAAGAACGGCGCCGAACTCGCCCTCACCATCCGGGAGTTCGACCTCCTGGCCTTCTTCCTGCGGCACCCCGGCCGGGTCTACAGCCGCGAGGACCTGATGCACGAGGTGTGGGGCTGGGACTTTGGCGACCTGTCGACCGTCACCGTTCATGTACGGCGGCTGCGCGGCAAGGTCGAGGACGACCCGGGCAGGCCTCGGCTGATCCAGACCGTGTGGGGCGTGGGCTACCGCTTCGACGGCTCCGAGGACGTCTCCGACGGCGCCTTTCGAGCGGAGGCGTGACCGTGCACGACAACCTCCTCATCGCCCTGTTCGCCTTCCTCGGCGCCGCCGCGGCCGGACTGCTCGGCGCCTGTGTGCTGCTGCTCATCCGGCGCCGCTCGCTCGCCCTGCACCTCGGTGTGGTCGCCGCCGTCGCCGTCACCGCGATGCTCGCGGGCACCCTCGCGGTCGCGCAGGCCATGTTCCTGTCCGGGCACGACCTGAAGGTCGTCACGACCGTCGTCGCCATGGCCGCCGTGGTCTCCCTGGCCACCGCCCTGCTGCTGGGCCGCTGGGTCGCCGCCCGCAGCCGCGCCCTCACCCTCGCCGCCCGCTCCTTCGGCGACGGCGGCGACTTCACCTCGCCCGCCGGCCCCGCCACTGCCGAACTCGCCGCCCTCAGCCGGGAGTTGGAGGCCACCAGCGCCAAGCTCGCCGAGTCCCGGGAACGCGAACGTGCCCTGGAGTCCTCCCGCCGTGAACTGGTCGCCTGGATCTCCCACGACCTGCGCACCCCCCTCGCCGGCCTGCGCGCCATGTCGGAGGCGCTGGAGGACGGCGTCGCCGCCGACCCCGGCCGCTACCTCAAGCAGATCCGCACCGAGGTCGAGCGCCTCAACGACATGGTCGGCGACCTCTTCGAACTCTCCCGCATCCACGCAGGCACCCTGGCGCTCAGCCCGAGCCGGATCTCCCTCTACGACCTCGTCGGCGACGCACTCGCGGGCGCCGACCCCCTGGCCCGCGAGCACGGCGTACGGCTGGTCGGCGACCGGGTCGAGCCCCTGCCGGTGGAGGTGGACGGCAGGGAGATGAGCCGGGTGCTGGGCAATCTGCTGGTCAACGCCATCCGGCGGACTCCCGCCGACGGCACGGTGGCGATCGCCGCGGAACGCTCGCCGGACGGTGTGGTCGTGTCCGTGACGGACGCCTGCGGCGGCATCCCGGAGGAGGACCTGCCCCGCGTCTTCGACACCGGATGGCGGGGCACGCATGCCCGGACTCCCCCTGCCGGAGCGGGCCTCGGCCTCGCCATCGTGCGGGGCATCGTGGAGGCGCACCAGGGCCGCGCGACCGTCCGCAACATCCCGGGCGGCTGCCGCTTCGAGGTGACCCTGCCGGTCGCGAAGGCCTGAACGGTCACCTCTCGGGGCGGCACTCGATGTCGGTCGCGGAGATCTCCCGGCAGGTGAGACCACTCCCGGGGCCGATGGCATGCGAGAGGAGCGGTGCGACGAGCTTTTCGCAGGTCCCGTCCGCGCCGTCCTCGGAGTCCTCGCTCGCGTGCTTGCAGGCTCTGTCGATGACGGTGGCGCTGTCGACCTTCTTGCCCGGCGGCGGCGTGTCCGCAAAGGCCGCCGGGGCGAGGAGGAACACGCCCACCACCGGTGCGCTGAGCAGCGCGGCGATCCGGGTGCGGGTGGGCTTGAGGGTACGCCGGAGCATTCTGCGGTCCTTTCAACTTATGTGTGACGAACAGCGCCATGATCGACGACAACGCCGTCGTCCAGGCGTGGACACGCTCGGTGCGTCCGCGTGAACTCCCTCATCCCCGGCTGCCCCCAGGGCAGCACCAGCGGTCCGTCGCGGGCCTATGCCTCACGCATTCCGGCCCGCGCGAACTCCCGCATGCCCTCCTCGAAGCCCACCTCGGCCTTCCAGCCCAGCTCGGCCCGCAGTCGCGCCGAGTCCGCCGTGATGTGCCGTACGTCGCCGAGCCGGTACTCCCCGGTGACGACCGGCTCGGGGCCGCCGTACGCCGCGGCCAGCGCACGGGCCATCTCGCCGACCGTGTGCACCTCGCCGCTGCCGGTGTTGTACGCGGTCAGCGCCCCCTCGCCACAACCTGCCTCCAGCGCCGCCACATTGGCCGCCGCCACGTCCCGCACGTGCACGAAGTCCCGCCGCTGACGGCCGTCCTCGAAGACCCGCGGGGACTCACCGCGGGCCAGCGCGGAGCGGAAGAAGGAGGCGACGCCCGCGTACGGGGTGTCGCGGGGCATCCCCGGCCCGTACACGTTGTGGTAGCGCAGCGACACGGCCGAGCCGCCCGTGGCGCGCGCCCACGCCGCCGCCAGGTGCTCCTGGGTGAGCTTGGTCGTCGCGTACACGTTGCGCGGGTCGACCGGGGCGTCCTCGCCGACCAGCCCGGGGGACAGGGCCGCACCGCACACCGGGCACGGCGGTTCGAAGTGGCCGGCGTCCAGGTCGGCCACCGTGCGCGGGCCCGGCCGTACCAGCCCGTGCCGAGGGCAGCCGTAGCGCCCCTCGCCGTACACCACCATCGACCCGGCCAGCACGAGCCGTCGTACGCCCGCCTCGGCCATGGCGGTGAGCAGGACGGCGGTGCCGAGGTCGTTGTGGGAGACATAGTCGGCCGCGTCCGCGAAGCCGGTGCCCAGGCCGACCATCGCCGCCTGGTGGCACACGGCGTCGACCCCGGTGAGGGCGCTGCGGACGGCGGTGGGGCTGCGTACGTCCGAGGCGGGATCGGCCCGGACGTCGTACACCACGGGCTCGTGCCCGTGTGCCTCCAGTGCCCGCACGACATGGGACCCGATGAACCCGGCACCGCCGGTGACCAGTACTCGCATGCGGCCACGCTAGGGCCGTGACCAGGCGGGACGGGTGGGCCGCGCCCGGGATGTCACGGGTCCGTAAGACCTCCGGGGCCCAGGAGCCGGCCGCGCACCGGCAGCGAGACCGTGAACACCGTCGACCCCGGTGCGCTGCGCAGCTCGATCGTGCCGCCGTGGGCGCGCACCAGGGAACTGGCGACCGACAGGCCGAGCCCGCTGCCGCCCCGGTCGCGGCTGCGGGCCTTGTCGACGCGGTAGAAGCGGTCGAAGACGCGTTCCTGGTCGGCGGCCGGAATTCCGGGGCCGGTGTCCTCGACCCGTACGACGGCCCTGTCGCCCGTCACCTCGACCGCCATCGACACCGGCGTACCGGCCGGTGTGTGCACAGCCGCGTTGGTGAGCAGGTTGTCCAGGACCTGGCGGATGCGGTGCGGGTCCAGACGGAGCTTCAGCGAGGGCGGGCCGGAGGTCACCTTCAAGGGGCGCTCCGGGTGGGTCGCCCGGAAGGCGGCAGCCGCCTCGTCCACCAGCTCCACCAGGTCCGCGTCCTGCATCCGCAGCGGCGCGTCCACCTCCGCCGCGTCCAGGCGGGCGAGCAGCAGCAGGTCGTCCAGGAGCACGCCCATCCGGGCCGCCTCGGCGCGCAGCCGGGCCAGGTGCTTGTCGCGCTCCTCGGGGGCGTTGGCGGCGGCGTACTGGAAGAGGTCCGCGTAGCCCCGTACGGACATCAGGGGGGTGCGCAGCTCGTGCGAGGCGTCCGCGACGAAGCGGCGCAGCCGCTGTTCGGCCTCCGCGCGCACCGCGAGCGAGTCGTCGATGTGCTCCAGCATGGTGTTGAAGGCGGTACGCAGCTCCTCGACCTCCGGGCCGCCGCCCCGTTTGTCGGCGCGCAGCGGCAGCCGGGCCGCCGACTCGGTCAGGTCGTGCGAGGCGATGCCGTGGGCGGTGTGCGCCATGTCGCTCAGCGGGTTCAGGCCCCGGCGCAGCATCCGCCGGCCCGCCAGCACCAGCGCCAGCAGGGCCAGCCCGAAGGCGACCACCTGGACCGTGACCAGCCGCCGTACCGTGTCGTCGATGTCGGCCGTCGGGGCCCCGCTGACCAGGATCACGCCGGGTTTGACCTCGCAGCTGCGCAGCCGGTACTCGCCCTGGCCCGCGATGTCCTCGGTGCGCAGCACCTCCGTGTCCGCGGAGATCTGCGCCTTGGCCACGGCCGTCAGCCCGGCGACGTCCTCGGGCAGGTCGCCCGGCTCCTCGGGCTTGCGGAGCACAGGGGTGCCGTGCGACACGTCGTACACCGCGTAGTACCAGCCCCAGTACTTCTTGCCCGCGAGCGTGCCGGTCTCCGCGATGCTCCTGGACTGCGCGACCTGGGCGAGCCCCAGCTGGTCGTCGAGCTGGTTCGACAGGTAGTCCCGCATATAGGTCGTCAGGGCGGTGCCGACCACGGCGAACACCACCAGCGCCAGCGCCCCGAGCCCCAGCGCCAGCCGGGTGCCGAGCCGGAGCCTGCGGTACGACCTGAGGAGCCGGCGGATCACTCGGCCGCCTGCCGGATCACATACCCGAAGCCCCGCACCGTCTGGATCAGCGGCTCACCCGTGTCGTCGAGCTTGCGGCGCAGCCGGCTGACGACCAGCTCGACGACGTTCGAGCGGCCCCCGAAGCCGTACTCCCACACATGGTCGAGGATCTGCGCCTTGGTCATCACGGTCGGCGACTTGCGCATCAGGAAGCGCAGCACCTCGTACTCGGTGGGGGTGAGCGTGAGCAGCTTGTCGCCGCGCCGCACCTCGCGGGTGTCCTCGTCCATCGTCAGGTCCGCCACCCGCAGCACGGAGCGCTGGAAGCCGGGTCCGGCGCTGCGCCGCAGCACCGTCCGCAGCCGGGCCATCAGCTCCTCCACCGCGAACGGCTTGACCAGGTAGTCGTCACCGCCGCGGGTCAGGCCCGCCACCCGGTCGGCGACGCCGTCCCGCGCGGTCAGGAACACCACGGGCACCATCGTGCCCGAGCCGCGCAGCCGGTCCAGGACACCGAAGCCGTCCACGTCGGGCAGCATCAGGTCGAGCACCACGATGTCCGGGTGGAACTCGCCGGCCAGCCGCAGGGCCTCCTCACCGGAGTTCGCGGTGACCGCGTCCCAGCCCTCGTAGCGGGCCACGGTCGCGACGAGATCGGCGATCGGCGGGTCGTCGTCCACGACCAGGAGGCGTACTTTTTCCACCCGCTCATAGTGCGGTACGCGGCAGGCCGGGCCATGTGGTCGGGCCCACAGCCGGCACATCGATAAGTACTTGTAAGTTGTACGACAGGTTATCGACAGCTCCCTCCGGCCAAGCTCGGTTTCCCAGGACCCGATCAAGGAGCTGCCGTCCGTGACGACCGTCCAATCACCCCCTGCGCCCCCCACGGCGATACGCCCCAGGGTGGTGGCCCGCACGGGCCTGTACGCCGTGCTCGCCGCGAACGCGGCCGTGGTCGCCTACTTCTTCGCCCAGGCGGGCTTCGCCTCCAACGCCCTGATCGTCATCGGCCGCCTCTTCGGCCTCTACGGCGCCCTCGTCATGGCCTTCCAGCTGGTGCTGGTGGCGCGGCTGCCCTGGCTCGACCGCCGCATCGGCATGGACCGGCTGACCTCCTGGCACCGCTGGACCGGCTTCGCCCTGCTGTGGACGCTGCTCGCGCACGCCGTCTTCATCAGCTTCGGCTACGCGGGCGACGCGGGCGTCGGTCCCGTCACCGAGCTCTTCGACCTCGCCCGGACGACCGAGGGCGTGCTCCGTGCGATCGTCGCGCTCGGCATCATCCTCGGGGTCGGCGCCGTCTCGGCCCGCTACGCCCGCCGTCGTCTCGCCTACGAGACCTGGCACTTCATCCACCTCTACACGTATGTCGCCGTGGTGCTCGCGTTCACGCACCAGGTCGCGGTCGGTACGACGTTCACGGCGTCGTCCGCCGCGAAGACGTACTGGTACGGCGTGTGGGGCGTGGTCCTCGGCGCGGTGGTCCTCGGCCGTCTCGTGCTGCCGCTGTGGCGGAACCTGCGCCACCAGCTGCGGGTCTCCGCCGTCGTCCACGAGTCCGACAACGTCGTCTCGGTCTACATCACCGGGCGCGACCTGGACCGGATGCCCGCGCGGGCCGGCCAGTTCTTCCTGTGGCGCTTCCTGACCCGCGACCGCTGGTGGCAGGCGAACCCCTTCTCCCTCTCGGCCGCCCCCGACGGCCGCACCCTGCGCCTCACCGCCAAGGCGGCGGGCGACGGCAGCGCCGCCCTGCGGCATGTGAAGGTCGGTACGCGCGTGTTCGCCGAGGGCCCCTACGGCGCCTTCACCACACTTCACCGCATGAAGTCCGAGTCCCTGCTGATCGCGGGCGGCGTCGGCGTCACCCCCATCCGGGCCATCCTGGAGGACATCGAGGGCCACGCGGTCGTCATCTACCGCGTGGCCTCGGACCGCGACGCCGTCCTCTACGAGGAGCTGCGCGAGCTGGCGGCGGCCAAGGGCGCCGTGCTGCACCTGGTCACCGGACCGGCCGTCCCCGACAAGCTGGCGCCGCGCGAGCTGGCGCGGCTGGTGCCGGACATCGGCGACCGGGACGTCTTCCTGTGCGGGCCGCCGCCGATGATGAACGCGGTGCTGCGCAGCCTGGGCGAGCTGGGCGTGCCCAGGCAGCAGATCCACTTCGAGCGCTTCAGCCTGGCCGGATGAGGAAGACGGGAAAGACATCGTGAAGCGAGCCATACCTGTCGTCGTCCTGAGCATCGCGGGCCTGGTCCCGGTCTGGCGCTACGAGCCGTCCGTGGGCGCTGCGACCTCCACCGCCGAGCCCGCCTCGACGCCGTCGGCGCCCTCCTCCGCGGGCTCTTCGTCCGGCACGGTCGTCAAGGGCACGACGATCCAGACGGAGAAGGGCCCCGTGCAGGTCCAGGTGACCTTCTCCGGCGAGAAGATCACGGCCGTGAGGATGCTGCAGCAGCCGAACCATCCGCAGACGGCGGCGGCGGTGCCGAAGCTGGTCGCGGAGACACTGAAGGCGCAGAGCGCGGACGTCGACACGGTGTCGGGTGCGACGATCACCAGTGAGGCCTACAAGAAGTCCCTCCAGGCGGCGATCGACTCGAACGGTGCGAGCGCCAAGACGTCCGCGTCCTCCCCGGCCTCCGCCTCTCCCGCCTCCGCCGCGCAGACGGTGTCGGGTTCGACGGTGAACACCGACAAGGGTCCCGTGCAGGTCCAGGTGACCTTCTCCGGCGAGAAGATCACGGCCGTGAGGATGCTGCAGCAGCCGAACCACCCGCAGACCACGGCCGCCGTGCCGAAGCTGGTCGCGGAGACACTGAAGGCGCAGAGCGCGAAAATAGACACCGTGTCCGGTGCGACCGTCACGAGCGAGGGCTACAAGGAGTCCCTCCAGGCCGCGATCGACGCGAAGGGCTGATCCGAATGCACCGCGTCGAACATGTGATGGGCTTCCCCGTCTCGCTCCGGGTCGACGACGAGGACGTTCCGGAGTCGGCCGCCGACGCGGTCTTCGCATGGCTGCGCGAGGTCGACGCACGGTTCAGCCCCTTCAAGCCCGACAGCGAGGTCTCCCGCCACGGCCGCGGCGAGCTGGCCTCCCACGAGCTCAGCGACGACCTCGTCGAGGTCCTCGACCTGTGCGAGCACTACCGGACCGCGACGGGCGGAGCCTTCGACGTACGGCTGCCCGGCCGCGGGCTCGACCCCTGTGCGGTGGTCAAGGGCTGGTCGGTGCAGCGGGCGGCGGAGCTGCTGAAGGCGGCCGGCGCGCAGAGGTTCGTGCTGAACGCCGGCGGTGACGTGGTCGTCGCCGGCGGCCCCTGGCGGGTCGGCGTACGCCACCCCGAACACGCCGACAAACTGTGCACCGTCCTCGAGCTCACCGACGGGGCGGTCGCCACCTCCGCGCGCTACGAACGCGGCGACCACATCATCGACGGCCGTACGGGACTCCCGGCGACCGGGCTGCAGAGCCTCACGGTCGTGGCCGCCACCCTGACCGAGGCGGACTCGGTCGCGACGGCGGCGTTCGCGCTGGGCGTGCAGGGCATCGAGTGGGCCGCCGCACTACCGGGCTGCGAGGTGTTCGCCGTGGACGCCGGAGGGCACGTGCTGCGGACGGAGGGGTGTCCGGTCGCGGGGGAGCCCTCGGCGACCGTGTGACCGACAGCAACCCGCTGGAGCCCGGGCGGGGCGAGGACGAGGACGGTGCCAAGCCCGGGCCCGGATCTGGCCAAACTCCCGAAGGAAACCCGAAACAGAGGAGGTCTAGACTCTGCCTGCAACTGCCCAGACCGAAGGGTGAACGGCGTCTTGATACGCATAGATTCAGTCACCAAGCGCTACCCCGACGGTACGGTCGCGGTCGACAACCTCTCGCTTGAGATACCCGACCGCTCGATCACCGTATTCGTCGGACCGTCGGGCTGCGGCAAGACGACGACCCTGCGCATGATCAACCGGATGATCGAGCCGAGCGAGGGCACGATCACCCTTGACGGCAAGGACATCACCCAGCAGCCGGTCAACACCCTGCGTCGGTCCATGGGTTACGTCATCCAGAACGCCGGCCTCTTCCAGCACCGCACCATCGTCGACAACATCGCCACCGTGCCCCGGCTGCTCGGCTGGAGCAAGGACAAGGCACGAGCGCGGGCCCGGGAGCTGATGGAGCGGGTCGGACTGGACGGAGCGCTCGCCAAGCGGTACCCGTACCAGCTCTCCGGAGGCCAGCAGCAGCGCGTCGGCGTGGCGCGGGCGCTGGCCGCGGATCCGCCGGTGCTGCTGATGGACGAGCCGTTCTCGGCCGTCGACCCCGTCGTACGGAAGGGGCTGCAGGACGAACTGCTCCGAATCCAGGAGGAGTTGGGCAAGACCATCGTCTTCGTCACCCACGACATCGACGAGGCCGTCAAGATCGGCACCATGGTCGCCGTGATGCGCACCGGCGGTCACCTCGCCCAGTTCGCGCCGCCCGCCGAGCTGCTGTCCGCCCCCGCGGACGCGTTCGTCGAGGACTTCCTCGGCGCGGACCGCGGCATCCGGCGGCTGTCGTTCTTCTCCTCCGCCGGACTCGACCTGCTCACCACCCCCGTCGTGGCCGTCGACGCCACCGCCGAGCAGATCGCCGAGCGCGGTGCGAACGGCGCGCCGTACCTGCTCGTCACCGATGTGGACGGCAGGCCGCTCGGCTGGAGCGAGCCCGGCGCCCTGACCGCGGGGGAGGTCGACCCCGCCCGACTCCTCGCCTACGGCCGCCCCTTCGAACACGGCAAGGACTCGCTGCGCGCCGCGCTCGACTGCGCCGTCCTCTCGCCCACCGGGTGGGCCGTCGCGGTGGGCGCCGACGGCCGGGTCGCGGGCGTGGTCTCGCAGCAGACCATCGGCGAGGCGATCCGCACCGCCCACGCCAAGGGCCGCAGCGACGCGGACGACGCGAAGGTCGCGGGATGAGCGGCGGCCTCTTCGACATCCCGAGCGACCTGCAGAACACCTACTGGGGCCTGGTCGGGCTGCATCTGCGCGAGGCGCTGATCCCCGTCGTGGCCGGACTGGTGGTGGCGCTGCCCATCGCTCAGCTGTGCGTGCGGCTGCGCTGGCTGTACCCGCCCGTGCTGTGGGTGACGACCATCCTGTACGCGATCCCCTCGCTCGCCTTCTTCGTCGTCCTGATCGACTACACCGGCCAGACCGAGACGACGGTGATGATCCCGCTGGGCATCTACAGCCTGGTGGTGTTCGTCCCGGCGATCGTGGACGGCGTCCGGTCGGTGCCGCAGGAGACCCTCGACGCGGCCACCGCGATGGGCCTCGGGCCCGTACGCCGCTATTTCCAGGTCCAGTTGCCGATCGCGGCGCCCGCGATCATCGCCGGGCTGCGGGTCGCGACCGTCTCCAGCATCTCGCTGGTCAGCGTCGGCATGCTGATCGGCAACCAGGGCGGCCTGGGCAATCTGCTCAACGACGGCATGATCTACCACCAGTCGCGCCTGATCTGGCTGTCCGTCATCGGCACTGCCGTACTCGCCATCCTCGCGGACGCCCTGCTGGTCCTCGTCCGCGTCCTCGTGACCCCCTGGATGCCGCGCGGCACCCGCAAACCCCGTCCCGTCGACGAACCCGAACCGATGCAGGCCGCACTGGAGGACGCCGTCCGATGAACGTCCTCCACTTCATCAACGCCTTCTTCAGCGACAGCGCCCACTGGCACGGCTACGACGGCATCCCCACCCGGCTGCGCGAGCACATCCAGTACTCGCTGACCGCGCTCGCCATCGCCGCCGCGATCGGCCTGCCGGTCGGCCTGCTCACTGGCCACACCGGGCGCGGCGGCAACACCGTGGCGTTCGTCGCCACCGCGGGCCGGGCCCTGCCCAGCTTCGGCCTGCTGGTGCTGATGTTCGTGCTGCTCGGGCTCGGTCTGACGCCGGTGATGATCCCGCTGGTCGTCCTCGCCGTACCGCCGATCCTCGTCACCACCTACGAGGCGGTGCGCTCCGTCGACCCGTCCCCGGTGGACGCGGCCCGCGGCATGGGCATGGCCGAGCCACGCATCCTCTTCCAGGTCGAACTCCCGGTCGCCCTCCCACTGATCCTCAGCGGCCTGCGCTCGGCGGCCATCCAGATCGTGTCCACGGCCACCATCGCGGCGTATGTCTCGCTCGGCGGTCTTGGGCGCTACATCGTGGACGGCCTGTACCAGCGCAACTACGAGAAGGTGGTGGGCGGGGCGAGCCTGGTGGCGATCCTGGCTCTGCTGACGCTGGGTCTCTTCGGAGCGGTGGCACGGTTCACTGTGTCACCCGGGGTGAGGAGGAGCGCCCGCTAGGGGCGCGGCGCGACAAGCCCTCACCGACCCGCGGACGAACGAGGACCGGTTGGGGGCTGACCATCACCCCTCGGTGCGAGCCAGTGCAAGCTCGAGTACAACCAGCAGAGCATCCCGTACCGAGCCGCGCTCCCGGGCATCAAACACGATCACAGGGACGCGCTCGGCAACGTCGAGAGCCCACCGCACCTCGTCCAGGCCGTGCTCGACCTTGCCGTCGAAGGCGTTGACGGCGACGGCGAACGGGATCTGGCGGTGCTCGAAGTAGTCGACGGCGGCGTAGCAGTCGTCGAGACGGCGGGTGTCCACGATGACCAGGCCGCCGACCGCGCCCTCCACGATGTCGTCCCACATGAACCCGAACCGCTCCTGGCCGGGCGTGCCGAACAGATACAGCTTCAGCGTCGGGTCGATGGTGATGCACCCGAAGTCCATCGCCACCGTGGTCGTGGTCTTGCGCGGGGTGTGACTGAGGTCGTCCACGCCCGCCGCGACCTCCGTGATGGCGGCCTCGGTGGTCAGCGGCTCGATCTCGGAGATCGCACCCACGGCGGTGGTCTTGCCCACGCCGAAACCGCCCGCGATCACCATCTTGACCGGCAGCGGCGGTCGTACGGCGGCCCCCTGGTCGACCGGGGCGAGGGCGGCCGGTTCAGTCGGTGTCACGCAGTACCCCTCGGGAGTTCGGGATGGCGCGCAGGCCATCGATCACCCTGCGCAGAACGGATGCGTCGTGGGTGACGTCGACGTCGGGCACGTACACCGTCAGATGCCCGGCGGCGCGCAGGTCCTCGGCGAGGACCCGCACGACGTTGAGGTGCAGCCGCAGCCGGGCCGCCAGCTCCGCGACGGACTGCGGCAGCCGGCAGGCGGCGACGATGTCGTGCTGCTCGAAGGAGAGCCCGTCGAGGACGGCGAGGCCCTCGGCGGTGGCCACCACCTGGGTCTCGACCGGCATCGGCCTGCCGGACGCCGTCGGCGCCACCCGGCCGGCGGTGACCAGGAACGGCCGTACGGCGGGGGCCGGACCGACCGGGTCCGGGCCCGGAGGTGGGGAGCCGTCCGCCATGGGGTCGCCGGGCCCGGTCAGAGAGCCGTCGGCGAGCCGACGCTGTTCTTGAGCGCGAGCACGAGCTGCGGGTTGAGGGCGCTGCCGGCCCGGTTGGCGAACAGGGTCATCTCGTACGCGATGTTGCCCAGCTTGGCCTCCTTGTCGGTGACGACGCCGAGCACGGCGCCGCTGCCGATCGCGGAGACCAGGACATGGCCGCCCTCCAGGTCGATGATGACCTTGTTGAGGGCGCCCAGGCCGTAGTTGCCGGACGCGCCGGCGGCCAGGCTGGTGATGCCGGAGACGATCGCGGCGAGCCGCTCCGAATCCGCGGGTTCGCGCAGCTCGGACACGGCGATGAGCAGTCCGTCGGACGAGACCGCGATGGCGTCCACGACGCCCGCGGTCTCTGTGGCGAAACGGTTGAGCAGCCAGGTGAAGTCGGCTGCGGCGGCCTGCAGTTCGGCGGGCGTGGCGCCAGTCGGCGTACTCACTGCTCGGCTCCTTCCGGGAGGTGCTTCTGGTCGTGCGTGTCGGTGGTCGCGGGCCGGCTGCCGGAGGCGCTGTCGCGGTGCGCGCGCTGCACGGCCGCCTCGAACTCGTCGAGCGCGTCCCGTACGGCGTTGGCATCGGCGAGCCGGGGGGCCTGCCGTGCCGCCTGGGCAGCGGCGTCGACGGTCGTACGGAGAGTGGCACCGCGGACACGGCGACGCAGGGGCCGCGAGGAGCCGTCGCCGGGGGGCGTCTGGCCCGTCCCGCCCGGGTCGGACAGCGCTGGCGCGCCCGGGGTGACCTGGGAAGACGATACCTCCGGGCCAACCCCCGAAGAACCGCCGGGTGTTGTGTCATCGGCCCGGGAGTGGCTCACGTCGCTGAACGCCTCGGTACGGGCCCGGGGGACCTGCCCGGAGCCGGACGGGGAGGAAGACACAGCCCCGGCACCCGCCGCAGTGTCTGACACGGGCGCGCTCGGCCTTGCGTCCGCGCCCGGGCCCATGGCTGGTGCGCTCCATGGGGCGTCCGGTGTGGTCCCCGTGGTGGGTGCGGTCGGTGTTGCGTCCGCGGCCCCGCTCGGTGCGGGTGCGGTCGTCGTCTCGTCTGCCGTGTTCGGCGTGGGAGCGGTCGGTGTCATGTCCGCCGGCGTGTGCAGGGCGGGTGTGGCCGGTGTCGGGTCCGAGGCCGGGCCTGGCCCAGGCGCGGGGGATGCCCCGCCCGAGGCCGAGTCCGGCTCAGGTGCGGTGGCGGTCGCGCTCGGAGGATCGGCTGGGTCCGCTTCCCGGCGGGGCACCCGGCGCGGGAGCGGTCCGCCGAGGTGTGTGGTGTCGGCCGGCGTTCCGGTGGCTTCGGTGGCGGCGGACCGGCGCGGGCCGGACACGGCACCGGACAGCGGCCGTTCAGCGGCCGTCCGCCCCCCTGCGACCTCGCCCCGAGTCTCCGTAGGCACTTCGCCCGTGGGCCCGACCGGGCTCATCGTCAGCAGCAGTGACGACGGCACCGTCACCTCCGCCGTCAGGCCGCCGCCCGGTGTGCGGGACAGCAGGACGCTGACGTCCCAGCGGCGCGCCAGGGTGCCGACCACGAACAGGCCGAGCACCTTCGTCGGCATCACGTCCAGGCGTTCGCGGCGGATCAGCCGGGCGTTCTCCTCGGCGAGCCGCTCGGCGCTCATGCCGAGGCCGTGGTCGGAGACGACGATGGTGGCACCGCCCGAGAGGGCTGCTTCCTCGCCGGAGGTGTCCCGTACGTACACCTCCACGGGGCTGCCCGCGGGCGAGAACGACACGGCGTTCTCGAGGAGTTCGGCCACCATCAGCGTCAGGTCGCCGATGATGTCGGGCTCCACCATGACCTCGGTGCGCGCGTGCAGTTGTACCCGCTGGAAGCCCTCGATCTGACCGAGGGCGGCGCGTACGACGTTGGTGAGGGCGGTGGGCCCGGAGTCGAGGACCGTCTCGCGGATGCCGGCCAGCAGCATCAGGCTGTCCGCGTTGCGGCGCAGTCGGACCGCGATGTGGTCGATGGAGTAGAGGCGTTCGAGCAGGGCCGGGTCCGTCTCGCCCCGCTCGACCGCGTCGATCAGCGCGAGTTGACGGGTTGTCAGGTTGCTGACCCGGCGGCCCACGTTGCCGAACATCTCGGCGACGTTGCGGCGGCTGAGCACCTGCCGTTCGAGCAGCGCGATCGCGGTGGTCTGCACGCGGTTGATCACGCCGGCCAGCTCACCGATCTCGTCGTCCGCGGTGACCGGCATCTCGCGCAGCTTCGGCGGGCTGTCGTCCTCGGCGTCGTCGTCGGCGACCCGGGCCAGTTCCCGGCCCGCCACCTCGGCGACCTCCCGTGCGGCGCCGGTGAGGGCCTGCACCGGCCCGACCACCGAGCGGCGCACCAGCACCGAGAAGGCGAGCCACAGGACGAAGCCGAGCAGCGCCGCGGCCAGCAGCAGACTCGCACGCCACCAGGCCTTGGTGGAGGCATGGTCGGCACCGTCGGCGATCTGGTCGATGAGGGACGAGGTGATCTTCAGCCGGGCCGCGGCCTGTTCCGGGTAGGAGGGATAGGCGGTCAGGGCGGTCTGGAACGTCGCCTTGATCTCCGCCGGTGTGCTGGCCTGCAGGCCGCTGGGGGCCACCTGGAGCTCGGCGTACGTCAGGGCGATGTCCTGCTGGGCGGCGGTGTGCTCGATGCCGGAGAGCTCGTCGGCCTGCTGCTCGGTGGCGAATCGGGAGAAGCGTTCGGCCTGGCTGGTGTAGAGCTGGTACGCGCCGACCGCGGTCGTGAACTCGATCTGTGCGTTCGTGTCACCGGTCGTCGCGGAGAACACGCCGGTCTCGAAGGAGGCGTGCGCGGCATCGGCGCGCAGCAGCGAGTCGAGGAGGTTGCCGGTGAAGGTGGCCGCCAGCTCCGCGTTGCGGTCGAGACCCAGGCCGTCGATCACGGTACTGGCGGCGTTGTCGTAGGCGGGGTCGATGTTGCTCGCGGGCAGATAGCTCTGCTCGACCGTCCCGCGCAGACTGGTGAGGCCCTCGACCTCCTTCAGCGCCTGCGCCTCGCCGTCCGGCAGCCCGTCGCCGAAGGTCCGGCGCACCTGAGCGATCTGCGCGTCGACCGCGTCCTGCGCCTTGCGGTAGGCGGTGAGCGTGGACTGGACGCCCCGGCCTCCGGCCTCGTAGCGCACGGACAGCAGGATGGCCAGCTGGTGCTCGCTCTCCAGGTCGTTGACCAGCGACGCCACCTGCTCGCTGTTGCGCACGAGGTCCGCCGCGGACGCCGCGTCCCGCGCCTGGCCCACCTGGCCGGCGATGAGATAGGAGAGCAGGGCGGCCACCACCGCCAGGGGTACACCGACCAGGAGGTTGAGCTTGCGCCGGAACGACCACCGGTCGGCGAAGCCCCGTATGCCGCCCACCGGGCCTCCTCTGTTTGACCGATTCTGATCGCCAACTGCGTGGAGACTATCGCCTCATTGAACGATCAAGCACGTTGCTCTTAGTCAAGAATCCATTACAAAGAGCCTCCGGTTCCGCCTATCTCTGTTTACACAGAATTCACAACTGATCACGCATCGACGCCAATTGGTGACCCGACTGCTCTTGACTGAGTAAGAACAGGCTGGATTGGATCAGTTCCAGAGCTTGCTTCTCATCAGTCCTCAAGGTCCGGAACGGGAATCGTGACTTCCAACGCCCCACGCAGCAGGTCCATCAGGAGTTACCCCGCGGCGGCCGTCGCGCTTGCCGCGACCACGGCCCTGCTGGCGGGATGTGGCTCCTCAGACGGCAACAAGTCCTCCGATCCGCTCCAGGGCGGGGGGTCCGACGGCAAGACCGTCGTCGTCGGCTCGAACAACTTCCCCGAGAGCATCCTGCTCGCCGACATCTACGGCGAGGCCCTCAAGGCCAAGGGCGTCAAGGTCACCTACAAGCCGAACATCGGCAGCCGCGAGACGACGTACGGGCTGCTGAAGAACGGCTCCGTCACCGTGTTGCCGGAGTACAACGGCGCCCTGTTGGCCTACCTCGACCCCAAGGCCGCGCCGAAGACGGTCGAGGCGACCACCGCGGCGATCGAGGCCAAGCTGGACTCCAAGCTGACGCTGCTCGACCCCGCCGCCGCGCAGGACAAGGACTCGGTCACGGTCAACAAGGCCACCGCCGACAAGTACAAGCTGACGTCCGAGTCCAGCATCGCGGACCTCAAGGGCATCGCGAAGGGCCTGACCATCGGTGCCTCGCCGGAGTTCCAGACCCGGCAGCAGGGCCTGGTCGGTCTGAAGTCGGTGTACGGCCTGGAGTTCGAGGGCTTCAAGGCGCTCGACGCGGGCGGCCCGCTCACCCTGGCGGCGCTGAAGAAGAACACCGTGCAGCTCGCGGACATCTTCACCACGGACCCGAACATCACCAAGGAGAAGTTCGTGGTCCTCCAGGACCCGAAGAACCTCTTCGGCTTCGAGAACGTGCAGCCGCTCGTCTACAAGAGCGGCCTGTCCTCGACGGGCACCTCCGCGCTCAACGCGGTCTCGGCCAAGCTCGACACCAAGGCCCTGCTGGAGCTGGACTCCCAGGTCCAGCTCGACAACAAGGACCCGCTGGACGTCGCCAAGGCCTGGCTGAAGTCGGTCGGCCTGGGCTGACCCCGGACGAACACGACGCGGGCGTCCCCACTCGGGGGCGCCCGCGTCGTCTGCGCGGGCCCGCTCAGTAGCCGACGTGGAAGGTCGCGTCCTGCTTGTCGGTGGTGGTCGAGACCGGGTCGATGCGCAGAGCGTAGTTCGAGTGCCGGATGTAGCGCGTCGGGTAGTTGTACGAGCGGAACGACGACCAGGAGGAGTCGGCCAGCCCGGCCGTCCGGTAGAAGGTGGCGTCCTGGGCGAACGTCGACGTCCCGTCGTTCACGTCCAGCTGGAGTGCGTAGTCGTAGTGCCTCAGGTACCGGGTCGGGAAGCTGACCGACTGGAAGGAGACCCCGGAGCTGTCGGCCAGGCCGGGCACCAGCTTCCACTGGGAGTCGGAGGGCGGGTCGATGGGGTACGGGTCGATGCGTCCGAGGTAGTTGCTGTGCCGGACGTAGCGGTCGGGGTAGTTGTGCGACTTCAGCCGGTTCCAGGTGGGGGTGCCCCACTTGGCGACGAGGTTGTCGTATTCGGTCGTGGTGATCGCCGTGATGCCGCAGTGCTTGGAGTTGAGCGGCTGGGTGTATGTCCGCTGGTCGAGCGGGGTCCAGGTGCCGGCCGCCAGGTCGGTGGTCTGCCAGGCGTAGAAGACGCCGTTGGGCGTGTAGGTGTCGCCCCACATCCAGTAGGTGCTGGAGGTGAGGGACTTGACGACGGCCGGGGCCTCGGTGCCGCCGTGTGAGACCGCCGCAGTGAAGGGCGTGAAGCTTCCCGGGGCGAGCGAGGTGGAGCGGGCGCCCAGCAGTGTCCCGTTCCTGTTGTTCTTGAAGTAGAGGTAGTTGACGCCGTTCACGCCCACCGTCATGTCGCCGTCGATCGCGTCGTACCCGGGGTCGAAGAAGACCTGCGGCGCCGAGACCGTGACGAAGTCGGTGGTGTAGTTGACCATGATCACGTTGTGGCCGCTGGAGTTGACCGACGAGTAGATGACCGCGTACTGGCCGCGGCCCGCGTCCCAGAAGGCCTCCGGCGCCCAGCTGTGGGTGACCATGTCGTGCAGCTTCAGCCGGTGGTAGCCGGTGAAGGTGCGCAGGTCGGTCGAGTACCAGACGTGGATGTACTGGCTGTTGTACGTCCAGTCGGTGCCCTTGAGGTCGGTGGCTAGCACCACGAACGTGCCGTCCTGCCTGCGCAGGATGAACGGGTCGCGCAGGCCCATGGCACCCTCGGTGGGGGTGACGACGGGGTTGTTCTGGTTGAGCGGCGTCCACTCCAGTCCGTCGGTGCTGACGGCGAGGTGCAGTCCGTAGTCGGTGCCCTCGCCCAGGGAGGTCGACTCGGTGAAGTAGCACATGACGTAGGCCGAGTTGGTGGCGGCCCGCGCGGGACCCGCGCCCAGGGCCAGCGCACCGGTGGCGGCGAGCGGCACGGTCGCCGCCATGCCGAGGAAGGAGCGGCGGGAGGGGTGGGGGTGCGCGGGACGCGGCGTCGCGTTCATTCGTGCTCCGTGGTCGATATTTCGAACTAAGTTCGGTAAATCGATCAGAAGGTAAGGATGTGGCGCGAGTGCGTCAACGAATCGGACGTGCTTGGCTGGTTTTCGCCGTTCACTTTTCCGCCGGCCGTGGACCGTCCGTGTGGACGGCCGCCGCGATCAACTGGTCGATCAGCGCGATCAGTACGTCCCGGGACGACTCCCGCTCGCGTGCGTCGCACAGCAGCACCTGGACATGGTCCGGGAGGGCGAGGGCCTCGCGGATCTCCTCGGGCGGGTACGGGTGGTCGCCGTAGAAGCCGTTGACGCCCACCACGAAGGGGATGCCCCGGCGTTCGAAGAAGTCGATGGCGGCGAAGCTGGTCTCCGGGCGGCGGACGTCGATGAGGACGACCGCGCCCAGGGCGCCCAGGGCGAGGTCGTTCCACATGAACCAGAAGCGCTGCTGGCCGGGCGTGCCGAAGAGATAGAGGACGAGGTCGCTGCCGATGCTGATGCGGCCGAAGTCCAGGGCCACGGTGGTGGCCCGCTTCTCCTCGATGCCGTCCAGGTCGTCCACGCCGAGCCCGGCGGCGGTCAGCGGTTCCTCGGTGCGCAGCGGAGTGATCTCGCTGACCGAGCCGACCATGGTGGTCTTGCCGACGCCGAAGCCACCGGCTATCAGGATCTTCACCGTGTCGGGCGCCGCCCGGGTGACGAGGTCAGAGCCGGCCAAGGCCGTCCCTCACTTTCTGCAGCAGGTCCAGGTCTTCCGGCTCGCAGGAGACGGGGTGCGGGGGGCGGACGGTGATACGGCCGCACTCCAGCAGATCGCAGAGCATGATCACGACCACGCTCACCGGCAGATCGAGCAGGGCGGCGAGTTCCGCGACGGCGATCGGCTCGGCGCAGCGGCGCAGGATGCGCTGGTGCTCGGGCTGCGGTCGGGTGGCCCAGGTCGGCGGCGGGTCCACCGCGGTCACCGTCGTGATGAGCGTGAAGTCGGCACGGCTGGGCCGGGTCCGTCCTCCGGTGAGCGCGAACAGCCGTACCAGACGGCCGTCCGTGTCGCCTCCGCTCACCTCACGCGCCGGACTCGGCGGTCGGGCCGAGGCCCGCCCTCGGTGCCGCGCTGAGGTGCTCGCCGATCTTCTTCACCAGCATGTTCATCTGGTACGCCACCACGCCGACGTCCGCGCCCTGACTGGTGAGGACGACGAGATGGGCGCCCGGCCCGGCCGAGGTCAGTATCAGATAGCTGTGCGCCATCTCGATCAGCGCCTGCCGCACCGGACCGCCACGGAAGTCCATGCTGACGCCCTTGCTCAGGCTCATCAGGCCGGACGCGGTCGCCGCAAGCCGCTCGGCGTCGTCGCGCAGGAACCCGGTGGACTTGCTGACGACCAGGCCGTCCTCGGAGAGCACCACGGCGTGGTTCACCTCGGCGACCCGCTCCACGAGTCCGGTCAGCAACTGGTCGAGCTGGGTATGGGTGGCTGGGATGGGGGGTGTCATGGCGGTGTTCCTTCGTCAGCGGTCGGCGGGCGGAGTCGAGGGGACGGTGGTGGTGCCTTCGGCGGTCAGGTGCGCACCCGGTTCCCGAGTGACGGGTGCCCCCTCCTGACCCTGGTCGTACTGCGTGTCTGTGTCGTCGTCACGTGCTTGGAGCGTGCCGCGCTGGAAACCGGCGAGCGAGGAGGCGGCCTGCTCGGCGGTGAACTCCTCGGCGTGGTCGTGCTGTTCGTCGCCGGGGGCCTCCTCGCGCAGTTCGGCGGCCAGGCTGGTCTGGGGGACGCGGCGGGGGAGCGGGGCGACGCCGTCGCGCCGGGTGGAGGGGGCAGCGGCGGCGGGTGCGGTGCGTGCCGGGGCGGTGGGGCGCGGCTCCCGGACGGGCTGGGCGGGCTCCTCCGCAGGGGACGGACCCGCCACGGCGGGGGTCTCCTCGCCGGGGGTCTCCTCGGCGGGTGCCGGGACCGGCTCCCGTACGACGATCTCGTGCGGGAGCAGCACGATCGCCGTCGTTCCCCCGTACGGCGAGGGCCGCAGCGTGACCGCGATGCCGTGCCGGGTGGCGAGGCGGGCGATCACGAACATGCCGAGCCGGAGGTCGTCGGCCAGCGCCACCACGTCGAACTGCGGCTCGACCGCCAACTGGGCGTTGAAGGAGGCGTAGTCCTCCTCCGACAGGCCGAGGCCGCGGTCCTCCACCTCGATCGCAAGTCCCTTGGCGACCAGCGCGGCCCGCACGCCGACCGGGGCCGGGGCGGGCGAGTACACGGTCGCGTTGTCGATGAGCTCGGCCAGCAGATGGATCACGTCGGCCACCGCGGGCGGCGCGATGCACACGTCCTCATCGGTGTGCACCTCGACCCGCTGGTACTCGGCGACCTCGCCGACGGCGCTGCGCAGGATGTCGATCAGCGCGACCGGCTCGCGCCAGCTGCGCCGCGGCTGCTCGCCGCTGATGATGACCAGGTTCTCCTCGTAGCGGCGCAACTGGCTGGCCGTGGAGTCCAGTTCGTACAGGCCCTTGAGGACGTCCGGGTCGGAGTGGCTGCGCTCCAGCGCGTCCAGCTTGGTGAGCTGCAGATTGACCAGGTTCTGGCTCTGCCGGGCGATGCCGAGGATGACCTTCTGGAAGCCGCGCCGGGTGTCGGCGAGCTCGACCGCGGTGTGCACGGCTGTGCGCTGCGCCTTGTTGAACGCCCGTGCCACCTGGCCGAGTTCGTCCCGGCCGTAGTCCAGCGGCGGGGTCGCCAGGTCCGCGTCGACCTTCTCGCCCCGGTCGAGGCGGGCCACGACATCCGGCAGCCGTTCCTCGGCCAGGCTGAGGGTGGCCTCCCTGAGGCCGCGCAGCCGCCGCGACAGGGACCGGGTGATCCGCCAGGACATGCCCACGCACAGCAGCAGCGCGATCAGACCACCCGCGCTGAGCGAGGCGGCGGTGAGCAGCAGGCTCTCGGATTTGTCGGCGCTGCGGTCGAGCAGTCCGGATGTCTGGATCCGGATCATCTGCCCGTACTCGTCGCCGACCTTGGCGAAGGCGAGTGCCCACTGCCGGCGCGCGTCGGGCAGGGTCACCCTTCCGTCCGGACCCGGCCGGGCCGCGAGCACCTTGTCCTCGATGTCCTGGACGGTCCGCCACTCGGGGCTCTGCAGGATCCGCTCGGTCTGGGTCTTCGCGTCGCCCTGCAAGGAGGGGACGATCTGGTCCTCGACCAGCCAGCGCCGGGTGTCGACCAGCTGCGTGAACGTCACCCACGACTTGTCGCTCAGCCGCCCCGCCGGCCAGGCCAGTGTGAGCTGCGCGTCCTCCTGCGCGACCAGCTCCGCCGCGTGCTCCAGGGCGACCAGCGGTCCGGCCTGCGAGGTGAGGTCGCCGTCGTCGACCTGGGAGAGTTCCTGGAAGGCGTGGATCTGGTCGTCGATGATCGAGCTGTACTGGTCCAGCGCCTGCGCCGCGGTGATGTCCGTGGGATCGTCCACCTGGCCCCGGTAGTACTCCAGACTGCCCACCGAGCCGAGGACCGAGTACAGCCGGTCCGAGATACGCGCGGGCGCCTTCTTGATCGCGTCGGACTGGCCGACCAGCTTCGCGACCGCCTTGTCCGTCTCCTTGCGCTGGGCGACCAGCGCGGTGCGGGAGCCGCGCGGATCGCCGGCCAGCCAGGCCGCCGACAGGCTGCGCTCCCGCTGCAGCGCGAGCGTCGCCTCCGTGCCCATGGCCCCGGTCGACCGGCTCAGTTCGGTCTGCCCGCGCAGCCGCAGCCCCTCGTCGAACATCTGCGTAGTCGTCAGGGCCCACATCGCGGCGAGGGTGACGCTGGGCACCAGGGCCAGCAGGATCAGGGAGAGACGTATGGAGCCGAGACGGCGCCGGGCACCTGTCCGTGGAGACATCGTCGTCCTAGGCGGTCAGCGGAGCGGAGGGGGCGGAGAGAGGAAAACGGGGGTGGCCGTGAGCGGGGAGAGATGGGGTGCACAGGATGCTATCCGTACAAGTGACCGCACGTGCCACAGCTCTCCGAATCTTTCGCGACATTGATGTACGAGGTGCCGCCGGCCGTCCGGCTCAGCGTGTGCCGCGCGCCGCGTACCTGGCGACCGAGGCCACGTTCGCCTTGGTCACGAAGGCCGGGCCGGTGAGCACGGGGGACACGCCGCCGCCGGTGATGTTGCCGTTGGTCTTGTACAGCCACAGCGCGTCCACCGCGAGATAGCCCTGCAGATACGGCTGCTGATCCACCGCGAACTGCACGTCACCGCTCTCGACGGCCTTCACCAGGTCCTGGTTGAGGTCGAAGGTCGCGACATGGGCCCTGCTGCCGGACTGCTGCACCGACTTCACCGCGGTGAGCGCGAACGGGGCGCCCAGGGTGACCACTTCGTCGATCGTCGGGTCCTGTCGCAGTTTCGCGGTGATCACGGCGGCGGTCGCGTTCGCGTCGGCGCCCTCGACGTAGAGCATCTCGGTCCTGCCGTCGAAGGTCTTCTTCACGCCGGCGCAGCGGGCCTCCATGGCGACGTTGCCGCGCTCGTGGATCACGCACAGGGCGTGCTTGGCGCCCAGGGCGTCCAGCCTGTCGCCGACGGCCCGCCCGGCGAGGCTCTCGTCCTGACCGAAGAACTCCAGCACCCCCTCGGACTGCCAGGAGTCGATGCCGGAGTTGAGCCCGACCACGGGGGTGTCCGCGGCCTTGGCCGCCGCTATCGGGCCCTTCATCGCCTGCGGCTTGGCGAGTGTCACCGCGATGCCGTCGACCTTCTGGCGGATGGCGTCCCGCACCAGTTCGGCCTGGCCCGCCGCGTCGGGGTCATTGGCGTAGGTCAGATCGATGTTGTCCTTCGACGCGGCGTCCTCGGCGCCCTTCTTCACCAGGTCCCAGAAGGTGTCGCCCGGCGAGGCGTGCGTGACCAGGGCGACCTTGAGACGGGCGGTGCCCGCCGTGCCGACGCCGCCCTTGGAGCCGGACGTGGCGCCGGCCGCGGAGCAGCCGGCCGCGAGCAGGCACACGGCCGCGGCCAGGGCGGCGACGCGTGCGGATCTGTGGGAAGCGGGAGGCGGGGGAGGAGTGTTCATGAGGGTGGGGCACCTCGCTGTGCGGCCGAGCAAGCGGAACGGCGAGAGGGGTCCCCGAACGGCGTCCGACACCTCGCACGCCGTCCGGATGACTCTCGCTGGCCGGAGCCAATCGTGTGTGACCGCCGGTAGTCAAGTGATCAGCAACATTGCGTGAGTTGTCGCTGCCGCATCGTGATGATGCGTTCCGGCCGGCAGGGGGAATCCATGGCCCGCGGGCCGTGGCGGGTCTCGTCATGGCTTGCGCGCCACCGCCCCGTACATGGCGATGTCCTCGTCGCGGATCGTTTCGCCGTCCGTCCCGTCCGGATGCCATGTGTGGACCTGGACGATGCCCGGCGCCACGAGTTCGAGGCCCTCGAAGAACTCCGCGGCCTCCGCGAAGGTGCGCAGCCGCATCGGCATGTCGCGGGCCGCGTACTCGCGGGCGACCCGGCCGACCTCCTGCGGTGCGAACTCGGCCGTACCGATGGACATCGCCAGGTAGCTGCCGGAGGGGAGCGGTTCGAGCAGGCGGCGGACGATGCCGACGGCGTCGTGCTCGTCGAGCAGGAAGTGGACGATGGCGACGACGGTCAGCGCGACCGGCTCACTCAGGTCCAGGGTGTCGCGGAAGGCGGCGCTGTCGAGGATGGCCCGCGGGTCGCGCATGTCCGCCTCGACGTACGCGGTCCTGCCCTCGGGCGTGCTGTTCAGCAGGCCGTGGGAGAGGGCGAGGACGAGCGGGTCGTTGTCGACGTATACGACTCGGGAGGCGGGGGCCGCCGACTGGGCGATCTCGTGGATGTTGGGCGAGGTCGGTATGCCGCTGCCGATGTCGAGGAACTGCCGTATCCCCGCCTCCTCGGCCAGCCACCGCACGGCACGGTTCATCCAGTCGCGGTTGGCCCGCATGTGGATGGGCAGGGCGGGCCACTCCCGGCACATGGCGTCGCCCGCCTCCCGGTCGGCGGGGTAGTGGTCCTTTCCGCCCAGGATGTAGTCGTAGATCCGCGCGGCGTGCGCGGTCGTTCCCGCGGCGGAGCCGCTGTCGGCTGCGGTGATGCGGCCGATCGGCCGGGCGCTGTCCTCGGGCACGGCGGCCCCTCCCGTGACGTCGTCGGTCTCCACGAAACCTCGACGACAACCTCGTCAACTCGCGGACCGCGCAAACCACTTGGTTCACGGCAGTCACCGGTTCGCCCTCGCCGGCCCGGCGGGCGTGATCGTGCCCACCGCCTTGAGAGTGCGCAGCACGGGTGCCGTTTCCAGGGTGCGGATCGCCTTGACCGCGCCCAGACCGCGGGTGAGGTACTGGTACAGGGCGGCCGTGTCCCGGCACAGGGCGTGCGCCACCAGGTTGGTGGGGCCGGTGGTGTGGGCGACGAAGGCCAGCTCGTCGTGGTGGGCCAGGGTGGTGGCGACCTCGTCGAGATGGGCCGGGGCCACCGCCATCCACAGGAGGGTCTTGGCGCTGCCGCCCAGCAGGCCGGGGTCGAGCTCGATGTCGAAGAAGATCGCCCCGCAGGCGCGCAGATGGTCCAGGCGGCGCGAGACCGTCGCCGACGACCAGCCGGTGCCGGCGGCAAGCTCCCCGACGGCGGCCCGCCCGTCCCGCCGCAGGGCGTCCATCAGGGCGTGGTCGGCGGGCGTGAGCTGCACCTGGTGGCTGGGCAGCGACATGCCGTACCCGGTGAACCGTGGTGCGCCCAGCATCCGTTGCTGGCGTGCGGTCAGCGCGTTGGCGCTCATCCGCCACGGGGTGCGCCAGCCGAGGTAGGTGTGCAGCAGGTGGTGGGCGGAGACGGCGGTGAGGCCGACGCTGGGCGGCAGTTCGTGCAACAGCAGGGAGTGGCCGTGCGCCATGCCCAGCGGGGTCTCGAGAACGGCGACGATCTCGGTGCCCCCGCCGGTCAGATACACCCATGAGGTGTCCGGGCGGCGCACCAGCGCGTGCGCGAGGTCGAGGGCGGTCTCCGGGCCCGCCGTCAGCCGCAGCAGCCACTGCTCCTGTCCCGTCAGCTGTGGGTCGGGCAGCCCCACCACGCGCAGCGCCGCCTCGTCGCGCAGCCGCTCGTAGCGGCGGGAGACCGTCTGCGGGGAGACCGCCAGCACGGCGGCCAGCTGGGTGAAGGAGGCACGGCCGTCGATGTGCAGCGCGTGGATCAGGGCACGGTCGAGTCCGTCGAGCATGCGCACACCATCCTTCGGGCACCCCGCGCGGCGGGGGCGGACACGGCCGTCGGCGGGGAGAACCCTCCCAGGAGGTTCTCCCCGCCGGCGGGGCGGTGCGTGCGCACCGCCTCGGGCAGGGGTCGGTCGGGTCGGGTCAGTCGCGGATCACCGACTTGCAGCGCATCAGGAACTCGGCGAGATAGCCGTCGTGGGGCAGTCCGGACTCCATCCGGTGGGTGGGCTGGTCACCGACGTACACATTGCCGATCGAGGGCTCCTGGACCAGGGCGGACAGCAGGTCCTCGTCGTCGGTGAGCGCGGTCAGCACCAGGCTGTCGCGCAGCGGACCGAGCCCCGCCTCGCGGGTCCAGGGCGCCACCCACACACAGGGGAACGGTAGTTCGACCGCGGCCTGCGGAGCTCCGGGATGTTCCAGCTGGTGCACGGCGGCACGCAGCACGGCGCTGCCGTCGCCGAGTTCACCGAGGACCTGCTCGCCGCCCAGCCACGCCTTCGTGCCGGACGCCCGGTGCTGCAGATGCGCCTGGAGCGCCTTCGCGGTGGCCAGCGGCTGCACCGGGAACACCGCCGCCGGGTCCTCGGGAGGCAGACTCGGTACGGCCGCCAGCCGCTCCGCGAGTGCCGCGCACAGCGGCCCGGGATCTCCCTCCACGAACACGGCCGTGGTGTTGACGCAGCCCGTGCCGCCGTGCCCGCTCACCGAGTCGACGATCACGTCCAGGTGGTCGCGCCAGTCCACCTCCCGGGTGATCAGGATCTTCGACCGGCCGGGTCCCTGCGGCAGCACCGTGGGGTCCGAGGCGTACCCCCGCACCACGTCCTCGCCGCCGTACACCAGCCCCAGGTCGGCGCCCCGCAGCAGGGCGCCCGCGGTCGTGTGGTCGGTCGGCAGCAGCGCCACCCGGTCGTCGCCGAAGCCCGCCGCCCGCAGCGCGGTGACCAGCCGGTGCGGGGTGAACGGCTCGCGCCGGGAGGGCCGGACGGCGACCCGGTAGCCCAGCGCGAGCGCCTCGGGCCACAGACTGTGCGGCCCGGGATGGTTGCCCGCCGCCTGCACCGCGAGCACACTCCCGCGGCGCACCCACACCGCCCGCCCCGCCCGCGTCAGCGGATCGTCCCACCGGTGCACCGCCCCGGCCGGCCGGGCCTGCTCCACCGCGTGGTGCACCGTGCGCAGCCGCGCCGCGATGGCCGCGGCGGTGACCCGTACGACCGAGATCGGTGTCCCGCCCACCCGGCTGACCCTGAGGGCGTACTCCTCGGGCGTCAGACCGTTCAGCTCGGCGGTCGCGAAGAGCCCGGCGGCCCGGGCGATCATGCCGATCCGCTCGTCGGGTCCGGGTGCGGCGGCCCGGCGCAGCGCCTTCATGGTGCGGTCCACGAACAGCGGTGGTACGAGGCTGAGTTCGGCGTTCTCCCGGCCCGCCACGTCGGTCACACTCAGCCGGTTGCGGGCCCGGTAGGACCCCTGGGCGCCCAGAGCGTCCAGCGCGACCACGCGTGAGGAAGGCCCGGGCATCAGTACACGCCCTCGATCACGGTCTCGTTCTCGAAGGTGGCCACGGGCGCGATGTCCGCCACCGCGTCCCCGCACTGCCCCGCGAGCGGCTCGGTCCGGGTCGCCAGGTCCCGCTCCAGGTTGTTGGGCAGGAAGAACGACTTGCTGACGTGATGCACCAGCACCCGCCCGCGCTCGCCGTACCCCACCGGGAGCAGGGTCGCCGGGTCGACGACACGGAAGGTCACATACGGGCTGTACGGGTCGAAGACGCAGCCGGCGTCCTCGGACAGACCGGGGCGCTCGCCGGCGAAGCCGAGAATCATCGTGGAGCCGTAGTTGCCGCACAGCACCGTGTCCGGGAAGACCTCGGTCCGGTACAGGTACCGGGAGTCGGGATCCAGCTGGGTGCCGCCCCAACGGATCGCCCGCACCTTCGAGTTGACCAGCTCGGCCAGGTCGTCGCGGCGGGCGATGCGCTCAAGGAGCGGGGGAGTGACGGTCAGCACGCCGATGTCCTGGGTGCGCAGCACGAACTCCGCCTGGTCGACGAGGTGTTCGGCGTAGGCGTCGGCATCCGCCCCGCGACCGGCGGCGATCAGCTTCTTCACCCAGCGCGGGTCCAGGTCGAGGGTGAAGCCGTACCGGCCGTGGGTGGCCGCGGAACGGCGGAAGTACTCGCCCACGATGTGCGGTCCGGTCGGCACCAGGCCCAGCCAGTCCACGCCGCGCGGGAAGCCGTGGGCGTCCAGATTGAGATTGCTCCAGTGCAGCATCCGCTCCAGCCAGTCCCGCAGCAGGACGACCCGCTTCGGCGCCCCGGTCGTCCCGCCGCTCTCGAACACCCCCACCACGTCCGGGCGCCCGCCGTACCCGCGCGGTATCAGCTCCTGCGCGGGGACCCCCCGCAGCTCGGCCGCCACATTGGGAAACAGCGTCAGGTCGTCGTGGCTCTTGACGTCGGTCAGCGGATCGAAGGGCAGGCTCTTGGCCCGCTCCAGCCAGAACGGCGATCCCGTCCGGGGGCCGAAGTGCCACTGCATGGCGGCACGGATCAGCTCGTCCGGCTCCGGCCGGACGCCCGGAGGCAGATCGAGGATGTCGGTGGCGGACTGTGGCACGGGGAACTCCTGACGGGGTCGGTGGTACGGCGGTTGCGCGGGCTACAGCTCGACGACGACGGCGCCGATGTGCCGTCCCTCGATCACCTCCAGCAGGGTCCGCGGCGCGTTCTCGATGCCCTTGACCCGCACATGCGGGAAGGAGATCTCCCCGGCCCTGAGCCAGGCCCCGAAGCGCTCGGTCCACTCGTCCTTGCCGGCGAAGTCGTCGGAGCTGAAGCCGCGCATCTCGATCCGCTTGTGGATCAGCGGCAGCGAGTCGAGCTCCACGGGCGCCGTGGTCCCGGTGCTCTCCGCGGCCAGCTGCCCGGACAGCGCGCCGATCAGCACGAACCGGGCGCCGGGCCGTGCCGCCGCCACGGCGGCCGCGAGCTGCTCGCCGCCGACGTTGTCGAAGAAGACGTCGATGCCCTCGGGCGCCGCCTTCGCCAGCTGCTCCGCCAGCGGCCCCTCGCCGCGGACCACCACGTCGTCGTAACCGATCTCGGCACGCAGCCGCTCGGCCTTCTCCCGTGAACCGGCGCTGGCGATGACCCGCCCGGCCCCCAGCCGGCGTGCGATCAGGCCGGCCATCGAGCCGATGCCGCTGCCGCCGGCGGAGACGAACACCGTGTCGCCCGCGCGCAGTTCGACCCCGCGGGTGAGCGCCGCGTACGCCGTCCAGCCCTGCTGCAGATGGGCCGCCGGGTCGGGCAGCACCGTCGGATCCAGCCGGGTGCACTCGGCGGCGGGTACGACGGCGTACTCGCGCCAGCCCAGCCAGTGCGAGACCAGGTCGCCCGGGTCGAGGCCGCAGCCCTCGGGGGACTTCTCGACCACGCCGACCGCCGCGCCCACCAGGGTGTCCCCGTCGTGGAGCACCGGGAACGGCGTGTCCTGGGTCGCTCCCGCGATCAGGATGCGCAGGGTGGCGAAGACATGGAAGAACAGGTTGCGCACCAGCACTTCGCCCTCCGCGGGCGCTGCGACGGGTGTCTCGACGACGCCGAAGTGCTCGGGCCCGGGCAGACCGGCGGGCTTGGCGAGCAGACGGACTTCTCTCTGGGTGGCGGGCAGGACAGTCATCCACGCTCCTGAACAAGGTGAACGAAGGAGTAGGCCTCCGGCACACGGGAGGTGGCCGGGAGACCCCAGCGTGGAGTGATCACGCCCGCCCGCTCCAGTCGCGGCGGCGGACTGGAGCATTTCTTCCATCGAGGGCGGCCCTGTGAAGGAACCTCACACCGCCCAGGGGGACCCGTCTTCCCGTTGGCGGCACGGGCGACGGCGGACGAGCCCCGCCCCGCGGTGTGGGAAATCGACAGGGCGCAGGGCTCGGATGGAAGGAATCCTCCATCTTCCCGCTCTGGCTGGAGCCTCCTGTCCGCCCCGCCCCACGCTGAGTCGTGGTCGGCCAAAGGCCCCTCGACCGGGGCCGGGCCGGCGTGTCGACAACGGTGGAGAGGAACCCCCGATGACTGCTGAGCGTGTGCTGACGCCGACTCCCACGGCGTACCGATGGCGGTGGCTGGCGCTCACCGCCCTGCTGCTCGGTGAGGCGATGAACCTGCTGGACGCGACCATCGTGCAGGTCGCCGCGCCGGCGATCCACGCGGACCTGGGCGGGTCCGTGTCCGACATCCAGTGGTTCACGACCGCCTACACCCTGCCGTTCGCCGTGCTGCTGATCACCGGTGGCCGGCTGGGTGACATCGCCGGCCGCAAGCGGCTGTTCGTGACCGGTGTCACCGGATTCATGATCGCGTCCGCCGCCTGCGCCCTGGCGCCCTCCGTCGGACTGCTCATCGCCTTCCGGGTGGTGCAGGGGGCCGCGGCGGCCGTGATCATCCCCCAGACCATCGGTCTGATCAAGACGATGTTCGCCGGGCCCGAGATGTCCAAGGCGCTTGGCAGCATCGGCCCGGTGATGGGCCTGGCAGCCGTCTGCGGGCCGGTGCTCGGCGGGGTGCTCACCCATGCGAACCTGTTCGGCTCCTCCTGGCGCGCGGCCTTCCTGGTGAATGTTCCCGTGTCACTGGTCGTGCTGGCGATCTCGCCCAGGCTGATGGAGAACCGCGCCCCCAAGCGGCCCACTCTCGACGTGACCGGCACCCTGCTGGCCATGGCCGGCATCGGGCTCGTGGTCTACCCGCTGATCGGCGCCGATCTGTCGGCCATGTCCGGGTGGAGCTGGGCGGCCATCGCGGCCGGGCTGTGCCTGATGGTGGTGTTCGCGCTGCACCAGCGGTCGGTGGCGGCCGCCGGGCGCAGCCCGCTGGTGGAGCCGAGCCTGTTCGCCCACCGCGGCTTCCCCGCCGCCCTGGTGACCTCGACCGCGTTCTTCGCCGTCACCAACGGCCTGATGATGGTCATCGTGCTCCAGCTGCAACTGGGCCTGGGCACGGACGTGTTGAAGGCGGGCCTGACCCTCGCGCCGTGGTCGGTGGGCCTGGCGGTCGCCTCCTGGGTGGCCGGCGCGCACCTGGTCAGGCGTTACGGGCACCGCATGATGTCCCTGGGGCTCGCCGTGCTGCTGGCCGGCGCGCTCGCCGCCGTCGCCGTGTACCACGCGGCGGACCCGGACAAGTACCCCACGCCGCTGCTCCTCGCGCTCGGTGTCGTCGGGCTCGGCGTGGGGCTGTTCAGCCCCGCCTTCTTCACCATCGCCCTCAAGCCGCTGCAGCCCCAGGAGATCGGCTCGGCCGCCGGTCTGCTCAACGCCGTCCAGCAGCTGGGCGCCACGCTCGGTGTGGCGATCCTCGGCAGCGTCTACCTGGGCAGCGCCCGCTCCGGCGACGCCTCCTCGGCGCTGCACGCCGTACAGCTGGCCTTCTGGGTCGCCGTCGCCCTGGTGGTGGTGAGCTTCGCGACGAGCCGCATGATGATCGACAGGGACGCGCCGGCGGACGCCGGGACGGGACATTAGCCGAGCCCTTTCACACGGGGAGCGGACCAGCGGATCAGCGCAGGGACGAGCGGCGGCCTTCGGGCCGCCGCTTCTTCCGTATGGGCAGGGGTTTTCAGACCCGGGTACGGGGTGCCGCCGCGGCGCGCCTGGTCCGGGCCAGGTCCGTGATGATCGGGCTCGCCGCCTTGAGGTTCTGCAGGACCGGGCTGGTCTCCAGGGTGTGGATCGCGTCCAGTGAGCCGAGCCGCCGGGCCAGGTAGTGGTGCAGGTCGGCGGGGTCGCGGCACAGGGCCTGGGCCACCAGGTTGGTGGGGCCCGTGGTCGCGGCCACGAAGGCCAGCTCGTCGTGGCCGGCGAGCGTCGTCGCCACGTGCTCGAGGTGCGCGGGGCTCACGGACATCCACAGCAGCGCCCGGGTGTTGGCGCCGAAGTGCCCGGTGTCGACCTCCACGTCGAAGAAGATCGCGCCGCCCGCCTGCAGATCCGCGAGGCGGCGCGCCACGGTGACCGGGGACCAGCCGGTGGCCTGCGCCAGCTCGGCGTGTGTGGCCCGTCCGTCCCGCTGCAGGGCGACCAGCAAGTCCGTGTCGGAATCGGTGAGTTGGCGTGGCACGGGCACGTAGGAGGTGTCCGCCGCCTCGTGCTCGCGCAGCACGCGCTGCTGCTTGTCGTCGAGGCTGTCGGCGCTGCGCCGCCAGTTCGTCGACCCGCCCAGGTAGGTGTGCAGGATGCAGTGCGCGGACACCGCGGTGATGTGGTTGGTGCGCGGAATGTCGCGCAGCAGCAGGGAGTTGCCCGCGCCCGCCTCGGTCGGTGTGTGGATGATCGCGACGATCTCGGTGCCGCCGGAGGTGAGCTTCACCCACGACGTGTCCTGCCGCCGCACCAGGGCGTGCGCCAGGTCCTGCGCGCTGCTCGCCGCCGCGGTGAGCCGCACGAGCCACTGTGTCTGACCTGCCTGATGAGGATCCGGCAGTCCCACCACCCGCAGGGACGCCTCGGTGCGCAGCCGCCGGTAGCGACGGGCCACGGTCTGCGGCGAGACGTCGAGCGCGGCGGCGATCTGACTGAACGGCGCACGGCCGTCGATGTGCAGCGCGTGGATCAGGGCACGGTCCAGGTCGTCGAGCATGCACACATCCTTCAGTGGGGGCCTGCTCCGTGGAATAAAGTTGAAGATAACGCAGTGCACGCTACCATCGCAGCCGCAAGGCCCCGCAGAATTCCATCAGATCGCCGCTCGGGCCATGTTCCCCCGGGCATTCGAGCCCCATCTGCCGGGAAATAGCAAGCAATTGCGCCGGAAGTTTCACGCTTGACTATCAGCCTGCGTAGACCCGTGCTTTTTCATTGAGTTGAACTCGTCTTGGGGAGGATTTTATGGTGGAGCTGAAGACGCCTTCGGCCGGAGTCGGGCAGACCGCACTCTTCATCGCGTGGATGCGTCAACTGGAAAGCGAGAGTCCGGATCCGCTGTTCCGGGACCCGCTCGCCGGCGCGATGCTCTCGGCCCTGGCCGAGGACCCGGTGCTGGGTGACGTGGCCGAGGTGATCAAGCAGACGCACACCAGCGCCGCGGGCTTCCCGACGTACTTCGCGGTGCGCACCCGGTTCTTCGACGACGAGATCCTGGCCGGGCTGGGCACCGGGATCCGGCAGGTCGTCACGCTGGCAGCCGGAGTGGACGGCCGGACGATACGGCTTGATCTGCCGGCCGGCACCCGCTGGTTCGAGGTGGAGCTGCCGGAGATGACGGAGTTCAAGGACGCCCTGATCGCGCGGTGCGGGCTGCCTCTCGCCTGCGAGCGCCGCGGGGTCGCCGCCGATCTGCGCGGGGACTGGCAACAGGCCCTGCGAGCTGCCGGTTTCGATCCGGCGCAGCCGACGGTCTGGCTGGTCGAGGGCCTGCTGATGTATCTGACCGACGCGGCGAACGAGTCGCTGCTGGCCGGCCTGAGCGAGCTTTCCGCCCCCGGCAGCCGGCTCATGCTGGAGCACCTCCAGGCGGCCATGCTGCGGGAGGAGGGCAGGCCCGTGCGCGAGCGGGTCGAGGAGCAGGGCGCCCAGTGGCTCTCCGCCCGCGACGACCTGGCCGAGTGGCTCGCGGACCACGGCTGGCGGGCCCAGGTCCACGCGGGCGACGACCCGCGCATCGGCCACGGGCGCACGGTGGCCCCGCTTCCCGCCTGCTGGCTCACGACCGCGGTGCTCACCGGTCCGCGATAGTGAGGTATACGGGGGAAGAAGTCCCGCGTCCGGTAATTCGGAATTCCTCATTCCGTTGCCTGCCGCCGTTTTTCGGTCACCGTCGCGGTATTCGGCCGGGACCGGTCGAGCATCCAGTTTTCCCGGCGCAGGCCGATCGGGCCGCCCGTACGGCGTATTTGAGCCACGTCCACATCGGCCCTGTCGTATCCGCTCGCCGAAAGTCGCCGTTCCACGGTTCGGAACGCGGGATTCCCCAGGAATTCTCCTGCCTTGCCATTGCGGGCGCATCCGGGAAACCCGCTCGGCCATCCGCCTCACGGACAGCAGAGGAATCGCATGTCTGACGACACCGCACGCCCCCACGATCCCAAGGAGCCGCGCGCCCGCGGCGGCCACTGCGTGGTGCTCGGGGCCAGCATCGCCGGCCTCTTCGCCGCCCGGGTGCTGTCCGACACCTTCGACCGGGTCACGGTCGTCGACCGGGACACGCTCCCCGAGACCGACGAGAACCGGCGCGGGGTGCCGCAGGGCCGGCACGCCCACGCGATCCTGCCCGCCGGCACCCGGGGACTGCAGCGGATGTTCCCCGGTCTGCTGGAGGAGTTCGAGGCCGACGGGGTGCCCGTGGTCCGCGAGCCCGTCGAGATGCACTTCGCGCCGGGCGGCCATCTCCTGTGCCAGGAGGGCCGGTACGCCGATCCCACCCCCACCTACCAGCCGACCCGGCCCCAGCTGGAGGGCCGAGTCCGGGCCCGGGTGCGGGAATTGCCGGGCGTGCAGATCATCGACCGGTGCGAGGCGTCCGGCCTGACCGGCACCCCGGACCGGACCCGGGTGACCGGCGTACGCCTGGTGCGGCGGGACGGCGGGGACGAGCGGGAACTGGCCGCCGACCTCGTCGTCGACGCCACCGGCCGCGGCGGCCGCACCACCCGCTGGCTGTCCGACCTCGGCTACGAGCCCCCGGCGGAGGAGAAGATCGCCGTCGACATCAAGTACGTCAGCCGAAACCTGCGGCTCGCTCCTGGCGCCCTCGGCCGCCGCAAGGTCGTCATCGTCGGCGCCGAGCCCGGCCGGCCCACCGGCGCCACCTTCCTCCAGCACGAGGCCGACCGCTGGATGCTCACCCTGATCGGCTACGGCGGCCATCACCCGCCGACCGACCCGGCCGAGTTCCTGGAGTACGCCAAGCCCATCGTGCCCTCCGACGTCTTCGAGGCCCTGTGCGCGGCCGAGCCGATCGACGACCCGGTGGCGCATCGCTATCCGGCCAGCGTGCGCCGCCGCTACGAACGGCTGCAGCGCTTCCCCGAGGGGCTGCTCGTCTTCGGCGACGCGATCTGCAGCTTCAACCCCGTCTACGGCCAGGGCATGTCCGTCGCCGCGCTCCAGGCCGCCGCACTGCGGGAGTGTCTCGACAACGGCCGCGACCGGCTGCCGTACCGCTTCTTCCGGGCGGCCGCCCGGAAGATCGAGGTGGCCTGGCAGATGGCCGTCGGCAGTGACCTGACGCTCCCCGAGGTGGCGGGCCCCCGGCCGCTGCCGGTGCGGCTGAGCAACGCCTTCTTCGGCCGGGTGATGACCGCCGCGGAGCGGGACCCCGTGGTGGCCCAGGAGTTCGTCAAGGTCGGCTCGCTGCTCTCGTCGCCTCTCATCCTGCTGCATCCCGCCACGCTCGGCCGGGTCCTGCTCGGCAACCTGCTCCACTCCTCCCGGCCGAATTAACAATTCCGCTTCGCAGAACGCGGACCGTAAAACGCGCCGCGTCGCTTGAACCTGCCCATTTTCAGAATTTCGCCTTCCAGGCGAAGCCGAAATGATGGCCTTGACTCCAAGGTTTTGAGCGGCTTAGCGTCACAAACGCCGAGAAATTCGAGAGGAATGATTCGGAATGACGATTCCCGACCGTGCCGAGCTTGTCGCGCGGGCCGACGGCCTGCGAGAGCTGCTGTGGGAGGACGCCGTCGAATGCGAACGTGAAAGGCGCCTGTCCGACCGGGTCGTCGCCGCCCTGACCGAGGCCGGGCTGCTGCGTCTGCAGACACCGCGCCGGCTCGGCGGCCACGAGACCGACATGCGCACCCTGCTCGACGTCGCCACCGCGCTCGGCCGGGGCTGCCCGTCGGCCGCCTGGATCGCGGGTGTGCTCAACGCCGGCAACTTCATGGCCGGCCTCTTCCCGGCCGCGGCCGGCGACGAGGTGTGGGGCGAGGACCCGGACGCCCGGGCCGCGCTCGTGCTGGGCATGCCCTCGCCGGCCGTCGAGCTCGTCGAGGGCGGAGCGATCGTCAGCGGCGAATGGGCCTATGTCTCCGGCTGCCTGCACGCCCAGTGGGTCAGCGCCCTGATCGCCGTGCCCACCGAAGCGGGCCGGCCCGACGTGCGGTTCGCGCTGATGCCGGTCGACGAGGTCGCCGTCAAGGACACCTGGTACTTCGCCGGCATGCGCGGCACCGGCTCCAACACCGTCGTCGCCGACCGGATCTTCGTACCCGACCACCGCCTGGTGCCCTACCTGCCGATCCTCAACGGCGAGACCGACGGCGTGGTCGACCCGTCGCTGCCCTACCGCAACAGCCTGACCGGCCTCTTCGCGATCGGGCTGATCGGCGCGCTGATCGGCGGCGCCGAGGCCGCCCTCGACTTCGTCCGCGCCAAGGGCCCGACCCGCCCCGTGGCCGGTTCCACCTACCGCGACCAGACCCAGTCCCCGACCTTCCAGCTGGACCTCGCCGAGGCCACCTCGAAGATCGACACGGCGAAGCTGGTGGCCGCCCGCATCGCGGACACCGTCGACGAACTCGCCCGCGCCGGCGTCAACGCCGACCTCACCGTCCGCGCCCGCAACCGGCTGGAGTCCGCGCAGGTCGGACGCCTGTGCCGGGAGGCCGTGGACACCCTCCTGACCGCCCACGGCTCCTCCGCCTTCAACGAGTCCAACCCGCTGCAGCGGCTGTGGCGCGACATCAACGTCGGCAGCCGGCACGCCGGCTTCGGCATGGGCATTCCCGAGCAGGTCTACGGCCGTGCCCTGGTCGGCGGCGACCCGCGCGACATCAGCTTCATCGTCTGAGCCCCCAGCCCACCCCCCACCATGAAGGACACCCATGTCAGACCCCCGAATACCCACCGACCGGACCGAGCTGCGCACCCACAACCGGGAGATCGTCGAGCGGTACATGAACACCCGTGGCGAGGACCGGCTCAGGCGCCACCTGCTGTTCACCGAGGACGGCACCGGTGGCCTGTGGACCACGGAGAGCGGCGAACCGATCGTCATCCGCGGCCGCGACCGGCTGGGCGAGCACGCCGTCTGGTCGCTCAAGTGCTTCCCCGACTGGGCCTGGACCAACGTCGAGATCTTCGACACCCAGGACCCGAACCGCTTCTGGGTCGAATGCGACGGAGAAGGCAGGATTCTCTTTCCCGGATATTCCGACGGGTATTACAGGAACCACTTTCTGCATTCCTTCCTCTTCGAGGACGGGAAAATCAAGCAGCAGCGCGAGTTCATGAATCCGTGCCAGCAGTTCAAGGCCCTGGGAATCGACGTCCCGCGCATCGAGCGCGCCGGCATCCCCACCTGACCAGAACGTTAACCCTCTCCGTTCACGGGGGAATTGTCGTGGGACAAGCACTTACTGAAATCCAGCGGGCCAAGGCCCTGCAACAGCCCGAATGGCCCGACCCCGCCCAGGTTCAGCGGGTACGGGAGATCCTCGGCTCCCGTCCGCCGCTGGTCCGGGTCGACGACGTACGCACCCTGCGCTCGCTGCTGGCCTCCGTGGCCGCGGGCGAGGCGCTCGTGGTGCAGGCCGGCGACTGCGCGGAGGACCCGGAGGAGTGCACGGCCGAGCATGTGCGGCGCAAGACCGCCGTGCTCGATCTGCTGGCCAGCACCCTGAAGATGCTCACCGGCAAACCCGTCGTCAGGGTCGGGCGGATGGCCGGCCAGTTCGCCAAGCCCCGCTCCAACAACTACGAGCAGATCGGCGAGGTGGCGCTGCCCGTCTACCGCGGGCACATGGTCAACAGCCCCGAGCCCGACCCGGAGAGCCGGCGCCCCGACCCGCTGCGCATCCTCACCGGCTACATGGCGGCCGGCGACATCGTCGAGCACCTCGGCTGGCGCGCCCCCGCGCTGCGCTCCTGGCCCGGCACCGAGCCCCTGGTGTGGACCAGCCATGAGGCCCTCCTGCTGGACTACGAGGTGCCGATGATCCGCGAACTCGGCGACTCCACCCGCTGGCTGGGCTCCACCCACTGGCCCTGGATCGGCGAGCGCACCCGCCAGCTGGACGGCGCCCATGTGGATCTGCTGTCCGACGTGGTGAACCCGGTCGCCTGCAAGGTCGGCCCCACCATGACGCCCGAGGAGATCACCTCGCTGTGCGAGCGGCTCGACCCGCTGCGCGAGCCCGGCCGCCTCACCCTGATCTCCCGGATGGGCGCCGACGTCGTCGCCGAACGCCTGCCGGCGCTCGTGGCGGCGGTGCGCTCGGCGGGCCACCCGGTGATCTGGCTGTGCGACCCGATGCACGGCAACACGATCACCGCACCCGGCGGCCACAAGACCCGGCTGCTGACCACCATGGCCCACGAGGTGCAGGCCTTCGGCCATGCGGTCGCGGCGGCCGGCGGAGTCGCCGGCGGACTCCACCTGGAGACCACCCCGGACGACGTCACCGAGTGCGCGGCGGACGCCTCCGCGCTCGGCCGGATCGGCGAGCGCCACACCACCTTCTGCGATCCGCGCCTCAACTCCCGGCAGGCCGTAGCCCTGGTCACCGCCTGGGCGAGCGCCCTGTGACGCCCGTTCCGCCCGACGCGGCCACCCCGCTGGAAAGGAGCTGACCTCATGGCCGGCCTACCCCTCATAGCGTCGTACCCTCTGCCCGCCCGCGCGAGCCTGCCCGAGAACGTCGCGGACTGGACCCCCGACCCGGACCGCGCCGTCCTGCTCGTGCACGACATGCAGCGCTACTTCCTCAGGGCCCTGCCCGACCCGCTGCGCTCCGAACTCGTCGACAACGCCGCAGCGTTGCGGGGACGGGCCGCCGCCCTCGGGGTGCCCGTCGCCTACACCGCGCAGCCCGGCCGGATGACCGAGGAGGACCGCGGTCTGCTCAGGGACTTCTGGGGCCCGGGCATGCGCACCGACCCCGCCGACCGGGAGGTCACCGGGAAACTGGCGCCCGCCGAGGGCGACTGGGTGTTCACCAAGTGGCGCTACAGCGCCTTCTTCCGTTCCGACCTGCTGGAGCGGATGCGGGCGGCGGGCCGCGACCAGCTCGTGCTGTGCGGGGTGTACGCCCATGTCGGCGTCCTCGCCACCGCCCTGGAGGCGTACACCAACGACATCCAGGCCTTCCTCGCCGCCGACGCGCTCGGCGACTTCTCCGCGGACCACCATCGCCTCGCCCTCCAGTACGCCGCCCAGCGCTGCGCGGTGGTCCTCCCGTCCACGGAGGTGTTCGCATGAGCGCCTCCCACGGCGACCTCCTGGACCGGGTGCTGAACCTCGAGGTCCCCGCCTTCGCCCTGCTGCACCGCCCGGAGACCGGAGTCCCGGACACCGTCGACGTCCTGGTCGGCGAGGTGACCCTGCCCGAGACGCTCGCCGACATCCCGCTCGCCGACGGGGCATCGGGCCCCGGGCACGACGTCCTGGTCGTGGTGCCCTACCGGCAGCTCACCGAGCGGGGCTTCACCGCCCCCGACGACGGCGCGCCCCTGGTCGCGCTCTCCGTGACCGGCCAGGACCAGGTGCCGCTGCCCGAACTCCTGCTCCGCCTCCCGGACACCGCCGGCTCCGTGACCGCCCACGGCTTCGACATCGACGACGAGCAGTACGCCGAGACCGTGCGCCGGGTCGTCGCCGACGAGATCGGCACCGGCGAGGGCGCCAACTTCGTCGTCAAACGGTCCTTCCTCGCCGACATCGGCGGCTACTCGCTCCACGACGCGCTGGTGTTCTTCCGCCGGCTGCTGGAACGAGAGCAGGGCGCCTACTGGACGTTCGTCATCCACACCGGCGAGCGCACCTTCGTCGGCGCGACACCCGAGCGGCACATCTCGGTCAGTGGCGGCACCGCCGTGATGAACCCGATCAGCGGCACCTACCGCTACCCGCCGGCCGGGCCCACCCTCGAAGGCGTCACCGAGTTCCTCGCCGACCGCAAGGAGACCGACGAGCTGTACATGGTCGTCGACGAGGAACTGAAGATGATGGCCCGCATCTGCGAGGGCGGGGGCCGGGTGCTCGGCCCCTATCTCAAGGAGATGGCCCGCCTCGCCCACACCGAGTACTTCATCGAGGGCCACACCCGCAGGGACGTCCGCGAGATCCTGCGCGAGACCCTGTTCGCACCCACCGTCACGGGCAGCCCGCTGGAGAGCGCGGCCCGGGTCATCGCCAAGTACGAGCCCGCGGGCCGCGGTTACTACAGCGGGGTGGCCGCGCTGATCGGCCGCGACAGCAGTGGCGAGCGCTCCCTCGACTCGGCCATCCTCATCCGCACCGCCGACATCGACACCACGGGCCGCGTACGGATCGGCGTGGGCGCCACGCTCGTACGGCACTCCGACCCGCACTCGGAGGTCGCCGAGACCCGCGCCAAGGCGGCCGGACTGCTCGGCGCACTGGAGTCCGGCCGCGGCACCCGCTACGGCAGCCATCCGGACGTCCGCGCCGCACTGGACCGCCGCAACGACGGCATCGCGGAGTTCTGGCTCAAGGGCGCCGGCGCGGCACGGCCCGCCGTGCCCGGGCTCGCGGGCCTGAGCGCCCTGGTCGTCGACGCGGAGGACACCTTCACCGCGATGATCGGCCACCAGCTGCGGTCACTGGGCCTTGAGGTGACGGTACGCCGCTTCGACGAGCCGTACGCCTTCGAAGGCCACGACCTCGTGGTGATGGGCCCCGGCCCCGGTGACCCGCGTGCCGTGGACGACCCCAAGATCCGTCACCTGCGTGCGGCGATCGCCCGACTCCTCGCCGAACAGCGGCCGTTCGTCGCCGTCTGCCTCAGCCACCAGGTTCTCAGCCTGAGCCTCGGCCTCGACCTGGCCCGCCGCGATGTGCCGAACCAGGGCGTGCAACGGGAGATCGACCTGTTCGGCAGCCGGGAACGCGTCGGCTTCTACAACACGTTCGCCGCCCGCAGCGCCGAGGACAAGCTGGACACCGCCGCCCACGGGCTCGTGGAGGTCAGCCGGGACCCGGTGACCCGCGAGGTGCACGCCCTGCGCGGGCCCTCGTTCGCCTCGATGCAGTTCCACGCCGAGTCGGTGCTCACCGTCGACGGGCCGCGCATCGTGGGCCGCACCCTGCGGGAGGTGCTCCAGCGTGCGGGTTGACATCGCCTGGTGGGACCTCGACGGCACCGGGCAGACCATCGACTCCCTGACCGCCGACCTGCGCGACGGAGCCGTCGCCGACTGGAGCGACGTACCGGGGCTGCGGCTGAAGATCTGGCTGGCGGACCGGGAGACCAACCGGTGGGGCGCGGTGATGCTGTGGGAGGGAGATCGCCCGGCCGAGCTGCCTCCCAACCGGGCGGCGCAGCTGATCGGCGGCCCGCCGACGCACCGCGGCCGCTTCGAGGTGGAGGCCACCGTCGAGGGGGCGCACGACCTACCTCGACTCGACGGCCTGGGGCCCGTGCTCACCGCCATGGCAGCTACTACGGGGGATGTGGAACCGTGCACGAATACATAGTCGTCGACGCCTTCGCCCGCACCCCGCTCGAAGGCAATCCCGTGGCGGTGTTCCTCGACGCCGCGGACCTCACCGGCGAGCTGATGCAGCGCATCGCCAAGGAGATGAACCTCTCCGAGGTCACCTTCGTCCTGCCGGCCGAGCAGGGCGGCGACGCCCGCATCCGCATCTTCACACCGGTCAACGAACTGCCTTTCGCGGGCCATCCGTTGCTCGGCACGGCGGTGGCGCTGGGCCGCACACTCAAGGAGGACCGGCTCAGGCTGGAGACCGCCATGGGCGTGATCCCCTTCGAACTCGCCCACGACGAGGACGCCTCGACGGCGCGGATGCGGCAGCCCGTCCCCACCTGGGAGCCGTACGAACACCGCGAGGAACTCCTGGCGGCGCTCGGCGTGCACGAGACGGTCGCGCCCGTCGAGATCTACCGCAACGGTCCCCGGCACGTCTTCGTGGGCCTGGAGAGCGTGGCGGCGCTGTCCGCCCTGCGGCCCGACCACCGCGCCCTGAGCGCCTTCGAGGACATGGCCGCGAACTGCTTCGCCGGGTCGGGCACCCACTGGCGCACCCGCATGTTCTCGCCCGCCTACGGCGTGGTCGAGGACGCGGCGACCGGCTCGGCGGCGGGCCCCCTCGCCATCCATCTCGCCAGGCACGGGCTCGCCGGCTACGGGCAGCACCTGGAGATCCTCCAAGGCGTCGAGATGGGCCGCCCCTCCCTCATGCTCGCCACCGCCGAGGGCACCGGCGAGACGGTCCGCTCGGTCGAGGTGGGCGGCCACGGCGTCATCGCCGCCCACGGCACCCTCCACGTCTAGCGCTCAGCGAGGAACCCGTGAACAGCAGCCGATTCGAAAGCCTCACCGGCGAAGTCGACCTGGACTTCCCCGAGTACGACGACCCGCCGGCCGAACCCATGGGCCTCGTCCAGGAGTGGATCGACGAGGCCACCGCCCGCGGCGTGCGCGAACCCCGCGCGCTGGCCCTGGCCACCGCCGACAGCCAAGGACGCGCCTCCAACCGCATCGTGTCCATCAGCGGCATCAACAACCGCGGCCTGGTCTTCGCCAGCCACGCCACCAGCCAGAAGGGCCGCGAGATGGCCGCCACCGGCTGGGCCTCGGGCCTGCTCTACTGGCGCGAGACCGGACAGCAGCTCATCCTCTCCGGTCCCGTCTCGCAGCTGAGCGACGCCGACTCCGACGCCCTGTGGTACGGCCGCCCGATCCCCATGCACTCCATGTCCGCGGCCTCCCGGCAGAGCGAACCCCTGCGCGACGCCGCCGCCCTGCGCGCCGAGGCCGACCGCCTGGCCGCCCCCGGCACCGCGCTGCCCCGCCCCGCCCGCTACAGGGGCTACCTGCTCGCCCCCGTCGCCGTGGAGTTCTGGTCCGCCGACTCCGACCGGCTGCACCGCAGACTGCGCTACGACCGCCACCACCACGGCTGGTCCACCAGCCACCTCCAGCCGTGACCGGGCGGTCCGGGGCCGGGCGTGGGCCGCTTGCCGTCCTGACCGTCATGTCCGCGGCCGGGCGTGGGCCCGTTCCTGTCCCGAGCGGCTCGTTCGCGGCCGAGTGTGAGCCGCTTTCCGCCCTTACCGGCTTGTCCGCGGCCGGGTGCCGGCCGTTTCCGCTCCTGAGCGGCACGCCTGCGGCCGGGTGCCGGCCCCTTTCCGTCCTGAGGGGCCCGTCGGGGGCCGGGCGTCAGCTGCTTCCTGTCCTGTCGGTCGCGTCTGTGGCCGGACGCCGTCCGTTTCCCGTTCTGGCCGGCGCGTCCGGGGCCGGGTGTGGGCCGCCTTCCGTCCTGAGGGGCCCGTCGGGGGCCGGGCGTCAGCTGCTTCCTGTCCTGTCGGTCGCGTCTGTGGCCGGACGCCGTCCGTTTCCCGTTCTGGCCGGCGCGTCCGGGGCCGGGTGTGGGCCGCCTTCCGTCCTGAGGGGCCCGTCGGGGGCCGGGCGTCAGCTGCTTCCTGTCCTGTCGGTCGCGTCTGGGGCCGGACGCCGTCCGTTTCCCGTTCTGGCC
>NZ_JBIAWS010000006.1:0-451038 GCF_042896045.1 Streptomyces sp. NPDC001351 | reverse complement strand
TTCCCGTTCTGGCCGGCGCGTCCGGGGCCGGGTGTGGGCCGCCTTCCGTCCTGAGGGGCCCGTCGGGGGCCGGGCGTCAGCTGCTTCCTGTCCTGTCCGTTGCGTCTGGGGCCGGACGCCGTCCGTTTCCCGTTCTGGCCGGCGCGTCCGGGGCCGGGTGCCGGCCTCTTTCCGCCCTGAGAGGCTCGTCGGGGGCCGGGCCTCAGCCGCTTCCCGTCCTGCCCGTCGCGTCTGCGGCCGAACACCGTTCGCTTCCCGTCCTGGCGGGCCTGTCCGGGGGCGGGCGACGGCCGCCTTCCGTCCTGACCAGCCCGCCCGGGGCCGGGCGCCGGTCGCTTCCCGTGCCGCACTTCGTGCCGGGGCCGGCCGCCTGGCCGGCCCCGGCGCCGCGCTGCCCCGTCCGTCCTGACCGCCACCACACCGGAGAGTGATCACATGGCTGCCCCGACCGGCACCGCCCTGACCCGCGCGATGTCCCGGGTCCCCGGGCCGGTGACCGTTGTGACGACCGTCGACGGCACCGGACGGCGCTGGGGGTTCACCGCGACCTCCTTCACCTCCCTGTCCCTCGACCCGCCCCTTGTCCTGGTCTGCCTGAGCCGCACCGCCAGCACCCACCCGGCGTTCGCGAGCGCCGACCGCTTCCTGGTCAACCTGCTCGCGCACGGCCAGGACCACCTCGCCCGCCGCTTCGCCCGCTCAGGCGTCGACCGGTTCGCCGAAGGGGACGCCGAGGGCGACGTCGTACCGTGCGAACTGGGCCTGCCCGGCGTTCCCGACGCCTGTGTCCGCGTCGCCTGCGCCCTGCACGCCCTGCACGACGGCGGCGACCACAGCATCCTCGTCGGCCGCGTCCTCGACACCCATGTCGACGACGACCGCACCCCGCTCGTCTACTACGACCGCACGTTCACCCACCCGGCCACCGCGCTCGACGTGCCGGACCCGCTGCTGTCCCTGCACCTCGCGGAGTGGTGAGCGCGCCATGGACGTGACCGTGAAGCTCGCCGTCGTCTACTACTCCGCCACCGGCCATGTCGCCGACATCGCCCGCGAACTCGCCGAAACCGCCGCGAAGGCCGGTGCCGAGGTCCGGCTGCGCCGGGTCGCCGAGCTGGCTCCGCCGGAGGTCGTCGCCGCCCAGCCCGCCTGGGCGGCCCGCGCGGCGGCGACCGCCGACATCCCCCTCGCGGCCGTCGAGGACGTGGTGTGGGCCGACGCCGTCCTGATGGGCTCGCCCACCCGGTTCGGCAATGTCGCCGCCCAGCTCAAGCAGTTCCTCGACACCCTCGGCCCGGCCTGGAAGAAGGGCGAGCTCGCCGACAAGGTCTACAGCGCCTTCACCTCCACCGGCAGCCCGCACGGCGGCAACGAGTCCACGCTGCTCGCCCTCATGCAGTCCTTCCACCACTTCGGGGGCATCGTCGTCGCCCCCGGCTTCACCCACCCGGACAAGTTCGCCGACGGCAACCCCTACGGCACCGCCCACCACGACGCGGGCGGCACCGCCCCGGTCGGCGACCTCACCCGCAACGCGGCCCGGGTCCAGGCCGACCGCGTGGTCCGCCTCGCCAGGGCCCTCGCGTCCGCCGCCCTCTGACCGGGCCGGGGGGTCCCACCCCCGGGAACCCCCCCGGCCCCGCTTCACGCCCTTCATCAGTCAGCAGCCGCTGCGACCCCAGGGAGAGCCATGTCCCGCCGCCTGTTCACCTCGGAATCCGTGACCGAGGGACACCCCGACAAGATCGCCGACCGGATCAGCGACACCGTCCTCGACGCCCTGCTCAGGGACGACCCGCGCGCCCGGGTCGCCGTCGAGACCCTGATCACCACCGGGCAGGTGCACCTTGCGGGAGAGGTCACCACCACGGCCCGCCCGGACGTCCCCGCGCTGGTCCGGGAGGCGATCCTCGACATCGGCTACGACGCCTCCCACAAGGGCTTCGACGGACGCTCCTGCGGGGTGTCCGTGTCGATCGGCGCACAGTCCCCGGACATCGCGCAGGGCGTCGACACCGGAGGCGCGGGCGACCAGGGGCTGATGTTCGGGTACGCCTGCGACGAGACGCCCGAACTCATGCCGCTGCCCATCCAGCTGGCCCACCGCCTCGCCCACCGGCTCTCCCAGGTGCGCAAGGAGGGCCTCGTCCCCTGCCTGCGCCCCGACGGCAAGACCCAGGTCACCATCGAGTACCTGGGCAGTCGCGCGGCCCGTCTGGACACGGTCGTCGTCTCCGCGCAGCACGCCGCCGACGTCGACCTCGAGACCCTGCTCGCCCCCGCCATCCGTACCCATGTCGTCGAGCACGAACTGGCCCGGCTGGCCGACGACGGCATCAAACTGGACACCGAGGGCCACCGCCTGCTGGTCAACCCGACCGGCCGCTTCGAGGTGGGCGGCCCGATGGGCGACGCCGGCCTCACCGGCCGCAAGATCATCATCGACACGTACGGCGGCATGGCCCGCCACGGGGGCGGCGCGTTCTCCGGCAAGGACCCCTCCAAGGTGGACCGTTCGGCGGCGTACGCGATGCGCTGGGTCGCCAAGAACGTCGTCGCCGCCCACCTCGCCCGCCGCTGCGAGGTGCAGGTGGCGTACGCGATCGGCAAGGCGGAGCCCGTCGGCCTGTTCGTCGAGACCTTCGGCACCGCCGCCGTACCGCAGACCGCGATCGAACACGCCATCCGGGAGGTCTTCGACCTCCGACCCGCCGCGATCATCCGCGACCTCGACCTGCTGCGCCCGATCTACGCCCGGACGGCCGCCTACGGCCACTTCGGCCGCGAACTGCCCGAGTTCACCTGGGAGAGGACGGACCGCGTGGACGCGCTGCGGCTCGCGGCGGGGGCCTGACATGCGGATCGCCGTCACCGGCTCCATCGCCACCGACCATCTGATGACCTTCCCCGGCCGCATCGCCGAGCAACTGCTCGCCGACCGCCTCGACCACGTCTCGCTGTCCTTCCTGGTCGACACCCTGGACGTCCGCGACGGCGGAGTCGCCGCCAACATCGCCTACGGTCTGGCCCAACTCGGCCACCGGCCACTGCTGTTGGGCGCCGTGGGCGCGGACTTCGCCCCGTACGGCGAACGACTGGCCGCACTCGGCGTGGACGTCTGTGGGGTCCATGTCTCCCGTACCCGTCACACCGCCCGCTTCCTGTGCACCACCGACCCGGACGGCAACCAGATCGCCTCGTTCTATCCGGGCGCGATGGCCGAGGCCCGGAACATCGACCTCGCCGACGTCCTGCGCAAGGCCCCCGCCGACCTGGTGCTGATCGGCGCCGACGACCCGGCGGCGATGCTCAGGCACACCCACGCCTGCCGCACCCACGGCATTCCCTTCGCCGCCGACCCCTCCCAGCAGCTCGCCCGGCTCGACGGGGACCAGATCCGCGAACTGGTCGAAGGCGCGGACCATTTGTTCACCAACGAGTACGAACACGCCCTGCTGCTCGCCAAGTCGGGCTGGACCCACGCCGACGTCCTGCACCGTGTGGGCACCTGGGTCACGACCCTCGGTGAGAAGGGCAGCCGCGTCGAGCGCGCCGGAGACCCGCCGCTCGACATCCCCGCGGTCCCCGCCGACCGGGCCGCCGACCCGACCGGCGTCGGCGACGCCTTCCGCGCCGGATACCTCGCCGCCCTGACCGCGGGCCTCGACCCCGCCGAATGCGCGCGACTCGGCTCGCAACTGGCCACGCTCGCCCTGTCCAGCGTCGGCACCCAGACCTACGCCGCGCCCCGCGCCCTCGTCCCCTCAGGAGGCGATACGACATGACGGTCCACGCACCCGTGGCCGAGCGGACCCTCAGGGGCCCCGCCGAACTGATCGCGGCCGGCCACCGCTCGTACTCCTTCGAGTTCTTCCCGCCCAAGACCGGCAAGGGGCAGCGGGCCCTGTGGAGCGCGCTGCGCCGCGTCGAGACCCTCAACCCGTCCTTCGTGTCCGTCACCTACGGCGCAGGCGGCACCTCCCGCGAGCGCACGACCGAGCTCACCCGGCGCATCGCCGAGGACACCACCCTGCGCCCGGTCGCCCACCTCACCGCCGTCGGGCACTCCGTCGCCGAACTCCGTTCGATCATCGGCCGGTACGCCGACGCCGGCATCCGTGACGTCCTCGCCCTGCGCGGCGACCCGCCGGGCGACCCGCAGGGGCCCTGGACCCCGCACCCCCGGGGCGTGCGGTACGCGGCCGAACTCGTCGAGCTCATCCGTTCCTGCGGGGCCTTCTCCGTCGGCGTGGCCGCGTTCCCCGAACGACACCCCCGCTCACCCGACTGGGACACCGACATCCGGCACTTCGTCACCAAGTGCCGGGCCGGCGCGGACTACGCCATCACCCAGATGTTCTTCCGCGCCGAGGACTACCTCCGGCTGCGCGACCGGCTCGCCGCCGCCGGATGCCACACCCCGGTCATCCCCGGGATCATGCCCGCCACCGGCTACGAGCAGATCGCCCGCTTCGCCCGCCTGAGCAACGCGACCTTCCCGGACGACCTCGCCCTGTGCCTGCGCACCGCACAGTACGACCCGGCCCTGTCCCACCGCATCGGAGTGGACCACGCCACCGGGCTCGCCCAGCGCCTCCTCGACGAGGGCGCCCCCGGTCTGCACTACATCACCCTCAACCATTCGTCCGCCGCCACGGACATCCACCGCGGCCTGCGTCTGCCGGAGGCCCGCCCGTGAGCAGGTTGCGCTGGCTGACCGCGGGGGAGTCCCACGGTCCCGCACTCGTGGCGACGCTGGAGGGTCTTCCGGCCGGTGTGCCGGTCACCACGGAGATGGTGGCGGATCATCTGGCCCGGCGTCGGCTTGGTTATGGGCGTGGTGCGCGGATGAAGTTCGAGCGCGACGAGGTCACCTTCCTGGGGGGTGTGCGGCACGGTCTGACGCTTGGTTCTCCGGTTGCGGTGATGGTGGGCAACACGGAGTGGCCGAAGTGGGAGCAGGTGATGGCGGCGGATCCGGTCGATCCGGAGGTCCTGGCGGGGCTGGCGCGTAATGCCCCGCTGACCCGTCCGCGTCCTGGTCACGCGGATCTCGCCGGTATGCAGAAGTACGGTTTCGACGAGGCCCGGCCGATTCTGGAGCGTGCCTCGGCGCGGGAGACGGCGGCGCGGGTGGCGTTGGGGGCGGTGGCCCGGTCGTATCTGAAGGAGACGGCCGGCATCGAGATCGTCAGCCATGTCGTCGAGCTGTGCTCGGTGAAGGCCCCGCAGGGCGTGTACCCGACCCCGGCCGATGTGGAGAGGCTGGACGCGGACCCGTTGCGCTGCCTGGATGCGGATGCGTCGAAGGCGATGGTGGCGGAGGTGGACCAGGCGCACAAGGACGGTGACACCCTGGGTGGGGTGGTGGAGATCCTGGCCTACGGCGTTCCGGTGGGTCTGGGCTCGCATGTGCACTGGGACCGTAAGCTGGACGCCCGCCTGGCCGGGGCGCTGATGGGTATTCAGGCGATCAAGGGCGTGGAGATCGGCGACGGGTTCGAGCTGGCGCGGGTGCCGGGTTCGAAGGCGCATGACGAGATCGTGGGCACGCCGGAGGGCATCCGGCGCACCTCGGGCCGCTCGGGCGGCACGGAGGGTGGCCTGTCGACGGGTGAGCTGTTGCGGGTGCGGGCGGCGATGAAGCCGATCGCGACCGTCCCGCGGGCGCTGCAGACCGTGGACGTCACGACCGGCGAGGCGACCCAGGCGCACCACCAGCGCTCCGACGTCTCCGCGGTCCCGGCGGCCGGGATTGTCGCCGAGGCCATGGTCGCCCTCGTCCTGGCGGATGCGGTGGCGGAGAAGTTCGGCGGCGACAGCGTGGCCGAGACCCGCCGCAATGTGCGGTCCTACCTCGACCACCTGGCGATCCGGTGAGTGGTGTGCAGGTGGTGCTGGTGGGTCCGATGGGGGTGGGCAAGTCCACCGTCGGCAGGTTGCTGGCCGAGCGGCTCGGCGTCGGCTTCCGGGACACGGACGACGACATCGTGGCCGGGCAGGGCCGTTCGATCGCGGAGATCTTCGTGGACGAGGGTGAGCCGGTCTTCCGGGCGATCGAGAAGGCCGCCGTGCACAGGGCGCTGGGCGAGCACGACGGTGTCCTCGCGCTGGGCGGGGGTTCCGTCCTGGATGCCGACACGCGGGCGCTGCTGGCCGGGCGGCGCGTGGTCTACCTCTCGATGGATGTCGAGGAGGCCGTCAGGCGGACCGGGTTGAACGCGGCCCGGCCCCTGCTCGCCGTCAACCCGCGCAAGCAGTGGCGCGAGCTGATGGAGGCCCGGCGGTCGTTGTACGAGGAGGTGGCCACGGCGGTCGTGGCCACCGACGGCCGTACACCCGAAGAAGTCGCCCGGTCGATCGCAGTGCACGAAATCGTCGTGAACGGGCCGGCCCATGGAAGGAATCCGCGAGTTGCCGGCGCCGGCTGGAGTCGCTCCGGGGGCGCGGCCAGGCTGGTCGAAGATCAGTCGTTGCGACCCCAGGAGAACCGATGAAGATCTCTCGTCACCCGGCCGGCGCCCCCTGCTGGGCGGACCTCGACACCACCGACGTCCCCGCCGCCCGCTCCTTCTACGGCTCCCTCTTCGGCTGGGAGGCCCTCGAACTCCCCAGTGGATACGTGAACTTCACACTGGGCGGAGAGAAGATCGTGGGCGCGGTCGCGCTGCGGGAGGGCCAGGAGCACTCGGCCGGCTGGAGCGTCTACTTCATGTCGGACGACCTGGACGCGACGACCAAGGCGGTCGAGGAGGCCGGCGGCCGGGTGGTGAGCCCGCCCGCCAAGGTGGGGCCGGCCGGCACCGCCGCCGTCTACCACGCGCCCGACGGCGCCGTGTTCGGCGCCTGGGAGCCGGACAAGCACATCGGGTCCGGTCTGGTGCGGGAGAGCGGCACGCCGGCCTGGTACGGACTCAGCACCCCGGACGTCGACGGCGCCAAGGCGTTCTACGCCCAGGTCTTCGGCTGGACGTCCGCCGTGCCCGGCGAGGCCGGGGGCGCCGCCGCGCACCTGAGGTTCGTCGGCGGGGTCGCGGACTTCGGCGGAATCACCAGCGGGCCCGAGGGCGCGGCCGGCTGGACCCTGCACTTCGGCGTCGAGGACATCGACGGCGCGGCCGTCACGGCGTCCGTCCTGGGCGGCAAGGTCGTCACCGCCCCCACCGAACTGCCCGGCGTCGGACGCGTCGCCGTGCTCGAGGACCCGTCAGGCGTGACCTTCGCGCTGGTGCAGCACGCCTGACGGAGGCAGACCGCCCCGGCGGGCAATCCCCCGGTCCGCCGGGGCGGCACGCGATCAACTGCACGCTTCCTTCAGCCGCCCCGCCCGGCGTGGAAGAAAACCCGCAGATCGTCCCCGTGGCTCGCCTCCGCGCGACGCGGTGAGCACGATCTGACTGTCGGCCCGAGAGCTCCGCAGCGGAGGGAGGTGGTTCGCCGTGCAGAGCGAACCTCCCAGTCAGCCCCCGCGTACCGCAGCCCTCCGCCCGGGGGCGCCGTGACGGCTCACGGCTGACCCTCCGTCCCTCGGCGACGGCTCCGGTGCGCGCCTTCGAGCAGCAGCCAACCGTCCCGCCGTCCTGCCGAGGTGACCCTGCCATGACGTACACCCAGCTGCCCAGCGAGCTCCACCACCCCCTCCAGCGCCACGACCTGCGCGCCACCCGGCAGCGGCCCGCCTGTCCGCAGGGCTCGGTGGGCCGCCGCATGACGACGCAAGTCATCGCGCTCGACGAGCATTTGACGGTACGTCAGGCCCTTGACCGGGTCCGGGACGACGGCGCCCGCGCCGACACCGTCTACACCCTCCCGGTGGTCGACCGGGAGCGCCGGCTGACCGGTGTGGTGGCCCTGCGCGATCTGGTGCTCAGCCCGCCCGAGGACGACATCGCCGCCCACGTCGTCACCTCCGGCGCCCGGGCGCACGCCGACGACCCCGCCGAGGAGACGGCGCGGCTGATGCGGGAGACCGACGCACTCGCCCTGCCCGTCGTCGACGGCGAGGAGCGGCTCGTCGGGCTGCTCACCATCGACGACGCCGTCGAGGTGATCGAGGACGCGGACACCGAGGACGTGGCCCGGCAGTCCGGCTCCGAGCCGTGGACGGGGCACTACATGGCGGCCACCGTCTGGCGGCTCGCCCGCTACCGGGTGGTGTGGCTGCTGCTCCTGCTGCTCGCCGCGACGCTGACGGTCACCGTGACGGAGGCCTTCGAGAGCACGCTGGAGAAGGTCACCCAACTCGCCACGTTCATCCCGCTGTTGATCGGCACCGGCGGCAACGCCGGCGCACAGGCGGCGACCGCGGCCGTCCGCGCGCTGGCCGTGGGGGAGGTGCGGGTGTCGGACCTGCCCGCGGTGGTGTGGCGGGAATGCCGGGTGGGTGTGGTGCTCGGCTCGATCCTGGCCCTGCTCGGACTGGTCCTCGGCACCCTGTTCGTGGGCGTGCACATCGCCGTCGTGGTCGGCGTGGCGCTGGTCATCATCTGCGGCTGGGCGGCGACCGTGGGCGGCACCATGCCCCTGCTGGCCAAGCGCCTGGGCATCGACCCGGCGGTGGTCTCGGCCCCAATGGTGACGACCCTGGTGGACGCCACCGGCCTGGTCATCTACTTCCTCACCGCCCGCGCCGTACTGGGCATCTGACCACCGCGCGAAGGCGCCCCGCCCACCGGCCGGTCCCGAGACGGGCCGGCCGGTGGGCGGGGCGCCGTGCTGGTGGCGGTACGGCTCCCGGGCCGCACGGCCTATGGCTGTACGGCCTCCGGCCGAACGGCCTCCAGGGTGCGCGCCTCCCTCTTGCGCTGCCGGCGGCCGACCCGCGGTTCCTGGTCCGGCAGCCAGCCGAAGGCGAGGCAGCTTCCGACGGCTCCCAGGAGCAGACCGACGAAGAAGCCGCCCAGGTTCGAGGTGAGCCAGGTGCCCAGGGAGGCCAGGACGCCGATGATCGAGTAGAACAGGCGCTGCGTGGGGTTGAAGAGGGTCAGCAGCCCGCACAGCAGCATCACGGTGGGCAGGAGGTAGCCGGCCAGGTTCTGGGTGGCGGCGTGCATGATGACTTTCAGCGAGGCCTTCTCGGTGAGCAGGATCTCCGCCCCGCCCAGGGCGAGCAGCAGCCCGCCCCAGAACGGACGACGGGCCCGCCACTCACGAAAAGCGGGCCGCGCGCCTTGCTTCGGACTGTCCGACATCAGCAACCCGAGTCGCTGAAGCTGAGTTTCAGGCCCGGCAGCTTGAACACCCCGGCCGTCGTCGCATAGTTGGTCTGCCGCAGGTTGTCGATGTGCACCGTGTCGGCCTGCTGGCTGAAGACGCCCGGCAGTCCCTTGACGCCGGCCTTGTTGAGCGTGCTCGCGTCGTTGCCGATCTCGATGTTCTTGAAGGAGGCGTCGCCGGTCAGCAGGGTCGAGTCCGTGGTCAGGTCGGTCGCCTGCACCTTCGACGAGCCGCTGCCCGCCTTGATCAGCAGGTTGGTGCCACCCAGGTCGACACTCTGGCACAGGCTGTCCAGTGTCGCGCTCTTGATGGCGGAGGTGACGATCAGCACCTGCCCGCCCGTGTCGCCCGCGTTGGGGCTGTTGTCGATCATGCTGTCGAGCCCACCGAACTGCTCGAAGCCGGTGCCGTCCAGCGACTTGGCGGTCACCGTGAAGGGCATTCCGGAGATCGAGAACGAGACCCCCAGTGCCCCCTCGGCGGTCATGATCGCGAGACCGGCCGCGACCGTGACGGCCGGGACCGCCATCACGGCGGCGCGGCGCAGCCGGACCCGCCCGCGTCTCGCGGGGTCGGGTGAGGAACCGCTTTCTGGGTTCCCAGTGGTGAGTTCGGCGGACGAGGCCATTTCTGCTCCCATGTGCATTGGTCGGTGCGGGTTGGGCATCATCGGCGCGTTGTCCTGGCGCGGACAGCGGCTGCAGACGCACGCCTCCTCCCAACTCCCGGCGGGTGGAAGGGCTTTCTCGTACTCCGCAGTAGCCAGCGAGGAAGTTACCCGTGGTTACTTTTAAGGGTCAAGGGAGTTGTGAAAAAAGGGTGTCGGTTGTGCCCCACCTGTGGGCCGGCAGGTCCCGCCGGGTCCGGCCAAACTCTTGAACGATCGTCAACTCCCCTGTCCTGCCTTGACGTTGACTGACACTCAGGTCTACAACTGCCCCTGGCTTCCCCCAGATCCGTGGCGCCGGATCCAGCCACGCGGCACCGTCCGCGTCTCCCGGAACCCTTCTGTCCGCACGGGTCCTTCACGGCCCGAGATCCCCCAGACGGCCCGGTAAGGGCACTTCCCCCCTGGTCCGCTCCAGGCCGTCGCTTCCGCCCGGCCCGGCCACAGGCCCACCCCCAGGGTCTGCGGCCGGTCACCGGCCGGACGTCGTTGCCGGTCCGTGGCGTACGGAGAAGGCGTCACGGTCCGGCATCGGCGGACGCCGACCGGCGTCCCCCCACTTCCTTGCGCCACATCGGAAGCCCCCCAACCCTCAAACCCCGCACAAGAAAGAGGTACGTCCGCATGCGCACTCGCACCCTCCTCACCCTCGTCGGCACCGTCGCCGCTCTCTCGATCCCCGCGGCCGTCCCGGCCTCGGCGGCCGACACCCCCGTCCTCACCACCGGCTCGACCGGCGGCACGGCCGTCGCGGTCGGTGACGTCCTTTCCGCGCCGCTGGCCAGTGGCACCAACGCCACGCTGTACTCCAGCGCGACCGGCACCAGCGGCGTGAGCTGCAAGTCCTCGACCTTCACCGCCACGGTCGCGGACAACCCCGCCGCGCCGGGCACGGCCACCGAGACGGTCGGCGCGCAGACCTTCGACAGCAGCAGCTGCACCAGCAACGTCCTGGGCGTGACGGGCGTCACCAGCATCACGGTCGACAACCTGCCGTACACCACCACCGTGGCCTCCGACGGCACGCTCACCGTGACCCCGGCGAGCGGCTCCACCATCCAGACCACGGTCAAGCTGAAGACCCTGCTGGGCAGCATCACCTGCGTCTACCAGGCCCCCAGCCTGACCGGCACGACGAACAACAGCGACGCCAGCATCAACTTCACCAACCAGCAGTTCAGCAAGGTGTCCGGCTCGTCGCTCTGCTTCAGCAGCGGCTACTTCACCGCCAAGTACGCCCCGGTGACGGACAACGGCGCCACCGTCTACGTCAACTGACCCTCAAGAAGACGTAGTTCAGCGTCGACGCAGACGCAGCGCCAGGGCGGCGCCGCCGGTGAGTACCAGCACCGCAGCGGCGCCGCCCGCCAGCATGGGCGCGGACGGGCCCGAGCCCGCGGTGGAGGTCGAGGCCACCGGTGTGCTGTCGGGGGCGGCGGACCCCTGCCGTGGAGTCGCGGCCGCCTCTGCCGTACGGGACGGAGTCGTACGAGGCTCGGGCGCGGCCGTGGGGCTGCCGCTCGCGCCCTTCCCGCCACCGCCCGCGGACGTCGACGCCGATGCTGCCGTACCGCCGCTCCTGCCGCTCCCCGCCGTCCCGAACACCACGTCCGAGCACGAGTAGTACGTGTCCGTCGTGCTGCTGTTCTGCCAGATGGTGTAGAGCACGTGGTGCCCGCTCCGGTCGGAGGGCAGCTTCGCGGTGATGCGGTACGCGCCGTTCGTCAGGGCCGGGTCCTTGACCGAGGCGAACGGCTGGTCCGGCAGCTCGTCCCAGGTCAGCGGCTTCTTCGGGTCATAGCCGGGCTTGGTGAGGTAGAGCCTGAACGTGCCGGTGTGCGGGATCGTCGAGGCGTATTTCATCGTCAGGGTCGCGCCCGGCTTCAGGGTCGTCGACGGCCAGTCGGAGCGGGCGAGGTCGAGGCCCTTGTAGGCGGGCAGTCCGCCGCTGCACAGCTTTCCGTCGGGGATGACCTGCCGGTCCCTGCCGCCCACGTCCGCGACCCGCAGGTTGTCCCAGAACGTGAAGGGGGCGCCGTTCGCGGCGACGGCCGCCCTGCACGCCGCCGACTGCGCGTCGCCGCCGCCGTCGGGCGAGCAGGCGTAGGCCCTGCTGACCGGATCCGTGGGCGCGCCGTGCGCCTGCGCGGGGCCCGCCGCCCACAGAGGCAGCAGGAACGGGGTCACGAGGGCGGCCGCCAGGGCGGTGCGGTGTGCGGTCATCCGGGGCATCCGGAACGTCTCCTCGGCCGGCGCGGAACGATGTGCTCCCGTGAAGTACGGGCGACCGGCCCGGCGCGTTCAGCGCGCGACGCCCGGGAGTGATCCGGAGCGAACACCTCCTCGAATCCTGACCGTTCACCTGCGTCGTACGCCCCTCGGGGCAACCCGGGCCACATTGAAAACCAACCGGTCGCCTCGTACTCTGGCGGTCGCCGGCACGGGCACCTCACCGTCTGGTCTGTCATCCGTTTCCAGGGGGACCGAGGGAGGGACATGCCTCAACCGACCATGCCTCGACCTGCCTTGACGGCCACCGTGCCGCGTCAGCTCGTCCACCGCGCCGCCGTGGCGGAAACGTTTCTCACCGGCTGGGAGCGCACCGGTCCCGACCGGTTCACGCTGTTCGCGCAGTGGCCGCGAGCCCATCAGTTACACGTGTCGCCGGACCGGTCGGCGTATGAGCCGCTGCTCGTCGCGGAGACCGTCCGCCAGTGCGGAGCACTTCTCGCGCACGCCGAGTACGACGCCCCGTTCGACCACTGCTTCGTACTGAAAGAGCTGCACGTCACCACGCATCCCGAGCACCTCGCCGTCGGCGCCGCGCCCGCCGAACCCGTCCTGGACGTCACCGTCTGCGACGTCCGCCGGCGCGCGGGCCGCCCCACGGCCCTCCGCTACCACACCGACGTACGCCTCGGCGGCGAGCGCGTCGCCGGCGCGCACATCGCCGTCAGCTGGACCAGCGAGTCCGTCTACCGCCGGCTGCGGGGCGGTCGCACGCCGGCCACCGTCACCCCGCTGCCGCTCCCGCCCGCCCTGCCGGCCGCCGCCGTGGACCGCGCCCTGCCCGCGGACGTCGTGCTGGCCCCGCCCGCCCGGCCCGGCCGCTGGCAACTTCGAGTAGATACCGCCCATCCCGTTTTCTTCGACCATCCGCTCGATCACGTCCCCGGCATGCTGCTCCTGGAGGCGGCCCGGCAGGCCGCCCGTGTCCGGGCCGTCGGGCCGACAGGGGGTGGGTCCTTCCATGCGGCCTTCCATCAGTATGCTGAGCTGGACAGACCCACCTGGATCGAGGTGACGGACGAGACCGGGGCGGGTCTGAAGGTCCGCGGATTCCAGGGCGAGTCGACGGTGTTCGAGTGCGCCGTCGGCGCCGCCGCACGGTGAGATATCGTTTACTGCGAGTGAGAAAAACAAACAGCCCGGCCCGTTTAGAGCTCCAGGAGTGTTCAGTCGATGGCGAGGCAGTTACGCGCCGAGCAGACCCGCGCGACGATCATCACGGCCGCAGCAGACCTGTTCGACCGCCGCGGCTACGAGTCGACCAGCCTGAGTGACATCGTCGAACACGCGCAGGTCACCAAGGGCGCCCTCTACTTCCACTTCGCGGCCAAGGAGGACCTCGCCCACGCCATCATGGAGCTGCAGTCCAAGGCCTCGCGCGAGGTGACGAAGGACCTCGACGGCCGGGGCTACTCCTCGCTCGAAACCCTGATGCGCATCACCTTCGGCATCGCCCGTCTCTCCGTCGAGGGCCCGATCCCACGGGCCGGGCTCCGGCTCGCCACCGGGGAAGTGGCCGTGCGGCCGCCACTGCAGCACCCCTTCACCGAATGGCGGGACATCGCCACTCGCAAACTCCTCGGCGCCGTCAAGGAGTCCGACGTCCACCCGGACATCGACGTCGACGCCGTCGCCCACTCCCTCGTCAGCTTCTTCGTCGGCACCCGCGTCGTGGGCCGCTCCCTCGAACCCGTCGCCCACCAGCCCCGCAGACTGGCCGAGATGTGGCACCTCACCATCCGCGGCCTGGTTCCGGTGCCCCGTCGCGCCCGCTATGTGAGCCTCGCCGCCCGGCTGGAGCGGGAGCGCTCCGCTTGACGTGCCGGTGTGCGGCTCCGCCGCGGGGTGCGACGGGTCGCCCGTCGTCCGTTGTCGGTCGTCGGTCGTCCGTCGTCGGCCGTCTGCGGCTGCGTCGTGGCTCGGCGCGCCCGCGCGGCGGAGCCGCGGATCGGCTGTGACATCAGCCGCTGCCGCGGCGGGGCGCCGCGCCCCTTTCAGGCGTCGGCAACCGCAGCGGACTCGTTCGGCCCGCTTAGGGTGGGCGCATGCCCCACAGCCAGTCCGCGCCCGTGATCCTCGGCAACGAGCCGGGGTCCTTCCCCCGCAGCGTGCTCGCCGAGCGGCATCCCGCGATCATCCGGCAGGTCCGGGAGGCCTTCCCCTACGGCCCCGCACAGCACCGCGCCCTCGACGCGCTCCTGGCGAGCTGCACCAAGGGCGTCGTCGAACCGCTCCCCGCCGACGCGCACGACCGGGCCCGCTGGGAGGCGTGGGGCATGGCCCAGTACGCCGGCCGTTCCTGGTACGACATCCCCTGGCTCTGGTCGGAGAGCTACTTCTACCGGCAACTCCTCGACGCCGTGGGCTACTTCGGCCCCGGGCCCTGGCAGGGCATCGACCCGTTCCGCCCCTTCAAGCTGGCCGAGCTCGACTCCCCTCAGACGGACGAGGAACTGGCCGCCCTCGACGCCCTGTCCGCCGACGACCAGGACCGCGCCCTGCTGCACGGCTCCCTCTGGGGCAACCGCGCCGACCTGGGCTTCCGCCTCTCCGCCGCCGGCGCCGGAACCGCGGACACCGCCCCGGGCCTGGTCGCCGACGACAGCGAGACCCTCTGGTCGCTGCTCCCGCCGTCCGGCGCGGGCACGCTCTGCCTCATCGCGGACAACGCGGGCCGCGAACTCATCCCCGACCTGCTCCTCATCGCCCACCTGCTCGAACGCGGGCGCATCGGGCGTGCCGTCCTGCACATCAAGCCGTACCCGTACTACGTCTCCGACGCGACGACGGCCGATGTCCTCGACGCGCTCAGGAGGCTGACCGGGGCGCGGGGCGCAGCCGTCGAGTACGGCCGCATCCTGTGGTCCGCGATGACCGACGGCCGCCTCGGCCTCCGCGCCCACCCCTTCTCCGTCGCACCGCTGCCGTACGCGGACATGCCGGGCGACCTGCGCGCGGAACTCGCCACGGCCGCGCTGACCGTCGTGAAGGGCGACCTCAACTACCGGCGCCTCGTGGGAGACCGGCTGTGGGCCCCGACCACGCCCTTCGCGGACGTCACGGCCCACTTCCCCGGACCGGTCGCCGCCCTGCGCACCCTGAAGTCCGACGTGATCACCGGCCTGGACCCCGAAACGGAGGCCGCGCTCGTGGCGGCCGAGGGGCAGCGGTGGCGGACCGGCGGCACCCACGCCCTGATCCAGGTGCGGACGTGAGGGTCTGTACCTGAACTCAAGCCACCTGCACCGGCAGCGACTTGATCCCGTTGATGAAGTTGGACGTGAGCCGCCTGGCCGGCCCCGCCGTGCGCAGGACCGGCAGGGCGCGCAGCGCCTCCCCGTACAGCACCCGCAGCTGCAGCCGGGCGAAGTGCGCGCCCAGGCAGACGTGCGGGCCGTTCCCGAAGGAGACGTGCGGGTTCGGCGTACGGGACAGGTCGAGGCGGTCCGGCGCGGCGAAGACCCTTTCGTCGTGGTTCGCGGAGGCGTGGAAGACGACCACCTTGTCGCCCGCACGGATGTGCCGCCCAGCCAGGTCGGTGTCGCGGGCGGCGGTGCGGCGGAAGGTGAGGACGGGCGGGTGCCGGCGAAGCAACTCCTCCACGGCGGGGGGAAGTCCGGCCTTTCCGGCGCGCAGCAGCTCGTACGCCTCCGGGTGCTCGGCCAGGATCAGCAGGCCGCCGGGGGCGGCGCTACGGACGGTGTCGTTGCCCGCGACGGTGAGCAGGAAGAAGAACATCTCCAGCTCGGCGGCGGCGAGTTCGGGGTCCTGGGCGAGGGTCGTCAGCACGTCGTCGGCGGGGTGGCGGCGCTTGTGCGCGGCGAGCTGCTGGGCGTAGGCGAACATGTCCCGGAGCATCGCGGGGGAGCGGGGGTTGACCGGTTTGCCGTCCGCGTCGAGCACGGGGGTGCCGGCCTCGTCCGGGTCCTGGTAGCCGATGACCCGCTGCGTCCAGTGCAGCAGCAGGCCGCGGTCGCTGTCCGGGACGCCGAGCAGGTCGGCGAGGTTGAGCAGGGCGTAGTCGTCGGTCACGGCGGTGACGAGGTCGACGGTGCCGTCGGTTGCACGGGCCGCCTCCAGCGCCTGCGTGAACAGCGTCCGGGCCCGCTCCCGCGCGACCGTCGTGAAACGGTCGATGCGGCCGGGGGTGAAGGCGCGGCTGACCAGTCGCCTCAGCCTTCCGTGTTCCGGCGGATCCTGATTGAGCATCATCCGGCGGATGAAGGGGAGGTCGGCGGGGTCGGGATCGCGGATCTGGGTCGCGCCGAGGTGTGAGGAGTACGTGGCCGAGTCCTTGAGGACGCGGACGACGTCCGCGTGCCGGGTCACCGCCCAGAACCCGGGCCCGGCCGGCCAGCCCAGCACCTCGGGCTCGTCCTGCCAGGCCACGGGGTGGTGGTCGCGCAGGACGCGGTAGGCGGCGTGGGGGACCCCGTCGGCGTACTGCCGCGGATCGAAGACGTCCGGGACGGGCGGGGCCTCGGGGGCATGCATGGGACCACGGTGAGGGTCCCTGCGGGGCTCGGGCAAGGGGACGTGCGGGCCCCTTTAGGGGGCGGGGTGTGGTGATCATGACAATTACCTGGTACTCATGCCGCATGGCGTTACGGGGATTGCGGACGGGAATCGGGAAATCGGTGGCTGTCGCGGCCGCCCTGACACTTCTCCTCGCGGCCTGCGGAGACGACGGCGGGGGCGCCACGTCCGCCGACGGACGTACGAAGATCACGGTGGCCGCCCTGCCGTTGACGGACTCCGCGGCGCTCTACCTCGCACGGGACCGCGGACTGTTCACCAAGGAGGGGCTGGACGTCACGATCCAGCCCGTCCAGCAGAGCATCCAGGCGTTGCCCGCGCTGGCCAAGGGGCAGGTCGACGTGATCGCGAGCGCGAACTATGTGACGTTCCTGCAGGCCGACGAGAAGGGCACCCTCGACCTCCGCATCCTCGCCGAGGGCGTACGGGTCGCGCCGCACATGATGGACGTCCTGGTGCCGAAGGACTCGGGCATCAAGAGCGTCGCCGACCTCGCGGGCAAGAAGGTCGCCGTCAACATCCTCAACAACATCCAGTCGCTCACTCTCAACGCGATCCTCGACGCGAAGGGCGTCGGCAGGCCCGTCTACCGGCAGATCGCCTTCCCTCAGATGGGGCCCGCCCTGGAGCGGGGGCAGGTGGACGCCGTGCACGCGGTGGAGCCGTTCGACAGCGCGATCCGGGGGGAGCTGAAGGCGAGGGTGCTCCTTGACGGCGGATCGGCGCCCGTCCAGTCGCTGCCCATCAGCGGGTATGTCACCACGCGGACGTTCGCCGCCGAGCATGCCAAGGCGGCCGCGGCCTTCCGGCGTGCCATCGAGGCCGCTTCGAAGATCGCGGCGCGGGATCCGGGTGCCGTACGGGAGGAACTTCCGAAGTACACCAAGGTGACCGCGGACCAGGCCACGTCGATCGGGCTGCCGGCGTATCCGGCCTCCACCGATGCGGCACAGTTGCGGCGGCTCACTGAACTCATGAAGAAGCAGGGGCTGTTGAAGAAGGCCCCCGACCCGGCGACGCTGCTGGTCAAGTGACGCCCAGGTGAAGCGGCTGAAACGGCGGGAACGGCTCGCACGGCATCAGGAGCTGTGGCTCGGCCTGCTCGGGGTGGTGCTGGCCTTCGGGGCGTGCGAGGCGGTCGGCCGGGCAGGCATCGTCCGGCGCAGCTACCTTCCGCCCGCCTCCGAAGTACTCGCCCGTGCCGTGGAGCTGGCGGGTGACGGCGCCTTCCTGGACGGGGTCGGTGCCACCCTGCGGGCCTGGGCGCTCGGGCTCGGTCTCGCCGTCGCGATCGCGGTCCCCCTCGGGCTGCTGCTCGGCAGTGTGCCGGTCGTCGACTCCGCCGTACGCATGATCGTGGAGTTCCTGCGGCCGCTGCCGTCGGTCGCGCTGATCCCCCTGGTGTCGCTGCTCCTCGGCACCGGCACCGAGACCAAGGTCGCGCTGATCACCTACGCGTCGGTCTGGCCCGTCCTCTTCAACACGATCTACGGCCTCGGCGAGACCGACCCGCTCGCCAAGGACACCCTGCGGGCCTTCGGCTTCGGCCGGGTCTCCGTCCTGCTGCGGGTCGAGCTGCCCGGTACGGCCCCGTTCATCGCCGCCGGCATCCGGATCTCGGCGGCCGTCGCCCTCATCCTCGCCGTGGCCACTGAGCTCCTCTCCGGCTTCGGCGAGGGCCTCGGCATCTTCATCGCCCAGGCGGGCATGGCCACCGACGGCACCCGGGACGTCTTGGCCGGCGTGGTGTGGGCGGGCGCCCTCGGGCTGGTCATCAACGGCGTGCTGGTCCGGTGCGAACGCCGGTTGTTCCCGTGGACACCGGAGCGGCGGGCGGACGGGCGCGGGGTGCGGTCGTGAGGCAGGTGATCCGGCGGCAGACGGCCGCAGCACGCCGGGCGTCGGGCGATGCCGCCCGGAGCACGTCCTTCCGTCACGCACTCCTCCGCGTCCTGGTGCTCCTCGTCGCCCTCGCGCTGTGGCAGGTGGCCGCACAGGCCCACGGCAGCGTGTACTTCCCGCCCCCGGGTCGCATCGCGCACCGCGCCTACGCGTTGTGGTTCTCGGGGCCCGCCCGGCACGCGTTTCTCACCGAGGCCGCCGTGGGGGACGTACTGCCGAGCCTCGGACGGATGGCGGCCGGGTTCGGGATCGCCGCCGTCGCCGGGATCGGAGCGGGCGTCGCGGTGGGACGGTCGCGCCGGGCGTACGCCCTGTGCAATCCCGTCCTGCAGTTCGCGCGGGCCGTGCCGCCGCCCGCGCTGGTGCCCGTCTTCGTCGTCGTCCTCGACTTCGGCACGCCGATGCAGATCGCGTCGATCGCCTTCAGCGCCGTCTGGCCGGTGCTGGTCAACACGGCGGAAGGGGCACGGGGCACCGACCCGCTGCGGCTCGACGTCGCCGCCGTGCTGCGCCTGAACCCCGTCGAACGGCTCCGCTTCCTGATCCTTCCCTCCGCCCTGCCCCGCATCTTCGCGGGCCTGCGCCTGAGCCTCTCGCTCTCCCTCATCCTCATGGTGTTCTCCGAACTGCTGCCGGGCACCGCCAACGGCATCGGCTACACACTCACCGACGCCCAGTCCCGCTCCGACCTGCTCACCGTATGGGCGGCACTGCTCCTGCTCGGGGTCCTCGGCCACCTCCTCAACACCGCGCTTGTGGCGGTCGAGAGGCGGATGCTCGGACAGGGAAGGAGCACGGCATGACGCTCCGCCTCGACTCCCTCGGCCAGCGCTACGGCGATCAGCGCGTCCTGCACGACATCACCCTCACGGTGCCCGACGGCCAGCTCCTGTGCGTCGTGGGCCCGTCCGGATGCGGCAAGTCCACGCTCCTGCGCACCGTCGCGGGGCTGCAGCCCGCACACGAGGGCACCGTCACCGTCGACGGAACCCCGGTCAACGGCGTACCCGACCAACTCGCCGTCGTCTTCCAGGACTACGGCCGCTCCCTCTTCCCCTGGCTCACCGTCCGCGACAACGTCGCCCTCCCGCTGCGCCGCCGCAGCCTAAGAGCCCGTGTCACGTCCCCGGCCGGGCGCTCGACGCCTGGCACGCACGCTCGCGGCGTTGCCGAATCGCCCACGTGGCTCCGCCACGAGGGCGCTCCGGCGCCTTGCGATCGCACGCACCAGACGCCGCGCGCTGATCCGGCCGGGGACGTGACACGGGCTCTTACACGGGCCGAGCGCCGCGCCGAGGCCGAGCGGATCCTGGAACGCGTCGGCCTCGACGGCACCGGCCGCCGCCACCCCTGGCAGCTGTCCGGCGGCATGCAGCAACGCGTCGCCATCGCCCGTGCCCTGGTCTGCCGCCCCTCCCTGCTGCTCATGGACGAACCCTTCGGCTCCCTGGACGCCCAGACCCGCGAGGACCTGGAGGACCTTCTGCTGGAGGTCCACCGCACCGAGGGCACCACCATCGTCTTCGTCACCCACGACATCGACGAGAGCGTCTACGTCGGCGACCGCGTCGTCGTCCTCTCCCCGGCCCCCGCCTCCCACATCGTCCTCGACCTGCCCGTCGAACTCCCCGGAAAGCGCGACCAGATCGCCACCCGCGGCCTGCCCGAGTTCGTGGCGCTGCGGGCGGAGGTGGGGCGGGCCGTGCGGGGCTCCTAGGGCCGTCCTGTTCCCGGTTCGCCCCCGATTCACGCGATGGTGTGATCATGTCCCGGCCCGCGGATGGTGCCGGAGGGGCACGGGTAGGGCCCGGCCATGACGCAGCAGCCCTTCGAACTCCCGCACTTCTACATGCCGTATCCCGCGCGGCTGAACCCGCATGTCGACGAGGCGCGTGCCCATTCGACCGAGTGGGCACGGGCGATGGGCATGCTGGAGGGGTCCGGGATCTGGGAGCAGTCCGACCTCGACGCCCACGACTACGGACTTCTCTGCGCCTACACCCACCCCGAGTGCGACGGACCCGCGCTCTCCCTGATCACCGACTGGTACGTGTGGGTCTTCTTCTTCGACGACCACTTCCTGGAGACCTTCAAGCGCACCCAGGACCGCGCCGGCGGCAAGGCCTACCTGGACCGGCTGCCCCTGTTCATGCCCCTCGACCTCGCCACTGACGTACCGGAGCCGCAGAACCCGGTCGAGGCCGGGCTCGCCGACCTGTGGGCACGCACCGTGCCGTCGATGTCGGTGGACTGGCGCCGTCGCTTCGCCGTGGCGACCGAGCACCTGCTCAACGAGTCCCTGTGGGAGCTGTCCAACATCAACGAGGGACGCATCGCCAACCCCGTCGAGTACATCGAGATGCGCCGCAAGGTGGGCGGCGCCCCCTGGTCGGCGGGTCTCGTGGAGTACGCGACGGCCGAGGTCCCCGCGTCCGTGGCCGCCTCGAGGCCGCTCAGGGTGCTGAAGGAGACGTTCTCCGACGCCGTCCACCTGCGCAACGACCTGTTCTCCTACCAGCGCGAGGTCGAGGACGAGGGCGAGAACAGCAACGGCGTGCTCGTCCTGGAGACCTTCTTCGGCTGCACCACCCAGGAGGCCGCCGACACCGTCAACGACGTCCTCACCTCCCGCCTCCACCAGTTCGAGCACACCGCCCTCACCGAGGTGCCCGCACTGGCCCTGGAGAAGGGCCTCACCCCGGACGAGGTCGCCGCCGTCGCCAAGTACACCCAGGGCCTCCAGGACTGGCAGTCCGGCGGCCATGAATGGCACATGCGCTCCAGCCGCTACATGAACGCCCGCGCACAGTCCACGCAGCCGTGGCACGGCCTGACCGGCCCCGGCACCTCCGCCGCCGACGTCGGTGCGCTGCTCGCGGCGGCCGGCGCGGAGCGCCTGCGCGCCTACACGCATGTGCCGTACCAGAAGGTCGGGCCCTCCCTGCTGCCCGACTTCCACATGCCCTACGAGGTCGAGCTGAGCCCGCACCTGGACGGAGCCCGGCACCGCCTCACCGGCTGGATGCACGCCATGGGCATGCTGCAGGAGGGCGTCTGGGACGAGGACAGGCTCGCCGCCGCCGACCTTCCGCTGTGCTCCGCGGGCCTCGACCCCGACGCGACACCCGAGGCCCTCGACCTGAGTTCGCAGTGGCTCGCCTGGGGCACGTACGCGGACGACTACTACCCGCTCGTGTACGGCCACCGCCGCGACCTGGCGGCCGCGCGGCTGACCACGCAGCGCCTGGCGGACTGCATGCCCGTCGACGGTGAGGCGGCCCCCACCCCGCTCAACGGCATGGAGCGGGGCCTGGCCGACCTCTGGGCGCGCACCACGACGCAGATGACCCCCGAGCAGCGGCGCACCCTCAAGGACTCGGTGAACGTCATGACCGAGAGCTGGGTGTGGGAGCTGTCCAACCAGCTGCAGAACCGCATCCCCGACCCGGTCGACTACCTGGAGATGCGCCGCGCCACCTTCGGCTCCGACCTCACCCTGAGCATGTGCCGGATGGGCCACGGCCCGGCGATCCCGCCCGAGGTCTACCGCAGCGGTCCCGTGCGCGCCCTGGAGAACGCCGCCATCGACTACGGGTGCCTCATCAACGACGTCTTCTCGTACCAGAAGGAGATCGAGTACGAGGGCGAGATCCACAACGCGATCCTCGTCGTACAGAACTTCTTCGGCATCGACTACCCGACCGCGCTCTCCGTCGTCCACGACCTGATGACCCAGCGCATGCAGCAGTTCGAGCACATCGCCGCACACGAACTGCCCGTGGCGTACGACGACTTCAAGCTCTCCGACGAGGCACGCGAGGCCATGGACGGCTATGTGAAGGACCTGCAGAACTGGATGGCGGGCATCCTCAACTGGCACCGGAACGTGGATCGTTACAAGCCGGAGCATCTGGCCCGCCGCACCCACGGCTTCCTCCCGGACCGGCCTGCCGCCATGACCGCACATTAAACTTTTTCGTGCGGAACGGGACATTCAGGGAACTTGGGCGAGGCGTCGGGAGTCTTCTGGGACAAGGGGAACAGACCACAGAACACGGGGGTGTTCGAACCTTGACCGACATCATCGAGAGGATCACCGAGGGCGGCACGGGGGAGACCGCGCCGGCTCCGGACGAACTGGCGCCGTACGTCGCGCCGTTACCCGTCCCGCCCGTCGTACGTCCCGCATCCGGTGACGTGCTGCGGGAGACGGAGATCGCCCTGCGCCCGGCCTGGGTCCGGCTGCACCCGCAGCTTCCGCCGACCCTGATGTGGGGCTACGCCGGACAGGTGCCGGGCCCGACCATCGAGGTGCGCCGCGGGCAGCGCGTCCGCATCGCCTGGACCAACCGCATTCCCAAGGGCACTGAATACCCGGTCACTTCGGTGGAGGTGCCGGTCCGCGCACCCGGCACCCCGCCGGCCACCACCGAGCCCGGCCGGGAGGGCGTCGAGCCGAACAAGGACGTGGCCGCCCTGCCCGCCTGGTCGGTGACGCACCTGCACGGAGCGCAGACGGGCGGCGGCAACGACGGCTGGGCCGACAACGCCGTCGGATGCGGCGACGCCCAGCTGTCGGAGTACCCGAACGAGCACCAGGCGGTGCAGTGGTGGTACCACGACCACGCCATGAACATCACCCGGTGGAACGTGCACACGGGCCTGTACGGCACCTATCTCGTCCGTGACGACGAGGAGGACGCCCTCGGACTGCCCTCCGGGGACAGGGAGATCCCGCTGCTGCTCGCCGACCGGAACCTCGACACGGACGAGGACGGCCGGCTCAACGGGCGGCTGCTGCACAAGACGGTCGTCGTCCAGCAGCAGAACCCGGAGACGGGCAAACCGGTCTCCATCCCGTTCACCGGCCCGTACACGACGGTCAACGGCCGCATCTGGCCGTACGCCGAGGTGGACGACGCCTGGTACCGCTTCCGGCTCGTGAACGCGTCCAACGCGCGCATCTACAGCCTCGTCCTCGTCGACGAGGACGACAACCCGGTGCCGGGTGTCGTCCACCAGATCGGCAGCGACGGCGGACTGCTGCCCCGCCCGGTCCCGGTCGACTTCGACGACGCGCTGCCGACGCTGACCGCGGCCCCGGCCGAGCGCTTCGACCTGCTCGTCGACTTCCGGGGCCTCGCGGGCCGCAGGCTGCGCCTGGTCAACAAGGGCCGCGGACAGGCACCGGGCGTGCCCGACCCGGTGAACGACGTGCGCTATCCGGCGGTCCTGGAGTTCCGGGTGGGCGAGAGCGGCTGCACGGACACCTTCGAGCTGCCCGAGGTGCTCTCCGGCTCCTTCCGCCGGCTCACCCACGACATCCCGCACGGCCACCGCCTGATCGTGCTCACCCCGCCCGCCACCAAGGGCGCCGGCGGACACCCGGAGATCTGGGAGATGACCGAGGTCACCGACCCCGGCGACATCCAGGTCCCGGCCGACGGCATCATCCAGCTCAAGGGCGCGGACGGCACGACGAAGACGTACCGGCGCACGTCCCGGACGTTCAACGACGGCCTCGGCTTCACCATCGCCGAGGGCTCCTACGAGCAGTGGAGCTTCCTGAACCTCGCGCCGATCGTCCACCCGATGCACATCCACCTGGCCGACTTCCAGCTGCTGGGCCGGGACGCGTACGACGTCTCGGGCTTCGACCCGGCGGTGGGCGGCACCCGCGCGCCGATCGCGTACGACCCGGGCACACAGCTTCCGCTGGCGCCCAACGAACGCGGCTACAAGGACGTCTTCCGGGTGCCGGGCGGTCAGATACTGCGCGTCATGGGGAGGTTCGACGGCGCGTACGGCCGGTTCATGTACCACTGCCACCTTCTCGAGCACGAGGACATGGGCATGATGCGGCCCTTCGTCGTGATGCCCGAGGAGGCGATGAAGTTCGACCACGGCGGCGCGCACGGCGGCCACGGCGAGGGTCACACGGGCTGACCCTCGGCCTGCGCCGCGTGTGCCACCGCGGCTCGCGCCAGCGCCCGGATCATCGGGTGCGGGCGCGAGCCGTCGCCGGCCAGCTCCGGCTGGAAGAGAGAGGCCAGGAAGAAGGGGTGGCCGGGGAGTTCGGCCATACGGACGTGGCCGTCCTCGTCGGCGCCGGAGAAACGCATGCCGTGTGCGCGCAGCGTGTCGAGGTGACGGCTGGGCCCGTACTTGCAGAAGTAGCGCTCGACCGTCCGCTCGGACCCCAGCACGGACTGGGCGAGGGAGCCCGCCTCGAGCACGACCGTGCCCTCATGGCCCACGAGTGAGCAGGCCAGCGGCTCGATCAGCAGGTCCTCGGCCGCCGGGTCGCTCTCCGCGTGGGCCACCCGGGTCAGTCCGCACACGGTGCGGGCGAACTCCAGCAGGGCGTGCTGGAATCCGCCGCACGTTCCGAGGAAGGGGATGCCCTCCTCGCGCGCGGTGCGGATGGCCGTGAGGACGCCCGTCTGGCTGCGGTAGGGGCTGCCCGGCACCACCCACACCGCGTCGAATCCGTGCACGGCGTCGGCGGCCTCGGCGTCCTCGGAAGGATCCAGTAGGCGTCGAGGACGAGCCGCTCGCGCTCGGCGAGGGCGTCGAGCAGACGAGGGATGCGCGTGTGGGCCACGACATTGGGGGAGCGGTCGCCGACCAGGGCGACCCGGGCGGTCCGAGCCGCGGTGTTCGTCATGTCCTCATCCTGAGTGCGGCCGTCGGATCGCGTCCAACGATGATTTCTGCACCCGCGATAAGGAGACCTGATGCAACCCTGGGGCCCATGGACCCGCACCTCCTGCGCACCTACGTCACCGTCGTCCGTCTCGCCTCCTTCTCCGAGGCCGCGCGTGAACTGGGCTACACCCAGTCGGCGGTGTCCCAGCACATCGCCGCACTGGAACAGGACCTCGGTACGCCGCTCCTCACCCGCCGCCCCGTCGCACCGACCGCGGCCGGCGAGAGGCTCCTGGAACACGCGGATCCGCTGCTGCTGCGCCTGGACGCGGCCCGCGCGGACGTCCTGCGGATGGCGGCCGTACCCGCACACGGCCTGAGGCTCGCCGGGGCCCCCACCGCGCTCGTCCCGCGGGCCGTCGCCGCGCTCCCGGCCGCGGGCGTGACCGTGCGCGTGCTGCCCCGCGACGAGATCCCGGCCGCCGTCGCCACCGGCACGACGGACCTCGGCCTGGTCGACGGCCTGGCCGCCCCCAGCGACCCTCTGCGGCTGCCCGACGTGGCCCCTTTGATCACGCACGGCGTGGCGGAGGAACCCGTGTGCGTCCTCCTGCCCGCCACGCACCCGCTGGCCCGCCGTCGCGGCCTGCGCCTCGGCGACCTCGCCGACGCCCTCCCCCACTGCCTTAAGGGCGTGGGAGGTGCCCCCAGCTGGACGCCCCGGACGCGGGCCTGCCGCTGGCCCACCGCCGCGCCGCGAACGGCGGCCACGGCTTCCGTCCCGCCCTGCGCTACGAGGGCACCGACGTCCGCACCCTCACCGCCCTCGCCGCCGCCGGCCACGGCCTGATCCTGCTGCCGGGCTCGGCGGCCACGGAAGTGCCGGGCACGGTCTCCGTCCCCCTCACACACACCCGCGCGTGGTGCACCGCACCGAACTGCTGCACACGGGCTCACTCGCCGGAGCGGCGGCGACGCTGGCGGGGGTGCTGGAGGACCGGGTGTGAGCCGCTCAGTCTCACTCGTTCGTGGCTCGTCGGGCATCGGGGCTCCGGGTAGAGGTCCAGCCGGAGGCGATCCATGGAACAGACTGCGTTGCGTCCCAAGCCAATGCCGGGTGGGGAGCCCGGCGGCGGCACCGAACCCGGCACCGCCCGGCGCCCGCACGCCGTGCGCCGGCGCGGCCGACGGCTCAGGGCCGCCCTGTTCGGCCTGCTCGTCGGAACGGTCCTGGTGCTGTCCGGGGTAGGTCTCGGCACGGTCGGCGCCACGGTGATCGGCATGAGCAAACTCGCCGACCTGCAACGCCGGGCGCCGGCCCCGGGCAGCCCCTCGGCCACGGCGCACCCCAGTCCGTCGTCCCCGACGGCATCCGCGTCCCCGGCGCCCGCCGTCGCGACGCTGGGCCTGGAGGCCGTGGACGCGTACAAGGCGGGCGCCCTGGTCGTCGGCGTCCACGTGCCCGGCCCGGGCTATGCGGCGGGCCTGGTCCGCGGGGACGTAGTCCTCGCGTTCGGCAGGACCCGCATCGACTCGGCCGCCGACCTCGCACGCGCCGTCGCCGGGGCCCGCCCGGGTGTCCGCATCACGCTGACGATCCGTCACCGAAGTGGCGCCTACCAGCAGGTGACGGCGCTGCCCGGCGTCGTCACCTGACCACCCGGAAGTGGGTGGTGAGCCGTCCGGGCCTGCCCGGGCGGTGGAACGCGAGCAGTGCGGGCAGGGTGCGTCCGCCTCCCAGCCCCGGGGTCCGGGTGGCCCGGCGCGCACCCGCTCGGACCACGACTGACGGTCTGGCGCCCAGGATCCGTTGAGCGGCGGGGAAACCACTGGTCCCCGTCCATGGAGTGGGCCACGATGAGCCGCATGCTGAGCACCCTTCTCGCCTTCCTCGGCGCCTGCACCCTGATCGCCGCCTCACCCGGCCCCAGCACGGTGCTGATCATCAAGCAGTCCCTGCGCAGCCGCCGCTCCGGCTTCCTGACCGTGCTCGGCAACGAGACCGGCGTCTTCGTCTGGGGCGTGGTCGCCGCGTTCGGGCTGACCGCGCTGCTCGCGGCCTCCGAAGTGGCGTACGAGGTGATGCGGATCGTCGGCGCGGTCGTCCTGGTCGGCTTCGGCATTCAGGCGCTGCGGCAGGCGCGGCGCACCAACCGGGCCCCGGAGAGCTGGGAGGGCGCCGACAAGAGCGGCTGGGCCGCCTACCGCGGCGGGCTGCTGCTCAACCTCGCCAACCCCAAGGCGGCGGTCTTCGCCATGTCCTTCCTGCCGCAGTTCGTGCCGCAGGGCGCCCCGCACCTGCCCGCGATGCTGGGGCTCGCCGCGCTCTGGGCGGTCTACGAGGTCGGCTACTACGGCCTGTACGTGTGGTTCGTCGGCCGGCTGCGGGCCGTCCTGTCCCGGCACGGGGTGCGCCGGCGTCTGGAGCAGGTCTCCGGGGGCGTCATGCTGCTCCTCGGTGCCCGCCTCGCCCTGGAGAGCTGACACCATGGCCGACGCGGCGTCCGAAAGACCCGCAGACCGGTCGCGCCGCCCCCGCGGTACGGGCAGGATGCTGCCCGTAGTCCCTTGTGGTCCCTTCACCCTCCCAGGGAGGCCAGGATGACCGGCAGTACGCGCGCGCCCTTCACCGCCGACGACTACCGGGACCGGATGGACCGCGCCGCGCGGGCCGCCGCCGACGCCGGTCTCGCCGGGCTGCTGGTGGCGCCGGGCCCGGACCTGGTGTGGCTGACCGGCTATGCGCCCACCGCGGTCACCGAACGGCTCACCCTGCTGGTCCTCGTCCAGGGACGCACCCCCGTCCTGGTCGTCCCCACCCTGGAGGCCCCGGACGCCGCGCAGGCCGTCGGCGCTCCCGCCCTGGCGCTGCGCGACTGGACCGACGGCAAGGACCCCTACGCGGCGACCGCCGCCCTGCTCGCCGGCACCGGCCGCTTCGGCATCAGCGACAACGCCTGGGCGATGCATCTGCTCGGACTGCAGCGGGCGCTGCCCGGCACCGACTACGCGTCCCTCACCGACGCCCTGCCGATGCTCCGCGCCGTCAAGGACCCGGCGGAACTGGAACTGATGGCGGCCGCGGGCGCGGCCGCGGACGCGACGTTCGAGGAGATCCGCAAGGTTCCCTTCGCCGGCCGCAGGGAGTCCGAGGTCGGCGCGGACCTCGCCGACCTGCTGCGGCAGTTCGGACACTCGCAGGTCGACTTCACCATCGTCGCCTCCGGGCCGAACGGCGCCAACCCGCACCACGAGGTCGGCGAGCGCGTCATCGAACGCGGCGACATGGTCGTCCTCGACTTCGGCGGCCTCAAGGACGGCTACGGCTCCGACACCTCCCGCACCGTCCACGTCGGCGAACCCACCGACGAGGAGCGCCGGGTGCACGACCTGGTGCGCGAGGCCCAGGAGGCGGGCTTCCGGGCGGTCAGGCCCGGCGTCGCCTGCCAGGAGGTCGACCGTGCCGCCCGCGCGGTCATCGCGGAGGCCGGGTACGGCGAGTACTTCATCCACCGCACCGGGCACGGCATCGGCGTCACCACGCACGAGCCGCCGTACATGATCGAGGGCGAACGGCAGCCCCTCGTGCCCGGCATGTGCTTCTCCGTGGAGCCCGGGATCTATCTGCCCGGCCGCTTCGGCGTGCGTATCGAGGACATCGTCACGGTCACCGAGGACGGCGGCCGCCGCCTCAACGACACCGACCGCGAGATGGTCATAGTGGACTGAGCGACCCCAGGAGCCCCAGCACACCTTCGAGTGACAACGGCGCGACCATGACCCAGGCACCGACACCCACCGCGGACACCGTCCGCCGGCTGGTCAGTTCTCTGCTCAAGGAGGGCGCCGGCACAACAAGGGGAGCCACCGCCGCCGGACCCGAGGTGCGGCCCGTCGCCGAGGGCGGCGAGCACTCCACCTGGTGGGTCGGCACCCGCCATGTGCTGCGCCTCGCCCCCGACCGCGAGGCCGCCCTGCGCCAGCGCCGCGAACTGCGCCTGCGCGACCTCGTACGCCCGCATCTGCCGATCGCCGTGCCGACCAGCGTGGCGCACGGCGAGTGGGCGCCCGGGCTGACGTACACGCTCGACACCAAGGTGCCCGGCGGGACAGCGGAGCAGTACGACGTGTCCGCCGTCGGTGAGGCCGACCTCGCGGGGCTGCTCACCGGGCTGCGCGAGGTGCCCGCACGGCAGGCCGAGACGCTCGGCGTCCCGCGCACCGCCCCGCGCTCCCTGGAGGCGCTGCGCCGCGCCGCCGGGCGCGCCGCCGAACGCCTCGCCGCGGCCGACGAGTTGGACCCCCTCCGGCTGAACCAGCTCACCCCGCAGGCCGCCGTCCAGCTCGCCGCGCAGTCCGGCACCGCGGTCCTGGTCCACCACGGCCTCAAGGGCGAACACCTCGTGGTCAGTGCCGACGGCCGGGTGCGCGGCATCCTCGACTGGACGGACGCGGCCGTCGGCGATCCCGCCGAGGACATCGCCGGCCTCGCGATCGCGGTCGGCTCACCCGCCGCCGTCCGCGCCGCCACACTCGCCGGCTACGCCGCCCGCCCCTGCCTCCGCGGCCTCTGGCTTGCCCGCTGCGACACCGTCGTACGCCTCGCCGAACAGCTCAAAGGCCAGGACGCCGGCCCGCTGTCCCTCCTCAGGCTCCAGCTCCGCCGCGCCTGGGAGGCGATCCTCCTGGAGAGGGTGACGGAGTTCCGGGACGAGGACGCGGACGAGGAGTTCTAGGCGGCCTCGGCGAAGTCCGGTGCAGGCGCGGTGCAGTATCCGTCTGCGGCTCCGCCGCGCGGGCGTGACCAGCCATGACGCACTCGCAGACGGCGGAGGGGCCGGTCGCGGCACAGCCTGCGGGGCGCCCGGCGGCCGTTCACGCCTGGAGCAGCAGCACGGCCGGCTCTCGGGGCGCATGCAGCATCCCGTCCGTGCCCAGGGGCACGGGGTGGTGTCCATGTGGTCTTCGCCGCGCGGGCGTGACCAGCTGCGACGGATCCGTAGACGGCGGAGGGCCGGTCGCGGCACAGCCTGCGGGGCGCCCGGCGGCCGTTCACGCCTGCAGCAGTACCACGGCCGACTCTCCGGGCACATGCAGCACCCCGTCCGCGCCCGGCGCCTCGACGGGCTCCCATGCGGCGAGTACGTCCGCGTGGCGGGGGCCCAGGGGGATCGCCGCCGGCTCCTTGGCGAGGTTCACGGCCACGCGCACGTCCCCGCGGCGGAAGGCCAGCCAGCGCTCCCCCTCGTCGAAGGCCACCTTGGTGTCGGCGAGGTCGGGGTCGGTCAGGTCGGCCTGCTCGTGCCGCAGCGCGATGAGCCTGCGGTACCAGTCCAGCACGCGCGCGTGCGGCTCGTCCGAGAGCTCCGCCCAGTTGAGGCAGGAGCGCTCGCGCGTCGCCGGGTCCTGCGGATCCGGGACGTCCTCCTCGGCCCAGCCGTGCGCCGCGAACTCCCGCCGCCTGCCCCGCCGTACGGCTTCGGCGAGCTCCGGATCGGTGTGGTCGGTGAAGAACTGCCAGGGCGTACCGGCCGCCCACTCCTCGCCCATGAACAGCATCGGGGTGAAGGGCGCGGTGAGGGTGAGGGCGGCCGCGCAGGCGAGCAGGCCGGGGGAGAGGATCGCTGAAAGGCGGTCGCCCTGGGCGCGGTTGCCCACCTGGTCGTGGGTCTGGCTGTAGCCGAGCAGCCGGTGCCCGGCCACCCGCGTGCTGTCCAGGGGGCGCCCGTGGTGCCGGCCGCGGAAGCTGGAGTACGTGCCGTCGTGGAAGTAGCCGTGGGTCAGGGTCCGGGCCACCGCGGCGAGCGGAGCGCGGGCGAAGTCCGCGTAGTAGCCCTGGGACTCGCCGGTCAGCGCGGTGTGCAGGGCGTGATGGAAGTCGTCGTTCCACTGCGCCTGCAGCCCGAACCCGCCCTGCGCCCGGGGCGTGATGAGCCGCGGGTCGTTGAGGTCGGACTCGGCGATCAGGAACAGCGGCCGTCCCAGGTCGGCCGCGAGGGCGTCCACGGCCGTCGACAGTTCCTCGAGGAAGTGGCACGCGCGCGTGTCCGCCAGCGCGTGCACCGCGTCCAGGCGCAGCCCGTCGATCCGGTAGTCACGCAGCCACGCCAGCGCGCTGCCCAGCAGAAACGCCCGCACCTCGTCCGAGCCGGGGGCGTCCAGGTTGACCGCGGAACCCCAGGGCGTGTGGTGCGTGTCCGTGAAGTACGGGCCGAAGGCGGGCAGGTAGTTGCCCGACGGTCCGAGGTGGTTGTGCACGACGTCCAGGACCACGCCCAGGCCGAGTTCGTGCGCCCGGTCGACGAACCGTTTCAGCGCCTCAGGGCCGCCGTACGGCTCGTGCACGGCCCACAGCGATACGCCCTCATAACCCCAGCCGTGCCGGCCCGGGAAGGGGCACAGCGGCATCAACTCCACGTGGGTGACGCCCAGTTCGGCCAGATGCCCGAGCCGCTCGGCGGCCGCGTCCAGGGTGCCCTCGCGGGTGTACGTGCCCACATGGAGCTCGTACAGGACCGCGCCCGGCAGCGGGCGCCCGGCCCACTCGGTGCGCCATGCGTACCGGTCGTGCTCGACGACCGCGCTCAGCCCGTCCGGGCCGTCCGGCTGCCGGCGCGAACGCGGGTCGGGCAGCACGGGGCCGTCGTCCACCGCGAACCCGTACCGCGAGCCGTCCCCCGCGGCGGCCTCCGTCCGCCACCAGCCCTCCCGGTCCTGATCACGCTCCAACGCGTGCGTGGCGCCGTCGCACTGGAGCGTCACTCGGCCGGCCTGCGGTGCCCACACCTCGAACTGCACGGACGGTTCCCCTTCGTCTGCTCACCGTGATGTAGCCCGTCCATGGTGCTTCAAACGAGATCAATCCGCCTTTGAATCACCCCTTTTACGGCGGGTGTCGTCAGGTACGCGTGCGTGGCGGCCGTTTTCTCGTTTTCTGGACACCCGGGGTTCACTGACCGACAATCACCAACGTGACGTCGTCTTTCGAGTTCAACACGTACCCCGCGCGGCTGTCCGACGTGGAGCGCGACAAGGCGCTGAAGGTGCTGCGTGACGGCGTCGCCATGGGTCGGTTGTCGCACGACACGTTCATCCGCCGCATGGAGCTGGCCCTCACCGCCCGCCGTTCGGACGAACTCGCCGCACTCACCGCCGACCTCCCGCAGGAAAGCCGCGTCGCCCGCCTGGTGTTCGGCACCGTGGAGGCGGTCTCCGGCTTCACCGTACGGCTGCGCAGGGCCTGGCAGGCCGAGCGCCTCCCCAAGCTGCTGCTGCCCCACCCCGCGGGCGGCTACCCGCTGCGCATCGGTCGGGATCCGGCCAACGGACTGCGCCTCACGCATGAGACCGTGTCCCGTGTGCACGCCGAACTCAGCCGCCAGGGCGGCATGTGGGTGCTGCGCGACCTCGGCTCGACCAACGGCACCACGGTGAACGGGCGGCGGGTCATCGGAGCCGCCGTCGTCCGCGAAGGCGATCAGGTGGGCTTCGGGCGGATGGCGTTCCGGCTCGCCGTCGACTGAGCCCCGACTAAGTCACGCCTTAGCCTTGGCCTGAGCATGACACTGCGTTGACGTGCGGTGATGGCGCAAATCGCTTTCCCTTCCATGGTGTTGACGTACCCCCCAAGTCGTGACTGACTGTGCGTACGCCATGCACATCAGGTGAACCGACGGCGCCACATTGTGGAGGTGTGCCCTGCCGCCCCTCCTGCGCTACCCGACGGCCGACGAACTCGGCGCGCGGGCGGCGGTACTCGTCTCCCGGCGTCCGAGCGACGCCCGTCTGCGCCGCGTCGGCACCTCGCGCGCGGGCACCCCCATGTGGCTGCTTTCCGTCGGTCACGGCAGCCGTCAGGCCCTCGTCGTCGCGGGGCCCCACGCCAACGAACCCGTCGGCGGTGCCACCGTGCTGCGCCTGGCCGAGCGGGCCCTGGCCGACCCCAGGTTCACGGAGGGCGCCGACGCCACCTGGAACCTGCTGCTGAGCCTCGACCCCGACGGCCTGCGCCGCAACGAGGGCTGGCTGCCGGGCCCGTACAGCCTCGGCCGGTACTTCCGGAACTTCTTCAGGCCCGGCTTCCTGGAACAGCCCGAATGGCTGCCCGACGGCGCGGCCGGCGCCGCCCTGCCGGAGACCCGCACCCTGCTCGACCTCCAGGACGAACTGCGGCCCTTCCTGCAGTGCTCCCTGCACGGCGTCGACGTGGGCGGCGGCTTCGTCGAGCTCACCCACGACCTGCCGGGCCTCGCGGGACGCGTCGCGCACACCGCCGCCCGCCTCGGCATCCCGCGCGAACTCGGTCCGTACGACACCCTGTACTGGCCGAGCCTCGGCCCCGCCGTCTACCGCATCCCACCGCCCCGCATCGGCGACCTGGCCGCGGCCATCACCGAGGCAGCCGTCGAGTCCACCTGGTTCCACCCCTACCGGCACGGCACGGTCACGGCGGTCGTCGAGGCCCCCATGTGGGGCGTGGCGGCCGTCGAGGACGGCTCCCCGCCCGCCGACGCGGCCGCCGTGCTGCGCGCCGTCAGCCACACGCTGCGCCACGACACACGGCTCCTGGAGGTGCTCCTGGCGCGGCTGCGGCCCCATCTCGCAGGCATGCCGGACGCGGCCCGCCTGCTCGCCCCGGTGGACGACTATTTACTGGTCTGCCCCGGGCTCGCCGACGCATGGGACCCCGATGTCGCCGACGGGGCGCGCCCCCTCCCGCCGCTCAGCACCGCCCACCTGGCCGCCCTGCGCATCGCCGGACGGCGGCTGGCACTGCGCACGGCAGGGCTGCTGCACCAGCTCGTGACCCGCGCCGGCCGCGACCCGGCCGGTGTGCTGCCCGACCTCGACCGCCTCATCGACGACTGGTGCGCCGACTACCGCGACGGCATGGGGGCGCGCTGGATCCCGGTCCCGCGGCAGGTGGAGTACCAGTCGAACGTGGTGCTCGGCGCGTTCGAACTCGCCCTGCGGCACGCGCCCGCGTGCTCCCGTTCGGGTGAGTCGGGGTGGGGTTCCCAGGCCGCCGTGCCGATGCATCGGGAATGACGATCAGCACCACAGTGAAAGCGGTACGGGGCTCGCTGCTGGCGGCCGCCCTCCTCGCCGGCGGCGCGGCCCCGGCCCAGGCGGCGTCCCCGGACTTCCCGCCGACCGACTGGCTCTACCTCACGGTCACCAAGGGCGACGCCCGGTCCCCGCACACACGCGACACCCTGCTGCTGTGCGACCCGCCCCAGGGGCACGCGCGAGCGGCCGACGCGTGTTCGGAGCTGGCGGCGGCGGACGGCGACATCGCCCGCATCCCGTCGAAGAAGAACATCTTCTGCCCGATGATCTACGCCCCGGTGACCGTCCACGCGCGCGGCGAGTGGAACGGCCGGCGGGTCGAGTACACCCAGACCTTCTCCAGCGCCTGCGTCATGTCCGGCCGCACCGGCTCGGTCTTCGCGCTGGACGCCTGACACGGGCTCCGCGGTTCGGCCGCGCCCCGAAGGGGCGCGGGGCGGCATCCATATGCGGCTCCGCCGCGCGGGCGCGACCAGCCACGATGGCGCAGCAGTCGATCGACGACCCATTGCGGCCCCATCAGCGGAGCGTGTCGCACCGGTCAGGCCGCCCCCTCGCGCGCATGCAGCGCCGCCGCGAGGACCGTCCGGGACTGGTGCTCGACCTGGTGCTCCACAGGCACCCAGCGGGCGCGGAAGCGCTCCGCGAAGGCGTCGCTCCAGGTCGCCACCAGCCGTTCCAGGCCCGGTGCCGCCCGGTCGTCCGCCTCCTGCAGGACACGCAGCAGCATGGCCGCCGCCCGCAGCGGCAGGCGGCGGCCGAACGCGTCCACACTGCCGATGTACGCCATCGTGTTGTCGGCGGGCGGTGTGTGCGTCCAGTCCGCGGCCAGGCCCGGAACCAGCTCAAGCGCCCACTTGGCGGCCCGCAGCAGCGGACCGTCGAGGCCCTCCAGACGCGGCAGCGCCTCGGCGAGCACCCGCTCCACCTCCAGCGCGTCCCGCAGCAGCCGGCGCGCCAGCCGTCGCATCGCCGCGGCCGGAGCGGGATGCGGAGCGGGGTCGTCCACCAGGTCGCTGGCCCACATCGGCACCTCGACCACCGCCGTCAGACCGCCGTGGCGGTGGGTGTCGTACCAGGTGCTGTGGCGTGCGTCGTCCGGCATGCTCGGGTACGCGGCGCCCGTGCCGGGGGAGGGCATCACATGCACCCCGGGCCCGGACGCGGCCCAGCCCGCGGCGTCCGAGGCGCCCGTCTCCACCGGGATGTGCAACTCGGCCGCGGACTTCGCGAACGGCTCGGCGAGACCCGGTATGTCCTTGGTCAACTGGACCCAGCTGCCGCCCAGGTCGGTCCCGTGCAGGGTCGCCTGGAGGTAGGGGCGCAGTTCGTCGATGACCCGGGTCAGCGCGCGGGTCTCGGGCGGCAGCCGGTGCGGCGGCAGCACCGACGGCGACCACTCCGGCTGCTCCTCGGCCGCCGGCCGGAAGAACCCGAGGTGGTAGTCGAACAGGCTGCGGGGTGCCGGAGTGCGGTGCAGACTCGCCCCGTCGGGGTCGGCGCACAGCAGGAAGTGCCAGGAGGTGTCCGCTCGCAACTCCCGCTCGGACACCACCCGTTCGGCGAGGGCGAGCGAGGTGGGGCCGCCGGTCGGCTCGTTGGCGTGGGCGCCCGCGACGACGAGCACGGCACGCCGCGCATGGCCCACGGACAGCAGGTGCAGGGGTCTGCCCGCCCGGGAGACTCCGACCTGCCTCAGGGTGCACAGACCGGGTCTGTGAGCGGCCAACGCGCCTGCGGACGCGACGATTTGAGTCAGGGTGGGGTAGCGCAGCTGCGGCAGGAGACTCACCCCCGTCACGTCCGCCCGGCTTCGCAATCCGCAGTACCCCACGCTCCAGGTGAAGTGTCAATAACGCCTGGGGGGAGGCTCCAGGGGGCGCCCAGATGCATTCACCGCCGCCGACAAGGGGCAACGCTGCCGACGGGGGCACGGACACCGGCGCTCACTGCTGGTGCAGCCCGCGTCCGGCGAGCGTCAGAAAGGTCTCGCCGACCGCCTCCGACAGCGTCGGGTGCGGGTGGATGTGGCGGGCCACGTCCGACGGATACGCGTCCCAGCCGACGATCAGCTGGCTCTCCGCGATCATCTCGGACACATGCGGGCCCACCAGGTGCACACCGAGCACCTGCCCGTCACCCGCCTCGGCGACGACCTTCACCATCCCGCCCTGCCCGTGCACCATGCCCTTCGCGACCGCCGTCAGGGGCATGGTGTTGACGTCCACCTCGTACCCACGCGCGCGTGCCTCCGCCTCGCTCAGGCCCACGGCCGCGGTCTGCGGCGACGAGTACGTCACCCGGGGCACGGCCGCGTAGTCGACCGGCACGGACGCCACGCCGGCCAGCGCCTCGGCCACCAGCAGGCCCTCCGCGAACGAGGCGTGCGCCAGGCCGAGTGACGGCGGCGGCAGCAGGTCACCGACGACGTGAACGCCACCCACCGGGGTCACCAGCCGGCCCCAGTCGGCCGGCTCGACGAAGCCGCGCGCGTCCGTCGCAAGGCCCGCGGCGGCCAGGTCCAGGCCGTCGGTGACCGGGGCCCGGCCGACCGCCACCAGGAGCCGCTCCACCTCGACGGTACGGGTCTCGCCGCGGGCGGTGCGCACACGCGCGCGTACGCCGTCCTCGAGCAGCTCGGCGTCCAGCAGCCGGGCGCCGGCCTGCACGTCGATGCCGCGCTTCTTCAGGCCGCGCGTCAAGTGACGGCTCACGTCCACGTCCTCGAGCGGCACGAGCCGGTCGGCGGCCTCCACGAGGGTGACCTCCGCACCCATCGAGCGGTGGAACGAGGCGTACTCCACGCCGATCGCGCCACCGCCGAGCACCAGGACCGAGGCCGGCAGACCCGGCGCGAAGAGCGCGTCGTCGCTCGTCACCACGCGCCTGCCGTCCGGTTCGAGCCCCGGGAGCGTGCGCGGCCGCGAGCCGGTGGCCAGGACGATCCCACGGCGTGCGGCAAGGTCCCGCTCCCCCGGCGGGAGTTCACCGTCCGGGCCCTGCACACGGACCGTGCGCGGCCCCGTCAGCCGGGCGCTGCCCCGCACGACTTGTACGCCGGCATGCGCCAGATGCGCCTCCACGCCACGGTGGTTGCGGGTCACGATGTCGTCGCGTGTGGCGACCAGCGCCGGCCAGTCGACGGCGTCCAGGCTCGCCTTCACCCCCCAGCGCTCGCGCGCCTCGGCGATGCCGTCGACGAGCTCGGCGGCGTGCAGCATCGCCTTGCTGGGAATGCAGCCGCGGTGCAGACAGGTCCCGCCGACCTTGTCGCGCTCGACGAGCACGACGTCGAGTCCGAGGGCGGCGGCGCGCAGGGCGGTGCTGTATCCGCCGGTGCCGCCGCCGATGACGATGACATCAGCGGTGCTCAGGTCCTGTGTGTCCTCCATGCCCCCAGCCTCCGTCCGCCCCTTGCCATAAGTCCAAGGCAATGTTCTTGTGGAACCGATGCAAGATGTTTATGAGACGGGGCGGTCATGAGTCTGCGCCAGATGGAGTACTTCCTGGCGGTCGTCGACGAGGCGTCCTTCACCCGCGCGGCCGAGGTCCTGCACGTCTCCCAGCCCGCGCTCTCGCACCAGATCAAGGCACTGGAGCGGTCGGTCGGCGGTGCCCTTCTGGAGCGTCTGCCGCGCGGAGTGCGCCTCACGCCGATGGGCCGCGCCTACCGGCCGCACGCCGAGCGTGCCGTCCGCAGCGCCGCCCAGGCCCGCCGCGCGGCCCGTGCCGCCGCCGGCGCCGAGGGCGGCGAACTGCACATCGCCGCCGTCCACTCCGTCGCGGTCGGTGTCCTGCCGGACGTGTTCGCCCGCTGGCGCGCCGCCCACCCCCACGTGCTGCTCCACCTGCACGAGTACGCCACCTCCCAGGCCCTGGAGGAGGAGGTCGAGCGCGGCACCGCGGATCTCGCCGTCGGCCCCGCACCCTCCGACGGTCCCGGCACCGTCGTGCCGGTCGGAGAGGAGGAGGCCGTCCTCGTCGTCCCCTTCGACGACCGCTTCGCGGGCCGCACGACGGTGACCCTGCCCGAACTCGCCGACCGCCAGTGGATCCGCTGCGCCATGGAACCCGTCGTACACGGCGAACGCTTCCTCGACTGGGCCTGCGGGCTGTCCGGTTTCACGCCACGCACCGCCGTGTGGACCGAGCACACGTCGACGGCCGTACGCATGGCCGCGTCCGGAGTCGGCGTCTGCGTCGCCCCCTCGCACATCGTGCGCGGAGCGGTGGGCGAGGACTGCACGGTCCTGTCACACACCCCACCCTGGCGCCGCCCGATGACCGCCTTCGCCCGCGTACCGCCGACCGGCGCCGCGGAGGCTTTCGTGGACCTCCTGAGGGCGTCATGGCCCACGCCGGGTGAATGAAGCATGCCGGGATCGGCAGCGCCCTCAAGGGGCGCGGCGCTGTGTCGATGTGCGGCTCCGCCGGGGGCGCGATCGGCCATGACGGCGCTGCACACGATCGACGACGGCAGCGCCCCTGAGGGGCGCGGGGCCGTATCAATGTGCGGCTCCGCCGCGTGGGCGCGACCAGCCACGTCGGGCCCGCAGAGATCGACGTCCCATCGCACCCCCCCCGCGGCGGAGCCGCATAGCCACGCAGCCCGCGGAGGCTCAGTCCGCGGCAACCCGCTCCAGCAGAGCCACCGGCAGCCGCCCGAAAAGCTCCCCCACGCGCGCGTGCCCCACGAACTCCCGCCCGGGAGACAGCGCATCGCACCAGCGCCCGCCCGGCAGCGGCAGGACCGTGTCCCCCCAGCCCCCCGCCTCCGCCAGCCGCAGCGACAACCGCGTCACGGCCGTGACGACCTCTCCGGAGCGCGCGAACGCCACGCAGTGGGCCGCCGCCGGGCCCTCGGCGGTCAGCGGCGCGTACGTCGCCCCCTCCCCGAAGACCCCGGGACGCCGCGCACGAAGCCGCAGCGCCGCCGCTGTCACCGCACCCTTCTCCCCGGCATCCGCGGCGGGCGGGAACCGCACCGGACGCCGGTTGTCCGGGTCCACCAGCGCCAGGTACTCGCCCTCGGTGCCCTGGTAGACGTCCGGCACGCCCGGCATCGTCAGCTGGACCAGGGCGGTGCCCAGCACGTTCGCCCGGATGTGGGGCGCGAGCGCATCGCGGAGGGCGACTACGTGCTCGCCCGGCGTCCCGCACGGCCCCGCCGCGACGAACGCCGCCACCGCCTCCTCGTAGGCGGGCTCCTGCTCCGTCCAGCTCGTCAGCAGCCCCGCCTCGCGCACATGCTTCAACAGGGCCTGCTGAACGCGCTCCTCGGCCGCCGCACCGAGCCCGAACACCGTCTGCCACGCCGCCCACGCCACCTGCGCGTCCGGCACGCCCTCGCCCGCCCGCGTCACCTCCGCCAGCACGTCCGCCCAGCGCTGCGGGCACTCGGTGAGCACGGCCAGCGCCGCCCGTACGTCGGCACTGCGCTTCGTGTCGTGCGTCGACACGACGGTCCCGGTCGCGGGCCAGTCGCGCTGCACGCGCGCGCAGTAGGCGTGAAAGTCCTCCGCAGACACCGCGGGGCTCCCCGGGTTGCCGCCCACCTCGGTCGCCGACAGCAGCGGCACATAGCGGTAGAACGCCGTGTCCTCCACGGACTTGGCCCGCAGCGCGGACGCGGTCTGCGCGAACCGCGCCCGGAACTCCACCTGCTCGGGCCCGTCTCCATGCCGCCCGAGGACCAGATCCCGTACGACGTCCACCGCACCGGCCTCCTCCGGCACGACGAAGGCGAGCCGGGCCTCGGCCGCGGCCTCCTCGGTGACCACGGCGGCCGCGTCCCCGGAGGCGTACGGCCGGTAGACCTCCAGGCGGACCAGCAGCTCCTGCAGCGCCGTGCGCAGCGCCCAGGGAGCGCGGTCGCGCAGCGCGGGGTCCGGCGCGGCGGCACACAGTCTGCTCGCCACCCGGGTCAGCCGGTCGGTCTCGGTGGCCAGCTCGTGCGTGAGCACCTTGTACGCCGCCCGCCGTACCGTCGCCGCCCAGTCGCCGCCACGGTCGGTCTGCGGGGCCGCGAACCGCCGGTACTGTCCGAGGAGTTCCCCGAACCCGGCCGGATCGGTGAAGAGGCCGTCGACGTGCCGCAGGGCGTCGTAGCCGGTGGTGCCCGCCACGGGCCAGGAGGCCGGCAGCGGCTCCCCGTCGGACAGGATCTTCTCCACGACCGTCCAACGGCCGCCGGTCGCCTCGTGCAGCCGCCGCAGATACGCGTCGGGGTCGGCGAGCCCGTCGGGATGGTCGACGCGCAGCCCGTCGAGCACGCCCTCGTGCAGCAGCTGCAGGATCTTCGCATGCGTGGCCTCGAACACCCCCGGATCCTCGACCCGCACCCCGATGAGCTCCGAAATGCTGAAGAAACGCCGGTAGTTGAGCTCGGTGCGGGCCAGCCGCCACCACACCGGCCGGTACCACTGCGCGTCCAGGAGCTGCGGCAGTGGCAGCTTCTCGGTGCCCTCGCGCAGCGGGAACACATGGTCGTAGTAGCGCAGTACGTCACCGTCGACCCGCAGCTCACCGATGACCGAGCCGAGCGGGCCGCCCAGCACCGGCAGCAGCACCTGGCCGCCCTGCGCCTCCCAGTCGATGTCGAACCAGCGCGCGTACGGCGACTTGGGGCCCTCCCGCAGCACCTCCCACAGGGCGCGGTTGTGGCGCGGAGCCATGGCCATGTGGTTCGGCACGATGTCCACGACCAGACCGAGACCGTGCTCCCGCGCGGTGCGCGCCAGCGCGCGCAGCCCCTCCTCGCCGCCCAGTTCCCCACGCACGCGCGCGTGGTCCACGACGTCGTAGCCGTGCGCCGAGCCCGGTACGGCCTCCAGGACGGGGGACAGGTGCAGGTGCGAGACGCCGAGCGAGGCCAGATACGGCACGGCGGCCACCGCGGCCGCGAAGGGGAACTCGGGCTGCAGCTGCAGCCGGTAGGTGGCCGTGGGCACCAGGGGGGCGGGTCGCTCAGGTGTCATGCAAACCTACGTACCCGCCCTGTCGCCCTTCGTGTCATCGTCCCCTCCACGGGTGCACGCGCGCGTGGCTAGCGTCGAACGATGGGGAGCACCGGGCGAACGTACAGGGACGTCATCGGCCTGACCGGGCCGCTGCTTCCGGTGATGTCCTTCCTGGGACGGCTGCCGACGGCAACGATCCAGTTCGGCAGCGTGCTGCTGGTCGCCCGGACCAACGGGTCACTGGCCGCCGCGGGGCTGACGGGCGGGGCGCTGGCGGCCGGGCAGGTGGCCTGCGGCCCGCTGGTGGGGCGGCTCGCCGACCGGCGCGGCCAGCGGACGGTCGTGCTCGCCTTCTCCCTCGCCAACGCCGCCGCGATCGCCGCGCTCGTCGCCGCGGCCCTCGCCGGTCTGTCCGTCGCGCTGCTGGCGCTCCTCGGGGCGGTGGCGGGCGCGACCGTGCCGCTGATCGGCCCCCTGGGCCGCGCCCGTCTGGTGGCGCTGGCCCGCCGGTCCGCAGCCCCCGAGTCCACGGTCGGCGCGGCCCTCTCCTTCGAGAGCACCCTCGACGAGATCTCCTTCGTCCTGGGCCCGGCCCTGGTCGGCCTGGCCGCCGTACTCGCCCACCCCGCCTACGCCCTCGGCGGGGCAGCGCTCCTGGTGGCCGTATGCGGAAGCGGCTTCGCACTGCACCCGACGGCGAGGGCGACACGGCGCGACCGTCCGGCCCGCAGCGTCCCAGGCTCCCGCATGCCCCGCTCCGTGCACCCCCTCCGTGCCGCTCTCGCCCTCCAAGGAGCGATGTTCGGAGCCTGTCAGGCGGGTGTCACCGCGCTCACCGAGCGGCTGGGACAGGAGGAGCAGGCCGGTCTCGTGTACGCCGCCATGGGGGTGATGAGTGCGGTGGCGGGCCTCTCCATGGCCGCCGTGCCCGGACGCATCCCCTTCACGGCGCGCTGGCGGGCGGCGACCGCGGCCGCGTTCGTGCTCTCGCTGCCCCTGCTGTGGACGCGGAGCATGGGCGGCCTCTATGCGGTCGTCACCGTCCTCGGGGTCGCCTATGCCCCGCACCTGGTCACGGTGTTCGGCCTCACGGAGCGCGCGGTGCCGCCCACCCGGCTGGCCGAGGCGATGGCGTGCGCGACGAGTGCGATCGTCGGCGGCCAGGCCCTCGCGGTCGCCGTCACCGGCCGCCTCGCCGAGTCGTACGGCCCTGCGGCCGCCTTCGCCGCGGCGAGCACGGCTGCCGCACTCGCCTGCGCGATCGCCCTGACGGCGCGCCCGTCCTCGTACACCGGGCCCACCACCGAACCCGCCCGCCACGCGCGCGTACCCGGCGAGCGGCCGGCCACACCGACGCAGGAGCAGGATCTGGAGCCGACCTAGACCGGCCGCTGCAGCACCGTCAGGCTGCGGTCCACCAGCGTCAGCCGCTCGCCCGCCTGCACCTTCGGGCCGGTGTGCGGCGGCACCCCGTCCGAGCGGGCGGTGTCGACGACCACCTCCCACTGGCGCCCGTGGTTGACGGGCACCACGAAGTCCAGCGTCTTCGGCGAGGCGTTGAACATCAGCAGGAACGAGTCGTCGGTGATCCGCTCACCGCGCGTACCCGGCTCGGAGATCGCGTTGCCGTTCAGGAACACCGTCAGCGCCGAGGCCGGCGCCGAGTCCCAGTCCCGCTGGGTCATCTCCTTGCCCTCCGGCGTGAACCAGGCGATGTCCGACAGCTCGTCATGAGTGCCCTCCACCGGGCGCCCGTGGAAGAAGCGGCGCCTGCGGAAGACCGGGTGGTCCTTGCGCAGCCACACCATCGCCCGTGTGAAGGCCAGCAGCTCGCTGTCGGCCGCGTCCTCCTCCGGGTCGAGCCATTTCACCCAGGCCAGTTCGTTGTCCTGGCAGTAGGCGTTGTTGTTGCCGCGCTGGGTGCGCGCGAACTCGTCGCCGTGGCTGATCATCGGCACTCCCTGGGAGAGCATCAGCGTGGCGACGAAGTTCCGCATCTGGCGCGCCCGCAGCTTCAGCACCTCGGGGTCGTCGGTCTCGCCCTCCGTGCCGCAGTTCCAGGACCGGTTGTGGCTCTCGCCGTCCCGGTTGTCCTCGCCGTTGGCCTTGTTGTGCTTCTGGTTGTACGAGACGAGGTCGTGCAGGGTGAAACCGTCGTGGCAGGTGACGAAGTTGATCGAGGCGAGCGGGCGGCGCCCGTCGTCCTGGTACAGGTCCGAGGAGCCGGTCAGCCGGGACGCGAACTCGGCGAGCGCGCGCTGCTCGCCGCGCCACATGTCCCGTACGGTGTCGCGGTACTTGCCGTTCCACTCGGTCCACAGCGGCGGGAAGTTGCCCACCTGGTAGCCGCCCTCGCCGACGTCCCACGGCTCGGCGATCAGCTTCACCTGGGAGACCACCGGGTCCTGCTGCACCAGGTCGAAGAACGACGACAGCCGGTCCACCTCGTGGAACTGGCGGGCCAGGGTCGCCGCGAGGTCGAAGCGGAAGCCGTCGACGTGCATCTCGGTGACCCAGTAGCGCAGCGAGTCCATGATCAGCTGCAGGACGTGCGGGGACCGCATGAGCAGCGAGTTCCCGGTGCCCGTGGTGTCCATGTAGTAGCGCGGGTCGTCGGTGAGCCGGTAGTACTGCGGGTTGTCGATGCCCTTGAAGGACAGCGTCGGGCCCAGGTGGTTGCCCTCGGCCGTGTGGTTGTAGACCACGTCCAGAATGACCTCGATGCCCGCTTCGTGCAGTGCCCGGACCGCCGACTTGAACTCCAGGACCTGCTGTCCGCGGTCGCCCCAGGAGGCGTATGCGTTGTGCGGGGCGAAGAAGCCGATCGTGTTGTAGCCCCAGTAGTTGTTCAGGCCCATGTCGACCAGCCGGTGGTCGTTGACGAACTGGTGCACCGGCATCAGCTCCAGCGTCGTCACGCCGAGCTCCACCAGATGCTCGATGATCACCGGGTGCGCGAGCGCCGCGTAGGTGCCGCGCAGCTCCTCCGGGAGCCCCGGGTGCTGCATGGTGAGGCCCTTGACATGGGCCTCGTAGATCACCGTCTCGTGGTATCCGCGCCGCGGCGGCCGGTCGTCGCCCCAGTCGAAGTACGGGTTGACCACGACCGACGTCATGGTGTGCGGCGCCGAGTCCAGGTCGTTGCGCTTGTCGGGCGCGTCGAAGTGGTAGCCGTAGACCTCCTCGCCCCAGCGGACCTTGCCGCTGATCGCCTTCGCGTAGGGGTCGAGCAGCAGCTTCGCCGAGTTGCAGCGCAGGCCGCGCTCAGGGGCGTACGGGCCATGCACGCGGAACCCGTAACGCTGTCCCGGCATGATGCCGGGCACGTACGCGTGCCGCACGAACGCGTCGCTCTCGCGCAGTTCCACCGCCGTCTCCGAGCCGTCGTCGTGGAGCAGACACAGCTCTACTCGGTCCGCGGCCTCCGTGAAGACCGCGAAATTGGTACCGGCGCCGTCGTACGTGGCACCGAGGGGATACGCCTCGCCAGGCCAGACCTGCATGGACACGACTCTTTCAGGTGGAGCGCGCCCCAGGGGGCGCCTTGGCGTCGAGTGTCCCCGAAAGTGATGGAACCACCTATGACTTACGTCCCTCTTACCGATCGACCAGTGCATACGCCGTTTGGCAACGCCGTATGCCCATCAGTGGGGCAGAAAAGTACTCCCGGGGATGATGGGGGAGTAGGGGGCAAATGTGCGCAAGATAGTGCACCGCCACCTTGGCAAGGTGGTGGCCGGTGCGGCCATAGCGGTGGCCGGAACTGCCGTGATGGTCGGGATCACGCTGCCGGGGACGGCGGGGGCCGACGATTCGGGAGGGACCAGGGCGGGACAGGCCCAGCAGGCGGCCCAGGCGAACGGCACGCCCGCTCCGGGTGTCGTCGAGCGGGCGCCGGCCGAAGGGGAGAAGGGCAAGGGCCTCGATCCGCTGACCGACGACGAGACGAAGCGCGTCGAGAAGATCGCCCTGAGCCGGCAGCTGCTGAACTCCGGGGAGAACGTCAAGGGCGCCCGCGGCCCGCAGCGCCTCACCGTGGAGCTGGCCGAGCCGGACACCGACCAGCCGGACAGCGCGAACGCGCCCCGGCGCGCGGACGTGACGTTCTACGACTACCGCAGCGACAGCGTCGTCACCAAGACCGTCAACCTGGACACCGGGAAGGTCGAGGAGACGAGCACCCAGCACGACGTCCAGCCGCCGCTCAGCATCGCCGAGCAGACCGAGGCGGCCCGGCTGCTGATCGCCGACCCGCTGGGCGCGGGCCTGAAGGCGGACTACAAGGACGCCACGGGCAAGGAACTCACCTCCCCGGACCAGCTGACGCTCACCAGCATGGTGTTCCGGGCGACCCCGGGCGTGAAGCCGGCCGAGCTCGCCAAGTGCGGCGAACACCGCTGCACCCGGCTCTTCCCGAAGGTCAGGAACGGTGCCTGGATCGACACCCGGGACTTCGTGATCGACCTGAGCGCCCGCAAGGTCGTCAAGCTCGGCTGACCCGGGCTCCGTTCACTTTTCACACCTGCTTCTCCTGTAAGGGAGTCACTTCGTCATGCACGTCAACAGAGACAGCCGTGCCCGCCGCAGGGCGCTGCGCAGGCGGGCCCTGGTGGGCCCGCTCGCGGTCGGACTCGCCCTCGGCGGCACGGCAGCGGCACCGGCCTTCGCCGACCACAAGGAGGCGGCCGCCGCCGCGGCTCCCCAGTGCAGCGCGGCCTACCAGATCGAGCAGACGCTCTCCTCCGGTACCACCTGGCGGATGTGCTGGCGCTTCGAGAGCAGGTCCGGGGTCGTCCTGGACGACATCTCCTACCAGCCGCCCGGCGAGTCCCAGCCGATCAAGGTCCTCAACAGCGCCAAACTCGCCCAGATCGACGTGCCGTACGACGACGGCAGCATCGAGTACAACGACGTCACGGACTACAACTTCGGCAACGGCCTGCTGAACCTCACGCCCGACGAATGCCCGGGCGGCACCATCAAGACGGTCAAGGTCGCGGAACCCTTCTACTCGGACTCGCAGAACGTCAACGGCCTGTGCGCCACGACCCGTTCCCGCGGCCACGCCTACCACCTGCTGTCCGACGCCAACAAGACCTACCAGGCGCAGGGCAAGGACCTGCTCCTCTACACGGTCAACAAGGTCGGCTGGTACGAGTACATCACCGAGTGGCGCTTCCAGGACGACGGCACGATGAGCATGAACGCCGGCGCCACCGGCAGCCTCTCGCCCGACGACTACGACGCGGGCGACGGCCGCGGCTGGCCCATCGGCAAGGGCGCCAAGGCCTATGCCACCAGCCACAGCCACAACATCTTCTGGCGGCTCGACTTCGGCCTCGACGGGTCCTCCAAGACCAGGATCGAGCAGTACGACTCGAAGGTCAGCGCCCCGGTGGGCGGCCAGCAGGCGCCGACCAACAAGACGACCCTCACCAAGGTCACCAAGGAACTCGCCGGCGACGCCAAGGACATGCGCTGGTGGCGCGTGGTCAGCACGGCCGGCAAGAACAAGGACGACCACCCGCGCTCGTACGAGATCGTCCAGGGGCCCACCGCGAAGTACCCGGGCCACAGCTTCACCCAGCACGACGTGTACTTCACCGAGTACAACAAGTGCGAGCAGTACGCCAGCGGCAACCCGCTCAACTGCGGTGCCGGACACGGCAAGTCCGTCGACACATGGGTCAACGGGCAGACGCTCACCCACCCCATAGTCTGGGTGAACGTGGGCTTCCACCACATAGCCCGGGACGAGGACCAGCAGCCGATGCCGGTTCACTGGCAGGGCTTCTCCATCGCCCCTCGTGACGTCACGGCTATGAATCCGCTCACTCCGGCCGACCTGGCCGCCCAGAACGGGCACTGGCACTAAGGCAGTTGAGAATCGACCTGTCCATCCGGCTGCACCGCTGACCGCTCCCGGAGTACCCTTCCTTGATCGTTGACACGGGGATGCTCGGGGGAGCGGAAGGCGGTGCGCGGGTGGGGTCGGGAGGGCTGGAGTTGCCCCCTGGTGACGAGGGTCACGAGGGGAACTCCACAGATGTCCCGCCCGGCACGGTGTCCCTGGCCCGGCCGATGGCGACGAGTTCGATCGGGCCGGAGCTGGACTGGGATGCCGACGCCTGGCGCGAGGTGCGTACGCGCGCCCAGCGAGCCGGCCGGGCCTACATCTGGCTGAACCTCGTCGAACAGCGGCTGCGCGCGGTCGTGGCCGCTGTTCTGCGGCCCATCTACGAACCCGTCCACGGCGACGACTGGGTGGTCGCCGCGGCCGGGCCGGCCGGCCAGGAATGGGTGCAGCGCGCGGTCGCCGTACGCGAAGTCAGCCGCCGCAAGGGCTATCTGCTCGACCCGGCCGACGACAACGTCCTCAGCTTCCTCACCCTCCCGCAGCTGCGGGAGCTGATGGTGCAGCACTGGCCCTGCTTCGAGCCGTACGTCGACGACCGCCGCGACGTCGAACTCGCCCTGGACGAGCTCGAGGTCACCCGCAACGTCGTCTCCCGCAACCGGGCCCTTTCCGAGGCCGTCCTGAACCAGGCCGAGCGGGCCTCGGCGAAGCTGCTGGACATCCTCGGCGCCGCCGGGGACGTGCCGTCGGCCCGCCGGCTGCCCGTGGACGCGGTGGAGGAACTGGTCGGCGACCGGTACGCGGACGTGGTCGCCGTACACCCCGACCGGGTACGGCTGCTGCGCCAGTTCCCGGCCGAGGACATCTTCGGCGGCGCCCGCCGCCTCGACGCCGTCGGCATCGGCCTCAACCTGCTCGTGCAGAACTTCTCCGGGCGCCGGCTGGTGCGCCTGGCCGAGGCGGGCTGCCGGGTCCGGCTGCTGTTCCTCAACCCGGCGTCCAGCGCCGTCAAGCGCCGTGAGCGCGAACTCGGCATGAAGCGGGGCGAGCTGAGCCGCGCGGTCGAGATGAACATCCTGCACATGCGCCGCGTCCGGTCCAGGCTGCGCGACCCGGCCGCCTTCGAGATCCAGGTCTACGACGAGACCCCGCGCTTCACCGCCTACCTCGTCGACGGCGACGGCTCGGACGGCGTCGCCGTCGTGCAGTCCTATCTGCGGCGCTCGCGCGGCATGGAGGCTCCGGTGCTGGTGCTGCGCAACGGCAGCCGGATGGTGAAGCCGGACGACATGGACAAGGGAGTCGAGAGCGGGCTGTTCCCGACATACCGCGAGGAGTTCGAAACGTCCTGGGCGGATTCGCGACCTGTGTCCTGAACTGTCGCCGGGGCCAAGCGGAATGCGGTCCTCGGATTGTCAGTGGCCCGTGGGAAGGTGGAGACCACTGGGGGAAAGCACCACCAAGAAGGGGGGCCACGCATGGGCTGGCACCGGGAGCTGCTGATCGGCTTCGACCTGGAGACGACCGGGACCGATCCGCGTGAGGCGCGCATCGTCACGGGGGCCGTGATCGAGGTCAGGGGCGGACAGCCCCTAGGACACCGGGAGTGGCTGGCGGATCCGGGCGTGGAGATCCCGGCGGACGCCGTGGCGGTGCACGGCATCAGCAACGAACGCGCGGCGGCTCAGGGCCGCCCGGCCGACGAGGTGGCGAACGCCATCGCGGACGTCCTGGCGACGTACTGGAAGACGGGCGTCCCGGTCGTCGCCTACAACGCGGCCTTCGACCTGAGCCTGCTCTCCGCGGAACTGCGCAGATACGGACTGCCGTCCCTGCGCGACCGGCTGGGCGGCATCGACCCCGCCCCGGTCATCGACCCGTACACCATCGACCGATGGGTCGACCGCTACCGCCGCGGCAAGCGCAACCTCGAAGCGGTCTGCACGGAGTACGGCGTCACCCTCGACGCCGCCCACAACGCCACCGCCGACGCCCTGGCCGCAGCCGGCCTCGCCTGCGCCATAGCCACCCGCCACCCCAAAATCGCGGCCCTCGGCCCGGCGGAACTCCACCTCCGCCAGATCGAGTGGTACGCGGAGTGGGCGGCGGACTTCCAGAACTTCCTGCGCCGCAAGGGAGACGCGACCGCCGTGGTGGACGGCACCTGGCCGCTGCGGGAGTTGACGGACGAGCCGGTCTGAGGGGGACGGCCGGTGGCTTCGCTCAAACGCCAGTAGGCGTCGCGGCCCGACCGCGGACATCCGCTGCGCCCTCTGCGTCGATCTCGTTCGGGGCTGCCGCACGGTGGGCCCGTTCCACGGCCTGCCCCCAGTAGGTGCCGCCGACCATCAGGGCCGCGCCGAGCGCCGTGAGCGCGGTGAGACGCTCGCCGCCGAGGGCGATGCCGACGGCCATGGCCCAGACCGGCTCCGTGCCCAGCAGCAGGCTGGCTCGGCTGGCGGAGGTCCGCTGCACGGCCCACGTCTGGACGAGAAAGGCGAACACGCTGCAGAACAGGGCGAGATAGACGAGCTGCACCCAGGTCCCGCCGTCGGCCCGGGCGAGCGTCGGCAGGCCGACCACGCCGGCCGGCAGGAACAGAGCCGTGCCGACAAGGGTCTGCACGGTCGTCAGATGCAGCGGACGGATCGCGCGCCCCACGGTGAGCCGCCCGACGAGCACGACATGCACCGCCCGTACCAGAGCGGCGCCGAGCATCAGCAGGTCGCCGAGGCGCGGGGCGTGGAAGCCGTTGCCGGACATCAACAGCCCGACGGCCAGGACGCACACACCAGCGGCGGCGAAGAAGACGGGAGGCAGCCCGCGGCCCCTGCCGTGCCTGCCGCCGCGGTCGAGGAGAGGGGTGAGCACGATGGTGAGGCTGATGATCAGCCCCGCGTTGGCGGCACTGGTGTGGGCGACGCCGTACGTCTCCACGAGGAGAACGGCCACCTGGGTCACCCCCAGAGGCACACCGGCTCGCAGCTCGTCCCGCGTCCACCGACGCGGCCCACGCCCGAGGGCGACGAGCCCGAGACAGGCGAGCGCCGAGAGTGCGTACCGAGCGAAGAGCACCAGCAGCACAGGCAGGGCGGAGGTGGCCGTCTGGGCGGACAGATAGCTCGAACCCCAGACGACGGCGACAAGGAGAAGGATCAGGTCAGTACGGCGCAGCTCGGACATGCACCCACGGTGCACCGATCACCACTCTGAAGCCCAGAACCAACTTCTTAACAAACCCTTTAGCACTCCTACACTGAAGGCATGGACGAACGGCAGCTGCGCATCCTGCGGGAACTCGGCGAAATGGGCAGTGTGACGGCGGTCGCCGAGGCGCTGCTGGTGACACCGTCGGCGATCTCCCAGCAGCTGCGGTTGCTGCAGCGCGCGATCCCCGTCCCGCTCACGGAGCGGGAAGGCCGACGGCTGGTGCTCACGGACGCCGGGCAGGCGCTGGCGGGCGCGGCCATCGAGGTGGAGACGGCGCTGGAGCGGGCCCGGCACACGGTGGGGGAGTTCCTGGACCGCCGCGACGGCGAAGTGTCGGTGGCGGCCTTCAACAGCGCGGCCGCGACCTTCTTCCCGCCCCTCCTCAGGGCGCTCACCGCACCGGACGCCCCCACCCTCGCCCTTGCCGACGAGGACGTGGCCCAGGACGACTTCCCCCGTCTGACCCGCGAGTACGACCTGGTCCTGGCTCACCGACTGGACCACGCCCCACGCTGGCCGACCACGGTCACGGCGACAACGCTCCTCCGTGAACCGCTCGACGTGGCCATGCCGGCGACTCACCCCCTCGCCGCCAAGCGCCGCGTGACCCCGACAGACGTCGCCGACGAACCCTGGATCACGGTCCACGACGGCTTCCCGGTCATGGCCACCATCGAGGCCATCGCCGCCGCAGCGGGCCGCCACCTCCACCTGGCCCACCGCGTCAACGAGTTCGCGGTGGTGGCAGAACTCGTAGCAGCAGGCGGCGGCCTCGCCCTGATGCCCCGCTGGACGGTGCGCCCCCACCCCGCACTGGCCTTGAGACCCCTGAGCGGAGTCCAGGCAAGACGCCACATCGACGCCCTCTACCGCCCGGAACGCACGGCCCGGAGAGCGGTCCGCACGGTCCTCACGGAACTACGTCATGCGGCGAGTGTTGTTCAAAAGGGCGGCGAGAGCGCCCCTTGACGGGCGCGGGGCGACCCGCCACATGCGACCTTCAGCCGCCAGAAGACCACAAGGCCCCACCCCCTGGGCGCTCAGAACGGATACCACCGCAGCGCCTCGTCTCCGCTCCGCAGGCTTGCCACCCGCCGCTCGAACTCGACAAGCGCCTTAGGGTTGGACGGCGCATGCTGCGCCACCCACGCACAACTCGCCGTCTCCCGGGCGCCCCGCAACACTGAGCACCCCTCCCACTCCCGCACATCCCAGCCGTACACCTCGGTAAACGAGTCGTAGGCGTCATCGGGCATCCCGTACCGATCGTGGGACAGCGCCATGACCACCAGATCGTGCTCCCGCAGATCCGAGGAAAACGTCTCCAGATCCACCAGCACCGGCCCGTCAGGACCGACATGCACATTGCGGGGAAGGGCGTCACCATGGATCGGCCCCGGAGCAAGACGCGGCGTCAGCGCAGCCGCGGCCTCCGCAAAACCGTCGCGCCGCTCCCGCAGATACGCCGCGTCGGCGGGATCGATCGCATCCCCCGCCAGCCGCAACCACCGCTCCACCCCACCCAGCAACTCCCGCGGCGGCAAGGCGAAGTCAGGCAGGGGCAGTGCGTGGACGATCCGTAGCAGTTCGGCCAAATCCCGGGGCTCGGCCGGCCGTACGGCATCCGGGATCCGGTGCCACACCGTCACCGGGTGACCCTCGACCAGCAGTGGCTTGGGCTCCGCCGCCCGCACCGCCGGCACGCCCTCGTCCGCGAGCCACACGGCGATGGCCAGCTCCCGCCGCGCCCGGTCGAGCAGTTCGGCGTCACGGCCCACCTTGACGACCAGGTCGCCGGAGGCGAACACCGCGTTCTCGCCCAGGGCGAGCAGCCGTGCGTCCCGCGCCGGGCCGGGCAGCACCCGCGCCGCGGCCAGTACGTCCCGCGCCCGTGACTCGTCCACAGCCTTCCTCCCACGTCCGCGTATGCACCGGTGAACGGCGTCGAGATCGCGCCACCCACCGTCCCAGTCTCGCATTCGCACAGGTCGGACCGTGTGCGTACGGCCTTGACGGTGCACACCCCCTTCACGACCATGACTCAGGCCCGCCGGGTCCGAACGTCACGAGCCGCGCAAAGGAGCCGATCACGTGACACTGGTGACCGCGACAAGGCGGTCGGCGCAGGGCGTGCCACGCACCGCAGGGGGCCGTCGGCTCCCCGACCGCGGGGCCTGGTTCCTGGTCCTGCCCGCCCTGATCCCGATCCTCGTCCTGAGTGTCGGCCCCCTCCTCTACGGCATCCTGCTGGCCTTCACCGACGCCCAGTCGGGCCGTACCCGGTCCACCCAGTGGATCGGCGGGCTCAATTTCCAGGATCTGCTGCACGACACCCTGTTCTGGGAGTCGTTCCGGATCGGCCTGGTGTGGGCGGTCGGCGTCACCGTTCCCCAGTTCCTGCTCGCCCTCGGCCTCGCCCTCCTCCTCGATCAGGAGCTGCGCCTGCGCTGGCTGGCCCGTGCCCTCGCGATCGTCCCGTGGGCCATGCCCGAGGTCGTGGTCGGCATCATGTGGCGGCTGGTCTACAACCCGGACGCGGGCGTCCTCAACGAGACACTGCACGATCTCGGGCTCGCAGGCGGCCACGACTGGCTCAGCGGTCTCGGTACCGCGCTGCCCGCAGTGATCGTCGTAGGCGTCTGGGCCGGCATGCCCCAGACCACGGTCGCCCTGCTCGCCGGTCTGCAGAGCACCCCGCGCGAACTCCACGAGGCGGCCGCGGTGGACGGCGCCGGAGCCTGGCGCCGCTTCCGCACGGTCACCTGGCCGGCCCTGCGCCCCGTCGCCCTCGCCATCACCGCCCTCAACCTGATCTGGAACTTCAACTCCTTCGCCCTGGTCTATGTGCTGACCAACGGCGGGCCCGGCGGCCGCACCCGGCTGCCCATGCTGTTCGCCTACGAAGAGGCCTTCCGCTACGGACAGTTCGGGTACGCGGCGGCGATGGGATGCGTCATGGTCGCGTTGATCTCGGTGCTCCTCGCGGTCTTCCTGGCCGGCCGGCTCAGGGGAGGGGACGACACATGAGGACCAGGACCGGCACGCGCGTCGGCCAGTACACCGCCTTGCTCGCCTATCTCGTCTTCCTCGCGTTCCCCTTCCTCTGGCTGGTCTCCACCGCCTTCAAGGCGCCGCGTGAGCTGGGGAGCCTGCACCCCACCTGGATCCCCCGGCACCCCACCCTGGACAACTTCCGGCAGGCCTTCGACGAGCAGCCGCTGCTGCACGCGGCGCTCAACTCCCTGCTGGCGGCGGCCGGGGCGGCGGTGATCGCCGTACTGATCGCGACCCCGCTGGCGTATGTCATGGCCCGGCGCCGCACCCCGCTGACCAGGGCCGCCACCGGCTGGGTGGTCGTCAGCCAGGCGTTCCCGCTGGTCCTGGTGATCATCCCGCTGTTCCTCGTGCTGAAGCAGCTGCATCTGATCAACTCGCTCGCAGGGCTGACGCTGGTGTACGTGGTGTGGGCGCTGCCGTTCGCGCTGTGGATGCTGGCCGGGTACGTCCGGGCGGTGCCGGCCGAGGTCGAGGAGGCGGCGGCGGTCGACGGGGCGGGGCGGGTACGGACGCTGGTGTCGGTGGTGGCGCCCCTGCTCGCGCCGGGGATCACGGCGACGGGGCTGTTCGCGTTCGTCACCGCGTGGAACGAGTTCTTCTTCGCGCTGGTCCTGCTGAAGACGCCGGACAGACAGACCCTCCCGGTCGTGCTCAGCCATTTCATCGGAGCAGAAGGCGTCGCGGATCTCGGCCCGCTGGCGGCGGCCGCGTTCCTCGCCACCCTTCCCTCACTGGTCGTCTTCGCGGTCATCCAGCGGCGGATCACGGGCGGCATGCTCACCGGGGCGGTGAAGAACTGATGCGCAGCACAACCGGATTCGCCGGCCACGCAGGATGCGTTCTGGCCCTCGTCCTCACGCTGCTGCTGGCCGGCTGCACCGGCAGCGGCACCGGAGACACGGCCGACGGGCGGATCACCCTCCGCTTCCAGTCCCTGGCCTGGCAGCAGGAGTCCGTCGAGGCCAACAAGGAGCTCGTGAAGGAGTGGAACGCGAGCCACCCGGACATCAGGGTCGAGTATGTGCAGGGGAGTTGGGACAGCGTCCATGACCAGCTCCTCACCTCCTTCGAGGGCGGCGAGGCGCCCGACATCATCCACGACGCCTCGGACGACCTCGCGGACTTCGCCTACGGCGGCTACCTCGCCGATCTGACCGACCTGCTGCCCCAGCGCCTCAAGTCGGACATCCCGCAGCGGAGCTGGCAGACGGCGACCTTCGGCGACGGCGTCTACGGTGTGCCCTTCCTCCAGGAGCCGCGCGTCCTCATCGCCAACGCGACCTGGCTGAAGAAGTCGGGCGTACGGATACCGACGCCCGAACGGCCGTGGAGCTGGGCGGAGTTCCGGCAGGTGACGAAGCGGCTGAGCGGCAACGGGAAGTACGGCGTCGCCTGGCCGCTCAAGGAGCCGGTGTCCGCCACCCTCAACCTGTCCCTGTCGACGGGCGGGCAGCTCTTCCACCGAGGTACGGACGACAGGGTCACGGTCCGCTTCGAGGCGGCCGACCAGGTCGTGCCGCGCACGGTGCACGACCAGGCGAACACCGACCGCAGCGCCTCGCCCACCACCCTGGGCAGCGGCGGCTCGGACACCCTGCCCGGATTCTTCGGCGGCAAGTACGCGATGGTGCCGCTCGGCTTCTCCTACCGGCAGCAGATCGTGCAGCAGGCGCCGAAGGGCTTCCACTGGCAGGTGCTGCCCGCTCCGGCCGGCACCGACGGACTCGCCCAGGGCGTCAGCCCGCAGACCCTGTCCATCGCCGAGGACAGCCCCCACAAGAAGGAGGCGGCCGAGTTCGTCGACTACCTGCTCCGGCCGAGGAACATGGTGCGGCTCGCGCTGGGGGACTGGATGCTGCCGACGGGCACCCGGGCGCTCGAGGACCCGGCCCTGCACACGGCCGAGAACGGCTGGGCGACCGGCACCGCCCTGGCCGCCCACCTCCGCTCGGCGCCCGCCCAGTCCGTCCGCGGCTACCCCGAATGGAAGGACAAGGTGGCGACCCCCGCGTTCCAGGAGTACTACAGCGGGGCCATCGGCCTCGACGAACTGCGCAGCCGGCTGGAGAAGGACGGCAACCTGGTGCTCGCCCGCTACCAGCGCTGACAGCCGGCGGCCGGGCGGCCGCCACGGAAAACCCGTTGCCCGGCGTACGGCCGCCCGCCTAGCGTGCCGTTCGTGGCAGCGAACAACGCGATCATCAACTCCGGTCTCGGCCGGGGCTGCACGCACTCCATCCGGATGCGTCGTGGCCCCGGAGCCCTGACCGGCCCGGGGAGCCCCACCCGCTGATCACTCGCGGTGCGATCCGCCCCCGTCTTTCTCTTCTCTTCTTGCCTTCCGGTCAGGGCCTTCGGCTGCCCGTTCCCCCTTCCCGGAAGACAAGGACCGCAGGCCATGGCCCGCCCCACTCCCGTTTCCCGCGCGCTCTCGCAGAACTTTCTCGCCGACCGCGCCACCGCCGACCACATCGCCCGGCTCGCCGTCCCGCACGGACGGCAGGCACCCCTACTGCTCGAAGTCGGCGCGGGGAAAGGCGCGTTGACCGAACGGCTCGCCCCGCGCTGCCGTGAACTGCACGCGTACGAGATCGACCGACGACTCGTCCCCGTGCTGCGCAACCGGTTCTCCGGCGCGGCCCAGGTGCGGGTGATCGGCGTAGACTTCCTCGCCGCGCGGCCCCCGCGCACCTCCTTCTCCGTCGCCGGAAACGTGCCCTTCTCCCGTACCGCGGCGATCGTCGACTGGTGCCTGCGGGCCCCCGCCCTCACCGATGCCACCCTGCTCACCCAGCTGGAGTACGCCCGCAAACGCACCGGCGACTACGGGAGCTGGACCCTGCTCACCGTCCGCAGCTGGCCCCGCCTCGAGTGGCGGCTGGCCGGCCGCGTGGCCAGGACACGGTTCCAGCCCGTGCCCCGCGTCGACGCCGGGATCGTACGCATCGAACGGCGCCGCACCCCACTGCTCGAACCCGCCGCGTACGACAGCTGGCGCTGCCTCGTCGAGCTCGGTTTCTCGGGCGTCGGCGGTTCGCTGCACGCCTCGCTGCGACGTGCGCACCCGAGGCGCCGGGTGGACGCCGCGTTCCGCGCGGCGGATCTGGACCCCCGGGTGCTGGTCGGGGAGGTGGCACCCCAGCGGTGGCTGAGGCTGTACGAGGTGCTGACCGGGTGAGCTTCGCCGTACCGCAGGCCGTCGACCAGTTCGGCCATGCGGACATGGCGAGGGCCCGCCGGCTCCCCTGTGGCCGGCGGGCCCTCGGTCGGTGAGGGGGTTCAACCCCTTCAGACGCCCAGTCGCTCACCCTCGTCACGTCGCACCGGGTGGGTGATGACCTCCGCCGACTCGTCGTGCGTCAGATCGGGCAGCCGGTTCAGCCACTTCGGCAGATACCAGTTGCGCTCGCCCAGCAGCGCCATCACCGCCGGGAGCAGCACACCCCGGATGATCGTCGCGTCGATGAGCACCGCGGCCGCGAGGCCGACACCCATCTGCTTCATGGACTGCATGGACAGGGTGCCGAAGATCGCGAACACGGCGACCATGATGACCGCGGCACTGGTGACGACACCGGCCGTGGTGACCACACCGTGCTGGATCGCGTCCCGGGTGCTGCGGCCGCGCAGCCGCGCCTCGCGGATCCGCGAGACCACGAACACGTGGTAGTCCATGCTCAGCCCGAACAGGATCACGAACAGGAACAGCGGCAGCCAGGTGATGATCGCGCCGACGCCCTGCGCGCCCACCAGCGAGGCGCCCCAGCCGTGCTGGAAGACGGCGACGAGGATGCCGTAGGCCGCGCCCACCGACAGCAGGTTGAGCAGGATCGACGTGATCGCAACGGTCAGCGAGCGGAACGACAGCAGCATCAGCACGAAGGCGAAGACCACGACGAAGGCGAAGACCGGGACGACCGCGCCGCCGAGCTGGGCGTTGAAGTCGTGCGAGCCGGCGACCTGCCCGGTGATCGGCGCCTGCACGCCGTCCAGCTTGCCGAGCGTGGCGGGCCGCACCTCGTCGCGCAGCTTCTCCAGGCTGGCGCCCGCCTTGTCCAGGTCGGAGCCGCCGACCAGCGGGACGTACACGTAGGCGATGTTCTGCGCGTCGTGCAGCGTGATCTCGACCGGGCCGCGCGAGGCACCCGAACTGATCGCCCGCGCCTTGAAGTCGGCGAGCGCGGACTTCACCTCGGGAGCGTTGATGTCCTTGGCCTTGACGACGACCTCGGCCGGCTCGGAGCCGCCGGGGAAGGCCTCGTTGACCCGGTTGTACGTCTGCACGATCGGCAGCGAGTCACCGAACTCCTGGTCCAGCGTGAGGTTCTGGGTCTTCATGCCCAGCGCCGGAGCCGCGACGGCCAGCAGCGCACCGGCCGCGACGAGCACGGAGACCAGCGGCTTGGCGAGCACACCGCGCAGGACCGCGGTCCAGAACCGGCTCTCCCCGCCCGTGCGGGCGGCCCGGCGCTCCATCGCCTTGCGCAGGAAGGGAATCCGGCCCTTCTCGACCCGCTCGCCCAGCAGCGAGAGCAGCGCCGGCAGCACCGTCACCGACCCGACCATGGCGACCGCCACGACCATCAGCGAGGCCAGACCCATCCCCTGGAACGTGACGAGCCCGGTGAACAGCATGCCCGCCATCGCCACGCACACCGTGATGCCGGAGACGACGATCGCCCGGCCGCTGGTGGCGGCCGCGATCCGCAGGGCCGTCTGCGCGTCCCTCCCGGCCGCGCGCTCCTCGCGCTCACGGCGCAGATAGAACAGGCAGTAGTCGACGCCGACCGCCAGACCGACCAGCAGCATCACGGAGTTGGCGGTGTCGCTCATCGGCATCACATGGCTGACGACGCCCATCAGGCCCATCGTCGCCATGATCGCGGTGATCGCCAGCGCCACCGGCAGCAGCGCGGCCACCAGCGCACCGAAGGCGATGAGCAGGATGCCGAGGGCCACCGGCACCGCGGACAGCTCGGCCTTCTTGAAGTCGTCGCCGAACGCGTCCTTGAACGTCTTGTTCATGCTGGCGCTGCCGATCTCCTCGATCCGCAGCGTCTGGTGCTCCTTCTGCGCCCCCGCGACGGCCTTCAGCACCGGCTCCACGCGGTTGTACGCGGTCTCGGCGTCGCCGCGCATGTCGAACTGCACCAGCGCGCTGCGCCCGTCCTTGGAGATCGTGTGCGTGACATACGGCGACTTCACGTCCGTGACCCTGCCGGTCCCGTCGACGGCCTTCACGACCGCGTCGACCGCGGACTTGAACTCGGCGTCCGTCGCCCGGACGTTCCCGTTCCTCGCCTGGATCAGAACCGTCTCACTGGCCGGTTCCTCGATCCCCGCATCCTCGATGATCTTGGCAGCGGTATGTGTCTCGCCCTTGAGCTGCTCGCTCTCCTTGACGTCGACCCGGCCGGCGGCCGAACCGATCCCCATGGCCAGGACGACGAACAGCACCCAGATGCCGACGGCAGCCCATCGGTGCCGGGCGCTCCAGCCACCGGCCCGGGCGGCTATGCCCCGCACCCGCGAATCTCCGTTCCCCATGACGGGCTTGCCCCCTCGTATGCGGTGACAGCCCCCTGCCGCCACCTTTCGCTTCGAAGGTATGGGCCGGATAAGAGCGTCTCGTCGTGCTGCCCGGTGAAGTGCGGCGGGCGCGGGTCCTCCCCCCGGACCCCGGTGTCTCACCGCTGGGGAGGATTTCGGCCCCTTACATCTATCGGGACTTCTCGGGGATGAAGATCGGGGTGTCCGGTCCGTCGGCATCGCTCCTCTTGTTGTTGCGAAACCTTGTTGAACAAGTCACAGGTGCGTGTATCGGTTGAACCGGAGCCCCGGGTTCGGACAGAGTTTCGGGCAGTCCGCCCGTGCGGACGCGACGGCCGTCGTGCCCGCCCCCACGGGGCACGACGGCCGCCTTATGGTGTGCGCCATGACGACGACGTATGCGGCGCTGCTGCGCGGGATCAACGTGGGCGGCAGGAAGAAGCTCCCGATGGCCGAACTGCGGCAGCTGATGGACGGCCTCGGCTACGAGGGCGTACGCACCCATCTGCAGAGCGGCCAGGCCGTCTTCGCGTCCGGCCACGGCGACGAGGAGTCCCTGGCCGCCGAACTCGCGCAGGCCATCCAGAAGCACTTCGGCTTCGCCGTCGACGTGATCGTGCGCGACCACATCTACCTCAAGGCGGTCGCCGAGGCCTGTCCGTTCCCGACCGCCGACCTGGAGGCCAAGCAGCTCCACGTCACCTACTTCTCCGCGCCGGTCGACGCCGAACGGTTCGCGGAGATCGACCGGGAGGCCTACCTCCCCGAGGAGTTCCGCCTCGGGGACCGCGCCCTGTACCTGTACGCGCCGGACGGCCTCGGCCGCTCCCAGCTCGCCGCCCACCTCGCCAAATCCCGTATCAACAAAGGCGTGATCGCCACCAGCCGCAACTGGAACACCGTCCTGAAACTGGTGGAACTCACGGGAGAGTGACCGGGCGAAAACCCGGCTCTTCATGGCAGGTACACACGACTGTGCGAGGCTCCTCCCATGCGTTACATCATCATCGGAGCGGGAGCCGTCGGCGGTTCGATCAGCGGGCGGCTCGCGGGTGCGGGGCACGAGGTGGTCCTGGTCGCGCGCGGCGCGCACCACGCGGCGCTGCGGGACGGCGGGCTGCGCCTGAAGGTGCCCGACGGTGAGTACACCCACCGGCTGCCGACCGTCGAAGGGCCGGACGAGCTGGGGCAGTTGAGGGCCGACGACGTGCTCGTCCTCGCCGTGAAGACCCAGGACACCGTGGGCGCGCTGCAGGCCTGGGGGCCGGCGCCGGTCGCGGGCGGCGGCACGGCGGCCGGGCGGCTGCCGCTGTTCTGCGCGCAGAACGGGGTGGAGGGCCAGCGGCTCGCGCTGCGGGTCTTCCGCCGGGTGTACGGCGTCTGTGTCTGGCTGCCGGCGACGTTCGTCGAACCGGGGGTCGTCTCCGCCCCATGCGCCCCGCTGACCGGCATCCTGCACCTGGGCCGCCATCCCCACGGCACCGACGAGACGGTACGGCTGGTCGCCGCCGACCTGGAGAAGTCGGGGTATTTCGAGGCGCCGGTCGTGCCGGACGTGGCGCGCTGGCAGTACGCCAAGCTCCTGTCCAACCTGGGCAACGCGCTGGAGGCGGTCGCCGGGCCGATCGCCGACGACAAGGCCGCAGCGCTGTACGGGCGCGTGCGCGCCGAGGGCGAGGCCGTGCTCGACGCGGCCAGGATCGTATACGCGGGCGTCGAGGAGCAGAAGGCGGTACGTGGCAACAAGGTGGATCTGGTCCCCCTCGACGGCGCCCCGCGCGGCGGAGGTTCCTCCTGGCAGTCCCTCGCCCGCGGCACCGGCGCCATCGAGGCCGACTACCTCAACGGCGAGATCGCACTGCTCGGCCGCCTGCACGGAGTGCCCACCCCGCTCAACGATCTCCTCCAGCACCTGGCCAACACCTTCGCGCGCGAGCACCGGGAACCAGGTTCGATGCAGATCGACGACCTCGTCCGTCTCACGGACGAGGCTGTCGCGTTTGTTCAAGAGCCCGGAGCGGCCTCCTCCTAACGTGTGGCGCATGACGTACGACGACGACCCGAAGCACTTGCACACGTTCATGACCGAGTGTGCCGCCGAGGCGGCGCGTGTAGCGCGCGGCGTCCCGGCGGACCGGCTCGGCCAACCCACCCACTGCCCCGACTGGGACGTCCGCGCCCTGGTCAACCACTGGGTCCTCTACACCTCCCACGGCCTGGAGCACCGCGCCCTGCGCAAGCAGCTTCCCGAGGAGCTGACCGCCCGCGACTTCACCGCCGACCCCGACTGGCCCTCGGCCTACGCCGCTCAGCTGGACCGCGCCGTCGCGGCCTGGGCCGACCCGGCGGTGTGGGAGGGCGAGGTCGACCTGGGCATGGCCAAGATGTCCGCCGCCGAGATCGCCTCGATGGTCATCAAGGAGATGGCGGTGCATGGCTGGGACGTCGCCACCGCCACCGGCCAGAAGTTCCACGTCTCGGACGACGCGGCCCGCTTCGTCCTCGACGTGGTCGAGAAGCACGGCGAGCTCTACCGGCAGTACGACGGCTTCGCCGACCCGGTGCCGGTGCCGGACGACGCCCCGGTGTTCGACCGGGCGCTCGCGGCCAGTGGACGGGACCCTGAATTGGGTCAGTGACAGGACCTCGGATTGGGCCGGGACACTGCACCACCCGACCACTACCGTCGACCTCATGACGAACACCTCGCCCGCCATCTCGCCCACCCGGGTCGACTTCTGGTTCGACCCCGCCTGCCCCTTCGCCTGGATCACCTCCCGCTGGCTCCTGGAGGTCGAGCGCGAACGCCCGCTCGACCTCCGCTTCCACGCGATGAGTCTCCATCTGCACAACCTCGGCAACGAACTCCCCGACTGGTACCGGGAGTTGGTCGACAAGTCGATCGGCCCGGTACGGGTCGCGGTGGCCGCAGCCGAGCGGCACGGCGAGAAGGTCCTGCGGGACCTGTACACGGCGTTCGGCACCCGCATCCACGAGCGCAAGGACGAGGACTTCGACGCGGTGATCGCCGACTCCCTCGCCGAACTCGGCCTCCCCGCGGATCTCGCGACCGCCGCGCACGACCCGTCGTACGACGAGGCCGTCCGCCGAAGCCACGACGCCGGCACCGAGCCGGAGTCGGGCGGCTATGTAGGGACTCCCACCATCCATGTCGACGGAACGGTGTGGTTCGGACCCGTGCTGAGGGCGATCCCGCGGGGCGCGCGAGCGGCCGAACTCTTCGACAGCTTCCGGGTGCTGGCGACCGACCCCGACTTCTTCGAACTGAAGCGCACCCGCACGGGCGGGCTGTCCTTCGACTAGCCTCTGCCGCCCCTCAGGCGCTCGCCCGCACCGGCAGCAGCGCCCGAGCGGCCGCCTGGTCGTACCTGTGCAGCAGCACGCGTGCCACTTCCGGTGCCGCTCCCAGCACATCGGCGAGGACATCCGCCTGTGCAGCACCCCGGGCGATACGGTCCGGCAGGAACCCCGGTGCCAGTACATAGGGTGCGACAGCGACCCGCTCACAGCCGAGCGCTCGCAGCTCCCGTACGGCGTCCTCGGTGCGCGGAAGGGACGCGGAGGCGAACGCAGGCCGCACGGCGCACCAACCGGTGTGCCGCCACTCCCGCGCGATTTCTGCGATCACTGCGATCGCCTCCGGGTCGGTGGACCCCGCCGAGGCCAGCACGACCCCGGTCGAGGACTTGTCGGCAGGGCTGAGCCCCGCCTCGTACAGACGTCGTTCGAGCGCCGACAGCAGCAGCGGGGACGGGCCGAGTACCTCTGCTTGGCGGATGCGGAGCGACGGCGGCGCGTCCCGCAGGACCGCCGGGATGTCCGCCTTCGCGTGGAACGCGCGGGTCAGCAGCAGGGGGAGCGCCACGACGTCACGGACGCCCTCCGCGGCCAGGGACTCCAGCACCCCGTGCACCGAGGGGACGTTGAAGTCCAGGAAGCCCGTCTCCACCCGTACGTCCGGGCGCAGCGAGCGCACCCGGCGTACGAGAGTGTGCACCGTCGCGGCGTGCCGCGGGTCGCGGCTGCCGTGGGCGATGACCAGGAGAACGGGCTTCGATCGATGCATGGGACTCAGCTCTTCACCAGCAGGCCGCGGCTGCGCAGCACCCACCGCTCCAGCGGGCTGAAGATCAGCAGGTCGATCGCGATGCCCACGAACAGGATGAGCAGGATGGCCAGGAAGACCGTCGCCATGTCGCTGTTGGTACGGCCCACCTCCAGCAGCTGGCCCAGGCCCATGCCCATGTCCGGGGACTGGGCGATGATCTCGGCAGCCATCAGGGAACGCCAGGAGAACGCCCAGCCCTGCTTCAGACCGGCCACATAGCCGGGCAGCGCCGCCGGCATCACGATGTGCCAGGTGCCGCGCAGCCCGGTCGCACCCAGCGTGCGGCCCGCCCGCAGGAACAGCGGGGGCACCTGGTCGACGCCCGACACGAGACCGTTGGCGATCGAGGGAACGGCACCCAGCAGGATCACCGTGAACATCACCGAGTTGTCCAGCCCCAGCCAGATCACCGCGGGGGCGACCCAGGCGACCGAGGGCAGCGACTGGAGTCCGGAGAGGATCGGACCGAACGCCGCACGCACGAACTTCACCCGGGCCACCACCAGGCCCAGCGGCGTCCCGATGATCAGCGCGAGCAGGAAGCCGAGCAGACCACGGGAGACGCTGCCCCAGATGTAGTCGAGCAGGGTCCCCTTGAGCCACTGGTCCTCGACCGCGGCCCACACATCGCCGGGGGAGGGCAGCTTCGACGGGTCGTCGACGACGGGATAGAGGAGCGTCCAGGCCACCAGCACCACGGCGATGGCGAGGATGGGCGGCAGGATCTTGTTCTTGAAGGTCTGGCTGAAGGGCGTACGGCCGGTGGCCGTGGTCTCCAGCGCGTCGAGGCCCGCCTCGACGCTTCCGGCGTCCTGGGCCGGCGTCGTCTCAGTGCTGGCCATGACGGCGGATCTCCCCACGCAGTACATCGGTGATCTCAAGGGACAGTTCGGCCACGGGCGCGTCCTCGATGCGTCGCGGCTGCGGGATGTCGACCGCCCACTCGCGCGCGATCCGCCCCGGACGAGACGACAGGAGGATCACCCGCTGCGCGAGCCGCACCGCCTCGCGCACGTTGTGCGTGACGAAGAGAACGGACACGCCCGTCTCCGCCCAGATCCGCGTCAGCTCGTCGTGCAGCACGTCGCGCGTGATGGCGTCGAGGGCCGAGAACGGCTCGTCCATCAGCAGCAGGTTGCTCTCCTGGGCGAGCGCCCGGGCCAGCGCCGCACGCTGGCGCATACCGCCCGACAGCTCGTGGACACGCTTGCCGTACGCGCCCTTCAGACGGACCAGTTCGAGCAGCCGCTCGGTCCGTTCACGCCGTTCGTTCTTCGGAACTCCCCTGAGCTTGAGGGCGAGTTCGATGTTCTTGCCCGCTGTCAGCCAGGGGAAAAGGGCGTGCTCCTGGAACATGAGAGCCGGGCGGCCGTCCGTGGCGATGGAGCCGACGGTCGGCTTGTCCAGTCCGGCCACCAGGTTCAGCAGGGTGGACTTGCCGCAGCCCGAGGCCCCCAGGAGGGTGACGAACTCGCCGGGCGCGACATCAAGCGTGATGTCGTCCAGGACGAGCTGCTGCCCGCCCGGTCCTGCGAAGGACTTCGAAACATGCTCAAGGCGAGCGGCGTACTCCACCGACTCTTCGGCCTTGGCGAGGGTCGTTGCCATGGTCGTCACCTCCTGGGAACTCGTCGGGCGGGAATCAGCTGGAGCCGAGACCGGCGTCGTCGACCGTGCTCTCGCCCTCGGCCTTGAGGACCTTGTTGAGGATCGTGAGGTCGTAGATGCCCTTCAGGTTGGGGTTCTTCAGCAGACCGGCCTTGACGGCGTGCTCCGCCTCGGTGTTGAGGGTGGAGGCCAGCGGGTCGTTGGTGAACTGGATCGACTGCCAGGCAGGGTCCAGGACCTTCGCCTTCAGGGCCTTGCCGGAGTCGGCCTCCAGCCGCTGGTTCGCCACCGCCTTCGCCTTGTCAGGGTTGGCGTTGATCCACTTGTTGGCCTCGACCGACGCCTTCAGCACGGCCTCGACGGCTTTCGGGTGCTCCTTGAGGAAGGCCTGTCGCACGACGATGTTCGTGATCACGAACTTCTTGTCCGGCCACAGCGACGCCTCGTCGAGCAGCACCTTGCCGCCCTCCGCGACCAGCTTGGACGCGGTCGGCTCCGGCACCCAGGCGCCGTCGATGGCACCCGACTTGTAGGCGTCCGGCGTGATCTTGTTGTCAGTGCGCACCACCGACACATCGCCCTTGCCGGTGTTCGCGTCGACCTTCCAGCCCTGGTCGGCGATCCAGTTGAGGAACGCCACGTCCTGCGTGTTGCCGAGCTGCGGGGTGGCGATCTTCTTGCCCTTGACGTCCTTCAGGGACTTGATCTTCTTCGGGTTGACGACCAGCTTCACGCCGCCGGACGCCGAACCACCGATGATCTTCAGGCCCTTGCCGCCGGACTTGACGTAACCGTTGATCGACGGGGACGGGCCGATCCAGCCGATGTCGATGGAGCCGGAGTTGAGCGCCTCGATCTCGGACGGGCCCGCGTTGAAGATCTGGTAGTCCGCCTTGGTGGCGCCCAGTTCCTTCTGGAAGAGGCCCTGCTGACGGGCGACGAGGGCGGTGCCGTGGGTCAGGTTGCCGAAGTAGCCGATCTTGACGGAGCCGAGCCCGTCGATCTTCGACGCCCCCGCGGCGACCTTCTCCTTGGCGTTGTCGCTCGTGGACTTGGACCCGTAGCTGCAAGCGGCGAGTGTGAGGAGCGGAAGTGCGGCTACCACGGCGATGCCGCGGCGAAGGAACGTTGAGCGGTTGACAGGCACGGGAGGTGTTCCTCTCGGAGGCCCGGCGGTCACGGTCTCTCAGGTCGTGGCCGGGAGGTCGGCAGGTCTTCGTCGCTTCCGGGACGTCGGGTGGGGGGACAGGGCGCGCAGGCAGTGCGCGTACGTCAACGCACACATCGCGCCACTCCGCCCTGCCCGCTGCCCAGAGCGCCGCTGCCGACGCGGCCGCCCTCCTTCGCGAACGTGGAGTAGTAGTCGGGGGACTTCATGTCAGAAGTCCCAACCGTCGTCTTCGGACTCGTCCTTGACCGGCTCCGGGGACGCGAACGACTCGCCGACCATGCCCGCGGTGAGCGTGGTGCCGTCGTTCGGGTCGATCAGGATGAACGAGCCGGTGCGGCGGGAGTCGGCGTAGGAGTCCACCGGCAGCGGCTCCGCCGTGCGGATCTTCACACGGCCGATGTCGTTGGCGACGAGCTGTCCCGGGTGCGGGTGCAGGGACAGGTCGTCGAGCGTGAGACGGGACGGGATGTCCTTGACGATGGCCTTGACCGTGCGGGTGCCGTGCTTGAGCAGCACCCGGTGGTTGACGGTCAGCGCCTGGTCGGCGACGTGGCAGACGGTCGCCTCGATGTCCTGCGTGGTCGCCGGGGCGTCCTTGCTGGGCACGATCAGATCGCCGCGCGAGATGTCGATGTCGTCCTCCAGGAGGACCGTCACCGACTGAGTGGTCCAGGCGACGTCGACCGGCTCACCGAGCAGATCGATGCCGGAGATGCGGGAGGCACGGCCCGAGGGGAGCACCGTGACGGCCTCGCCGACGCGGAAGGAACCCGCGGCGATCTGGCCCGCGTAGCCCCGGTAGTCCGGGTGCTCGGCGGTCTGCGGGCGGATCACGTACTGCACGGGAAGGCGCGCGTGGCAGTGGCTGAGGTCGTGTGTGACCGGAACCGTCTCCAGGTGTTCGAGCACCGTCGGGCCGCCGTACCAGTCCATGTTGGCGGACGGCTCCACCACGTTGTCACCGGCGAGCGCCGAGATCGGGATCGCGGTGACCTCGGGGACGCCCAGTTCGGTCGCGTACGCCGTGAACTCCTCGGCGATCGCGGCGAAGACCGGCTCCCTGTAGTCGACCAGGTCCATCTTGTTGACGGCGAGGACGACGTGCGGGACGCGCAGCAGCGCCGCGATCGCGGCGTGCCGACGGGTCTGCTCGACGACACCGTTGCGGGCGTCGACCAGGATCACGGTCAGCTCGGCGGTGGAGGCACCCGTCACCATGTTGCGGGTGTACTGCACATGGCCGGGGGTGTCGGCGAGGATGAACCGCCGCCGGGGCGTGGCGAAGTAGCGGTACGCCACGTCGATCGTGATGCCCTGCTCGCGCTCGGCGCGCAGGCCGTCCGTCAGCAGCGCGAGGTCGGGGGCCTCCTGGCCGCGGCTGGCGGAGGCGCGCTCGACGGCCTCCAGCTGGTCGACGAGCACCGACTTGGAGTCGTGCAGCAGCCGGCCGACGAGCGTGGACTTGCCGTCGTCGACCGAACCCGCGGTCGCGAACCGCAGAAGGGTCGTCTCGGAGAGTTCCGTGGTCGTGCTCATGCCTAGAAGTACCCCTCGCGCTTACGGTCTTCCATCGCGGCCTCGGACATCTTGTCGTCGGCGCGGGTGGCACCCCGCTCGGTGAGCCGGGAGGCGGCGATCTCCGTGATGACCTGCTCCAGCGTCACGGCGTCCGAGTCGACGGCGCCCGTGCAGGACATGTCGCCGACGGTCCGGTACCGGACGAGCCGCTTCTCGACACTCTCGCCGTCCTTGGGCCCGCCCCACTCGCCCGCGGTCAGCCACATGCCGCTGCGGGCGAACACCTCACGCTCGTGCGCGAAGTAGATCTCCGGCAGCTCGATGCCCTCGCGGGCGATGTACTGCCACACGTCCAGCTCGGTCCAGTTGGACAGCGGGAAGACGCGCACGTGCTCGCCGGGCGCATGGCGGCCGTTGTACAGGTTCCACAGCTCGGGGCGCTGGCGGCGCGGGTCCCACTGCGAGAACTCGTCGCGCAGCGAGAACACCCGCTCCTTGGCCCGGGCCTTCTCCTCGTCGCGCCGTCCGCCGCCGAAGACCGCGTCGAACTTCTCCGCCTGGATCTTCTCCGTCAGCGGCAGTGTCTGCAGCGGGTTGCGGGTCCCGTCCGGGCGCTCCTTGAGCACACCCCGGTCGATGTAGTCCTGCACCGATGCCACGTGCAGCCGCAGCCCGTGCTTCGCCACCGTCCGGTCGCGGTACTCCAGGACCTCGGGGAAGTTGTGTCCGGTGTCCACGTGCAGCAGCGAGAAGGGCACCGCGGCCGGCGCGAAGGCCTTCAGCGCCAGGTGCAGCATGACGATGGAGTCCTTGCCGCCGGAGAACAGGATCACCGGCCGCTCGAACTCGCCCGCCACCTCGCGGAAGATGTGCACCGCCTCGGACTCCAGGGCGTCCAGGTGCGAGAGGGCGTACGGGGAGGCCGTACCCTCCTCGACCGCGGCGACGGTCGTCGTCATGCCAGTCCCCTTTCGGTGAGCAGCGCGTGGACCGCGGCCGCGGACTCCTGGACGGTCTGGTGCTGCGACTCGATGCGCAGATCGGGCGTCTCGGGCTCCTCGTAGGGGTCGTCCACCCCGGTGAGGCCCGACAGCTCGCCCGCCGCCTGCTTGGCGTACAGACCCTTCACATCACGTACGGAGCAGACCTCGACCGGGGTCGCCACATGCACCTCGATGTACGGCGCCCCGCCCTCCTGGTGGCGCTTGCGCACCGCCTCGCGGCTGTCCGCGTACGGTGCGATCACCGGGACGAGCGCCTTGACGCCGTTGCGGGCGAGCAGTTCGGCGAGGAAACCGATGCGCTGCACGTTGGTGTGCCGGTCCTCGCGGCTGAAGCCGAGGCCCGCCGAGATGAACTCGCGGATCTCGTCGCCGTCGAGCACCTCGACGAGGTGGCCCTCCTCGCGCAGCCGGCCGGCCAGCTCGTACGCGATGGTGGTCTTGCCGGCACTCGGCAGACCCGTGAGCCAGACGGTGGCTCCGGTCGTCACGTTCGTCTCCTGAATGTCTGTCGTGGTCATCCGTGCAGCCCGCACTCGGTCTTGGCACTGCCCGCCCAGCGGCCGGCGCGCGCGTCCTCGCCCTCCAGGACACGGCGGGTGCAGGGGGCGCAGCCGACGGACGCGTAGCCGTCCATCAGCAGCGGATTGGTCAGTACGCCGTGTTCGGCGACGTAGGCGTCCACGTCGTCCTGGGTCCAGCGGGCGATCGGGGAGATCTTGACCTTCCGGCGCTTCTCGTCCCAGCCGACGACCGGGGTGTTCGCCCTGGTCGGGGACTCGTCGCGGCGCAGACCGGTCGCCCAGGCCACATAGTTCTTGAGGCCCTGCTCCAGCGGCTGCACCTTGCGCAGCTTGCAGCACAGGTCGGGGTCGCGGTCGTGCAGCTTGGGACCGTACTCCGCGTCCTGCTCGGCGACCGTCTGGCGCGGGGTGAGGGTGATGACGTTGACGTCCATCACGGCCTCGACCGCGTCCCGGGTACCGATCGTCTCGGGGAAGTGGTAACCGGTGTCGAGGAACACCACGTCGACGCCGGGCATGGCGCGGGAGGCGAGGTGGGCGACCACCGCGTCCTCCATGGACGAGGTCACGCAGAAACGCTTGCCGAAGGTCTCGGCCGCCCACTGGAGGATCTCCAGCGCGGAGGCGTCCTCCAGGTCACGGCCGGCCTGCTCGGCGAGCGCCTTGAGGTCCTCGGTCGCCTTCTCTTCCTGAACCGCGGTCATATGTCGTCTCCCCCTGCTTCGGAGTGCTGAAGGCCCCGGGCCAGCAGCCCGAGGAACTTCAGCTGGAAGGCCCGGTTGCACGCCGCGCATTCCCAGGCGCCGTGGCCCTGCTCGGACGGACGCAGGTCCTCGTCGCCGCAGTAGGGGCAGTAGAAGGGGGCGGCCCGCTCGCTCACGAAAGAGCCTCCTCGCTGGCACGCGAGGCCCAGGCCGCGAAGGTCTCGCCGTCCTCGCGCTCGGCCTGGAACCGCTTCAGGACCCGCTCGACGTAGTCCGGCAGCTCCTCGGACGTGACCTTCAGGCCGCGGACCTTGCGGCCGAACCCGGCCTCCAGGCCCAGCGCACCGCCCAGGTGCACCTGGTAGCCCTCGACCTGCTCGCCCTTGTCGTTCAGGACGAGCTGCCCCTTGAGACCGATGTCCGCCACCTGGATACGGGCGCAGGCGTTCGGGCAGCCGTTGATGTTGATGGTGAGCGGCTCGTCGAACTCCGGGATCCGGCGCTCGAGTTCGTCGATCAGGGTGGCGCCGCGCTGCTTGGTCTCGACGATGGCGAGCTTGCAGTACTCGATCCCGGTGCAGGCCATCGTGCCGCGCCGGAACGGGGACGGCTTGGCGGTCAGGTCCAGCGCCTCCAGGGCCTCGACCAGCGGCTCGACCTGCGCCTCCTCGACATCGAGGACGATCATCTTCTGCTCGACGGTCGTCCGCACCCGGCCCGAGCCGTGGGCCTCGGCGACCTCGGCGATCTTCGTCAGCGTGGCACCGTCGACGCGGCCGACGCGCGGGGCGAAACCGACGTAGAACCGGCCGTCCTTCTGCCGGTGCACACCGACGTGGTCGCGCCAGCGGCCCGAGGGCTCGGCGGGCGCGGGACCGTCGACCAGCTTGCGCTTCAGGTAGTCGTCCTCCAGGACCTGGCGGAACTTCTCCGCGCCCCAGTCGGCGACGAGGAACTTCAGACGGGCGCGGGTGCGCAGCCGCCGGTAGCCCCAGTCGCGGAAGATGCCGACCACGCCGGCCCACACCTCGGGCACCTCGTCCAGCGGCACCCAGGCGCCGAGCCGTACGCCGAGCTTCGGGTTGGTGGACAGGCCGCCGCCGACCCACAGGTCGAAGCCGGGGCCGTGCTCGGGGTGCTCGACACCGACGAACGCGATGTCGTTGATCTCGTGCACCACGTCGAGCAGCGGGGAGCCGGAGATCGCCGTCTTGAACTTGCGCGGCAGGTTGGAGAACTCCTTGCTGCCGATGTAGCGCTCGTGGATCTCGTCGATGGCGGAGGTGCCGTCGATGATCTCGTCTTCGGCGATGCCCGCGACCGGCGAGCCGATGATGACGCGGGGTACGTCGCCGCAGGCCTCGGTGGTGGACAGCCCGACCGCCTCCAGGCGGTTCCAGATCTCGGGGACGTCCTCGATGCGGATCCAGTGCAGCTGGATGTTCTGCCGGTCGGTGATGTCCGCGCTGCCGCGCGCGAACTCTTGCGAGATCTCGCCGATCACGCGCAGCTGCTGGGTGGTCAGGCGGCCGCCGTCGATGCGCACCCGCAGCATGAAGTACTTGTCGTCCAGCTCCTCCGGCTCCAGGATCGCGGTCTTGCCGCCGTCGATCCCGGGCTTGCGCTGGGTGTACAGGCCCCACCAGCGCATTCGTCCGCGCAGGTCGTTGGGGTCGATCGAGTCGAAGCCGCGCTTCGAGTAGATCGTCTCAATGCGTGTCCGCACATTGAGACCGTCGTCGTCCTTCTTGAACTGCTCGTTGCCGTTCAGCGGGGTGTGGTGCCCCGCGGCCCACTGGCCCTCACCGCGGTGTCGGCTCACCTTGCGGCGGGGAGTCGCGGCGGCAGGCTTCTGCGGGGTGGCGGCCATGGTGATTACGTCCTTCGGGACAGGCGGGAAAGCGGCTCTGACCTGCGCGTTCGGGCGCATGGGCATACGTGCGCGTCGTTGCGCGGGATGAGAGGAATGTCAGGAGATGTCGGGCGTGCTGCCCCGTGGCCGGAGGCCACTGTGGATGCTGCGTCAGCGCGCCGGACAGATGGCGCTGGACATGCGGCCGAGGTCGACGTGCCGCCGACTCACCAAGGCAATTCCAGTTCCAGACATGACGGAAGCGTGTCACGGCGATCTGGACACAGTCCAGCTTCGTCCGAGATGTGGACACCCTTGTCTCGAAATATGGGACAAGGGTGTCGTCGATCACATCGGCTGCCGCCGGTCTTGTCGGTGCAGGTCAGGCGCGGTATGCCCCGGGCCACGGGCCGGGCGCCGCCACCTCCGCCTGCTCCTCGACCTTGGTGTCGAAGAGCTTGAAGCCCCGGCGCAGATAGTTGTCCATGGCGTGCTCCCCGTCCAGGCTGCAGGTATGCAGCCAGACCCGCTTCGTCTGCGCCAGTCCGGGCCAGCGCTCCGCGAGGTCCCAGGCGCGGGCGGCGCCGTACGACAGCAGGTGTCCGCCGATCCGCCGGCCCCGGAAGGCCGGCACCAGACCGAAGTACACGATCTCCACGACCCCGTCGTCCTGCGGCTCCAGTTCCACGTATCCCGCCGGCGTTCCCCGGTCGTATGCAACCCATGTCTCCACGCCCGGCCGGCCCAGGTGCTCCTGCCACCGCGCATACGTCCAGCCCAGCCGGTCGATCCAGCGGATGTCACCACCGACGGACGCATACAGGAACCGGCTGAACTCGGGCGAGGGCACCTCGGAGCGAACGATCCGCACGTCTCCCTCCGGCACGGCGGCCGGAAGCAGATCGGTCGGTGCGGTCTGCTCCAGGGACCAGGTGGTCACGGGAATGTTGGTCATGCGGGTCAGGGAATCATTCGGCCCAAGGATCTGTCGATCGCCGCGGTCCGGTAGCGCCCCAAAGGGGCGCGGGGCCGTATCGATATGCGGCTCCGCCGCGTGGGCGCGACCAGCCACGACGTTGCCGCAGACAAAAGACAGCCAGACGCTCAGCCAAGAGACCCGTCGATCGAGCTCAGCGGCAACGCATACAACATCCGCCCGCCCTGCGACCACACCTCACCGGTCTCCTCCCAATAAGAGAGGGACCCGGAGGGTCCGGCCCAGCACCGGTTCGTCCCGTCCGAACCGCACCGCGTGGCCTTGGCGTCGCGCGCGTTCTGCCGCCACAGCGTGCCGTGGCCCTCCGCGGTGTCCGCCGCGCGGGCCAGGTACCACTGCGACCCGTACGACAGGATCCCGCCGACGCCGGCCGTCTTCGTCTCGTACGCCTCGGTCGCCGTCGCGCGCCCCGCGAGGTCGGTGGCCAGCAGGCCGGCTCGGTCCGGGTCGCTGCTGAACGCGTAACGCCACAGCCGGGTGTGCCGACCGCTGTCCGCGGGCACCCACTCGCTCGCCACCAGGCTGTCCGGCGCGGTGCTGCGGTCGAGGGAGATCGCCGCCGGGCGGGCGCTCCCATCGGTGAGCCGGTAGGAGCCGACGGCCGGCAGGACATACCGCGCGCCGTACGCCGACCAGCCGCCGCGCACCCTGCCGACCGCGCCGCTGTCGACGGTGGCCCGCTGGATGCGGTGCATGTCGTACACGTACAGCCCGTCGGCGGCGGTGACCAGGAGCTTGCCCTGGTACCAGACCATGCCGGAGACGGGGGAGGCCAGTCCGCGGTAGTCGCGGCCGCCGTCGACCGGGACGGCGAGGGTCGCCCAGGCGTAGGTGAGGCGGTCGGGATCGCTCGCGTCGACGAAGGCGACCCGGGCGAGGCCCGGCTTCGCCGACCTGCCCGCCTGGTGGGTCCAGCCGGAGAGGATCACGCGGTGCTCGCCCCAGTGGCCGTCGTCGTCCGCGTCCCCGGAGGTGGTGACCGCGCCCGCCCGCCAGCCGCGGGTGTCGGCGGCGTCCCAGCAGTACGCGCGCGTGGCCGCGGGCGCCACGGGCAGCGCCGTGCGCTCCGTGGTCGTACAGTCGGCCGCGCCCAGCAGGGAGTGGTCGGCGTCGTCGAGGACGGTGCTCACGCCGACGGGCCTGCCCATGGCGGCGGCGAGCCGGTCGAGGGTGCTGCGCGGCACCAGACGCTCCTGGAGCCGCAGCCCGGTCGTCCGCTCGGACGCGTCGAGTGCCTTCAGGGCTCCTGGCCTGTCACCGACCGTGGCCTGCGAGGCGCTGATCATGGTGGCGGCGGCGGTGAGTGCGAGAGCGGTCCCGGCGAGGAGTGCGCGCAGCGCACGGCCCCGCTTCTGCCTGCGGTGTCGGCCACGTTGCTTCATACGTCCTCCCGAGGCGGGCCAACTGCGGCCATTGGTCAGTGTGTTGACCAAAGGAGCAGGTGGGGTGGCCCGTAGAGGGATGCTACGGCAGTCCGGCGCGGTAGGGCACGAAGACCGTGCAAATATGCGGAAGATACCGCCGTGTGGTCACTGAGGAGTATGTGTCGGACACGCTCAGGGCATGTCGGCCGGCTGCCGTACGTTGATCACCGCCGGTGCCGTCGACTGCGGCAGCAGATCGCGCGGGTCGGCCGGCAGGAGCAGCTCCACCTCCGCGTCCTCCGCGAAGCGGTACGGCCGGTGCTCCAGCAACCCGCCGAGATAGCGCCGTACTCGGGACATCTCCGCTCGGACCGTCACCGTACGGGCCGGGTCGCCGAACACCTCCTCGGCCAGGCCCGCCGCGCTGCGGCCGCCGCGGTGCAGGGCGAGCAGATAGAGCAATTCGGCGTGCCGGGGGCTCAGTTCGTGGCTCCAGGAGCCCGCGGAGCCGGACACCGTGACCGACCAGCGGCGCGACTGCGTCAGGTCCAGCACGACGCGCGTGGCGCCGCGCGGAACCGGCTCGTCCGTGGCCCGGACCAGCCAGCCCTCGGCCAGCGGCTCCACCGAGCACAGACCGAGCGGCGGCAGCCACCGGCGTCCCGCCGTCAGCGACTTGGGCAGGGCGACCCGGCTGGTGTACGGCATCCCGGTCACCGCCGCGGTCCAGCCGTCCCGGTCCACCGCCAGCGCCCGGCCGCCGACCCGGGCCAGGACCGGCGCGGCCACCGCGCGCAGCCGCTCCAGCGAGGTCAGATGCAGCTCGCGCAGCCGGGCCTCGGCCAGCTTGGCCACCGAGTCCACCCAGGCGAGCGTGGCCGGGTGCATCGTCTCCAGGGGGCCGCTGACGTCCACGACACCGATCAGCCGGCCGTCGCGCGGGTCGGTGATGGGCGCGCCGGTACAGGTCCAGGAGGTCTGCGAGCGCACGAAGTGCTCCGAGCCGAAGACCTGCACGGGCTTGCGCACCACGGCCGGGGTGCCGATGCCGTTCGTCCCGACGACGTCCTCCCGCCAGTCGGCGCCCAGTTCGAAGCCGAGCCCGTCCGCCTTGCGCAGCACGGCCGGGCTGCCCTCCCGCCACAGCACCCGGCCGTCGGCGTCGGCGACCACCATGATGTGGTGGGCGACGTCCGCGACCGACAGCAGCCCCTCGCGCAGCACCGGCAGGACGTGCCGCAGCGTCGTGCTCTCCCGGCGCCGCCGTACCTCGTCGGAGGGCAGCAGCCCGGAGCGGTGGTCGCGTTCGGGGTCGATGCCGCCGCGCAGCATGCGCCCCCAGGACTGCTCGATCACCGGGCGCGGCGCGACGGCGGTGCGCTGCCCGGAGAGCCTGGCGGCGCGGACCTCGCTGAGTACCCGCGCCGCGCGCGCCGTGTCGACCACGGCGAGTTGCGTCACGTCCGTCGGCGGGTGCGCCACGGGGCCTCCCGGAAGAAGAGCTCGGGACAACCGGTTTCTCGCCGCGTTTCGGCCACGGAGCCGGAGTCGTCCGTACTGTCCGTCCATAGTGCCGTCCGTTCCTGGCGGACGGGCCCAGTCCAGTCGCAGACAGCAGCAAGTTGCAACCCCTTGCAACCCTGGTGGACCGGCTCCTGGTTGATTGAATATTGAGCAACGCCGTCCCGAGCGGCGTTCGTGGCCTCGAACGGGCCGGTTGGGCGGGGGTGGTGCCGTGTCGGCGCAGCACCACCCCCGTGCTGCATGAGCCCAGGTCAGGACACCGGCCGGGCCCGCTCCACCACCGACGCCAGGTCCAGGGTGTGGGGCAGCGTCCCGAAGGCCGCGCCCGCGTCCCCGCCCAGCCGTGCGGCGCAGAAGGCGTCGGCCACCTCCGGCGGGGCGAACCGGACGAGCAGCGAACCCTGGAGCACCAGCGCGAGCCGCTCCGTCAGCCGCCGGGCCCGTCCCTCGATCCCGTCCAGGTCGGCCAGCTCGGTCAGCAGGTCCTTGATCGCGCCGTCCAGGCGGTGGTCGGCGCCGCGGGCCTTGCCGACCTCCTGGAGGTAGGCGTCCAGGGCCTGCGGCTCCCGCTGCAGGGCGCGCAGCACGTCCAGCGCCTGGACATTGCCCGCACCCTCCCAGATCGAGTTGAGCGGCGACTCGCGCACCAGCCGGGGCAGCCCCGACTCCTCGACATACCCGTTGCCGCCCAGGCACTCGGCCGCCTCGACCGCGACCGGCGGACAGCGCTTGGTCACCCAGTACTTGGCGGCCGGTACGGCGATCCGCAGCAGCGCCCGCTCCTGCGCGCTCCCGTCGTCGTAGGCGGCGGCGAGACGCAGGGCGAGCGTGGTCGCCGCCTCGGACTCCAGCGCCAGATCGGCCAGGACGTTGCGCATCAGCGGCTTGTCGACCAGCTTCGCGCCGAACGCCTCCCGGTAGGTGCAGTGGTGCACGGCCTGCGCGACCGCCTGCCGCATCAGGCCCGCCGAGCCCAGCACGCAGTCCAGCCGGGTCGCCGCCACCATGTCGATGATGGTGCGCACCCCGCGCCCCTCCTCGCCGACCCGGCGGGCCCAGGTGCCGTCGAACTCGACCTCACTGGAGGCGTTGGAGCGGTTGCCGAGCTTGTCCTTGAGCCGCTGGATCAGAAAGACGTTGCGGGAGCCGTCCTCCAGGACACGCGGCACGAGGAAGCAGGTGAGCCCGTCCGGAGCCTGGGCGAGCACCAGAAAACCGTCGGACATCGGGGCCGAGCAGAACCACTTGTGCCCGGTGAGCTCGTACGTTCCCTCCTCGGCGAGAGGCCGTGCGGCCGTCGTGTTGGCGCGTACGTCGCTGCCGCCCTGCTTCTCCGTCATGCCCATCCCGAACAGGGCGCCGGCCTTGAGGCGGGCGGGCCGCAGCTCGCGGTCATAGACCATGGAAGTGAGCCGTGGTTCCCACTCGGCGGCGAGGTCCGGGTCGGTGCGCAGGGCGGGGACGGCCGCGTGGGTCATCGACAGGGGGCAGAGGTTCCCGGCCTCGACCTGCGTCCACACCAGGAACGCGGCGGCTCTGCGAACATGGCCGCCGGGCCGGACCCAGGCCGCGGTCAGCCCCGCCGCGACACCCTTGCCGAGCAGGCGGTGCCAGGCGGGGTGGAAGTCGACCTCGTCGACGCGGTGGCCGTGGCGGTCGTGGGTGCGCAGCCGGGGCGGGTTCTCGTTGGCCTGGACCGCCCACTCCTGCAGCTGCGCCGAACCGGAGGCCCGGCCGAGCGCGGCCAGGTCGCCGTGCGCCTCGTCGAGCAGTTCGGGGTCCAGGTGCCGTTCGACGGCCTCGGTGAGGGCGCGGTCGGCGCCGAAGAGGTCGTAGTCGGCCAGGGGTGGGGGCTGGTTGGTCACTGTGTGGGTGCGGCCTGCCATGCGGCGAAAGTACCCCCGGCGGGGATGCTGAGCCACCAGGGGGCTGCACCCCCTGGACCCCCGGCCTCGTCCTCGCACTCCGGACGGGCTGAACCACGCCAGGCGCGCCATGACCGGTTCCGGTTCCCTCGCGTCCGTCGGCCGGCCCTCCCTGTCATGAAGCCGCGGGCGGCCGGGCGGCGGCAGGCGAGGACGGCGTCGCTCTCCTCGATGCGGACCAGGTGGTCCACGTACGACTCGTCGAGCAGCGCCGGCGGCACGCGCGTCCCGAGGCCCGGGATCGTCCGGCGCCCGCGCCCCGCCGAAGCTCACCGAGCCGACGCTGTCGACGGCCATTCCCTCCGGTGGTTGCCGCCCTGTTGCGGCCAGGTTTCCGCGGGCAGCGCTCCGACAGGCTGCCGGGGACGGGGATGAGTGCACGCGGCCACGGCGGATACCGTTAGGTCGTGCAGTCAGCAAGTGAATCGCCGCAGAGCCCCTCCGGGCGTCTCCACCGGGCGCGTGCCCTCTATCGGAACGTCTCGAAGCGCAGGACTGCCTGGCTGCTGCTCAAGGACACGGTCAACTCGTGCATGGAGTACCGCATCCTCGGCCTCGCGGCCGAGGCCGCGTTCTTCACGCTGCTGTCCGTACCGCCCCTGCTGCTGAGCCTGATCGGCCTGCTCGGCTACGTCGACGACTGGACCGGCGCCCACTCCATCGCGAGCCTGGAGAACAACATCCTGGAGGCGTCCCGCACCGTCCTGTCCGACAAGGGAGTCTCGGAGATCGCCCAGCCGATCCTGCACGACGTCATGAAGGGCGGCCGTCCCGACGTCATCTCCATCGGCTTCCTGTTCGCCCTGTGGTCGGGCTCCCGCGCCGTGAACGTCTTCATCGACACCATCACCGTGATGTACGGCCTCGACGGCGTCCGGGGCATCGTGAAGACCCGCCTGCTGTCGTTCGCGCTGTTCATCGTGGCCCTGCTCATCGGCTCGGTCGCGTTGCCGCTGATGGTCGCCGGGCCGGACGCGGTGGTGAACATCGTGCCGTGGTCGACGACCGTCGTGCAGGTCCTGTACTGGCCCGTCGTCATCGTCCTGTCGATCGCGTTCCTGACCACGCTGTACCACGTGTCCGTGCCCGTGCGCTCCCCGTGGATCGAGGACGTGCCCGGCGCGCTGGTCGCCCTCGCGATGTGGGTGCTCGGCAGCTTCCTGCTGCGCATCTACCTGACCAGCACGGTCGAGGGCCCCACCATCTACGGCTCGCTCGCCGCGCCCGTCGCCGTACTGCTGTGGATCGGTGTGTCCGCGTTCGCCGTCCTCGTCGGGGCCGCGGTCAACGCCGCGATCGACCGGGTCTGGCCGGCCGCCGCCACCGCCGCGGCCCGCGCCGCAAACGAGCGGCTGCGCGAGGTGCAACTGGCCGAGCACGTGGCCCGCGCGGCCGCCGGCCACGAAACCGACCCGACCGACCCGGACATGCCCTCGGAATTCCCGGAACGCTGGTCCCGTTTCCTGCCCCCGGAGGACGTGACGTCGAGGCTGCGGACACACGTCAAGAGCACCCACCCGCACCACAAGCACGACGATTCCTGAAGCGCCCCCGAAGGGGCGCGGGGCTGTGTCGATGTGCGGCTCCGTCGCGACCAGCCACAGACGGCCCGCACCTCGCAGACATCCCGCACCCCGAGGGCGCTCCCCGCTACACCTTCCACACCCCTGCCGCCGCGGCCTCCCGCACGAAATCCCCGAAGTCCCGGGGCGCACGCCCCAACACCTGCCGGATCCCGTCCGTGAGACGCGCATTGCGCCCATCGAGCAGCCCCTCGAACACCCCCACCAGAAACTCCGCCTCCTCGGCCGGCACGCCGAACCCGGTCAGCGCCTCGCCGTAAGCCCGCGCAGGCACCGGCGTATAGGAAACCGGCGTACCGATCGCCGCAGAGATCTCCGCGACCGCCTCGCGGAACGACAGCAGCCGAGGCCCGGTCACCTCCACCGTCCGCCCGACATACCGCCCCCCGGACGTCAGAGCGACCGCGACGACCTCGGCGATGTCCCGCACATCGACGAACGGCTCCCGCACCTCACCGGCCGGAAACACCAGCTCCCCCCTGCGCACCTCCTCCACCAGCGGCCCCTCGCTGAAGTTCTGCGCGAACCACGCGGCCCGTACCACCGTCCAGTCCGCACCCGACGCCTTCAGCGCCTCCTCGGTCGCCAGCGCCTGCTCCTCGCCGCGCGCCGACAGCAGCACCAGCCGCCGCACCCCGAGCCCGACCGCCTGCCGGGCGAGCTCCCCGACGCCCTCGGCCGCGGCGGGGGCACCGACGTCGGACGGGTACATCAGGTACGCCGCGTCGGCGCCCCGCAGGGTCTTCGCCCAGGTCGTCGGGTCCTCCCAGTCGAAACCGTGGGCGCGGGACGCGGCCCGCACCCCGAGCCCCGCCGCCCGTGCCGACCGCGCCACGCGGCTCCCGGTGCGCCCCGAGGCACCGGTGACCACAACCGTCGTGTTCTGCGTGTTCGCTGCGTTCTCAGTCATGCCCCCAGTCAAGGGCCGCACGTCCCAGGACCCCATCGCTGAACGGCTCATTCCCATGCGCGGGCGTCTACGCTCACGGCATGGACCCCCTTGCAGGTCTCCTCGACGGACCCCGCGCGCGGGGCGCCTTCATGATCCGGGCGTGTTTCGAACCGCCCTGGTGCGTACGGATCGAGGACCGTGCCCCGCTCACCGTCATGCTGATGGTCCGCGGTGAGGCGTGGATCATGCCGGACGCGGGCGAGCGAAGCGAGATGGGGGTCCCCCCGGCCGAAGGCTTGGGGAGGGTGCTGCTGCGGCCCGGCGACCTCGCCATCGCGCGCGGTCCGGACCCGTACACCTGTGCCGACGCCCCCGAGACCCAGCCGCAGGCGCTGATCCTGCCGGGTGCCGAGTGCCGCTACCCAGACGGGCGTTCCCTCAACGGCGTCATGGACCTCGGCGTGCGTACCTGGGGCGACCGGCTCGACGGGTCGGCCGTCATGCTGATCGGCACCTATCTGTGGCAGGGCGAGGTCAGCGGGCGCCTGCTGGACGCCCTGCCGCCGCTGCTGACCCTCACCCCCGACGTGTGGGACTGCCCGCTCACCCCGCTCCTCATGGAGGAGATCGTGCGGGACGAGCCGGGCCAGGAGGTCGTCCTGGACCGCCTCCTCGACCTGCTGGTGATCGCCGCGCTCAGGGCCTGGTTCGCCCGCCCGGAGGCGGCGGCACCGGCCTGGTACCGGGCGCTCGCGGACCCCGTGGTGGGCCGGGTCGTCCGGCTGCTCCACGACGACCCCGCCCACCCCTGGACGGTCGCCTCCCTCGCGGCCGAGGCGGGAGTCTCCCGGGCGGCCCTCGCCCGCCGCTTCACCGGTCTCCTGGGCGAGCCCCCGATGACGTATCTGACCGGCCGGCGCCTGGCGCTGGCCGCCGACCGGCTGCGCGACACCGACGACACCCTGGAGGCGATCGCCCGCCAGGTCGGCTACGGCAGCGCGTTCGCACTGTCCAGCGCCTTCAAGCGGGTGTACGGCGTGAGCCCGCAGGAGCACCGGACGCGGACGGCGTAGCCTTCCGTATGTGTACACGGAGAGGGCGTCCCGGCTGACCGGGGCCGTCGTGTGGACGAACACCCCGTCCGAGGCGGGAGCCGGGCGCGTGCTGCCCGACGGCTGCATGGACCTGCTGTGGCACCAGGGCCGGCTGCTGGTCGCGGGCCCCGACACACACGCGTACGTCACCGAGGGCGAGCCCGGAGTGTGGGTGGGCGTCCGCTTCTACCCCGGCACCGCCCCCGCTCTCCTCGGCGTACCCGCGCACGAACTGCGCGACCGGCGCGTGCCGCTCAGCGAACTGCGGCCGGCCGCGGAGGTCCGCCGCCTCACCGCCCGGGTGAACGCCGCCGCCGAACCGGCAGGCGGCCTGGAGGAGTTGGCGCTGCGGCTGGCCGCCGACACCGAACCCCCCGACCCGCTGCTACGACACCTCGTGGCCGCCCTCGGCGAGGGCCGCCCGGTCGCGGCCACCGCCGACGAACTCGGCCTGGGCGCCCGCCAGTTGCACCGCCGCTCCCTGGCCGCCTTCGGCTACGGTCCCAAGATGCTGGCCCGGGTGCTGCGGCTGCAGCGGGCCCTGGGGCTGGCCCGCGAAGGGGTGCCGTTCGCGGAGACGGCGGCCCGGTCCGGGTTCGCCGACCAGGCCCATCTGGCGCGGGACGTCAAGGAGTTGGCGGGGCTGCGGCTCGGGGAGCTACTCGGCCGCGGGTAGCTGCGCGAACAGGTCGACGCCGTTGCCGTCCGGGTCGTGCACGGTCGCGTACCGCTGTCCCCAGAAGGCGTCCCACGGCTTGAGCTCGCCGTGGTACCCGGCGCCCACGAGATCCTCGTACACGGAGTCGACCTCGGCGGGCGATCCGCACGTGAAGGCGAGCGAGATCCGGCCGCCACCGGCCGGCGGCTGCCAGTCTGCGTTAAAGGAACGGATGGTGTCCTCGGTGTCCAGTGCGAGGATCAGCCCGCCGGGCAGCTCGGCGTTGACGTGCGGCTGGTCCTCGGAGCCCTCCGGGAAGACGAGCCCGAGGCGACGGTAGAAGGCGAGTGAGGCGGCCATGTCGGAGGCGACCAGGCCGATCACGGCGAATTGTGGAGTCATGCCGTCACCGTAGGCAGCACACCGGCGGCCGGTCTTGAAGGAATCGGACACGCTCAGCTGAAGGTCACCGGCCCGCGAGGGGTGTCCACCGTGAACGAGAGACCCACCGGCCCTTCGGTCACGACGAGCTCGGTCCCGACGGCGGACAGCAGGAGGCGTATCTCGTCGGGGTCCGGAGCGGTGGCCGACACCCGGAGCAGGGGAGTGACGGGCAGCCCTGCCGCTGTGGGGTGGGCCGAGGACCCCCAGTCGATGAGGAAGGGCACGAGACCGGACGGGTGTGCGGTGTCGCCGTCGGTCAGCCGCCACTCCAGCAGCGTGCCGTCCGGCCGGCGCCGGCTCATCGGCCTCACCGGACCGGGGTCGTACCCCCGCGCCCGTGCCTCGGCGACCGCAGCGTCCAGATCCGGCGGGCTGATCGCCCAGGTCACCGTCCGTGCGGAGGTCAACTGGTCGACATCGAACGGCCGGGGGCCCTCAGGCCCGGACTGCTCCGGATCGGGGCCGATGATCTCCAGATAGCTCGACCCGCCCAGCGACACCAGGTGGTTGCGGGTACCGAAGCCGACATGAGCCCCGCCGGCCGGAGGCGTCACACCGGTACGCCGGGCGAAGTCGGCTACCGTCGCGGCGAGTTCGGGCGTCGCAAGGACGAGATGGTCCAGATGCACGGGAATGTCGTTCATCCCAGCCGAGGCTACGCAGCCGGCCACCACAATGGAACGCCTGTGCGGCAGCGGCATTCAGGGGCGCGGGGCCGTGTCGATATGCGGCTACCGCCGCGCGGGCGCGACCAGCCACGACGCGGCCGCAGACGAACGACGTACAGCGGCACTCCCGGCTTGCGCTCAGCGCGGGCGTCCCGTGCTGGCACGCTCCACCAGCCGGGTGGACAACTCCGTACGCGTCCCCTCCGGCCGATCCCCGGCCATCATCCGCACAAGCAAGTGCAACGCCCCCGCCGCCATCTCGGACAACGGCTGCCGAATCGTCGTCAGGGCGGGAGCGATCCACCGCGCCTCGGGCAGATCGTCGAAGCCCACCACGCTGATGTCGTCCGGAACCCGCAACCCCCGTGCGGCCAGGGCCTCGTACACCCCCAACGCCATGTGGTCGGAGCAGACGAAGACCGCCGTCGGCGGCTCGGGCAGGTCCAGGAGATCCAGCATGCGCCGGTGCGCGACGCTCACGTCGAAGCCGGCGTGCCGGACGTACTCCGGCCGATGCCGCACCCCCGCCGACGCGAGGGCCGAGCGGTACCCGGCGACGCGGGCGCTGCTGCACATCTTGCGCTGGTGACCGGCGATGACGGCGATGCGTTCGTGGCCGAGGGAGAGCAGGTGCTCGGTCGCGGTGACCCCGCCCTGCCAGTTCGCCGCGCCCACCGAGACCACTCCCGGCGGCGGTTCGAGGACCGGGTCGATCAGGACGTACGGGATGCGGTGCGTGTCCAGCCAGGCGTACTGCGACGGCGTCAGCTCGGCCAGGTTGAACAGCACCCCGGACGAACCGCGCGCGATCAGCTTGTCCAGCCAGCCGCGCTCAGGGCGCCCGCCACGGGTGCGGGTGAGTCCCGCCGAGACGACCACCTCGAGACCCACGTCGTGCGCGGCCGCCTCCACACCGTGCAGCACCGCCCCCGACCAGGAACTCTCCAGCGAGTGCACGACCAGGTCGACCAGCCCCGGCACCTTCGCCGCGTCGAAGCGGGGTCTGCGGACATAGCCGAGCCGGTCCAGGGCCTCCGTGACGCGGCGGCGCGTTTCCGGGGCCACGTCCTCACGGCCGTTGACCACCTTGGACGCGGTCGGCACCGACACCCCCGCCTCGCGGGCCACGACCGCCAGCGTCGGCCCGGCCGCCACGCTCGCACTCCCCGTGCGGACCATCGGGAACCACCTCTCCGGCCCGCCCGAGGGCCATGAAAAGTTTCGACCAGCGCGGAAACGGTAAGCGCTTCCTACACTAATTTCACCCGATCACATCGGGAAGAGGCCGGACTTCCCAGGTCTTCGCGGTTTCAGACTTTCGAAACTTCGAACGCGGCGCTGCTCGGCGCCCAGCAGGGGGCAAGGCGGAAGAGGTGACTACGGGTCCACCAGCGGGGGCTACGACCAGCTCGGTTTCGGCACCCTGATGTACGCCAAGCAGCCGCCGGATCGCGCTCTGCACCGGAATACCGGGGCGATCTGTGGTGCTCTGGTGTTACCGGTGTTGTGGCGCGGTAAGGAGGCTGATGGTCGTATGACGGCAGCAGTCCAGGCAGACCCGGTGGTGAGCACGCCGTACGGAGCCGTACGCGGCCGGTACGAGCAGGGCATCGCGGTGTTCCGCGGCATCCCCTACGCCGCGCCGCCCTTCGGCCCCCGCAGGTTCCGGCCCCCGGCGCCGCCCGAGCCCTGGGACGGCGTGCGTGACGCGGGCGCGTTCGGGCCGACGCCGCCGAAGCCGCCGTACTCCGAGGCCTTCGAGAAGTACCTGTCCGACCCGGTCATCCCCGGTGACGACTGCCTCAATCTGAACGTGTGGACGCCCGAGCCGGGCCCCGGGGCCCGGCTCCCGGTACTTGTATGGCTACACGGCGGCGCTCTGACCAGGGGATCCTCTGCTGTGCCCGTGTACGACGGGCGGAACTTCGCCCGCGACGGCGTCGTCCTGGTCTCGGTCAACTACCGGCTGGGAGTCGAGGGCTACGGACTGTTCCCGGACGCCCCCGCCAACCCCGGCCTGCGCGACCAGCTCGCCGCCCTGCGGTGGGTGCACGAGTCGATCGGGGCCTTCGGCGGCGACCCCGACCGGATCACCGTCGCCGGGCAGTCCGCGGGGGCGATCAGCATCGGCGCCCTGCTGGCCGCCCCGCAGGCGCAGGGGCTGGTACGGCGGGCGGTCCTGCAGAGCGGGCCGCCCGAGGCGTTCGAACGGGACAAGGTACGGCGCATGGTGCGCCGCATGGCCACCCGGCTGAAGATCCCCGCCACCGCTGCGGCCTTCGCCGACGTCGACCGCGAACTGCTCCTGCGCACCCAGGCCGACGTGGGCAAACTCAGCAGCCCGGTGCTCGGCGGCCCCTCCTTCGGGATCGTCGTCGACGGCGACCTGGTGCCGCGCGACCCCTTGGAGGCGCTCATCGACGGCGACGTTGCGCGCGGCGTCGACCTGATGACGGGCTGGACCCGCGACGAGTACCGCCTCTGGCTCGTCCCCGGCGGCCTCCTGGAGCGCGTCGACCACCTGGGCGCCGTCGCCCTCGCCGGCGCCATGGCCCGCTGCCACTGCAACATCGAGGTGCCCCGCGGCTACCGCACCCTGCACCCCGAGGCCGGCACCGCCGAGATCGTCGGCCAGATGGTCACCGACCACCTGCTGCGCCTCCCGCTGCACCACCTGGCCGACGCCCGCCCCGGCACGTCGTACGTGTACGAGTTCGCCTGGCCCTCCAACCTCCCCGACCTCGGCGCCTGCCACGCCCTGGAGCTCGGCTTCGTCTTCGACACCGGCGACCTACCGGAATCCCGCAAACTGGCAGGTGAGGGAGCACCTGACGGGCTGGCCGACGCCATGCACGCGGCGTGGGTGCGGTTCGCGGCCGACGGGAACCCCGGCTGGGAGCCCTGGGACGCCACACATCCGGTGCGGATCTTCGACGCGGGCGAGCCCCGCACCGTCCACGGGCCACGGGACGCCGAAATCGCCCTGTGGACCGCCGACGCCCTCAGGGCTCCGCCCTCCGCGCCCGCATCGGTCCCGGTCGACGGTTCGCCCACACGCAGCGCGGAACTGCGGTCGGTCGTACGGCGGCTGCGGCTGCCCGGCTCGGTCCGCCGCCAGTGACCACCGGAGGCTGCTACTGCCGAACCGCCGCCACGGAGTCCCGCACCACCACAGGCGTCCCCAGCAGCAGATGCTCGTCCGGGGTCTCCGGGGTGCGGCCCAGGGCGGTGCGGACGGCGAGCCGGCCCAGTTCCTCGTACGGGACATGCACCGTGGTCAGGGCGGGGTGCAGGTCGCGGGCGAAGGGGAGGTCACCACGGCGAAGCCGCAGTCGCGGGACAACGGAAGCCCTACGGCGACAGAGCGGACCGCTCAGTCCCGCAGGACCCCGGCGATCCCCGCGATGGCCGCAGGCCCTACCCTGCAGCACCCGCCGATCAGCCGCGCACCGGCGCCCCGCCACCCCCTCACCTGCTCGGAGGTGAAGGTGGAACGCCCGGCCCAGGCACGCGCCTGCGCATCCCAGGCCTCCCCACTGTTGGGGTAGACAACGACAGGCTTCCCAGTGACCCGGACGGCAGTGCGAACCGCCCCCTCCACGTCCTCCGGCGCACAGCAGTTCACGCCGACAGCGATCACCTCGTCCACCTCGGCCGCAAGACCGAACGCCTCCTCCAGCGGCTGCCCGGCCCGAGTCCGGTCACCGTCGACCGAGTAGGAGAGCCAGGCGGGGACGCCGAGTCCCCGCACCGCACGCAGCAGCGCCGCCGCCTCGTCGGCATCCGGCACCGTCTCCAGCGCCAGCACGTCCGGACGGGCAGCGGCCAGCACCTCCAGCCGGGGCCGGTGGAAGCGCTCCAGCTCGTCGACGCTCAGCCCGTACCGCCCCCGGTACTCGGAGCCGTCCGCGAGCATCGCCCCGTACGGGCCGACCGACGCGGCCACCCACAGCGGCCGCGAGACCCCCTTCGCCTGCGCCCGCCGCGCCGCCTCGCGCGCCAACTCCACACTCAGCGCGAGCAGTTCGGCCGCCTTCTCCCGTCCGATCCCGCGCCCCGCGAACCCCTCGAACGTGGCCTGGTAGCTCGACGTGATCGCCACGTCCGCGCCCGCCTCGTAGTACGCGAGATGCGCCTCGGTGATCGCCTCGGGCCGCTCGGCGAGCAGCCGCGCCGACCACAGCTCGTCGCTCAGGTCGTGCCCGGCGGACTCGAGCTGGTTGGACATGCCGCCGTCGAGGACGACGGATCCGGCGGCGAGGGCCTCGGCCAGGGAGGAAGGGGTGTCGCTGCTCATGTGAAGACGCTAGCCGAAGGCGCCGGTGACGACCGTTCACGTCCATCACGTGAACAGACCGCCCAACATGTGGGACGCCCGAAGCGGGAACCGGCGGGGGAGACGTCCACACCGTCCGCGTGAGGCGATACAGCGGCGGTCAACCGTGCGCCGCATGCCGCCCACCCCTCCGCGCGCCCCTGCGCCCGCGCCTGACCGCCGGCACCACGAGCCCGACGAGCAGCCCCGCCGCCAGCACGTACGGCCACCAGCCGAGGCCGCTGCTCGCGCTGTTCGCGGTGCCGCCCGCCGCCACGCCGGACGATGCCGTATCCGGGTGGGTGGCGGTCGGGGAGTGGCTCCCGGCGGCCGCGGTCAGGGTGACGTCATTGCCGTCGCCGCCGTGGTAACTGATCCGGTACGTGGTGCCGGCTAGCTTCAGCCGTGTGCCTTCCTTGAGCCCCTTGAAGGCGCCGGTGGTCTTTGACCTCCCCGAGTGCTCGATGAGGGTGATCGCAGGGGCCGGTTGTGCCCCGGCGGCCGACAGATCGAGGTTTCCGGCCAGCCGGACCGACGATCCCGTCACCTGCAACGGCGCGGCGCCCAGGACCAGTTCGCCCTTCGCGCTCTGTGTGTAGCTCCCGGCGACCGTGACCCCGCCCGTCACGACACCGTCGTTGGTCACGGCCCCCTTCACGGTGCCCTTGCCGGTCAGCGTGGTGGCCACGCGCAGTCCGGACGGGCCGGGGTCGAGCCGCGAGCCCGCCGAGCTGAGTCTGATCGCCCTGCTGTGGACGAGGCTCGCGCCGGAGCGCAGCGCCAGGGTGCCCTTCTCGACCGTCGTCGTGCCGGTGTACGTCACCTGGCTTCCCGTCAGGGTGGCCGCGGCGGCCCCGGTCTGCGTCAGGGATCCGCTGCCGCCGATCCGGGACAGGGCCAGGGCCTTGCCCGTGTTGTTCAGCACCAGCGAGCCGTTGTCGACCACCTGGTAGAGGTCGCCCTTGGTGTAGAGCCCGCCGTCCCCGCCCGGCCTGCCGCTGCCCAGTCGCAGTACCGCGCCCCTCTCGACCGTCGTCGAGCCGTTGTAGTACTGGACGGCGGCGAAGGTCACATCGTTGCCCCTCGTCCCCTTGATGACGATGTCCCCGGCGCCGGGCGCGGCCAGCGTGTCGTGGAACCTGCCGCCGCCGATGGGAGCGCCCAGCGTCACCGGCCCGTCGTAGTCGAACGTGAGCAGCGAACGGGAGCGCGCCGCAAGCAGGTTGATGTAAACGGTCTCTGCCGTGCCCGGCATGAAGATCTTGTCGGTCGTGCCGTCGCCCCACTGGACGTTCGCGCCCTTGATGTTGGTGCCGCGCTTGTTGACGTTCTTGTGCGCGGGTGTCCAGTTCAGGGACGGGTCGCTGAGTGAGGGGTCGGTGTCGCCGCCCTGGTTCGACCAGCTGTACTGGCCGGTCAGGATCACCTTGCTGCCGGGCCGGGACTGGACGTTGATGTCACTGCCGTACTCGCGCTGGTAGAAGTCCATGCCCATGGTGACGGTCTGACCGAGAGGCGTGTCCACGGTCCAGGTGCCCTGGTTGAGGACCTTGCGCACGTTCGGCAGCGAGGTGGCGAACTCCGGCGCGCCGGCGCTGAGCTGCGTGCCGTTGTCGATCACCCCCGAGAAGGGGTGAGTGCCCGACAGGGCCCAGCTGCCCCACAGGAAGCGCGGCTGCGTGATCAGGCCCGAGCCGCTGATCGTGCCCAGGTTGTAGGCGCTCGTCAGCGACAGCCGCAGCGTGCCGTCGACCCGGATGTTGTCCTGGTTGAGCCGGAACCCCGGGGTGTTGTACGGGAAGTGCCCGATCAGCCCGGTCGTCCCGCCGTTGCCGTACTGCAGGGTCGCGCCCCGCTCGACGGTGATCGCGGGCGGGTCGGCGTCGGCCGTGGTGACGTACGGGTGGTTGCCGCCCTGCGTCCTCACCACCTGCCGCTGACGGGATCCGGGGAGCGTGAAGTCGCTGTCCTTGGTGAGGACCAGCGTGCCGCCGCCGCGGACCGTGAGGGTGCCCTCGCCGCGGAACACCCCGTCGTACGTCGTCGTCCCGGACGGCACGGTCACCACGGCGTCGCCGGTGAGCGTCACGTCCCGGTCGGCGAGCACATCGGCGGTGACGTCACGGGTACCGACGGCGGCCGCGGGGGGAGCGGTGGAGAGCAGGGCGGCGACGGCCGCGAGGGCTCCGGCGACGGCTGCTGTCTGGTGGGTATGGCTGCGCACATCAGAGGAGACGGGCCGGGGGGCCGCCGATAACAGAAAAACTGCCGTACGGCCGACATTGGGAAAGCGCTGTCTGCCAGTCGCGTCAGACCCGTTGACCTCCTCGTTCCACACCCATACCTTTTCGGCGTTCGTAATGTCAGATGTTGTTCGCTACCTCGAACGCCCCCCTGAGAGGCAGCCGCATGAGCCGCAACGACGACCTGCCCCAAGTCCCCAGCCGTCGCCTGATGCTGAAGGGAGCCGCCCTGGCCGCGGGCGCCCTGGCGGCCACCCCCGCCGCGGCCACCGCCGCACCGACCGCGAAGGCGGCCCCGTTCGTGAACCCCCTCGTCCGTCAGCGCGCCGATCCCTACATCCACCGCCACACCGACGGCCACTACTACTTCACGGCCACCGTCCCCGAGTACGACCGCATCATCCTGCGCCGCTCCCGCACCCTGAACGGCCTTGCGACCGCCGCCGAGTCCGTCATCTGGACCAAGCACGCCACGGGGGTCATGGGCGCGCACATCTGGGCCCCGGAGATCCACCGCATCGGCGGCAAGTGGTACATCTACTTCGCCTCCGCGCCCGCCGAGAGCGTCTGGGACATCCGCATCTGGGTCCTGGAGAACGCCGGCCCCGATCCCTTCAAGGGAACCTGGGTGGAGAGGGGCCAGGTGAAGACCGCCTGGGAGACCTTCTCCCTGGACGCCACCACCTTCAGCCACCGGGGCACCCGCTATCTCGTCTGGGCCCAGCACGAGCCCGGCATGGACAACAACACCGCCCTGTGGCTGTCGAAGATGGCGAACCCCTGGACCCTGACGGGGCCTCAAGTGCGGCTCTCCACCCCGGAGTACGACTGGGAGACCGTCGGCTACAAGGTCAACGAGGGCCCCGCGGTCCTCGCCCGCAACGGCCGTCTCTTCCTCTCCTACTCGGCGTCCGCCACCGACTACCACTACTGCATGGGCCTGCTGACCGCCGACGCGAACGCCGACCTGATGGACCCCGCCCACTGGTCCAAGTCGCCGACCCCGGTCTTCACCAGCAACGACACCACCAAGCAGTACGGCCCCGGCCACAACTGCTTCACGGTCGCCGAGGACGGCCGCAGCGACGTCCTCGTCTACCACGCCCGCCAGTACAAGGAGATCACCGGCGACCCCCTGAACGACCCCAACCGCCACACCCGGATCCAGAAGCTGGGCTGGAACCCGGACGGCACCCCCCACTTCGGCATTCCCGTGGCCGACACGGTCGCCGGCTCCGTGAAGGAGAGTGCGTGAGATGAGACGTGCGTACGCCGTGCTGCTCGCCCTCTGTCTGTCCCTCTTCGGTGCTCTCGCGACCGCCGGACCCGCGCAGGCCGCCGCTCAGACCGTCCCCAACGGCGTCCAGTTCACGGACACTTCGGGCAACCCGGTCCACGCCCACGGTGGCGGCGTCATCAAGGTCGGCTCGTACTACTACTGGTTCGGCGAGGACCGCAACAGCGACAACACCTTCAGGTACGTGAACGCCTACCGCTCCACCGACCTGAAGAACTGGGAGTTCACCCACCACGTCCTGACCCAGTCGTCCGCCTCCGAGCTCGGAACCGCCTACATCGAGCGCCCGAAGGTCATCTACAACGCCTCCACGGGCCAGTTCGTGATGTGGATGCACAAGGAGAACGGCGTCGACTACAGCCAGGCCCGTGCGGCCGTCGCCGTCTCCGACACCGTCGACGGGAACTATACCTACCAGGGCAGCTTCCAGCCGCTCGGCCAGTACATGTCCCGGGACATCACCACGTTCGTCGACACCGACGGCACCGCGTACATGGTGTCGGCCGCCAACGAGAACTACGACCTGCACATCTACAAGCTCACCGCCGACTACACCGGCATCGCCTCTCTGGTCGCCAACCCGTGGCCCGGCGGCCACCGCGAGGCCCCGGCCCTGTTCAAGCGGGACGGCGTCTACTTCATGCTGACCTCCGCGGCCACCGGCTGGAACCCCAACCAGCAGCAGTACGCCACCGCCACCAGTCTCTCCGGCCCGTGGACCTCGATGACGAACGTCGGCGACTCCACCGCCTACGGATCGCAGACCGCGTACGTCCTTTCCGTCCAGGGGACTTCGGGCACCTCGTACCTCTACATGGGCGACCGCTGGGGCAACTCCTTCGGTGGCACGGTCAACGACTCCCGGTACGTCTGGCTGCCGCTGACCTTCCCGAGCTCCACCTCCATGTCCCTGTCCTGGTCCCCGGAGATCACCGTCGACACGGCCGCCGGGACCGTCACCGGCACCAGTGCCACGTACAACACGCTGATCGCGCGGCACAGCGGCAGGTGCGCCGACGTCACCAGCCAGTCGCTGTGGCAGGGCGCCCAGATCAAGCAGTACGACTGCAACGGCGGCACCAACCAGAAGTACTGGTTCAAGTCCCTCGGCAGCGGCTACTACCAGCTGGTCGTCAGGAACAGCTCCCTGTGCGTGCAGGAGAACGCGAGCACGGTCACCCAGGAGAACTGCAGCAGCGCGGCCACCACCCAGCAGTGGTCGCTGACCACGTCCGGCTCCTACGCCAACGTCAAGTCCCGGGCGAGCGACGAGTGCCTGGACGTGTCCGGCGCGTCCACCGTCAACTCCGCCGCCATCATCACGTACACCTGCAACGGAGGCACCAACCAGCAGTGGACGCGCGGGACTTGACCTCAGGTCAGCAGATCGATCGCGTCGATCGACGTGCCCGCACTGAGGAAGGACGTCGTCCCCGAGCCGCTCACCACGTTGATCCTCAGCACGTTGTACTGGCTGGTGTCGGCGAGCCAGGCACTCGCCGGAACGCTGTAGGTGAACGTGTGGTTGTTGCCCCGGTACGAGCCCACGGTCAGCGACCTGGTGCTCGGCTGGTCGGGCGGCGAGGGGATCGACGAGGTCCAGTCGTTGACGCTGATCTGCGGCCGTCCGTTGGCGTACGCCGTCGTCACACCGATGCGCAGGGTGTGCGCGGCGGCGGCCTGCGCGGCCGTCAGCTTGAAGTAGACGGTGATGCCGCTGTTGACGTCCTTCCAGAGGTAGCAGGGGAAGGCCGAGGTCTCCGTTCCGCTGCCGATGACGACGTTGCCGGTCCAGGACGCGGCCCGGCTGTCCGACGGATGCGCGTACGTCATGAGGTCCGCGTTCTTGAACCCGCTCGGCGAGCCGTTCCAGTCCCCGATGCGCCAGATCGCGCTCGCGTTGCCCGGGTCGTTCGACGAAGGGATCGCGAGGGTGTTGAGGGTGGTCGTACCGCCCGCGGTGACCGTCACCGAACTGCTGTAGACGGCCAGTTCCCCCTTGAAGACGGTCAGGGTGTACGTCCCCGGCAGCACCCCCGGAATGGAGAAGTAGCCGTCCGAGGAGCGGGCCGGACCCCAGTACTGCGCGGCCGGGTTGGCGAGCCCGACGGTGTACGGGAACGCCGTGTTCCGGCCGGTGATCCCGACGCCGGCGACCTTGCCGCGTCCGCTCGCCGCGACGTATCCCGAGATGCCGAGCGAGTCCGCCCAGGGGGTGGTGAGGTTCGCGTGGTACAGCGCGGAGGAGGGTGCGCCGCCGTCCGTGAAGGCGATGACATACGGGCCCTGCAGGCCGAAGCGCTGGGCCTCGGTCTGGTTCTCGCCGTAGTAGAGGATCTCGTACAGGCCGCCGCCGTCGGCGCTCTGGTGGCGCAGCAGGGAGCGGTAGAACGGGCCACCGGAGGCCTTCTCGTGGTTGGAGCGGACCACGTACAGGCCGACGCTCCCCGTGGACCAGCCGATGTAGTCGTAGTCGATGACCCGGAGCTTCGAGTAGTGCTTGGAGCGGGTCTGGCCGTCGGACTTCGCGAAGACGTCCGAGGCCTCGACGGTGGTCGGCGCGTAGGTGTACGAGTCGGGCTCGTCGTTGAGGAACATGCCGGCCTTGACGCGCACGATGTAACGGGTGGCGCTGACCGAGTCGTCCGCCTTGTTGGTCCACAGGTAGACGTTGTTCTCGCCGCTGCGCGCCGCGTAGTAGTGCCTGAGGGTGCCGTGGGCGACGGAGATCAGGATCGTCGAACCGGACTGCTTGACGGTCACGGTGGAGGTGCCGAGGCCCGACTCGATGTGCGAGTTCTTGCCGCCGTAGCCCTGGTACTCGGTGCCCTTGTAGACCAGCGAGGTCAGGTCGCCGTTGGTCTTGCTGACCTTGAAGACCAGGCTGGCGCCGGTGTCGACGACGTAGTTCGAGCCGTCGTCGGAGTAGCCGAAGCCCGCGGCCGACGCCGGGGCGGCGAGCGGCCCGGCGAGGGCGGCCGTCCCGGCGGCAGCGGCGGAACCGAGGACGAAGGTGCGGCGGCCGAGCGGTCTGTTCGCGGTCTCGGACATGGGGGGTGCCTCCTCCGGAAGCCGTGTGGGGTGGTGCGAGTGGTTGTGAGGGTGACAGTTGAATCGATTTCGCGAAAGGGCTTTCACGCGCAGGAGGTTGGCCATCTTGTGAAATCCGTTCAAGGTCTAGAAAGCGCTTGTTCAGAGCGGTACGGTCCCTGCCGCCCGGCCTTGCCGTTCGGTCGTTTCCTCGGAGGGACACGCGAGTGAGACGTTTCAAGCTCGCCCTGCCGGCGGCGCTGATGCTGAGCGCCGGCCTCACGGCGGCCGCACCGGCCCAGGCGCACGAGGGGCACCGCCCCCTGGGCATCGAGAACTGCACCGCCGGCGCCTGCCACTTCGACGTCCCGCCCGGCACGTACGACGTGAAGGTCCTCCTCGGCGGCGAGGCCGCGTCCAGCACGAGCATCAGTGGCGAGACCCGGCGCTCCCTGCTGCCCGAGACACCCGTGGCGGCCGGTGGACGCGTCGCCCGCAGCTTCACCGTTAACGTGCGCACGCCGGAGGGCGAGCCGACCGGACCGGACGGAACTCCCGGTCTGGATCTGGCGGTCGGCGGCTCGGCCCCCGCGCTCGCCGGTATCAGCGTCACACCCGCCCGGCACGCCCGCCGGATCCTCCTGGTCGGCGACTCCACCGTCTGCGACCAGCCCGCCGCCCCGTACTCCGGCTGGGGCCAGCAGCTGCCGCAGTACCTCCGCAAGGGCCTGTCCGTCGCCAACTACGCCGACTCCGGCGAGAGTACGGTGACGTATCTGCGGAACCCGCGGCTCTGGGCCACCGTCCAGCCGCTGATCCGCCCCGGCGACCTGGTCCTGATCCAGCTCGCCCACAATGACAAGACCACGGACGAGGCGACGTACCGGGCCAACTTGGGGACACTGGTGGCAGGTGTACGGGAGAAGGGCGGCGAACCGGTGCTCGTGACTCCCGTCGTGCGGCGCTGGTTCAATGCGGACGGGACTTTGAACAACGACACCGCACTGCTGGTCAACAGTCTCGGAGTGGACCATCCTGCTGTCATCCGCTCGGTCGCCGCGGCGCAGCACGTGCCGCTCGTCGACCTGACGGCCGAGACGAAGGCGCTGGTGGAGTCCCTGGGTGTCGAGGGCTCCAAGGCGATCTACCTGTACAACGAGAAGAAGGACAACACCCACACCTCCGTCCACGGCGCCACGGTGTACGCGGGACTTGTCCGCGACGCGCTTGTCGCCCAGCATCTGGTACCGGAGGGACTGGTGCGGGTGGGATGAACTCCTGGGGCGTCTCGACCGGAACCGGGGCGCCCCAGGTCCCGCCCTTCGTCCGTCGCCGCCGCTCCTGGAAGTGAACCGATGCACCTGCCTGCCGAGGACCGCGCCGTCAGTCCGCACACCGGCTACACCCGAGCCCACTGGGAGGCGGCCGCGGACGCCCTGCTCGCCGCGGTCGAGCCGTACGCCGCTCAGGGCGGCGCGCTCTACCACCTCCCCGGCGACCGCACGAGCTGGTCCGGCCGGCTCTCCGACGGCCTGGAGGGCTATGCCCGTACGCTGCTCGCCGCGGCCTTCCGCCGCGACGAGACCGCGCTGCAGCGCTACGCCGACGGGCTCGCGGCCGGTGTCGCGGGCGTCTGGCCGCGGATCGAGGACCGCAGCCAGCCCCTGGTCGAGGCGGCGTCGATCGCCCTCGCGCTGCGGCTGACCCGCCCGCTGCTGTGGGACCGGCTCGACGACGGCGTACGACAGCGGGCGGCCGCCTGGCTCGGGGACGCGCTGACCGCCGAAGCCTGGCCCTGCAACTGGGAGTTGTTCCCGGTGACGGTGGGCGGATTCCTCGCCGACATCGGTTACGAGGCAGAAGCCTCCCGCAAGGCGATCGACCGCGGCCTTGAGCGCATAGAGGAGTGGTACGTCGGCGACGGCTGGTACACCGACGGCGACGGCCGCAAGTTCGACTACTACAACGGCTGGGCGATGCACCTGTACCCGGTGCTGCACGCCTGGCTGGCGCAGGACACCGCGCTGCTCGACCTGTACGGGGGCAGGCTCTCCCGCCATCTGGAGGACTACGCCCGCCTGTTCGGCGGCGACGGCGCCCCGATGCACCAGGGCCGCTCGCTCACCTACCGCTTCGCGACGACGGTGCCGCTGTGGCTGGGCGCGCTGACGGGGCACACGCCGCTGCCGCCGGGACAGACGCGGCGGCTGGCCTCGGGGGCCCTGAAGTACTTCCTGGAGCGAGGCGCGCTGGACTCCCGCGGCCTGCTCACCCTCGGCTGGCACGGTCCCGACCCGGCGGTCCTGCAAGGCTATTCGGGCCCCGCGTCCCCGTACTGGGCGAGCAAGGGCTTCCTCGGCCTGCTCCTGCCGCCGGACCACCCGGTGTGGACGGCGACGGAGGAGCCGGGCCCGGTGGAGCGCTCCGACGCCCTCACCCCGATCGCGGCCCCCAACTGGCTTCTGCAGTCCACGCGTTCGGACGGCGTGGTCCGCCTCCACAACCACGGCAGCGAGGACGTCCGCTACGACCCGTACTACACGCGCCTCGCCTACTCGACGGTGACGGAGCCGGCCGCGTCGTACGACAACTGTGTGAGGGTCGGCGACGATCCGAGCCGCACGGAGATCGAGCCGTTGGGCGTCGGCGACGGGTGGGTGGCCTCGCGGCACACGGCGGGTGGGGGAGCGCGGGTGACCAGCGTCGTGCTGGCGCGGGGTGCCGTGGAGGTACGGGCTCATCTGGTCGCGGGTGCCGAGCCGGGGACGGAGGTGCGGGTGACCGGGTGGGCGGCGGCAGAGGGACTGCGGGCCGAGCTGTCGCCGGCCGTCGGACTCTCCGACGAGCTCACCGGGGTCTGCGGCGAGGGCGACACCCTCTTCGTCGCGCTGGTGAGGCTGACCGGTGAGGAGGATCCCGTGCCGCTGGGGGAGACCGCGAGCGTACGGGCAGACGGCGCCGGGGAGTTGACGGTGCGTTGGAGCGAGGGGCCCGAGGTGCGGGTGTCGCTCGGTGGACCCGGGGCCGAGATCGTCGTCGAGGAGTCCCGTCCCGCAGGGTGAGGCCCGGTGCGCCGCCGACCTCCTTGGCGCCCTTGACGGCGGTGTCCGCAGCCGAGCGCCTGCCCGCGGAGCTCAGCGGGGCGACATGGATGCCGTCGGAGGCCGGCCAGGCCACCCGCAGGGTGCCGTTCGATGCGACCGCGGTCGCCGTCGGCGTCCACTCGCGGGTGTTGTGGTACCCGCTGACGGACAGGGGAACTTGGCCGCCCGACTCACCGAGGTGGTGGTCACCGAGAGGCCACCTGCGGCCGTGGTCGCGGCACCGGCCGTGGCGTACCAGGCACCGAAAGAGCGCGGCAGTCGCGACCTCTTGCCGCAGCAATGTCCCCTGGTCGCCGCCGGGGTCAGCCGCCGAGCACGGGCAGGGTGAGGCCGCAGTCGACGGGCTTCGCGTGGGCGGGATCGAGGGCGTTGCGCACGAGTTGCGCGGCGTTGGAGTCGTAGGCGATCGAGACGTGTTCGGAGAGGTCCTGGCGGCAGACGTCCTGGATCGTGATGTTCTTGACGGTCGCGCCCGGTCCCGGGGTCAGGAACTGGTGCGTGTACGGGGTGACGACCTCGTCGAACCTGGTGGAGATGACGGTGTAGGAGACGCCCGGCTGTGTGTCCCCGTCCCGGTCCAGGGTCTTGTTCACCTCGGAGCCGACCATCTGGTCCGCGTACGCCTGGCCGAGGACGAGGGAAACCGGCTGGTTGAGGCCCAGCTTGGTGGTCAGTGCGCCGAGGCCGGAGCCGGTCGTGCCGTGGTTGGAGGGTGCCAGGCCGATGAGGCTGTGCACCTTGTTCCGCTTCGGGTGCGCGGGATCCGTGCCGCCCGCGAACCGCAGATACCAGCGGGGCGTCAGACCACCCCCCTGCGAATGCCCGACGAGGTCGACCTGCTTGGCCCCGGTGGCCTGCAGCACGCGGTCGACGTAGGCGGCGATCTGCCGGGCCGAGTCCGGGATGTGCGCGGTTGCCTTGACCGGACTGCCGGGCGCCCCGCCGTAGTTGACGGCGAAGACGCAGTAGCCCTGCTGCTTCAGGTACGGCGACAGCAGGCCCCAGTTGAGACGGGCGTTCTCCCAGGTTCCGTGCACCAGGACGACCGGGCGCGGATGCTCACGCGTGGGCTTGCAGTTCCAGTCGTCGGCCCCGGGCGGCGCCGCCTCGGGGGCGAGGAGTCCGCCGACCGCCGCCGCGGGCAGGGCGAGGAGGCTGCGCGGGGGCGGAGGTGCGGGGCTGTCGGCCGCTACCGCCGCGCCCTGTTGCCCCAGGCCCAGCGCCAGGGCGAGCCCAGCACCGACCGTGGCCCACCTGGCGCGCCGCCCGCCCGACCGATTCCGGGAGACATTCCGATCCGTCATCGCGCCACTCCTCGTCTCAGGGCCGGCAGAAGGCCGACGCGGAGATGATCGAGGAGCGGCTTCAGCGGTGTGCTCGACGACCGCGCGCAACACCACTCATGGAGCAGCAGGTTTTCACCCGTCCGGCCCGTGTCCTGTCGCAACCCGGCGGAGACGAACGCCTGGGGCGTGACAGTTCGGCCGACGAAGGGATGCCGCCGGAGGCGCGGCCGGCGGGCGACGCGGTGGGCGGCCTCTCATGACCCGGCTCACAGCGCTCGGCGGTGAGTCCTTGGTAGAGTGAGGACTTTCGTGGGTATCAGACCCTTTGGACTCATCTCCGGCGAGGGACCGAGGAACCATGGACATGGACATCCCCGGCGACAAGCGACTGGCGGCTGCCGTCGTCATGGACGACGAGGGCCGGGTGCTCCTGGTCCGCCGCAGTGAGACGGAGAAGTTCCTCCCCGGAGTGTGGGGCGTCCCCTGCGGCAAGATCGATCCGGAGGAGAGCGCCCGGGACGGAGCGCTGCGGGAGCTGAAGGAGGAGACGGGGCTCCTCGGTGAGGTCGTCCGCAAGGTCGGCGAGTCGTCCTTCGTCAGCGAGTACCGAGGGCACGAGATCAAGAACTGGCAGGAGAACTTCCTGGTCAGGCCGTTGAGCGAGGAGATCACCCTCCCTCGGGCCGACCAGTCCTACGCCTGGCTCGCACGCTCCGAGCTGACCACGGTCGAGATCGACGAGTACAACCTCGACATCGTGGACCAGGCCTTCATGAACTCCTGAAGGCCTGACCTCATGAGCTTCTGAGCAGCTCGGCGAGTCCGCTCAGCGCCGCCAGGTAGTCGTCCGTCTCCAGCGGCACCTTCGGTACGGCGCCCGGATGCGGTCCCGCCGCGGTGAACACGTCGGTGTGCTGCCGCCGTCCGCTCCCCGTCTCCAGGAACAGCGTCACCGTGGGTACGTCCGTGTCGCACCAGGCGCGGTGCAGGGTGTGCGCGGGCAGGGCGTATGCGCTGCCCGCCGCGTACTGCCCCACATGCGTCAGCCGCAGCCGCGCGGGACCGGCGGGCTCCAGCAGCCAGTCCGCCGAACCCTCCTTCAGTGACTCCTCGTACCGGGCGGCCGTGATGCCGTCCCTGCCGCCGCCCTCCACGTCGTACAACTCCATGGCGAGCCGCCCGCGCACGACATGAGAGGCGAGCGGGGAACGGTGGTTGTGGATGTCCTCCTTGCCGATCGCGCCGGCGCCCGGGTGCCACAGATGGGCGCGCAGCATGTGCCGCGGCCCGCCGTCGATCAGCAGCAGCTTGTCGAAGCCGAGGACGTGCCGGTACGAGAGCCGGGCGCACCCTTCCGGATCGCCCTCCCCGGAGGCCAGTTCGGCGATCAGCTCCAACAGCCGCTCGGGCGAACCGAGTTCGGCGACCACAGAGCGGGCCGCGGCGACCCGTTCGTGTTCGGGCAGTTCACCGTCCAGCGTCCCGGCCAGCAGTCGTCGCGCCGCCAGAACCTGCCGACCGCCCATGCACACATACCTCCGCGCTCACTGCTCCCGGGTTACCGCTTCCGGTTCATTCTTCCGGTCGATACATCCATACGGCATGTGCCCGCAGCGCCGAAAGACCTTGGTAGGTCATCCACATGGGATGCCGCAGCTCACTGCTGTCGGTCCGGCCCCAGGACCAGATCCCGTCCGTCTGCCCGGCCCACACGGCGGCCGCCGCGCCGTCCAGCCGCTCCCGCCACGCCTCCTCGAGACCGTCCTGCGCCGCGACCTCGCGGGCGCCCGGGGTCATCAGCGCGCGCAGCACCCAGGAGGCGGTGAAGTGCCGTACGTTCAGCACCTCGTGGCGCTCGGGGTCGTCGGTGCGGGGGCGGCGCACCTCCTCGCGCAGGTTCCGCAGGTCAGGGCAGTGCGTGTGGGTCGCGCCGGCGCAGGCCAGCAGCCAGCGCACCCCGTCCTCGCGGGCGGAGCGGGCGCCCGCGCCCTCGGGTTCGTCCAGCACCCGGGCGGCCCGGTCGAGGGCCACCACCGCCTGTGCGGTGTGCAGGGCGGAGGGCATGCCGTACGGCGGGTCGAGACGGTAGCTCCAGCAGCGCAGATGCTCACGGCGCGGGTCGCTGATCGCCCCGTCGGCCAGGGCCTCGCGCAGCACGGGCAGTACGGCGGAGCCGGGCGCGGCGCGCAGCAGCCCGCGCAGCACGGTCGTCACCACATGGGTCGACTCCCGCCCGGCGCGGTCGAGTTCGCGGGTGAAGCCGGCCGTGCAGCGGCCCACCTCCTCCGCCAGCGGCTCGCCGGACGCCCCCGCCCGGGCCAGCGCGCCCAGCACCAGCGCGGTGACCTCGGGGCGTGGCTCCGCGCCCTGCGACCGTGCGGACCAGCCCCCGGCGGGCAGCCGCAGCCGCCAGAGCGTGTCCACGAGATCCCCGGTGCGCAGCCGTCCGTCGGGGACGCCGAAGTCGAGCATGATGTGCAGGCCGTACGCGGTGCCGACGGAGGTGGGGCGGGGCGGGCTGCTCTCGCCGAGGGAGTGCGACCAGCCGGTGAGCCGCCCGCGGGCCGGGTCGTCGACCACGCACACCTTGTCGACGAGCGTGCCGTACGCGGCCGCGAAGACCTGGGGGAGCGGTCCGGGCGCGGAGGACTCCGCGGCTACGGGGGCTGTGACGGCCGGTCTGGGTGGTCCTGCCGCCGCCCGGGCCCGGAGCAGTGCCGCTGCGAGCCAGGCGGCCACACCGGTCCCGATCCCGCTGACCCCGGAGATCAGGTATTTGGCGGCCTCCCCGCCCAGGGAGCCGGGCAGCACCCCGAACAGGAACTGGAACACGGCGTACCCGGCGGCGGCGCAGCCGAGGCTGCCCAGCCAGCCGACGAACCGCGCGGCCTCGCTCGGCCCGCCGGGTTCCGGTGCGGTGCCGTCCGATCTCAAGGGACCGCGTCCCAGCTGCTGTTGAGACAAGGCACGCTCCCTCCCCCGAAGCTTCCAGTCTAAGTGGTCAGCGGGACGGGTGTGCCGCCGCCTGCGAGCAGCGTCTTGGCGAGCAGCTCGGCGAAGGCGACGGGATGCTCTGCCACACCGACATGCCCGCCCGGGAACTCGACGAAGCGGATGCCGTTGCCGCAGTGCTCGGCGAGGAACCGGGCGGTGCGGTGGAGGAGCTGACCGCGGGAGTCGGCTCCCGCGGCGAGGGTGAGGCGGGTGGCGGAGGCGGTGAGCGCGGGGAGGTCGGGGGTGTACGAGGTGAACTGCCGCAGTACATGGGCGAGGAAGAGGGCCATCGGGATGCCCAACTCCTCGTCGCGGGAGAGGGGTTGACCCGACGGGCTCTCCTGCGGCTCCTGTCCGGCGAGTACGGCGCCCATCGTGACGGCGGCCGCTTGCAGCCCGGCGGCGCGATACGTGTCGTACACCTCCTGGAACACGGCCTGCTGCCGTATCCCGTCCGGGAGCACACCCACGCACGGCGGCTCATGCGCGACGACGTGCCGCAGCCGCTCGGGGTGCCGGGCGAGCAGGTCGAGGACGGCGATACCGCCGGAACTGGTCCCGAAGACGTACGCGGACTCGCCCTCGGCGAGAACCTCGTCGAGGACGCGGCGCGCCCCGTCGCTCCACTCCTCCACCCGCTGGTCGCCGACGGGTTCGCCGAGCCGCCCGTGGGCGAGCCCCAGGGGGTCGTACGTCACGACGGTGAAGCGGTCGGCGAGCACCTCCGTCAGCGGGGCGAATCCCGCGGGATGCCCGGCCCCACCCGGGACGATCAGCAGGACGGGCCCCGTGCCCCGTACGTCGTAATGCAGGTCCTCAGCCATCGCTCCGCTCCTCGCTGTTGTGCTCGCTGCTCTTCTCCCGGGGCCAGTTCTCGAGCGTCACATGCAGGGCGTCGACGGCCTTGTCCCAGGACTTGCGTACATCGCGTGCGGCGCCGAAGCCGCCGGTGGCCTCCAGGGCGCAGTAGCCGTGGAAGGTGCTGCGCAACAGGCGTACGGCATCGGTGAGATCGGGTTCCTCCAGGCCGTAGGCGCGGAGCATGCCGTAGGTGATCTCGGCGGTGCGGCGGAAGTCGGGGGAGGCGGCGATCAGCGCCTGGTCCATACGGATCTGGGTGGCGGCGTACCGCCCGGGCCGCTCCAGCGCGTACTCCCGGTAGGCGCCTGCGAAGGCGGCCAGCGCGTCCTTGCCGGCACGTCCGGCGACCGCGACGGCGATACGGTCGATCAGCTCGGCGCCCGCGAACAGCGCCAGGCGGGTGCGGAGGTCGTCGAGGTTCCTGATGTGCGAGTAGAGGCTCGCGTCCTTCACGCCGAAGTGGCGGGCCAGGGCGGACAGAGTGACGTTCTCGAAGCCGACCTCGTCGGCGAGGTCGGCTGCGGCCGCGACGATGCGCGCGGGGGTGAGTCCGGCTCTGGCCATGGATCGCTTCCCTTCCTAGGAGCCCTAGGAAGAAACCTAGTGTGCCCAGCTGTCTCTCGTCGACCGATTTACCTCCCGTGTCACAGGCGGCCGGGCTGTCTCGTCCCAGGTCTCGAAGAAGGCTTCGGAATCAGGTTCGGAATCAGGTTCGGGATCAGGAAGGTGATGGTCATGCGGGTGTTCGTGGCAGGCGGGAGCGGGGTCCTGGGACGGCGGCTGGTGGGGCAGTTGGTGGCCCGGGGGCATCAGGTGACGGCCACGACGACGAGTCCGGCCAAGCTGGACCTGCTGACGCGGCTGGGTGCCGAAGGGGTCGTGATGGACGGGCTGGACGCGGTGGCGGTCGGTCAGGCGGTGGCCGGGGCCCGGCCGGACGTGATCGTGCATCAGATGACCGGCCTTTCCGAAGTGCACGCGGGCAAGCCCGACATGAGGAAGGCCGAGCGGTTCTTCGCCACCACCAACCGGCTCCGCACCGAGGGGATCGACCATCTGCTGGCCGCCGCCGAGGCCACCGGCGTCTCCCATGTCGTCGCGCAGAGCCACGCCAGCTTCAACGGGAACCGTGCGGGCGGCTGGGTCAAGACCGAGGAGGAACCGCTGCAGACGGTGGAGGGGACCAAGGCGCTCAGCCACCTCGAGGACGCCGTCGTCGGGGCCGGCGGTGCGGCCCTGCGCTACGGCGCGTTCTACGGGCCGGGCGCCAACGACGATCAGGTGAAGATGGTGCGCAAGCGGATGTTCCCGCTCGTCGGGGGCGGCACCGGCTACACCTCGTGGGTGCATCTCGACGACGCGGCGAGCGCCACCGTCCTGGCCGTGGAGCAGAAGGCGAGGGGTGTCTTCAACATCGTCGACGACGAGCCGGCGCCGGTCGCTGAGTGGCTGCCGTATCTCGCGCAGTGTGCCGGGGCCAAGCCGCCGCGGCGGCTCCCGGCATGGCTGGCGCGGCTGCTGGCCGGCGAGATGGTGGTCGCGATGATGACCGAGGGCCGCGGCTTCTCCAACGCCAAGGCGAGGCGGGAGCTGGGCTGGGAGCCGCGGTACCCGTCCTGGCGCCAGGGGTTCCGCGAAGAGCTGGTGTGATCACCGCCCCCGGTGGACGGTGTCGAGCTCCCCGACCGCCGCCCGTACGTGCTCCGGGTCCTGCCTGGCGCCTACGCACCGCCACACGGGCCGCCCGTCGTTCTCGCCCAGGTGCATCCCGAGGTCGTGCACGGTACACACCGGCCAGGCCTGCCACAGGCACTCGGCGACGGTGTCCTGCGCCGCCTCGGCGACGGCGGCCAGGGCGGCGAGAGGCGCCTCGCGGCGCGAGCCGGGGTAGCCCTGCCAGAGCGGGTTGCCCCACCACTCCCCGTTGGGCAGGGTGACGTACACATTCTCCGGCTCGCCCTCCTCCCAGTGCGGCAGGGCCATGAGCCGCAGCGGCCCCTGCTCCGGCAGAGTCGCGGCGACATCCCGGTTGACCAGGGCGAGGGCCTCGTCCAGCACGGGGTACTCGCCGGGCTGGACCTGGCGGGGCATGGGTTCCTCGAAGGGCGTGTACATGTCCCCATCCTCCGTGGCGGGCCGCACCCCGCACGTACGGCTGTGACCTACGGCACACCGCTAAAAGCGGCGCACCAAGTCACGTTCGCGCAAACGGCGTTCGAAGTTCTTCGCTTTCGGCGGATGCGCAGTTCGGCAGGGGTGGCGCATGAGGTGCGAGGGTCGGCGGGCCGTGGCGGTGCGCGGCTGTGAATTCGCCCCTGGCCAACAGTCAGCGGAAAGCTACCCTCCGTTATAAAGATCTGTTCGAAGGACTGCACGTTTTCCGGGGCGCGTCCGGTTGTCTGTTTCCCAGAGCAACGAGGCTCTAGGTGCCAGGCCCGTCCAGTGCGGGGGACCGGGCGGTAAGGGCACTGTCTGAAAGAGAAGGAAAACAGTCACTGTGAACTACGACGTAGTCAGCCTCGTGCTGGCCTTCGCCGCCGTGGCGCGCTCGTACGCGCCCGACGTGTGGTTCTTAGTGCGGCGTCTGCTCGGCGCCGGAGTCCGCGTCGGGGCCCTCGCCCTGAGCGAACAGCAGCCTCCCCCCGTTCCGACACCCCCCGCCCCGGCCTCCTGGACCGAAGGAGGCCACCGATGACCAGCCCGCAACCCGACCCCGCAGGCCGCACGAGGCGCAGTTCCGACTTCGTCATGCCGCCCGAGTTCTGGGACTTCCACGCCCGCTACGACCGCGCGTGCTTCGAGTACAGCCGCATCCACCTCGGCGGCAACGCGCTCGCAGCCCGTCGGCTGGTCAACCGCACCTTCCTGTACCTGGCCACCATCTGGCCCCGCCTGGAGGCCATGGAGAACCCCGGCGCCTACGCCTGGGCCCTGTTCAAGCAGCGCGTCCACGGCGAACTCACCGCCCAGGGCCGCAGCCCCGCCACGACCGAGACGCTTGCCTTCGCACGGGCCATCCGTGCGGCCAGCGCACCCCTGCTCGGCGCCTTCCGCAGCGCCTTCCAGGCCGAGTACGGGGAGGAGATCGCCGAACTCGAGGAAGGGCTGGGCCTGTTCCGCCAGATGTCACGGCTGAGCGAGCGCCAGTTCGACGTGATCCTGCTGCGTGACGTGCTCGAGTTCGACACCAGGGACACGGCGCTGATCCTGGGCATCCGTGAGGCCACCGTCCGGTCCACCCGGCGCACCGCGATCCACCGGCTCGCGACCGCCATGGGCTACCGGACCGAGAGCGCCCCCGACACCGCCGGCGAAGAGAAGGAGTGACCCACCCGTGAACCGCACCCCGCGCAGCATCGAGGAGGCCCTGCGCCGCTCCCGCGTCTTCCGGGGCGAGTACGGCTACGCCGACCTGGAAGCCGCCCGGCACGACCTCGCCCGCGACCTGCACGAGCTGCGCTGGATGCGGTTCCTCAACACCGCCGCGCACTGCGGCCGCACCGCCGGGGCCAACCCGCTCCCGGCCGCCCTGCACGAACAGGCGGCGCACGACCTGCGCCTGCTGTGCCGCGGCACCGTCCACCACCACGGTGCCGCCCGCCGCATCACCGCCTTCGACACCGAACGCGACCCCGACGGCGCCCTCACCTTCGCCTGTCTGCTGTACCTCGCCGACCAGGAGGAGGGCGCCCAGTTCTGGTGGCGCTACACCGCCGGCGCCGGCAGCGTCACCGCCGCCCTGTGCCTGTATCTGCTCCATCTGCGTCGCGGTGACATGCGTGACGCCCAGCACTGGGCCGACCAGATCCACCGCCTCAACAGCCTCGACTGGACCAGCTACACACCCGTACCGCACCACGCCGACACCACTCCCCACGCCTGCGACGGCCCGGGCGTCCGCTACACGCTTCCTCCCGTGCCGCCGGCCGTCTCCGAACGGGCGGTCAAGGACGCGGTCGACGAACTGGAGGCACCGTACGACGGAGGCCTCGGCCCCGTCCCGCAGCCCATCCCCGCGCTCGCCGACCACTGGGACGACCTGGTCACCGCGTGAACGGCGGCCCGAAATTCGGTTGCCGGAGATCGGGACGGACATAGGGTTGCCGGGCCAGGGGGAGCGTGAGGCGGTGAGGGGGAGTGCGTGACGCACGAGGTACGCAGGCAGGACGGCGAGTCCGGCAACGGTGACGGCGAGTCCGACAGCCGCGGGCCCCGGAGCAGCACACCCGAGACCACGCGCCCGTCTGCCCGACCCCTGTGGCGGCAGCGGGACTTCGGTGTCTTCTGGGCCGCCCAGACCCTGTCCGTCCTCGGCGACGCCTTCGCCCTGATCGCCCTGCCCCTGCTGGTCCTCCAGGCCACCGGTTCGATCGCCCGTATGGGGCTGCTGACGGCGGTGGGCACGGCCGCCGCCGTTCTCGCGGCGGTGTTCGCCGGGGTCGTGGTGGACCGTGCCGACCGCCGCAGACTCCTGATCGCCTGCGACCTCGTACGGATGCTGCTGTACGGGCTGATCCCCGCCGTGTGGCTGTTCGGACCGCAGCTGTGGCTGCTGTACGTGGTGCTGCCGCTGTGCGAGGCCGTCGGCACGTTCTTCGCCGTCGGCTACGTCACCGTCGTCCGCAGCCTGGTCGCCGGCGACCGGCTGACGGAGGCCAACGGCCGCCTGAATGCCACGGCCGCCGGGGCCGGGGTGATGGGACCGCTGGGCGCGGGACTCGTCGCCGCCTGGACCGGCCCGGCCGCCGCCGTCGGCGTGGACGCGGCGAGCTTCGGGGTGTCGGCGGCCTGCATGCTCCTCGTACGGTTCCGTGCCCGCCCCCGCGACGAGAACCCGCCCGGGCGCACCGGCCTCTGGCGGGACCTGCGTACCGGGGCGTCCTTTCTCTACGGCCACCCGGTCCTGCGCTCCCTCACCGCGCTTCTCTTCGTCTTCAGCTTCCTCACCCTCGGCCTGACCGATCTGGTCATCTACCACCTCAAGCATGACCTCGGCCACGACGACGGCACGGTCGGCACCGTCATGGCCTGCGGTGCGCTCGGCACCATCACCGGTTCGCTGCTCGTCGCCCGGATCCGCCGCCGGCTCGGTTTCGGGCGGACCTGGACGGTCGCGGTCGCGGTGTGCGGGCTCGCCTTCGCCGGCCTGGGCTGGGCGCGGGACGTCCGCGCGGTGGCCGTCCTCGGCGCGGTCTTCCTGGCGTGCATCGCCGTCGCGGGCACCTGCTCCATGTCCCTGCGGCAGGAGATCACCCCCGAGCCCCTGCTCGGCCGGGTCACCTCAGCCTTCTGGACCCTCCACTACTCCGCGGCCCCGATCGGCGCGGCCGTGCTCACCTGGTCGGCGCAGCGGCAGGGCACGGCCGCGGTGGGTGTGGTGGCGGGCGGCTGCTGCGTACTGATCGCGGTCGCGGCCCTGTTCACGCCGATACGACGGTCGGGGTGAACGGCGTACGAGGTCATCCGTTCACCCCCGTGTAGTGGTCGAGGCTCCAGCGCCACAGCAGCCGTGCCCCGAGGTAGGCGAGCACGCCGAGCAGCGGGGAGGCCGCCGCCAGCCAGTACGGGACGCCCGTGTCGTGTCCGTGTCCGGTGAGCACCGCGGCCGGGAAGTAGGCGACGAACGCGAGCGGCAGACCGAAGGTGAGGAACCCGCCCACCGCCTTGGGCAGCACGTTCAGCGGATAGCTGCCGAAGGTGCCGAGCAGCTCCTCCAGCCAGCGGCCCCAGTAGTCCGCGGCCGGGAAACGCAGCGCGGCACAGGCGACCGCCGTGAACAGGGCGGCCTCCAGCAGCATGGCGCCGAGCACACAGGCGATGAGATACGTGACCCGCCCGGCCGTCCAGTCGAGGTGGCTGCGGGACAGGGCGCCGACCATCAGACCGACGGCGACCGTCAGATCGCCGAAGGCGTTGGTGGGGAAGAACTGCAGCTGCACCTGCCGGTGGACCGGCATCGGCCGCAGCAGATAGATGTCGATCTTCCCTTCCTGGACGAACCGGCCGAGCTGGTGCACCCGGCCCAGGCACAGCACGAACAACCCGTGGGCCAGCATCCGTGTCGCCGGGATCAGCAGCACGTCCGAGCTGTCCCAGCCGCCCATCCCGGTGAACCGGGTCAGCAGCACGGTCGCGAACACGATCACCGACACCTGCCAGATCGCGCCGATCGCGACCATCAGCAGGAACTCGGTGCGGTACTCCAGTTGGGAGCGGAAATTGAGGCGCGTGATGCGCCAGGCGATCCGGACGGCGTTCACGGACCTCAGCCTCCCTGGGAGATCACACGGCGGGCGGCCCGCCGCCACAGGAACCGGGTGAACAGGTGGAGCAGCACGGCCCAGCCGGCCTGGATCGCCAGCTGCCCGCCCGCGCCGGACAGTTGGATCCGGCCCACGTAGAGGGACAGCGGCACGTTGAGCGTCGCCTGGAAGGGCAGGAAGGCGCTCAGGGTGCGGAACCACTCGGGGAAGAACCACAGCGGGGCGTACACCCCGGACATCAGGTTCTGCGCGAAGATCAGGATCAGCATGGCGGCGGTGTTGCGCACGGTCCAGAAGCACATCTGGTCCAGCAGGAGCATGACGTGGTACAGAACCAGCTGCCCGAGCAGCAGGCTGACCACGAACACCCCGGCGACGGCAGCCGACCTGGGCGGCTCGATCACTCCGGCTGCGAGGCACACCGCGTAACCGGCGAGCACCCACGCGGCCCCGTAGACCTGCTCGCCGAGGGCGCGCAGCGCGTGGTAGCGGGCGGGGGACAGCGGGCGCAGGTACCAGTAGACGATGGTGCCGAAGTGCATGTGCTGGATGACGGTGTCCCGGCCCGCGTACTGGTCCAGCTCCCGCAGCCGGGAGGCGAGCACGGCCAGCACGGCGTACGTGATGGCCTGCTCGCGGCTCATGCCGGCCGTCACGGTGGTGTTCGCGTACAGGCCGCTCCACAGTGACGCGACCAGGACGACCTGGACGACCAGCCGGACCAGGACGGCCGTCATCCGGGGCGGGGCGTGCAGCTCGCCGAGCGGGGTGACGCGGGCCGCCCGCCACGCGTGCAGAACGGCCATGTCAGACCCCTTCCGCCGCGGGTTCCGCATGCGCGTACGCGACCCGCATCACGTCCTCCAGATCCGCCTCGTCGATGGCGATGCCGGTCACCTCGTACCGCTCGATGACCGCCTTGAGCGCCTGGTGGACCGTGGGAGCCTCGGGTCCGTCCGGACCGAACACCACCCGCGGGCCGTCCTGCCGCAGCAGTGCGATGCCCGGGGGCGGTACGACGTCGGTGTGCCCGTCGGCGAGCGTCGCCCGCACCTGCCAGGTCGAGCCGAACTTGCGGCGGATCTCGTCGAGAGAGCCGTCGAGGACGAGCCGCCCGTGGTTGATCAGGACGACCCGCTCGGCGAGCCGCTCGACCTCCGTCATGTCGTGCGTCGTCAGCAGCACCGTACGGCCGCGCTCCTCGACCTGGTGCCGCAGGAACTCCCGCACCTGCTCCTTGACCACGACGTCCATGCCGATGGTCGGCTCGTCGAGGAAGACGACCGGCGGGTCGTGCAGCAGCGCGGCCGCCAGGTCGCAGCGCACCCGCTGGCCGAGGGAGAGATGGCGGACGCGGGTGTCCCAGAAGGCGGACAGTTCCAGGATGTCGTCGAACTCCCGCAGCCGTACGGCGTGTTCGGCGTTCGGCACGTCGTAGATGTCCCGCAGGATCGCGAACGACTCCTTGACCGGCAGATCCCACCACAACTGGGTGCGCTGCCCGAACACGGCGCCGATGTTGCGGGCGTTGCGCTCCCGCTCCTTGTACGGCACGACGCCCGCCACCCGGGCCTCGCCGGAGGTGGGCGTGAGGATGCCCGTGAGCATCTTGATGGTGGTGGACTTGCCCGCGCCGTTCGGGCCCAGCAGGGCGAGGAGTTCGCCCGGGGCGACGTCGAAGCTGATGTCGGAGACGGCGTGCTTGACGGCCCGCTCCGGGTTGACGAGGGATCTGAGCGCGCCGGCGAAACCCGGCCGGCGCACGGTGGTGTGGAAGGAGCGCGAGAGGGAGCGGACCTCGATACTGCCGATCACTCGATGAACCTCCGGGTGAGCTGGATCAGCCAGACGGTCGCCGCGAGCGAGGCGGCGGAGAGCGCGGTCAGCAGCCAGGGGACGGCGTGGATGCCCGAGGCCTCGATGCCCGCCCCCAGCAGCGGGGGAGCCGCCACTCCGCCGGTCATCGACGCGGCGATGACCCAGGCACCGGCGCGCCTCGCCTGGGGAAGCGCCCTGTTCAGCCAGGGCAGTCCGGTCGGGAAGACCGGCGCGATGAACAACCCAACACCGGCGTAGGCCACCGGCGCCACTCCTTTTACACGTGCCAGCAGCAGACACACCGTCATGCCGGCCGCGCAGATCGTCAGGATCCGCTCGGGGGAGTACTTCAGGGTGATCGGCACGACGAGGAAGCGGCCCGCCGTCATCATCAGCCAGTACACGGAGGTCGCCGAGGCGGCCACGGTCGCGCTGTAGCCGACGGTCTCCAGATGCGTGGGCTCCCAGCCGCCCACACCCGCCTCCACGCCGACGTTCAGGATGTACAGGGCGAGGAAGCCGACGAGGATGCGGTGCAGGCCGCCCGACGATCCGGGTTGCTGTTCCTTCTCCGGCGGCTCGGCCGGGCGGGTGCGTACCCCGCTCGATCCCAGCGGGACCAGCACCGCGGCCAGCACGGCACACGCGCCGAAGGCGTACGCGTACGCGTACGCGCCCAGCCAGGCCACCACCGCGGGACCGAGCACCGCCCCGATGCCGAAGTGGGCGTTGAGCACGTTCAGCATGGCCGTGGAACGGTCCCCGAAGCCGACCGCGAACAGCTGGTTGAGGCCGTAGTCGATGCCCCCGAAGCCGAGGCCGCCGAGGAAGGCGGCGCCGAGCGCGAGGGGCCAGTCCGGGGCGAGCGCGAAGCCCGCGCCGCCCAGCGCCATCAGGCCGTAGCTCACCGCCAGCAGCGCCCTGTTGCTGATCCGCGAGTGGATCGCGTTGAAGGCCAGGACGCCCGCGACGCCGCCTGTGAAGTGCAGGCTCAGACCGAGCCCGGCACCGGACGGGGACAGGCCGAACTCCGCACGCAGGCCCGGCACCGAGGGGCCGTACAGCGCCTGGAGCATGCCGATGAGGACGAAGCCGAGGCAGGACGCGACCGCGGCCGGCCGGCTGAAGAGCCGGCCGGCCGCGGTGGACCGTATCTCCGTGTCCGTCAACTGATCTCCGAGAACACGAAGGAGAACTCGGCCGGCTCGGCGCGCAGGCTGTACTGCGGCAGCACGCCCGGGCCGCAGGACCCGGTGCCGATGCCGTGCAGGCCGTGGTCGAGGTTGACCCACACGGTGTCACCGGGCGTGAGGTCGGTGCGGTGCGAGGCCGCGTCCAGCTGTTCGGTGGTCCAGCGGCGGGCGCTGAAGGAGAACTCCGGGTCGCCCTCGATGCGCAGCCCGCCGATCTCCGCCCAGCGGACGTCGGCGCGGGCGCCGTTCTCCTGCGGGCGCAGGTAAGGCGTCTGCAGTCCGTCCACCGTGGACTCCCAACGACCGAGCTGCGAGGCCGACTTGGTGTCCGCGTACCCCTCACCGGGACCGCCGCCGAACCAGCGCACGCGATCGGCGCTCGCGTCCAGCCCGAAGCGGACGCCGAGCCGCGGCAGCGGCACCGTCCACTCACCCTCCGGGCTCACCGAGACGGTCAGCTTCAGCCGGTTGCCGTCGGACGTCCAGCGGTACACGGTCGCCAGGCCGAACTCCCAGGCGGCGGGGGCCACCCGGGTCCGTACGGTCAGCGCGTCGTCGCCGAGCTCCACACCGTCGAGCCGGTGCCGCATGCGGTGCAGGCCGTACTTGCGCCACAGCTCCGCGTAGCGCGTGTCGGTCTGCCACTCGGCGCCCTCGTCGTTGTCGGTGGTCGCCCGCCACACGTCGAGGCGCAGACGGTTCACCGCGACCCCGCCGACGGTCCTCAGCGCACCGGTGCGGGCGTCGAAGGACGCCGGGCCCAGCGTGATGACCCGCTCGCCGAGGACGGGTCCGTCGGTCGCGGCAACCCTCGGCAGCGGCCGCGCGGCCACCGCGAACTGCCCCCACGCCACCGGGTGTCCCTTGGGCGCCCACGCCGTGCCGGCCGCGAGCGAGGCCCGCACCGTCCACTGCGTCTCGCCGCCACCACCGCCGGCGGGCGGTTCGGGCAGCTTCACCTCGCCCGACTCGCCCGGGGCGAGCGCGGGCACCGACAGGGAGCCCGACTCGACCGTCTCGCCGTCCACTTGGTAGGACCACTCGAACGCAAAGGCGGACAGGTCGGCGAAGTCCTGTTTGTTCGTCACCCGTACGGTGCCGGCGGAGCCGTCGCCCTCGATGCCGACCGGCTCGACGACCTTCTTGAACTCCACAAGGCCCGGTGACGGAGTCCGGTCCGGGAAGAGCAGTCCGTCGCAGACGAAGTTCCCGTCGTGCAGCTCCTCACCGAAGTCGCCGCCGTAGGCGTAGCCCAGCTCGGGGTGGGCGATGCCGTGGTCGATCCACTCCCACACGAAGGCGCCCTGGAGACGCTCGTACGTCTCGAACAGTCGCTGGTAGTCGGCGAGTCCGCCGGGGCCGTTGCCCATGGCGTGGGCGTACTCGCAGAGGATGAAGGGGAGTCCGCGCCGCTTGTGCGTGCCCCCGTCGAGCTCCTGACCGATCTGCTCGACCTCGGCGTGGGAGGCGTACATCCGCGAGTACATGTCCGTGTCCCGGCAGTTCCAGTCGCCCTCGTAGTGCACGAGGCGCGAGGAGTCCCGGCCGTGGATCCACTCGGCCATGGCGGTGAGGCCGCGCCCGGTGCCGGCCTCGTTGCCCAGTGACCAGATGACGACCGACGGGTGGTTCTTGTCCCGCTCGACCATGCGGGCCGCGCGGTCGAGGAGGGCAGGCGTCCAGCGGTCGTCGTCGACCGGGTTGTCCCGCCAGGCCTGCTCGGTGAAGCCGTGGGTCTCCAGGTCGCACTCGTCGATGACCCACAGGCCGTACTCGTCGCACAGGTCGAGGAAGGCCGGGTGCGGCGGGTAGTGGGAGGTGCGGACCGCGTTGACGTTGTGCCGCTTCATCAGCAGCACGTCCTCACGCATGGTCTCGAGGTCCAGGGCGCGTCCCTTGTCGGGGTGCCACTCGTGGCGGTTGACGCCCTTGAAGAGGACCGCCTTGCCGTTGACCTTGATGAGACCGTCCTCGAGGACGACGGTCCGGAAGCCGATGCGCAGCGGGACGCGCTCGCCCTCGGTCGCCAGCACGCCGTCGTACAGCTTCGGCGTCTCGGCCGTCCACGCCTGGACCGGGACCGTCACCGGCTCACCCGTGGCGACATCGATGTCCAGGGCGGGCACGGTCACCCGTCCGTCGACGTCGGAGTCGACGCGCAGGGTGCCCTCGCCCGTGACGTGGTCGTAGGAGGCGTGCACGAAGAAGTCGAGGGCGCTGCCGGCCGGGCGGTGCAGCAGCGTCACGTCACGGAAGATGCCGGGCAGCCACCACTGGTCCTGGTCCTCCAGGTAGGAGCCCGCGGACCACTGGTGCACGCGTACGGCGAGTACGTTGCCGCTCGGCTTCAGCAGGTGCCCGACCGCGAACTCGTGCGGCAGCCGGGAGCCCTTGAACTCGCCGATGTCCGTGCCGTTCAGCCAGACGCGGGCGCAGGACTCGACGCCGTCGAACCGGATGACGGCCCCGCCGTCGGCCGGCCAGTCCGCGGGCAGGTCGAAGACGCGCAGGTGGTCGCCGGTCGGGTTCTCCGTCGGGACGTGCGGCGGGTCGACCGGGAAGGGGTAGAGGTGGTTGGTGTAGATGGGCAGGCCGAAGGCGCCGTCGCCCTGGAGGACCCAGTGACCGGGGACCGTGACCTCGGGCCAGCCGTCGGCGTCGAATCCGGGCTCGGCGAACGAGTCGTCCTCGGCGTCGATGGTCGGCGAGACGCGCAGGCGCCAACTGCCGTTCAGGGAAAGCGACTTGGCGTCGGAGGACGGGTACCAGGCGCGGGGCGGGAGGGCGCCGCTGCCGGGGGAGACGTCCTCGACGTAGTCGATGGCCGTGGTACGGGAAGTCATCGGTCTCCAGGTCGTGATGGTGAGGTGGGCGTCAGCCCTTGATGCCGGTCTGCGCGATCCCCTGGACCAGCCAGCGCTGGAGGAAGAGGAACACGAGCACGAGGGGCAGGATGGAAATGGCGGTGGCCATGAAGATCAGGTGGTAGTTGACCGTCTGGTTGGTCATGTACGAGGAGAGCGCCACCTGGACGGTCCAGGCGCTCGGGTCCTGGCCGATGACCAGTGGCCACAGGAAGGCGTTCCAGCCGTTGATGAACGTGATCGTGGCCATCGCGGCGAAGAAGTTCAGCGAGTTGGGCACGACGATCCGCCAGTACGCCGTCCAGTAGCTCAGCCCGTCCACCCGCGCCGCCTCCTCCAGTTCCTTCGGGAACCCGAGGAAGTACTGCCGAAAGAGGAAACAGGTGAAACCGCTGAACAGGCCCGGAATGATCAGGCCCCGGTAGGTGTCCACCCAGCCGAGTGACGAGACGAGCACGAAGCTGGGCACGAAGGTGACGGCCGTGGGCACCATCAGGGTGGCGAGGACCGCGTAGAACACCTTGTTGGCGTGCCGGTAGGGGATGCGGGCGAGACCGTATCCGGCCAGGGAACAGACCAGCAGGATGCCTGCGGTCATGAGAACGGCGACGACCAGCGAGTTCCACATGGACTGCGCGAAGTCGACGGTCGGGTCGTCGAACAGCTCGGAGATGTTGCCCCACTGGAGACTTGTGGGGAAGAACTGCCAGTTCTCGCCTGTGATCTCCTGGTCCGTGGACAGGGCGTTGCGGACGATCAGATAGAACGGAATCAGGAAGAGCACCGCGGCGATGCCGACGGCGACGTAGAGACCGGTGTTGCCGAGGAGGCCCCCGCGCTTGATCCGGCGTTCCTCGCCGACCTGGGGTGCGGTGGTGGTCACTTGGACTCCTCCCCCCTTCCGAAGCCCATGAACTTGCCCTGCAGCAGGGTGACGGCACAGATCAGCACCGTCAGGATGACGGCACCCGCACTGCCGGAACCGTAGTCCTGGTTGGCGCCGAGGGCCGTCTTGTAGAGGACCATCAGGGGCGTCTGGCCCCAGGTCGCCCTGGTCGTGATGATGTTGTAGAACTCGTCGAACGCCTGGTAGGCGGCGACGAGCAGCAGCAGGATCACCGCGGTGGAGGTGGCCCGCAGCTGGGGCAGCGTGATGTGACGGAACGTCTGCCAGCCCGGCTTGGCCCCGTCGATCGCGGCGGCCTCGTACAGCTCTGCCGGGATGTTCTGCAGCGCCGCCAGGAAGAGGATCATGTAGAAACCGGCCTGCAGCCACAGACGGACGGTCAGGATGACCAGCCAGTACCACGGCGGGCTCGGGTTGGACACCCAGGCGACGTTGTCGGCGCCGAACCAGCCGATGACCGTGTTGGCCAGGCCGAAACGGACGCCGTTGAAGATCGACATCTTCCAGATCAGCGCGGCGGCGACGTAACTGCACGCGGTGGGCAGGAAGAACACCGAGCGGAAGAACGCGCGCATGAACCGCAGCCGGTGCACCAGCAGGGCCAGGCCCAGCGAGAGTGCCCAGGTGGTGGGCACGATGAAGGCGGCGAAGACGGTGAACGTCACCAGCGAGCCGGTGAAGTCGCTGTTCGTCAGCATCTGCCGGTAGTTGTCGAAGCCGACGAAATGGCTGGGTGTGACCGTGAAGCGGGCGTCGAAGAAGCTGAGCCAGATGCTCCAGCCGATGGGAACGAAGACGAAGATCACCAGGCCGAGGAGGAACGGGCCGGTGAAGAGCCAGAAGTTGAGGGTGTTGTTCGCCGTGAGCCCCCGCCGCGGCCGGGCCTTGGAGGGCTTGGCCGCGGCGGGGCGGGCGACCCCGCGGGTGGTGGTGGTCGACATGTCCTTGGTCCGTCCGCCGGCCTATCCGAAGAGCTTCTTGAGCTCGCGGGTGACCGTCTGGTCGGCCTTGGCGAGCGCGGCCTTCGGGTCCCCGCCCTTGCGGACGCTGTTGGCGATGACCGTGTCCAGGGCACTCCACATGGCCTGGGTCCAGCCGATGTTGTCGAAGTGCCCGTAGGTGTTGAAGAGCTTCACGCCCTCAGCCGGCAGCCCCGACTGGAGCTTGGTGGCCTGCTGGGCGATCGAGGTGCGCGGCGGAATGTGGAAGCCGTAGGAGGTCGCGAAGTCCTCCTGGTACTTCTTCTGGTCGATCCACAGCCACTTCACGTACTCCTTGGCCGCCTCGACGTTCTTGCCCTTGGCGTTGACGAACATCGACCAGCCGCCGTTGTAGACGGACAGCTTGCCCGCGCTGCCGACCTTCGGGAAGGGGAAGATGCCGAGGTCGTCGCCGAGGGCCTTCTGCATCACGGGCATCGCCCACATACCGCAGAACTGGATCGCGCACAGGCCCTGGTTGAGGGCGGAGGGATCCCAGAAGTCGGCCGGGGCGTCCAGCAGCAGGCTGCCGCTGGTGAACAGCTTGCGCAGCTGGCTGAGGCCGCCGGCGACCGCTTCCGTGTTGAAGCCGACCTCGTTCTTGGCGGTGAGGGTCTCGGCACCGGCCGACCAGATCAGCGGCGCCTCGATGGCATGCAGGTCGTTGCCGAGGAAGAGGCCCTTGACCTTGGAGGTGGTGAGCTTGTGGGCGGCCTCGATCAGCTCGTCCAGCGTGGTCGGGACGGCGACGTTCGCCTTCTCCAGCATCGACTTGCGGTAGAAGAAGAACTGCGGGTCGTCGATCATCCGGACGCCGTAGATCTTGCCGTCGACGGTGTGCGAGGCGATGTCCGCCGCGTTGAAGTCGTCCTTGACGGGGGCGATGATGTCCGTCAGGTCCGCCACCTGGCCGCTCTTGACGAGCTGGATCTGCGGGTGGAACTCGAAGACGTCCGGCGCCTGCTTGGTGAGCAGGGCGGCGAAGAGCTTGGTCTCGTAGTCCGAGCCGGTGATCCACTGCGTGCCCACATTGGCCTTGGAGTACGCCTTCGCGTACCGCTTGACGGCCTGCTCCACGCCCGCCTCGCCGTAGGCGTGGAAGTACTGGGTCAGGTTCGTGCCCGAACCAGACCCGCCCCCACGCCCGTTGTTGCTGCCGCACGCGGCCAGCGTGCCGGCCGCGGCCATGCCCGCGGCGGCCCGGAATATGGACCGGCGGGAGAAGTTGCTGTTGCTCATTGCCGACATGCTGACGTCCTTGTCTCGTTGGCGGCTGCGGCTCCACGGCTCCAGCACACCTGGCTGCTACGTGGCTCGAATTGCGTTGTGGTGCGGGGACGTTAACCTTCGGCTAAGGCTTCGGCAAGGGGTTGGACGAAGTCTGTTCGAAGCGTTAATTCCGGTTCGGGATCCCGAACATGGGGGTGGTGCGGGGGGCGAGGGCCGCCGGTCAGGGTGTGTTCGGCGGCCCTCGGTACAGGGCGACTAGGCCTTGTTCCAGACCTCGTTGGTGCCGCCGTTGCAGCTGTACAGGATCACTTTGCTGCCGTCGGCGGTCGCCTGCCCGCTGACGTCCAGGCACCTGCCGGACGCCTCGCTGAGGATCTGGCCGTTGGCGTTCAGCAGCCAGCGCTGGCTTGCGTCACCGGTGAAGTCGGCGGTCGTCGTCAGCCCCGAACTCCCGGCCGTGAGGTAGCCGTTCGGCCCCTTCAGGGCGCCCTTGCCGTCGTACGACCACGACTGCTCGGTCCCGCCCGTGCAGGTGCTGATGGCGGCGCCGGCCGAGCCCGCGGTCAGGCACTTGCCGGACTGCTTGCCCTGCAGCGCACCCGTGACCGCCGAGCCGCCGTGGCCCTTCTGGTCGAAGACGTACGTCGTGATGGAGCGTGCCGCGAGCGTCGTGGACGCCGTGCCGCCGCTCACCGTCGGCCTGGCGACGTTCGCCCAGTCCTCGGTGGCCGAGGTCCGCACGGCCTGCGTGGCCCGTACCGGGGTCTTGTTGGTGAAGTGCAAACTCAGCGGTGTGTCGGTGGAGTTGTGGTTGTTGACCACGACCACCCAGGTGCCGTTCCGGTCGTACGACGACACCTCGACGCCGTCCGGCGCCCCGGTCACGTTGTGCGCGACCGAGCCCGGCCTGACGAACCTGCTGTACTGGCCGAGGGCGTAGTACCGCTTGGTGAAGTACAGCTTCTGGTTGCCGTTCGTCGCGTAGTCGGGGTCGTAGTAGATCAGGCCGTCGTTCCAGCCCGTGTCGTTGCGCTCGGTGGGGGAGGTGCCGTAGCCGCTGGCCAGGGCCACCCACCACTGGAACGCCGAGTCGTGCGAGCTCGCGAAGTCCTTGTAGATGATCCGCGACATCAGCAGGGCGTTGTCGATGGTCGGGTCGTACTCCTGGTTCCAGCCCGTGCTGCCCTTGCCGAAGCAGCAGATCTCGGTGGCCCAGGACTTCTTGCCGACCGTCCTCGACGTCTCGTAGACGTTGCCCAGCTGGCCGTCATCGGGGTTGTTGTACGTGTGGTGGGCGAGCGCGGACACGTACTGCGCGGTGCCCGGCTGCGCGATCCACTGCGGCAGCTCGTCGGTGAACTGGGTGGTCTTGCTGGACTCGTCGGCGATGATCGACGTCCGCTGCTTGCGGGCCCGCTGCTCGGCGCCCAACGCCCGTACGATGTCGTCGCGTTGGTCGACGGTGACCTGCATGCCCTCCTGGCCGCAGTCCCCGAAGTCGTTGTCCGGCTCGTTGAACGGGCTGATGTAGTCCAGCTTCACACCCTGCTCGGCGAAGTGGTCGGTCACGTCCGCCACGTACTTGGCGTAGTCCGACTCGCTGCCCGCCTTCAACTGGCCGCCGCAGCTCTGGCCGTTGGTCGTCCACTGCGCGGGCGCGCTGTTGACGAAGCCGATGAGGTCCTTGACGCCGTACTTCGCGGCGTACTCGAGGAAGGTGCGGCCCCCCTTGTCATTGCTCCAGTCGTACGAGCCGTCGGGGCCCAGGAAGTCCTGGGCGGCGCGGGCCGGAGTGGTGACCGCGACGCCGCCACCGCCGATGTTGTAGCGGTACGAGGAGAGGGCCAGCCCCTGCTGGGAGAAGAGCAGACGGGCGACCCGGGCCTGCACCTCGGGCTTGAAGTGCTGCAGGTCGTTGACCCACCAGGCGCCCGACGCGCCGATGTCGTCAATGGTCTGGGCGGCGTGCGGGGAGACCTCGGCCGCCGTGGGGGTGGCGGCCGAGGAGGGCGGGGCGGATATCAGGGGACCCGCGACGGCGAGCGCGGCTGCGGCCGTCAACAGGGCGGATCTGCGGGGGTGGGGGTGAGTCACGTGCATCCCTTCCGTCGTCATGAAGGTGGTGCGGTACGGCTCCTTGTGGGGGTGGTGCGTTTCGCATTCCTCTGCCCGACCGACTGCAGGGCGCCTTCCAGCGCGAACGTCGCCGCACCCAGACACGCCGGGTCGGTGGGGATCGGGGAGAGGACGATCTCGGTGGCGGCCATCGGCCGCGGCAGCGCGTGCCGGGCGACGGCCTCGCGCACCTCCGCGACCAGGGGCTCGCCGAGGGCGGCCGCGACCCAGCTGCTGAGCACGACCACTTCGGGGTTGAACAGGTTGACCAGGTCGGCGATGCCGGCGCCGAGGTAACGGGCGGTGTCCCGGACCACCTTGACCGCCACCGGGTCGTGCTCGCGCATCCCCTGGGCCAGCGCGGCGATGGTGGCCGTCTGGTCCTCCGGGTGCAGCAGCGGGCTGCCGGGGCTGAGCTCCCGCAGGTTCAGCATGATTCCGGGCGCCCCGACATATGTCTCCACACAGCCGTGGTTGCCGCAGTGGCACAGCCGGCCGTCGAGGACGATCGTGTTGTGGCCCCACTCGCCTGCGCTGTTGCTGATCCCGCGGTGCAGCCCGCCGCCCAGGACGAGCCCGGCGCCGACGCCGGTCCCGAGGGTGACCACGACGGCGTCGCCGCGCCCGCGCGCGGCTCCGAACCACAGCTCGGCGACCGCGACGGCACGCAGCGGGTTGTCCAGGTACAGGGGGTAGGCGATGTGCTCGGTGAGCAGGTCGAGCAGCGGCACGTCGTGCCAGTCCCAGTTCGGCGCGTACTCGGCGATGCCGGTGGCGCGGTCCACCTGCCCCGGCACGCTGACGCCCACGCCCAGCACCCGCGCGCCTTCGATCCCCGCCTGCGTGACCACCGAGCCGACGGCGGCGGCGACATGGCCGACCAGCTGCTCGGGGAGGCTCTCGCCGGGGCGGACGTCCTCCTCGGCGCGGGCGAGGACGTTCAGCGCCAGGTCGAACAGCTCGACATGGACGTACGTCTCCGCGATGTCGACGCCGATCAACGCGCCCCCCGACGCGTTGACCGCCACGAGACCCCGGGGGCGGCCGCCCGCCGAGTCCTCGAACCCGACCTCGGTGATCATCCGCAGATCGAGGAGCTCACCGACGAGCGTGGCGACCGTGGCGAGGCTCAGACCGGTGGCGGCCGCCAGCTCCTGCCGGGAGGTGGGCGACGCGGCGATGATCTGGCGCAGCACCTCGTAGCGGTTCGCGGTGCGGATGTCACGTGATGTGCGCTTCACAGGGCGGCCCCCGTTCCTTCAGCCAGGCGGACCGGGCAGGTCGGCACCGGCGCGGCGCAAGGCTATGGCCTGCGGGGGACTTTCGACAAGGGGTTAGGAAAGGGGGTTTATAAAGCCCTTCGGGAGTCAGTCGCCCAGCACTGTCCGCACGAAGGGGTTGGCGAATTTTCCGTCCCCGTCCAGCGCCCGCGCAAGCGCCCGGAAGTCGGCCAGCCGGGGGTACCGGCCGCGCAGGACCGCCGCGGGCGTGGTGAAGACCTTGCCCCAGTGCGGGCGGGCGTCGAACGGGTCCAGCGCCTCCTCCAGCCGCCGCACCACCGGCAGCACCGCCTGCGTGTCCTCGACCCAGGTGAAGTGCGCCGCCACGGTGTCCCGCCCGTAGGCCGGGCTCAGCCACTGCCGGTCGGCGGCGACCGTGCGTATCTCGCAGGTCTGCAGCACGGGGGCCACGGTCGCCCGGATCCCGTCGAGGGCGTGCAGTACGTCGGCGGCGTGCCGCCTGGGCAGCAGATACTCCGACTGCAGCTCGGCCCCGCTGCTCGGCGTGAACTCCGCCCGGAAGTGCGGCAGCCGCTCGTACCAGGGCCCCGGCACCCCGAACTGCTCCGTGCAGTTCACGGCCGGCATCCCCGGCACGGGATGCAGCTTCTCGGTCGCGGGCGCGGCCCACGGGAAGTCCGGCAGCGGCTGGTCGGTGCGCCGCTTGAGCCACACCTGCCGGAAGCCGGGCTCCCGCCAGTCGGTGAACAGGCTCACGCTGTACGCCGCCGCCGCGATCGTCTCGTACGTCTCCAGGTCCAGCCCGGCGAGGGGCAGTTCGGTGAAGACGTGCTGTTCGACCTCGAAGGCCGGCTCCAGGTCGAGGGTGAGGGCGACCACGACGCCGAGCGCGCCCAGCGAGGTGACGGCGCCCTCGAACCGCGCGTCGCCTCTCGCGATCCGTACCGTGTCCCCGTCGGCCGTGACCAGCTCCACCTCGCGCACCGGTGCCGCAAGCGATCCATTGCTCACCCCCGAGCCGTGGGTGCCGGTCGCCACCGAACCGGCGACGGAGATGTGCGGCAGGGACGCCATGTTGGGCAGCGCGAGGCCGTGCGTGTGCACCACGCGGGCCAGTTCCGCGTACCGGACGCCACCCGAGACCCGGACCGTGCGGGCCGTGGTGTCCACGTCGATCACCGGCGGCAGTCCGGCGATCGAGAGCAGGGTGCCCTCGGGGCCCGGCTCGGCGATCTCGTTGAAGGAGTGGCCGCTGCCCAGGACGCGGACCTTCGCGCTGCCGGCCACGAGGGTCCTGAGCGCGTCGAGCGAGTGGGGGCGGTGCAACTCCTTTGCCGCATAGGTGATGTTGCCTGCCCAGTTGGTGACCGTCTCCGTCATTCCCGTCGTCCCTCCGGCGAGTGCATGTGCGTGGACCCTCTGCATTGACCCTCTCATCTGCCGCGACCTAGCGTGGAGAGCGTTTTCTCCACCTTCCTCGCCGAAGACCGGAGGGTCACCCCTTGCCCGCGCGTCCCCAGGCTCTGTTCGCCATGACCGCCGAGAACCTGCCGCTCGTCTTCCCCGCGGAGGTGCTCGGGCGACTGCGCGAGGCGGTGGACATCGATCCGGACCTGGTCGCCGAGGACTTCACCGAGCCGCGCGTCCGGGAGGTGCTCGCGCGCACCGAGATCCTGGTCACCGGCTGGGGCTGCCCCCGCCTGCACACCGCCGTCCTCGACGCGGCGCCGAAACTGCGCGCGGTCCTGCACTCGGCCGGCTCGGTCAAGGGCTTCACCACGCCCGAGGTCTGGCGGCGCGGCATCGCGGTCTCCTCGGCCGCCGCGGCCAACGCGCTGCCGGTCGCCGAGTACACGCTCGCGATGATCCTGCTCGCCGGGAAGGACCTCCTGGGCGCCCGGGAACGCCTGCGCACCACACGGGCCCATCCCGGCTGGGGCGTCGTCCCGGGCATCGGCAACCACGGCCGCCGCGTCGGCGTGATCGGGGCTTCCCGCATCGGCCGCCGCGTCATCGAGTTGCTGGCACCCTTCGACCTGCGCGTGAGCCTCACCGACCCGTACGTCACCGCGCCGCGGGCGGCCGAACTCGGCGTGGCACTCCTGCCGTTGGACGGCCTTCTGCGCACTTCGGACATCGTCACGGTGCACGCGCCCGAGACCCCGGAGACCCACCATCTGATCGGCCGCAGGGAACTCGCCCTGATGCCGGACGGGGCGACCCTCATCAACACCGCGCGCGGCGGCCTCGTCGACCACGAGGCCCTGGTCGACGAGGTCCGCACCGGCCGTCTGAACGCCGTCCTCGACGTCACCGACCCCGAGCCCCTCCCCGCGGACTCCCCCCTCTACGAGCTCCCGGGCGCCTTCGTGACCCCGCACCTCGCGGGTTCGCAGGGCAACGAGCTGTCCCGCCTCGGCATGACGGTCGCGGAGGAGGCCGCACGTCTGCTGGCGGCCGGGGCTCTGGCCCATCCAGTCGATCCGGGGGCGCTGGAAAGGGAAGCGTGAGGTGCGGATTTCGTAGATCAAAGCCTCTCACGCGCAGCTATCCGCAAAGCGCTGGAGTAGTGGCCGCGATATCAGTAGCGTTCAGCTGTATGACGCTCGAACCGCTTCCCGAGACCGACCTCACCCGACACCGCCGTCTGCGCGAGCAGGGCAGCCTCGACCGCGCCGATCTCAACGCCGTCCTCGACGCGGGGTTCGTCTGTCATCTGGGGGTGGTGGTCGACGGGCGGCCGCTGGTCGTGCCCACGGTCTACGGGCGGGACGAGCGGCAGCTGTACCTCCACGGCTCGGTGGCCAGCCGCAGCCTCGCCGGTGGCACCCCGGTCTGCGTCACCGTCACGCATGTCGACGGCCTGGTCCTCGCCCGCTCGGTCTTCGAACACGGCGTCAACTACCGCAGCGCGATGATCCACGGCGAGGCCCGCAAGGTCACCGACCCCGAGGAGAAGCTGGAAGGCCTGCGCCGGCTCACCGAGCACGCGGCGCCGGGCCAGTGGGCGTACGCCCGGCTGCCCAGCCGCAAGGAACTCGCGGCCACCACCCTCCTCGCCCTGTCCCTGGAAGAGGCCTCGGTCAAGATCCGCACGGGCGCCCCCGACGACGGCGACGGCCCCGACGCGCAGCTGGGCCTGTGGGCCGGAACCCTGCCGCTGACCTCGGTCTGGGGCACCCCCGTGCCCGATCCGCTGCTGGCGCCGGACATCCCCGTACCAGGACACATCGCGCGGCGCGGGGGGACCCGGCACGGCTGACGCGGCGGCGGGGGCATACCGTGAGGAGTCGAACGCCTGAGCCGGAAGAAGGAGAGTCGGGATGGGCAGCCGTACCGCACTGGTCGAGGATCTGATGGAGCGCTTCCCGCACGTACCGCGGGAAGCCGTCTTCAAAGAGGACCTGCTGCGCGGAGGCGTGGCCTTCGACCCCTCCGCGCTCAGCGACAACGAGTCCGGCGAGGTCAAGCCGAAGTCGTACTTCATCTTCTCCTTCGACCACGGCACCCTGCCGGAGTTGGGCGAGGCCGCGCTGAGGCGTCCCCCGGAGGAGATCATCCTCACCGGCGGCCCCTACGACCTGCGCCGCACCGTCGTCTCCGTACGCGTGAACCCCACCTCGCCCTACCGCGTCGCCGCCGACGAGGAGGGCGTGCTCGGGCTCTACCTCGACGGCAAGCGCATCGCGGACGTCGGTGTGCCGCCCATGCCGGAGTACTACCGGCACACCCTCTCCAACGGGAAGTCGGTCATGGAGGTCGCCCCGACCATCCAGTGGGGCTATCTGATCTACCTGACCGTCTTCCGGGTCTGCCAGTACTTCGGCGCCAAGGAGGAGTGCCAGTACTGCGACATCAACCACAACTGGCGCCAGCACAAGGCGGCCGGGCGGCCGTACACGGGGGTCAAGGACGTCGACGAGGTCCTGGAGGCGCTGGAGATCATCAACCGCTACGACACGGCGAAGGCCTCCACCGCCTACACCCTCACCGGCGGCGCCATCACCTCCAGGCTCCAGGGCCGTGACGAGGCCGACTTCTACGGCATGTACGCCAAGGCCATCGAGGAGCACTTCCCCGGCCGCTGGATCGGCAAGGTCGTCGCCCAGGCGCTGCCCAAGGACGACGTGAAGCGGTTCAAGGACTACGGCGTGCAGATCTACCACCCCAACTACGAGGTGTGGGACGAGTATCTGTTCAAGATGTACTGCCCGGGCAAGGAGCGCTACGTCGGCCGCGACGAGTGGCACAAGCGGATCCTCGACTCGGCGGAGATCTTCGGCGCGCGCAACGTCATCCCCAACTTCGTGGCCGGCGTGGAGATGGCCGAGCCCTTCGGGTTCAAGACGGTCGACGAGGCCATCGAGTCCACCACCGAGGGCCTGCGCTTCTTCATGTCGCACGGCATCACGCCCCGCTTCACCACCTGGTGCCCCGAGCCCACCACCCCGCTCGGCAAGGCCAACCCGCAGGGCGCCCCGCTGGAGTACCACATCCGGCTGCTGCAGGCCTATCGCCAGACGATGGACGACTTCGGCCTCTCCTCCCCGCCCGGATATGGCCCGCCCGGACCCGGCCGCGCGGTCTTCTCCGTCAGCTCGTTCATGGACAGTCTCCCGGCGCAGGAGGCGGCAGAGGTGTGAGTGGCGGACGGGGACTTTGAGTCAAAACGGGTCCCCGTCCGTACAAGAGGCCGGAGTTGTGTCCTCCGGCCGGTTCACAGGTTCTGTCGGGACAACTGAACACAGCGCTTGTCAGTTGTGTTGAAAACGTGAAAGGCTCCTGTCCTGCCGCGAGGTTCCCCCCAACTCCTTCGCCGAAATTGGTGAGTTGACCTCGCTTGTGGATGCAGGAGACTCATGCCCGACCTGCCGAACCCGAAGGACGCCGCCGAAGCCGCGCTGTTCTCCGAGTGCTGGGACGCGGTGCTTTCCTACGCCGATCTGTGCACGGCCGGCGCCACCGCGGCCACTCAGCTGGCCACGGAGGCGTTCGCGCTCGGTATCCGCGAGGTCCGCGCCGCCGAGACCGGGGGCGCCCGGAGCAACGGCCGCCGCTCGCCCCGGCTCCCCGTGATCCCCCTGCTGCTGACCGCCGTACGCACCACGGCGGCGGCCTGGGAGGCCGAAGGCCAGGGCCACGACCTCGACCCCGACCTGCGCCTGTGGCTCAACTCGGAGAAGGGCGCCCGCTATACTGGCCCCCCGCTGCGCCGCCCGATCGCCCTGCGCGGTCTGCGCGACCTCCAGGAGGCGGATGCGGCGCTGCTGTGGCTGGCCGAGGTGGAGTCGCTGCCACGGTCCGTGGTGGCCCGCCGGCTCGGCCTCGACCCGGCCCTCGTGGGCGAGGAACTCGACCAGGTGCGGGGCCTGTTCAGGGACCGCTGCCACCGCAACCACCTCGATACGCCGATGGACGCGCAGTGCCGCAGCTATGCGCGCCTCCTCGACGCGATCACCAGGTCGCCCGCCGCCGACATCCCGCCGGACCTCTCGCGGCACCTCGCCACCTGCGTGGACTGCGCGGAGGCCGCCGCCTGTCTGCGTCCCCAGGGCGGCGGGCTGCCCGCCGCCCTCGCTGGCGGTGTCATCGGCTGGGGCGGCCTCGCCTATCTGGAGCGCCGCCGCCGGGCCGCCGAGGTGCGCCTCGGTGTCGGACGGCCGGAGGCGGGCGACGGGCAGAGCGGCGAACCGAAGACCGGCGCCGACCGCGCACGCGTCATTCGGGGCGGGCTGCTGGTGGCCGCCGTCATGGTGTCGCTGCTGGCGCTGGCCACGTCGATGATGCCGTTCGGCGGCAGCGACAACGAGGCCGCGAGCAGCGACGCACCGACCGACAGCAGCCCCGTGGCGGCCCCGCGCCCCTCTCTGCCGTCCGCCACCCCGACACCGAAGAGCGCCTCCCCGACCCCCTCCGCCACCACCCCGACGAAACCCGAGGGGGGCAGGCACTCCGACCCGGAACCCCAGGGCACCTCCGCCACCACGCAGAGCAGCGCCCCGGATCCCGGCAAGAGCGCGTCCGCCACCTGCACGGCCGCCTACCACCTGGACAGCCAGTGGACCGACGGCTTCCAGGCCACCGTCACGGTCACCACCGCCGACGCCCTCGACACCTGGCGCGTCGCCTGGTCCTTCCGCGACGGCCAGAGGGTCGGCCAGATGTGGGACGCGAGCGTCGCCCAGAACGGCTCCCGGGTCACCGCGACCGCCGCCGACTACAACAAGGCCGTCCCCGCCGACGGCAAGATCACCTTCGGCTTCCTCGGATCCTGGCAGGGCAGGAACTCCTCACCGTACGACTTCACCCTCAACGGGCTGGCCTGCGCGAAGAGTTGATCTCGTGCGGCCCGTGAGAGGCACCGCGACCGGGTGAACCCGCCACAGTCACCCGGTCGTTCGGCGCCGGACGGTCAGCAGCCCGACTTGTAGAAGTACTTGCTGACCGACGGGTCGTTCATGTTCGCCTTCGTGATGGCCACCATGTTGGTGCCGATCGACTTCTGGACGCTCTTGCCCTCGAAGGCGGCCGCCAGCTGGTCGACGGCCTCCCTGCCGATCGCCGCCGGGTCCTGGGCGACCAGGACCTGCAGCGTGCCCGCCTTGAGCGAGGCGATCTCGTCGGGTTCGGCGTCGAAGGCGGCGACCTTCACCGCGCCCTGCTTGCCCGCCTGCTTGAGGCCGGTGGCGATGCCCTGGCCGGTGTTGGTGTTGCCCGCGAAGACACCGCCCAGGTCGGGGTGGGCCGCCAGCGTCGACTGGATCTGCGAGGCGGCGGTGGCCGGCAGGTCGTTGTCGTAGAGCGTGGGCAGCATCTTGATCTTGGGGTACTTCTTCATCTCCTCCGTGAAGCCCTTGATCCGGGCGTCGGTCGTGGAGACACCGGGCTTGACGCTGATCACGATGGCCGAGCCCTTCTCGCCCATCAGCTTGGCGAGCGCGTCGGCGGCGACCCGGCCGCCCTTCTCGTTGTCGGACGAGATCCGGGTGACGCCGATCGAGTCGTCGGTGACCGTGGTGTCGACCAGCGCGACCTTGGTGCCCGCCGACTGGATCTGCTTCAGCGACGGCGTGAGCGCGCTGGTGTCCACCGGCGAGATCATCAGCCCGTCCGGCCGGGAGGCCGCCACCGAGTCCAGGAGCGGCCGCTGCACCGACACGTCCCACTGCGCGGAACCATCCGCGCCGAAGTCCATGCCCTTGGCCTTCGCCTCCGTCTTCGCCGCGCAGGTCATGGTGATGTAGAAGGGATCGCTCTTCACGCCGGTGATCAGCCGCACCTTCTTGTGCGCGGCCCCGCCCGACGACCCCGACCCGCCGCCGCTGGACGAACTGCACGCGGCGGCCCCGGTGAGGGCCAGTACGGTGCCCGCGGCGACCAGTGCGCTGCGCCTGCTGCGAATGCTCAACATCGAGACATCTCCTCAATCCTGCTCTCGGGTCTTCCTGCGCATCTGGTCGACATAGACGGCCGCGACGAGCACCACGCCCACCGCGACGTCCTGCCAGTACTGCTGAACGCCGATGACGATCAGTCCGGTGGTGAGCACCGCCGGGATGAACACACCGATCACGGTGCCCAGCACCGAGCCGCGGCCGCCGAAGAGGCTGGTGCCGCCGAGCACCACGGCCGTGATCACCTTCAGGTTGTCGGTGGAGTGCCCGGCGATCGACGTGGTGCCGTACGAGGCCAGCCACATCACCGCGCCGAGCCCGGCCAGCAGGCCCATCAGCCCGTACACCTTCACCAGGTGCCGGCCGACCCCGATTCCCGCCCGTCGTACGGCGGTCGGATTGGAGCCGATCGCCAGGGTGTGCGTGCCGAACCTCGTCGCGCCCAGCACCAGGCCGAAGACGGCCGTGACCACCGCGGCCAGGACCACCAGCCAGGGAATGCCGAGCACCTTGCCGAAGCCCAGGCTGTTCTGCAGATGCGTGGCCGCCGCACCCGCCGGGTCCTGGCCGCCGGTGGCGAGTTCGGCGATCCCCAGCGCCGCTCCCAGACCGCCGAGCGTCACGATCAGCGGCGGCACCTTCCCGCTCGCCACCACCGCGCCCTGCAGCACGCCCCAACCGGCGCCCACCGCAAGGGCGATGACCACACAGACCGCGACCGTGCCCCAGCCGGCGTCCGGGCCGCCGTGGTGGATGTTGTACTCGCCGGCGGCCACCGCGGACAGCACCAGCACCGAACCGATCGACAGATCGATCCCGGCCGTGATGATCACGAAGGTCATGCCCACGCCGAGCACCAGATAGATGGCCGCGTTCACGGCGATCTGCGTGAGGTCGTACTGGGTGAAGAACTTGCCCGGTGCGGCGACGGTGAAGAACAGGACCAGCACCACGAGGATCACGAAGGTCCACAGTTCGCTGATGCCGGCCGCCCGCCGCAGCCAGTCCGGTACGGTCCTGCCCGTACCGTCCGACGGGGCCGGGGCCTGCTGCTGTGCCCCGGCCGGCCGCACTTCCTTGCTGTCGGCGGTCATCGCCCGTCCTCCGCTTTCCTCAAGGACCCGTTCTGCCCGGCCGGTTCGTCCAGCGACCCGGTCATCGCCCCGACCAGTTCCTCGATGGTCGTGTCCGCCGCGGTGAACGAGGCCACCCGGCGCCCGAGCCGCAGCACCTCCACCCGGTCCGAGACCGACAGCACCTCGGGCATGTTGTGACTGATCAGCACGACACAGATGCCCCGGTCCGCGACCCGGCGCACGGTGTCCAGGACCCGGGCCCGCTGCACCACCCCCAGCGCGGCCGTCGGCTCGTCCATGAAGATGACCTTGTTCGCGAACGCGACCGCACGCGCCACGGCCACCGACTGTCGTTGACCGCCGGACAACGTTGTCACAGGAGCGGTCACATCTTTCAGTTCGACGCCCAGCTCGGCGAACGCCTTGACCGCCTCCCGCCGCATCGCGGGCCGGTCGAGCACCCCCAGGCGGCCGAGCAGCCCGCCGCGCACGACCTCCCTGCCCAGATACAGATTGGCCGCCGCGTCCAGATCCGGAGCGAGCGACAGATCCTGGTAGACGGTCTCAAGTCCGTGCCGCTGAGCGTCCATCGGTCCGCCGAAACGGACCGCCCGCCCCTCCACCCGCACTTCGCCCTCGTCGGGTGCGAGCACCCCCGACAGGACGTTCACCAGAGTCGACTTTCCTGCGCCGTTGTCCCCGATCAGGGCGACGACCTCGCCCGCGTACGCCGTGAAGTCGGCGCCCTGCAGCGCCTGGACGTGACCGAAACGCTTGACCACGCCGTGCGCCGCGAGAAGTGGTTCCCTTGCAGAGGCCATGTTGTGCCTTCGCGTTGGTATCGTTAACAGTTCGTCGATTCTGGGAGCCCCATGGGTGGGCGTCAAGGGTCGTGTGTGGCGTGTTCCCAAGACGTTGCCCAGCGGCCCGCAGGTGCCCGTCCGACTGCCGAGGAGGACTGCGGCGTGGTCGGCCGCCCCACGATGAAGGACGTCGCCGCCGAGGCGGGCGTCAGTGCGATGACGGTGTCCCGTGTGGTCAACGGCGCGGGGAGCGTGGCACCGCGGACCGCCGCGAGAGTCGAGGCCGCCGTCCGCAAACTGGGCTACCAGCGCGACGAGTTGGCACGCCAGCTGCGCCGTGCGGACCAACCGAGCCGGACGATAGGCCTGTTGGTGGACAACGTCGCCGACCCCTTCATGGCGGCTGTCGCCTCCGCCGCCGAGGACGTCGCCCGCCGCCGCGGCAGCGTGGTGCTCATCGGCTCCAGCCGCGCCGACCCGCGCCGGGAACGCGAGGTCGTCGCCGCCTTCACCGCCCGCCGCGTCGACGGTCTCATCCTCACGCCGGCCGCGGGCAGCCACCGGTTCCTGCGCCCGGCGCAGGCTCAGGGCACCAAGATCGTGTGCGTGGACCGGGCCGCGCCCGGCCTGGAGGCGGACACCGTGGTGGTGGACAACCGCGCAGCGGTCGAGGAGGCCGTACGGCATCTGATCGCGCACGGTCACCGCCGCATCGGCTACCTCGGTGGCCGGCAGGACATCTGGACCAACGGCGAGCGCCACCTGGGCTACCGGGCGGCACTTCGGTCCGCGGGCATCGCCGCCGACCCCGGGCTCGTCCGCCACGGTCTGCGCTCGGCGCCGTCCGCCGCCGAGGCTGTCACGGCCCTGCTCGCCTCCGCCGAGCCGCCCACCGCCCTCCTCGCCGACAACGAGAACCTCGCCTTCGGCGCGCTGACGGTCCTGCCGCCCCGGATCGCCTTCATCGCCTTCGACGACTTCCCGCTGGCCGAGCGGCTGACGCCGCCCGTCACCGTCATCGCCCAGGATCCCGTGGCACTCGCCACCACGGCCGCGCACGTCCTGTTCGCCCGCATCCACGGGGACACCTCACCGCCCCGCACCGTCGTCATGCCGACGGAACTGATCACACGGGGGTCGGGGGAGGTGCCCGGGCCCTTCGCCGCGCGGGGTCGTTGAACGGCTCCCCGAATATGTCGTTGAACGGCTCCCCGAATATTCGGTGGCGCCCGGCGGACGTACCGCTCTATGGTGAGCAGGCATGGAGCGGTGGCCGATGGCCGCCGCTGTCGAACGAGTGCGGAACCGGGAGGTGTTGACCGATGGCTGTCTTTGCGACGAGCGCTGCCCGCATCCAGATCATCAAGTCCACCTCCGTGGCCGTCGGCTGACCTCAACTCCTTTCGCCGAGGCCACCCTTGTGAAGGGTCACCCTTGACTTCCAGCTCGGCCTCCCCTGTTTTCTCCGCGCTCGCTCCCTACGGCTGGGACGAGACATGGGCGGACGCGTTCGCCCCCCACGAGCCCGAGGGGCTCCTGCCCGGACGTGTGATCCGGGTCGACCGTGGCCAGTGCGACGTCGTCACCGCCGAGGGCGTCCTGCGGGCCGACACCGCCTTCGTCACCCCGCACGACCCGATGCGGGTCGTGTGCACCGGCGACTGGGTCGCCGTCGAACCCGGCGGCAACCCCCGCTACGTACGGACGTATCTGCCGCGCCGTACCGCCTTCGTGCGCTCCACCTCCTCCAAACGGTCCGAGGGGCAGATCCTCGCCGCCAACGTCGACCACGCGATCGTCGCCGTGTCCCTTGCCGTCGAACTCGACCTCGGGCGCATCGAACGCTTCCTGGCCCTGGCCTGGGAGTCGGGCGCGCAGCCGCTGGTCGTGCTCACCAAGGCCGACCTGGTGCCGGACGCGGTGACGCGTGCGCATCTCGTCCAGGACGTCGAGCTGTCGGCGCCGGGCGTGACCGTGCTGACGGTCAGCGCCGTGGAGGGGGACGGGCTCGACGTCCTCGTCGGCCTCGTCTCCGGCGGTACGTCCGTGCTGCTCGGGCAGTCCGGTGCGGGCAAGTCGACCCTCGCCAACGCCCTCCTGGGCGAGGACGTGATGGAGGTGCAGGCCGCGCGGGACGTCGACGGCAAGGGGCGTCATACGACCACCACCCGCAACCTGCTCGCACTGCCCGGCGGGGGTGTCCTCATCGACACACCCGGGCTCCGGGGCGTCGGCCTCTGGGACGCCGAGAGCGGGGTCGGACAGGTCTTCTCCGAGATCGAGGAACTGGCCGAGCGGTGCCGCTTCCACGACTGCGCGCATGACGCGGAGCCGGGGTGTGCGGTGCGGGAGGCTGTCGAGAGCGGGGAGTTGTCGCATCGGCGGCTGGAGAGTTACCGCAAGCTGATGCGGGAGAACCAGTGGATCGTGGCCAAGACCGATGCGCGGGTCCGTGCGGAGCTTCGGCGGGAGTGGAAGCGGAAGGGCTCCGCCGGGCGGGCGGCGATGGAGCTGAAGCGGGGGCGGCGGTAGAGGTGCCGGGGGTGGGGGCGCCGTCTGGGGGCCGCCGCCCCCAGGCCCCCGCTTCGGCCTGGACGGCCTCGTCCTCAAACGCCGGACGGGCTGAAAGTGTCGGCCGGGGCTCAAACTGCGCAGTTCAGCTTCGCGTCCGATTTCCGCTAGCCCCAGCAGCGCCGTCCGGCGGAGACTGGAAGGCATGATGGACGAAGACAGCAGGTACGAAGCCGTGCGGAGCCGGGATGCCCGGTTCGACGGGGAGTTCTTCTTCGCCGTCGTGACGACCGGGATCTACTGTCGGCCCAGCTGCCCCGCCGTGACTCCGAAGCGGCGTAACGTCCGGTTCTTCGCGACGGCCGCCGCCGCGCAGGGCTCGGGTTTCCGGGCCTGCCGGCGGTGTCGGCCGGATGCCGTGCCCGGGTCGGCCGAGTGGAATGTGCGGGCGGATGTGGTGGGGCGGGCCATGCGGCTCATCGGGGACGGGGTGGTGGACCGGGAGGGGGTCACCGGGCTTGCCGCGCGGCTCGGGTACAGCGCGCGGCAGGTGCAGCGGCAGCTCACCGCTGAACTCGGGGCCGGGCCCGTCGCACTCGCCCGGGCCCAGCGCGCGCACACCGCTCGGGTGCTGGTGCAGACGACGGAGCTGCCGATCACGGAGATCGCGTTCGCGTCCGGGTTCGCCAGTGTCCGGCAGTTCAACGACACGATCCGGGACGTGTACGCGTCGACGCCGAGCGAGCTGCGGGCGGCCGCTCCGAAGGCCGGTCGGCGTGCGGCCGCCCCGGCCGGGGGGATTCCGCTGCGGCTCGCCCACCGGGGGCCCTACCAGGCCGGTGCCGTCTTCGATCTGCTCGCGGGTGAGGCCGTGGGTGGGGTCGAGGAGGTGAGCGGGGCGCTTGGACGGCGGACATACCGGCGAACCCTCCGGCTTCCGCACGGGACCGGCATCGTCGCCGTCGACGAGCGGGCGGGGGCGGCCAGGCCCGCGTCCGGTGCCCATCCCGGTGGCTGGCTGGACGCCCGGCTGCATCTCACCGACCCCCGGGATCTGACCACCGCCGTGGGGCGGCTGCGGCGGCTCTTCGATCTCGACGCCGATCCCTACGCCGTGGACGGGCGGCTCGGCGGTGACGACCGGCTCGCGCCACTGGTAGCCGCCCGGCCGGGGCTGCGGTCGCCGGGAGCAGCCGATCCCGAGGAACTGGCCGTGCGCGCGCTGGTGGGGCGGGCGGAGGCCGAGCGGCTCGTACAGCAGTACGGGAAGGTGCTCGACGCGCCGTCCGGCAGCCTCACCCGTCTGTTTCCCGAGCCCGCCGTCCTCGCGGAGGCCGAACCGGACGGCACCCTGGGCGCGCTCACCGCCGCCCTCGCCGACGGCGCCGTACGCCTGGATCCGGGCGTAGACCGCGACGAGGCCGAGGCCGCGCTGCTCGCCGTGCCCGGCATGGACGCCGGTACCGTCGCCGTGATCCGCACCAGGGCGCTCGGCGATCCCGACGTCGCCGCGCCCGGCCCCGACATGCCCGACGGCTGGCGCCCCTGGCGCTCGTATGCCCTGCAACACCTGCGCGCAGCAGGAGAGGTGGACTGACGACGATGAGTGTTCTCTGGTGCCGCCTCGACAGTCCTGTCGGGCCCCTCCTCCTCACCGCCGATCCGGCCGGTGCTCTGACCTCCGTGTCCGTGCCCGGACAGAAGAACGGGCTTGCGGTACAGGATGGTTGGCGGCTCGAGCCCGCGGCCTTCCGTGCTGCCGAGGAGCAGCTGGCGGCCTACTTCGCCGGTGAACTGAAGGAATTCCGGCTGGAGTTCAGCACCGCCGGGAGCGAGTTCAGGGAGCGGGTGTGGGCCGCCCTCGACAGCGTTCCGTACGGGGCGACCACCACCTACGGCGAGATCGCCGCGCGGATCGGTGCCTCACGGGCCGCCGTACGGGCCGTGGGCGGCGCGATCGGCGCCAATCCGCTGCTGATCGTCCGGCCGTGCCACCGAGTGATCGGAGCGGACGGTTCGCTGACCGGGTATGCGGGCGGCCTCGAACGGAAGGTGCGGCTGCTGACGCTGGAAGGTGTCCTGCAGCCTCCCGTGGCCGGGCCGGCCCTCTAGTCCTCCAGACCCCAGCTGTGGATCCGGCGCGGGTGGATACGGATCACCTCCTCGCTCAAGTGCGGGCCCAACTCGTGCGGGCCGGTGAGGAGTTCGGCCTCGCCTCGGATGTCGATGCCTCGTACCTTCCACGGGCGCAGGCTCACGATGTCGTCGACGACCAGGGCGACCTTGGGGTTCTGCAGGAGGTTGCGCCACTTCTTGGTGCTGCCCATGGCGTAGCCGCCGATCAGGATGGTGCCGTCGTCCTGGGGGAAGAAGCCCACCGGGTTGGCCTGCGGCTGCCCGTCCGGGTCGACGGTGGCCAGCCGCCCCAGGCGCTGCGACTTCAGGTACGCGCGTTCCGCCTCGCTGAATTCGGTCATGGAAGCAGCGAAGCACGCCCGGCCCGCGCCGCACATCGGATCCTCGGCCTAGTCCCCTGGTCCTACGTCAGCCCCGGATCCCGGGGTGGCGCCGCTCGCGCGCAGCCGTCCGGGGGGAGTGCCCAGCGGACCACCTGGGAGAGGAACAGCGCGAGGGCCGCGCCCACCAGGAGTGCCGGAGGGAGGGAGCGGACGCAGGTCGGTGGTCCGGTCCCGGGTCACACCGGCCCCTCTTACCGCACCGCCGTTCGACGGCTCACCCTCGATGCGCGCCCGAGGCCGAGTGCCGTGGCGGTTTTTCCTGATGCCCCGTTTTCATACCGCCCATGCGGTGGACAATTAGGGGCATGAGCCAGCAGGGGGGAAGTCCCACCGGTCATGAGGACGACTGGTGGGGGCAGCTGTACGACGACTCCACCGAGGACACGGGCCCCGCATCCGCACCCGACACCCTGGACGACCGGTTCGCCTCGGTGGCCGGAGCCATGGGCACCGAGGCCGGGGCGGAGGGCGTGGACGAGGGGTTCGCCCAGCGAGGGGCGCCCTGGGATCCGCCGCCCCCGCCCGGCGGCCGTACCTCCACGGAAACCCCGGTCACGACGGTTCCCGAGTCGCGCATGCCCCCCGAGGCGGCCGGCCCGCGTGACGCTCCGGACGCGGGCCCCGCCCGGGACGGCTCGCCCGCCGCCGTCACCCCGGCGGACCCGGATGCCGCGGAGCACCGTCCGCGTCATGCCGCGGACAGCCCTTTGCCGCAGGTCGCCGACGGCACGCTCCCGTACACCGCGCGCCATCGTGCCGCCGCCGGGAAAGCCGTCCCGCGGCAGGCCGCCTCCTCGCCGGCGCCGGCCCCCGCGGCGGACGCCGCACCCGCCCGTACCGCCACCCACCTCGACCTCCCCACCCTCCCCCCGGCCTCCCTCGACTACGTCGGCTCGGGCCCGCCCACCTACGACGCCGAGCCCACCGCCCTCCCGCCCGCCGACCCCGACGAGCTCGACGACCTGGTCGCGGACACCGTGCTGGACGGCGCCCGCTACGGCGCCTGCACCCTCCGGGCCGTCTCCGTCCGCGGTGACTCCGCCCGCTACCGGGGCGAGCCGCGCCGCGACTCCCTCCTCACCGCCCGCTTCGGCACCGGAGAGCACGCACTGGTCCTGGTGGCGATGGCCACCGGCGCCCGCGCCACACCCGGCGCGCACCGGGCGGCCGCCGAGGCCTGCCACTGGATCGGCCGGGCCGTCGGCCGCAGTCATGCCCGGCTCGCGGAGGACATGAGGGCCGCCCGGCGCGGCGACCTCAAGTCGGGCCTGCACCGCCTCACCGACCGCAGCCTGGGCAAACTCCGCGCCAGCGCCGCCGAGCAGGGCATCGAGCCCGAGGAGTACGCGGCCACCCTGCGCTGTCTGCTCCTGCCCGCCGACCCCGAGTGCCGTACGCGCGTCTTCTTCGGGGTCGGCGCCGGCGGGCTGTTCCGCCTCCGCGACGGCGACTGGCAGGACATCGAGCCGCGGGTCAGCGAGGTCACCGGCGAGCCCGTCGTCGGCTTCGGCTCGCTGCCCGCCGAGACCCCCGAGGGCGACCGGCTCACCATGGACCTGGGGATCCCGACCCCGCCGAGCCCGTACGAACCCGCCCCCGAGCCGCCCCGCGAGCCCTTCCGGTTCCGTGCCTCCGTCGCCCGCCCGGGCGACACGCTTCTGATGTGCAGCGGCGGCCTCGCGGAGCCGTTGCGCGGCGAACCCGATCTGTGCCGGTATCTGACGACCCGGTGGTCCGGGCCCACCCCGCCCGGCCTCGCCGCGTTCCTCGCCGACACCCAGGTCAGGGTCAAGGGGTACGCGGACGACCGTACGGCTGCCGCCGTTTGGGAGGCGTGAGGACCCGGCGTATGCATTCATGGACCCACGCAGACGGCACCGCCAACTGCTGCAGACGGCCCGCTCCAACCTGCGGAACGTGCCCCGCCCTTGACTAGCTGTCGGCCGGCACCCACTGCCGTACGCCGTGGCCGTTCGTGCCGTACCAGTAGCGGGGCAGGCCCTTGATGCTGCTGGTGCGGAAGGGGCGGCCGTGGTCGTCGATGCGGACCGTGCCGGTGCGGCCCTGGGAGGACCAGTCGAGTTCGAGGTACCAGGAGCAGTCGTACGTCTGGGTCGTCGCGGTGACCAGCAGCACCTCCGGGTCCTGAGCGGAGACGCGGTAGGGGAACTGCACGGCGGGGGCCGGGTCTCCTCGGTCGTCGGCGCCCGGGACCGCGCGGGCGATGGGGCGGTTGATGTCGAGGTTCACGTCGAAGTAGCGCGGGCCGAGGCCGCCGCCGCAGCCCTGCGCCATGTCGTACGTGGTGCCCTTGAGCGGGGTGCCGCGGCTGACGACGCGGACCCGGAGGGCGTCCAGTACGACGGCCGTGGACGTTTTGCCCTGCACCGAGATCTGCACCATGGTCTGCCGCCCGTGCACTGCCCCCTGCGTCGCCGCCCAGGCCGCGGCGTCCTGGGGCACCGGAGGCGGGGGCACCTGGTCCGGCTGTTTGTCGATGACGTAGTCGTGTGCGCAGCCTCCGTCCCAGATCTGTGAGTCGGCGGACCAGGCGAGCGGCACACCGGTGGCGGCGGGCGCTCCGTTGTTCCCTTCGGCCGTCGCCCCGTCCTTCGACGTGGGGTCGGCCGAAGCCCGCACGCCTGCCGACGGTGAGGCCGGGGAGCCGGTGGGGGAGGGGCTGGTCGCCGTGGCCGTGGGGCGGTGGGACGCGGGGGGTTCGGAGGTACTGGACTGTCCGGGGGCCTTGGCCGAATCGCCCGGCGAGCGGTCGGCCGACAGGGCGGAGAGGCTGCCGACCGTGACGAGCAGTACGGTCCCCACGGCGATCCCGAGGAGGGTGCGCCGGCGCCGGAACCAGGCAGGGGCCGACGGGCGCACCCGCTCCTCCGGGCGCGACGGTCCCTCGGCACTCGTCCCCCCAGGGCTCCGGCCCGCCGGGGCCTGCGTCGGCTCTGCGCCGGACCCCTCGCCCGCGGCCCGCGGCCGCTGCCGTGCCGCCACAGCCAGCAGCCACAGCCGGTGCAGTTCGAGCCGCTCCTCCGGCGTCGCCTCGCAGAAGGCCGCGAGCCGTTCCACCGGAGCGAAGTCCTGGGGTACCGCCTCGCCCGCGCAGTACCGGTGCAGCGTGGAGGTGTTCATGCTGAGGCGGCGGGCCAGGGAGCCGTAGCTCCGGTCCGTGCGGTCCTTCAGTTGCCGTAACAGCGCCGCGAACGCCTCGACGTCGTCCCGAGTCTCCACTGTTCCCCCGTCATCCACCGCATCCCGTATCCCAGGCACTCATGTATCTGCACGTCAGAAGGGCTGGGATGGTTCCACCGTCGCCGAAAGGGCGGCAGTCGTTGCGCCGGGCCGTGGTGACCGCCGATGCTCTTGGTGTCGCACCGACCAGGGCCGGACCGACCATCCGGCGCCGGGCGACGACCGACACCCATGCGCTCGTTCACGGGGCACGCCCATGCCCGAGCGGACCAGGGCCGCCCTCCCGCCTCGGGGGTCGGGAGGGCGGCCCACAGCACAGCCCGACCACTCGACCACTCAGTCACTCAGTCACTCGAAAACGGGGAACCGAACATGAGCAGCAAGACCCGCACCGTCCTCACCGCCGGCCTTCTCGCCGTCGCCCTCGGCCTCGGCGCCACCGCCCAGGCCTCTGCCGGCGCCGCGCACAGCGTCAGCGGCAAGCCGTCCGACAACATCAGCCGTATCGCCGACTTCTACGGCGCCTACATCGACGCGGTGACCGACGAGGACAGCGGCCACCTCGGGGACGCGCTGCGCGCCCACTACCTGACCCCTGCCTTCCAGAAGCAGCTGGCGGCGTGGGAGGACAGGGAGCACGCCGACGGCGTCCTGCGCGCCCAGAACGTCCCGCTCGCCTGGAAGGTCACCGACAACGGCAGCACCGCGAATCGCACGGAGGCCGTCGTCACCCTCACCTGGAGCAAGTCGACCACCACCAAGCTGGTCGTCGACATGACCCGCGACAGCCGCAAGATCTTCCACATCGGCGAGAGGTGACGGAGGCGAGGGCCGCTACGCCGGTCGCAGCCGCACGGTGAGGATCTGGAACGGCCGCAGCTCGAAGCGCAAGTCGCTTTCGTGCTGTGGCCGTTCCAGCAGATCCGTCACCTCGGCCCGGCCCACCGGGAACCCGGGCGAAAGCGTGACCCGCGCCCGTCCGCCCCGGGACTCGTACAGCCGTACCACCACGTCCCCGCTGCGGTCCTCCGCGAGCTTCACCGACTCGACGGCCACGGCCGGGTGGTCGACGCGGACCAGCGGCTCCACGACCGGCGCCTGCGCCACCCGCAGCGGCAGGTTCAGGGCGAGCCCCTCCGCGACCGCGTGCCCGACGTCCGCGCCCGGCAGCAGCGCATAGGTGAAGCGGTGCGTGCCCAGGTCGGTTTCCGGGTCCGGGCTGTGCGGGGCGCGCAGCAGCGTCAGACGTACGGTCGTGCCGAGGCCGCCCTCGTGCGGGGTGCGGGTCACGTCGTGGCCGTACGTCGAGTCGTTGAGGACCGCCACGCCGTAGCCCTCCTCCGCGACCCTGAGCCAGCGGTGCGCGCAGATCTCGAAGCGGGCCGCGTCCCAGGACGTGTTGGTGTGGGTGGGGCGGTGGACGTGCCCGAACTGGATCTCCGCGGTGGAGCGTTCGGCGTGCACGTCGAGCGGGAAGGCGGCCTTGAGCACCTTCTCGGACTCCTGCCAGTCGACGTCCGTGACGATGTCGAGGCGCCGCGCACCGGCCGCGAGGCGGAGCTCCTGGGTGATCCGCGACTTCCCGAAGGTCCGCGTCACCCGCACCGCCGCCGTCAGCGGCCCGGCCTCCACCAGCTCCACCGACTCGACGTCCGTGAGGTCCGTGTACCGGCGCCGGTAGTGCCGGTCGATGTCCCAGGCGTCCCAGGCGTTGGGGTGGTCCGGGTGCAGCTGGAGGAGGTTGCCGGGACCGCACAGCACTTCGCGGTCGGCGGCGAGATCGCGGACCGAGGAAAGCAAGCCCTGTGCGTCCACGGTGACCCGGAGCCGGGAGTTCTCCAGCACGTACGTGCCGCTGTCCTCCCCGGCCCGGACGACCTCGCCCGCCGCGCCGACGACCGGCGCACTGCCCAGCCCCGGCGCGGTCACCAGCACGCCCCCGGCGACCTCGGTCCGCTCGTAGGGCGAGGCGTTGAGCACCACGGGCCCGCCCGTCCCGAGCGCCTCCACGGCCGCCGCCGTGAGCTCCTCCACCTCCGCGAGCACCCGCGCATACGTGTCCCGCGCCTCCCGGTGCACCCAGGCGATCGACGACCCGGGCAGGATGTCGTGGAACTGGTGCAGCAGCACCGTCTTCCACAGCCGGTCCAGGGCGTCGTAGGGATAGGCGTACGAAGGATCGCGTACGGCCGCCGTGGTGCACCACAACTCGGCCTCACGCAGGGCGTGTTCGGAGCGCCGGTTGCCCTGCTTGGTCTTCGCCTGGGTGGTGTAGGTGGCCCGGTGCAGCTCCAGGTACAGCTCGCCCGACCACACCGGGGCCGCGGGCCCGTACTCCTTTTCGGCGGCCGCGAAGAACGCGGACGGCTTCTCGACCTCGACCCGCGGTGAACCCTCCAGGGAGCGCAGTCGGCGGGCCTTCTCCAGCATCTCGCGGGTCGGGCCGCCGCCTCCGTCGCCCCAGCCGAACGGCACCAGGGAGCGGGTGGCGCGCCCCTTCTCGGCGAAGGTGCGTTCCGCGTGGGCGAGTTCACGGCCGTGAAACTGCGAGTTGTAGGTGTCGACGGGCGGGAAGTGGGTGAAGACGCGGGTGCCGTCGATGCCCTCCCACCAGAAGGTGTGATGCGGCATCTTGTTCGACTGGTTCCAGCTGAGTTTCTGGGTGAGGAACCATCGGATTCCGGCCAGTTTTGCGAGCTGCGGGAAGGCCGCGGTGTAGCCGAAGGAGTCCGGCAGCCAGATCTCCTCCGTCTCCACGCCCAGTTCTTCGGCGAAGAACCGCTTTCCGTGCACGATCTGCCGTGCCAGCGCCTCACCGCCGGGCATGTTGGCGTCGGACTCCACCCACATCGAGCCGACGGGCGCCCAGTTGCCGTCTGCCACGGCCTTCTTGATCCGCTCCCAGATGTGCGGCTGGTGCTCCTTCACCCAGGCGTACTGCTGGGCCTGCGAGCAGGAGAACACCAGCTCGGGGTAGTCGGCGGCGAGTGCGGTGACGTTGGCGAAGGTGCGCGAGGCCTTGCGGACCGTCTCGCGCAGCGGCCACAGCCAGGCCGAGTCGATGTGCGCGTGCCCGGTCGCGGAGATCCGGTGCGCGCTCGCCGCGGTCGGACGGGACAGCACGTCGGTGAGCGCGGCCCGGGCGGCGGCCGCCGTACCGGAGACGTCGTGCAGATCGAGGGCGTCGAGCATGTCCTCCAGGGCGCGCAGGATCTCGTGCCGCCGGGGCCGGTCCATGGGCAGTTCGTGCATCAGCTCCGAAAGCACCTCGACGTCCAGCACCAACTGCCACACGGCTTCGTCGAGTACGGCGAGGTCGGCAGAGCGGAACCGGTAGATGAGACGGTCCCCGGCGGTCAGGACGTCCCCCAGGTGCGTAGGTGAGAACCCGTGCAGCACGGCCGGATTGGCGGCTGCCTCCAGAAGCAGATGCACCGGTTCGCCTCCGCTCGCCGGGGAGCCCACGGCCAGGTGCCGGTTGCGCGGGTGAATGCCCTTCAGGGGCACGCCCGAGGCGTCGTGGAGCAGCCCCTCGGCCTGGAAACCGGGCCCGTCCCCCGTGAACCCGGGGTCGATCACCGCCTCCACGCGGCGCCCGGCCCACTCCTCGGGGACCTGGCCCGTCAACCGGAACCAACTCGTCGACCAGGGCTTTCCCCAGGCCGTTCCGGTTGTGAAGGTCTCGTAGTCGGCCTGCAGCGCCTGGTCCACCGGCACCGGCTCGCCGGGCACATGCCACACGGACAGCACCAGTGGCACGCGCTTCGCGTACTGCGCGGGCCGCACGAACTGTCCCATGGCACGCTCCAGGCGCGCCTCCACCAGCGTTCGGTCGTCGTGCACGGCGGCTCCCTCGGCGCTCGGACGGCTGTGGTGCCTCGCTTTCCACAGGGTCCCTCCATCCGGCCGGAACCGCAGCATCCGTGGCCGAACACCTGGCCGCCGAGGATTCGACATGACTGCCCCGTGCCCAGAGGGGCATGGATCCCGTGAACGTGTTCGACAAGGAGGGGACCGACATCGGCACGCGGGCGGGGGTCATGAAGAGGCAGGCACGAGGGGGCGGTCCCATGGCGATCGGGGCCTTCTCGGCGAAGACGGAGGAAAAGACCGACGGCGACGCGGACCAGGCGCAGCCGTCCCAGATACGGAAGCTGCGGCAGCGACTGGGCCGCGCGGACCTCAAGGCGGTGCCCGAGGCACGCCGGGCACTGCGCGAGCTGCTACGGCAGTGGGGGCGGCCCGGACGCTCGGAGATAGCGGAGCTGCTCACCAGCGAACTCGTCACCAACGCACTCATCCACACGGACCACGACGCGGTGCTGACCGCCACCGTCGGACCCCGTGGGCTGCGGGTGGAGGTGAGGGACTTCGTGGGCCGCAGGCCCAGACTGCGCGTGCCGAACGCCGACGACGGCACGCACGGCAGGGGCCTGGTCCTGGTGCAGTCCCTCGCGGACGCCTGGGGAGTGCGGGCGCACGGCGTGGGGAAGGTGGTGTGGTTCGAACTCGACGCCGGAGCGACATGACACGGGAAGGGGGCGTGACCCGAAGGTCACGCCCCCTTCCCGTGCAGGCCGTTCTAGCCGAACTGCTGCTCGAGGTCCTTGAGCTTGCGCTCCAGGGAGTCGAGGCGCGGCAGGGCCATTGTGTCGTCCTCCGCGGTGAGGTCGACGGTCACCGGTTCAGAACCGGCCTTGCGGACGGGCTGAAGGGACGGTCGTGAGCGCACGGGCAGCGGTTCCGCGCTGGATATGGCAGGCTCCGCGGAGACCGATGCGGAGGCTCGCTCCAGGGCCTGGGGCTCCACCTGACGCCCGCCGCCGCGGCCGATGAACCCGCGGTGACCCCGGCTGATGGCCTTGAGCTGGGCGCGCTCCAGGCGGTCCGCCTCGCGGCGCCGCAGCCGGTTCTCCTCCTTCTGCCGCTTGTCCTCGCGCACCTCGTCGACCGCCTCGTCCAGGCTGCGCACACCCTCCAGGAGCATCAGCGACCAGGCTTTGTAGGTCTCGCGGGGGGCCCGCAGCCAGCGGACGATACGGATCTGCGGCAGCGGGCGCGGCACCAGGCCCTGCTCGCGCAGTGCGGCCCGGCGGGTCTGCTTCAGGGCGCGGTCGAAGAGGACGGCCGCGGACAGGGACATGCCGGAGAAGAACTGGGGCGCACCGTCGTGACCGATGCCCCGGGGCGCGTGCACCCAGTTGAACCAGGCCGCGGCGCCCGCGAACGTCCACACGAGTATCCGGGAGCCGAGGGCCGCGTCACCGTGGCTGGCCTCGCGGACCGCGAGCACGGAGCAGAACATGGCCGCACCGTCCAGGCCGAACGGCACCAGGTATTCCCAGCCGTTGGTCAGGCCGAGGTTCTGCTGGCCGAAGCCGACCAGGCCGTGGAAGGAGAGGGCGGCGGCGACCGCCGCACAGCAGAACAGCAGGACATAGGAGGCGGTGCCATATATGGCTTCCTTGCGCCGGCGGCGCTCCTCGCTGCGCTCCCACGAATCGTCCGTCTTCGCGTGCTCCCCGGAGCGCTTGCTGCGCGCGAGCACCGCCACCGCCGCCAGCATGCCCAGGAGCAGTACGGCGCCCGGAAGCAGCCAGTCCAGCGATATGTCGGTCAGTCTCATCTGGGGTCCCTTGCATTGGGATAGGGCGTATCGCCCGCCATAGTGGCCCAATCCCACCGGCCCTCAGGGGGTTTCGGGGCAAGAGGCCGCCAAGGAAGTGCAAGGGGATGCCCAGGGCGGCGTTCTGCTCGAACTGCCGCTTGAGGGGCGGGAGTTGAGTTCGAATAAGACTACCCGTACGGATGGTTCCACGGAAAGTTCCTGCGGCAAGTGAGGAAGTTGTGAATTGCCTGTAACCGGGCGGGCGCCTTGTTCGCGCCGATCTTACGGGACGGCCGGCGGCCGGTGTGCGTGAGGGTGCCTCAACTCGCGGCGGCGGCCGACGGCTTGCCGGCCCGGTCCGCGTCGCAGGCGTGCGGGCAGGTGGGGCAGGTCTCCTCGGGGCGCACGGTGCAGAACATGCGGCGACTCGCCCGGTCGCGGGTGGGCCGGTGCTCCCCGGCCGGGCCGCCGCGTCCGCGGCCCGAACCCGGCGAGGACGGGTTCCGGATGCTCGGCCACCGCGGCCCGCGCCTCTCCCCGCGGCGCCTCCTCGCCGTCGACGAGGCGCGCGCCGGGCGGTGCGGCGGTGATCAGCGGGCGGGCGGGCCTCGCGTACCGGTTCGGCCCGAAGCTCGCGACGACGTCCGGCCGGGCGCGCACTCCGTGGTCGCGCAGCACCTGCGCCTCGTCCTGTGTCAGGAATGTGTCGAGATCGACGCCGCCCTCCGCGAGCGAGGCGGCGGAGACCCGTCCACCGCCCGTCGGGACCTGCCCACCGACGCCCACTTCCATGACGGCCGGCCCGGGGAAGGCCCTGTTCAGGCGGGCGTAGGCGGCGCTGAGCGCCGAGTGCGGCGCGGGGATGCGAGGACCACCCCGCCATGACGGATACATGACGACTAGAAAAGTAAGCCTATCCTTACCGAAACTGAATGGGATTTGAACTGATGACAACTGCGCCTAAGGTGCTTGACGGGCGAGTAACAACCAGCCGTAATGACCCCAAGTACCGACACGTCCGGAGGAGGACCCGTGCAGCAGAGCACCCACGGCTCCGCCGGCACGGGTGTTCCTCAGGCCCGGACCGGCGCGGAGCCCCGGGTTCCGCCGCAGCCCAGGGCTCAGGACGTGGACCGGGAGCGAGGCGTCGACGCGGGCGCCACGCGGGGTGAGCACACGCACAGTGAACCGCCGATGCCCCGGCCCCGCCCGGTCCAGCGGGCCTCCGTGCGCGGGCAGATCCTCGACGCGCTGCGCACCGCGCTGGTCGCAGGCGACCTGACGCCGGGCGAGGTGTACTCGGCGCCCGCGCTGGGGGAGCGGTTCGGGGTCTCCGCGACGCCGGTGCGGGAGGCCATGCAGCAGCTCGCGCTCGAGGGCGCGGTCGAGGTCGTCCCCAACCGTGGCTTCCGGGTGGTCGAGCGGGGTGCCCGCGAACTGGCCGAGCTGGCCGAGGTGCGCGCACTGATCGAGATCCCCGTGATGCTCCGCCTGGCCCGCACGGTGCCCGCCGAGCGCTGGGCCGCACTGCGGCCCCTCGCCGAGGCGACCCTCCGCGCCGCGTCCTCCGGCTGCCGCGCGACCTACGCGGAGTCCGACCGCGCCTTCCACCGCGCCCTGCTCGCCCTCTCCGGCAACGAACAACTCGTCCAGATCGCCGACGACCTCCACCGCCGGGCCCAGTGGCCCCTGGTCGGCAGCCCGTCCGCCCGGGGCCGCGCGGCGCTCCTGGCGGACGCGACCGAACACACCACCCTGCTGGACGCGCTGATCGCGCGAGACCTCGACGTGGTGCGGGCACTGGTGGCGGAACACTTCGCGGGGGCGTCCTGAGCGCTGCGCGGGGTGTGGTCCGTGCGGAGTTGCCACGGGTCTGACCGCCGGCGTGTCCCGTGACGGCGCCGATGGAATGTCATAGTCCGTGCGGGAGTTCCCGCCGACCGGAACTCCCGCACGGACCGTCAGGGGGCCGACCAGGTCAGCCGTTGTCGTCGGCCGATCCGGTCGCCGTCTTCGAGTAGCCGTCCTGCCAGGCCGCCTTCGCGCCGGAGTCGCCGATGCGGTAGACGTCGACCACGGCGCCCGCCGCCACCGCGACGGACAGCACGGCGGCCGCGATCCGGATGACGGACCCGGAACGGGCGCCGCCCTGCTGCGCCGCCGACCGGCGGGTCGTCCACCACACCGCCGCCGCGAGGACGAACAGGCCCAGGGCCCAGGGGAGCAGCCCGTCGCCGAGGTCCGCGTGCCGTCGTACGAGGGCGTTGCTGCCCACGTGCTTCTCCAGCCACTCGCCGGCCCCCGTGGTCAGCGGCACGCTCGCCAGGGTGACCAGGGCCAGTACCGGCAGCACCACGCCCATGCGGCGGGCGGCGGTCGGCCACACGGCGCACACGACCAGGGCCAGGGCCGTCAGTGGCACCATTACCACGACGAAATGGACCAACAGGACATGTGCGGGCAAGCCGTTGACGAGGCTCATCGGGTGCTCCTCCAGGGGGGTCGGGCGCGCCACCCTGGCACAGCAACCTCTCAGGTTCCTCTGAGTGGCCTCTCGACCGCGGCGCCTCTCAGGCGGTGGCCGCCCCCGCCGCCGGCGGCGACAGCTGCCGCGCCAGCCACGTCGGTACACCGCCGAGCAACTGGAACAGCCGCCGGGCCTCCTCCCGCAGCCGCGAGGCCTCAGGCTCCGCCTCCGCGTCCGCGAGGGACACCAGCGCCGGCGCCGTACCGACGAGATACCCCAGCTCCTCGCGGATCCGCAGCGACTCGCTGAACCCGTGCCGCGCCTCCGCCAACTCCCCCTCCCGCAGCGCGAGTCCCGCCAGATGCCGCCAGGTGAAGGACAGCAGCAGGAGATCGCCGTGCGCGGTGGCGCCCGCGTGGGCGCGGCGGAACGCGGCCCGCGCCGCCTGGGGAGCGTCGGCGAGGTTCTGCGCCAGCAGCCCGCGCCGGAAGTCCAGCAGGGCCCGACCCGCCGTCCCCGGAGGGATCAGTGCCGCCGTCCGCCCGAGCGCGGCGCGCGCCTCGTCGGCCCGGTCCCGGACCCCCAGCAGCGTCGCGGCGTACGCCAAGTACCCGCGTTCACAAGCGGCCGCTCCCCGCTCGTCGTCGGTGTGGGCCAGCGCCTCGGCCGTACGCAGCGCGTCCTCGGCCTCCTCCCAGCCCTGCTCGGTGTACAGACACCGTTCGACCAGCAGCGCGGCCCGCTGCAGCGCGGTGTCCGCGGTGCCGGGATCGAGCAGGGCTGCCGCATCGGCCCAGCAGGCGCGTGAGCGCAGCCGCCATACCGCGGTCTGGAGGGGATCGTCACCGGCGGTCGTTCCGTTACCAGACATGGCGGTATGCGCCACGTTGCCCTCCCCGAGCACGCCATCGAGCTATGAGTGGTGGCGGCATCTCAGCACGAATCGCGGCGCCCGGCCAAGGGGGTGGGTGAAGGATTTCACAAAGTCGTGGGACAGCGACGGCACTTGGTGCCTCCCCCGTGGCAGGCCCCGGTGACCTCAGCTCATGCGCAACGCCAGGAAGAAATCGAGCTTGTCCTCCAGCCGCGACAGGTCACGGCTCGTCAACTGCTCGATCCGCCCGACCCGGTAGCGCAGCGTGTTGACGTGCAGGTGCAGCCGGGTCGCGCAGCGCGTCCAGGAGCCGTCGCAGTCGAGGAACGCCTCCAGGGTGGGGATCAGCTCGGCGCGGTGCCGGCGGTCGTAGTCCCGCAGGGGATCCAGCAGCCGCGCGGTGAAGGCCCGCCGCACGTCGTCCGGGACGAACGGCAGCAGCAGCACGTGCGAGGCCAGCTCCTGGTGGCCCGCCGCGCACACCCGCCCGGGCCGCGCCGCCGCCACCCGCCGGGCGTGCCGCGCCTCCTCCAGCGCCCCGCGCAGCCCCTCCGCGGAGTGCACGGCCGCGCTGACGCCCAAGGTGACCTGACCGTCGCCGTCCAGACCGGCCGACAGCGGATCCCGTACGGACTCCAGCAGCGCGTCCGCGAGGATGCCGGACTCCGAGCCGTCGTGCTCGGTGGAGACGGCCGGCAGCGGTACGAGGGCGATCGCCTCGTCGCCCGTGTGGGCCACGGCGATGCGGTCGGAGGGCTCCGGACCGGTGGCGAGCGGGTCGACGAGGATCTCCTCCAGGAGCGACTGGGCGACCGGCCCCGCCTCGATGTCGCCGCCCTCCCACTCGACCCGGGCCACGACCACCTGCCAGTGCGGGGCGGCCCCCAGACCGGGCAGCAGCACCGGCGCGGCCACCCGCAGCCGGGCGGCGATCTCGGCGGGCGCGGCGCCCGTCTGCACCAGCTCCAGGACCTCCTGCGCCAGCCGCCTGCGCACCGTGCGCGCCGCGTCCCGGCGGTCCCGCTCGACCGAGATCAGCTGCGTGACGCCCTGGAGCAGGTCCAGGCGCTCGGCGGGCCAGTCCCCGGCGTCCGCCTCGACGGCCAGCAGCCAGTCCGACAGGACCGTCTCGCGCACGTCCCGGGACGCCTGCGCCGAGCGCCCGCCCCCGGCCGCCGCCGGGCGGTGCCCCGAGCTGCGGATCGGGAAGAGGCTGTAGGTGGCCGCGCCGAGCGTCACCCGGTGGGGTCCGCGCCGGCCCGTGCGGGCGGCGGCGAGATGCTCGGCGGCCAGCTCGGCGCAGATGTCGGCGGGCAGCCCGGGGCCCGCGACCTTCGGGCCCGCGATCAGCCGGCCGGTGGGGGACAGCACCCAGGCCCGCAGGTCCAGGTCGGAGCCGAGCAGGTCGAGGACCACGTCCGGGCCGCCGCCCGCCGGGCCGGAGGTCATCATCCGCCGGTGCCGGTCGACCACGGCCGCGAGGTCCCCGGCGCGCTCCCCGGACACCTGCCGTACGACATGCTCGGTGATCGTCGCGAATGCCACCGACTCGTGCACCGCGAACAGCGGCAGGCGGTGCCGGGCGCAGGCCACCACCAGGTCGTCCGGGATGTCCCCGAGCTCCGCCTCGCCGGCGGCCAGCGCGACCACCCCGGCCTGCGCCAGGATCCGTACGAACGCCTCGGAGTCGTCGGCGTCGCGGCGCCAGGCCAGCCCCGTCAGGACCAGTTCCCCGCCCGAGAGGTAGCGGCTGGGATCCCTGAGGTCGGTGGTCATCACACCGCGCACGGTGCGGTCCAGCTCGTCCTCGCCGCCGAGCAGCTTGAGGCCCAGCGCGTCGGTGTCCAGCAGTGCGCGCAGCCGCATTCTCGTCGCCGCCGTTCTTTGTCTCGAAATCTACGATGAGTGGTGAGGGATGGTCGGTGGGAGGAGCCCGGCGACCGGTGCGCACGGCGCATCCTTTGATTGCCAGGCTGTTTCCTGCGTTTCTACAGGAAAACGAAGAGGTTACTGATGACCTCCGTTCATACGAATCTACAAGATGCCCGGCCTGGCCAGCCAACTCCTTCATGGTTTCCGTGACTGACCTGGGTGGAGCACGGCGCTGTGTACTGACTCCACTCCGCGTAAACAGCACATGAACAAGCCGGGCCCGCCGCACCAGATCTGGCTTGATCAGTACGACTCACGAGACGAAGAAGAGAGCCGGTCATGGACTTCCTTCGCCCCGCCAGCTGGGAGGAGGCGCTCGCCGCCAAGGCTGAGCACCCCACCGCTGTGCCCATTGCGGGCGGCACCGATGTGATGGTCGAGATCAACTTCGACCACCGCCGGCCCGAGTACCTGCTCGACCTGAACCGCATCGGCGACCTCTACGAGTGGGAGGTCGGCGAGGACAGCGTGCGGCTCGGTGCCTCCGTCCCGTACTCGAAGATCATGGAGAGCCTCCGCGCCGAGCTGCCGGGTCTCGCCCTCGCCTCGCACACCGTCGCCTCCCCGCAGATCCGCAACCGCGGCGGCGTCGGCGGCAACCTCGGCACCGCCTCCCCGGCCGGTGACGCCCACCCCGCGCTGCTCGCGGCGGGCGCCGAGGTCGAGGTCGAGTCGGTGCGCGGCTCCCGGCTGATCCCGATCGACGAGTTCTACACCGGCGTGAAGCGCAACGCGCTCGCCGCCGACGAGCTCATCAAGAGCGTGCACATCAAGAAGGCCGACGGCCCGCAGCAGTACTCCAAGGTCGGCACGCGCAACGCGATGGTGATCGCCGTGTGCGCCTTCGGCCTGGCCCTGCACCCGTCCTCGCGCACCGTCCGTACGGGCATCGGCTCGGCGGCACCCACCCCCGTCCGGGCCAAGGCCGCGGAGGAGTTCCTGAACGCGGCGCTCGAAGAGGGCGGCTTCTGGGACAACGGAAAGATCATCACCCCGTCGGTCGCCAAGCAGTTCGCGGAGCTGTGCTCCGGCGCCTGCAACCCGATCGACGACGTCCGGGGCACGGCGAGCTACCGCCGGCACGCGGTGGGCGTCATGGCGCGCCGCACGCTGACCTGGACCTGGGAGTCGTACCGCGGCGCCCGCCGCACCACCGAGGGAGCTGCGTGATGCGCGTCAACTTCACCGTCAACGGACGTCCGCAGGAAGCCGACGACGTCTGGGAGGGCGAGTCCCTGCTGTACGTGCTGAGGGAGCGCCTCGGTCTGCCGGGTTCCAAGAACGCCTGTGAGCAGGGCGAGTGCGGTTCCTGCACGGTCCGCCTGGACGGCGTGCCCGTGTGTTCCTGCCTGGTCGCCGCCGGTCAGGTCGAGGGCCGTGAGGTCGTCACGGTCGAGGGGCTCGCGGACTACGCCAAGCAGCGTGCCGAGCACGGCGGTTGTGCCTCCGGTGCCTGCGGTACGTCCCTTCAGGACGCCCAGCAGTGGGCGGCCAAGGGCCAGGACTCGCAGACCGGCGAGGGCACCGAACTCAGCCCCATCCAGCAGGCGTTCATCGACGCCGGCGCCGTCCAGTGCGGCTTCTGCACCCCGGGTCTGCTGGTCGCCGCCGACGAGATGCTCGAGCGCAACCCGAACCCGAGCGACGCGGACATCCGCGAGGCCCTGTCGGGCAACCTGTGCCGCTGCACGGGCTACGAGAAGATCATGGACGCGGTCCGTCTGGCGGCCGCCCGGCAGGGAGAGGCGGTCTGACCGATGCCCACCAACGGCGCTCCCATCGGCACTCCCACCAAGGTCACCCAGGGTTCCAAGACCAAGGGCGGCATCGGCGAGTCCACGCTCCGCCCGGACGGCACCCTCAAGGTCACCGGCGAGTTCGCGTACTCGTCCGACATGTGGCACGAGGACATGCTCTGGGGCCAGATCCTGCGCTCCACCGTCGCGCACGCCGAGATCGTCTCGATCGACACCAGCGAGGCGCTGAAGACGCCGGGCGTCTACGCGGTCATGACGTACGACGACCTGCCGACCGAGGTGAAGAACTACGGCCTGGAGATCCAGGACACCCCGGTCCTCGCGCACGGCCGGGTACGCCACCACGGCGAGCCGGTCGCCATCGTCGCCGCCGACCACCCCGAGACCGCCCGCCGCGCCGCCGCCAAGATCAAGGTCGACTACCGCGAGCTCCCGGTCATCACCGACGAGGCCTCCGCGACCGCGCCGGACGCGATCCTCATCCACGAGAACCGCGACGACCACCACATCGGCCACGTCCCGCACCCGAACATCGTCCACCGCCAGCCGATCGTGCGCGGCAACGCCGAAGAGGCCGCCAAGAAGGCCGACTTCATCGTCCGGGGCGAGTACACCTTCGGCATGCAGGACCAGGCCTTCCTCGGTCCGGAGTCCGGTCTCGCCGTACCCGCCGAGGACGGCGGCGTCGACCTCTACATCGCCACCCAGTGGCTCCACTCGGACCTGCGCCAGATCGCCCCGGTCCTGGGCCTGCCCGAGGACAAGGTCCGGATGACGCTCGCCGGCGTCGGCGGCGCCTTCGGCGGCCGCGAGGACCTGTCGATGCAGATCCACGCCTGTCTGCTCGCGCTGCGCACCGGCAAGCCCGTCAAGATCGTCTACAACCGCTTCGAGTCCTTCTTCGGACACGTCCACCGCCACCCCGCCAAGCTCTCCTACGAGCACGGGGCGACCAAGGACGGCAAGCTCACCCACATGAAGTGCCGGATCGTCCTGGACGGCGGCGCCTACGCCTCCGCCTCCCCGGCCGTCGTCGGCAACGCCTCCTCGCTCTCCGTCGGCCCGTACGTCATCGACGACGTCGACATCGAGGCCATCGCCCTCTACACCAACAACCCGCCCTGCGGCGCGATGCGCGGCTTCGGCGCGGTCCAGGCGTGCTTCGCCTACGAGGCGCAGATGGACAAGCTCGCCGACAAGGTGGGCATGGACCGGGTGGAGTTCCGGCAGCTCAACGCGATGGAGCAGGGCACGATCATGCCGACCGGGCAGCCGGTCGACTCCCCGGCCCCGGTCGCCGAACTCCTGCGCCGCGTCAAGGCGATGCCGCTGCCGCCGGAGCGCCAGTGGGAGTCCAGCGAGGGCTTCGACGTACGACAGCTGCCCGGCGGTCTGTCCAACACCACCCACGGCGAGAGCGTCGTACGCGGTGTCGGCTACGCGGTCGGCATCAAGAACGTCGGCTTCTCGGAGGGCTTCGACGACTACTCCACCGCCAAGGTCCGCATGGAGGTCGTCGGCGGTGAGCCGGTCGCCACCGTGCACACGGCCATGGCGGAGGTCGGCCAGGGCGGTGTCACCGTCCACGCGCAGATCGCCCGCACCGAGCTGGGCGTCGCGCAGGTGACCATCCAGCCGGCGGACACACAGGTGGGCAGCGCCGGTTCGACGTCCGCCTCGCGGCAGACGTACGTCACCGGTGGCGCCGTCAAGAACTCCTGCGAGCTGGTGCGCGAGAAGGTCCTGGAGATCGGCCGCCGCAAGTTCGGCACGTACCACCCGGCCTGGGCGACGGCGGAGCTGCTCCTGGAGGGCGGCAAGGTCGTCACCGACGGCGGCGAGGTCCTCGCCGACCTGGCGGACGTGCTCGAAGGCGAGACCGTCGAGGTCGAGGCCGAGTGGCGGCACCGCCCCACCGAGCCCTTCGACCTGCGCACCGGCCAGGGCAACGGCCACGTCCAGTACTCCTTCGCCGCGCACCGCGCCGTCGTCGAGGTCGACACCGAACTCGGCCTGGTCAAGGTCATCGAGCTGGCCTGCGCCCAGGACGTGGGCAAGGCACTCAACCCGCTGTCCGTCCTCGGCCAGATCCAGGGCGGCACGCTCCAGGGAATGGGCATCGCGGTGATGGAGGAGATCATCGTCGACCCCAAGACCGCGAAGGTCAGGAACCCGTCCTTCACGGACTACCTGCTGCCGACCATCCTCGACACGCCGATCATCCCGGTCGACGTGCTCGAACTCGCCGACGACCACGCCCCGTACGGGCTGCGGGGCATCGGCGAGGCACCCACTCTGTCCTCGACTCCGGCTGTCCTTGCGGCGATCCGCAACGCGACCGGCCTGGAGCTGAACAGGACCCCGGTCCGGCCCGAGCACCTCACCGGAACCGTGTGAAAGACCTCCGGGCGGCGCACGGAACGTCACACACTCCGCGCCGCCCGGAGCAACCAGATCGTTCGTCTCGGGCCGTCCCCCGGGTCGTGCGGCCGAAGCACCTTCCCAAATCCCGCACCGCCGAAGGCAATCGCGGGTGCCCCTGTGAACCTTGGGAGTAGGCCCACATGACCCAGCAGTCACTGGAGCCGACGGCCACCGCCGGCGATGCGGGTGAAGGAACCCGTATCCCGGCCGGCAGGTCCTGGCTCGACCGGTACTTTCACATATCCAAGCGAGGATCCACGGTCGCGCGCGAGGTGCGCGGCGGCATCACCACCTTCATGGCGATGGCGTACATCCTCCTGCTCAACCCCCTGATCCTGTCCGGCAAGGACGCGGCGGGGGACACGCTCGGCCAGAAGGCCCTCATCACCGCGACCGCGTTCGCGGCGGCCTTCACCACGCTGCTGATGGGCTTCTTCGGCAAGGTGCCCCTCGCGCTCGCCGCGGGCCTCTCCGTCTCCGGTGTGCTCTCCTCCCAGGTCGCGCCCCACATGACCTGGCCGCAGGCCATGGGCATGTGCGTGATGTACGGCGTGGTCATCATGCTGCTGGTCGTCACCGGCCTGCGCGAGATGATCATGAATGCGATCCCGCTCGCGCTCAAGCACGCGATCACCATGGGCATCGGCCTGTTCGTCGCCCTGATCGGCCTGGTCAAGGCCGGCTTCGTGCACCAGGGCAAGGCGACCCCGGTGACGCTGGGCCCGACGGGCGAACTGGCGGGCTGGCCCGTCCTGTTGTTCGCCGCCACGCTCCTCGTCATCTTCATGCTGCAGGCACGCGGCGTCCCCGGCGCGATCCTGATCGGCATCGTCGGCGGCACCGTGGTCGCCGTACTGCTCAACGCACTGGGTGTCATCGACCCCCAGCAGTGGGCGAGCGGCGCTCCCGAACTGCACGGCAGCGCGGTGTCCATGCCGGACTTCTCCCTCTTCGGCAAGGTCGAGTTCGGCGGCTGGGGCAGCGTCGGCGCGATGACGGTCGGCATGATCGTGTTCACCCTCGTCCTCGCCGGCTTCTTCGACGCGATGGCCACCATCATCGGCGTCGGCACCGAGGCCAAGCTGGCCGACGAGCAGGGCCGGATGCCGGGCCTGTCCAAGGCGCTGTTCATCGACGGCGCGGGCGGCGCGATCGGCGGCCTCGCGGGTGCCTCCGGCCAGACGGTGTTCGTCGAGTCCGCGACCGGCGTCGGCGAAGGCGCCCGTACGGGCCTGTCCTCCGTCGTCACCGGCCTGTTCTTCGCGGCCTGCCTCTTCTTCACCCCGCTGACGGCGATCGTCCCCGGCGAGGTCGCGGCCGCGGCCCTGGTGGTCATCGGCGCCATGATGATGATGAACGCCCGTCATGTGGACTGGGCCGACCGCGCGACCGCCATCCCGGTCTTCCTGACCGTCGTGATCATGCCGTTCACGTACTCCATCACGGCGGGCGTCGCCGCCGGAGTCATCTCCTACGTCGCCATCAAGCTCGCCCAGGGCAAGGTGCGGGAGATCGGGGCCTTCATGTGGGGCCTGACGGTGATCTTCCTGATCTACTTCGCCCTCAACCCGATCGAGAGCTGGATGGGCGTCCACTAGACGCCCTTGAACGGCCCTCCACACCAACCCCGTTAGGAGACCGAGAGATGCTGGACATCGCCGAGGAGCTCAACCGGTGGGTCGAGCAGGGGCGTGACTTCGCCGTGGCCACCGTGGTGGCCGTCGGCGGCAGCGCACCCCGTCAGCCGGGTGCCGCCCTCGCGGTGGACGCCGACGGCACGGCGATCGGCTCGGTCTCCGGCGGCTGTGTGGAGGGCGCCGTGTACGACCTGTGCCGGCAGGCGCTCGCGGACGGCGAAACCGTCCTGGAGCGCTTCGGGTACAGCGACGAGGACGCCTTCGCGGTCGGCCTGACCTGCGGCGGCATCATCGACATCCTCGTCACGCCGGTACGGGCCGGTGATCCCGCCCGCCCGGTGGTCGCGTCCGCGCTGGCCGCCGCCGCCCGTGGGGAGGCGGCGGCGGTGGCGCGGATCGTGTCGGGACCGGCCGAACTGCGGGGCAGGGCGCTCGTGGTGCGCCCCGACGGCTCCTGCGAGGGCGGCTTCGGCGCCCACCCGGAACTGGACCGCACGGTGGCCGGGGAGGCGGCGGCCTTCCTGGACGCCGGGCGGACCGGCACCCTGGAGATCGGTGAGCAGGGCTCACGCTGCGGAGCCCCGCTCACGGTCCTGGTGGAGTCCTCCGTCCCCCCGCCCCGGATGATCGTGTTCGGCGCGATCGACTTCGCGTCCGCGCTGGTGCGGATCGGCAAGTTCCTGAACTACCACGTGACGGTGTGCGACGCGCGCCCCGTCTTCGCGACGAGGACGCGCTTCCCGGAGGCGGACGAGATCGTCGTCGAGTGGCCCCACAAGTACCTGGAGCGGACGTCCGTGGACGCCCGCACCGTCCTGTGCGTCCTCACCCACGACGCCAAGTTCGACATCCCGCTGCTGAAACTGGCCCTGCGCCTTCCGGTGGCCTACGTCGGCGCGATGGGCTCCCGCCGCACTCACCTCGACCGCAACGAACGCCTTCGCGAAGTCGGCGTCACCGAACTGGAGCTGGCCCGTCTCCGTTCCCCGATCGGCCTGGACCTCGGCGCCCGCACCCCGGAGGAGACGGCCCTGTCGATCGCCTCCGAGATCGTCGCCAACCGACGCGGCGGCAGCGGGGTTTCGCTGACCGGGGCGCATACGCCGATCCATCACGATGCCACGTCGGGGGCGGTGGGGCGGATCGGGTCGGTGGCCTGAGCCGCTGCCGCGCTCGAGCGCACCACGGGGCTCAGTCGTACTCCGACGGGACGAAACCGAGCTGTACGCCGAGCGTCGAGTGCCGGGTCACCAGCGTCCCGCGCCCCGGCGGCCGACGGTTCGGCTTGACCGATCCCAGCAGCGCCCCCTCCGAGGGACCGCCGGAGAGCACGACGCCCTGCGCGCCGAGTTCCCTCGTCCGCGCGAGGAACGGCTCGTACATCCCTCTCGAAGCCCCCTGGACCGTGCGGACGATCACGATGCGCAGGCCGATGTCGCGCGCGAACGGCAGATATTCCAGGAGCGGCATCAGCATCGCCCGCTCCCGGCTCGCTGTCGGTCTCCTGGCCGGTCGTGTCGGCGCTCGCGCCGGCGATGTACGCGGACACCACCTCCACCAGGGCGTGCCGGTCCTTGGCGGACAAGGCACTGAACGAGCCCTTGTTCCCGCCGAACTCCCACGCTGACGACCAGCACTCCGAGGTCGTATGCCACGCCCGCCGTCGAGTCGGCCGGCGCGGCGGTCGACTTGCGCTCGACCCGGAGTACGCCGAGCGCACGCAGATCCCGGTACGGGGCCTGACCTGACGGTCGGTCACATCTGCCGGGGCATCGGGGCCGGCATCGACCCGAAGCTCCAACTGATGCCCACTCTCCCCTTCCGACAGTGCCCCCGCGGAATCGGCGCGCGCAGGTGAGCGTATCGACACCGCGTGCGGACGACGAGGTGTTCGCCCCGGACGACCGGCATCATGGCATCCTGAGGAGCCGGTTCGCCGCCCGTCCGAACACGTACCGTGCCGCCCGCAGAAGGAGCGGGTCGAAGAGGCCCGGCAGCAGCCGGACCCCGAGTTCCTCCCGCCAGATCACCCGGCTACGGCCCCCGGGCCCCGGCCGCACCTCGAGCTCCGCCCACCCCGTCACGACCCGGCCCCGCTTCTCCAGTCGGCACAGACCGGGTGCGTCGTCCGTCGGCGGCTGCCACACCGTGACCTCCATCCGGTCGTCGAAGGCGAGCGGCCCGAGTCCCGAACGGGCCACGATCACCGTGCCTTCGTGTGTCGGCGGGGGAGTGGCCACCGTGACGCGGGTCAGCGGGACCACTTCGCCGTGCCGGGGCCATTCGGTCAGGCGACGCCACGCCTCGTCGAGGGGGAGCGGTGCCGTGCGTTGGACGAGGAAGTTGACCACGTGACGAATCGTAGGGAATCCGGGCTGCTCAGCGCGGTGTTCATCGGCGCGTCACGCACTTGGCCCAGCGGCGTAATCACCGGAAGGCGTAGACAGGACGGTGGGTGTGGAATGCGGCAAGGAGGGGGTCACATAACTCCCATCCCTCTACCATTCCTCCCATGGGCGGGCAATGTGCCTGCCCCCGGGGGAAGTTGGACGTCATGCCACTCAAGGCCTACGGCGTGCTGATCGCGCGCGCGGTCGACACCCGGCGCGAGGGCGCCACCAGCACACCGCACTACCAGATCCACCTCCAGGACGACGGCGGCACGGACTACCGCGCCGCCGTCAACGTCCTCTCCCAGGAACGGCCCTCCGAGCTGCTGTACCTGGTCGACGAGGACCTCCGGCACCCGGTCACCGCCCGTCTGGACGGCCTGCCGGGCGGCTGGAACACCCTGCCGTCCGGCCCCGGCGGCCCGAACCTCGACTTCGTGCGCGGCAACCTCTTCGACCCGGCGAAGATGCGCACCCTGCCCCCGGACGCCTCCGGCCCCGACAACGACCTGGCCGACCTCCTGGACCACTACGTACGCCGCGCGGTCGACGACCAACAGGCCCGGCTGTACGTCTACGGCGAGCGCTTCGGCCCCGAACCGGCCGTCAGGGACAAGGTGTTCGGCTTCCTGCCCGGCAACGGCGTCCACGACATCCACATGAACCAGGGCAACAGCCGGAAGTTCCAGGGCGACGACGGCGTCTGGCAGGACGGCGGGCTGCTTCTGCACTTCCCGGCGCAGGAACGCTGGATCGGCATCTTCCTCGCCTTCCAGAGCCAGTCCTGGCACACGGACGACGCCACCGGGCATGCCCTGGACGGCGTCGACGGCGACCGCCCGCAGCCGGGCGCTCAGCCCGTACGGATCGTCGCGGCGCTGGTCAACCCGTCCGGCCCGGCGCCCGAGTCGGAGACGGTGACCCTGCTCAACGCCTCGCCCGCCCCGGTCGATCTCACCGGCTGGCGCGTCGTCGACCGCATCGGCCAGAGCTCCGCCGTACCGGCCGGCCTGCTCGCCGCCGGCGCCTGTCTGCTCGTCCCGCTCACCGCAGGCGCCCAACTCGGCAACCACGGCGGCGAGATCACCCTGAAGAACGCGGACGGCCTCAAGGTGCACGGCGTGTCGTACACCGCAGAGCAGGCAGCCCGCGAAGGCTGGTCCGTGGTGTTCTGATCGGCACCCGGAAAGACACCTGCCGAGCGCGGAAGCCCTCTACCGTGCTCGCACACCCGTACGGCACGATGAGCCCGACCCCGCACCACCGCCGGCCGGGAGGGTGTCCCGTGGACCGTGAACTGCACAGCAGACTCGACGAGTTGCAGCGTGACCCCTACCCGCTCTACGCGCGGGCGCGAGGCGCCGAGGGCCTGATGTACGTCGCCGAGCTCGACGCCTGGCTGGTCGCACGCGACGCCGACGTACGGGAGGTCCTGCGGCGGCCCGAGGACTTCTCGTCGGCGAACGCCCTGAAGCCCGACGTCCTGCCCGCGCCCGCCGCGCTCGCCGTCCTCGGCGGCGGGTTCGGCGGCCGGCCCGTCGTCGTCACCGCCGACGGCGCAGACCACCAGCGGTTACGGGCGCCGATCGTGCGCGGGCACTCCCCGGCGCGCGTCGCGGCCGTACTGCCCTACGCGGCAGAGCGGGCCGCCGCCCTGGTCGACGCCTTCGTGAAGGACGGGCACGTCGAGCTGATGTCGGCGTACGCCGGGAGGCTCCCCGGCGAGGTCATCGGCCGGATCGTCGGCCTCGACCCCGCCGACGTGCCCGCCGTCGTATACGGCGGCCATCGCGCCGAGCAGCTGCTGTTCCGCCCCCTGGCTGAGGACGAGCAGATCGCCGCGGCCGAGGACGTGGTCGCGATGCAGCACATCCTCGACCGCTACGCCCGGGAGCGGCACGCCGAGCCGCGCGCGGACCTGTGCACGGAGCTGGTCGCATCGGTCGTCGGCGAGGGCGAACTCACCCTGGAGCACCGCCACGAGCTCGTCGCGCATCTCCAGAACCTGCTGATCGCCGGGCATCTGACGACGACCGCGCTCATCGGCACGACCGTCCTGCACCTGCTCCGGCACCCCAGCCAGTGGGAACTGCTGTGCGCCGAGCCCGAGCGGATCCCGGCGGCCGTCGAGGAGGCCGCCCGCCATGACACCGCCCTGCAGGGGTTCCGCCGTGTCACCACCGGTCCGGTCACCCTCGCGGGTACCGAACTCCCGCCCGGTGCCACGCTGTTCGTGGCCTTCGGCGCCGCCAACCGGGACTCCTCCCGGCACCCCCGCCCCGACGAGTTCGACATCACCCGCCCGCCGGAACGCCACCTCGCCTTCGGCTTCGGTGCGCACGGCTGCCCCGGCTCCCAGCTGGCCCGCGAGCAGCTCCGCCTCACCCTGGAGGAGCTGACCCGCAGGCTGCCGGGTCTGCGACTGGCGGACGACCGTCCGGTCACCATGCGGCCGACGATGATCCACCGGTCACCGGAGAGCCTGCACCTGATCTGGTGACGCGCGGCTCCGTCCGTCCGCAGGCGAGGTACAGGAGGTCCACCCGGCGCCGGCAAGTCACCCTGCTGCGCACAGCGATGGGCCTGATCAGGCCGAAGGGAGGGACGATGCCGTCGGCGGTCGCCGTCGTCGAACAGCATGCCGGCCGGGTGCTGATCAGTGGCCCACGGCCTGGCGATGGAGGAGATCCAGCACGGAGATGGTCTTGGCCGCGCTGCCCACCAGCATCGGCGTGGTGCGGTAGCGGCCGGCCACCACCACGGTGGGCATCTCGTTCACCTGGTAGCGCTCACGCAGTGCGGGGGCGGCCTTGACGGCGTCGTCGACCTCCTTCGACGTGTAGGCGTGCCGTACCGCCGCCACGTCGAGCCCCTGCCTGACCGCCCATCGCACGACATTCCGCTCGGTGGTCAGGTCCTTGCCCTCGTCCCGTACGGCCTGGAAGACCGGGATCGCCTCCTTCTCCGCGAGGCCGAGCCGGTCCAGCGTGTAGTAGAGGCGGGCGTAGGCGACCATGTCGGGCTGGTCCTCCCAGGTGGCCGGGATGCGCACCACCTTCACCGGGGGGCTCTGCCGTGCCGCCCAGTCCTCCAGCGGCTTCTCCAGCTCGTAGGAGTGCGGGCAGTCGTACCAGAACAGCTCCGCCACCTCCCGCGCCGGCACACCGCTGACCGGGTGCTTGAGGCGGAAGTACTCCGCCCCCTCCCTCGGTTCGCCGGAGGCGGCACCGAGCAGACAGGTCAGGACGGTCGACAGCGCGAACAAGCGCATGATCTTCTTCTTCATGGCGGACACCTTGGCGGTCTGCGTCTCGGCGCACCCCGCTGACACACGCAATGTCCCTCGTTCGGACCGCCCGAGCGTCCGAGCTCACCGTCTCCCGGCCCCGCCCCGCTCCGGCACGGCCGTCCTCCTCCGGCTCAGGTGAAGGTCACCTCGGCGCTCGCGTGCCGGGCCTCGCGACGGGTGGCGATGTGCAGCTGGGCCTGCCCGTCGGAGGGCGTGCCGTCGGCGAGGAGGTGTTCGCCCGCGAACGCCGGACGGTGCAGCCGGTAGGACAGCGACCGCACCTGCCGCTCCGGGGCGTTCCTGCGGACCAGTTCCAGCATCAGCAGTGCCAGCAGCGGGCCGTGCACGACGAGGCCCGGATAGCCCTCGACGTCACGGCAGTACGAGCTGTCGTAGTGAATGCGGTGGGCGTTGGCGGTGAGCGCGCTGAACCGGAAGAGCAGCGTCTCGTCCGGCTGCAGCCGCAGGTGCCACGGACCTTCCGGCTCCGGTACGGCCGAGTCGTCGGGCGTGGCCGGGTGCCGGGGAGCGGCGCCCGCGCCCGACCTGTAGACGATGTCCTGCTCCTCGATCAGACAGGTACGGCCGTGCTGCCGGAACTCCTGGCGTTCGGTGACGAACAGCAGCTCTCCGCTGCGGCCCTGTTTCGGGACGGCCGCCGCCAGACTGCTGATCCGCTCGGCCGGTTCGCCGAGGAGCAGGGGTTCGCTGATCGTGCAGCGTCCGCCGGCGAACATCCGCCGACGGCCCGGGACGGGCGGCAGGAAGCGGGCGTCGCGCAGATGCCCGTCCGGGCCGAGGGACTGCTGGGGCGGCCAGTGCAGGAAGTACAGCCACTGCCACAGCGGAGGCAGCGGATCACCGACTTCGGCGGCGGGACCGGGCAGATCCAGCACCGCCGACAGGGCCGCCGCCGGCCCGGCCGGCAGGGCGTCCCCGTCCGTGACCGGCTCGGGGTGCCAGGACTCGACGTAGGAGGCGAGGGCGGCGGGGGAGGAGGACATGGGCTTGATTTCCTCAGGCCGGCGCGGCTGTTGGCAAGGTTCCCGCAGCCAGTCGCAGATGAACGGCCGTGGCCCGCAGTTCCCTCACGCAGACGCGCACGACGGCGGATCCGGCCAGTTCGGAGCTGGTGACGTAGCCGACCTGACGTGTCGGACGCCGGGGTCCGAGATCGGCGATCCCGACCGTGTCCGGTGCTCCGACCAGCGAGAGCGCGGGCATGATCGCCATTCCGTGTCCTCCGCTCACCAGGGAGAGCACCGCTCCGTCGTCCTCGGCCTCGACGGTCGCCTTCGGAATCCAGTCCTGTGCGGCCCACCAGTCACGGGTGTACGAGCCGCAGTTCTCGGCCCAGTCGACCAGCGGCAGTGAGCGCGGGGCGACGTGTCCCGCCGCGTGCACCAGGGCGTACGGCTCCTCGAAGAGGCTGCTCGCGACCAGACCCGGTGGCAGCGGCACGGAGCCGCCCAGCGTGGCGATGGCGAGGTCGGCCTTCCCGTCGGCGACTTCGCCCGCGGTGCCGCGCCCCACCTCGCGTACGATCCGCACCCGCGGCTCGATCCCGGGATGTCGCGCGCGCAGCCGCTCGAGGACGGGCGGCAGCAGATGGAGAGCCGCGCTGCGGAAGGCCGCGATCCGCAGTGGCCCCTCCGCCGCGTCGGACCGGGCCGCACCGCGCGCCTCGGCGGTCAGGACGTCCAACAGGCGGAGGATACGGCGGGCGTGCGCCACGGCCTTCTCTCCGGCGGGGGTGGGGCGGGCGCCGCTGCGGCCGCGGTCGAAGAGCACGGCACCGATCTTGCGCTCGCTGCCGCGCACCGAGTGGGAGACCGCGGACTGCGTCAGCCGGAGTGCCCGGGCCGCGGCCGAGAAACCACCGGTGTCCGCGACCGCCACCAGCACGCGCAGTTCGTGCGGGGCGAGATCGGAGTCGGTCGTGCGGGCCACGGGGCGCTCACCTCAACGTATGAGAACTGCTCATGGAACGGGGCGTCGCATGAGCCCAACCGGCTGCCCGCCGGGCGCATTCCCGCCCTACGGTCCGGTCATGAACGAGACCGCGCTCACCGTGCAGCAGACCGCCCGCCCGCACGACTTCCCCACCGCCGCACACTTCGCTTTCGTGGAGTCCGCGCTTCCCCACCCCGCTCCCGGCAGCGCGCTGGTGGAGAACCTCTACTGGTCCGTCGACCCCTATCACCGAGAAATGATGGACGACGTGCCCGGCGGTTTCGCGCTCCACGCCCCGCTGGAGGGCCGCACCATCGGGCGCGTCATCGCCTCGCGCACGCCCGCGCTGACCGAGGGCGAGATCGTGTTCCACCGGCGGGGCTGGCGCACCCACGCGGTGGTCGCACCCGAGGAGATCCGGCGGCTGCCCCGCTTCGACGGCGTGCCCCTGACCGCGTACCTCAGCGTCCTCGGAGGCACCGGCCTGACCGCCTATGTGGGCCTGACCCGGATCGCCCGGCTGAAGGAGGGTGAGGACCTCTTCGTGTCGGCCGCGGCGGGCGGGGTCGGCACCGCGACCGGACGGTTCGCCCGCCTGCTCGGCGCCGGACGGCTGGTGGGCAGTGCGGGCTCGGCCGCGAAGGCCGGCCACCTCATGCGCGAGGTCGGCTACGACGCGGTCTTCGACTACCACGACGGACCCGCCGCCGACCTGCTCGCCAAGGTGGCACCGGACGGCGTCGACGTCTTCGTCGACAACGTCGGCGGCGACCAACTGGCCGCGGCCGTAGGGGCGTTGCGCGAGTTCGGGCGCATCGTCCGCATCGGCACGATCAGCCAGTACAACACCCCCGACGCGCCGCCGCCGCGCTTCAACTACGCGGACATCGTGGAGAAGAGCCTGCGCATGGAAGGCTTCCTGGTCAGCAACCACCGCGATCTGCAGGAGGAGTTGTACCAGTTCGCCGTACCGCATCTGCAGAGCGGCCGGCTCGCTCTGGACGAGACGGTGGTCGACGGGTTCGAGCACATCGTGGACGCGTTCCTGGGGATGCTGCGGGGCCGGAACACCGGCAAGATCATCGTGCGGGCGGGTGCCCCCTCCGGGGGAGCCGCTCACGCGGGTGCCGGTGCCGGTGCCGGTGCGGGGGCGGGGGTCCTGGGGACGGTGCCGTAGCGGCGGGTGCGGTGTGCGTACTGTTCGATCGCCCGCCACAGGTCGCGGCGGTCCATGTCGGGCCAGCAGGTGTCGAGGAAGAGCAGTTCGGCGTAGGTGGCCTGCCAGGGAAGGAAGTTGGAGGTGCGCTGGTCTCCGCCGGTGCGCAGGAGCAGGTCGACGTCGGGTAGTTCGGGGACGTGCAGATAGCGGGCGAAGGCGTGCTCGGAGACCGAGGCCGGGTCGATTCTTCCGGCTGCGGCGTCGTGGGCTAGTTGCGCCGCGGCGGCGGTGATCTCGGCGCGGCCGCCGTAGTTCACACACGCCGTCACGGTCAGCGCGCTGCAGTCGCGGGTCGCCTGCTCGGCCTCGACGAGGGTGTCGATGACCTCTGCGGGCAGCCGGGACCGCTGTCCGGCCCAACGCAGGCGCACGTTCAGGGGGCGACTGTCGTCCCACAGTCGGCGCAGGAGCTGCGGGATCTCGTACATCAGGGAGTGCAGCTCAGCGGCGGGGCGTTTCCAGTTCTCGGTGGAGAACATGTACACGCTCAGGTACTCGAGGCCGATTTCCAGGGCACCGTGAACGACGTCGAGCAGAGCGTCGGCGCCGGCGCGGTGGCCGTCGGTCCGGGGCAGGCCGCGGGCCGTGGCCCAGCGGCCGTTGCCGTCCATCACGATCGCGACGTGGCGGGGCATCGCATGAGTGGACACCTCGGGTGGGCGGGCACCGGACGGGTGAGGCGTCGGTGCGGTGACCGGCCGCCGTGGCGCCGCAAATGGTCTCCTCTCTTCAGGCGGACCGACGGAGGAGCTGGTCGGCAGCGGCGCGGAGGCGCTCGCCGAGCCGGTCACGACGGTGAAGGGGTACAGGCTGCAGGCCAGCGCGGCGCGTGCGCGGGCGGGCGGCAGCAGCCGCAGACGGGCGGCCCTGGGCAGGGCGGGCCTGCGGTGCAGCAGCACGGCGGGATCGCGCGCGAGGGTGGCCAGCCGTAGCCGGTACAGGTCGGTGTAGGCGCCGAGTGCGATGCCGACGGCCGGGTGCAGCACGGGCGGGAGTGGGGTGCGGTCGAACCAGCTGCGGGCCCGGTCCGTCAGATCCCGCACCATGCGTTCGTAGGCCGGGGTGCCGCGCCGCTTCAGCAGGTCCGCGCGCTGGACACCGGCTTCGTCCAGGGCCTCCTGGGGCAGCGGAACATGACCACGGCCAAGGTCGTCAGCGAGGTCGACGAGCGCGTCGGTGAGGTAGACGGCGTCGACGGCCGTCTGCCAGGCCGTGGCCGCGCCGGGTACGGCGGTGGCGAGGGCTTCGGGTTCGGCGGGCAGGCCCGCGGCCCGCAGCAGCAACGAGCCGGTCCGCAGCACGAGCGGGGTGTTGACGAGGCCGTTGTAACGCCTCCATTCACCCCAGGTGTCGAAGCGCCGGCCGTGGATGTCCTGGCGCAGTTCCTCGAACAGGGTGTGCAGGAACTCCGGCGGCAGGTTCCAGGTCAGCATGGTGTCGATCAGGGCAAGCCGGACCGGGTCGCTGCCGGTGCCTTCCCGCAGGTCCGCGTCGAACGCCGCGATCCATGCCTCCAGCCGCTCGGCCCGCCCCACGCCGGCGGCCGCCTCGTCGGTCCCGGTGCCGACCGTGTCGACCAGGTCGTCGACGGCTCTCACGGCGCCGTACAGCGCCCAGACGGCGAGCCGCAGCGGCGGGGGCAGCAACAGGGAGACGGCGTACTCGATCTCCCCGGTGGAGCGGGTGGCGCGCCGGCACATGTCGTACCCGTGGCGCAGGGCGGGATCGTGGACACCGCCGCGGCGGTAGACGGACCCCCAACGGGTGCGCGGCACGGCGGAGGGGCTCATCTCACGCCTCCTCTTCATCGGCGGTGGGCTGCTGCGGGACCCAGGCCAGGGCCAGAGCGCTGCCCACGGCGGTGAGCAGAAAGCCGAGCAGCAGGCCGCCGAGGTTGGCGGCCATCAGGCTGACCAGGGACAGGACGGCGGACAGAACTCCGGCGAAGTAACGCAGCGGCGGGTTCTGCCAGGTCGTCAGCCCGGCCACGGCGAACAACGCACCCAAGGTCCACGACGCGGCGCCCGCGGTGCCGGTGAACCGCAGGAACCCCAGACCGCTCCAGGAGACGCAGATCATCTCCAGCCCGCCCAGAGCCAGCAACAGCCCGGCGGCGAACGGGCGGCCGCCTCGCCATTCCCGCCACCTGGACCATCCATCGGCGACGACTGCGGCGGTCACCGGTGCCCCTCCCGCGCGCAGCCGCCCTCGCCCTGGTGCAGGTCGATGGTGACTCCACTGGCTGTGATCGTCCCGGCGGTGAAGGCCCGCGGCTCGGTGCTGACTTCGTGGCCGCTGACCTTGCGCGCGCCGATGCTGAACAGACCCGTGGGCCGGGTCAGTGACACCTGCGGGGTGCTGAACTCGGCGCCGGAGACGGACACGGACCGCGCGGTGGCTTTGCCCGCCTCCACCGTCAGCCCTGTGGCGGAGGCCCGGTCGATGTGGACGACTGCCGTCACTGCTCCGACGAGGGGCAGTCGAGCGGTGGAGGTGACGCAGGCGTCCTCCACACGAGCGTGTTCCATCCGTGTCGCCAGTGCCGGCAGCAGCCCGCCACGGCCGGATCCCGCCGGGGAGGCCGTCAGGCCGGACCCGGAGACCCGCGCGGCGTGCACAGTGACCGGTACCTGGCCCGCGAAGGCCACCGCTACGGCACCTTGCGCGCTTCCCGCCAGCAGGGCGGTGCCCGCGACGGACAAGGGCGCAAGAGCCAGGGCGAATCGGAGCTTGCTCGTGCGCCCCGGCATTCTGGTCGGACGATCGACATTTCTGATCACGTCCTGCCCCAACGATCACGGCGCTACCAGGTGGCGCCCATCGGATTGATCGGACCATCACACGGGGCGCGGCTTCGTCGTCCGCGCGAGAACCCTCGGCTGACTTCCTCCTTGCCTTCGGTGACGGACCGGGGCCGGCGTCGTTGGAGGGACGTGCATGGAGGTAAGGGCAGTTGGCGCCCGGTGGGCGGGCCGCGCGAGGAAGGCACCGCCACCGGTTCGTCACCGGTCGCTGTCGTCACCGGAGCGGCACGCGGGGTGGGGCACGCCATCGCCGGACGGCTCGCCCGCGACGGCTACCGGCTCGTGCTCGGCGACGTCGACGGACACCGGCTGCACCGGGCCGCGGGCGAACTCGGCGGAGAGCACGCCCTGGTGGAGGTGGACATCGCCGGTGCGGAAGCCGCGGAGCGACTCGCCGGGGCCGCCGAGGCCCACTTCGGGCGGCTCGATGTGTGGGTGAACAACGCAGGGGTCGTGCCCCTGGGGCGGCTGGACGATCAGGAAGCCGGTCTGCTGGCCTATGCCTGCCAGGTCAACCTCACCGGAACCGTGCACGGTTGCCGCGCCGCCGCGCTGCGGATGCGCCCCCAGGGGGGCGGGCACATCGTGAACATCGCCAGCGTGCTCGCCGTCAAGCCACTGCCCGGCTTCGCGGCCTACAGCGCGACCAAGGCCGGCGTGCTGGCCCTTTCCCGGAGTCTGCACCGCGAACTGCGCGTCGACGGCATCCACGTCACCGCGATCCTGCCGTACATGGTCCATACCACTGCCGCAGCCGGTATCCGCCCCCGCTTTGTGCCCGCTCTGCGGCCCGAGCAGGTGGCCGACGCGGTCGCCGGCGTCCTTCAGCGGCCCCGCCGCCCGCAGGTGTTCGTACCGCGCGCGGCACGGCTGCTGTCCCTCACCGCCCTGCTGCCCCACCGGGTCGGCGACATGATCGACGCGCTGCTGGGCACGGACGCCATCGCCCAGGACGCGGACGCCGCCGTCCGCGGCCCGTACGAGACCGAACTCCGAGAACGGGGGACGACATGACCCCGGCACCGCAGGGCATTCCCCCTTCTCCGTGGCACCTGACCGGCGACATGATCAGCTCGGTGTGGCAGGTCCCGCAGGCCGAGCTGCCGTCCTGGCCGCTCCCACGCGGGGTCCGGCCGTGGGTGGCCCGCAAGCGCTGCACGCTGGTCACCTTCTGGGTCGACTACCAGCCGGGCGGCGTCCTCACCTACCGGGAATTCCTCATCACCCTGGCCGTCTGGCACCGGCGCCGCCTGGCCGCCAGCACGGTCGCCGCCTGGGTCGACAACGAGCAGGCACTGGTCGGCGGACGCACCCTGTGGGGAATCCCCAAACACATGGGCACCATCACTCTGCACAAGGAAGCGGACAGCACCCGCTCCGAACTGACCGGCACCGGCACCGGGACCACGGCCGCGGTACGTGCCGTGCACCGTGACATGCTCCGTCTGCCCTTTCGCCTGCCGGCCCGCGCCCATCTGGTCCAGGAGCTGCCTGACGGAACCACCTGCCGTGTCCCCTTGCGCATCCAGGGCCGACCGACGGTGGGCCGCACCGAGGTGGAGGCGGCGCCGACCCCCGCCCTGTCCTTCCTCACCAACCGCCGGCCCCTGCTGTCGCTGGCCGTCCGGGGCTTTCACGGCACGGTCGGGTACTCGTAGGTCAGGGCATGGGACAAACGGCGCCAGGGTGAGACTTGCGGACAGTGGGTGTCCGCAAGCAGGGCTAGCGTGCGGGCATGACGAAGACGACAGCGACGGCTCCTGTGCTCGGTACCCGCGCCCTCAACCGCGCGACCCTCGAACGGCAGCTGCTTCTGCGCCGGTCCCCGCTCTCGGCTAAGGCCGCCGTCGAGCATCTGCTCGGGCTTCAGGCGCAGAACGTCAAGCCGCCGTACTACGCGCTCGCCGCCCGCCTCGACGGGTTCACCCCCGAGGAGCTGTCCGGGCTGATGGCGGACCGCGAGGTCGTCCGTATCGTCACCATGCGCTCGACCATCCACACCCACACCGCCGCCGACGCCCTCACCCTGCGTCCGCTCGTCCAGCCGGCCCGTGACCGTGAACTCACCAACTTCCGCAAGGGGCTTGCGGGCGTGGACCTCGACCGGCTCGCCGCCCTCGCCCGCCATCTCGTGGAGGCCGAGCCGCGCACCATGAAGCAACTGCGCGAGGCCCTGCAGACCGAGTGGCCCGACGCCGACCCACAGGCCCTCGCCATCGCAGCCCGCTGCAAGCTCCCCCTCGTCCAGGTCACCCCACGCGGCCTCTGGGGCAGAAGCGGCCAGGTCGCCCTGACCACAGCGGAGCACTGGCTGGGCCGCGGCCCCGCCGCCCGCTCGATGCCACCGGCCGCCACTCCACCGTCCGCGACGTCGCCGGGCGCGAATCCACCGAGTGCGACCGCCCCGGACACGGCTGCGCCGGGTGCGGTCCCGCTCGCCGAGGCGGAGCATGGTGCGGCCTGGCCGAGTGCGACCGCGCCGAGCGCCGCTTCGCCCGCCGCGGCTGCAGAAGGCCGGGCTTCATCCAGTGCGGGTGCGCCCGGCGCGGCTTCGTCGGCTGCGGCCGTGCCGGGGGCGGTCTCGCCGGCCGTGACTGCGCAGAGTGCGGGCGCACGGAGCGCGGCTTCGTCGAGTGCAGGCGCCCCCGCCGCGGGCTCGCCGGCCGCCGCCGTCCCAGCCTCGCGGGCACCAGCGGTCCCGTCCGCCGATGCCACCGTCCTGCGCTACCTCGCCGCCTTCGGGCCCGCCTCCGTCAAGGACATGCAGACCTGGGCGGGACTGACCCGGCTGCGTGATGTCTTCGAGCGGCTTCGGCCGCAGCTCGTCACCTTTCGGGACGAGGGTGGGGTCGAGCTCTTCGATCTGCCGGAGGCGCCGCGGCCCGACGCGGAGACTCCGGCGCCGCCCCGTTTCCTCCCCGAGTTCGACAACCTGCTCCTCTCCCATGCCGACCGCACCCGGGTCGTCCCGGCCGAGTACTGGGGGCGCAGCTGGGCGGGCAATCAGGCGTACTGCACGTTCCTCGTCGACGGCTTCCTGGCGGGGGTGTGGAAGCTGGGCGAGGGCGCGCTCGTCGTCGAGCCCTTCGGCACACTCGGCAAGGCCCAGCGCGCGGATGTCGTGGAAGAAGCGGTGCGCATGCTCGACACCATGCATCCGGGGACGTCGTACGACATCAGGTTCGGGACCGTGATCTCGTAAGCCTCAGTCCGCCCGGCCCGTCACCGCCACCGTCAGGCCCAGCCCGATCATCGCGAAGCCGCCTGCGCCGCCGATCATCGACAGACGGCGGTCGGAGCCGGCGAACCAGGTGCGGGCGGCCGATGCGGTCAGGCCCCACAGGGTGTCCGTGACCAGGCCGATCGAGATCGGGATCAGGCCGAGCAGCAGCATCTGCAGCGGGACGCGGCCCGCCGAGTGGTCCACGAACTGGGGGAGTACGGCGGCGAAGAAGACCACGCCCTTCGGGTTGGTCACCCCGACGAGCACGCCGTCGAGCACCGTCCGCAGATCGCCACGCGCCCGTCCCGTCGGCTGCGTCCGGATCGCCGACGCCCTCAGCTGCTTGCGATGCCGGAAGGCCTGCACACCCAGGTACACCAGGTAGGCGGCGCCTGCGAACTTCACCGCCAGGTAGATCGTGACCGAGCGCTCCACCAGCGAGCCGACGCCGATCGCCACCGCCACCACCAGCAGATACGAGCCGAACACATTGCCGACCGCGGTCGCCACCGCCGTACGGCGGCCGTGGGCGAGCGCGCGGCCGATGACGAACAGGACGCTGGGGCCCGGAATCACGATCACCAGCAGGGACATCGCGGCGAAGGCGAGGAATCGGTCCGTGGACACCATGTGCGTCGTTCTCCTCCGGTCACGTCCCTCGGGCGCTCATGCAAACGGGGGACGTTCATTCAAACAGCCGCCCGCCCGGCCCCTCTAGAGTCGAGCCCATGGAACTGCGGCAGCTCACCTACTTCGTGACCGTCGCCGAGGAACTGCACTTCGGGCGGGCGGCCGAGCGGCTGCACATCGTGCAGTCCGCGGTGAGCATGCAGATACAGCGCCTGGAGCGGGAGCTGGGCGCCGAGCTGTTCGACCGGACGCCGCGCCGGGTGCGGCTCACGGCGGCGGGTGAGCGGCTGCTGCCCGAGGCGCGGGAGGTACTGGCGGCGGCCGACCGGGCGCGTGCCGCCGTCGCCCCGCCGCCCGGCCTCAGGATCGGCACCAGTACGGGCCTCGGTGCGCATCTCGACCGTGTGCTCGCCGCGTTCGCGCACCGCGCGCCGGACGTGCCCGTCGAGCTGTTCTCACTGCCGGTCGCCGAGCGCCTGGCCCGGGTCGCGGGCGGCCAGTTGGACGCCGCTTTCGTACGGGCCGTCGAGCCGGTGCCGGGCGTACGCGTGCTGCCCCTGTGGCCCGACCCGCTGGTGGCCGCCCTCCCCGCCACGCACCCCCTGGCCGGCCGCGCGGAGATCGGCATCGAGGAGCTGGCCGAGGTACCGCTGACCCTTACCGAGCGCCGCAACAACCCCGCCCTGGTCGACCTGGTCGTCGGCGCCTGTCACGAGGCCGGGTTCGAGCCGCTGCCCGGACCGGCGAGCGGCTCCCTCCAGGACACCCTCGCCACCATCGGCAACCGCCCCCTGTGGACCGTCGTGTACGCGTCCCACGCGCGCGTGCTGCGCAGCCCCCGCGTCGCCTTCGTATCGTTCCGCGCGCCGGGCCTCGCCCTGTCCACGGGCCTCGCCGTGCCCGTGAATGCCCCGCCCCCGCACCTGGACACCCTGCTGCTGGCCTGCGGCGATCACGAGAACTGATCGCTGCGGTCGCGGTCTGATTCTTGGTCGCGGGCGCCCGGCGCGATGGACTGGACTCATCGAAAGGGACCGCATCAGGTCCCGACAGGCAGCGTTTTCGAGGGAGTTCAGTCATGCCGATCGTCACCGTCCAGCAGGGTCCCCGCGACACCGAGCTCAAGCGGGACCTCGTCAAGCGCATCACCGACGCCTTCGTCGACGCCTACCGGATCCCCGCCGAGACCGTTCAGGTGTGGATCCACGAGGTGCCGGCGGACAGCTGGGGCGCTGCGGGCAGGCTCACCGCCGACAAGTAGCACCCCATGCGCCACGAGTAGCGCATGGAAAGGGGGCGCTGCGAGCTGCTCGTGGTAGCCCGCAACGCCCCCTTGTCTCTCACCTGAGGGATGCTCAGGAGATCTTCTGGAGCACTCGTCCTACGAGTTGACCTGTGCGGTCACCAGGTTGGAGAAGGTGGTCAGCCGGGTGTAGACACCCGGGTATCCCGCCTCCGCACAGCCGTTGCCCCAAGAAGTGATCCCTGCCAGGACGCCCCCGATGAGCAGGGGACCGCCGCTGTCGCCCTGGCAGGTGTCTACGCCGCCGGATGTGTATCCGGCGCAAACCATGTCGCTCTGCACGAAGTCAGACCCGTACGAGCTCTTGCAGCTGGAGTCGGCCACGATCGGCACGGTCGCGGTCCGGAGCTGGTTGGAGGAGCTGCCGCTCTCCGAGGTGGTGCCCCATCCGAGGATGCGGGCCGTGGTGCCGGCCGCGTACACCGAGGTGTCCGAGGACGAGACGTACGAGGCCGTCGTGTACGGCATCGACGTCGACAGCGTCAGTACGGCCACGTCGTTGCCGTTGGTGGCGTCCGTGTAGTCCGGGTTGATCCAGATCTTGCTGACCTTGCTGACCGTGCCGTTGGTGCCGTTCAGATAGGTGCGGCCGCCGACGACTCTGACACTGCTGGTGCTCTCCCCGACCACGCAGTGAGCAGCGGTGATCACCTTGGTGGCCGAGACGAGGGTGCCGCCGCAGAACTGGTTCTGCGAGGCGTCCGTGATCTGCATGACGAACGGGTAGGCCGTGGTCGTGGTCGTGGTGCCGCCCACGATGGGCTGGGGCGCGGCTGCCGCGGAAGGCGCGCCGAGCAGTACGGTGGCGGCCGCTGCAGCGGCCGCCGTGACTACCGCGGCGGTCTTCCTGGCACGGTTGGACCCGAACATGAGTCTCCTCAGTGGGGGTTGCCGGTGGGGGGTCGCGCGGGTGTGGGGGGTTGAGCACGGGGGCCGCGGGACCGACCCCCGTATGCCCGGGCGAGCGGCACGTCCTCAAGCTAGGACGCGGAACCCCCGGCTCCCAATGAGGGAACCCCCTAGGGGGTTGTGTGAGGGAAAACCCTCGGTCGGGTTCAGTTAACCTGGCGTGCCGTCACTTCGCTCGCCGTGCCGCCGCCAAACGGACGATATCCACGCGCGAGCGGATCCCCAGCTTGCGGTAGACCCGGGTCAGTGTCGCCTCGACCGTCTTCACACTGATGAACAGCCGCGCGGCGATCTCCCGGTTGGTCGCGCCCTCCATGACGAGCGCGGCGACCTGGCGTTCCATCGCGGCAAGCCCTTCCAGGCCCTCTGACGCGGCGGCGGGGGCGATCGGTTCCACCGGGCTCGCCACGGCGGCCGCCTCCACCTGACGCACCCAGGGCAGCGCCCGGCAGCGGCGGAACAGCCGGGCCGCCTCGTCGTACGACGCGCGTCCCGGCCGGCCTGAACGCAGCGACGCCAGAGCGAAGGCGGCGCGTGCCTCCTCCAGGCCGTAGCCCAGCTTGGCGAGCCGGTGCCGCGCCGAGGTCAGCTGGGTGAGCGCGGCCTCGTGTTCCCCGCGTGCGGCCCGCACCAGTGCCTCGGCCCGGTCCAGCACGGCCAGCACGCCCTCGCGGCCGAGCCGCACGGCGTGTTCGCGCGCCACGTCGAGGAGTTGCTGCGCCTCGTCCACCTCGCCGACGCGCACGAGGGCCTCGGCGAGGTCGCCGTGCCAGCGGCCGCGCGCGGGGTCGGTGATGCCGAGCCCGTCCTCCAGGTCCCGCACCCGGCGCAGCGAGCGGACCGCGCCCTCGGCGTCCCCGGCGACCAGCTGGGCGTGCCCGAGCGCGGTCAGCCCCCGGGAGATGTACATCTGGTCGCCGGCCCGCTCGGCCAGCTCCACCGCCTCCCGGCCCAGCGTCAGCGCCCGCTCCACGTCCCCGCCGGAGGCCTCCGCGAGGGAGGCGAGCACCGCGGAGGACGCCTCGCCGATCCCCGAGTCGCGGGCCAGCCGCATGCTCTCCCGGGCCAGGTCGAGGGCCCGGCCGCAGTGCCCGGAGCGCAGTTCGGTCTCGGCGAGCAGACGCAGGAAGTGCACCTCGCTCTCGACCATGCCGCGCCGGCGCGCCTCGCGCAGCAGCGCGTTGACGGTGGAGCGGGCCTCGGGCAGCTGGTCGCTCATGATCAGCCAGCGGTAGCGGGTGGCGCCCGCACCGTTGTGGTGGCAGGCCACGTCGGGCAGCTGAGGCTCCTTCAGGGCGCGTTTGATGGTCGCGGGGGCGTCCGGGTGACCCATCAGGGTCTCGGTCGTCGCCTGGAAGGCCAGCGCGAGGAGTTCGGTGCGGCGGTCGCCGGCCCGGGCGGCGAGCTCCGCGGCGTGCGCGGCCTCCTCCCGGCCGATGGCGAAGTCGCCCTCCACGACCAGTCCGCGCCAGGCCAGCTGGTAGTGGACCTGGGCCAGCAGCCCCGGGTCGTCGCCGGCGTCGGCCAGTGCCTGCGGGTAGACGGTGTCGACCTCGCCGAGGGCCTGCCCGGCCGCCTCGATGACCACCATCCAGGCCCGCACCCGGTCCGCGGGCTCGGCGGCCCGGGTCAGCACGTCGCGGGCGATGTCCCGGGCGAGGTCCACCTCGCCGGCGGTGATCGCGTCCTCGGCCGCCTCCAGCCGGCGCTCGTCCGGGCCGGGCTCGCCGTCGGCCGGGGTGTGCCGGGCGGCGAGCAGCCCGAGCGAGGCGGCGACCGAGGGTGCCCCGCGGTCCCGGGCCAGAGCTGCGGCCTCGGCGAGGCGGGCCGCGGCCTCCGGATCGGTGCCGGTGGTCGCGAGGGCGAGGTGGCGGGCCCGCTCGATCGGGTCGGAGGCCGCCGTGGACAGCGCGGCGTGCGCGGCCCGCCGGTCCTGCGCGGGCGCCTCCGCGTACAGCGCGGCCGAGATCAGCGGATGCGCGAAGCGTACGGCGGGGCCCTCGGGCTCGGTCGCCAGCAGTCCGAGTTCGGCCGCCTGTGCGGTCTCGGCCTCGGCGTTCTCCCGGCCGGCCTCGTGCAGCAGGGCGAGGGTGGGGCGGGCGCCCACGCTGGCCACCAGCAGGGTGCGGCGGGCCTCGACGGAGAGCATGTCGAGCCGGTTGAGGACGAGGGCGCGCAGCGAGGTGGGCACCGGCAGCGGCTCGCCCGGCCGCGGCGGGGTCGGGCTCTCGGCCAGGGCGCGGCCCAGTTCGAGGGCGAAGAACGGGTTGCCGCCGCTGGTGCGGTGGATGTCGCGGACGGTGGACCGCGGCAGACCGGTGTAGCCGCGGTGGTCGAGCAGCGCGGCCACCTGGGCGCGGGAGAGCGCGCCGAGCCGCACGGCCAGGGTGTCGGGCGGGGACGCGCTCAGGTGGCGGTCGTACTCCTGGCCCTCGGTGCGTACCGCGCACAGCAGTTGCACCGGGGTGTCGCCCAGGCGGCGGGCGGCGAAGCCGAGGAGCTCCGCGCTCGCCGGGTCCAGCCACTGCAGATCGTCCGCCACCACGAGGACGGGGCCCTGCTCGGCGAGCGCGCGCAGCGCCGACAGGACGGCCAGGCGCAGGGCCAGGCCGTCGCGCTGGAGGGTGGACTCGCCGCGGCCGGTGAGCGCCGACTCCAGTGCCGTGCGCTGGGCGGCGGGCAGCTTGTCGTACACCTGGTCCACGACCAGTCCGAGCAGGTCGGCGAGGGCCAGGAAGGGGAGGTGGGATTCGGACTCGGTCGCCGAGCAGCGCAGCACGGTACGGGCGGCTGTCCCGTATTCGGATGCCAATGCCCGCAGAGCGGTCGACTTTCCTATTCCGGCGGGGCCGTGGAGCAGCACGCTGCCACCCCGCGCGAGCTGCTCGCGCGCCGCGCTGAGCAGCTCGTCCCGGCCGATGACCAGGTCGGGGTGGCGTCTGGCGGGCTCCCTCAAGTCCCCTCGCACGGTCACCGCTCCCCTCCGAGTGTCGTGTTCGGGCCAAATTCTAGGCAATCTCTCCATGAAATTCGGACGGACGCCGTGGTGAGGGATATAACAACGGTCAGGCATGGCGAAATTCAAAGCGCCGGTGAACGAATAGAGCGCTACGGCAGCAGCCCCGCCCGGCGGGCCGCGGCCACCGCCTCGCCCCGCGTGTGAGCACCCAGTTTCCGCATCGCCGACCGCAGGTATCCCTTGACCGTCTCGGCGCGCAGACCGAGCCGCTCGGCGGCCACCGCGTTGGTGGCCCCCGCCGCCACACAGGCCAGTACATCCAGTTCACGAGGGGCCAGATCGACCCCGTAAGCCTGCGTCTTCGGGGTCAGCAACCCGCACACGCCGAGCAGTTCCGCCCGCAGCGCGGGGTCCGCGATCCGCGGTGCCAGCGCCCGCAGGGCCGCGTGGGCCTCCCGCACCTGCTCCCAGGCGGCACCCGCCGCCGGATCCCGCTCCGGCTCGCCGCGGGCGGCCGCCGCCATGAGTCCCCGCGCCTCGTCGCCCACGGCCAGCGCCTGCTCCACGTCCCGAGCGGCCTCCATCGCCGCGCCCAGCGTCCGGTCGCCCAGCGGCTGCGCCGTGCGCAGGGCGCCGTAGAGCACACCCCGCACCCGGCGGCGTACGACCACCGGCACCGCGAGGATCGAATGCAGCCCCTCGGTGGCGACCGGGATGTCGTACTCGTGGCTGATCTGCCGCGAGGAGGAGTAGTCCGTCACCGCGCACGGCCGGGCGAGCGCGACCGCCCGGCCGCCCAGGCCGTTGCCGGAGGACACCGGCAGTCCGCTCAGCGCGGGTGTCTCGGTGCCGCTGAGTTCGCTGATGCGCATGTGCCGGCGCCCCGGCTCCACCAGGCCGCCGAAGGCGACCGGAAGCCCCGTCGTGCGCCGCAGCCGTACCAGCGCATTGCGTATCTCGACCGCCCCGGCCGCGTCTGCTGTCACCTGCCTGCCCTCTCCCTGCGGCGCACACCCCCGTTCGGGGGTAGTGAGACCTGCATCACGGATTACACGATGACAGAGAGCCGCCCGGCAATGGTCCGGTACCGGAGTGAGCCGAAGGGGCCCTCGGCACCGGCAGAGAGCGCCCCGGAGGTGAACGACCGAAGAAAGCGAGGAGGACGACGATGACGACGGCGACGGAGCTCTTCCGCAGTGCGCGGGACTTCCTGCTGGAGCACCGCGAGGACTACGCGAAGGCGTACGAGGGTTTCAGCTGGCCCCGGCCCGAGCGTTTCAACTGGGCCCTCGACTGGTTCGACGTCATCGCCGACGGCAACGACCGGACCGCTCTGCACATCGTCGAGGAGGACGGGAGCGAGGTCCGGGTCTCGTTCGCGGAGATGTCCGACCGCTCCGACCGGGTGGCGAACTGGCTGCGCGAGCGCGGTGTCCGCGCCGAGGACCGGATCCTCGTCATGCTCGGCAACCAGGCCGAGCTGTGGGAGACGGCCCTCGCGGCGATGAAGCTGCGCGCCGTCGTCATCCCGGCCACCCCGCTGCTCGGCCCCGCCGACCTGCGCGACCGCGTCGAACGCGGCCGGGTCCGCCATGTGCTGGTGCGGGCCGAGGACACCGGCAAGTTCGACGAGGTGCCCGGCACGTACACGCGCATCGCGGTGGGCGGGGCCCCCGAGGGCTGGCGGGCCTACGAGGACGCGTACGCCGCCTCAGCCGACTTCACACCGGACGGCCCGACCCTCGCGGACGACCCGCTGATGCTGTACTTCACCTCCGGCACCACCGCCCGGCCCAAGTTGGTCGAGCACACCCACACCTCGTACCCGGTCGGCCACCTGGCCACCATGTACTGGATCGGCCTCAAGCCCGGTGACGTGCACCTGAACATCTCCTCGCCCGGCTGGGCCAAGCACGCCTGGTCCAACCTGTTCGCCCCGTGGAACGCCGAGGCGACCGTCTTCATCCACAACTACACGCGCTTCGACGCGGGCCGGCTGATGGCCGAGATGGACCGGGGGGGAGTGACCACCTTCTGCGCCCCGCCCACCGTGTGGCGGATGCTCATCCAGGCCGACCTGACCCAGCTGCGCACCCCGCCGCGCGAGGTCGTGGCGGCAGGCGAGCCCCTGAACCCCGAGGTCATCGAGCAGGTCCGGCGCGCCTGGGGCATCACCATCCGGGACGGCTTCGGACAGACCGAGACGGCCGTGCAGGTCGCCAACAGCCCGGGCCAGGAGCTCAAGACCGGCTCGATGGGGCGGCCCAGCCCGGGCTACCGGGTCGAGCTCCTCGACCCGGTGACGGGCGCCCCCGGAGCCGCCGAGGGCGAGATCGCCCTCGACCTGTCGGCGCGGCCCGTCGGCCTGATGACCGGTTACCACGGGGACCCGGACCGCACGGCGGAGGCGATGGCAGGCGGCTACTACCGCACCGGCGACATCGGCTCCCGCGACGCCGACGGCTACATCACCTACGTGGGCCGCGCCGACGACGTCTTCAAGGCCTCCGACTACAAGATCAGCCCCTTCGAGCTGGAGAGCGCGCTGCTTGAGCACGAGGCGGTGGCCGAGGCGGCCGTCGTACCCGCCCCGGACGAGCTGCGCCTCGCCGTCCCCAAGGCGTACGTCGTCCTCGCGGAGGGCTGGCAGCCGGGCCCCGACACCGCGAAGGTGCTGTTCGAGCACTCCCGCGAGGTCCTCGCCCCGTACAAGCGCATCCGCCGCCTGGAGTTCGCGCCGCTGCCCAAGACCGTCTCCGGCAAGATCCGCCGGATCGAGCTGCGCGAGGCGACCGCCGAGGGCTCGGCCGACGAGTACCGCGAGGAGGACTTCCGGTGACCGCACTGTCGTACACGCACGGGACGAGCCCGACCGTCCTGCTCGGGGACACCATCGGCGCCAACCTGGACCGGGCCGTGGCGGCCTGGCCGGATCGCGAGGCACTGGTCGACGTGCCGTCCGGGCGTCGCTGGACGTACGCCCGATTCAGTGCGGACGTCGATGAGTTGGCGCGGGCGCTGGTGGCGGGCGGGGTCGCCAAGGGCGATCGGGTGGGCATCTGGGCGGTCAACTGCGCGGAGTGGGTGCTGGTCCAGTACGCCACCGCCCGCATCGGCGCGATCATGGTGAACATCAACCCGGCCTACCGCACCCACGAGGTCGAGTACGTCCTCAAGCAGGCCGGGATCTCGCTGCTCTTCGCCTCCCTCAGCCACAAGACGAGCGACTACCGGGCGATGGTCGAGCAGGTGCGGGGCCGCTGCCCCGAGTTGCGCGAGGTCGTGTACATCGGCGACCCGAGCTGGCAGGCGCTGCTCGGCCGCGGGACCGCCGAGGCCCCGTACGAGGAGCTGTCCTGCGACGACCCCATCAACATCCAGTACACCTCGGGCACGACGGGCTTCCCCAAGGGGGCCACGCTCTCCCACCACAACATCCTCAACAACGGCTATTTCGTGGGTGAGTTGATCGCCTACACCGAGCAGGACCGGATCTGCATCCCCGTGCCCTTCTACCACTGCTTCGGCATGGTGATGGGCAACCTGGCGGCGACCTCGCACGGCGCGTGCATGGTGATCCCGGCCCCGTCGTTCGACCCGAGGGCCACCCTGGAGGCCGTCCAGCAGGAGCGCTGCACATCGCTCTACGGCGTCCCGACCATGTTCATCGCGGAGCTGAACCTCCCCGACTTCGCGAGCTACGACCTGTCCACCCTCCGCACCGGCATCATGGCGGGCTCGCCCTGCCCGGTCGAGGTGATGAAGCGGGTGGTCGCCGAGATGCACATGGAGGAGGTCTCCATCTGCTACGGCATGACGGAGACGTCCCCGGTCTCCCTGCAGACCCGCAGGGACGACGACCTGGAACACCGCACCGGGACGGTCGGCCGGGTCCTCCCGCACCTCGAGGTGAAGGTCGTCGACCCGGCCACCGGAGTGACCCGACCCCGCGGTGTCCCGGGCGAGTTGTGCACCCGCGGCTACAGCGTGATGCTCGGCTACTGGAACGAGCCCGAGAAGACCGCCGAGGCCGTCGACCCCGGCCGCTGGATGCACACCGGGGACCTGGCCGTGATGCGCGAGGACGGCTACGTCGAGATCGTCGGCCGCATCAAGGACATGATCATCCGGGGTGGCGAGAACATCTACCCGCGCGAGATCGAGGAGTTCCTCTACGGCCACCCGAAGGTCCAGGACGTCCAGGTCGTCGGCGTACCTCACGAGAAGTACGGCGAGGAGGTCCTGGCCTGCGTGATCCCGCGCGACCCGGCCGACCCGCCGGCCCTGGAGGACGTGCGTGCCTTCTGCGAGGGCCGGCTGGCCCACTACAAGGTGCCGAGCCGGCTGCAGATCCTGGAGGCCTTCCCGATGACGGTGTCCGGGAAGGTGCGGAAGGTGGAACTGCGGGAGAAATACGCCCTGTAGCACCAACTCGGGCCACTACGGCATCGCACTGCGGGACTTCGCGCTGCTTCTCGGCGCGGTACCGCCGCGAGCGGGAGCAGTGAACTCGCGGTTGCGTGAACGCGTTCGAGCGGGGGTGCCCACGGCGCCCCCGTTCTCTCCCTGCGGAGCTACCGCACCCCGGTGGCGTCCAGCTCGTCGGCGAGGCTGTTGACCGGCTGTGGGGCGCCCGTGAGGTCCAGGACGAACAGCGGGACGCCGAGGGTGTCCGCGCGAGCGCGGGCGTCGGTGGCGTAGCCCGCCAGGGAGAAGTAGGCGCAGGACGCCGACTCCGTCATGGCGGTCAGCCACAGGCACTCCACGTCCCGCAGCGAGGCCGGGCGCACGGTCGGGTCGACCTGGGCCAGCAGGCCGCGGGCGGCGATGCCGATGCCGGACGGGGGCCGCTGGTCGGCCCGGCGGATGTCCCGGTAGCCGAGCCAGCGCAGATACACGGCGGCGGCCGTCACCGCGTCCCGGGCGGTGCGGATGGTGACGGGCTGGAAGGGCCGGCGGCGCTGTGCCGGGGCGGGGGCGGCCTCGGTGCCCGCCTGTGCCGTGGTGGTCTGCCCGGCCACGGCGAGCCGCAGCACCGTCCCGCACTCACAGCCCAGCTCCGGGCGCGGCCACTGGTCCCGGCGGCCGCAGGAGCCGCACTGCAGCGTGATCCAGTCCTCCGCCCAGGCCCGATGGGTGACGGCCGTCGCCGTCCCGTGCCGGTCCAGCGGCGGGGCGACCGGCGCCCCGCACGTGCACGGATACGACGGCGCCGCATACAGGTGCTCGCGTCCGCAGGCCGGACAGCGCACCGAGACGCTCTCTGACATGGCCCACATCGTCCCCCAGCGAGCCCCCGCTTGTCCGTCTCTTGACGGCCTTCCTCCACCCACCTACATTGCTTCCAGATAGTAGAAAACAGTTTCCGCACTGTGGAATATGTGGAGACGGAAGCCGATTACGGAAGAGCTCACCGCGGGGCGCGACGGGAGGGCTGGTCCGACAGCCGAAGCAGGAGTACTCGATGGCACGTATGACCGCTGCCCGCGCGGCAGTTGAGATCCTCAAGCGCGAGGGCGTCACCAACGCGTTCGGTGTGCCCGGCGCGGCGATCAACCCGTTCTACGCGGCGCTCAAGGCCTCCGGCGGCATCAACCACACCCTCGCCCGCCATGTGGAGGGCGCCTCGCACATGGCCGAGGGCTACACCCGCACCCACCCGGGCAACATCGGTGTCTGCATCGGCACCTCGGGGCCCGCGGGAACCGACATGATCACCGGCCTGTACTCGGCGATCGGGGACTCCATCCCGATCCTGTGCATCACCGGCCAGGCGCCGACCGCCGTGATCCACAAAGAGGACTTCCAGGCCGTCGACATCGCCTCGATCGCCAAGCCGGTCGCGAAAATGGCGGTCACGGTGCTCGAGGCCGCCCAGGTGCCCGGCGTCTTCCAGCAGGCCTTCCATCTGATGCGCTCCGCCCGTCCCGGCCCGGTCCTCATCGACCTGCCGATCGACGTGCAGCTCACCGAGATCGAGTTCGACCCGGAGACGTACGAGCCGCTCCCGGTCTACAAGCCGGCCGCCACCCGCGCCCAGATCGAGAAGGCGATCGGGCTGCTGAACGAGTCCGAGCGACCGCTGATCGTCGCGGGCGGCGGTGTCATCAACGCCGACGCGGCCGAACTCCTCGTCGAGTTCGCCGAGTTGACGGGCATTCCGGTCGTCCCGACCCTGATGGGCTGGGGTGTCCTGCCCGACGACCACGAGCTGAACGCCGGCATGGTCGGCCTGCAGACCTCCCACCGCTACGGCAACGCGACCTTCCTGGAGTCCGACTTCGTCCTCGGCATCGGCAACCGCTGGGCCAACCGCCACACCGGCAAGCTCGACGTCTACACGGCCGGCCGCAGGTTCGTCCACGTCGACATCGAGCCCACCCAGATCGGCAAGATCTTCGCCCCGGACTACGGCATCGCCTCCGACGCGAAGGCGGCCCTGGAGCTCTTCGTCGAGGTGGCAAGGGAGCTGAGGGCGGCCGGCAGGCTGCCCGACCGCTCCGCCTGGGCGGCCTCGGCGCAGGAGAAGAAGGCGACTCTCCAGCGCCGTACGCACTTCGACGACATCCCGATCAAGCCGCAGCGCGTCTACGAGGAGATGAACAAGGCGTTCGGACCCGAGACCCGCTACGTCTCCACGATCGGCCTGTCCCAGATCGCCGGCGCCCAGATGCTGCACGTCTACAAGCCCCGCCACTGGATCAACTGCGGCCAGGCGGGCCCCCTCGGCTGGACCGTCCCGGCCGCGCTGGGCGTCGCGAAGGCGGACCCGGAGGCGCAGGTCGTCGCCCTGTCCGGCGACTACGACTTCCAGTTCATGATCGAGGAACTGGCGGTCGGTGCGCAGCACAAGATCCCGTACGTCCATGTCCTGGTGAACAACGCCTACCTGGGCCTGATCCGGCAGGCGCAGCGGGCGTTCGACATCGACTTCCAGGTCAAGCTGGAGTTCGAGAACATCAACTCGCCCGAGCTCGGCGTCTACGGCGTCGACCACGTCAAGGTCGCCGAGGGCCTGGGCTGCAAGGCGATCCGGGTGACCGACCCGAACGAGCTGGGTGCGGCCCTGGAGCAGGCCAAGAAGCTCGCCGCCGAGTTCCAGGTGCCGGTCGTCGTCGAGGCGATCCTGGAGCGCGTCACCAACATCGCCATGTCGACCACCAACGACATCAGCAACGTCGTGGAGTTCGAGGAGCTCGCGACCGAGCCGGGGCACGCCCCGACGTCGATCAGGACGCTGAAGGTCTGACCCGGCCGACAGCTGAGGGGCGGTCCAACCTGCCGGTTGGGCCGCCCCTTTCGCGTGCCCGGCTCCGCGGAGCCGTCCCCCGTTTCCCCCGTGAGATCCCCCGTTTCCCCCGTGCGATCTCCCGGTTCCCCCGTCATGGAGCCCGCCGCCCCCGTGTCGGCGGGCCCCATGTGACGTGAATATGCCCTCCGTTGGGTGCGGCTGAAGCTTCTTGAACCATGTTCAGAGCTGGATTTGAGGTTTGCGTAGACGTCCTACGTTCCAGGGCGTACGCGTACGCGTGTGCTCACGCCCCCTCGTGGTGTTCCGACAGCCCCGGCCAGTCGTCCGGGCCGCCGCCCTGCCACTCGATGAGGTCGCTCTCCTCGACGTCCGTGACGTACAGGTCGGCCAGGCGCAGGATCTCGCTGACGTCGTCGACGTGCGTGGCGATCCCCAGCGTCTCGTCGCCCTCCGTGACCCGCCGGGAGCCGTCCAGGGCCGGCGAGTGCACCACGATGTGCGGATGCTCGGTTGGATGTGCCATGCCTTCAGCGTCCTGCGGGCCGCGCCGATCCGCACCACGAACGCCGAAAGGCGCCGGATGCGGGACCGTCCGCATCCGGCGCCTTTCGGCCGGTGAGGTCTTCTGTTGTGGCCGTCCGGCGGTGCGAGGCTGGGCGCGACAGAACGTTCGCGCCGCCGGACGGAGTCTCGGGGTGCTGCAGAAAGTGGCTGGGACCGCGGCGGGTGCGACGGAGCCGCGGCACTGCTTCCCTCAGGTCGAAGAAGCAGTGCCCGGGACCTTCACCACCGCACTGGCTCGCACGCCGCCGCGGTCCTTGCCTCGCCCGCCACCGCCGGCCGGCCACCCCTCATCCGGGCCGTCCGGCGGTTACGGGCCGCCTGTGGGTCAGTCCTCGCGCAGGGCGCGGACCGCCTCCTCCACACGCTTGCCGTACTCGGGGTCGGCGGCGTGGAAGTGGGCCAGGTTCTTCTCGATCACGTCGTCGCGGGAGACCTGGGAGAGGCCGCCGGCGATGTTGGCGATCAGACGGGACTGCTCGTCCGCGGACATCAGGCGGTACAGCTCGCCCGCCTGGAAGAAGTCGTCGTCCTTGGTGTGCAGCGGGGCCTCGTGGGTGCCGGTGTGGCCGGCCAGGGCCAGCGGGGCGGACAGCGGGCGGCCGGTCTCCACCGGGCCGTCGTACGAGTTCGGCTCGTAGTTCTTCGCCCCGCGGCCCTGGGCGTTGACCGCCATGAAGCCGTCGCGTCCGTAGTTCCGCGCGGTCGTCGCCTTCGGCGCGTTCACCGCGAGCAGGGTGTGGTTGACGCCCAGGCGGTAGCGGTGGGCGTCCGCGTAGGCGAACAGACGGCCCTGGAGCATCTTGTCCGGCGAGGGGCCGATGCCGGGCACGAAGTTGTTCGGGGAGAACGCGGCCTGCTCGACCTCGGCGAAGACGTTGTCCGGGTTGCGGTCGAGGACCAGGCGGCCCACGCGCTGCAGCGGGTAGTCCCGGTGCGGCCACACCTTGGTGAGGTCGAAGGGGTTGAAGCGGTAGTCCGCCGCCTCGGCCGCCGGCATGATCTGGACGTAGAGGGTCCAGGAGGGGTTCACCCCGCGCTCGATGGCCTGCAGCAGGTCCGTCTGGTGCGAGTTGGGGTCCTTGCCCGCGATCTCGGCGGCCTGCTCGGAGGACAGGGAGCGGACGCCCTGGTTGGTCTTGAAGTGGTACTTGACGAAGAAGGCCTCGCCGTCGGCGTTCGTCCACTGGTAGGTGTGCGAGCCGTAGCCGTTCATGTGGCGGTACGAGGCCGGGATGCCGCGGTCGCCCATCAGCCAGGTCACCTGGTGCGTGGCCTCGGGGGAGTGCGCCCAGAAGTCCCAGACGTTGTCCGGCTCCTGACGGCCCGTGAACGGGTCGCGCTTCTGCGAGTGGATGAAGTCCGGGAACTTGATCGGGTCCTTGATGAAGAACACGGGGGTGTTGTTTCCGACGAGGTCGTAATTGCCCTCTTCGGTATAGAACTTGACCGCGAAACCGCGCGGGTCGCGGACCGCGTCCGCACCGCCCAGCGAGTCGGCCACCGTCGAGAAGCGCAGGAAGACCTCGGTGCGCTTGCCGACCGTGCTCAGGAAGTCGGCGTACGTGAACCCGGTGACGTCGTCCGTCACCTCGAAGTAGCCGTAGGCGCCCGAGCCGCGGGCGTGCACCACGCGCTCCGGGATGCGCTCGCGGTTGAAGCGCGCCAGCTTCTCCAGGAGGTGCTGGTCCTGGAGCAGGAGCGGTCCGCCGATGCCGGCGGAGGCGGAATTCTGGTTGTCGGCGACCGGGGCGCCGGACTCGGTCGTGAGCACGCGCTTCGACATCGTGGACCTTCCGTGCGGGTGTCAGCGGAAACTTGTTTCCGCTTCGTGGAGCCTAAGAGTGGGCGGATCGAGCGTCAACAGTTTGTTGAAGTTGATTCCGGGTCGCGGCGCCGCCTGGGCGCGACAGGACAGGTGTCAGCGGCGCCGCGACCCGGAAGTCTCAGAGCTGAGCGCCCGAGAGGCGCTCGACCGCCCGCAGCAGGGCCGAGTGGTCCAGGCCGCCGTCGCCCTGCGCGCGCAGGCTGGCGACCAGCTGGGCCACCACGGCACCGACGGGCAGGGCGGCGCCGACGTTGCGGGCGGCGTCGGTGACGATGCCCATGTCCTTGTGGTGCAGGTCGATACGGAAGCCCGGCTTGAAGTCGCGGGCGAGGAAGTTGTCCTTCTTCCGCGTCAGCACGGTCGAGCCCGCGAGGCCGCCGTTGAGGACGTCCAGCGCCGCCTTGAGGTCCACGCCGGACTTCTCCAGGAACACCACGGCCTCGGCGCACGCCTGGATGTTCACGGCGACGATCAGCTGGTTGGCGGCCTTCACGGTCTGACCCGAGCCGTGTGGACCGCACAGCACGATGGTCTTGCCGAGCGCCTCCAGGATCGGCTTCGCCAGGTCGAAGTCGGCCTGCTCACCGCCGACCATGATCGACAGCACGGCCTCGATGGCACCGGCCTCACCGCCGGACACCGGCGCGTCCAGCACCCGGATGCCCTTGTCCTGGGCGGCCTTCGCCAGGTCCACGGACGTCTGCGGCGTGATGGACGACATGTCGATCAGCAGCGCGCCCGACCTCGCGTTCTCCAGGATGCCGTCGGGGCCGTAGGAAATGGCCTCGACCTGCGGCGAGGCGGGCACCATCGTGATGATCACGTCGGCGTCCCGCACGGCCTCGGCGATGGACCCGGCCACGGTGCCGCCGGCTGCCGCCAGGCGGTCCAGCTTGTCCTGCTCCAGGGTGAACCCGGTGACGTCGTAACCCGCCTTGATCAGGTTCTCGGACATGGGGGAGCCCATGATGCCGAGGCCGATCCAGGCGATCTTGGGGAGGGTGCTCATGATGGGGGTACCTCTCTGAACTGCATTGCTACGTCAGTGATGTGGCGCCGGTGGGCGAAACTCAGCCCGTCCGGCGTTTGAGGACGAGGCCGTTCAGGCCGAAGCGGGGGGCACGGTCACCGAGCGGCGCGGTACTCCACCGGCAGCCAGCCGAAGGCCTCCGCGCTGGGGCGGTCGCCCGGCTTGTACTCCAGGCCGACCCAGCCTTCGTATCCGGCCTTCTTGAGCTGGTCGAGGAGCTCCTCCAGCGGGAGCGAGCCGGTGCCCGGCGCCCCGCGGCCCGGGTTGTCGGCGATCTGCACATGGCCGGTCCTGGCGGCGTACTGCTCGATCACCGAAGGCAGGTCCTCGCCGTTCATGGACAGGTGGTACAGGTCCATGAGGAACTTCGCGTTGCCGAGCCCCGTCGCGGCGTTGACCTTGTCGACGATGCCGATGCCGGCCGGTGCGGACACCAGCGGGTAGAGCGGCGACTCGGGCCGGTTGAGCGTCTCGATCAGCAGGATCGCGCCGATGCGGTCGGCGGCGCGGGCCGCGAGGACCAGGTTCTCCAGGGCCAGCGCGTCCTGCTCGGCGGGGTCCACGCCCTCGACGCGGTTGCCGTACAGCGCGTTGAGCGCCTTGGTGCCGAGCGACTGGGCGAAGTTCGCCGCCACTTCGATGTTGGCGCGGAACTTCTCGGACTCCTCGCCGGGGATAGACAGGGCGCCGCGGTCGGGGCCGGGGAGCTGTCCGGCGTAGAAGTTCAGGCCCGTGAGCCGGACGCCCGCGTCCTCGATCGCCTTCTTCAGGGCGTCGAGCTCGGACTGCTCGGGGGTGGGGGAGTCGACCCAGGGCCACCACAGCTCGACCGCGGTGAAGCCGGCCGCGGCGGCGGCCGCGGGGCGCTCCAGGAGCGGGAGTTCCGTGAAGAGGATCGACAGGTTGACGTTGAAGCGCTGGTCGTCGAATCCCATGGAGGTCGGCGCTCCCTTCCGTGCTGGCTAGTTATTTCGTATCGCGGAAGTTGATTTCTGCTTAATGGAAGACTGCCTGGGGTGGAGGAGGGCTGTCAAGGGCGTCGGCACAAAAAAGGCCCCCGCACATGAGGTGCGGGGGCAGGTCGAAGGGGCTGATCAGAGGGCGTCGACGGCGCTCACCTTCCAGCCCTCGGAGGTACGGCTCATCGTCATCCGCACCCGGTTGAGGTCCAGCCGGGAGCCCGAGACCTGGGTGCTCTGCGTGACCTGGTTGACGAAGAGCAGGACCGTGACCTCGTCCGGCGAGGCCGAGGCGACGGAGGCCGCGGGGACGGTCGCCTTCACCACCCCGTGGTACTTCTGCGCCGTCGGCCCGACCACCGTCCTCGTGGTCTTCCCGTACTGGTCCATGAAGTGCCCGGTCAGCAGCGTACGGGCCCGGGCGAAGTCACGGTCCAGATGCCGGTAGTCGTACGACAGCACGACCGGCGCCGCCTTCTTCGCGGCCGCGAGCGCCTGCGACCGCGCGCTCTCCGCCTGTTGTCCCTGCGCGTACTGCCGTCCGAGCAGTGCGGCGGCGACCACGGCCGCCACCAGCAGGACGCCGAGCACCGCGGGAAGCAGCCGCCGCCCGGGCCTGGGCGGGGGCGCGCTCCCCTCTGGCTCCGCGAGGGCATCCGGGTCCTGTTCCAGCGGCTGCGGTGACGGCTCCGGCGGGTCGTCCCAGCGGTCCGGGGCCGGCGGCTCGGGCCGCTGCAGGTGCTCGACCCGCTTGGCGCGCTTGGCCGCCGCACGGGCGGCCGCGCTCATCGTGCGGCTCCGGGTGGTCGGGTTCGCCATGGTCGTACTCCTCACTGGGGCCCGTCAGCCCACGAACTCGACGTCGGAGGTCAGCCAGCGCCCGCCCCGGTACACCAGGTCGAGCTGCAGCCGGTAGGTGCGCGCCTCCCCCTGGGGCGCGGCGGTGTTGCTGACCTTGCTGTCGGCGACCACCAGGACGCGGCCCGAGCGGGCGTCGGAGCGGACGATGCCGGCGTCCAGGACCTGCCCCTCGGACACCGACTTGTTCTCGGCGACGAGCTTGGTCAGCTGTGCCGTCTGCGCGGTGAACTGCTTCTTGAAGTCACCGGTGGCGCCCTTGAGGACGTTCGCGCTGTCCCGGTCGTAGTGCCGGTAGTCGAGCGAGGTGAAGTTCAGCGCGGACTGACGGGCAGCGGCCAGGAGGTCCTGGCGCCGCTGTTCCGTCACGTGCCGGTCGTGCACCGCGAAGCCGAACCAGCCGGCGACCGCGGCGGTGAGGACGGTCGCCGCGACCAGCCCCACCGTCAGGACCCTGTTCATGCCATCGGGCCGACGAGCAGCCATTGCCACGACTCCTTTCCGAACACCGTCTGCTGACCGCCCGTCGAGCCGATCTCGACGGGCCTTCCGTCCGGGCCGGTCGCGGTGCCGGTGTCCGGGTCGTACGGAGTGATGTACGCCGCCTGGTTCGCGCCGCCGGACGACGCGCCGGGGGCGTTCTGCGCGCCCCGCACCGATGTCTTGCCACCGCGCGGGGCGGCACAGTGCGCGTCCGTGTTGGCCGCACGGGTGCTGGTGTCCGAGGGGTCGCGCCAGGTGGTGCCGTACCCCTTGGTGCACGGCGGCGGGTCGCCCGCGTTCACCACCAGCCCGAAGTGGGTGGTGCCGTCGCCGGGGACGACCGTGTAGCTGCCCGCGACCAGCGCCGGGAAGGTGACGAGGGCCTGCTCCACACCGGGCAGATGCGCCAGCGTGACCCGGCCGCCGCTGATCAGGTTGGCCAGCAGCACGGACAGTCCGGGGCCGGTCGACCTCAGCAGCGAGTCGACCTGCTGCGCGGCCGGTGTCGCGTTGCCGATCACCTTGCGCAGGTCCCCGTCGCTCGACTTCAACTGTGCGCTGAGCGCCGCCAGATCGTGCGCGAACGACTTGATGGACGAGCCCTGGTCGGCCTGTGTCTTGAGGACCTTCCGCGAGTTCTCGATCAGCGAGATCGTCTCGGGCAGCGACTGGGACGCCGACTCCACGAGTGCGTTGCCCGAGTCCACCAGGCGGCTCAGGTTCGGGCCGGTGCCGTCGAAGGCCTTGCCCAGCTCGTCGACGGTGACCCGCAGATCGTTCTTGCCGACCGAGTTCACCAGCCGGTCCAGGCTGAGGACCAGGTCCGTCGTGGGCAGCGGCACGCGGGTGCTGCCGCGCGGGATGGCGCTGCCGTCGAGCAGGTACGGGCCGTGGGAGGTGCGCGGCTGCAGATCGACGTACTGCTCGCCCACCGCCGACCGGTCCGCCACCACCGCGAGGGTGTCCGCCGGGATGCGCGGCGCCCCGTCCTTGATGTCGAGGGCGACCGAGACGCCCCCGGAGCCGCTCAGCCGCAGCGCGCCGACCTTGCCCACGGGGACCCCGCGGTAGGTGACCTCCGCGCCGGGGAAGATGCCCCCGGAGTCGCCGAAGTCGGCCTGCACGGTGTAGCCGCGGCCGAGGACGTCGTCCACCAGGCCGGTGTACCGGGCGCCGACGTACGACACCCCGACCGCGGTGACGGCGGCGAAGGCCACCAGCTGGGCCTTGACCGTACGGGTGATCACGGCTGGACCCCTTTCAGCATCAGCTCGGCGAGCGCGAGGTCGATGCCCTCGGGCGGCCTTGTTCCGGTCGTGTAGCGGCCGGTGGTGTAGCTGCTCGTGCACACCGGCGGACACAGCGGCCCGCCGCCGCCCGGCGGTGACGACGGCACGGAGGGCGACGACGGCAGGCTCGGTGTGCTGGGCAGCGGTGCCGGCGTCGGGACGCTCGGCAGATGCGGGAGGCCGGGGGCGGTGGGGCCGCCCGGCGTCGGTGAACCGCCGCTGCCGTGGCCGGAGCTGCCGCCTGCCAGATTCCCGTACAGGTCGGCCAGATTGAGATCCGCGGTGATGTGCAGATTGACGTAGTCGCCCTTGACGGCGTCCACGGCATTGCGCGGGAACGGGTAAGTGGTCAGCAGCTCAAGGGAGTTGGGTAGGTCGTTGCCCGACTTGTTCAGCTGCTGCAGGATCGGCCGGAGCTCCCTGAGGTTCGCGACCGTGTCGTCGTGCGAGGCATTGACCACCTTGGTGCCCGCCTTGCCGAACTTCGACAGGGCGGTGAGCATCTTCGTCAGGTTGCGGCGCTGGTCGGCCAGGACCTTCAGGGCGGGCGGCATGGTGTCGACGGCCTCGGCGATGGTTTTCTTCTCCTTTCCGAGCCGCGCGGCGAGCCGGTCGACGGCCTTGATGGCGTGGATGATGTCGGCCTTCTGCCGGTCCAGTCCGCCGACGAACGTGTTCAGCTCCTTCAGCAGTGATCTGACCCGGTTCTCCCGGCCGTCCAGGGCCTTGTTCAGCTCCACGGTGATCGTCTTCAGCTGGGCGACGCCACCGCCGTTGAGCAGGGCGGACAGTGCGGAGAGCACCTCCTCGACCTCCGGGTTGCGGCCGCTGCGGGAGAGCGGGATGCGGTCGCCGTCGCGGAGCCGGCCCACGGGGGCGGTGCCGGTCGGGGGTGCGAGCGCCACGTACTTCTCGCCGAGCAGGCTGGTCTGCCGCAGTTCGGCGACCGCGTTCGCGGGCAGCTTCACCGAGTCGGCGACCCGCAGCCGTACGCGCGCGTGCCAGCCGTCCAGCTCCACCTTCTCCACCGCGCCGACGGTGACGTCGTCGACCTTCACCGCCGACTGCGGCACCAGGTCGAGGACGTCACGGAAGTCGACGGTGACGTGGTAGGCGTGTCCGTCGTCGGCCGCGCCGCCGGGCAGCGGGACGTCGTACCAGCCGTTGAACTCGCAGCCGGACAGCAGCAGCGAACCGGCCGCCGCCCAGGCGAGCGCCCCGGCCTTGCGTCGTGTGCTCATGCGCGCGCCCCCAGGATCCCGCCGAGCGTCCGGTCGACCGTGCCGGTCACCGCGGTGCCCTGCGTGGGCAGTTGGGGCAGCGAGTCGAAGAGCTTCTTCAGCTGCCCGCAGTCGGGGTTCTTGCCGCCCGCGTCGCCGGTCGTCCGCAGGATCGAGCACAGCAGGGAGGCCGGATCCTGTGCCTGCTGGGCGTTGTTGCGGGTGTCGAGGGTGCCGGAGGACGGGTTGTAGGCGTTGTTGAGGTTCGACATGCCCGTGGGCGCGACCCGCAACAGCTCGTCCAGGGCGGCCCGTTGGGTGACGAGCACCTTGGTCACCTTGCTGAGGCCCTTCACGTCCGAGGTCAGCGACTTCTTGTTGTTCTTCACGAAGGCGGACACGTCGCCGAGCGCCGTCCCCAGGTTCGTCAGCGCGTCCGCGAGGTCCTGACGCTCGCCCGAGAGCTGCTGCGCGACCTCGGCGAGACTGGTGTCGAAGGACCGCACGCTCTTGTCGTCGGCCGCCAGCGCCGCCGTGAACACCTGGAGGTTCCGCACCGTCCCGAACAGGTTCTTGCGGCCGTCGGACAGGGTGGTGACCGCCTGCGACAGGTCCTGCACGGTCCGGTTGAGGTTGGCGCCCTGCCCGTCGAGGTTGTCCGCGCTCACCCCGAGCAGCCGGGACAGGGAGCCGTCCTTGTTGGCGCCCTTGGGGCCCAGCGCCTCGGCCGTGGTGTGCAGGCTGTCGAAGATCCGGTCCAGTTCCACGGGTACGGCGGTGCGGTTCTCGGGGATGACGGCACCGCTGTGCATGACCGGCCCCTTCCGGTACACCGGCAGCAGCTGCACATAACGGTCGCTGACCACCGAGGAGTTGATGATCGCGGCCTGGGCGTCGGCGGGGACCTTGCGCCCCCGGTCGTACTCCAGCTCCACCCGCACCCGCTCGCCCTCGGGCGTGATCTTCTTGACCTCGCCGATGCGGACGCCGAGGACGCGGACGTCCGAGCCGGGGTAGATGCCGACCGTGCGCGGGAAGTACGCGGTGATGCGCACCGGCTCGGGCCGCGGCCACAGCACATAGGTGAGGGCGGCGACCAGGGCGAGTGCGGTGAGCACGGCCAGGCGTGTCGTCAGGCGCTTCACCGAGTGCCTCCCGTCCGAGGCGTCACCGGGGCGGCGACCAGGTTCTGGACGTAGGAGTCGAACCAGCGGCCGTTGCCCAGGGCGTTGGTGAAGACGCGCACATACGGCGCGAGCAGCTGCACGCTGCGGTCGAGGCTTGCCTGGTTGCGTTCGAGCATCTGCACCACACGCTTCAGGCCCTCAAGCGCGGGCCCGATCTCCTTCTCGTTGTCCTGGACCAGCCCGGAGAGCTCGATGCCGAGCGCGGCGGAGGTCTTCAGCAGCCGGTGGATCGCCTCCCGCCGCCTGCTGATCTCCCGAAACAGCTGGTCGCCGTCCTTGACCAGGGCGGTGAAGTCCTTGGAGCGCTCGGCGAGCACGCCGGTCGTGCCGTTCGCGTGGTCGAGGAGTTCACCGAGGGCCCGGTCGCGGGAGGCGACCGTGCGGGAGATCTCCGACAGGCCCTTGATGGACGCCCGCACCTCGGCGGGCGAGTCCTGGAAGGTGGCGGAGATGGTGTCCAGGGCCTTCGCGAGCCGCCCGGTGTCGACCTTCTCCGTGGTGGTGGTCAGGTCGCTGAACGCCTGCACGACGTCGTACGCCGGGACGGTGCGCCGCAGCGGGATCTCGCTGCCCGGCCGCAACTGGCCCGGCCCCTCGGGCTGCAGCGCGAGGTACTTCGCGCCGAGGATCGTCTTGATCCGGATCGACGCGCCGGTGTCGGTGCCGAAGCGCGGATCGCCCTTGACCTTGAAGGTGACCTTGACGTGGTCGCCGTCCAGGTCGACGGTCTCGACCTTGCCGACCTTCACCCCGGCGATCCGCACCTCGTCACCGGGCTTGAGCCCGCCCGCCTCCGAGAAGGCCGCGCTGTAGGTGGTGCCGCCGCCGATGAACGGCAGGCTGTCGGCGTTGAACGCGGCCACGGTCAGCAGCGCGAGGACGGTGAGACCGACGGCCCCGATGACCACGGGGTTGCGTTCGCGGAACGGGATCAGGCGTGGCCGCCGGATCCGTATGCGCGGCAGCCTGGGCGGGTCGATGCGCACCTTCATCATGGGCTGCGGGCGCGGTGCCGCCGGGCGCGGCTGCGGCTGCGGCTTGGGCTTCGGGCGCCGCAGGCGAGGCGGGTCGATGCGCACCTTCATCAGCGGTTCCGGCCTGCGCGGGCGGGGCGCACGCCGGGGCAGCCGTGGCTTCGGCAGCTTCGGCAGCTTCGGCAGCTTCGGCAGCTTCGGCGGGTCGATGCGGACCTTCACCAGCGGTTCCGGGCGGGTCTTCCGGCTCATGATCCGCACCTCGCCCTCGCCACGTGCAGATCGGGGGTGAGCGCCTGCTTCGTCTTCGGCAGCACGATCCGGCCGTCGAAGTCGCAGAGGTAGAAGTTGAACCAGGAACCGTAGGACGCGGTCCCCGTCAGTGCGTTGAGCTTGTTCGGCAGCCGCTGCAGGACGCCCTCCACGGTCTTCTCGTTGTCGTTCAGCGTGCCGGTGAGATCGGTCAGCTGGGCGATGTCGTCCTTCAGCGGCGGCCGCGCGTCCTTCAGCAGCCCCGAGGTGGCGTCCGTCAGATCGCCGATGTTCACCAGCGACTGGCCGATGGGCGCCCGGTCGGCGGACAGCCCGGAGACCACCCGCCGCAGCTGCAGGAGCAGTTCGGAGAAGCGGGAGCCGCGCTTGTCCAGCGTCTTCAGCACGGTGTTGAGGTTGTCGATCACGGAGCCGATCAGCTTGTCCCGGCCGGCCAGGGTCGTGGTGAGCGAAGCGGTGTGCGCCAGCAGGCTGTTGACGGTGCCGCCCTCGCCCTGCAGCGTCTTGATGATCTCGGTGGCGAGCTGGTTGACGTCCTGCGGGCTGAGCGCGGCGAACAGCGGCTTGAAGCCGTTCAGCAGGGCGTTCAGGTCCAGCGCGGGCTGCGTCCGCTGCAGCGGGATGGTGCCGCCGGGCTTCAGCGGGGTGCCGTCGCCCGCGCCCTCGGTGAGGGCGACGTACCGCTGCCCGACCAGGTTGCGGTAGCGGATGACCGCATGGGTGCTGGTGAGCAGCGGCCGGTCGGCGCCGACGGTGAAGGTGATCTCCGCCAGCGTACGGTCCTTGATCCGGATGCCCTGGACCTGGCCGACCCGCACTCCGGCGACCCGGATGTCGTCGCCCTTCTCCAGGCCGGTGACATCGCTGAAGACGGCACGGTAGGTGCGGTCGGGCGTGAAGGAGAGATTCACGATGGTGGCGGCGAGCAGCGCCGTCGCCACGATCGTCACCAGCGCGAACAGGCTGAACTTGATCAGGGGAGCGGCGGTCTGCCGCGCTGCCGAGGTCCTCATACGACGCTCACCGCCGTCCCGCGCGCCATCGGCCCGAACAGCAGCGTCGCGACCGGCGGCACCTCGTCGGCGGGCACCCCCATGACGGGCGACACCAGCGAGCCGACCGCCCGCTGTTCGGCCCGGGTGGCGGAGACACCGAGCGGACCGGACGGACCGCCGCTGCGGGAACCGTCGTTGAGATGGAACCCCGGTGCGGGCACGGCAGGATGCGGCAGATCACGGCAGTTCGGCCCGGACCGGTCGGCGTAGCGCGGCTCCTCGCCGGGCTGGTAGGCCCCCTGCTGCCGTACGACCTCGAGGGTGATGTGCATCTTGCCGCCCCGGAACGCCTGCTCGGAGGCCTGCTCCTCGTGGACCAGCCCCGCGAGGAGACACGGGTACTCGGGGGAGTAGCGGGCGAAGAGTTCGAGGGTCGGGCGGGAGACCTGCCCCAGGGTGATCAACCGGTCGCCGTTCTCGTCGAGGAAGCCTTGTGCGGTGCCGGCGGCGCCGGCCGTCGTGGTGAGGGCCGACGCCAGCCGGTCCCGCTCCGCGACCAGCGTGCGGCTGGTGGTCACGGTGTTGCGCAGGATCTCCATCAGGTCCGGCGCCGCGTCGCCGTACACCTGGGCGACATCGGCCAGCCGGGCGAAGTCCTCGGTGAGAGACGGCAGATGGGGATTGAGGCGGTGCAGATAGTCCTCCACGCGCGTGAGGTTGTCGCCGATCCGGTCGCCGCGGCCCTCCAGGGCGGTGGCGAACGCGGAGAGCGTGGCGTTGAGCTTGCCGGGCTGCACGGTCCGCAGCAGCGGCAGCAGGTCGTTCATCACCTGCTGCAGCTCGATGCCGACGCGGGTGCGGTCCTGGGTGATGACGTCACCGGCGCGGATGGGCCGGGCCGAGGAGCGGGCGGGTGCGACCAGGTCGACGTACTTCTCGCCGAACAGCGTCTTCGGCAGCAGGCGGGCCCGTACGTCGGAGGGGATGTCGGCGGCGTACTCCGGCTTGAGCGCGATGTCGAGCGTCGCCCTGTGCCCGTCGGCGTGCACCGAGCGCACCTCGCCGACCAGCAGGCCGCGCAGTTTGACGTCGGCGCGCGGGTCGAGCTGGTTGCCCAGGCTGTCGGCCTCCAGCCTGATCCGTACGACCGGCGTGAACGCCTGCCGGTACACGGCGACGGACAGCGACAGCAGCAGGGCGAGCACGGCGAGGAACACCACGCCGTACAACCGCAGTCTCCACACCCTCATACGGTTCACCCCGCAATCCGCACGGTCGTGTTGGCGCCCCAGATGGCCAACGAGAGGAAGAAATCAAGGACGTTGATGGCGACGATCGAGGTCCGCACGGCACGGCCCACCGCGACGCCGACACCCGCCGGACCGCCGCTCGCGTAGTAGCCGTAGAAGCAGTGCACGAGGATGATCAGGACGGCGAAGACCAGCACCTTCCCGAAGGACCACAGCACGTCGACCGGCGGCAGGTACTGCTGGAAGTAGTGGTCGTAGGTGCCGGCCGACTGCCCGTAGTAGCCGGTGGTGATGGTGCGGGCGGCGAGGTAGGAGGACAGCAGCCCGATCACGTACAGCGGGATCACGGCCACGAACCCGGCGATCATCCGCGTGGTCACCAGGAACGGCAGCGAGGGCACGCCCATGACCTCCAGGGCGTCGGTCTCCTCGCTGATCCGCATCGCGCCGAGCTGGGCGGTGAAGCCCGCGCCGACGGTCGCGGACAGGGCCAGCCCCGCGACCAGCGGGGCGATCTCACGGGTGTTGAAGTACGCCGACAGGAACGCCACGAAGTTGGAGGTGCCGAGCTGGTTGAGGGCCGCGTACCCCTGGAGCCCCACCTCGGTGCCGGTGAAGAAGGACAGAAAGGCGATCACGCCGACCGTGCCGCCCACGACGGCGAGAGCGCCGCGGCCGAAGCTCACCTCGGCGAGCAGCCGCAGGATCTCCTTCTTGTACCGGCGCACGGTACGGCCCGTCCACGCCAACGACCGTCCGTAGAAGGAGAGTTGACGGCCGAGCTCCTCCAGACTCCTCAACACTGCCATGTCTGTGCCTCAGCCCCTCTGCGGGACGACCTGGAAATACACCGCGGTCATCACGAAGTTCGTCACGAACAGCAACATGAAGGTGATCACCACCGACTGGTTCACGGCGTCGCCCACACCCTTCGGGCCGCCCTTCGCGGTCAGTCCCTTGTACGAGGCGACGATCGCCGCGATCGCCCCGAAGACCAGCGCCTTGATCTCGGCCGCCCACAGGTCGGAGAGCTGGGCGAGGGTGGTGAAGGAGGCGAGATAGGCGCCCGGGGTGCCGTTCTGCAGGACGACGTTGAAGAAGTAGCCGCCGGCGACGCCGACCACCGACACCAGTCCGTTGAGCAGCACCGCCACCACCATCGAGGCCAGCACCCGGGGTACGACCAGCCGGTGGATGGGATCGATGCCGAGGACCTGCATCGCGTCGATCTCCTCGCGGATCTTCCGCGCCCCGAGGTCCGCGCAGATCGCGGTGCCGCCGGCGCCCGCGATCAGCAGCGCGGTGACGATCGGCGAGGCCTCGCGCAGCACCGCCAGGACGGAGGCGGCCCCGGAGAAGGACTGGGCGCCGAGCTGTCGCGTCAGGCTGCCGATCTGCAGAGCGATGACCGCCCCGAAGGGAATGGACACGAGCGCGGTCGGCAGGATGGTCACGCTGGCGACGAACCAGGCCTGCTGGATGAACTCCCGTGCCTGGAACGGCCGTCGGGGCATGGTCCGGACGACGTCCAGCGCCATCGCGAACAGGTTCCCCGACTGCCGCAGCGCTCCGGTCGGCGACAGTCTCATACGTCCGCCACCGCCTTCCGGCGCCGCAGTTCGGCTTCGCGCCGGGCGATCGCCTCCCAGCGTGGTGGCCGGGTGATGCCCGGCCCCGGCAGCAGGCGGGGAGTCAGAGCCTGGCTGCCGGGTGTCCGCGCGGTCTCACTGCCGCCGAGCGCGGCCAGCTCCTGCTCGACCTGGGCGGCGTCCTTCTCCTCCGCCATGCCGATCGGGCCCTGCATCCGCCCGTTCAGAAACTGCCTGACGACCGGCTCGTCACTGGTCAGCAGCTCCTCCCGCGGCCCGAACATGACCAGCTCGCGGCGGAACAGCAGCCCGATGTTGTCCGGCACCTGGCGGGCGGAGGCGATGTCGTGGGTGACGATCAGGAAGGTCGCGTCGATCTGGGCGTTGAGGTCGACGATGAGCTGGTTGAGATAGGCGACGCGGACGGGGTCGAGACCGGAGTCCGGCTCGTCGAAGAGAATGATCTCGGGATCGAGGACCAGCGCCCGCGCCAGCCCCGCCCGCTTCCGCATGCCCCCGGATATCTCGCCGGGCAGCTTCGCCTCCGAGCCGATGAGCCCGACCATGTCCATCTTCTCCAGCACGATGCGCCGGATCTCGCTCTCGGACTTACGGGTGTGCTCGCGCAGCGGGAACGCGATGTTGTCGTAGAGGTTCATCGAGCCGAACAGCGCGCCGTCCTGGAACAGCACCCCGAACAGCTTCCGCACCTCGTACAGCTCGTGCTCGCGCAGCCGTGTGATGTCCCGCCCCGCGATCTTCACGCTGCCCCGCTCCGGCTTCAGCAGCCCGACGAGCGTCTTGAGGAACACCGACTTGCCGGTGCCTGAGGGGCCGAGCATGACGGACACCTCCCCGGCGGGCAGCGTCAGCGAGACGTCCTGCCAGATGACCTGGTGACCGAAGGACTTGGTCAGCCCTTCCACACAGATCTCGACACCCATCCGGTCCACCTCTCGGCCCCTGGAGCAGCTCCGACATCTGCTCTACGGGGAGGGGCGGGGGGTCCGTCGCGGGGGAGACGGATTTTTTTCCGAGGGGTGGGCGCGGGGTGGGGGCACCGCTTCAGTGGGCGGGTGCTGCCCCGGCGGCGCGACCGCCCGCTTTACGGCAGCCCGGTCGGTGTCGGTGCCGGGAGCGAGACCGGCGCGGAGGGGGTGGCGGGAGCCTTCGGGAGGCTGGGCAGCGTCGTCGCCGGTGTGGGGACGTCCGGCAGGGCGGAGAGGGTGGGGGCGCTCGGGAGGTTCGGGACCTCGGGGACGGCCGGGACCTCGGCCAGTGATGCCTTCGGGAGGGGCGGTACCGACAGGGGGAGCAGGGAGCTCTTGTGGGGGCCGGCCGACGGTGTCGGTGCGGTCGACAGCTCGCGGGCGTGCGCGGTGGGCGTGCGGCCCGCGCTTGTGGGGCGTACCGTCTCGGCGGCTTTCCCGGGGGCGGGGGACGCGGCCGGCGGGGGAGTCGTGGCCGGGTGGCCGCCGTCCAGGGCGTACGGCAGGACGAAACCCGCCACCGCCAGCGTGGCCGCCGTCGACGCGGCCGCCACCGCCTGCGCCTTGCCGCCCGCCCGCAGCCGCCCCCGCCCGAACAGGAACAGCACGAACCCGAGCGTCCCGGCGAGCGAGGCGCGCAGCGTCCGCCGGGCCCGGGCCAGCAGCGACTCGACGGTCCGGTAGCTGAGCCCCATCCGCACCGCGACCTGGCTCACGTCCAGGTCCTCGGACTTCAGCCGCAGCGCCTCCGCCTGCCGTGCGGGCAGCTCACCGCTGCGCACCGCCAGCCACTTGGCCTCCGCCCGGTCGCACACGGCCTCCTCCACCGGCACCGGCCCTGGCGCGATCAGGGTCGGGCTGGTGCGGACCTCGGCCTCACGGTTGACCTGCCGGTACCGGTCGACGCACAACCGCATGGTCACCGTCGTCAGCCACGCCCCGAGCCGCTCGTCGTCCAGATCCGGCCGCTCGGCGGCGCGCAGCATCGCCTCGTGCACCGCGTCCTCGGCGTCCTCCTGGCTCATCGACCTGCGCCGGGCCACCCTGAGCAGCTGCTCCCGGTGGCTCCACATGCGCCGCCAACGTTCCTCGGCAGCTCTTGCCTCCGCAGGCATCTCCGTCGCCATGAGGGCCCCTTTGCGCTCACCGCCTGTGTCATGTCTCCGGCCGGCGCGCGCCCGGCACGCAGCCGCCTGGCGCTGATCCGGCCAGTGACAGGACACAGGCGCACCCACCGGTCTCGTCCCAGCCCGGCGGATGGCGACATTACCGCCCGGTAGCGGCGGTTGTGGAGGGGGCAGCGGTCATCGAGTCCGCGCCGTTACTGGTCAGCCGCTGGTCAGCGGGAGGCCGCTGGGCAGCACGTCGTCGGTCGGCAGGGCGATGGACGGGGTGGGCATCGGGGTGAGGGGTTCGGGTGAAGTACCGGCTGTCGGGAGTGAGTTGGACGGGCGTGGAGAGGCGGGTACGGACGGGGTGGTGCGCGGCCGAGGGGACGGCTTCGGTGGCGTTTTCGGGGTCGGTGTGGGTTTCGCGGCGTGTGAGGATCCGGGACGCGCCGAGGCCCGTACCGACGAACCCGCGGAGCCGTCCGGCACGACCGTGTGCCCCTCCAGGAAGTACGCGTACCAGGCCTTCACCGTGCGCAGATAGGCCCGAGAGTGGTTGTAGCCGAGGATCGCCCGGTCCAGCCCCGTCGGCGCGGACAGGTCCCCGCCGGCCGCGCACAGATACCGCCCGGCAGCCAGCGCCGCGTCGAAGACGTTGCCCGGGTCGGCCCGCCCGTCGCCGTTGCCGTCCGCTCCCCAGCGCGCCCAGGTGGACGGAATGAACTGCATCGGGCCCACCGCGCGGTCGTACACCGCGTCCCCGTCGTACGCGCCACCGTCCGTGTCCGGTACGACGGCGAAGGCACCGCCGTCCAGACGCGGGCCCAGGATCGGCGTCACGGTGGTGCCGTCCGCACTGACCCGGCCGCCGTCCGCCTGCCCCGACTCCACCTGCCCGATGGCGGCCAGCAGCTGCCAGCGCAGCCCGCAGCCGGGCGCGGTGCGCGCGAGCTCCGCCTCGGCACGGCGGTACGCGGCGAACACCGTCGCGGGCACCGCGCCGCCCGCGACCGCCGGTGCCCCGCCCGCGTGGCCCTCGTGGCCCTCGTGCCTCCGCGTGAGCGGGGGAAGCTCCGTGCGGTACGGGGCGTCGCCGGACACGCTCGGCCCGTGCTCGGCGGGCTGCGCCACCGACGCCTCCGCCCGTGCCGGGATCACCCCCGGCGCCTGCGAGGCGGTCAGCGCCGCCATCGCCGCCGCTGCCACCGCCGTACCCCTGACCCGTCTGACCCTGCGCCCTGTCACCTTGCGGTCCCCTCCCTGAGAACTCCTGTCACCTGCTCTACGGGGGAGGACGGCACGTCCGTCGCGGCGTGCCTACCCTGAAGGTGTGGCCCGGTCCAACGACGAGGTCGCCGCGCTGCTGCAGGAGTACGCGGACCTGATCTCGATCACCGGAGGAGACGCGTTCAAGGCACGCGTCTACGAGAAGGCTGCCCGGTCGGTCGGCGGCCACCACGCCGACGTCGCCACACTCGACCTGGGGGGCCTCCAGCAGATCCCGAACGTCGGGAAGTCGATCGCCCAGAAGGTGCTGGAGTACTTCGACCACGGCAGCGTCTCGGCCGTCGACGAACTGCGCGCGAAGATCCCCGCCGGGGTGCGGCGGCTCACCGCCATCCCCACACTCGGCCCGAAGAAGGCCCTGACGGTCTACGAGGAGCTGGGCATCTCCTCGGTCGAGGAACTGGCCGACGCCATCCACGAGGAGCGGCTGCGCGACCTGAAGGGCTTCGGGCCGAAGACGGAGGAGAACATCCTCCACGGCATCTCGCTGCTGCAGTCCTCCGGGGGACGCGTCCACATCGACCTGGCCATGGGCCTCGCCGACGACATCGTCGCCGAACTGTCCGCCCTGACGGACTGCCTGCGCTGTGCCTACGCGGGGTCGCTGCGGCGGATGCGCGAGACGATCGGCGACATCGACATCCTCGCGGCGGCCACGAGACCGGCCCCGATCATGCGGGCGTTCACCGGGCTGCCGTACGTCACCGAGGTGATCGGCACGGGCGAGAAGAAGACGTCCGTGCGGACCGACAAAGGCCTCAACGTCGATCTGCGGGTCGTACCGCCGGACTCCTGGGGCGCGGCACTGCAGTACTTCACCGGCTCCAAGGCGCACAACATCCGCACCCGCGAACTGGCCGTGCACCAGAAGCTGAAACTCTCCGAGTACGGGCTCTTCGACGTCGAGAGCGGCAAGAAGATCGTCTCCGAGACCGAGGAGGAGGTGTACGCCCGGCTCGGGCTGCCCTGGATCCCGCCGACGCTGCGCGAGGACCGCGGGGAGATCGAGGACGGGCTGCACGGCGAACTGCCCGAACTGGTGACGGAGGCGGACCTGCGCGGCGATCTGCACTCCCACACCGACCTCACCGACGGCCTCGCCCCGCTGGAGGAGATGTGCGAGGCCGCCGCCGCGCGGGGCTGGGCCTACTACGCGATCACCGACCACGGCCCGGACATGGCCATGCAGCGCATGACCGACGAGCGGATGCTCGCCCAGCGCGAGCGGGTGCGCGAGCTCGACGGGACGTACGCCACCCGGGGCAGGCGCGGCGGACTGCGGCTGCTGCACGGCGTCGAGCTGAACATCGGCCCGGACGGCGAGGTGGACTGGCCCGGGGAGTTCCTCGCCGGCTTCGACCTGTGCGTGGCCTCCGTGCACTCGCACTTCAACCAGGGGCGCGAGGCCCTGACCCGGCGGATCGTACGGGCCTGCGAGAACCCCTACGTCAACATCATCGGCCACCCCACCACCCGCATCATCGGCAAGCGGCCCGGCATCGACGCCGACCTGGACGCGGTCTTCGCCGCCTGCGCCCGCACCGGCACGGCCCTGGAGATCAACGCCCATCCGGACCGCCTCGACCTGCGTGACGAGGACATCCTGCGGGCCGGGCGGCACGGCGTGAAGTTCGCCGTCGACAGCGACGCCCACGCCGTCCCCCACCTGGCCAACATGCGCTACGGCATCGGCACCGCTCAGCGCGGCCGGCTCACCCAGGAGGACGTGATCAACACCTGGCCCGAGCGCCGGCTGCGGAGCTTCCTGCGGAAGGGCCGGCAGACGGTGCGGTGACCGGGAGGTCAAAGGGGCGTCAATTCCCAGTGTTTCGCAGGATATTGGCACGTAGCGCATTGACATGACCATGTAAGTCGCGCCAGTGTGTCGGCGTCCTTATGCACGTCCTGCACGATGTTCGGTTCGGCCGGGCTCCGCCCGCCCCCATGGCGCGGACGTGTACAAGGCATGCGCCCCGCCACACCTCCGTGACGCACCGATGCCGGACGTGCCCTTTCCGCGAAAGGGAACGGATCATGTCCCTGGCGTCACTGTTCCACCGCCTGACGAGACCCGGTGCGGCGAGACCCGGCCTGGTGACGGTGGCCCTCGCGGCCGGCGCGCTGGCCCTGTCGACGACCTCCGCCGCCGCGGCCCCGGCCCTCACCCAGATCAGCGCCGACCCCTACACCAACTCCACCAGCCAGCACGCCACCGAGGTCGAGCCGGACACCTTCTCCTACGGCTCCACGATCGTCTCCGCCTTCCAGGTCGGCCGGTTCACCGACGGCGGCTCCTCGAACGTCGGCTTCTCGACCTCCACCGACGGCGGCGCCACCTGGACCAGGGGCTTCCTGCCCGGGATCACGACCCAGGCGGGCGGCACCTTCCAGCGGGTCAGCGACCCGTCGGTGGCCTACGACGCCAAGCACAACGCCTGGCTGATCTCCACCATCCCCATCACCTCGTCCGTCTCCGTGCCCGAGGTGTTCACCAGCCGCTCCACCGACGGCGGACTGACCTGGAGCAACCCCGTGGTCACCGCGACCGGTTCGAGCCTCGACAAGAACTGGATCGTCTGCGACAACACCGCCACCAGCGCGTTCTACGGCAACTGCTACACGGAGTACGACAACAACGGCGACGGCGACCGCATCAAGATGACCACCTCCTCCGACGGCGGCCTCACCTGGGGCGCCTCGAAGAACACCGGCAACAACGCCACCGGCCTGGGCGGACAGCCCGTCGTGCAGCCCAACGGCACCGTGGTGGTCCCGATCGCCAACGCCTCCGAGACCGCGATCCGTGCCTTCAGGTCCACCAACGGCGGCAGCTCCTGGTCCAGCACCACCACCGTGGCCACCGTCAGCTCCTTCACCGTGGGCGGCGGTCTGCGCAGCGGCCCGCTGCCCTCCGCCGAGATCGACGCATCCGGGAAGGTGTACGTGGTCTGGCAGGACTGCCGCTTCCGTGCGAGCGGGGGCTCCTGCACCTCCAACGACATCGTGCTGGCGACGACCACCAACGGCACCACCTGGTCCTCGGTGACCCGCATCCCGATCGACGCGACGAGCAGCACCGTCGACCACTTCATCCCCGGCCTGGCGGTCGACCCCGCCACCTCCGGCTCCACCGCGCACCTCGCGCTGACGTACTACTACCACCCGGTCGCGGGCTGCACCGCTTCCACCTGCCAGTTGGACGTCGGATACGTCTCCTCCACCAACGGCGGCAGCACCTGGACGGCGCCCACCCAGCTGGCCGGTCCGATGAGCCACTCCTGGCTGGCGAGCACCACACAGGGCACCATGGTCGGCGACTACATCTCGACCTCCTTCTCCGGCTCCACGGCACACCCCGTCTTCGCCGTGGCCGGCGCGCCCAGCGGCTCGGTCTTCAACGAGGCGATGTACACGCCGGCTTCGGGCCTCGCCGCGGCCGCCGGCACCGTCTCCGCCACGACCGCCACGGCACGTGACAACCTCTTCTCCGCCCGACTGGCCGCGATCGCCTACGCGCAGTGGCTGGCCAACGGCGGCACCGAGGGCGGCGAGGACAGCCCCTGAACCACCCGCGGGTGACAGGTTCTGGTCAAGGCTTGTCCAAAAAGCGGACGTCTTCCACCGCTCATGATCGGGTCTCCTGCGACGGCTGTACGACCCCCGTTCGGGAGGATCTGGTGTCAGCACCAACCCGTAAGAGACGATGGTTCACGATCTGTGCCATCACCGCATCCGCCGCACTCGTCGCGACACCCGCAGGCGCCGCGTCCGGCAAGGCGAAGACTCCGTTCGGCGCCCGCACCCTCGCTCAACTGGCCGCCGAGCGCACGCAGTCGGTCGGCACCATGAGCCCGCGGCTGAAGGGCGAGGACGGCGACGGCGGCAATGAGGCGGACGAGATAGCCGAGGGGGCGGACCAGTACGCCGAGGCCCGCACCTCACCCGGCATCGTCGCCCCTGGTGCCTACGGCGCCGCCTGGACAAGCCTGACCAACCTGCCGGGCACCGGCGGCAGTTGGCGCAACATCACCGACCTGCCGTACAACTCCGACGACTCGCGCTACCGCGACATCGACTCCAACTCCAGTGGCGGCTCGGGCAATGTCACCGGCCGGATGGCCGCGCTCGCCGCCGACGACGACGGGTATGTGTACGCGGGCAGCGCGGGCGGCGGCGTCTGGCGGTCCAAGCGGGGCGGCGGGAACTGGAAGCCCATCAGCGACAAGCTGCCCTCGCAGTCCACCGGCGCGCTCGCGCTGGACGGCGGCGGCCGACTGTGGCTGGGCACCGGCGAGGCGACCACCAACGCGGACGCCCTTATCGGCAGCGGCGTCTACGTCCTGTCCCACCCGCACCACGGCACCTTCTCCGCCCGCAGCCGGGTCGGCGGCGACGAGCTGGAGTCCAGCACCGTCCACGAACTGCGCTTCGGCGGCGGCAAGGTGTGGGCGGCGACCAGCAAGGGCGTGTGGAGCCACTCCACGAAGACGCTGAAGGGCGCCTGGAAGCTGGAGTACGCGCCCAACCCCGACTACCTCCCCGGTGGCTCGAAGGCGAGCGACCCGTCGGCCGCCTACAAGAACATCGCCAACGACATCGCGATCGACCCCAAGGACCCGTCCAAGGTGATCCTGGCGGTCGGCTGGCGCAGCGGTGACGACTACAACGGCTTCTACACCAAGGGCGCCGACGGCACCTGGACGCGGATCACCAGCGGCTTCGGAGACCTGCCGACCGACGCGGACAACGTCGGCAACGTCACCTTCGCCCGCTCCGCCGACGGCTCCCGCTACTACGCCATCGACGAGTCGCCCGAGCAGCTGAACACCAACCCGGACAGCGGCCTGGAGGGCATCTACAGCGCCGCCTCGCCGTTCGGCCCCTGGACGAAGATCGCCGACTACAAAGGCCTGGCCGCCGACGGCTCCGCGCTGACCACCAGCGGCTACATGCCCGGCGTACAGGCCTGGTACAACCAGTTCCTGACCGTGGACCCGAGCGACCCCAAGCACGTCTACGCGGGCCTGGAGGAGGTCTACGAGACCAAGGACGGCGGCAGCACCTGGTCGACCGTGGGCCCGTACTGGAACTTCACCTTCTCCTGCTGGTCCATCGACCCGGCCAAGCAGACCGGTGACTGCAACCAGACCACCCACTCCGACCAGCACGGCGTCGCGATCGGCAGCTACCACGGCAAGAGCTTCGTGTACGTCGGCAACGACGGCGGCGTCTACAGGCGCCCGGTCGACGGCTCGCAGGACGCCTCCGGCCACGCCACCGACTGGACCTCCCTCAACGACGGCACCATCGACACCCTCCAGTACTACTCGGTCGGCATCGGCAAGGATCTCGACCACGGCGGCGTCTCCGTCACCGGCGGCCTCCAGGACAACGGCCAGTCGGTCCTGCGCAGCAACGACAAGGTGATGGGCTCCAACTTCGGCGGCGACGGCGGCGACACCCTCACCGACCCCGCCAACGGCTGCAACATCGCCGAGGAGTACGTCTACCTGGCGATCCAGGTCACCCAGAACTGCGGTGTCAACGACGGCAGTTGGACCACGGACGCCACCAAGGCCACGTCGTACAACGTCGCCCCGGCCGACAACGCCACCAGCGAGGCCCGCTTCATCGCCCCGCTCGCGACCGACCTGAAGAGCTCTTCGACGTGGATCGCGGGCGGCCGGCACGTGTGGGTGCAGACCCACGGCTACGCCATCCGCAGCGGCAAGGAGTGGACGAGCGTGTACGACCTCGGCGCCGGCCGCACCGCGACCGCCGTCGCGGCCTCGGGCGGCAAGGTGTACGCGGCCTGGTGCGGCCCCTGCAACAACCAGGGCTTCGCCCGCGGCATCTCCGTCGGCAACGCGGACGGCACCGGCTGGCACGACATCACCCTGCCCGCCGACGGGACCGTACCGAACCGCTACCTCAGCGGCTTCGCCGTCGACCCGAAGAACGCCGACCACGTCTTCCTCGCCGTCAACGGCTTCTCCCGGCACTGGACGGAGGGCCCCGGCGCCGGCGTCGGCCATGTCTTCGAGTCCACCGACGGCGGCACCACCTGGAAGGACGTCTCCGCGAACCTGCCCGACGTGCCGACCGACTCCGCGATCGTCACGCCGAACGGAGGCCTCGCCGTCGCCACCGACCTGGGCGTCGTCTACCGTGCCCCGGGCCACACCAAGTGGCAGCGCGTCGGAGACCTCCCGGCCGTCGCCGTGCTCCAGCTGAAGCTGAGCCCCGACGGCAGCACCCTGTACGCGGCCACCCACGGACGCGGCATCTACACCATCAGGGTGCGCGACTGCGACTGACGCACACCGCATGGTGAGAGGGGTGTCCCCGGCTTCCGGGGGCACCCCTCCTGCGCTTCAGCGATGATCGAGGTCAGCGGGCCCACTTCGCGCCGCGAGGGCGGCGTGGCGACTGTGCGGCGGAGGGATGCCCTGGTCGGTTAGGGTCGCCTCGTGGCGGACGAACCGGCTCCGGCGCAGTGATGTTGTCGGCCCGTGGTGGTGCTCTGGGGGCACAGTGCGATTGAGAGTGGAGTTCACGACCGAGCCCTTCGATCTCGACGAGGCGCCCGCGCACGCGGTGGTCGCCCGCCAGGTCATCGAGGGGGCCGAGCTGGACGAGGTGGACGTCGGCCCGTTCGGCAACACGGCGGAGGGCGCCGCCGACGCCGTGCTGAGCGCCGTGGACGCACTGCTGCGCCGGACGCTCCAGGCCGGTGCCACCCGGGTCTCGCTGCAGGTCAACGTGGTCGGCGCGGCCGGGGAGGGCGCCGAGTGACCGGCACCGGGGACGAGCCGTTCATCACGGCCGTGAAACCACTGGTCGACGCCATGGGCGGCGAGCTGCTCCCGCCCGACGAGGCCGGCCCCGACGACGTCGTGCTCGCCTGGGAGGGCGCCGACGTGGTCGCCGTACGCCTGCCCCAGCTTGCCGACTCCCTCGACCACATCCTCGCCGCCATGGAGCGCAAGCAGGGCAAGCCCCTGGCCGACCTGGACCGCAAGGCCAAGCAGGAGGTCGTACGGATACTCGAGGCGCGCGGCGCCTTCTCCGTACGGCACGGCGTGGAGACCGTCGCGGGCGCACTCGGCGTCAGCCGGTTCACGGTCTACAACTATCTGAACCGTGAGAAGGAGGGCTGAGGGGCCTTCTGGGGTCGCCGCCCGGACGGGTTTGTTACCCCGAATTTTCAACAAAGTGTTGACGTGACGTTGTGCGGGGGCGTTAGCTAACGGCAGCCCGTTCAGCACGAAGGCCGTTCTCGCGGCCACGGAGGCACCCGTGACGTCGACTTCCACGCCCCCGGGCCTGGCCCGGTTCAACGTACTGGAGGAGCACGCGGCCCTCGCCGCCCTCCACGAGGCGTGTGCCTCCACCACCTGGGCGCGGCGGCTGCTCGCCGCCCGCCCGTACGCCACCGCCGACGACCTCTTCGCCGCCAGCGACGCCGCCATGGCCGAGCTGAGCGCCGAGGACCTGGCCGAGGCGATGGCCGGGCATCCGCCGATCGGCCGCCCCAAGCCGGGGGACCCCACCTCGGCCCGGGAACAGCGCGGCATGGCCGGCGCCTCCGAGGAGCTCAAGTCGGAGATGCTCGAACTGAACCTGGCCTACCAGGACAGGTTCGGCCATGTCTTCCTCATCTGCGCCACCGGCCGGACCGGCGAGCAGATGCGGGACGCGGTCAAGGAGCGGATCGGCAACTCGCCGGAGCAGGAGCGGGAGATCGTCCGCGCCGAGCTGGGCAAGATCAACCGCATCCGACTGGCCCGACTCGTCGAAGAGGAAGCCTGACACCATGAGCACCAGCACCACCGCCTCCGTGTCCACGCACATCCTGGACACCAGCATCGGCCGCCCCGCCGAGGGCGTCGCCGTCGAGCTCTCCGCCCGCGCCGGGCGAGAGGCCGTGTGGCAGGCGCTCGGCGGTTCCGCGACCGACGCGGACGGACGGTGCAAGGACCTTCCGGCGCTGCCGGAAGGGACGACCCACGTACGGCTCGACTTCGCCGTCGAACCGTACTTCGAGAAGAAGCAAGCCGATGCGCAGCAGGACGCCCCCGCGAATCGGGACAGCGGTGCCGTGTTCTTCCCCGAGGTGGCGATCACCTTCGCCGTGAAGCCCGGGGAGCACTACCACGTACCGTTGCTGCTCAACCCGTTCGGCTACTCCGTTTACCGAGGGAGCTAGCTAAATGCCAACGATCCTGGGACAGAACCAGTACGGCAAGGCCGAGAACCGAGTCGTAAAGATCACGCGGGACGGCGCCACCCACCACATCAAGGACCTGAACGTGTCCGTCGCGCTGAGCGGCGACATGGACGAGGTCCACTACTCCGGCTCCAACGCCAACGTCCTGCCGACCGACACCACCAAGAACACGGTGTACGCGTTCGCCAAGGAGCACGGCATCGAGTCGGCCGAGCAGTTCGGCATCCACCTGGCCAGGCACTTCGTGACCAGCCAGGAGCCGATCAGGACGGCCCGGATCCGTATCGAGGAGTACGCCTGGGAGCGGATCGCCGCCTCCGACGCGAACTCCCAGTTCATCGGCGCGGACGAGGTCAAGCACTCCTTCGTCCGCAAGGGCCAGGAGACCCGGCTGACCCAGATCACCTACGACGGCTCGTCGTGGGAGGTCGTCTCCGGTCTCAAGGACCTGACGGTGATGAACTCGACGAACTCCGAGTTCTGGGGCTACGTCAAGGACAAGTACACGACTCTGCAGGAGGCGTACGACCGCATCCTGGCCACCTCGGTCTCGGCCCGCTGGCGGTTCAACTGGACCGACGACGAGCAGCGGATGCCCAACTGGGAGAAGTCCTACGAGCAGACCAAAAAGCACATGCTCCAGGCCTTCGCCGAGACGTACTCGCTCTCCCTGCAGCAGACCCTCTACCAGATGGGTTCGCGGATCATCAACAACCGCAGCGAGATCGACGAGGTCCGCTTCTCGCTGCCGAACAAGCACCACTTCCTCGTCGACCTGGAGCCCTTCGGGCTGAAGAACGACAACGAGGTGTACTTCGCCGCCGACCGCCCCTACGGCCTGATCGAGGCGACGATCCTGCGGGACGGCTGCGAGCCGAAGATCCCGGTGGACCTCACCAACCTCTGAGCACCTTCCGAGCAGCTCGATATTCGGCACCCGTGACCGGGGAACGCGCCCCCCACGTCCCCGGTCACGGCACTCAAAACTCCTAGGGTCCTGCCGTGCCCTCTCCACAAAAGTCCACTGAGCGAAAAGGACGAATCATGGCAGCAGCCCAGCGCATCGTCATCGAGAACTGTTCGATCGCAACGGTCGACGCCGACGACACCGAGTACGCCGACGGGTACGTCGTCATCGCCGGCAACCGCATCGAGGCGCTCGGCGCGGGCAGGGCCCCCGAGGGCCTGGAGAACGTCGTACGCCGTATCGACGCCTCCGGGCATCTGGTGACGCCCGGCCTGGTCAACACCCACCACCACTTCTACCAGTGGATCACCCGGGGCCTGGCCACCGACCACAACCTGTTCAACTGGCTGGTCGCGCTGTATCCGACGTGGGCGCGCATCGACGAGCAGATGTGCTACTCGGCGGCCCAGGGCTCGCTGGGCATGATGGCCCGCGGCGGCGTGACCACCGCCATGGACCACCACTACGTCTTCCCGAAGGACTCCGGCGACCTGTCCGGCGCCATCATCCGCGCCGCCCGCGAGACGGGCGTCCGCTTCACCCTCGCCCGCGGCTCCATGGACCGCAGCGAGAAGGACGGCGGCCTGCCCCCGGACTTCGCCGTCGAGACCCTCGACGGTGCCCTCGCCGCGACCGAGGCCACCGTCAAGGAGCACCACGACGCCTCCTTCGACGCGATGACCCAGGTGGCCGTCGCGCCCTGCTCGCCGTTCTCCGTCTCCACCGAACTCCTGCGTGAGGGTGCCCAGTTGGCCCGCCGCCTCGGCGTGCGCCTGCACACCCACGGCTCGGAGACCGTCGAGGAGGAGCAGTTCTGCAAGGAACTGTTCGGCATGGGCCCGACCGACTACTTCGAGTCCACCGGCTGGCTCGGCGAGGACGTGTGGATGGCGCACTGCGTCCACATGAACGACTCCGACATCGCCGCCTTCGCCCGTACGAAGACGGGTGTCGCCCACTGTCCGTCCTCCAACGCCCGCCTCGCGGCCGGTATCGCGCGGGTCCCCGACATGCTGGCGGCCGGCGTCCCGGTCGGCCTCGGCGTCGACGGTACGGCGTCCAACGAGTCCGGCGAACTCCACACCGAGCTGCGCAACGCCCTGCTCATCAACCGCCTCGGCGCCCACCGCGAAGCCGCCCTGAACGCCCGCCAGGCGCTGCGCCTCGGCACCTACGGCGGCGCCCAGGTCCTCGGCCGCAGCGCCGAGATCGGCTCCCTGGAGCCCGGCAAGCTCGCCGACCTGGTGCTGTGGAAGCTGGACACCCTCGCCCACGCCTCCATCGCCGACCCGGTCACCGCGCTGGTCTTCGGCGCGGCCGCCCCGGTCACCGCCTCCTTCGTGAACGGCCGGCAGATCGTCGAGGCGGGCCGCCTGCTGCACGTCGACGAGGACGCCATCGCCCGCTCCACGCGGGCCGAGGCCCAGCGCCTGGCGCAGATCACCGCGCAGGGCTGAGCGGTCGAAGATCTCCGGTCGAGGGGGACGGCCCTCGACCGGTAGCCGTGGACCCCAGTGGTTCCATGGCGGCCGTCTCCGGGGCGCGCATGGACGTGCGCGCCCCGGACGGTCACCGTCACCTTCCCTACAGGTCCCGCACGACCGCGCACCACCTCCAAGAAACCCACGTCAGAGCCGACGTGTTAGCTGACCCGGAGGAACCGCCGTGACCGCCCACCCCGTCGACGAAAAACTCCCCGCGCTCAAAATGGCCACCACCGGCCTGCAGCACGTGGCCGCCATGTACGCGGGGGTCGTCGCCCCGCCCCTGATCGTCGGCGCGGCCATCGGCCTGACCGGCACCGAACTCACCTTCCTCACCGGCGCCTGCCTCTTCACCGCGGGCCTCGCCACCTTCCTGCAGACCCTCGGCATCTGGAAGATCGGCGCCCGGCTGCCCTTCGTCAACGGCGTCACCTTCGCGGGCGTCGCCCCCATGACCGCGGTGGTCGCCTCCACCAAGGACAAGTCCGATGCCCTGCCGATCATCTTCGGCGCGGTCATCGTCGCCGGACTGCTCGGCTTCATCGCCGCCCCGTTCTTCAGCAAGGCGGTCCGCTTCTTCCCACCGGTCGTCACCGGCACCGTCATCACCCTCATAGGCGTGTCCCTGCTGCCGGTCGCCTTCGGCTGGGCGCAGGGACCCAACCCCACCGCCGGCGACTACGGCTCCACGACCAACCTCGGCCTCGCCGCCGCGACGCTCCTGATCGTGCTGGTGCTTCGCCGCTTCACCCGCGGCTTCGTCAAACAGATCGCCGTGCTGCTCGGCCTGATCGCCGGCACCCTGCTCGCGATCCCCTTCGGGGCGACGGACTTCCGGCCCGTCACGGACGCGGCCGTCATCGGCTTCCCCACCCCGTTCCACTTCGGCGCGCCTCAGTTCCAGCTCGCCGCGATCCTCTCCCTGTGCGTGGTGATGGTGGTCTCGATGACCGAGTCCACGGCGGACATGCTGGCGCTCGGCGAGATCGTCGAGCGCCCGGCGGACGAGCGGACCATCGCCGCGGGCCTGCGCGCCGACACCCTCGGCTCGGCGCTGAGCCCCCTGTTCAACGGCTTCATGTGCAGCGCCTTCGCCCAGAACATCGGCCTGGTCGCGATGACGAGGATCCGCAGCCGCTACGTCGTCGCCACCGGCGGCGGCTTCCTGGTCCTGATGGGCCTGTGCCCGACGGCCGCTTCGCTCATCGCCGTCGTACCGCGCCCGGTGCTCGGCGGCGCGGGCGTGGTCCTGTTCGGCTCGGTCGCGGCCAGCGGTATCCAGACCCTCGTCAAGGCCGGCCTGGACAAGGACAACAACGTCCTGATCGTCGCCGTGTCGCTGGCCGTCGGCATGATCCCGATCACCGCGCCGGACTTCTACCACGCCTTCCCCGAGACCGCGAAGATCGTCCTGGACTCGGGCATCTCCACGGGCTGTGTGGCGGCGGTCCTGCTGAACCTGGTCTTCAACCACCTCGGCACGAACCGGGACGACCAGGACGTCACCCACCCCATGGAGGCCGGCGAGCAGATCGCCGCCGCCCACTGATCCGCTGGAGCGGGGCACGGTTCCCGCCGTGCCCCGCACCTGCGATGAGGCAGTCTGTCTCCCATGAACGAGTCCGGCCGTGTCGAGGCCTTCAGCGACGGCGTGTTCGCCATCGCCATCACCCTGCTCATCCTGGAGATCAAGGTCCCCGAGGTCGGTGAACACGGCGGCCTGTGGCACGCGCTGGGCGCCCAGTGGCCCTCGTACGCCGCTTACGTCGTGAGCTTCCTGGTCATCGGCATCATGTGGATCAACCACCACCAGCTGTTCAGCTACGTCGCCCGCGTCGACCGCACGCTGATGTTCCTGAACCTGCTGGTGCTGATGGTGGTGGCCGCGGTGCCGTGGCCGACCGCGATGCTCGCGGAGTATCTGCGCGAGGGCGCGGCCTCGCATGTGGCGGCGGCCGTCTACAGCCTGGTCATGGTCCTGATGGCGCTCACCTTCCAGGCCCTGTGGTGGCATCTGACCCGCACCGGTCACCTCTTCGACCCCCGTGTCGACGTCCCGGCCGCCAGAGCCACCCGTGCCCGCTTCGCCCTGGGTTCCCTGGGCTACCCGGTCACGGTGGGCCTCGCCTTCGTCTCGGCCCCGCTGACCCTGGCGGCCCACGGCCTGCTCGCCCTGTACTACGGCTTCAACCAGGTACCGGTGCCGACCCGTCAGGACCCGCCCAGTTCATGAGGTTGGCGAGCAGCTCGGCCTGCTCGATCGCGTCGTCCAGCGCATGGTGGGTGTGCCGCCGTCGGGACAGCAGGTGGCGAGGCATGCTGCCCTTGGCCACCGCCCGCAGCGGCAGCCCCGCCTTCGTCGCGTACAGCGTCTTCATGTCCAGGCAGCCGGAGTGGCCGAAGGGGCTCGCCCCGGTGAAGCGGATCAGGTACCAGTACAGGAACGTCCAGTCGTACGAGGCCGGGTAACCGCACATCACGGGCTGCGCGCCCGCGCTCACCTCGCGCACCCAGTCGCCGAACTCGCCCAGCGCGACGGCGGGTTCGGCGCCCTCGCTCTTCAGACGCTCCCGGTCGAGTCCGCTCACCGCGAGCGCCTCCGGGACGAACTCCTCGCTGATCGGGCGCAGTTCGCGGTAGAAGGTCTGCCGCTGCGGGTCGGCGGCCGTGAACCCGTCGGCATCCTGTGTCCCCGCGACCGACGCGCCGAAGCTCAGCATCGAGTACGGGCCGGGGATGGGGCCGTCGGCCTCGATGTCGAGGGAGATGTAGCGGCTGGGTCTGATACGTCGTGCGGCCATGAGGGTGGAGCATCGCAGGCGGGCAGGGGTGCCCGCATCCGAATTCAGCGCCGGCGGATCGCCTGGCAGGGCGTCGCGTCCGGCAGGCGGCCGGTGAAGTACGAGCGGGGAGGTACGCCCATCAGGGTGCGGAAGTCGGTGGTCATGTGGGACTGGTCGTAGTAACCGATGGCGGCCGCCAGTTCGGCCCATGGGCAGGTGCCGGCGAAGTCCAGTACCGTGCGCACCCGGTTGATACGGGCGTAGTGCTTGGGGGAGAGGCCGACGCCCTCGGCGAACAGGTTGCGCAACTGCCGCTCGCTGACGGAGAGTTCGCGCGCCACGTCGCCCACCGGGGCGGGGGTGCGACCGGTGCGGACCGACATCGCGTCGACACCGGCGCGCACCAGCTCGGTGCGGGAACGGTCCGCGGCGGCGAGCAGCTCCGGGAGCACGTCCGTGAGATGGGCCACCGCCTCCTCGGGCTCCAACCGCTGCAGCGCATCGGCGAGTTGCCGTACGTACGGGCTGGGAAGCTCCTCCAACCGCACCGCACGGCCGACGAGGTCGACGGCCGGAACGCCGAGCAGGGGGCGCACGGTGCCGGGCGCCAGCCGCAGCTCCACGCAGGACGCACGACGCTTGCCCCGGTGGTAGGAGGCACGGGCACGCGGGCCCACGACCAGGGCGCTGCGGACGCCGTGTTCCCCGGTGCGGACGACCACCTTGGTGGTGGCCTCCGGGAGGTGGACGAAGGGCTCCGTCGGCACGTCGCCGACCGTCACGGATCCGATGCCCGCGATCCACGGGCGCAGCACCTCGGGCGTCGGCAGGACCTCTCGGGACACGATGTTGGTCACCCCTCCACCGTAAGCGCGCCGCACGGCCGCCCGGGCTCCGCAACCGTGCCGGAATTTCCAAGAGTTCCGGGCCGCCCGCAGCCCACCGTGGTGGACATGATCCTTGTGACGGGTGCCACGGGCACCATCGGCAGTGAAGTCGTACGACAACTCGCGGCACGCGGCGAGAAGGTCCGCGCCCTGACCCGGGAGCCGGCGCAGGCGCGGGTGCCGTCCGGAGTGGAGGCCGCGCCGGGCCACCCTCGTGACCGGGCCTCGGTCGAGGCCGCGATGGCGGGCGCGGAAGCCGCCTTCCTGGTGGGTGTGTTCGGGCCGGACGACGCCGAGCACGACCGCGGACTGGTGGAGGCGGCGCGGGCCGCGGGAGTACGGCGGATCGTGAAGCTCTCCTCGATCGGCACCGGCGACCCCGACCTGGGGGTGTTCGCGACCTGGCACATGCCCGGCGAGCAGGCAGTGCGGGACAGCGGCCTGCAGTGGACGGTCCTGCGCCCCTCCTCCTTCGCCTCCAACACCCTGACCTGGGCCGCGGCGGTACGCGAGGGTGCACCCGCGCCGAACATGCTGGGCGGCGGCAAACAGGGTGTCGTGGACCCGCGGGACGTGGCCGAGATCGCGGTGGCCGCCCTGCTCGACCCCGGGCACGCGGGACGCACGTACACCCTGACCGGCCCCGAGACCCTCAGCGCCCACGAGCAGGCCGCCGTCCTCGGTGAGGTGCTCGGCCGCCCGGTGCCGCTCCACGACCTCTCGCCCGCCGAACGCCGCGAACAGGCGCTCGCGGCCGGTCTGGGCGAGACGTACGCGGACAGCCTCATGGCCGCCGCCCGGTTCATCCAGGAGGGCGGCAACGACATCGTCACCGAGGACGTACGGGAGGTCCTGGGGCGGCGGGCGCGGACCTACCGGGAGTGGGCCGAGGACCACAAGGCGGCGTTCGGGGCGGCCTGAGCCGAGGGGGCGTCACAGCCCGAACAGTGCCGGGTCCGTGGACAGTTCCTTGAAGAACTCCTGTGGGTTCGGCAGCAGCCGTCGCTGCTTCAGGTCCATCAGGCCGACGACCGCGGTGACCTCCGCCGCCACCGTGCCGTCGGCCTTCCGTATCGTCTGCTCGATGTGGAAGGTCTTGCCGCCGCCCCACTCGAAGGCGCAGGTCACCTCGACCTCGTCGCCCGCGACCAGCTCACGCCTGAAGCGCAGGGTGGTCTCCAGGGCCGCCGGGCCCACGCCCTTGGCCACCAGGGTCGCCTGGGTCATTCCGGCCGCCTGCAGTAAGGACCAGCGGGCGTGCTCCGCGTAGTTCAGGTACACGGCCTGGTTGAGGTGCCCCAGCACATCGGTCTCGTATCCGCGCACGGTCACCGGGACGGAAAACGGTTCGGTCACTGTCTTCTCTCCTCCTGCAGATCGCAGTTCAGCTCGTACTGATGGACGATGTGACCGACCGATCTTGGCATGCCTCGCTAGGCGCGGCGGGGTGACGCGAGCAGATAACGCGCCCTGGAGCGTGGGTCGTTGTGCTCGCCGACCTGCCATCCAGCCGCCTCCAGCGTGGCCGCGCAGGCCCGCAGCGCCGCCGGTTCCGGCTCGTGCACGGCGACGGCCTCCGGCTGCGGGGTGGCCCGCACCCGGTATCCGACGAGGTCGGCACCGGCGGGCCGGTGACCGTCGGCCTCCAGGGCGAGCGCGGCGGCCTGCACCAGATGCGTGCGCTCCCAGCCGCACGGCCGGTCCATGGCACCGTCCGGATTGGTCATCCGCCGCAGTTCCAGCAGGCCCTGCCAGGCGCTGCGCACCTCGCGCATGCGGGCGGGACCGGCGTCCGGCGGCTCCTCCTCACCGCCGACCCGCGCGGCGAACCCACCGCCGGCGGCGGGCGTCTCGGGCTTGGGCTCGGCTCCGGGCGCGGGCGTCCCCGGCTCCTCGGCCTCCCGTATGCGATGCCCGGCCGGCGTCAGGAAGTGGTCGTGCGGCGGCCGCGGATGCCGGAAGGCGAACCCACACTTCACCAGCGCCGCCAGCTGCGCCTCCGTACCCCTCAGCCGCCCGGTCACAGGATCGGCGGCATCGATCACACGCCGCTGAGCGGCGGTCGGCGGTCGTGTCACGGCATGCTCCTTCCCGTCGCCGGGTCCCCTCTCCCCCCTCCTGAGAGGCTACGACGAGGGTCTGACAACGGCCGGGTGAGCGGCGCTCACGCCCCGGGACGCACGTTCCACCCCGCGATCACCGGCCGCCCGTGCTCCGTCCCCAGCCGGCACACCGTCCCCGTGGCCAGCTGGAACAAGGCCCCGCCCGACGGCGGCAGCCCCAGCCGCCGGGCCGTGAGCACTCGTAGGAAGTGGCCGTGCGCCACCAGGACCACACAGCCCTCGGTGTCGGCGAGTGCCGCGTCCACCTTGGCGAGCATGCGGTCCGCACGCCCGCCCACCTGTTCGGGGGTCTCCCCGGGGTGGTCCGGCGGCCCCGGCTCCACCCCGTCCCGGAACAGGAACCAGTCCGGCCGGGTGCGCTGGATCTCGGCGGTCGTGATCCCCTCATAGCCGCCGTAGTCCCACTCCCGCAGATCCGGGTCGACCCGCACGTCCTGCAGCCCGATCAGCTCCGCCGTCTCCCGCGCCCGCTGCAGCGGACTGACGAACGCGGCCCCGATCCGGTGCGAGCGGATCAGCGGCACCAGCTGCCGGGCCTCCGCGCGGCCGCGCTCGGTCAGCGGCAGGTCCGTCCAGCCGGTGTGCCGCCCGGACCGCGACCACTCGGTCTCACCGTGCCGCACGAGAAACACGTCGCCCATGCCGCGCACCCTTCCCGTTCGGACCCGCCGGACACGGCCGTGCGGGCCTCACCCCCACCGTGTCACGAGGCCGAGGCGGCCCGCAGGACGGCATCGGCCAGACGGCCGTTCTCGGGGGACGCGCCGACGCCCGAGGGGAAGGCGAAGCGGCGCCGTGTGTAGGCGTAGGCCACCCCGCTCTCCGGGTCGGCGAAGGCGAGCGAGCCCGTCGCGCCGCTGTGTCCGAAGGAGTCCTCGCCGAGGAGGGGATAGCGGCCGGCCAGGTACTCGAAGCCCACCGTGAAGTGGTCGTCGCCGCCGGTCACCAGGTCGGGGCCGGGCGTGCGCAGCCCGCCGAACAGGGCCGTCGTCTCGCGGGTGAGCAGGGGCGCCCTGCCGTCCACCGAGCTGATCGCGGCCGCGTACATGCCGGCCACCCCGCGCGCGTTGCCCACACCGCCCGAGGAGGCCGGGCCGAGGGCCCGTGTGTGGCGGTCGTTGGCGAAGGCGAGCAGGTCGGTGGGCTCGGGGGCGTTCAGGTTGAAGGCGATGAACCGGATGCTGCCGGGGGCGGCCGCCCGTGCCGCCAGCGCGGCGGCCTCCTCGGGAGTGGGAACGAGCGGCTGCGCCTCCCGCCACCGCGGCTCCAGCGCCTCGGGCTGGCCGAGGTGGAAGTCGAGGCCGTAGGGCGCCCGGATGCGCTCCTCGTACAGCTCCTGGATCGACTTCCCGGTGGCCCGGCGCACCACCTCGCCGGTGAGCGCCCCGATGACGAGCCCGTGGTAGCCGTATCCGCTCCGCGGGTCCCACAGCGGCTTCTGCCCGGCGAGGCGTGCCGCCATGAGCCGGTCGTCGGCCAGCTCCCGTGCGCTGAAACCCCCGTCGGGGATGCCCACCAGCCCGGCCCGGTGCTCCAGCAGCTCGCGCAGCGTCAGCCGCTCCTTGCCCTCCGCCCCGAACTCGGGCCAGTACGCGGCCACTTCACGGTCCAGATCCAGCACGCCGTCCTGCACCAGCAGCGCGACGACCAGATGCGCCGCGCCCTTGGTGATGGAGAACAGGCTGGTCAGCGAGGACCCGTCGATTCCCTCCCCGGCCCACAGATCCACCACCCGCCGCCCGTGGTGGTACGCCACCAGCTGCGCGCCGGGCTCGTCGCGCTCCCCGGCGAGGAAGGCGGCGAACTCCTCGCGCACGCCCTCGAATCCCTCGGACACCGTTCCCTGTACGTCGTGCGACATGCAAAGCCCCCTGTTCGGTGATCGGATACGGAAACCACCAACGGAGGGCCGTGGCACGGCATTCCCGCTACTGGCGGTATCCGCTCAGGAACCGCCCGATCCGCCCGATCGCCGCCTCCAGATCGTCCGCGTAGGGAAGCGTCAGGATCCGGAAGTGGTCCGGTGTCGGCCAGTTGAAGCCGGTGCCCTGCACCACCTGGATCTTCTCCCGCAGCAGCAGGTCCAGGACGAACTTCTCGTCGTCGTGGATCCGGTGCACCTTGGGGTCGATGCGCGGGAACGCGTACAGGGCGCCCTTGGGCTTCACGCAGGACACACCCGGGATCTCGTTCAGCTTCTCCCAGGCGACGTTGCGCTGTTCGTGGAGGCGGCCGCCGGGCGCGGTCAGCTCGCGGATCGACTGGCGGCCGCCGAGCGCGGCCTGGATGGCGTACTGGGCGGGCGCGTTGGCGCACAGCCGCATGGAGGCCAGCATCGTCAGGCCCTCCAGATAGCTCTTGGCGTGCTGCTTCGGGCCGGTCACCACCAGCCAGCCCGAGCGGAAGCCGGCCACCCGGTACGTCTTCGACAGACCGCAGAAGGTGAGGACCACCAGGTCGGGGGCGAGCGCGGCGGCCGAGTGGTGCACGGCGTCGTCGTAGAGGATCTGGTCGTAGATCTCGTCGGCGAAGACCATCAGGCCGTGCCGGCGGGCGAGGTCGAGGATGCCCTCGATGATCTCCTTGGGATAGACCGCGCCGGTGGGGTTGTTCGGGTTGATGATCACGACCGCCTTGGTGCGGTCGGTGATCTTCGAGGCCATGTCGTCCAGGTCCGGGTACCAGTCGGCCTGCTCGTCGCACAGATAGTGGACGGCCTTGCCGCCGGCGAGGGTCGTCACCGCCGTCCAGAGGGGGAAGTCCGGGGCCGGGATCAGGATCTCGTCGCCGTCCTCGACCAGCGCCTGTACGGCCATCGAGACCAGTTCGGAGACGCCGTTGCCGAGGAAGACGTCGTCGACGTCGACCTCCAGGCCCAGGGTCTGGTAGCGCTGGGCGACCGCCCGGCGGGCGGAGAGGATGCCGCGCGAGTCCGTGTAGCCGTGTGCCTGCGGGAGCATCCGGATCATGTCCTGGAGGATCTCCTCCGGCGCCTCGAAGCCGAACACCGCGGGGTTGCCGGTGTTCAGGCGCAGCACACTGTGGCCCGCCTCCTCCAGCGCGTTGGCGTGCTCGATCACCGGGCCGCGGATCTCGTAACAGACCTCGCTGAGCTTGTTCGACTGCCGGAACTCCATGCTCGCTCGCCCCTCCGGTTTCGTGTGTTGCTTGGTTTTACCAAGTTCGAGCTTGGAAAGTCCAACAACATGTCTAGACTGCGTCGCATGTCACGACGCCGAAGCTACGACCAGTACTGTTCCGCCGCCCGCGCCCTCGACCTCGTCGGCGACCGCTGGACCCTGCTGATCGTCCGGGAGTTGCTGGCCGGCCCTCGCCGCTACACGGACCTGCACGCGGACCTGCCCGGCGTGAGCACGGACGTACTGGCCTCACGGCTGAAGGACATGGAACGCGACGGACTGAGCACGCGCCGCCGGCTGCCGCCGCCCGGCGCTGCGTACGTCTACGAACTCACTCCGCGCGGGCGGGAGTTGCTGCCGGTACTGCAGGCGCTGAGCGTGTGGGGCCAGGGCGAGCTGGGGGAGCGGAGGCCCACGGACGCCCTGCGCGCCCACTGGTTCGCGCTGCCCCTGCTGCGCTCGCTGGAGGGGCAGGGGCTGGTCGAGGTCCGGCTGGAGGAGGGGGACTTCCACCTGTACGCCGGCGCCGAGGACGGCCCGTTGTACGGCGACGGGCCCGCCCCCGGGGAGCCCGACGCACGGCTGACCCTGGACGCCGAGACGGGCGCGGCCCTCGCGCGCGGCGAGCTGAACCTGGCCGACGCGGTGCGTCAGGGACGGGTCACGGTCACCGGCGACGGCACCCTGGCGAAGGCACTGCGCGAGGCCTGAGACGGCAGAAGGCCCGCGGGCGCGGGTCTTCCGGGGGGTGTCGGGCGCCGGGCGGCACCCGCGGGGGCCGTCCCGGCCCGCGCATCGGCGCATACTCGCGACGCGCGGTGTGTCAGGGACCGGTCGCCGTCACCGGCGAGGGCATCTCGGCGAAGGCGCTGTGGGAGGCCTGGAACGGCAGAAGGCCCGCGGGCGCGGGTCTTCCGGGGGGCAGGCGCAGGGTGGCACCCGCGGGGGCCGTCCCGGCCCGCGCATCGGCGCATACGCGCGACGCGCGGTGTGTCAGGGACCGGTCGCCGTCACCGGCGAGGGCGCCTCGGCGAAGGCGCTGCGGGGGGGCGTGAGACGGCAGAAGGCCCGCGGGGTGCGGGCCTTCTGGCCGAGCGTCAGGCGCCCGGCGGCACCCGTGAGGGTCGTCCCGAACCGCGCGTCAGCGCATACCCGCCGACGCCCGCCAGGGCGGCCAGCACGCCGCCGATCGCGGTCCATACCCACCGGTCCGACCACCAGCCGGACGCCCAGCCGTCCTCGGGCTCGATGCTCGACAGCACGGCGGACTTCGACGAACCCCCGTTGCTCTCCTCGGACTTGGAGGCCACCGCGATCCCCGGTACCAGCGGCTTCGCCAGCGAGCCGTCCACGGCCGCCGAGCCGCCGATGTCCTTGGAGCCGACCCGGACCGAGGCGCGGATCGGCTGGCCGAGATCGGCCGTCGCCAGGTTCACCACGGTCAGCCGTATGTAGTACGTCCCCGGCAGCGGGTCATCGGCCCACGGCTCCGACCAGGCGCGCACGGTACGCAGGACGCAGGCCAGGTCGACCGAGGGCGCGCCCTGGGCGGCGGTGCGCGTCTGCGCGCCGTACTGGCAGGCCTGGCGGCGCCGCAGTCCGTCGTAGACGTCGATCTGCCAGGTCTGCGCGGCATGCGAGTCCGGCAGCTTCACCGTCGCCTCGACGGTGGGACGCTGACCGGCGTCCGCGGGGAACGACCAGTACAGATAGTCGCCCGTGGAGCCGACCGCCGTGGCCTGCTGCCCCTGCTCGAACTCCGCCGCCGTACGGAAGGACGTACCGGCCGAGGTCGGCGCCGAGCTGCCCTCGGAGGTGCTGGGCGACGGCGAGGAGTCGGCCGCCGCGGGAGCGGCCGCCAGGCCCAGCGTCAGCAGGGCCGCGCTCAACACACGTGTGATCCGCATCAGTTGGTCCTCCAGACCGCGACCCGCCAGCGTGACAGCCAGCCCCAGATCAGACCGGCCAGGAAGCCGACCAGCACCAGTACGCCGAGCAGCCACCAGCCGCGGCCGAGGCCGAAGGAGGCCACGTCGCTCGAGTGGGTCGGGCCGTCGACCACGTCCACGGTCAGCTCCAGCGGCAGACCGGGCGTGGTCTTCACGCCGGAGGCCGCCGAGAAGGAGTTGGTGACCTGAAGGCAGACCGTCTCCGGGGCGGGCTTGTCGCTGTCGTCGTCCCGTTCGGGCCTGGGGTAGCGCAGGCCGGTGGAGATGACGTCCGTACGACCGTTGCCCGCGGCCTCCCCACGCACGATCTCGCGGCCGTGCACGGTGACGGCCCGCAGCAGAGCCCCGTAGTCCGGACCGACGGCCCGGTCGGCCGCCACGCTCACCGAGGCGCGCAGCTCCTGGCCCGCCATGACCTCCACGCGGTACCAGCGCTGCTGCCCGAACTCCTCGCGGTCCGTGTAGAGACCGGACTTCAGGGTCGGCGCGTCCGTGCACTGCGCGGCGCCCTCGGTGGCGACCGGAGTCACCACGGGGTTTGCCGCCCGGTCCACCAACTGGTTGACCTTGTCGGTGAGTTCGTCGGTGTGCTCGACCGAGGTGTACGTGCCGCCGGTCGCCTCGGCGATACAGCTGAGCTGCTTGTTCAGCTTGGTGTCGGGGACCAGGCCGAGGGTGTCGATGGTCATGCCGATGCCCTTGGCGGCGATCTCGCGGGCCACCTCGCACGGGTCGAGCGGGGCGCAGGTGTCCTCGCCGTCGGTGATCAGCACGATCCGCTTGGAGCCGTCGCCGGCCTGCAGATCGTCGGCTGCCTTGAGGAGGGCCGGGCCGATCGGGGTCCAGCCGGTGGGCGAGAGGGTCGCGACCGCCGTCTTCGCCTCGGTGCGGTTCAGCGTGCTGACCGGGTAGAGCTGCGCGGTGTCCTTGCAGCCCGTCTTCCGGTCGTTGCCCGGGTAGTTGGCGCCGAGTGTGCGGATGCCGAGCTGGACCTCCTCGGGCGTCGCGTCGAGGACCTCGTTGAACGCCTGCTTCGCGGCGGCCATCCGAGTCCCGCCGTCGATGTCCCGGGTCCGCATGGAACCGCTGACGTCGAGGACGAGATCGACCTTCGCGGTGGCCTCGCCCGTGGGTTCGCCGGCGCTCGCCGCGGCCGGGAAGGTCATCCCGGCCGCCAGGGCGGCGAGCAGGGCGCACACCCCTGCCGCCAACCGTTGTCTTCTGATCATCGGCGGATCTTATTGATCAGATGTGCCGCGCTCCAAAACGAGCGTCAGCGGGCCTGCGGGCGCAGGGGATTGGGCAGCTCGGCCCACTGGTCACCAGGCGTTCCCGGCGACATCCGCATCAGCGTCAGCGCCTTCGCGGGCAGCGGCTCTTCGACCAGCGCGGCCAGGTCGGGGGTGCGCGGCAGATCCCGTACGGCCGTCTCCAGCGCCGTCCCGAGCGCCTGCGCCGAACCCGCCGTACCGGCGAGGGCGCCCGCCACCAGCGATCCGAACAGCTTGCGCCGCAGCGTCCTCACGTCGTCCGTGACGAGCCGTCCGGACAGCTCCGGGACCGGGACGCCGTGCCGGGCCAGCCGCGCCGGGCTGACGCGGATGTCGGCGAGGTCGCGGTAGACCAGCCGCAGCGGGGCACCCGTCGCCGAGAGGACGACCAGCAGGTTCTGGCCATGCGCCTCAAGGGCCACACCCAGCTCCAGCAGGCGCAGGCCGACGGTGAGGGTGAGGCGGGTGAAGTCGGCGAGCCAGGCGGGGGATTCGGGCAGCGCGGTGGTGGTGAGCGCGGCCACCGGCACGACCCGCTCACCGCGAGCCGTCGAGGCGTACGTCTGCGGCGACTCCCGCACCACGGCGGCGAGGTCCGCGGACTCGGCCGTGGCCGCACCCCAGGTGCGCGTGACGTGCAGGAGCCCGTCGGCGCGCGCCGCCAGTGACTCCGCGAACGCGGACAACGTCGCCGACAGCGCGATCGAGTAGCGCGAGATGTCCCGCACCGAGGACGTCAGCCGGGCGCTCAGCGCGGTCTTGATGTGCGGCCCGCCGGGCACCGCGAGCGTGCGCAGGGACATCAGCGGGTGCGCGGTGAGCTGCTCGTCGCAGGTCCGCTTCAGCACATGCGCCGCCTGCCACGGGTGCACCGGCAGCAACAGCCGTTCCCCGTCCCGCATGTCGTCCGGCCACACGCCCGTCACCAGGCACTCCTCGGCCCGGACCGGCAGCATCCCCAGCTCGACCCGCGGCCGGTGCTCGGGCCCGTAGGCCAGTTGCTCGGCCACCGAGAAACCGGGCCGGGAACGGCAGCCCGGATGGAAGGGATGCCCGTCCACCACCCGCTGCTCCCACTCCCAGTCCTGCGCGGGCCACTCGTCCGTGTGGCGCTCCTGATCGGCCCGGGACAGCGCCAACGAGGCCACGCTGTGCCCGAGTTCGGCCGCGAAGTCGACGCAGTGCGGCACCGCGAGGTCGGTCATCAGCCGCGCCGGATGGTCGTACGCCACGCTGTCGAGGTGCACGGCGGTGACGTAGGCGGCGGTGGCGTACGGATCCGCGGCCGGCCCGCGCAGCCGGCGCCCGTCGCGAAGGCGCAGGGTGAGGCCCTCCCGGTCCGGGTCCCGGGCGGTGATCCACGGCACCGGCTCATGGGCGAGCGCCCGCCACAGCCGGGTCAGCACGGCCGCCCGGGCACCCGGCAGCTCGGCCGCGTACCGTGACAGAAGCGCGGGGCGTACGGCGGCCAGCTCGTCGGCGACCTCGGCCTCCGCGGGGTGGGGACGGTGCACGGGCGGGCTCCTCGGGTACGAGTAGGGCGTCACGAACCGGGGTGACGGCATACATACTGATCGTCTCCGCCCGAACGGACCTCAGGGAACGAGTGGATCGCGTGGATCTCATCACGCCGCACACCGGTGACGACCTCGCCGGCCGCGCCGACGCGTACGCGGCCGCACCGCTCCTCAACTGTCTGCTGCGCGAGGTGGCCGAGCCGGTCGGGCGGGACGGCGAGTGCTTCACCTACCGGCTGCCCGGTGTCGACCGGCTGCTGCGCGTCCGCGGCGAACGGCGGCCCACCGACCCCGAGGTGTATGCGGCGGGCCACTGGCACCACGTCGGGCACACCGAACTCGCCAAGCTCGTTTCCGAGGAGCTGCGCCGCCACACGGGCCTGTCCAACCACGAACTCCCCGCCGAGATGATCGACAGCCGGGACGCCGTGGCCGCACTGCTGGCCGCCCGTGCCAGGGTGACGGCACCCGAGGAGCTCTACCAGCGCTCCGAGCAGTCCCTGATCACCGGCCATCCCTACCACCCGGCCCCCAAGGCACGCGGCGGCGGCCCGGTCGCGGGCTGGCTGCCGTACGCCCCCGAGGCCCACGCCCGTTTCCCGCTGGTGCTGCTCGGCGTGCGCGAGGACCTGGTCGTCGAGGAGGGCGACACCTCGGCGCTGGACGCCCTCGGCGAGGCCCCGCCCGGCTACCGGCTGCTGCCCGCCCACCCCTGGCAGCTCGACCTCGTGGACCTCGCGCCCGCCTTCGCCGACGGCCGCCTGATCCGGCTGGGCACGACCGCCTTCGAGACCTGGCCCACGGCCGCGATCCGCACCCTCTACGCCCCCGGGCACGACCTCTTCCTGAAGTTCAGCCTCGACGTCCGCATCACCAACGACATCCGCCGGCTGTGGCGTCACGACCTGCTGAAACTCCGCCGCACGGATGAGGCGGCGGCCGCCGCCTTCGCCGCCATGGACGGCCCGGCGGCCTGGCTCAGCGACCGCGGCTACCGCACCGCCGGTTTCGCCTTCGAGGAACTCGCCGTCCTGGTCCGCGACGGACTGCGTGACCATCTGCTGCCCGGCGCGACCCCGCTGCTCGCCGCGGGCCTGACGGAGGGCTTCGCGGGCAGCCCGCTCGACGGGGCCGGCGACCCGGAGGCCTGGTGGGAGGCGTATCTGAGGGCCGTCGTGCCCCCGGCGCTGACAGCCTTCGCCGATCACGGCGTCGTACTCGAGGCACATCTGCAGAACACGCTGGTCGCCGTCGACCCGGACGGCACCCCGGTGCAGGCGCTGTTCCGGGACGCCGAGGGCGTGAAGCTGCTGCCGGAGGTGTCACGCGCGGCCGGCTGGGAACGGCTGGTGTACTGCCTGGTCGTCAACCACCTCACGGAGGTCGCCGCCGCCCTGGCCGAGCGCCGGCCCGGCCTCGACCCCTGGCCCGCCGCCCGCCGCGAACTCGCCCGCCACGACCTTCCCGAGACGGCCGCCCTCCTCACCTCCCCGACCCTCCCCGGCAAGACGAACCTCCTCCTGCGCTGGACGGGCGCGGACGGCGCGGACGCCCGCTATCTGCCGCTGCCGAATCCGCTGGCCGGGTGAGGGCCGGCCTACATACCCTGGCGGGTGTGCTGCGCGAAGTGACTGCTGTTCGATACGTGACCCCGTTGCGGTCCGGCGGCTCCGTCCCCGGAGTCGTCGAGGCCGACGACCTGGGCACCTACGTGGTCAAGTTCACCGGCTCCGCGCAGGGCCGCAAGGCGCTGGTCGCCGAGGTGATCGTCGGCGAGCTGGCCCGCGCGCTCGGGCTGCGCTTCCCCGAACTGGTGCTGGTGCACTTCGACCCCGCGATCGCCGACGGCGAGCCCCACCAGGAGGTGCGGGAACTCCACAGCGCCAGCGCGGGGATCAACCTCGGCATGGACTACCTGCCGGGCGCGCGGGACTTCACCCCGGAGCTTGCGAAGTCGTTCCCGGTCGACGCGCTGGAGGCGGGCCGGATCGTCTGGCTCGACGCGCTGACCGTGAACGTGGACCGCACGGTCCACAGCTCGAACCTGATGGTCTGGCCGACGCTCGGGATCGTGCCACCGCGGCTGTGGCTGATCGACCACGGGGCGGCCCTCGTCTTCCACCACCGCTGGGACAGTTCGGACCCCGCCAAGGCGTACGACTTCCGGCATCACGCCCTCGGCCACTACGCCCCCGACGTGCGGGCGGCCGACGCGGAGCTGGCGCCGAAGGTGACGCGGGAGCTGCTGCGGGACATCGCCGCGGAGGTCCCCGACGCCTGGCTGGCCGGCGAGGAGGGCTTCGCGACCCCGGACGACATCCGGGCCGCGTACGTGGACTACCTCCACGCGCGCGTGCAGGCCTCCGCGGACTGGCTCCCCACCGACTTCCCCACCCGGGAGGAACTCGCCGCCGAGGAGGCCCTGCGGACGGCGCGTACACAGCAAGGCCGCCCGAACTGGCTGAAGCGGGTCCCCGACCTGCACGGCCAACCGGCGGCGGAACAGGATTGGTCGGTGCACCTCGGATGAACCCCGTCGGACCGGTAGTACAGATCGAGTACTGCACCCAGTGCCGCTGGCTGCCCCGTGCGGCCTGGCTGGCACAGGAGCTGCTCACCACCTTCGAGGCGGAGCTGACCGAGCTGTCGCTCAAACCCGGAACCGGCGGTGTCTTCGTCGTCCGGGTCGACGACGAGGTGGTCTGGGACCGCCGCGAACAGGGCTTCCCCGAGCCGACGGCCGTGAAGCAGGCCGTACGCGACCGAGTGGCCCCGGGAAGGTCCCTGGGCCACTCGGACAAGGTCTCGCAGGAGTAGGTCAGCCCTTGAGCTGCTCGTACGCGGGCAGCGTGAGGAAGTCCGCGTAGTTCTCGTCGAGGGAGACCTGCAGCAGCAGGTCGTGGGCCTGCTGCCAGTGGCCGGCCGCGAAGGCCTCCTCGCCGAGCTCTGCACGGATGTTGGACACTTCCTCCGCGGCGACCTTGCGGGCCAGCTCCGGGGTGGCCTTCTCACCGTTCTCGAACTCGACGCCCGCGTTGATCCACTGCCAGATCTGCGAGCGGGAGATCTCGGCGGTGGCCGCGTCCTCCATGAGGTTGAAGATGGCGACCGCGCCGAGCCCGCGCAGCCAGGCCTCGATGTAACGGATGCCGACCTGTACGGCGTTGACCAGGCCGTTGTACGTCGGCTTCGCGTCGAGGGAGTCGACGGCGATCAGGTCGGCTGCCTCGACGTGGACGTCCTCACGCAGCCGGTCCTTCTGGTTCGGCTTGTCGCCGAGCACCCTGTCGAAGGACTCCATGGCGATCGGCACCAGGTCCGGGTGGGCGACCCAGGAGCCGTCGAAGCCGTCGTTCGCCTCGCGGTCCTTGTCGGCGCGGACCTTCTCGAAGGCCACCTTGTTGACCTCGGCGTCCCGGCGCGAGGGGATGAACGCCGCCATGCCGCCGATCGCGTGCGCCCCGCGCTTGTGGCAGGTGCGGACGAGGAGTTCGGTGTACGCCCGCATGAACGGCGCGGTCATCGTCACCGCGTTGCGGTCCGGCAGGACGAACTTGGCGCCGCCGTCACGGAAGTTCTTCACGATGGAGAACAGATAGTCCCAGCGGCCCGCGTTCAACCCGGAGGCGTGGTCGCGGAGTTCGTAGAGGATCTCCTCCATCTCGTACGCCGCCGTGATCGTCTCGATCAGGACGGTGGCACGGATGGTGCCCTGCGGGATGCCGACGTAGTCCTGCGCGAAGACGAACACGTCGTTCCACAGACGGGCTTCGAGGTGCGACTCGGTCTTCGGGAGGTAGAAGTACGGGCCCTTGCCGAGGTCGAGCAGCCGCTGGGCGTTGTGGAAGAAGTACAGCCCGAAGTCGACGAAGGCGCCCGGCACCTGGGTGCCGTCCGCGTCCACCAGGTGCCGCTCGTTCAGGTGCCAGCCGCGCGGGCGCATGACGACCGTCGCCAGCTCCTCGTTCGGGCGCAGGGCGTACGACTTGCCGCTCGCCGGGTCGGTGAAGTCGATGGTGCGGGTGTAGGCGTCGGCCAGGTTGACCTGACCGAGGACCACGTTCTCCCAGGTCGGCGCGGAGGCGTCCTCGAAGTCCGCGAGCCAGACCCTGGCGCCCGAGTTGAGGGCGTTGATGGTCATCTTGCGGTCGGTGGGGCCGGTGATCTCCACCCGGCGGTCGTTCAGGGCGGCGGGGGAGGGGGCCACCTTCCAGGAGTCGTCCGCGCGGATCGCGGCCGTCTCCGGCAGGAAGTCGAGCGTGGAGGTGCGGGCGATCTCGGCGCGGCGCTCCGCGCGGCGGGCGAGGAGTTCGTCACGCCGGGGCGTGAACCGCCGGTGCAGCTCGGCCACGAAGGCCAGGGCCGCCTCCGTGAGGACCTCCTCCTGCCGCGGCAGCGGCTCGGCGTCGACGATGGCCAGCGGGGACGGCGCTGGTGCGGACATGAGCTGTCACTTCCTTCAGCGGTGGCACCGGGTGCCAGTCGAACCGGGTACGGCGAGCGGCGCCCCTGGAGCGGTAGGGCGCTTCTGAACAGTGGATACTAGTTTCCTCATTGTGGAAGTTCAATGGTTTGTTGATATCGAGATTCTCCGGGTCGAGGGAAGGTGGCGCTCGGTGCCACCCCGGTCACTCAAGGTTCAAGCTTCACTCAAGGTGGACCAGATCGGCTTCCGTGTCGATGTCGTACGGTCGCGCCACGTCCCCGCACTCGACGAGCGTGATCGCCGGCTCGTGCGCTTTGAGGTAGGCGCGCGCCCCGCGGTCCCCGGTCGCCGTCTCGGCGATGTCCGCCCAATGTGCCCTGCCGAAGAGGACGGGATGGCCGCGTACGCCGTCGTAGGCGGCCGAGACGAGCGAGGTCTCGTCCCGGTACGCGGCCAGCACCCGCCCTGCCGCCTCCGGGCCGATCCCGGGCTGGTCGACGAGTGAGACGAGGGCGGCCCGGACTCCGGTCCCGGCGAGCGAGTCCAGCCCGGCCCGCAGTGAGGTGCCCATGCCCTGTTCCCACTCCGGGTTCTCCACCAGCACGCACCCCTCCAGCTCCGCCTGCTCCCGTACGGCGTCGGCCCGCGCCCCCAGGACCACGTGGACGCGGGTGCAGCCGGCCGCGTGCAGGACGCCGGCCGCGTGCTCGACCAGCGGCCGTCCACGGTGCTGAAGCAGCGCCTTGGGCCGCCCGCCGAGCCGCCGGCCGCCCCCTGCGGCGAGGAGCAGCCCGGCCACCTGCTGTTCGTTCTCCGTCATGCGTCCTGCATACCTGACGGCAGGATGAGTGCCCGGTTTCCGGGGGCTGAATTTCGGTCCGCGCAGTGGCGCACGGGGCATCGGGTGGCGTTTACTGACCCGCGTCCCCCGGCGCCCGACCACCGCCACGGGGCTGCACTGCGGAAGCACGAAGAAACTGCGCACGAGGGCGTGCGAGGGGGAGAGCTGTGTTGCGGAGCTTGGGGCAGAGGCCAGTGACCGGCAGCGACGAGGACCTGAGAGTGGCGGAACTGCGGACCGCGGTGTCCCGGCTGCGCCGTGAACTCGCCGCGCACCCCGCCGAGTTCCCCGACCGCGGCATAGCCGAGGACGAACTCGCCGCCCTCGCCGCGATGACGATCGACGGCTCCCCCGAGATCCCCCGGCTGCGCCGGTCGCTGCTGCTGATCGCCGGCGCGATCGGGTCCGTGAGCGCGCTGGCCAGGGGCTTGTCGGAGGTACGCAACGCGGTGGACCTGTTCGGGGAACCGCCACGCCGCTGAGCCGCAGGGGAGGGGCTGCTCAGATCTGGGCCGCGGGCCCCGAGCTCGCGAGCGCCTCCGACAGCTCGACCGCCACCTGCTGCAGCACCGGCACGATCTTGTCCGTCGCCGCCTCCGTGACCCGGCCTGCGGGGCCCGAGATCGAAATGGCGGCGGCGGTGGGGGAGTTGGGCACGGAGACGGCGAGGCAGCGCACCCCCATCTCCTGCTCGTTGTCGTCGACCGCGTAGCCGTCCCGGCGCACGTCCTCCAGGGCGGCCAAGAAGCCCTCAGGCGTGGTGATCGTCCTGTCCGTCGCGGCGGGCATGCCGGTGCGGGAGAGCAGGGCGCGCACCTCGTCGTCCGGGGTGTTCGCGAGCAGCGCCTTGCCGACGCCCGTGGAGTGCGGGAGCACCCGGCGGCCCACCTCGGTGAACATGCGCATCGAGTGCTTGGACGGCACCTGGGCCACGTAGACGATCTCGTCGCCGTCGAGCAGCGCCATGTTCGCCGTCTCGCCGGTCTCCTCCACCAGGCGGGCCAGATAGGGGCGCGCCCAGGTGCCGAGCAGCCGGGCGGCGGACTCGCCGAGACGGATCAGACGCGGGCCGAGCGCATACCGGCGGTTGGCCTGCTGGCGGACGTATCCGCAGGCCACGAGCGTGCGCATCAGCCGGTGAATGGTGGGCAGCGGCAGTCCGCTGCTCGCGGAGAGCTCGCTCAGCCCGACCTCGCCGCCCGCGTCCGCCATCCGTTCCAGCAGATCGAAGGCGCGCTCGAGGGACTGGACGCCACCGCCGTTGGACTTGGCGGCGTCGGTGGTGCTGGCGCTGGACGTCGGCACGGCGCGTTCCTTTCGGGACTGGCGGAAGGGCAGCAGCCTACCCGCCGGTCGGTTGACTCCCCGCTTGTGCATAGCTACGTTCTGCTTGCTGGAATTCTAATTCCGCTTTGTGGAAACGTCCAGAGTGGGCGCAGGGAGTGCACTGTGGAGAAGTGTGCCCTTGACGGCGCGGAAGCGGGAGTGAAGACTCCTTCAACAGAAAGTTGAATTCCGTTACGTGGAAGTAAAACGCGTGGAAGTACATCGCGGCGGCTGAGAGGGGTCCGGGTGTCCGACACAGAACTGGTGCTGCGCTCGACACGCGTCATCACACCCGAGGGGACACGTCCCGCCACGGTCACGGTGGCCGGCGCCAGGATCACCGCAGTGCTCCCGTACGACGCCGCCGTACCGGCGGACGCCCGCCTGGAGGACTTCGGCGACGACGTCCTGCTGCCCGGCCTGGTCGACACGCACGTGCACGTCAACGACCCGGGCCGCACCGAGTGGGAGGGCTTCTGGACCGCCACCCGCGCGGCGGCGGCAGGCGGCATCACCACCCTCGTCGACATGCCGCTCAACTCCCTCCCGCCGACCACGACGGTCGACAACCTCCGTACGAAGCAGGCGGTCGCCGCCGACAAGGCGCACATCGACGTCGGCTTCTGGGGCGGCGCCCTGCCCGACAACGTCAAGGACCTGCGGCCGCTGCACGAGTTGGGCGTCTTCGGCTTCAAGGCGTTCCTGTCGCCGTCCGGGGTGGACGAGTTCCCGCATCTCGACCACGACCAGCTCGCCCAGTCCCTGGCCGAGATCGCCTCCTTCGGCGGACTGCTGATCGTGCACGCCGAGGACCCCCACCACCTGGACGCCGCCCCGCAGCACGGCGGCCCCAAGTACGCCGACTTCCTCGCCTCCCGCCCCCGCGACGCCGAGGACACGGCGATCGCCCAGCTCATCGCCCAGGCGAAACGCCTGAACGCGCGCGTGCACGTCCTGCACCTGTCCTCGAGCGACGCCCTCCCGCTGATCGCCGAGGCGAAGGCCGAGGGCGTACGCATCACGGTCGAGACCTGCCCCCACTATCTGACGTTGACGGCCGAGGAAGTCCCGGACGGCGCCAGCGAGTTCAAGTGCTGCCCGCCCATCCGCGAGGCCGCCAACCAGGACCTGCTCTGGCAGGCGCTGGCGGACGGCACCATCGACTGCGTGGTCACCGACCACTCCCCGTCCACGGCCGACCTCAAGACGGACGACTTCGCGACCGCCTGGGGCGGCATCTCCGGCCTCCAGCTGAGCCTGGCCGCGGTGTGGACCGAGGCGCGCAGGCGCGGACACGGACTGGAGGACGTGGTCCGCTGGATGTCCTCGCGCACGGCGGAACTGGTGGGCCTGGACACCCGCAAGGGCGCCATCGAGGCGGGCCGCGACGCCGACTTCGCGGTCCTCGCACCCGACGAGACCTTCACCGTGGATCCGGCGGCCCTCCAGCACCGCAACCGCGTGACGGCGTACGCGGGCAAGACCCTGTACGGCGTCGTGAAGTCGACCTGGCTGCGCGGTGAACGCATCGTCGCGGACGGCGAGTTCACCGAGCCGAAGGGGCGGCTGCTCACCCGCGACCACTGAGACCCTCCCGCACCCGCAGCGGCCGACCCCGAAAGGACGATCTGATCACCGTGACGGCGCAGCATCAATCCCGTTTGGCGAGTTTCACCGGCGACGCGAACCCGTACGGAGGCGGTGACCCCTACGCCGACTACCGCACCGCCGACTTCCCCTTCACCCAGTACGCCAACCTCGCCGACCGGCGCCTCGGGGCCGGCGTGATCGCCGCCAACGACGAGTTCTTCGCCCAGCGCGAGAACCTGCTGGTGCCCGAGCGGGCCGAGTTCGACCCCGAGCACTTCGGGCACAAGGGCAAGATCATGGACGGCTGGGAGACGCGCCGCCGCCGTGGCGCCTCGGCCGACCACCCGTGGCCCACCGCCGAGGACCACGACTGGGCGCTGGTCCGGCTGGGAGCGCCGGGTGTCGTACGGGGGATCGTGGTCGACACGGCACACTTCCGCGGCAACTACCCGCAGGCGGTGTCGGTCGAGGCCACATCGGTCCCCGGTTCCCCCTCCCCGGAGGAGCTCCTGGGTGACGGCGTGAAGTGGACGACCCTCGTCCCGCGCACTCCGGTAGGCGGCCACGCGGCCAACGGCTTCGCCGTCTCGGTCGAGCAGCGCTTCACCCATCTGCGGGTCAACCAGCACCCCGACGGGGGCATCGCGCGCCTGCGGGTGTACGGCGAGGTCGTCCCGGACCCGGAGTGGCTGGCCACCCTGGGCACCTTCGACGTCGTCGCCCTGGAGAACGGCGGGCAGGCCGAGGACGCCTCCAACCTCTTCTACTCCCCGGCCACGAACACCATCCAGCCGGGCCGCTCCCGCAAGATGGACGACGGCTGGGAGACTCGCCGCCGCCGCGACCAGGGCAACGACTGGATCCGCTACCGGCTGGCGGCCCAGTCCCAGATCCGTGCGATCGAGATCGACACGGCGTATCTGAAGGGGAACAGCGCGGGCTGGGCCTCCGTGTCGGTGAGGGACGGCGAGGACGGCGACTGGCGCGAGATCCTGCCGCGCACCCGCCTGCAGCCCGACACCAACCACCGCTTCGTCCTGCCGGCCCCGGCGGTCGGCACCCACGCGCGCGTGGACATCTTCCCGGACGGCGGCATCTCACGGCTGCGGCTGTACGGCTCGCTGACGCAGGCGGGTGCGTCCGCGCTGGCAGCCCGGCACCAGGAACTGGGCGGCTGAGGCAGGGGCGTCCCCTGGGGGCTCCGCCCCGAGACCCCCGCTGAATCCAGCCCCTCCGGCGTTTGAGGAGCGGGGGTCCGGGGGCTGGTCCCCGGTACGGGGCGGGTGGGGGCGGCGGGGGCGAAAACCTTCGGCAGCGTCACGCCGCGAACCCGCCGTCCACCGCGAACTCCGCCCCGGTGACGTACTCCGCCCCCGCCAGATACGCGACCGTCGAAGCCACTTCGTCCGCCGTCCCGAACCGCCCCACCGCTGTCATCGCCGCCTGCCCGGCCGCAGACGGCCCGTCCGCCGGGTTCATATCCGTATCGATGGGCCCGGGATGCACGATGTTCGCCGCGATCCCGCGCCCGCCCAACTCCCGGGCCAGGGCCTTGGTCAGTCCGACCAGTGCCGCCTTGCTCGTGGCGTACAGCGTCCCACCCGCCCCCGGCACCCGCTGAGTCATACACGTCCCGATCGTGATGATCCGCCCCCCGGAGGACATCCGCGCGGCCGCCGCCTGCGAGGTCAGAAACACGCCCCGGACGTTCACCGCCAGGACCCGGTCGACATCGACGAGCGCCAGACCGTCCAGCGGTCCCAGCACGCCCACGCCCGCGTTGTTCACGAGCACGTCCAGACCACCCAGTGCCTCCGCGGTGCGCGCCACCGCCCCCACCGCGTCCTCTGCGTCCGCGGAATCCGCCCGCAGGGCGACCGCCCGCCGCCCGAGCCCCTCGATCCGCCGTACGACGTCCGCGGCCGCCTCCTCGCCGTTCACATACGTCACGGCCACGTCCGCGCCGTCCCGGGCGAGCCGCAGCGCCGTCGCAGCACCGATGCCGCGGCTGCCGCCGGTGACCAGGGCCACCTTGCCGTCGAGAGTTCCGTAAGTCGTTGTCATGGGTCCACCCCAGCGCCGACCGCGCCACGGTGCCGGCGGCGAACGGACACCGAGATCGAGTGACCGGATGGAGTGACCGGATCAAGTGGCCGGAACTCTTTCCGCCACCCTCGACGTTCCCCCCACGTGACACTTCAGCAAGAGATCGTCGGCAACGCCATGCAGATGGCGGTCGTCAACCTGAGCCCCGGCCAGACCGTCTACTGCGAGGCGGGGAAGTTCCTCTTCAAGACGACGAACGTGACCATGGAGACCCGCCTCTCCGGTCCGTCGAACGGCGGCGGACCGTCCCAGGGCGCCGGAGGCGGCGGCATGGGCGGCATGCTGCGCCAGGCCATGGGCACGGCCATGCAGGTCGGCCAGCGCATGCTCGCGGGCGAGTCGATGGCCTTCCAGTACTTCAGCGCACAGGACGGCGAGGGCACCGTCGGCTTCGCGGGCGTGCTCCCGGGCGAGATGCGCGCCCTGGAACTCGACGGCACACGCGCGTGGTTCGCCGAGAAGGACGCCTTCGTGGCCGCCGAGTCCACCGTCGACTTCGGCATCGCCTTCCAGGGCGGCCGCACCGGCATGAGCGGCGGCGAGGGCTTCATCCTGGAGAAGTTCACGGGGTACGGCACGGTGATCATCGCGGGCGCCGGCAACTTCATCGACCTGAACCCGGCCGACTTCGGCGGCCGCATCGAGGTCGACACCGGCTGCGTCGTCGCCTTCGAGGAGGGCATCCAGTACGGCGTCCAGCGCGTCGGCGGCCTCAACCGCCAGGGCATCATGAACGCCGTGTTCGGTGGCGAGGGCCTGTCCCTGGCGACCCTGGAGGGCAACGGCCGGGTGATCCTGCAGTCCCTCACCATCGAGAGCCTGGCGAACGCCCTGAAGAAGGCCCAGGGCGGCGACAAGCAGGGCCCGACGGGCGGCCTGTTCTCCACGAACGCCGGGTGAGGTGCCGCACCCCCGGCCGAGCGGTCACGACCGACCGATGAGTTGCGGGCGCCGGTGGGGTCTGAGGTGATGACAACAGACCCCACACCAGGAAGCAGGCACCCGCCATGGGCAAGCTCGTCTCCACGATCTTCGTCACCCTCGACGGCGTCTACCAGGCACCGGGCGGCCCCCAGGAGGACACCCGGGGCGGCTTCGAGCACGGCGGCTGGAGTTTCGTCTACGGCGACGAGGACTTCGGCCGGTTCGTCGGCGAGGTCTTCGAGCGCCCCGCCGCGTTCCTCCTCGGCCGCCGCACGTACGACATCTTCGCGGCGTACTGGCCGAAGGTGACCAACCCCGCCAACCGCATCGCCGCCCAGCTGAACGCCCTGCCGAAGTACGTCGCCTCGTCCACCCTCAGCGACCCCGCCTGGTCCGGCACGACGGTGATCAGCGGCGACCTCGCCAAGGAGGTCACCGCCCTCAAGGAGCGCACCGACGGCGAGCTCCAGGTGCACGGCAGCGGGGCCCTCGTCCAGTCCCTGCTGGACCTCGGCCTCGTCGACACCGTCCACCTGGTGACGTTCCCGGTGGTGCTCGGCACCGGCCTGCGTCTCTTCAAGGAGGGGGCGGTACCGACCAAGTTCCGCCACACGGGCGGCCGTACCACCCCCGCAGGGGTCTCCATCCAGTCGTACGACGTGGCCGGCCGGCCCGACTACGGCTCGTACGAACTCCCCGAAAACGCCTAGCCGAAGATCAGCGCCCGCGGCGCCGACGGCACTCCGTAGGCCGCCGCGGCCGGCGTCACGCTCGGCGGGGAAGGGCTCGGGGCCCTCGGACTGGCGGGCGGTGCGCTGGTGCCTGTGGGGACCTCGTGGGGGCGCAGGGCCGCAGGTTAACGCGCGGAAAACTCATCGGACGTGACGGGAAATTCTCCCGACTTGACATTGACATGTCACTGTCTACGCGCGTCATCATGTGGGCATGACAACCCCCACACGCACCACTCGCATCGGTGCCGCAGCCGTTCTGCTGTCCGCCCTCCTCGTGGGCGGCGCCGTCACCGCCACCACCGCGGACGCCGCGGCCGACTCCGTCGGCAGCATCTGCTACAACTCCCTGCCCTCCCAGGCGCACGACACCCTCGACCTGATCGATCAGGGCGGGCCGTACCCGTACTCGCAGGACGGCACGGTCTTCTCCAACCGAGAAGGCGTCCTGCCCAGCGAGCCGTCCGGGTACTACCACGAGTACACGGTCATCACCCCGGGCTCCTCCACGCGCGGTGCGCGCCGCATCGTGACCGGTGAGCAGACCCAGGAGGACTACTACACCTCGGACCACTACGCCACGTTCAACCTGATCGACTTCGGCTGCTGAGCGACTTCCCCCGCTCGGTCACTCCGAGGGACCGGTGTGCCGGAAGTCCGGTCGGCGCTCATCCGGACTTCCGGCTCTCCGCGGCGGCGAACAGCGCGCACGCCAGCACCACCAGGGCGATGCTCGCGTAGACCCCGTAGCCGTCGAGGAAGCCGAGCCGTTGCACGAGGCCCACATGCCAGTGGGTGAACTCGTGCACCAGGCCCAGCACACCCTGCACCAGGGCGATGAATCCGAGTACCTCCAGCAACTGCTTCATGCTGCGACCCTCGCCCCGCGGACCCCCCCACAGACATCGGCCGCGGGGCGAGTCGAGCCCGGCGGAAGTCCACCCTCCGGCGCCGCCGTGCGCCGAAAGTCTCCAGTGGTGCGACTTTGGTCGGGGATCCTCCGCATGGAGGGGTGACGGCACCCCTCCATGCGTAGATTTGTCGACCGTGAGGGATGACAGGCCGACACCGGCCGCAGGGCTCATCGGCCGCAGATGGCTGTTCCCGTCGGCCGTACTGCACGAGATCGACCCCGACGCCGGGCGGTCCGGACGGCCCCGGCGCACCGTGCGGGACTGGGTCGTCGACTTCACGTGCTTCCTGCTCGCCGTAGCCATCGGTCTTGCCGCCGCGGACACCCTGCACCACGACACGCACACCCCGCACGCCTTGGCCGTCGTCGACCAGCTGCTGGGTGCGCTGTCCTGCGCCGCGGTGTGGGCGCGCCGCCGCTGGCCGCTCGGGCTCGCCGTCGCGATGATCCCCGTCGGCCTCCTGTCGAACACGGCGGGCGGCGCCGGCATGGTCGCCGTCTTCACCCTCGCCGTGCACCGGCCCTTCCGGTACATCGCCTGGATCGGTGGCATCTCGCTCGCGCTGATCCCGCCGTTCTTCTGGCTGCGCCCGGACCCCGACCTGCAGTACGCGGGGGCGGTCGCGTTCGCCGAGCTGCTCACCCTCACCGTCATCGGCTGGGGCATGTTCGTCCGGTCCAAGCGCCAGCTCATGGTGAGCCTGCGCGACCGCGCCCGGCGGGCCGAGACGGAGGCGCAGCTGCGCGCCGAGCAGGCGCAGCGGCTGGCCCGCGAGGCCATCGCCCGCGAGATGCACGACGTCCTCGCACACCGGCTGACGCTGCTGAGCGTGCACGCGGGCGCCCTGGAGTTCCGGCCCGACGCACCCCGGGAGGAGGTCGCGCGGGCGGCCGGCGTCATCCGTGAGAGCGCGCACGAGGCCCTCCAGGACCTGCGGGAGATCATCGGCGTTCTGCGCGCGGGCGAGCCCGACGACGCGGGCCGCCCGCAGCCGACGCTCGCCGCGCTGGACGGGCTGGTCGCCGAGTGCCGCGAGGCCGACATGAAGGTCACCCTCGCCAGCCGCGTCACCGACCCCGCCGCCGTCCCGTCCTCCGTCGGCCGCACCGCGTACCGCATCGCCCAGGAGGCCCTGACCAACGCCCGTAAGCACGCCCCCGGCACCGAGGTCACCGTCTCCGTCACGGGCGCTCCGGGCGAGGGCCTCGTCGTGGACGTACGCAATCCCGCCCCGGAGGGGGAGGTCCCCGCCGTGCCCGGCTCCGGGCAGGGGCTGATCGGGCTGACGGAACGGGCCACCCTGACCGGCGGCCGACTCCGGCACGGCCCGGAGCCGGACGGCGGGTTCCGGGTCCGGGCCTGGCTGCCCTGGGGATGACGCGACCCGGGCGCGGCGGCCCCGCCCACCGTGATTACGTAAGGCCCATGACTGCGATCAGACTGCTCCTCGTCGACGACGACCCCCTGGTGCGGGCCGGGCTGTCCCTGATGATGGGCGGCGCCGAGGACATCGAGATCGTCGGCGAGGCCGCCGACGGGGCCGAGGTCGAGGAACTCGTCGACCGCACCCGCCCGGACGTGGTCCTCATGGACATCCGGATGCCGTCGGTGGACGGTCTCACGGCCACCGAGCGGCTGCGGGAGCGCAAGGACGCCCCGCAGGTCGTGGTCCTCACCACCTTCCACGCCGACGAACAGGTGCTGCGCGCCCTGCGCGCGGGTGCCGCAGGGTTCGTTCTGAAGGACACCCCGCCCGCCGAGATCGTCGAGGCCGTGCGCCGGGTCGCGGTCGGCGATCCCGTGCTGTCCCCCACGGTCACACGGCAGTTGATGGAGCACGCCGTGGGCTCCGGAGTCGACACCCGGCGCACGCACGCGCGCGTGCGCGTCGACGCCCTCAACGACCGCGAACGCGAGGTCGCCGTCGCGGTCGGCCGCGGTCTGTCCAACGCGGAGATCGCCGCGACGCTCTTCATGAGCGTCGCCACCGTGAAGACCCATGTCTCCCGCATCCTGGCCAAGCTGGACCTCAACAACCGTGTGCAGATCGCCCTGTTGGCGTACGACGCGGGCCTTCTGGAGGAATCGGAGGGGAACGGGCACTGAGCCCTCCGCGGGATGTGCCGGTCGATCGTCTGCGGCCTCGGCGTGGCCCCTCGCGCAGGAGCTGTCCGGTGGACGGGCACTGATGCCGCCCGCCGTGCGTTGTCGATGCACCGGGGGAATTCCGGGCGGGGGACGGGGCGGGACGGGGAGAGCATGGCGGACTTGATCGACCTGGGGGAGTTCGGCGACGGGTTCCGCGAGGACCCGCATCCCGTGTACGCGCGACTGCGCGAGCGCGGGCCGGTGCACCGGGTGCGGCTACCCCCGCCCGACCAGCACCACGTGACCTGGCTCGTCGTCGGCCACGAGGAGGCCCGCACGGCGCTCGCCGACCCGCGGCTGGCCAAGGGCAGCAGCAGGATCGGCATGGTGTTCCTCGACGAGGAGCTGATCGGGAAGCATCTGCTGGCTTGCGACCCGCCCCAGCACACGCGCCTGCGTGGCCTGGTCTCGCGGGCCTTCACCATGCGCCGGGTGGAGGAACTGCGGCCCAGGATCCAGGAGATCACCGACGAACTGCTCGACGCGATGCTGCCGCACGGCCGCGCCGACCTCGTGGACTCCTTGGCGTATCCGCTGCCGATCACCGTCATCTGCGAGCTGCTCGGCGTACCGGAGCTGGACCGCGGCGAGTTCCGCAAGATGTCGTCGGAGGCGGTCGCGCCGACCGACGCGGACCTCGAACACAACGCGTTCACGCGGCTCGCCGAATACCTCACCGAGCTGATCGAGGACAAGCGGTGCGGCGGTCCGGGCGGCGACCTGCTGAGCGACCTGATCCGCACCACCGCCGAGGACGGCGACCGGCTCTCCCCGGGCGAGCTGCGCGGCATGGCCTTCATCCTGCTCATCGCCGGGCACGAGACGACGGTCAACCTGATCGGCAACGCCGTCCACGGCCTGCTCACCCACCCCGACCAACTCGCCGCCCTGCGGGCCGACTCGAGCCTCGTCGACGGCGTGGTCGAGGAAACCCTGCGCTACGAGGGACCGGTGGAGAACGCCACGTTCCGGTTCGCCGCCGAACCGCTGCAGATCGGCGTCACCCACGTAGAGAAGGGCGACTTCGTGATGGTCGGCCTCACCGCCGCCGACCGCGACGGACTGCGCTATCCCGCCCCGGACCGCTTCGACATCCGCCGCGACACCCGCGGCCACCTGGCCTTCGGCCACGGCATCCACTACTGCCTCGGCGCCCCCTTGGCCCGCCTCGAAGCCCGCACGGCGATCCGCACCCTCCTGGAGCGAGCCCCCGGCCTGGCCCTCGACGGGCCACCCGGCGACTGGCTCCCGGGCATGCTGATGCGCGGGGTGCGCAGCCTGCCGGTGCGCTGGTAGAACACCGTGATCCGGACGTTCCCAGGGGGCATGCGTGCTGCGCACCGCGGAGATCACCACCGAGCTGACCGGACCGCTCGGCGGCGACAACTTCCACCATCTGCGCTGGAGTTCCAAGATCGAGTTCAGCGTGGACTGCTTCATCTGCGAGCGGACCGGCCGCACCACGGTCTACGAGCGCGGCGCCGAGCGGGCGCTGTGCTCGGGCAGCCGCAGCGGTTTCCGCAGCCACTACACCGCGGGCCGGATCGCCGCGTACGACACGACCTCCGGTTCCGAGCGGCTCGCCCTGCGGGCCCTGGTGGACTTCTGGTGGGCCCCCTTCGAGGACGCGAGGACAGCAGACGGGGCCTGGCGCCCACCAGCCACCCCTGGGTGCGGCTGAACCTGCGCTATCACTGCCCGAGGACCGAGGAGTCGGGCACGCACAGCATCCAGACCAATCTGGTCCGGCCGTACGAGCTGAGATGCGCCCACTGCGAGTCCCTCATGGCGACGGACGCCGCGGCCCCCGCGATACGGCTGCTCACCTGATCGCCGACTCCACCCTCCCCGGAACCTCCGCAGGGACACCGCTCTGCGCTCTCGTCGTGAGACCTCGCGGGCCTCGGTGATCCGCTGCTCAGGGGTTTTGCCGGCTGCCCCGGCCCAGTCCTCGACGTCCCGCCCGGCGCTCGGCTCCTCGGCATGCCGATGCGCGGGGTGCGCCGGTAGCCGGCCACCGGCCAGGGCGGCTCACCGGAAGGCGGACTCGGCCCGGCCCGGGATCTCCGCGAGCGCGACCTGTCTGCGCTCCCGTCGTGAGACCTCGCAGGCCTCGGCGATCCGCAGCGCCTGCAGGGCCTCGCGGCCGTCGCAGGGGTTGGGCCGCCGGCCGAGGACGACCTCGACGAACGCGGCCAGCTCGGCCTCGTAGGCAGGGCCGAACCGCTCCAGGAAGCCGGACCACGGCTTGTCCGCGGCCGGCGGCCCGGTCGGCTCCGTGGACGCGATCGGCGTACGGTCGTCCAGGCCGACGACGATCTGGTCCAGCTCCCCGGCCAGCTCCATGCGGACGTCGTAGCCGGCGCCGTTCAGCCGCGTCGCCGTGGCCGTGGCGAGGGTGCCGTCGTCGAGCGTGAGCAGCGCGGCCCCCGTGTCCACGTCACCCGCCTCCCGGAACATCGGCGGCCCCGCGTCGGACCCGGCCGCGTACACCTCGACGACCTCGTGCCCCGTCACCCAGCGCAGCGCGTCGAAGTCGTGGATCAGCGCGTCCCGGTACAGCCCGCCGGACAGCCGCAGCCACCCGGGCGCGGGAGGAACCTGGTCGGACGTCACCGCCCGTACGGTGTGCAGCCGCCCGAGCCGGCCCGCGAGCACCGCGTCGCGCGCGCCCGTGTATCCCGCGTCGAAGCGGCGCTGGAAACCCATCTGCAGAATCGTCCCCGCCGCCTCGACCTCGCCGATGGCGTGCAGGGTGCCGGGCAGATCCAGCGCTATGGGCTTCTCGCAGAACACCGGGAGCCCCGAGCGTGCTGCCCGACCGATCAGTTCGGCGTGGGCCGACGTCGCCGTCGTGATCACCACGGCGTCCACGCCCCACTTGAAGATCTCGTCCACCCCCGGCGCCGCCGTCTCCCCGAGGCGGAGCGCGAGCTCCTGGGCCCGCGCCGGATCCACATCCGTGAGGATCAGGGACCCCACCTCGCGGTTGCGGCTGAGCGTGTTCGCATGGATGGTGCCGATGCGGCCCGTACCGATGACCCCGATGCGCATGAAAACAAAGTGAGGGTTCAGTGCGTACGCTGTCAATGCATATGTCCGGACAATCGAACTACACAACTTCCCGTCAACAACTCGTGGAGCTACGCTCGGCCCGTGCCGAAACCAGAAGTGGACCCGACCGCGTCGCTCCAGCTCAGTGTGGACCGGAGCTCTCCGGTGCCGTTGTACTTCCAGCTGTCCCAGCAGCTCGAAGCGGCGATCGAGCACGGGGCGCTGACCCCCGGCAGCCTGCTGGGCAACGAGATCGAGCTGGCCGCACGGCTCGGCCTGTCCCGGCCCACCGTCCGCCAGGCCATCCAGTCGCTCGTCGAGAAGGGCCTCCTGGTGCGCCGCCGCGGCGTGGGCACGCAGGTCGTGCACAGTCAGGTCAAGCGCCCTCTGGAGCTGTCCAGCCTCTATGACGACCTGGAGGCGGCCGGCCAGCGTCCCGCCACCAGGGTGCTCGTCAACACGGTCGTACCCGCCACCGCCGAGGTGGCGGCGGCCCTCAACGTGGCCGAGGACAGCGAGGTCCACCGCGTGGAGCGCCTGCGTCTGGCCCACGGTGAGCCGATGGCGTACCTGTGCAACTTCATCCCGCCGGGCCTGCTCGACCTGAACACCGCACAGCTGGAGGCCACCGGCCTGTACCGCATGATGCGCGCCGCCGGGATCACCCTGCACAGCGCCCGCCAGACGATCGGCGCCCGCGGCGCCACGTCCGCCGAGGCCGACCGCCTCGCCGAAACCGAGGGTGCCCCCCTGCTCACCATGCAGCGCGTCACCTTCGACGACACGGGCCGCGCGGTCGAGTACGGCACGCACACATACCGCCCGACGCGCTACTCCTTCGAGTTCCAGCTGCTCGTACGGTCCTGAGAATCCGCGAGGGCGGAACTCGGTTCGTCGCAATGTCAGGACAAACCCGCACCCGGCACGCCTCGCACACCCGGCTGTGCTCCCCCGCACAGCACCCTTACCCGTGGTGAGGCAGAATCGGGCCTTGATGAGCACCTACGGCAACTTCACCGCCCCCATAGGTTCCCGCCGTGCCCCCGCCCTGAGAACGGTAGGCACCCGGGAGCGCCGCTCCCACCTGACCGCACCCCGTGTGCCAACGGTGGGCATCGACATCGGCGGCACAAAAGTGATGGCGGGCGTCGTCGACGCCGACGGCAACATCCTGGAGAAGCTCCGCGCGGAGACCCCGGACAAGTCCAAGAGCCCCCAGGTCGTCGAGGACACCATCGTCGAACTGGTCCTGGACCTCTCCGACCGGCACGACGTGCACGCGGTGGGCATCGGCGCGGCCGGCTGGGTCGACGCAGACCGCAACCGCGTGCTGTTCGCCCCCCACCTGTCCTGGCGCAACGAGCCCCTGCGCGACCGCCTGGCCGGCCGCCTCGCCGTCCCCGTCCTGGTCGACAACGACGCCAACGCCGCCGCCTGGGCCGAATGGCGCTTCGGCGCCGGACGTGACGAGGACCACCTCGTCATGATCACTCTCGGCACCGGCATCGGCGGCGCGATCCTGGAGGACGGCCAGGTCAAGCGCGGCAAGTACGGCGTCGCGGGTGAGTTCGGCCATATGCAGGTCGTGCCGGGCGGTCACCGTTGCCCGTGCGGCAACCGCGGCTGCTGGGAGCAGTACAGCTCCGGCAACGCGCTGGTCCGCGAGGCCAAGGAGCTGGCCGCCGCCGACTCCCCGGTGGCGTACGGGATCATCGAGCACGTCAAGGGCAACATCGCCGACATCACCGGCCCGATGATCACCGAGTTGGCCCGTGAGGGCGACGCGATGTGCATCGAGCTGCTGCAGGACATCGGGCAGTGGCTCGGCGTCGGCATCGCGAACCTGGCGGCCGCCCTGGACCCGTCCTGTTTCGTGATCGGCGGGGGCGTCTCGGCCGCCGACGACCTGCTGATCGGGCCCGCCCGGGACGCCTTCAAGCGTCAGCTCACCGGCCGCGGCTACCGCCCCGAGGCCCGTATCGCGCGTGCCCAGCTCGGCCCCGAGGCCGGCATGGTCGGCGCCGCCGACCTCGCCCGCCTGGTCGCCCGCCGCTTCCGTCGCGCCAATCGACGCCGGGTCGAGCGGCACGAGCGCTACGGACGGTACCTGGAGACCCGCCGCTCCACCCGGGACACCGCATGACCGCCTCGCTGCCGCGTCAGGCCCTGCCCCCGGACGAGTCGCCCCGGCCGGCCGAGGACCGCCGGCACAAGATCCGCCGCAGGGCGCTCACCCTGCTCATCATCGTGTTGCTCATCGGTGTACCGGCCGGCTATCTGGTGATCTCCGCCAACCAGAGCCGCGACAGCGGCAAGGACAAGGAGGCCAAGTACGCGGCGACCGGTCTGACCAAGGGCTGGCCGTCGAAGGTGCAGCGCCGTCTCTATCAGGTGCCGATGCCGCACCCGTCGGGCAAGGTCGCCAGCTACGAGACGAACAACTGGAAGACCAGCCGTCTCTACGTCCAGTTCCAGACCCCCCTGCGCAACCTCGACGTCTTCCTCCACGACATGGGCGTCACCCGCGCCGATCTGAAGCGGGGCGACATCACCATCAGCGCGCGCGACCAGAAGATCACCGGCTGGGACTTCACCAGCCCGGGCCCCTGGTACGGCCTGGTCCACGAGCAGAAGGCACCCAAGCCCACCCAGTACGTGATGATGAGCCTGGGGAACAGGCACAACCCGTTCTTCTACGTCGTCTCCCGTACGGTTCCGTGATGCGGCGGGCTCCGGCGCCCTCGCCGGAGCCGATTGTCAGACCCCGCCCGTAGAGTCGAAGACGTCTGATCCGACTCACGGGACGGGAGGTGACAGGTCGTATGAGCGACACGGCCGCGGTGGCCGCGCGAGCGGGGGAGCGGGAGCAGGGCGCGGGGGCGTCCGTGCCCGTCCGGCTTGCGGCCGTCTTCCTGCCCGCCCCGCTGCCGCGGGACGGCCGGATCGCCTTCTGGGACCCTGAGGGCGGCCCGCTGACCGCCGGGGACACAGAGCTCACGGTCGTACGACCGCACGGCGCGGGAGTACGGCGCAGGACCGCCCCCGCGCTTTCCCTCCCGGTCGGCGAGGCACTGCCCCACCTGGTCCGCGCCCGGCGCGACCCGGCCGCCCACCCCGCCACCGCCTGCTGGGGCGCAGCCGCACTGCACGCACTGCGGCTCATCGCTCGCGGACGCCTGCTGCCCGGCCTGACGCCCACCGGGCACGACGCCTGGCGGGCCGGCCCCCTGGACCCGGACGACATCGCGCACATCCGGTCGGTGGCCGCGGCCCTGCCGTACGAGGGCCATGCGGTCCCGCTGCCCGGCCCGGGCCCGCTCAGGCTGCCCGAGCCGGAGGCGCTGATGCGCTCCTTCCTGGACGCGGTCGCCGACACCCTCCCGCGCACCCCCGCGGCACCGCACGCCTCCGGCAGCCCCTTCGCCGACCGCCGCCCGCAGCGCCTGCCCGAAGCCCACGACTGGGCCGCCGAGGTCGCCGCCGGCATGGACGCGGGCGTGCGCATCTCGCTCCGCCTCGACCTGTCGGCGTACGAGCTGTTCGACGGCGAGGAGGGCGTGCGTACCGCGGGCGCGGCGATCGTCCAGGTGCACAGCCTCGCCGACCCCACACTGATCGCCGACGCGGCGGCCCTGTGGGCGGGCGAGGCGGACGCGGCGTTCGGCCCGCGCGCACGCGTGGACGCGGCCCTCGCCGTGCGGCGCGCGGCCCGCATCTGGCCACCCCTGGACCGGCTCTCCGAGCAGGACGTGCCCGACGTCCTGGCGCTCTACGACGAGGAGCTGGGCGAACTGCTGGGTGTGGCGGCGACGAGGCTCGCGGCCGCCGGGGTCGCCGTGCACTGGCCGCGGGACCTCGCCCAGGACCTGAGCGCGGCCGCGGTGGTACGGCCCGCGCCGGGCTCCGCGACCGACGGCACCGGCTTCTTCGAGAGCGAGGAACTCCTCCAGTTCCGCTGGCAGTTGGCGCTCGGCGGCGATCCGCTCAGCGAGGCCGAGATGGACGCCCTCGCCGAGGCCCACCGCCCGGTGGTGCGGCTGCGGGACCGCTGGGTCCTGGTCGACCCCGCCCTGGTCCGCAAGGCCCGCAAGCGCGAACTGGGCCTGCTCGACCCGGTGGACGCGCTCTCGGTCGCGCTCAGCGGCAGTGCGGAGGTCGACGGCGAGACGGTCGAGGCGGTACCGGTCGGCGCCCTGGCGGCCCTGCGGGACCGTCTGACGGCCGGGGTGCGCCCCGCAGAACCGCCTTCCGACCTGCACGCCACCCTGCGGGACTACCAACTCCGGGGGCTGGCCTGGCTGGACCTCATGACCTCCCTCGGCCTGGGCGGCTGCCTCGCCGACGACATGGGGCTCGGCAAGACGATCACGCTCATCGCGCTGCACCTCAAGCGCGCCCGCAGCGAGCCGACCCTGGTCGTCTGCCCGGCCTCCCTGCTCGGCAACTGGCAGCGGGAGATCACCCGGTTCGCGCCCGGCGTCCCCGTCCGCCGCTTCCACGGCCCGGACCGCACCCTGGACGACCTGAGCGACGGCTTCGTCCTCACCACCTACGGCACGATGCGGACGACGGCACCGCGACTGGCCGAGCAGCGCTGGGGCATGGTCGTCGCCGACGAGGCGCAGCACGTCAAGAATCCGTACTCGGCGACGGCGAAGGCCCTGCGCACCATCCCGTCCCCGGCGCGGGTGGCCCTCACCGGCACGCCCGTCGAGAACAACCTCTCCGAACTCTGGGCCCTGCTCGACTGGACGACACCCGGACTCCTCGGCCCCCTGAAATCCTTCCGCGCCCGGCACGCGCGCGCCGTGGAGAACGGCGAGGACGAGGAGGCGGTGACCCGCCTGGCCCGTCTGGTCCGCCCCTTCCTCCTGCGCCGCAAGAAGTCCGACCCCGGCATCGTGCCGGAGCTGCCGCCCAAGACGGAGACGGACCACCCGGTGCCGCTCACCCGTGAACAGGCGGCCCTCTACGAGGCGGTGGTGCGGGAGTCCATGCTGGCCATCGAGACCTCGGACGGCATCGCGCGCCGGGGCCTGGTGCTCAAGCTGCTGGGCGCGCTGAAGCAGATCTGCAACCACCCCGCGCTGTATCTCAAGGAGGAGGCCGTCCATGGCGAACGGCTTCTCGCGCGTTCCGGCAAACTCGCCCTCCTGGACGAGCTGTTGGACACGCTGCTCGCGGAGGACGGCTCGGCGCTCGTGTTCACCCAGTACGTGGGGATGGCCCGCCTGATCACCGCGCACCTGGCCTCCCGGGCGGTCCCGGTGGACCTGCTCCACGGCGGCACGCCGGTCCCGGAGCGCGAACGGATGGTGGACCGCTTCCAGAGCGGCGCGACCCCCGTCCTGGTGCTGTCGCTGAAGGCGGCCGGCACCGGCCTGAACCTGACCCGTGCGGGCCATGTCATCCACTTCGACCGCTGGTGGAACCCGGCGGTCGAGGAACAGGCCACCGACCGCGCCTATCGCATCGGCCAGACCCAGCCGGTCCAGGTCCACCGCCTCATCACCGAGGGCACGGTCGAGGACCGCATCGCCGAAATGCTGGAGTCCAAGCGGGCGTTGGCCGACGCCATCCTCGGCTCCGGCGAGTCGGCCCTCACCGAACTGACCGACCGCGAACTCACCGACCTGGTCACCCTCCGGAGGCCGACATGACCCCGGGCCCGGCCGACGAGGCCCGCCGGGCACTGAGGGAGGCACGGCAACGGGAGGCGCACGGCACGGAGAGGCACGGGGGACCGGGGCGGGGGAAGGCCGCAGGCCACGAACCGGAATCCGAGCGGGGCGCGGCCCAGGAGCCGGCGCCGCCCCGGTACGCAACACCGGACTCGGCAACGGAGAAGCCCTCCGGGCAGGATCAGCCTTCGGAGGCGCCGAAGGGCACCGAGGCAAGGCCCGCCGACGCCGCCCGCGCGGCGCTGCGCCGAGCGATCTCCGCCAGACGCGCCGCGGACACCGCGGTCCGCACCGCGGACGCCGGCCCTGCCTCGACGGGGCCGTTGTCGGGGGCCGGGTACGCGGATACATCGGGGATGCCGCCCGGTGAGGATGCGGATGGGCCCACTGGTGCGACGGTCTCCGCACGGCGGGGCCCCGGCGGTAGTGGGGGCGGGTCCACTGGCGGCGTGACGTCCGGTGCGGCGCGGGAAGGCTCGGGCGCGGACACCTCGGGCGTCGGGCGCGGTGAGGGTGCGGGCGACACTTCTGGGGCGGCGGTCTCTGTGAGGCGAGGCCTTGGTGGTGGGGGTCGGTTCACGGATGCCACGGTGTCGGATGCCGGGGCGGGAGGCTCGGGCGAAGACGCTGCGGGCGTTGGTCCCGGTGAGAATGCGGATGCGGGCGGGCCTGTTGGGGCGGCGGTTTCTGCACGGCGGGGCTCTGGCGGGGGTGGGCGTCGGTTCGCGGTTGCCGTGGGGTCGGGTGCCGAGGAGGGAGGCTCGGGGCGAGACGCTTCGGGTGTGGGGTCCGGTGAGGGTGCGGATGCCCGCCGGTTCACGGATGCCAGGGTGTCGGATGCCGGGGCGGGAGGTTCGGGCGGAGACGCTTCGGGCGTTGCGTGCGGTGCGGGAGCAGACGGGGATCGGCTCGCTCCGGCGGCAGGACCTCCCCATGCCGGCGCTGGTGGAGGTGCTCCGGGCGGAGAGGCGGACGATGTCGCCCCCGGCTCTCCGCCGGACGACGCCGCGGTCGGGATGGCGCCCAGCGTCAAACCGGGGAGTGACGCGGCAGCTGCCGCGACCCGCCAGGGCGAGGCACGGGGGCCCGCCCTGGCGGGTCGGCCGAGTGAGGCGCCGAGTTCCGTGACGGCGGGTGTGGACGGTGGGGTGTCGGGCGCCGACGTGAGGTCTCAGGCCGACGCAACCGAGCCTGCGGAGGTGCAGCCCAGCGCAGGCGCGCGGCCCGCTGATGCCGCCCGTGAGGCGTTGCGTGCCGCGCGGGCGGAGCTGCGTCAGGCTCGGGTGGATGCCGAGCATGCCCTAGGAGCGCGGCGGGCGGCGTCGGCGGACGCAGGAAGCCGCGGCGGTGCGCCTCGCCGGGCTGCCGGCGTCCAGACGCGGGATCTGAAGGAGTTGCTTGCCGACGCCTTCCCCATGCCTACCCCGGCGGCCCGGCCGGGAGAGAGCCCGGACGACAACTCCCTTGCGCGAAAGGGGAGTTCGCATCCCCGGACGCTCACGTCCAGTAAAGAACCGCAGGCAGCCGGTTCCGCCGGGCCCGCTGTCGAAGCCGGGGGCCCGGGCAGCGCCCGCTCCGCTCCGCCCCCCTCCCCCGGAGAATCCCCGACCGGCCCCACGGCCCCCCGCACCCACTCCATGGCCGCCCCCGGCCGAGACAGCGAATTGCGGCGTACCTTCCCCGCATTCCCGCCCCGCGCCTCCCGTTCCCCGGCCTCCCCGGGCTCCCCGGTTTCTCCCGACGACGCCCGCTTCGCGGAGACGTGGTGGGGCAATGCCTGGGTCACGGCGTTGGAAGAGGGGGCGCTGGACGCCAAGCGGCTGGCACGTGGCCGTAGTTACGCCGAACAGGGCCATGTGGACGCCATCACGGTGACGCCCGGACTCGTGCTCGCGTATGTGCAGGGCAGCCGCCCGCGCCCGTACCGCGTGCAGGTGCGGCTGCGCACGCTCGACGACGCCGACTGGGCGCGGTTCCTGGACGCCGCCGCCGAGCGGCCCGGGCACATCGCGGCGCTGCTCGACAAGGAGCTGCCCCAGGAACTCGCCGACTGCGGAGTGCCGTTGCTGCCGGGCCCGCGCGACCTCGATCCGCACTGCAGCTGCCCCGATCGCGGCCACCCCTGCAAGCACGCCGCCGCGCTGTGCTACCAGACGGCACGCCTCCTCGACGCCGACCCCTTCGTCCTGCTCCTGCTGCGCGGCCGCGGGGAACGTGAGCTGCTGGACGCCCTCTCCCGTCTGAGCGCCACGCGCGCGGCCCGCGCCGCCCAGGAGCAGGAACCGGCCCCGCTTCCCGGCGTGCGCGCGACCGAAGCCGTCCTGCCCCGCCCGCTGCCGCCGCTTCCGGCCCCGTTGCCCGTCCCGCCGCACCCTGAGCAGCCCCCGGTCTACCCGGCGGCCCCGGGCGGCCCCGACCCCTTCGCGCTGGACCAGCTGGCGACCGACGCCGCCGCCCGTGCCCACGCCCTGCTCAGCACCGGCCGCGACCCGGTGGCGGAGCTGACACTGTGGCAGGACGCCGTCCGGCTCGCCGCCGCCCGCCCCGGCTCCGGCCTCACCGCCGGCACCCGCGCGCTGTACGCCTCGCTCGCCTCGGCCGCCGGCCGCACCCCCGCCGAGCTGGCCCGAGCGGTCGCCGCCTGGCGGCAGGGCGGTCTCGAAGGCCTCGCTGTCCTCGAGGAGCCCTGGGACCCGCCCGCCGGACGTTTCGATCGCGCCCGCCCCCTCCTCCTCGCCGCCGACCTCCCCGCCTTCAGACCCTGGCGCAACCACCTCACCCACCCCCGCGGCCACGTCCAGCTCCGCCTGGGCCGCGACGGCCTGTGGTACGCCTACGAGTCGGAGCCGGGCCACGACGACTGGTGGCCGCGCGGCACCCCGGACCTCGACCCGGTCGGCGCTCTCACGGGCCTGGGCACCCCGAACGACCTCTGAGCGCAGGCCGCCCACGCGGTCCTCGACTGCCGTGAGGACGTGACATGCGCGGCCCTGCGTACCAGTCCTCCCGTCACAGAGCCCGATGGGAGACGGTGAGCAGGTAGGTGCCGTAGAAGAGCGACACGACGGCCAGGGAGGAGAGCAGGATGACCAGGGTGCGCAGGCGGCTGCGCGCCAGATGCCGGGCGAGCGGGATCAGCAGCGGGAAGGCCGGCAGCAGGAACCTCGGCTTGCTGCTGAAGAAGTGGGTCCCGCCGACCGCCATCACGATGAGGACCGCGCAGTATGCGAGCAGGGGCAGGGGCATCCTGTTCAGGACGCAGAAGACGAACAGCAGCAGGAAGCCGAGGACGATCGCGGCGGTGGCATAGACGGCGAGGACGTCGTGACCGACGACCAGGTGCTTGAACTCGTGAGCGGTGAAGCGGCCGAAGTCGAACCGTGAGCCCCACAGACTCTGCACGCGGAAGTAGCCGAGGGGGCTGTGGGTCTTGAGCCCCACCCAGGCGATGTAGCCCAGCCATCCGAGGGGAGCCAATGCGGCGGCCGCCCAGGCGCGTGGCGCGGTGGGCGCACCGGAGCGGCGCAGCTGCCACAGATGTGCGACGGCGCCGGTGACGACGGCGGCCGCCACGGCGAGGCCGTTGGGGCGGCACAGCCCGGCCAGCACCGCCAGCGTCCCCGCGGTCAGCCAGCGGCGGGTCAGCACCGCGTAGAGCCCCCAGGCCGCGAAGGCGGTCATGAGGGGCTCGGTGTACGCCATCGTCAGGATGATCGCGTGTGGGAGCAGCGCCCACAGCGCCACGAGGAGGATCCCGATGCGCCGTCCGTGCAGCAGCTCGCCGACCGCGTACACGCCCCAGGCGGCCACCAGTGCGGCCGTCCATGCGATGAGCAGCGCCACATTGACCGGGCCGATCGGCAGCACCGTGCTCACTGCGCGGATCAGACCAGGGAAGAGGGGGAAGAACGCCAGGTCGTTGTAGATGACGCCGTGCTTGGCGTGGACGATCAGGCCGTAGCCGTACTGCGAGATGTGCCAGTACCAGTGGCCGTCCCATTCCAGGCCGGCCACGGTTCGCGGGTGTCTGCCGAGGTGGATCGACCACAGGGTCGCCATGATCACCCCGGACAGCCGCACGGAGACGAACAACGTCAGTGCCGGCAGTGCCTTTCCCAGCTCGACACGCCACCGTCGCTGCTGAGGTGGTGAATCGAGTCTCGGCGCGAACCGCCGTGTGAGCGCGTTGCTCGTCTGCATGGGGCTGTCGCCCATTTCGACCTCCTTCGCTGCCCTTCAGGAGGGAGCGGCCGGACGCCTGGTTCCATCGCTGAGAAATCTCTTACTTCGTGAGAATCAGTGAAATTCATGGTGAGAACGGGCGCCAACCTTTGGGGGCCTTGCGCTTCACATGTGCATGAACACCAAGTGCGCGGTCTCAGGGGCAGCGCCGGCCGCCGTGGCCGGGGTTCCGTCGGTGACACCGTCGCCCCTGATGACGCAGGCGTACGCGACGATCGGCGCAGGTCCCGGTCCCCACGAACGACACGCTCGTCATCGATACGCGGGACGTGACCGGTATCGCGAGCCTTGCAGTTGACGACCCGAGGTGCAAGCTGGACCGGCAGGTCATCGCCTGCGTCAACACGGTTTCCACACAGAGCCGTTCACTCCTGTTCACCGTGCGCGCGGACCCGGGCGCCGGGCTCGGCGACAGCCGACAGCGGCAGGATCACACACGCCCTGATGCCGGTCATGCCGCGCAGGAGCGATGCCGTTGAACCGTGCGGCCAGCCACGCATCCGTCACCGCCGCGGTCAAGTCCGGCCGCCGTACGGGTGAATGGACCCTCGGAACGGTCGCGACAACAATCCCGCCGTGGGCAGGGACCGGGCGCCCATCGTCGCCCCGGGCCGACGCCTGGCGCAGACGAGCGGGGTGGCCGGAATCAGCAGAGGATTCGGCCACCCCGCTCGTTTCGAGGCGTGTGGTACGCCGGCTTACGGCCGCTCGGCCGCCAGCAGCGCCGGAAACGCCTCGTGCAGGGCCTCGCGCCAGTCACGGATCGGCTCAATCCCGGCGGCTGTCCAGCGGTCGTGACCGAGGACGCTGTACGCCGGTCGGGGCGCCGGGCGGACGTAGGCGGCGCTGGTGGTGGGGCGGACCCGCTCGGGGTCCGTGCCGAGCAGCCGGAAGATCTCCCGGGTGAGACCGAACCAGGTGGTCTCGCCGCCGCTGGTGCCGTGGTAGATCCCCGCCGGGGCGGTACCGGCCAGCGCGGAGCGCCCGAGGCGGACGAGCCGGTCGGCGAGGTCGACTGTCCAGGTGGGCTGGCCGCGCTGGTCGTCGACCACGTCGAGGGTGTCCTTGACGCCCTCCAGCTTGATCATCGTACGGACGAAATTGCCGCCGCCTGCCCCGTACAGCCACGCCGTGCGCACGACGTAACCCGCGTCCGGGAGTGCGGTCAGCACCGCCTGCTCACCGGCCAGCTTGGTGCGGCCGTAGGCGCTGCGCGGGGCGGTGGGGGCGTCCTCGGCGTACGGAGAGGTGCCGTCGCCCGCGAAGACGTAGTCCGTGGAGACCTGGAGCAGCTTGGCGCCGGTCTTGGCGCAGGCCGCCGCCAGGTTGCGGGCGCCGTCGCCGTTGATCCGCAGCGCCGCGGGCTCCTGGGTCTCCGCGTCGTCCACGGCCGTCCAGGCGGCGCAGTTGACGACCACATCGGGGCGGTGCTCCGCGACGGCCCCGTGCACCGCCTCCGGGTCCGTGATGTCGAGGTCCCCGCGGGCCAGGCCCACGCCCTGCTCGCCGTCGGCCGCCAGGCGGGCCAGGAGGTCCTTGCCGAGCATGCCGCCCGCACCCGCGATCAGCCAGGTGGAAGTCACAGCGCCGCGCGCTCCTTCAGGGGCTCCCACCAGGCGCGGTTCTCGCGGTACCAGGTGACCGTCTCGGCGAGGCCGGTGGCGAAGTCCTTGCGGGGCTCGTAGCCCAGCTCCGTGCGGATCTTGGTGCAGTCCACGGAGTAGCGGCGGTCGTGGCCCTTGCGGTCCTGGACGTACTCGACGCTCTCGTCCCAGTCCGCGCCGCACGCCTCCAGCAGCAGCCCGGTCAGCTCCTTGTTGGAGAGCTCGGTGCCGCCGCCGATGTTGTAGACCTCGCCGGCGCGGCCCTTGGTGCGCACCAGGTCGATGCCCTGGATGTGGTCGTCGATGTGCAGCCAGTCGCGGACGTTGCCGCCGTCGCCGTACAGCGGGACCTTCTTGCCGTCCAGCAGGTTCGTGATGAACAGCGGGATGACCTTCTCGGGGAAGTGGTGGTGCCCGTAGTTGTTGGAGCAGCGGGTCACGCGCACGTCGAGGCCGTGGGTGCGGTGGTACGACAGGGCGATCAGGTCGCTGGACGCCTTGGCGGAGGAGTACGGCGAGTTGGGCTGCAGCGGGTGGGTCTCCGGCCAGGAGCCCTCGTCGATGGAGCCGTAGACCTCGTCGGTGGAGATGTGCACGAAGGTCTTGATGCCGGCCCGGTGCGCGGCGTCGATCAGGGTGTGGGTGCCGACGACGTTGGTGCGGACGAACTCCGCGCCGCCGTCGATGGAGCGGTCCACGTGGGACTCGGCCGCGAAGTGCACCACCTCGTCGTGCTCGGCCATCAGCTTCCCGACCAGCTCGGGGTCGCAGATGTCGCCCTGGACGAAGGCGAAGCCCGGGTGGTCGCGCACCTCGTCGAGGTTGGCCGGGTTGCCCGCGTAGGTGAGCTTGTCCAGGACGGTTATCGCCACGTCCCCCGGCCCCTCGGGGCCGAGCAGCGTACGGACGTAGTGGGAGCCGATGAAACCGGCACCGCCGGTCACCAGGATTCGGGTTGTCATGAAGAAATCTGCACCTTGCTGTGGTCGCCGAGGACGAGTCGGTGGGCTGCGGGGTTGCGGGGCGCGGGGGTGACCTGGACGTCGCGGCCTATGAGCGAGGTCTCGATCCGCCGTACGCCGGTGATGGAGGAGTCGCGCAGGACGATGGAGTACTCGATCTCGCTGTCGTCGATCCGGACGCCCTCGGAGACGGACGTGAAGGGGCCGACGTACGAGTCGCTGATCACCGAACCGGGGCCGATGATCGCGGGGCCGACGATGCGCGAGCCACGGACCTCGGCGCCGGCCTCGATGCGCACGCGGCCGATGATCTCGCTGGCCTCGTCGACCGTGCCCTCGACGCTCGGCTCGACGCTCTCCAGGACGGAGCGGTTGACCTCCAGCATGTCGGCGACGTTGCCGGTGTCCTTCCAGTAGCCGGAGATCGTCGTCGAGCGGACGTCCTTGTGCTGGTCGATCAGCCACTGGATGGCGTGGGTGATCTCCAGCTCGCCGCGCCAGGAGGGCTCGATGCTGCGGACGGCCTCGTGGATCGCGGGGGTGAACAGGTACACACCGACCAGCGCGAGATCGCTCTTGGGCTGCTTCGGCTTCTCCTCCAGCCCCTTGACCCGGCCGTTCTCGTCGAGCTCGGCGACACCGAAGGACGTGGGGTTGGGCACCTGGGTCAGCAGGATCTGGGCGTCGGGGTGCTCCGTACGGAACTCGTCGACGAGCCCCGTGATGCCGCCGACGATGAAGTTGTCGCCGAGGTACATGACGAAGTCGTCGTCGCCCAGGAACTCGCGCGCGATGAGCACCGCGTGCGCGAGGCCGAGCGGCTTTTCCTGCGGAATGTACGTGACGTCGATCCCGAGCTTCGAGCCGTCTCCGACGGCTTCCCGGATCTCCTCGGCGGTGTCGCCGACGATGATTCCGACATCCGTGATGCCGGCGTCGGCGATCGCCTCCAGCCCGTAGAACAGGACGGGCTTGTTGGCGACGGGCACCAGCTGCTTGGCCGATGTGTGGGTTATCGGACGCAGGCGAGTGCCCGAGCCACCGGAGAGAACGAGAGCCTTCATGCGGCGCATCCTAACCGGGCTCCGGGACAAGCACCGCTCCGTGCGTTTCATCACAGTTGGCCAAACCATCGTGTGGACTTTGTGATCCGTTTGTGGCCGCGGCCGCCGCTTGACGTGACCACGGTGTGACTGCCACGCGTTAGCCTTGTCCGTCAGCCGACGGCGGTGTACGCCGTGTCATGCAGTGATGACTCCCCAGTGACTGAAGCGGAAGAAGAGACATGCCTATCAAGGTGAGCGTGGTGATCCCGGTCTACAACCCGGGCGACTACATCGAGGACTGCATAGCCTCTCTTCTGCGTCAGAGCCTGCCGGACGACGAGTACGAAGCGATCTTCGTCAACGACGGCTCCACCGACGGGACGCCCGAGCGCCTGGACCGGCTCGCCGCCGAGTACCCGCACATGCACGTCATTCACCAGGAGGGATCCGGGTGGTCGGGCAAGCCGCGCAACGTCGGCATCGCCGCCGCCAAGGGTGAGTTCATCCAGTTCGTGGACAACGACGACTGGCTCGGCGACGAAGCCCTCGAGCGCATGTACAACTACGGCGTGGAGAACGGCGCCGATGTGATCGTGGGCAAGATGGCCGGAAAGGGCCGCCCCGTCCCGCTCGAGCTGTTCCGCAAGAACCGCCCGCACGCGAACGTCGAGAACGCCCCGCTGATCGACAGCCTCACCCCGCACAAGATGTTCCGCAAGTCGTTCCTGGACAAGTACGACCTGCGCTACATGGAGGGGCGCCGGCGCCTCGAGGACCACGTCTTCGTCACCGAGGCCTATCTGCGCGCCGAGAACGTCTCCGTACTCAGCGACTACCTGTGCTACTACCACGTCAAGCGCGAGGACGCGTCCAACGCGGGCTTCCAGCGCTTCGACCCTGTCGGCTACTTCAAGAACCTCCGCGAGGCCCTCGACGTCGTCGAGAAGCTCACCGAGCCCGGCCCGCTGCGTGACCGGCTGTTCCGCCGCTGGCTGCGCAACGAGATGGTCGAGCGCATGCGCGGACAGCGCCTGCTGAAGCTGCCGGAGGACTACCGCCAGGAGCTGTTCGACGAGATCCACAAGGTGGTCGTCGAGCGCTTCGGGCCCGGTGTCGCGGCCGGTCTGCAGCCCACGCAGCAGATCGTCGCCGGCCTGATCGCGGCGAACCGGCTCGCCGACGTCGAGGAGTTCGCCCAGTGGGAGTCGGGGATCAAGCCCTCCGGCGTCCTGGAGACCCTCGGCTGGGAGGACGGCAAGCTGTCGATCGGCTTCACCGCCGAGTACAAGTCGGACGGCGAGCCCATCACCTTCCGTGCCGACGGCGACAAGGACCTGCTCGTTCCGCCGCTGCCGCAGACCAGCCTGGACGCCATCGCGCTGCTCGGCGCGGACACCTCCGCCCCGCTGGGCAAGTCCAAGGTGGACCTCGTCGTGCGTGAGCGCGCGACGGCCGCGGAGTTCTTCCAGCCCGTGGAGTTCACCCGGGAGAAGGTCGCCGTGGCGGGCCGGGACGGGTATTTCCGGCAGGTGCTGCACGCCACCTCGCGCATCGACCCGCTGTCGGCGGCGAACGGCGCCGGGCTGGATGCGGGTATCTGGGACGTCCTCATCCGTATCCACTCCTGCGGGTGGACCAAGGAGACCCGCCTCGGTTCCGTACGCAGCGAGGAGGCGGGCCGCGGGCGCCGCGCCGCCGTCCTCGGCTCCCCGGCCCACCTGGTCCTGCCGTACTGGACCGACCCGCACGGCAACCTCTCGCTCGACGTCGACCGGAAGACCAACCGGATCTCGTACGAGGTCGCCGGTCTCACCGCCGCCGACGTCACCGTGACAACGGGCCCCGATCGCCTCACCGTTGCTCTGCCCTTCCACGTCCAGGGCGAGAGCGGGGCAGGTGTGAAGCTGACGAACGTCTCGAACAGCCGTTCGGTGGACCTCCCCGCCACCCTGGCCGCCCGTGCGACCGGCGAGGCCGAGCTGACGGCCGGCGTCACGCCGGCTGAGCTGGCGGGCGGCGTATGGCGGCTGGAGCTGAATCTTCCCTCGGCCGGCAAGCGCAAGCCGGTGGCACTCCCGCTGGCGCTCGATGTCTCCGCCAGCGGTGGTGTCGAGGTCAAACCCCTCACGGCCGTGGCCGCCGACCTGGTGGCGAAGGCCCCCGGGCGGCCCAAGCCTGCCTCTCGTCCGGCAAAGCTGACGTTCTTGCGCCGTGCGGCGGGCCGGCTCCGCCGGGCGCTGAAGAAGTAACCGAACCACGCGAACTAGGATCGATACGTGCGACCACTGGGCATTGAGGGCGCTTGGGTCATGGAACCCAAGGTCTTCCCCGACGACCGCGGCAGCTTTCACGAGTGGTTCCGCGGCACCGCGTTCCGCGAGGCGACCGGCCAGGACCTCCACCTGGCGCAGGCCAACTGCTCCGTCTCGAGACGGGGCACGCTGCGCGGCATTCACTTCGCCGACGTTCCGCCGAGCCAGGCCAAGTACGTCAAGTGCGTGCGCGGCGCGGTCATCGACGTCATCGTCGACATCCGGGTCGGATCACCGACGTACAAGCAGTGGGAGGCCGTCCGGCTCGACGACGAGACCCATCACGCGGTCTACTTGTCAGAGGGTCTCGGCCACGCCTTCTTCGCCCTGACGGACGAAGCGACGGTGGTCTACCTCTGCTCCGAGGGTTACGCCCCCGAGCGTGAGCACGGTATCCACCCGCTCGACCCGGACCTCGCCATCGAATGGCCCGAGGGCATCGAGCCGCTGTTGTCCCCGAAGGACGAGCAGGCGCCGACGCTCGCCGAGGCGGAGGCCCAGGGGCTGCTGCCGGCGTATGAGGACTGCGTCACATACCGCAGGTCCCTCCGAACGGCTGACGGCTCCTGACCTCTGGTGACGGCCCTTCCGTGAAATCAAGAAAGAGGTATGGGCTTTGTCCCATTAGCGTTTCTTGGGGAACGCGGAAGGGTCCGCAACCCTCCTCCTGGGTGACGGAAAAACCACGGGCAAGGAAACCGGGGACTGAGTGGCATGGGTTTGACCAGCGAGACGACTGTGTACGTGATGGCGGCCGTGGCCGCCATTTGTGTGGCGCTGTTGGTCTGGCTGTGGCCACGGCTGGCCAAGCAGGGCGTGTGGCAGGTGCTCGGACGTCTGGCGGCCATCGGAGTGGCCCAGGTGACGATCATCGCCGCCTTCGCGTGCTGGCTGAACTCGTCCTACCAGTTCTTCGGATCGTGGGGTGAGCTCTTCGGCAACGTCGACACCGCTCCCGTCGGTGTCACCCAGGCGGGTGGAAACAACGACGGCGGGGCCATTTCCGGCATCTCTGTGAAGGGCTCCCTCATACAGCCCAACGGCGACGAGCAGTTGAACCGGGTCAGCGGACTGCCCACCGGCCCCGCGGCGGTGAACGGGCGGGTCGAGTCCGTGAAGGTCATCGGCCGCCGCACCGGCGTCGTCGACCCGGCCTTCGTGTACCTGCCGCCGCAGTACTTCCAGAAGGCGTACCACCGGCAGCGCTTCCCGGTGATCGTCGCGCTCAGCGGCTACCCCGGCTCCATCTTCAACCTCGCGCAGTACCTGCGGGTGTCACAGACCGCCGGAGAGCTGCAGAAGAGCGGCCAGATGCAGCCGACCATCATGGTGATGATCCGGCCGACGATCGCTCCGCCGCGCGACACCGAGTGCGTGAACGTGCCGGGCGGACCGCAGACCGAGACCTTCCTGGCCAAGGACCTGCCGGATGCCCTGAAGTCCACGTACCGGGTGGGCCACGACGCCACCGCCTGGGGCGTCATGGGTTACTCCTCCGGTGGCACCTGCGCCCTGCAGCTGACGATGCGCAACCCGCACGTGTACACGACGGCCGGTGCCCTGTCGCCCGACTACAAGATCAAGGACGACGCCACGACCGGCAACCTCTTCGGCAGCGGACTGGGCCGTGTCAACCGGATCAACGGGCACGACCTGATGTGGCGGCTCAAGCACCTTCCCGCGCCGCAGGTCTCGGTCCTGGTCGCCGACAGCAAGCACGGCGAGAAGGGCTACCCGCAGACCCTGGCCTTCATCAAGGCCGTCAAGGCACCCATGCGTGTGGTGTCGATCCTGCCCGAGAGCGGCAGCCACAACTTCCCCACCTGGGTACGGGAGATGCCGGCCACCCTGAAGTGGATGAACCAGCAGCTGACCTTCCCGCAGGACGTCGTGCCCCGGCACCTCAAGAAGCCGGGCCACACCACGGTGCGTGCCTCGGGTCAGGAGCCCTCGGAGACCCCCACCAGGCGCAGGTGACGCAAGGCCCTCTCACCCTACAAACCGTAGGGTGAGAGGTCGGTGAGAAGAACCCTGTCCCTCCATGAGGCCGACCGGGGCCGGCCGACGGATGGTCTCCGATCCTGTGAGACCTCGCCCCTCCCGCACTTACCTACACGTTGTAGTAGTTGGTCCCGAGTGGCTGAACACGCGTGGGTGCTGCCCAATGGGGTTGAGGCAGAGGAGGAGGCGGTCGCGTGATGGACTCCGGTGGCGCCGGAACAAGCGTCGAGCTTCCCGGGAGTGCCGGGGCGGACCTGTCGGCGCCGCCTCCGACCCGGGCCGCGCTGCCCGAGGTCCGGGAGGCCGGTCCCCAGCAGTTGCATCGTGGGATGACGCTGGTGGCCACGATCAGCCTGTTCATCGGGACGCGGGACGCCTGGACCGCCGCGATGGGATCCCGCCCGGCCGTGGCCGCGGCGATCTCGGCCTGCTACGCCTCGATCCTGGTCTGTGCCGTGCTCGCCCTCTTCGTGCGCACCCGGCGGGCGCTCGTCCGGGTGGACGCGGCGGTGCTGCTGACCGCTGTGGCGCTGGTGACCTGCGGCTATCTGCTCAACCACGCGGGCACCGACGAAGGCGTGCTGACCGCCCAGGCCGCGAGCCAGATCCTGCACGGCCATCCGGTCTACGGCCAGTCCTGGCCCTGGCTCTTCGACGGCGCACGCGTCGGGATCACCAAGACCATGTCCGGCGGTGCCGACTTCACCTACGGCTATCCGCCGCTGACCGCCCTGCTCGTCGCCCCGGTGCATGCCGTCGTCCATTCGGCGGCGGCCGCCACACTGGTGACCACCGGCACGCTCCTGGTCTCCTCGGTCCTGCTGTGGTTCCTGCTGCCGACGGCCTGGCGGTCCGCGGCCACCGCGGTCTGTCTCGGCTTCGGCTTCCTGCCCCAGTACGCCTACGCCGGCTACCCGGCGATCACGGCCCTCGCCCTGCTGGTCCCCGTGGTGGTGCGCTGGCCCGCCACGGGCGCGGGCGGTCAACTGGGAGGCAGGGGAGTGCTGCGGGCGGCCTGTCTGGGCGCGGCCTGCGCCGCCCAGCAACTCGCCTGGTTCCTCACCCCGTTCCTCCTGATCGGCCTGTACGCCGTCCGGCGCGGCGAACTCGGCCCGCGGCGGGCGCTCGCCGTCATCGCCCGCTATGCCGCCACGGCGGTGTTCGCCTGGGCCGCCGTCAACGCCTACTTCGCCGTCCAGCAGTTCTCGGCCTGGCTGCACGGCCTGCTGCTGCCCCTGAACCAGAAGGCGATCCTGCACGGCCAGGGCCTGATGGGCATCTCCTACTACTTCACCGCGGGCAGCAGCCGCCTCGACTACTACTCCTACGGCAGCCTGCTGCTCCTGCTCGGCCTGCTGGCCGCCACGCTGCTGTTCGTCCGGCGCCTCGGCCCCGCGATCACGGTGCTGCCCTGGTGTGCGTTCTATCTGGCCACGCGCTCCCAGGACGGCTACTTCCTGATGATGACCCCGCTGTGGCTCGCGGCCGTGGCCACCGTCCCGGCCGCCGCGTTCGCCACCGCCTGGCAGCCACGTCTGCCCGGCGCCCTCGGCCGCCGCGCGAAGGGCGCCGTGGCCGCGGGCCTGCTGCTGCCCGCCCTCGCCTGTGTGACGGTCGCCGCCGCAAGCCCACCGCCCCTGCGCATGAGCCTCGCCCCCCGCTACGCGACCCACCCCTCGGGAGCAGGCGTCACCGCAGTCGGCGTACGGGTCGTCAACACCACGGGCACGGCCCTCGCCCCGCACTTCGCCAGCCGCACCGGGCAGGGCGCCTCCAACTGGTGGACCATCGCCTCCGGCCCGGCGACCCTCGCGCCGCACGCCTGGGCCGAATACGTCGTCGAACCCCCGGGAGGCTTCCGGGCCCTCCCGAGCCGCAGGCACGTACGCACCTACCTCATCGCCGTCACCGGCACCCCGATGACGATCACCACGGCCGCCATCCCGCCCGCACCGCCGTCGAAGCGGTGAACGGCGGGGGCGCGGGACGGCCCGTTCGGTCTCCGGTGAAGGCGGTGTGAGGGTTCGCCGGTGATCCGCGGGAGGGCGGTGTGAGGACGTGGGGCACCGGGTCCGGAAGGCAAGAAAAGGCGGTTAGCGTGGAGCGGTGAGTGAGACGAAGACCCCTGCCCTCCAGTACCGCTTCGACGGCCCGGAAGACGCCCCGGTCCTCATCCTCGGTCCCTCGCTCGGCACCACCTGGCACATGTGGGACCGCCAGGTGCCCGAGCTGGCGAAGCAGTGGCGCGTCTTCCGCTTCGACCTGCCCGGGCACGGCGGCGCGCCCGCCTACCCGGTGGGCTCGGTGGACGAACTCGCCTCCCGGCTGCTGGCCACGCTCGACGGGCTCGGCGTGCAGCGCTTCGGCTACGCGGGCTGTGCGCTCGGCGGTGCGATCGGTCTCGAGCTGGCCCTGCGCCACCCCGAGCGGCTCGCCTCGCTCGCGGTGATCGCCGCTTCGCCCCGCTTCGGCACGGCCGACGAGTTCCGGCAGCGCGGGGTGATAGTGCGGACGAACGGGCTCGACCCCATCGCCCGTACCTCCCCCGACCGCTGGTTCACCGGCGGGTTCGCCGCCGCGCAGCCCGCGATCACCGACTGGGCCGTGCAGATGGTCCGCACCACGGACCCCGGCTGCTACATCGCCGCCTGCGAGGCCCTCGCCGCGTTCGACGTAAGGCCCGAACTCGGCCGCGTCGGCGTGCCCACCCTCGTCCTCGTCGGCTCGGAGGACAAGGTCACCGGCCCCGCCGAGGCCCGCACCCTGGTCGCCGGCATACCCGACGCGCGTCTGGCCGTCGTCCCCGGCGCCTCCCACCTGGTGCCGGTCGAGCAGCCCACGGCCGTCACCGACCTGCTGGTCCGGCACTTCTCCACCGCCTGGCAGCCCGGCTACGTCGAGTCGTCCACGGGACAGATCGCCATCCCGGCGACGCCCGCCAAACCCGTACTCGCCCCGTCCCCGCAGCCCCACCAGTCCGTGCCGATCGCCGAGATAGCCCCCGCCGCCGTCGTGCCCCCGCCGGTGAACGGACGTCCCGACCCCTACGACACCGGCATCAAGGTGCGCCGCGAGGTGCTCGGCGACGCACACGTCGACCGGGCGCTGGCGCAGGCGGACGAGTTCTCCGGGGACTTCCAGGAGTTCATCACCCGGTATGCGTGGGGTGAGATCTGGGACCGCCCCGGTCTCGACCGGCGTGCCCGCAGCTGCGTGACCCTGGCCACCCTGGTCGCGGGCGGCCACCTGGAGGAGCTCGCCTTCCACACCCGCGCCGCCCTGCGCAACGGCCTCACGCCGAGCGAGATCAAGGAAGTACTGATGCAGTCGGCCGTCTACTGCGGCGTGCCGGCGGCGAACAGCGCGTTCAAGGTGGCCCAGCAGGTCATAAGAGAGGAAACGACCCCCACCGACTGACAACGGCTGATCGTCAGCCGGGCAGCGAAAGCACCAGTCTCAGCTGCCCGAGCCGCCCGCGAACGGGGCAGGATGGGAGCCATGAAGCTCACGAAGAAGTCGCACGCCTGCGTCCGTCTCGAGAAGGACGGGCGGACGCTGGTCCTCGACCCCGGCGCGTTCAGCGAGCAGGACGCCGCGCTCGGCGCGGATGCGATCCTCGTCACGCACGAGCACCCCGACCACTTCGACGAGGGCCGGCTGCGGGCGGCCCTGGAGGCCGACCCGGCCGTCGAGATCTGGACCCTCGCCTCGGTCGCGGAGCAGATCTCGGCCGCCTTCCCAGGCCGCGTGCACACCGTCGGCCACGGCGACACGTTCACCGCCGCGGGCTTCGACATCCAGGTCCACGGCGAGCTGCACGCCGTCATCCACCCGGACATCCCGCGCATCACGAACGTCGGCTACCTGATCGACGGCGGCAGGGTCTTCCACCCCGGCGACGCCCTCACCGTCCCCGACCACCCCGTCGAGACGCTGATGCTCCCGGTGCAGGCACCCTGGAGCAAGATCTCCGAGGTCATCGACTACGTCCGCGAGGTCAAACCGCGGCGCGCCTACGACATCCACGACGCGCTGCTCACCGACCTCGCCCGTCCCGTCTACGACCGCCAGATCGGCGCGCTCGGCGGCTCGGAACACCTGCGGCTGACGCCCGGAGACTCGGCGGAGGTCTGAGCACGGGACGCCCGGCGGGCGGGCCGGCCGCGTTGTCAGAGCGGCCCGGTAGGTTGTGAGGCATGCGCATTGCGACCTGGAACGTGAACTCGATCACCGCCCGCCTGCCGAGGCTCCTGGCCTGGCTGGAGAGCAGCGGCACGGACGTGCTCTGCCTCCAGGAGGCCAAGCTGGCCGAGGAGCAGTTCCCGTTCGACGAACTGCGCGACCTCGGCTACGAGGCGGCGGTCAACGCGACCGGCCGGTGGAACGGCGTGGCGGTGCTCTCCCGCGTCGGCCTCAAGGAAGTGGTCAAGGGCCTGCCGGGCGACCCCGGTTACGACGGCAGCGAGGAGCCCCGGGCCATCTCGGCGACCTGCGGCCCGGTCCGCGTCTGGTCGGTGTACGTGCCGAACGGCCGCGAGGTGGACCACCCCCACTACGCCTACAAGCTCCAGTGGTTCGAGGCCCTCAAGGCCGCCGTCGCCGGCGACGCGGGCGGCAGCCGCCCCTTCGCCGTGCTCGGCGACTACAACGTGGCCCCCACGGACGACGACGTCTACGACGTGGCCGCCTTCGAGGGCCTCACCCACGTCACCCCCGCCGAGCGCGCAGCTCTGGCGGCCCTGCGTGAGGCCGGTCTCTCGGACGTGGTCCCCCGCCCCCTGAAGTACGAGCACCCCTTCACCTACTGGGACTACCGCCAGCTCTGCTTCCCCAAGAACCGAGGCATGCGCATCGACCTCGTCTACGGCAACGCCCCCTTCACCGAGGCGGTCACGGACGCCTACGTGGACCGCGAGGAACGCAAGGGCAAGGGCGCATCGGACCATGCACCGGTGGTGGTCGACCTGGACGTCTAGAGCAACGCCTTCAGAACCGGCTCGGCTTCTTTCGGCCCGCCTGCGCACACGGACAAGGCCGGGCTCAGCCACATCAGCCCGTCCGGCGTGTGAGGACGAGGCCGTTCAGGCCGAAGCGGGGTCCGGGGGCACAGCCCCCAGGACGCTCATGGCACCAGTGCCCGCAGATCCACCGAGCGGGCCATGGCGGCGAGCCCGGCATCCCCAGGATGCAGATGATCCCCACTGTCATACGCGGCCAGCATCCGCCCCGGCTGCTGCGGATCCCGCACCACCGCATCGAAGTCGAGCACCGCATCGAACACCCCGGACCCCCGGATCCACGCATTCACCGCGGAGCGCTCCGCGTCGACGGCGGCCGTGCACCGCACCTCGCCCGCGCAGGGCAGGATCGTGCCGGCCAGCATCCGCAGGCCCCGCGCATGCCCCCGGTCCGCGATCTCCCGCAACCCGGTGATGATCTGCTGCGCCGTGGCCTGCCCCCGCAGATCGTTCACGCCCTCGAAGACGACCGCTGTGCGCACCGAGGTCTGGGCGAGGACATCGCGGTCGAACCGGTTCAGGGCGCTGACCCCGGCCATGTCCGTGGAGACCCCGTCACCGGGATACCGGTCGGTGACCACACGGTTCCCGGAGATCCCCTGGTTGAGCACCCCGTATCGCGGGACCCCACGCTGCTTCAGCAGCCGTGCGGCCAGCACGTCGGGCCACCGCCGGTTCGCGCCTGTCGTGGACCTGTCCCCGTCCGTGATCGAGTCCCCGAGCAGCACCACCGAGCCCGGCCCTCCGCCCACGTCCACCCCGGTCAGCAGCGGCCACCTGGTCAGGGTCGTGGTGTACGCCGCCCCGGAGCTCTCCGCCGTATGGTCGCCCGCAGTGCTCACATACGACCGCTGCACCGCCAGCTGGTGCACGGGCGCCGCCGCCACCGGCCCGGGCAGATGAAAACTGACCAGCAGATTCGCCTCCGCGGGCACCACGAAGCGAAGCGGATCGCTGAACGCCTGAGCCCCGGCCGGGATCTCGACGCCCGCCCCGCCCCGGAACGACAGCGGCACCGGCACGCCCCGCGCCGCGGCCCCCTCCTTCTGCACGGCCACCGTCGCGCCACCGATCCGTACCGGCGCCGCCGCGAAGGTGTTGTCGAACCGCAGCCGCACCCGCGACCCGCCCACCGACGTGTGCACCACCAGCCGCACCGTCCGGTCGCTCCACGGCCCCACGGCCCGGACACCGGAGGTCGCGGCCGCCCAACTGCCGGTCCAGTCCGCGCCGGAGGACCGCACGGCCAGCGCGAAGACATGCAGACCGGCAGCGCGCGGCAGCTGCACGGAAGTCACCTGAACCCCCCGAACCAGGGGCACAGTCACCACGTACAGCCGTGCCTGCTCGGCGAGTTGACCGCCGGGTGTGTTGATGTGCGGCAGTGCCACCGCCTTCGTGGCGAGCGGGCCGGCGCGCCAGTCGGGAGCGGTCAGGGTGTACGAGGAGCGGGTGCCGTCCCGGTACGCGACCAAGCCCGTGCCGCTCGCGCCGGCCCCGGCCGTGCCCGCCACCAGGAAGGCGAGCGCGTCGCCGCGTCCGCCGACGCGCACGGACTGTCCGGCGGCGAGCACGTTGTCAGGCTCGCCGGGCAGCCGCCGCGGCCAGGTCAGCCGGGCCCCCTGCACGGTGAGGGCGCGGCCGGGCGTCCAGCCCGCGGCCGTCAGGTCCTGTGCCGACAGGGAACCGCCGTAGCCGTCGAGGTTCGCCGGCCCCGGACGGGTGTCGTCGCTGACGGCAACGTTGTCGAAGAGCCGCTCCAGCGGCTGTGGTTGTGCCCCGTCGCCGGCAGCGGCCCGTGCCGACAGGACAGGCGCCAGGAAGGCGAACGAGACGATGGCAACCGCGAATCCCCGCACACGTCGACGCACGGCCGACTCCTCCCGCTCACCGGTGGGACGCAAGACGCATCGCGAAGCTAGAGAGACGTGAGGGACCCGTCAACGCGCCATGCACGGAGTCGGCGCGAAATAGCCCCGAAGTGACCGCCCGCGCGCCTGTGGTGCGCATGCGGGTGCGAATGACACGCTGGGAGGTATGAAGATCCCTTTTCTGGGCCACCGGCATGAAAAGCACGGCATCCCCGACCCGGAGGGCATCGCCGAACTCCTCTCCGAGTGCGAACTGCTCCGCTCGCAGGCGTCCCAGGAGGGCGTCCAACTCGACGACTCCACAGCCTCGTTGGAGGCCCTCGACCAGCTGCTGCCGCGCTGGCGGGACGACCCCGAGGTGCTGCACTGGCTCGGCAACGACGCCGGGCTCTACCTGGGCACCGTGATCGTGCGCACCGTGCCCGGTGCCGCCTGGGAGATCTGGCCGGACGGCCAGCCCGTCGTACGGCTCTCCTCGGGCCGCGAGTTCGACGTCGTGACCTCCGGGCACGAGTGGGCGGCCAGCGGGGCCCCCGAGCTCTCGCAGCTGTACGCCGAGGTCGCGGAGGCGTGAGCGGAGCGCCCGACCTAAGATCGACGTAAATACGGCTTATGCCCGAAAAGTGCGTGTCGTGCCGTAAGTCAACTCGCGTCCGGATAGTTTGCGGCAACCACGACACAGCTGAGAGTGAGTAGGGCTGCGAATGGCCGTCGATCCGCTGATCGAGCTGCATGACGTCAACGAGTACTACGGGGAGTTGCATGTCCTGCAGGACATCGACCTCACGGTCGGCAAGGGGGAGGTGGTCGTGGTCATCGGGCCGTCCGGGTCGGGAAAGTCGACACTGCGCAGGACGGTCGACCGGCCGGGGACCGTCCTCGCGCGGCTCCGGACCGGCGTCGGCATGACCGTCCCGCAGGACGTCTCGCTGGGGCAGACCAAGGTCCGCGGACGCAAGAAGGAAAAAGCCGACGACCGCTCCCGCCGGCTCCTCGGCCGCGTCGTCGGCCTCGCCGGCCAGGCGCCCGAGTTCCCCCGCGCCCTCGCCATGGAGCCCAAGGCGCTCCTGTTCGACGAGTCCACCTCCACTCTCGACCCCGAGATGGCCAACGAGGTCCTTTCCGACGGCCGCGTCATCGAGGACCGCGCCCCGGAGGAGTTCTTCACCGACCCGCACGGCGAGCGCGCCGAAGACTTCCTGTCCAAGATCCTCGAGCACTGAGCGACAGAGCCATGCCCGGCCGGCGGCAGCCGGAGATCACTGCTTGCGCAGCGGAATCGACACGTACGACGGGTCGTTCGCCGGCGAGGAGAAGGTCAGCTGAGCGCCGGACGGGTTGTGCTCGATGTAGAGCGGGTCGACCGTGTCGACGACCAGGGCCAGCCGGTGCCCTGCCGGGACGTCGTAGGCCGTGGAGAACAGATCCAGGTCGAGACCGAACGGCTCTCCGGGCGTGCGCCCGTGGAAGGTGTACGGCGCGTTGCTGACCAGCTTGCCGAGGCCGAGCGGCCCCACGTCGTAGAGATAGGCGACGAGGGTGCCGCTCTCCTTGGTCGGGGTGAGGGTGGTGTGCAACTGGGCCGTACCGCGGATCTGCTGGGCGGCGGCGTACTTCTCCGACTGCCAGACGGCGGCCCAGCGGCGGGGGAGCAGGGGGATCGAGGCGATCGGGGGCACTTGGGCGATCTGGTCGAGGATGCTCGACAGGAAGACGATCCCGCCGTCCGCCCCGGAGTCGACGTTCGTGTGGATCGTGGTCGTGCCGGCGAGGGCGATCTTCCGGTCGGTGGCGGCGATCGACTTCCAGTCCGGGTAGCCCTCGTAGCCGCCCGTGGTACGGGGCTTGAGCTGGACCGGCTCCTCGCGGTTGATGCCGTTGTTCTCGCCCCTGAGGTAGTGGTCGAACCAGCGCTCGGTGTCGGTCCACACGTCGTTGGGCAGTCCGAACAGGCCGGTCAGCTCGGCGGTGGCGTGGTCGCCGGGGCGGAACTCCAGTCTCTTCGGGCCGGTCAGCTTCTCGTAGAAGTCCGCGTACTGGTTGGGGGCGAAGACCGTGTCGCCCCACGCGTTGGCCATCATGACCGCTGCGCCGTTCTTGTTCAGCTGATCCACATATGTTGCGGCCGAACGTTTCTTCCCCCAATCGATCATCTCCTGTTCCTTGGACAGGTTGGAGGCGTAGAAGTTGTCGAAGATCTGCCTGACCTCGGGGCTCTGCCGGCCGGTGACCAGGCTCGCGCCGTCCAGCAGGGCCGCGGCCTGGACGTGCTGGGTGCGGCCGGAGTAGATCGAGTCGATCAGGTCGGCCCAGCCGCTGAGGGCGGCGACCGCCTTGATCCGCTTGTCGTGCGCGGCGGCGATCAGACTGATGCCGGCGCCGTAGGAGACGCCCGCCATGCCGATGTGGGCCGAGTCGGCCGGGGTGTTGGCGAGCGCCCAGTCGATGACCTTGGAGGCGTCGGCTATGTCCGGTGGCCCGGCCACTTCTATCTCCCCGCCGGACTGCCAGAAGCCCCGTACGTTGTAACTGACCACGATGTAGCCGGAGTCGGCGAGCTTCTGGGCCTGGGCGAGATACTCGACCTGCGGCAGACCCCAGCTCGTGGGGAGCACGAGCAGCGGGTAGCGGTGTGTGCCGTCGGCGCCCGCGGGCGTGACGACGTTCGCCTTGAGGACGGTGCCGCCGTCGCCCGTGATGTCGACGAAACGGACGGCGTTCGCCGCTTGTGCGGCGGGGGCGAGCCCGAGGGCGCTACCGGCGATCAGAGTCGCGGAGACGGCGCCCACGGCGGTCGAACGCAGGGCCTTGCGATGGGTTCCCACGGGTCACTCCTCACTCGTGTCAGTGCAAAGTGACCAGACGGTAACCTCGGTGCTTTACCAGAGGTAACCCGTCGGTAAGTTACGTGCCAGTAACGATTGTTGGCGTGTGAATGAATTCAGGAGGCGCGGTGGGAGTTGCGGGGAGCGGCAGGCGTCGGCAGGGGTGCCTGTGCCGCGCGGGTCACGTCCGCGACGAGCTCGGCGACATCCGGGCCGTACGCCTGTGAGTTGACCACCTTCAGGAGCAGGACGAACGTGTTGTTGCCGTACTTGCGGGCCAGCCGCTCGTGGTTGCGGGCGAGGTAGCGGGTCGCGGCCTGGTTGGTGATCGCGGTCTGGCCGCTGAACAGGAAGACCGGCCGGGTCAGGCCGGGCTGACCGGCCGTCAGTCGTGCCAGCAGCACGTACTCGGTCAGGCCCTTCTCCATGCGGTAGCGCTCGCTGCCGATCTGGAACGCCAGCCGGTCCGGGCCCGGCTCCGGGTCGGTGTTCACCCGCACTCCGGGCAGCATGGCGTGCAGGTGTGCCGCCATGCGCCGGTTCGAGCCCGGCCCTCCGACGCAGAACTCGGTCCGCTCGCCGAAGCCCTGCCGTGCCGCGTCCTGGGTGATCACCTCGGCATGTGCGCCGCAGTCCTTGATGAGCGCGGCGAGTTCCAGGAGTGCGAACACGTCGTAGCGGTGCACCGCGAGATCGGGGCTGCCGGCGTCACGGTTGACGACGAGCAGCGACTCGGAGTGGTCGGGCAGCCCGAAGAACGCCTGCTTGCGGCGGAGTTTCCGCTTCCACAGATAGGTACGGGCCAGCCAGCCGAGCGCGGCACTGATGCCGGCCGCGACCACGCCCAGGACGATGTTGCGCACGTCGTCGTTCATGGGCGCGCATGCTAGCGGGCCGACATGGCTGGTACGTACCGGTGTTCGACCTGTGGCATTCGTATGACAGGAGCCGGAGGGGGGCTGTTGGGGCTCAGGACGATGCGGTTACGCTGCGCGGACGTCCCTGACTGGAGGTACGGATGCGTCGTCCTGTCGCGCGGAAACTGTCGGTCCTGGCGGTCTCGGCCGCCGTGGTGTCGGTCGGGGCGGCAGCACCGCCGACCACCGCCACGACACCGCAGAAGGTGCCCGTCGCCGTGGGCTACGGCGGCGCCGTGGCAAGCGTCGACGCGGACGCCTCCGCCGCCGGCATCGAGGTCCTGAAGAAGGGCGGCAACGCGGTCGACGCGGCCGTCGCCACCGCGGCCGCGCTCGGTGTCACCGAGCCCTACTCCTCCGGGGTCGGCGGAGGCGGCTACTTCGTCTACTACGACGCCAAGACCCGTACGGTGCACACGATCGACGGCCGCGAGACCGCGCCGCTGACCGCCGACTCCAACCTCTTCGTGGAGAACGGCAAACCCCTTGCCTTCGCCGACGCCGTCAGCAGCGGCCTTAGCGTCGGCACGCCGGGCACGCCCGCCACCTGGCAGACGGCACTGGACAACTGGGGCAGCAGAAGACTCGGCACGGTGCTGAAGCCCGCCGAGCGGATCGCCCGCGACGGCTTCACCGTCGACGACACCTTCCGCTCGCAGACCGCCTCCAACGAGACCCGGTTCCGCTACTTCCCGGACACGGCCAAGCTGTTCCTGCCGGGCGGGCAGCTCCCGGTGGTCGGCTCCACCTTCAAGAACCCCGATCTCGCCCGCACCTACGAGGAGCTCGGCAGGAAGGGCATCGGCGCGCTCTACGACGGCGACCTCGGCGACGACATCGTCCGCACCGTGAACCACCCGCCCGTGGACCCGGCTTCGGGCTGGAACGCCCGCCCGGGCAAGCTGTCCGACAAGGACCTCGCGGCCTACCGTGCCAAGCTCCAGGCGCCCACGAAGACCTCGTACCGCGGACTCGGCGTCTACTCCATCGCGCCCTCCTCCTCCGGCGGCACGACCGTCGGGGAGGCCCTCAACATCCTTGAGAACACGGACCTTTCGAAGGCGAGCGAGGTCCAGTACCTGCACCACTACATCGAGGCCAGCCGGATCGCCTTCGCGGACCGCGGGCGCTGGGTCGGCGACCCCGCCTTCGAGGACGTACCGACGAAGGAACTGCTCTCGCAGAAGTACGCCGACTCACGGGCGTGCCTCATCAAGGACGACGCGGTGCTGACCAGTCCGGTGGCGCCCGGGGATCCGCGGCACCCGGCCGCGTGTGCCTCCGGCGGTACGGCGGCCCCTACGACGTACGAGGGTGAGAACACCACGCACCTGACCGTGGCCGACAAGTGGGGCAACGTCGTCTCCTACACGCTGACCATCGAGCAGACCGGCGGCAGCGCGATCACCGTGCCCGGGCGCGGGTTCATCCTCAACAACGAGCTGACGGACTTCTCCTTCACCCCTGCGAACCCGGCCGTGCACGACCCGAACCTGCCGGGACCGGGCAAGCGGCCGCGGTCGTCGATCTCGCCGACGATCGTGCTGGACAAGCACAACAAGCCGGTGGTGGCGCTCGGTTCGCCCGGTGGGGCGACGATCATCACGACCGTGCTTCAGGTACTGACCGAGTTCCTGGACCGCCATCTGCCGCTGGTCGACGCGATCGCGGCGCCGCGGGCCAGTCAGCGGAACGCTGCGCAGACCGAGCTGGAGCCGGCGCTTTACAACGACACCAGTGCGGGCGGGCTGCGAGCTCAGCTCGAGGCCATCGGGCATTCGTTCAAGCTGAACCCTGAGATCGGGGCGGCCACCGGTGTGCAGCGGTTGCCCGGTGGGAAGTGGCTGGCGGCGGCTGAGACGGTCCGTAGGGGCGGTGGGTCGGCGCAGGTGGTTGACCCGGCGCCGTAGTCGTCTGCGGGTGCGTGGGGGCTGGTCGCGCCCACGCGGCGGAGCCGCAAATCGACACAGCCCCGCGCCCCTATCGGGGCGCTGCAGCCGCACCCCGTTAGAGCTCTGGAGCGATCGGCAGGTCTTCCGTCCGGAAGGCCAGCCGGCCGTCCTCCACATCCACCGTCACGCGGCCGCCCTCCGCCACCCGGCCGTCCAGCAGGAGACGCGACAGCTGGTTGTCGACCTCTCGCTGGATGGTGCGGCGCAGGGGGCGGGCGCCGTATTCGGGCTGGTAGCCGCGTTCGGCGAGCCAGTCGACGGCCGGGTCCGTGAACTCGACCGTGACGCCCTGCGCCTGCAGCAGGCGGCGGGTCTTCTCCAGCAACAGGTCGGTGATCTGCCGCAGTTGGTCGCCGGTGAGCTGGCGGAAGACGACGATCTCGTCAATGCGGTTGAGGAACTCGGGGCGGAAGTGCTCGCGCAGCGGGCGCAGGATCTGTTCGCGCCGTGCCTCCTCGTCGGCGTCGGTACCACCCGCCCCGAAGCCGATGCCGGCGCCGCGCCGGGTGATCGCCTCGGAGCCCAGGTTGCTGGTCATCACGATGACCGTGTTGGTGAAGTCGACGGTGCGGCCCTGGGAGTCGGTGAGACGGCCGTCGTCGAGGACCTGGAGCAGGATGTTGAAGACGTCCGGGTGCGCCTTCTCCACCTCGTCGAGCAGCAGGAGCGAGTACGGGTGGCGGCGCACGACCTCGGTGAGCTGGCCCGCCTCCTCGTGGCCCACGTAGCCGGGCGGGGCGCCGACCAGGCGGCTGACGGTGTGGCGTTCCTGGTACTCGCTCATGTCCAGGCGGACCATGCGCTCCTCGCTGCCGAAGAGGGCCTCCGCGAGGGCGCGCGCCAGTTCCGTCTTGCCGACGCCGGTCGGGCCGAGGAAGAGGAAGCTGCCGATGGGCCGGTCGGGGCTGGCGAGTCCGGCGCGGGAGCGCATGACGGCCTCGGCGACCACGGCGACGGCCTCCACCTGCCCGACGACCCGCTCGTGGAGGTGCTCCTCCAGGCGGAGCAGCTTCTCCTTCTCCTCCTGGGTGAGGCTGGCGACCGGGATGCCCGTCTGCCGGGACACCACCTCGGCGATCGCCTCGGCGGTCACCTCCAGCTGCCCCTCGTCGGCCTCGTCGCCGCCCGTGGTGTCCGCGATGCGCTTCTTCAACTCGACGATGCGGTCGCGCAGCTGGGTCGCCCGCTCGTACTGCTCGTCGGCGACCGCCTGGTCCTTGTCGCAGGTCAGCTGCTCGACCTCGCGCTCCAGGGCCCGTACGTCGGTGCCCTTCGTCCGCGCCCGCAGCCGTACCCGCGCGCCGGCCTGGTCGATGAGGTCGATGGCCTTGTCGGGCAGACGGCGGTCGGTGAGATAGCGGTCGGACAGCTCCACGGCGGCCACCAGGGCCTCGTCGGTGTAGCGGACCTGGTGATGGGCCTCGTAGCGGTCGCGCAGGCCGCGCAGGATCTCGATCGTGTCCGGTACGGAGGGTTCGGGCACCAGGATCGGCTGGAAGCGGCGGGCGAGCGCCGCGTCCTTCTCGATCCGGCGGAACTCCTCCAGGGTGGTGGCGCCGACGATGTGGAGCTCGCCGCGGGCGAGCGCCGGCTTGAGGATGTTTCCGGCGTCCATCGCGCCGCCCTCGCCGCCTCCGCCGGCACCGACGACCGTGTGCAGCTCGTCGATGAAGACGATCAACTGGTCGGAGTGGGTGCGGATTTCGCCGACGATGTTGTTGAGGCGTTCCTCGAAGTCACCGCGGTAGCGGGTGCCCGCGACCACGCCGGTGAGGTCCAGGGCGACCACCCGCCGCCCGATCAGTACGTCGGGCACGTCACCGTCGGCGATGCGCTGCGCGAGCCCCTCCACGATGGCGGTCTTGCCGACGCCCGCGTCGCCGATCAGCACCGGGTTGTTCTTGCCGCGCCGCGACAGCACCTCGATGGTCTGTTCGATCTCGTCCTCGCGGCCGATCACCGGGTCGATACGGCCCTGGCGGGCCAGGTCGGTGAGGTCGCGGCCGTACTTGTCCAGGGTGGGCGTGCCGGTGGGGCGCGTGTGCTCGGTACGGGTCTGCGTGGTGTCCGGTGCCTCGGGCGGCAGCCCGGTCGGCGCGAAACGGGCCGAGTGGAGGATGTGCCCGGCGGCCGAGTCGGGGTTCGCGGCCAGGGCGCTGAGCACGTGCTCGGGGCCGATGTAACCGGCGCCGCTGGCCCGCGCCAGGTCATGGGCGTCGAGCAGGGCCCGCTTGACGGCAGGGGTGAGGGAGAGCGAGGTGGGCGGCGGCGCTTCCTCCGCCGTGTGCTGGACCGGGCCGGAGCGTTCGTCGATCTCCGACGCCAAGGAGTCGGGATCGGCGCCGGCCCGGCTGAGCAGACTCCGGGTCGGCTCGCTGGCCAGGGCGGCCCGCAGCAGATGCTGGGTGTCCAGGTCCCGGCTGCCGTGCTCGGCCGCGTACTGGGCGGCCCCGCGGACCAGTTCCCGGGCAGGCTGACTGAGCAGCCTGCCTATGTCGATCTGCCGGGGGCCCGGGCGCGGGCCGCCGAAGAAGCGGGCGAGGAATTCTCCGAAGGGGTCGTAGCCCTCGGGGCTGCTGAAGCCGCTGGTCATGGCCTTCCCATCCGGCGTCCCTGCGGGGCCCGGGACGCCCTCGCTGATCGACGTGCCGCAGTCGGGTAACCCGGGTGGGAGCCGGTTACACCATGGCGCACGCCCGTAGAACACCTTCGCACGAAGGGGGGCCCGGGGCACCTCCAGCACCCGGCCGGCACGTCTTCCTCAGACGTTCGTCCGACGGTCCCCGCGGTCGGTGGACGGTGCGCCGGGGCGCACCATCTGGCTTGTGGCCAGGTCGCGGTAGAGGGCGTTGTGGGCGAGCAGTTCCTGGTGGTCGCCGTCGGCGACGCTACGGCCCTCCTGAAGGACGACGATGCGGTCGGCGTGCTGCACGGTGGAGAGGCGGTGGGCGATGACCAACAGGGCGCATTCCTGGGCGATGTCCTTCATCACGGTGGTCAGCGCGGCCTCGTTGATCGCGTCGAGATGCGAGGTGGGCTCGTCCAGCAGGAGCAGCGCGGGGCGGGCGAGCAGGGCGCGGGCCAGGGCGACGCGTTGGCGTTCGCCGCCGGAGAGGGTGCTGCCGCGTTCACCGATGACGGCGTCCAGGCCGCCGGGCAGCCGGTCGACCAGTTCCTCCAGCCGGGCCAGCGCGAGGACCCGCCGCACCTCGGCCTCGGGGGCGTCGGGGTCGGCGTAGGTGATGTTCTCCCGCAGGGTGCCGTGGACGACATGGGTGTTCTGGTCGACCACGGCGATGCGCCGGCGGCAGGCGTCGCGGCCGAGCTCGGTGGCGGGCCGCCCGTCGAACAGCAGGGCCCCCGAGTCGGGTTCGTAGAACCGCGCGACGAGCGCGAGGACGGTGCTCTTGCCGGCGCCCGAGGGACCCACGAGGGCCACCTGCCGGTGGTGGGGCACGCTGAAGGACACACCGCACAGCACCTGGCGGCCCGGAGCGTAGCCGAACCGGACGTCGTCCAGCGCGAGCGCGGGTGAGCGGGCTGCCGCGGATGCGACGGGCCGGGGGCGGGGCCGGCCCTGCGCGGGAAGCGGGTCCGTGCGCTCCGTGAGGAGGCGCAGCGCCTGCTCGACGCGCCGGTGGGCGCCCATGCCGCGCTGGATCAGGCCCACCGCGTGGAAGACCGAGGACAGCGGCATGACCAGGTACGAGGCGTACAGCAGGAACGCGACGAGATCTCCGAGGGAGCCGTTGTGACCGCTGACGCGCAGGCCCCCGACGACGAGGACGACGAGGAAGGAGCCCTGGACGGCGAGTTCGACGGCGGGGCTCATGACGGACGCGAGCCGCGCGGTGCTCACTCCCGCCTCGTACGCCTCCTCGACCCTGGCCCCGATGCGGGCCGTCTCGCGGTCCTCGGCGCGGTGCACCCGGACCATCGGCAGGGCCCCCAGCGCCCGCTCCAGGTCCGCGGCGACGGCGCCGACCGCGTCCTGCATACGCTCGGAGGCGCGCCGGATGCCCTGGAGCAACGAGCTGACCAGGGCTGCCGCCACGGCCACGGTGAGCGCGACGAGAAGCAGCAGCAGCGGGTCGAGCCACGCCATCAGGACCAGTGCCCCGGCGGCGACGAGGCCTCCGGTCACCAGGTCGACGAGCGCCTGTGAGACGACCTCGCGCAACAGGGTCGTGTCCGCGGTGACCCGGGAGACGAGATCGCCGCTGCGGTGCCGGTCGTACTCCCGCATCTCCAGCCGGAGCAGTCGTCCGACCAGGTCCATGCGGAGCTGCCGTACGACACCCTCGCCCATCCGCTCCAGCAGGAAGCGGCCCACCGACCCGATGGCCGCCTCGACGAGGAACAGCGCGCCGAGGAGCGCCAGCAGCGGCCACAGGACCTGTCCGCGGCCGCTCGCGTCCACGGCCTGCCGGGCCACCAGCGGCTGGGCGAGCCCCAGGGCGGAGCCGGCCAGCGTCAGCGCGGTGGCCGCGGCCACGGCGGCCCGGTGCCCGCCGGTGAGCCGGAACAGCGTGGCCACTGCGGCGCGGGTCGACCGGTCCTCGCCGGGGGGCTCGTCCGGCGCCGTGCCGCCGCTCACCGGCGCGTCGGCTCGACGGCCACCAGCCGGGCGAAGTAGCCGTCCGGTACGCCCTCGCCGACGGGGTGGCCCTCCGCCTCGATCCAGGCGTGGGCGGTGAAGGGCGGGACGACACGGACCCCGGCGCACCAGGTCGGCCACGTCCCCCGCAGCCGGCACAGCAGCGCGGCCCCCAGCGAACGCGGCAGGCACCCCTTCGGCCCGGTGCAGCGCAGGCTGACGGCGCACATCGCGTCCCGGGCGGCCTGGGCCTGCGCGGTGGTGGCGGGCGGCGCCCCGCGGCGCAGGACACCCAGGACGGCACGGATGCGGCGGGGTGGCAGCAGGGCGAGCAGGACGGCGGGGAGCAGCATGAGGCGGGCGGCCAGGCGCAGGCCCGGGGACACACCGGTGGGGCGCTCCAGCGCGCTGGGTGTCGTCATGAGGCCAGCCCCGCCTCGCGCAGGTGGCCGACGAGCACCTCGACGTCCTGCTGGGCCTGCGCCCGGTCGATGTCGAACTCACGGACCAGGGCGGCGGCCGCGTCCGCCTCCTCGCCGCCGTCCAGCAGCGTGCGGACCACCAGGGTGGCGGTCGGGTTCAACTCCCAGTAGGTGCCGGCCCGTTCGTCCAGCAGGACGGTGCCGTAGTCGGTCTCGGCCGTGGAGATGTGTGCGTCGAACCGCAAGGGCATGCGCTCGCCTTTCTGACGCGGTGGGGTTCTCAGGAAGTGGCGGCACGGCTGCGGTGGAGCCCCCGCAGCCACACCTCGGCGGCGATCGTGGAGTAGAGGATGGCGTCGGACAGCCCCTTGGAGGCGGGCCGCAGGGCGAGACGGCGCAGCTCGGCGCCGTCCACCAGACCGAGCCGGGCGAGGTGGGAGTCCTCCCACAGCGCCAGCAGATCGGCGCGGTGATCGCGCAGCCCGTTGGCGGCGTCCATCGAGGCCGCGGCCTTGGTGGTGCGCCGCAGACACTCCTCGGGCACCAGGCCGCGCATCGCGGCGGTCAGCACCGGCTTGTACGCCCAGGGGGTGACGCGCTCGCCGGGGCGTACGGCCAGAAAGGCCTCGATGACCCGGTCGTCGAGGAAGGGATGGGCCATCGGCAGACCGGCGCGGGTCGCCATCCGGTCCCACTGGCGGATGACCCGCATCGTCGAGCGGATCTGCTCCAGGTCCACGTGCATCCCCCGGTCGGGATGCAGCGGTGCCGCCGTCGCCGCGGCGTCGAGCAGCGCCCGCCGCGCCAGCCGCTCGGCGTCCGGGGTCACCCAGCCGAACAGCCGGGGTTCCATGCCCCAGCCGAGCCCGGAGGCGACGGAGGCCGGTGACGGGTCGCGCAGCCGGCGCGACGCGTCGGCGAGCCACCCGCCGTACGTCCGGGAGTCCGCGAGGGCGCGGACCGTGCCGCCGAGCGGCCAGTGCCACAGGGCCCGGAACCCGCGCAGCTGCCGCAGGGCGAGCAGCGGGCGGGTGCGCGCCAGCCGGTGGTAGTAGGCCTCGGAGCACCAGGCCACGTGGTCACCGCCGATGCCGGTCAGATGCACCCGGCTGCCGCGTGCGGCGAGGGCGGGCAGGTGGTGCAGGGCCCGGGAGCGGTCCATGACCCCGATGGTGGGCTCGTCGAGCAGGTCGTCGATGCCGAGCAGGTCCTCGTAGACCAGCGGCGAGGCGTCCGCGTCCCAGACGACGTGCTCGACGTCCGGGAGGTGCCCCGCGGCCAGCTCGGCCCAGTACAGGTCGGTGTCCGCGGGATCGCGGCCCGGCCAGGTACTGGCCACCACGCGGGCGGGGGAGCGGTCGGCGAGGAAGCAGACGGAGGTGGAGTCAAGCCCGCCGGACAGGTCGCAGCTGACCACGCCGCCCCGACGGGTCCGGGCGTCGACGGCCTCCTGCAGCGCCGTCCGGATGAGGGGCGCCGTCTCGGCGAGGGAACGGACCGGCTCCGGCGGGGTCCACCAGCGGGTGTGCCGTGCGGAGCGGCCGTCCGCGGCGACGATCACGGCGTCCTGCGGGGGCACGGCGGTCACCGGGCGCCACAGGGAGTTCTCGAACAGGGGATAGGGGGCCGGCCACAGCAGCCGGACGGCCAGCTCCTGCGGATCGGGGTCGAGGCCAAGGGCGGCGGCGAGCGTATCGGCGCGGGAGGCGGCCACCCGTACGCCGTCGATCTCCGCGTGGAAGACCAGCCGCAGGCCCGAGGCGGTGCCCTGCACCCGGACCTGTCCGTCGAGGGCGGCGACGAGATGGAAGCTGCCGGGGAGTGAGCGGGCCAGGGCGTCGAGCTCCGCGAGGTCCCTCAGCCGTGCGGCCCTGCGTCGCAGTTCGTCCGTCTCGACGGGGCAGCAGCCGATGACCGCGAGGGCGGCGTCACCGGCGCTCGCCGTGACGATCTCCTCGTCGTGCCAGCGGCCGACCAGCCAGGGCCGGCCCGACGCGTGGGTGAGGGTGCGGAAACCGGGCCGGGCGAAGGAGCGGGCCACGGCGGCCGCGTCCGCGCGGTCGGTGAAGACCGCGAAGTCCGCGTCGCCGGGGCCCGTCCCCGCACTTTCGTGCAGTTCAGTCATGACGTCGGGTCAGTGCCGTCGCCCGTCAGTTCTTGCTCAGGATCAGCCGGTCGTTGCCGTGGCGTGCCAGGAGCCCTGTCTCCTTGCGGAACGTACCGAGCCGGACGAGCGTCGGCGCTTCGTATGCCTTCTTCATGACCACTCCTCACTGCGGTTGGGTCCCACTCCCCGGGTGGGGAGCGGGCGCAGCACCAGCTAGCTGCGGAACGTGAGGAAGGGGCAAGACGCGGCGTGAAAGTATGACGGTACGAAAAAGCAGATGCCTCTGGTCTGACGTCGGCGCACGTGCCGGGGGCGAGTGGGCGCGCTTGTTGGCGATTTGCCGTACGCGTGCGCGAAGAAACGATCCCATCTGTGCCTCGCTCCGACCGGCGCATACCGCGCACACCATCCGGAAAGGGAGCCGCCGGAGCGCGCGGCTCGGCGTCGGCACGCACCATGTTCGGCGTCGGCGGGGCCGGTGGACGGCTCGCTCAAAGAGCTTCCCGGGCGGTGAGGATCCGGGGGCCGTCCTCCGTGATCGCCACCGTGTGCTCCACGTGTGCCGCGCGTGAGCCGTCGTTCGTGCGCAGGGTCCAGCCGTCCGGGGCCGCGTGGTAGCCGTCCCGGCCACTGCCGATCAGCATGGGCTCGATGGCGATGGCCATGCCCGCGCGCAACGGGAAACCGCGGCCGGGGCGGCCCTCGTTGGGCACCCCCGGGTCCTCGTGCATGCTGCGGCCGATGCCGTGGCCGCCGAAGCCCTGCGGGATGCCGTAACCGCCGTCCCGGCACACCGTGCCGATCGCGTGGGCGATGTCGCCGATGCGGTTGCCGGCCACCGCCGCCTCGATGGCCGCCGCCAGTGCCCGCTCCGCCGTCTCGATCAGCCTCACGTCCGCCGGGCGCGGCTCGCCGACCACGAAACTGGTCGCCGAGTCGCCCACCCAGCCGCCCAGTTCGGCGCCGCAGTCGATGGAGACCAGATCGCCGTCGCGCAGCCGGTAGCCGGTGGGGATGCCGTGCACGATCGCGTCGTTCACCGAGGCGCAGATGACGGCCGGGAAGGGAACGGGCGCGAAGGAGGGGCAGTACCCGAGGAAGGGGGAGGACGCCCCCGCCTCCCGCAGCACTCCGCGGGCCACCTCGTCCAGCTCCAGCAGGGAAACGCCCACGTCGGCGGCGTTTCGTACGGCTGTCAGGGCGCGCCCGACCACCTGCCCCGCCTCGTACATGGCGTCGATCGATGTGTCTGTCTTCAGCTCCACCATGCCAATTACTATACCGGTATTAGAATGACGGCATGGTGCGCACCCCTCTCACCCCCGAAGAGCGTGAACGCGGCGAGCGGCTCGGGCGGCTGCTCCGCGAGGCCCGCGGCGGACGGAGCATGGCCGACGTCGCGGCGGACGCCGGGATCTCCGCGGAGACCCTGCGGAAGATCGAGACGGGCCGGGCCCCGACCCCGGCCTTCTTCACGGTCGCCGCGCTGGCCCGCGCGCTCGGCCTCTCGATGGACGAACTGGCGGGGGCCTGCGCGCCGGTCGCGGTATGAGTCCGCCAAGAGCTGCCCCCGCGCACGTCACGTTCCGCCAGGCAGGGCGTACTCTGCGTCCCGTCGGAAAACTTCTCGTAGCGATCCCGTAACACGGCTCGTGTTGTCTAACGGACCGGAGTGCTCCGGTCTGGCAGGAGTTGGGCGATGGCTGTGGATCAACTCCCGGGCCGGGTACGGGAGTTCGTGAACTACCTGAACGGCCTGCTGGCGCGCCTGGATCAGGGCGGCGGCTGGTGCGCCGTCTTCTGGCAGCGGGACCCCGACGGGATGCGGGCCTGTCTCGAGGGGCGTGAAGTGCCGCCCTGGGACGTGGTGGAGGCGCTCCTGCACGACCTCGCCGCGGAGTTCGGTGCGGCTGCCGCGGGCCAGGAGAAGGAGCGCGCCCGCGGGCTGCACGCCGCCGCGCTCGCGGCGCACGACGCCCGGCCCGGCGGCCGGGACGCCCTCGGTGACCGGCTCGACGTCATGCTCCGCGAGCAGCGCTACGCCGCCGAACGCCAGGCGGAACTGGGCCGCCGGCTCGCCGCCGCCACCACCCGGCAGGAGGCCGACGCCCTCCGCCTCGACCTGGCCTGGGCCCGCGACGACCACGAACGGGCCACCGCCCGCTGCGCCGAACTCCGCGCCCGGATGGCCGACTTGGACAGCCGCACGGCGGACGGCAGGGCGGCGGCGATCCGCCGGGCACGCATCGCGGAAGGCGCGGTGTACCGCATCGACAGGGAGTTCGCCCCGGACGAGCCACCACCGACCGACCTCCCCACGGACGAAGGCGAGCCCCCCGGCCCGGGTTTCCCGCACCAGCGCGGCTCGCACGACTCCACCGCCGCAGACGGGCACCGGGGACCGTACGAGCCGGACGGACCACACCCGGCGCACTCGCACGGGGGCGGCCCTACCTGGGCCCGGAGCGGTGCGTACGGCCAAGGCGTCGCTGAGGGGCAGCAAGGTGGTCCTTACGAGGCGGCTGCCTCCGCGCGGGGGTACGACCCGTATGGCCCCGCAGGGGCGGGACAAGGTCCGGCGGGGGCGCGCGCAGAGGTCGCGGACGGGCAGTCCGGTGCCCGGGGGGCCTCGCCGCACCGCGGCCCGTTCGAGGCGGCGCGTCCTGTCTCGTCCGACGGCGGCTCTCCGCGCGCACCCGAGCAGCGCGACGCGCACGCCACCCCCTCCGGCGCGGCGCAGCCCGCCCCTGAACCCCCCGCGCCCAAACAGCGCAAGCGCCGTCGAGGCGGGGCGCGGTTCGCCGGGATGGTCGAGGAGGAGACCGCCCCCGTCGCCCTGCCGCCGACCGCCGTGCCCGCCCCGAAACCCACCGGCCGTACCCCGCGCGGAGCGCGGTTCGCCGGGGCCGCCGAGGTGGTGGAGCGGCCGCAGCAGCCGCGGCAGCCGCAGGCCGAGCCGTTGGACACGGCGGGGCCGCGGGAGGTCGTCGGGGCCGTCGAGCGGCTGGTGCGGCTGCGTGCCGAGGGACGCAGCGGCGAGGCCCACGCCCTGCTCGTCGACGCCGCCCACTGGCCCGCCGCCCGTTTCCCGCTGCTCGCCGCGGAGCTGCAGCGCGCCGGACTCGGGGCAGACTGGGCGACCCTGCTGTGGGAGGCCGCCTCGCTGCCCGCCGACCGGCTCGTGGCCGCCGCGGACGCCCTGGTCGCGGCCGGGCGCGCCGACGACGGGGACCAGATGCTGCGGCAGGGCGTCGCCCGGCCCGCCGCCGAGATCGGGCAGGCCGTACTGGCACTGGCCGGTGAGGGGCGCGACCGCGAGGTGCGCGCGCTGCTCGACGCATACGTCCGCGTCCGCACCCCCGAGGAGGCGGCCCGCAGCGCCGAGCCGGACCCGAGGGCCCTCGTACCGCTCCTGCTGGAGGCCGCGCAGGGTGTCTCCGAAGAGCGACACTGGGATCTGGTGCACGCCCTCCGGGTCGCCGGCTTCACCGCCTGACACACGCCGACCACCACTCCCATCGGCCCCTCCGCTCCTCCACAGGAGTGCGAAACGTGATCGACTCCGCGGGTTAACGGCGATGGTCTTGGCAAGGCTCTCCCGGAGGCTTACGTTCATCCCTCTACGGCCTGTTCTACGGGCGTAGAGGCTCTGACGACCCGCCGAAGGAGCAGCTCATGGCCAACGTCGTTCGTGCCGCTCTGGTCCAGGCCACCTGGACCGGCGACACCGAGTCCATGGTGGCGAAACACGAGGAGCACGCCCGCGAGGCGGCCCGCCGGGGTGCGAAGATCATCGGGTTTCAGGAGGTCTTCAACAGCCCCTACTTCTGCCAGGTCCAGGAACCCGAGCACTACCGCTGGGCCGAGCCGGTGCCCGAGGGGCCGACCGTGAGCCGTATGCAGGACCTCGCGCGCGAGACGGGCATGGTGATCGTCGTGCCGGTCTTCGAGGTCGAGCAGTCCGGCTTCTACTACAACACCGCCGCCGTGATCGACGCCGACGGCACCTTCCTCGGCAAGTACCGCAAGCACCACATCCCGCAGGTCAAGGGCTTCTGGGAGAAGTACTACTTCAAGCCCGGCAACGTCGGCTGGCCCGTCTTCGACACGGCCGTCGGCAAGGTCGGTGTCTACATCTGCTACGACCGCCACTTCCCCGAAGGCTGGCGTCAACTAGGTCTCAACGGAGCCCAGTTGGTCTACAACCCCTCCGCCACCCACCGCGGTCTCTCCTCCTACCTCTGGCGGCTGGAGCAGCCCGCCGCGGCCGTCGCCAACGAGTACTTCGTCGCCGCGATCAACCGGGTCGGCGTCGAGGAGTACGGCGACAACGACTTCTACGGGACCTCGTACTTCGTCGACCCGCGCGGCCAGTTCGTCGGCGACACCGCGAGCGACAAGGCCGAGGAACTCCTCGTCCGCGACCTCGACTTCGACCTGATCGAGGAAGTGCGGCAGCAGTGGGCGTTCTACCGTGACCGACGACCCGACGCCTACGAAGGACTGGTGCAGCCGTGACCGACCTCTACGCCCGCCACAAGTCGGTGCTGCCCGACTGGCTCGCCCTCTACTACGAGGACCCACTGGAGATCACGCACGGCGAGGGCCGCCACGTCTGGGACTCCGACGGCAACAAGTACCTCGACTTCTTCGGCGGCATCCTCACCACGATGACCGCGCACGCGCTGCCCGAGGTCACCAAGGCCGTCAGCGAGCAGGCCGGGCGGATCCTCCACTCGTCCACGCTCTACCTCAACCGCCCGATGGTCGAACTCGCCGAGCGCATCGCCCAGTTGAGCGGCATCCCGGACGCCCGCGTCTTCTTCACCACCTCCGGCACCGAGGCCAACGACACCGCCCTGCTGCTCGCCACCACCTACCGGCGCAGCAACACCATCCTGGCGATGCGCAACAGCTACCACGGCCGCTCCTTCAGCGCGGTCGGCATCACCGGCAACCGAGGCTGGTCCCCGACCTCCCTGTCACCCCTCCAGACGCTGTACGTCCACGGCGGCGTCCGCACCCGCGGCCCGTACGCCTCTCTCAGCGACGACGACTTCATCGCGGCCTGCGTCGACGACCTCAAGGACCTCCTCGGCCACACCCGCCCGCCCGCCGCGCTGATCGCCGAGTCGATCCAGGGCGTCGGCGGCTTCACCTCCGGACCGGACGGCCTGTACGCGGCCTTCCGCGAGGTGCTCGCCGAGCGCGGCATCCTGTGGATCGCCGACGAGGTGCAGACCGGCTGGGGCCGCACCGGCGACCACTTCTGGGGCTGGCAGGCACACGGGCAGAGCGGCCCGCCGGACATCCTCACCTTCGCCAAGGGCATCGGCAACGGCAGCTCCATCGGCGGTGTCGTCGCCCGCGCCGAGATCATGAACTGCCTGGACTCCAACAGCATCTCCACCTTCGGCGGCACCCAGATCACCATGGCGGCCGGTCTCGCCAACCTCACCTATCTGCTGGAACACGACCTGCAGGGCAACGCCCGGCGCGTCGGCGGGCTGCTGGTCGAGCGGCTGCGAGCCGTCGCCGCCCAGGTCCCGCACGTACGGGAGGTGCGCGGCCGCGGCCTGATGCTCGGCATCGAGCTGGTGAAGCCGGGGACCGACGAGGCCGACCCGGACGCCGCGTCCGCCGTCCTCGAAGCGACCCGCGCGGACGGGCTGCTCATCGGCAAGGGCGGCGGCCACAACACCAGCGCCCTGCGCATCGCCCCGCCCCTGTCCCTGACGGTCGCGGAGGCGGAGGAGGGCGCCGCGATCCTCGAACGCGCTCTGAGGAGCCTCACCCAGTAGTGGACTGAGCAAGGGAAGACCGCCATGACCACCTTCGGGATCCCCGAACCCGCCCTGTCGGTACGCCAGGTGCTGACCCTGGAACGGGTCCTTGCAGGGGAGCCCGAAGTGGTGGCCGGCGCGGGCCACCTCGACCGGCCCGTGCGCTGGGTGCATGTCGCCGAGGCACCCGACGTGGGCGTGATGCTCAGCGGCGGCGAGATGGTGCTCACCACCGGAGTGCTGCTCGCCGACGACGAGGAGAAGCAGGCCGAGTACATCCGGTCCCTGCACCGCGCGGAGGCCGCGGCCGTCGTGCTCGGCCTCGGACGGGCCTTCCCCTCTCCGCCGGAGGTGATGCGCCGGGCCGCCGAGCGCTGCGGTCTGCCGATGATCGTCCTCCACCGGCCCTTCCCCTTCGCGGAGCTGACCGAGGAGGTCCAGGCCCGGCTGGTCCGCCGGAAGTTCGCCGCCGTGAGCCTTTCGGAGTCCGTCCGCACGGCGCTCACCGGGCTCATCACCGCGGGCGCCCCGCTGCAACGGCTCCTCGACGAGATCGCCCAGCACAGCGCCTGCCCGGTCGTCGTCACCAACCTCGCCCACCGCGTCCTCGCCACCGCGGGGGAACGGCCGGCCGTGGACGACGTGCTGCGCGACTGGGAGCGCATCGCCCGGCAGGCCGGCGGCAGCGAGGGCGACGGCTGGATCCGTGCCGAACTCGGCGGGCGCGGCGAACGCTGGGGCCAGATCATGCTGTGCGGCTACCGCGGCGACACCGCCACCGGACGCCTGCTCGCCGACCGGGCCGCCGAATCCCTCGTCCTGCACCGCATGCTCGGCGGCAACTCGGCCCACACCTGGGAGGAGCAGTCCGCGCAGAGCCTGCTCACCGACCTGGTCAGCGGTGTCGTACCGGCGAGGCAGCTGCTGCCACGCGCGCGTGCCGCCGGACTTCCCGTCAACCGGCGCACCTTCGTGCCGCTGGTCGTGCGGGACGGCGAATCGGCCCAACTCGACCGAGTCCTGCGGATGTTGGGCCTTTCCGGGCTCGTCGCCGAACTCGCCGACGAAGCCACCGCCGTGCTGCTCAGCCTCGCCCGCGATCAGGATGCCGAGGCCCTCACCGCGCACTTCGCGGCCCGACTCCGTACGGAATCCGGGTCGACGAAGACAGTCGTGGCCGCCGCCGACCCGCGCACCGCCTGGGACGACGTGCCCGCGGGACTGCGCGAGGCCCAGCACGTCGCCGACGCCGTCGCCGACTCCTCGGCCGCCCTCGACCTCCCGGCCGTCGTACGCCTCAAGGACGTACACCTGCGCGGCCTGATCCGGCTGCTGCGGGACGATCCGCATGTGCAGTCGTTCGCGGAACGGGAGCTGGACGGGCTGTTGTGCTCGGCCGGCGACGACCTGCTGTCCGTGCTGCGCACCTATCTCGCCACCGGCCGCAACAAGTCCCGCACCGCTCAGCTCCACCACGTCTCCCGGCCCGCCCTGTACCGCCGCCTGGAGGCCATACAGGGCCGTCTCGGTGTGGACCTCGACGACTTCGAGCAGGCCGCCTCGGTGCACATCGCGCTCCTCGCGCACGACGCGCAACAGGGCTGAAACATGCCACGACCTGGGAAAACGGCGGTGAAACATGGGCTCGAAAGAGGGTGACACCGTGGCACGCGCGAGGCCCGCAGACGTGACAGCGTGCACCTCAAAGCCGGTTTTCGGACTTCCTAGTCTTCTCGCACACCGAGCGACCGGAGGTCCCGATGAGCAGAGTGATTCGTGCCGCCCTCTTCCAGACCGCGTGGACGGGCGACAAGGAGTCGATGATCCAGGTACACGAGCAGGCGGCCCGCGACGCGGCCGCGCAGGGTGCTCAGGTCCTGTGCTTCCAGGAACTGTTCTACGGGCCCTACTTCTGCCAGGTCCAGGACAAGGCGTTCTACGAGTACGCGGAGGCGATCCCGGACGGCCCGATCGTCAAGCGCTTCCAGGCGCTCGCCAAGGAACTGGGCATCGTCCTGGTCCTGCCGATGTACGAGGAGGAGCAGCCGGGCGTCCTCTACAACACGGCCGCGGTGATCGACGCGGACGGCTCGTACCTCGGCAAGTACCGCAAGCACCACATCCCCCAGGTCCCGGGATTCTGGGAGAAGTTCTACTTCCGCCCCGGCAACGCCGGCTGGCCGGTCTTCGACACCAAGGTCGGGAAGATCGGCGTCTACATCTGCTACGACCGCCACTTCCCGGAGGGCTGGCGGGCGTTGGGCCTCGCGGGCGCCGAGATCGTCTTCAACCCGTCGGCCACCTCGCGCGGTCTGTCCGCCTACCTGTGGCAGCTGGAGCAGCCGGCCGCGGCCGTCGCCAACGAGTACTTCGTCGGCGCGATCAACCGGGTCGGTGTCGAGGAGCTGGGCGACAACGACTTCTACGGGACGACGTACTTCGTCGACCCGGAGGCCCAGTTCGTCGGCGAGGTGGCGAGCGACAAGGAGACGGAGCTCGTGGTCCGCGACCTGGACCTGGCCAAGCTCCGCGAGGTCCGCGACCGCTGGCAGTTCTTCCGGGACCGCCGTCCCGATGCGTACGCACCGCTGACCGCTCCCTGACCGACGCCGTGAGCCTCCGTGGGCCCGGTGTACGGGGATCGGGCCCACGGGGCACAAGGGGCTTTCAGCACCGTCCGTCATAAGGAGAGGGAGAATGAGCAGCCGTACCGTCATCCGTGGTGGCCTCGTCATCACGGCGTCCGACGAACTCCATGCCGACGTCCTGATCGAGGACGGCCGCATCGCCGCCCTCGCCGCGTCCGGCACCCCGGCCGCGGAGGCCTGGACGGCCGAGCGGACCATAGACGCCACCGGCAAGTACGTCATCCCGGGCGGCGTCGACGCCCACACCCATATGGAGCTGCCGTTCGGCGGCACCTTCGCCTCCGACACCTTCGAGACCGGCACCCGGGCAGCCGCCTGGGGCGGTACGACCACGATCGTCGACTTCGCCGTGCAGAGCGTCGGCCACTCCCTGCGCGAGGGCCTCGACGCCTGGCACGCCAAGGCGGAGGGCAACTGCGCGATCGACTACGGCTTCCACATGATCGTCTCCGATGTGAACGAGGAGACGCTCAAGGAGATGGACCTGCTGGTGGAGGAGGGGGTCACCTCCTTCAAGCAGTTCATGGCCTACCCGGGTGTCTTCTACTCCGACGACGGCCAGATCCTGCGCGCCATGCAGCGCTCCGCCGAGAACGGCGGCCTGATCATGATGCACGCCGAGAACGGCATCGCGATCGACGTGCTGGTGGAACAGGCGCTGGCCCGCGGCGAGACCGACCCGCGCTACCACGGCGAGGTCCGCAAGGCCCTGCTGGAGGCCGAGGCCACCCACCGTGCCATCAAGCTCGCCCAGGTGGCGGGCGCCCCGCTCTACGTCGTGCACGTCTCGGCCATGGAGGCAGTGGCCGAGCTGGCACGCGCGCGTGACGAGGGGCTCCCCGTCTTCGGCGAGACCTGCCCGCAGTACCTGTTCCTGTCCACCGACAACCTCGCCGAGCCGGACTTCGAGGGTTCGAAGTACGTGTGCAGCACCCCGCTCCGTCCCAAGGAGCACCAGGCCAAGCTCTGGCAGGGGCTCAGGACCAACGACCTCCAGGTCGTCTCCACCGACCACTGCCCCTTCTGCTTCGTGGGCCAGAAGGAGCTGGGACGCGGGGACTTCTCCAAGATCCCGAACGGACTTCCGGGCGTCGAGAACCGTATGGACCTGCTCCACCAGGCCGTCGTGGAAGGACACATCTCCCGCCGCCGCTGGATCGAGATCGCCTGCGCCACCCCGGCCCGCATGTTCGGCATGTACCCGAAGAAGGGCACGATCGCGCCGGGCGCGGACGCCGACGTCGTCATCTACGACCCGAACGCCGAGCAGGTCATGTCCGTCGAAACGCACCACATGAACGTCGACTACTCGGCCTACGAGGGCAAGCGCACCACCGGCCGGGTCGAGACGGTCCTCTCACGCGGCGAGGTCGTCATCAACGAGCGGGAGTACACCGGACACGCCGGGCACGGCGTCTACACCCCGCGCTCCACCTGTCAGTACCTCAACTAGGAGTGGCGCCCATGGACTTCGGACTCGTCCTGCAGACCGACCCGCCGGCCTCGAAGGTCGTCAGCCTGATGAAGCGCGCCGAGCGCAACGGCTTCACCTACGGCTGGACCTTCGACTCCGCCGTGCTGTGGCAGGAACCGTTCGTGATCTACAGTCAGATCCTGTCGAACACCACGAAGTTGAAGGTCGGCCCCATGGTCACCAACCCGGGCACCCGCACCTGGGAGGTCACCGCCTCCACCTTCGCCACCCTCAACGACATGTTCGGCAACCGCACCGTCTGCGGCATCGGCCGCGGCGACTCCGCGATGCGCGTCGCGGGCCGCACCCCGAACACCCTCGCCCGGATCAGCGAGGCCATGAAGGTGATCAGGGCGCTCGGCTCCGGCAAGGAAGCCGACCTCGGCGGCACGGTCATCAGGTTCCCCTGGATCAAGGAGGACGCCGAACTCCCCGTCTGGATGGCCGCGTACGGCCCCAAGGCGCTGAAGATGACCGGCGAGGAGGCCGACGGTTTCATCCTTCAGCTCGCGGACCTCTACCTCACCGAGTACATGGTGAAAGCGGTCAAGGACGCGGCCGTCGCGGCCGGCCGTGACCCCGCCGACGTCAAGATCTGCGTGGCCGCCCCCGCCTATGTCACCGAGGACGACTCGCCCGAGGCGCTCGCCCACGCGCGCGACCAGTGCCGCTGGTTCGGCGGCATGGTCGGCAACCACGTCGCCGACCTCGTCTCCAAGTACGGCGAGCACTCCGCCCAGGTCCCCGAGGAGCTCACCGACTACATCAAGGCCCGCGAGGGGTACGACTACTCCCACCACGGGCGCGCCGACAACCCGGACACCCAGTTCGTACCCGACGAGATCGTCGACCGGTTCTGCGTCATCGGCCCGGTCGAGAAGCACATCGAGAAGCTGAACGCGCTGCGCGAGCTGGGCGTCGACCAGTTCGCCGTCTACGACATGCACGACGCGCAGGAGACCACGATCGACGCGTACGGCGCCCAGGTCATCCCGGCCGTCAACGCCTGAGAACCGTCACCACCGCTCAACTCCCCCTCCCCCCACTCCAGTTCTCCCCTCCCCACCTCCCCGGGGAGGGGACCCGGAGACCCGCACGGCCTTTCCGGACCCACCCTTCATTGATTGGCCTGCCCATGACCGACACCGCTCCCACGGCCATACCGCCGACAGCCCAAGTCACCCTCGCCGACGGGCGGGTGGAGATCGCCCCCGGGTCCCCGCTGCCCAGCGGCCCGTACGCCAACGAGGACCTGCTCCCGGTCCCGGTCGAGAAGCGCACCTGGACCACGTACAACTTCTCCGCCTTGTGGGTCGGCATGGCCCACAACACGGCCTCCTGGACCCTGGCCTCCGGTCTGATCGCCGTCGGCATGGACTGGAAGCAGGCGGTGCTGACCATCGCCCTGGCCAATGTGATCGTGCTGATCCCGATGCTGCTCACCGGGCACGCGGGACCCAAGTACGGCATACCCTTCCCGGTCTTCGCGCGCGCCTCCTTCGGCATCCGCGGCGCCAACCTCCCCGCTGTCGTACGGGCGTTGGTGGCATGCGGCTGGTTCGGCATCCAGACCTGGATCGGCGGTGAGGCGATCTACTTCCTCGCCGGCAAGCTGATCGGCAACGGCTGGTCCGACGCCGGGAAGGTCGGCGGGTACGCCTGGACGATGTGGCTGTCGTTCGCGATCTTCTGGGTCATCCAGGTCGCCATCATCTACCGGGGCATGGAGACCATCCGTCGCTTCGAGAACTGGGCGGCGCCCTTCGTCATCGTCGGCGCGCTGGTGATGCTGATCTGGATGAGCAACAAGGCCGGCGGCTTCGGCCCGCTGCTCGACCAGCCCTCCAAGCTCGGCTGGGGCGGCGGCTTCTGGAAGCTGTTCTGGCCGTCCCTCATGGGCATGATCGGCTTCTGGTCCACGCTGTCGCTGAACATCCCGGACTTCACCCGCTACGGGAAGTCGCAGAAGGCGCAGACCTGGGGCCAGGCGCTCGGCCTGCCCACCACCATGACGCTCTTCGCGCTGCTGTCCGTGCTGGTCACCTCCGGTTCGCAGGCCGTGTACGGGCAGACGGTCTGGGACCCGGTCCAGCTCGCCGCCAAGACGGACAACGTCTTCGGCCTGCTGTACGCGCTGGTGACGGTCCTGGTGGCGACCCTGTCCGTGAACATCGCCGCCAACCTGGTCTCGCCGGCCTTCGACTTCTCCAACATCGCGCCCCGCAAGGTCAGTTTCCGGGCCGGCGCGCTCGCCACCTGCGTCATCGGCGTGCTGATCTTCCCGTGGAAGCTGTACTCCGACCCGCAGGGCTACATCTTCACCTGGCTCGGTCTGGTCGGCGGACTGCTCGGCACGGTCGCCGGCATCCTCATCGCCGACTACTGGATCCTGCGCCGCGGCAGGCTAGACCTCGTCGACCTGTACCGGGCGGGCGGCCGCTACTGGTACGAGGGCGGCTGGAACTGGCGGGCCGTCGTCGCCTTCGTGGTGGGCGGTGTCCTGGCGATCGGCGGCGCCAGCTTCAAGCCGCTGATCGACGGGCGGCCCATCCCGGCGCTGGAACCGCTCGCCGACTACGGCTGGGCGGTCGGCCTCGGCACCTCGATGGTCCTGTACGTGGCGCTGATGCTGCTGCGCGGAAGGGACCGCCTCGAGGCCTGAGCCTTCGCCTTGGGAGGGCAGCCGGTCCTACTGGCTGCCCTTCAGCGCGGTCACGGCGTCCCTCGACGCCTCGATCGCACCCTTGTTGATCTCGTCCGTGCTGGGCGCCTTCTTCGTCTCGAAGTCGCTGCCGTTGTATGTGACGACCACCAGCACGTTGGAGACCTGGGCGAACACCATGCCCTCGCGGGTCTGCTGCTTGTCCTCGGTGGTGAGGTTGACGACGGAGTAGGCCTGGTCACCGAGTCCGGGAACCGCCCCTCCGCCACTCTTGTCCGTAATTCTCTGCTTGTAGGTGCTCTGCGCCGCTTCGTCCGAGTTCATGACTTCGAAGGAGACGTCGAGCCACCGGTAGTCGTAGCCCTTGAGCGCGTTCCAGGAGCAGGTGCGGCGCAGTTTCGCGTCCGTCGACTGGATTTCCTTGCCCGCCGTCTTGGCGCCCGGAACGAGCGACTGGAGCGTCTTCACGGCCACGCTGCCGCACGGTGCCGGGGCGGCGGCGTACGTCTTGGTCTGCGCGGTCGTGGAGGGGGCGGAGGCCGACTGGTTGCCGGTCTGCGGTGCGTCCTTGTGCTCGGCGGTCGGTGTCGCCGCGGGGCCGGACGTCAGCGCCCAGCCCGCCGCGGCCAGCACGACGACCGGGGACAGGCGCGCGGTCAGAGCGAGCGGCAGAGGAAAATCGCGCACGGCACACTTTTCGGTGGGGGACGGTGTGCGGAGGGGGTCCGCACTGCGGACGGGGCGCCAGTCTCACATGAGTCCCTGTGAGACGGAAGTGTCAACTCGCTCCGTGGCCGCGCGGTTACTGTTCAGTCACCATCGGTGGGCATCCGGCGCGCCCGGTCGGCGATGACGACCCGGATGCCGTCATGCCGCTCTACCTCGACATTCTCCCAGGGAGACGCGGCGGACGAGGCAGTGGTCGGTGTGCTCCGGCCGCCGCCAGGGCGCCCGGCCTGATCCCTTCGGCCTGGAGCTCGACGCCTCGGAATTCCGACCGTCGGCGACCCCTGGCGCCCCGAAGGGGCGCGGGGCAGTTTCGATCTGCGGCTCCGCCGCGTGGGCGCGACCAGCCCCCACCGGCCCGCAGTGTCTTCCCCGCACCCCAGCGGTGCGCCTACGCCGCGGTGCCGCCCGCGTAGTCGCTGTTGAATGTCGTCTCGACCGTCGTGGCCACCGACTGTGCCACCCCGGTGCCCGTGAGGATGATGCCCAGCTCACGGTTGTTGGACAGCGAGTTGCTGCTGATGTTCATGGAGCCCGCCTCCACCTCCTGGGTGGACAGGCCGTAGTCGGCGACCATGGCCTTGGCGTGGATGTAGAAGCCGTTGGGGTCGGAGTAGCCGACGACGGTGCCGCCCGCCGCCTTGATCTCGGACACCTCGCTGGAGTAGCTGGACGGACTTTCCAGCACCACCCGCACGGCCACGCCCGCCTTCGCTCTCGCCGCGATGGCGTCGACCACCGTGCTGTCGCTGAACTCCAGTTCCTCGACGTCGAGCGTCTTGGTGGCGGCGTTGACCACGGACAGCAGGCGGTTGCGGGAGTCGGTGGGTGACCAGAGCAGGTGGTCGCCGTCGGTCGGGGTGATCGAGGTGCCGGCGTAGTCGGCGTTGAAGACCTTCTCGATCGCGGCGACGTCACGGGTGTCGTCGGTGAAGACGCCGTAGTCGCGGCCGGTCGCGTAGTACTGGGAGGTGAGATTGCCCGTGAGGACCAGCGACTTGGTGGCGTCCACCGTGATCGTCTTCTGGTGGGTGTAGACGAAACTCGACGACGACCACACCACCCCCACCCCCGCGTTCGTCAGGGCGGTGTACGCCGAGTTGTTGGCGGTCTTGTGCTGGCGGTCGAGGATCACCCGCACGGTGACGCCCTTTTTCTCCAGCGCTATCAGGTCGTTGACGGCCGTGGTGTCCTCCAGCTCGTACATGGTCATGTCGAGGGAGGTGGTGGCCGAGTTGATGAAATTGTAGATGTCCGGCTGGCTGCCGCTCTGAGAGAAGGCGAACGCGGTGTAGCTCGCCGCGTTCGCGGGGACGGCGGTGGCGACGACGGCGGCGCCGGCCGCCAGCGCGACACCCGCGCGCCCGATGACCTTCCACAGCATGTGTGACTCCTGGTCGAGTTGATGCCCACGTGTGGGGGGTGGGTGAGCGTGGGCATGACACCACGCGCGTAGAACGCCCAGGAAGAGAAGGTCGGTGAACACCGGATTACCGGCCCGAAGTGTGAGCGGACAAAGAGGACTTCAGGCAGGTGGGAGGCGGTTCATGCGGTCCCCGCAAGTTCGCAAAATCTTCGTAGGGTGCCCGCAGTGGAATGCGGCGCGCATGGCGTCGCTGCCGGAAGGCCCTGCAGAACGCCATGCGACCCGCACCCGGCAACTCAGCCCTTGACGGCCGAGCTTGCCACGCCCTGGACGAACCAGCGCTGGAAGAACGCGAAGACGATCAGTACGGGCAGGACGAGGAGGACACCGAAGGCGAGAACCTGGCCCCAGTCGACGGGCATCTGGCCCTGGAAGACGCTCATCTCCAGCGGCAGCGGGCGCACCGACGGATCGGAGACCATCAGCACCGGCCACAGGAAGGCCCCCCACTGGGTGAGGAACGTCAGGATCGCGACCGAGGCGAACACCGGCTTCGACATCGGGACGATGATCGCGAAGAAGGTGCGCCAGGGACCGGCGCCGTCGATACGGGCGGCCTCTTCGATGCTCGGCGGGATCGCGCGGAAGAACGTGGCGAACTGGAAGACGGAGAAGGCGTTGGCGATGAAGGGGACGGCCTGGATGTAGATGGTGTTGCGCTGCTCGTTGAACATGTAGAACAGCGGCACGGCGACCGCCTCGAACGGCACCAGCATCAGCAGCAGGACGAGGGTGAAGACGGCGCCCTGGCCGCGCCAGCGCAGTCGGGTGAGGCCGTACGCGGCCATGGAGTTGACGATCAGGTTGCCGAGCACCACGACCGTGGCCACCAGCAGCGAGATGCCCATGAAGCGCCAGAAGTAGCCGGTGGCATCGGAGTCGAAGCTGCTGAGGACTGCGCGGTAGTTGTCGAAGGACAGGTGCGTGGGCAGGAAGCCGGTCAGCCCGTTGAGCACCTGGTCGGACGGCTTGAAGCTGCCCAGGAGCAGGTAGAGGACCGGCAGGACGAAGACGAACGCCAGGACGCTGAGGACGGCGTAGTCGAGGAAGCGGCGCAGGGGTGTGCTGGTCATGATCAGTCCTCGTTGCCGGGGCGGACGACGCGGCGCTGGATGAGGGTCAGGACGACGACGATCAGGAAGAAGACGACGGTGATCGCGGACGCCTGGCCGATGTTGTTCTGGTCGAAGGCGGTGGTGACGGCCTGGTACATCACGGTGCGCGTGGCGTCCTCGTCGAGTCCGCCGCCGTGGACCAGGACGTAGACCTGGTCGAAGACGCGGAAGGACAGCACCGAGGTGAGCATGGCGACGAAGACCAGGGTGCCGCGGATGCCGGGCAGGGTGACGTTCCGGAACTGCTGCCGGCGCGAGGCACGGTCGAGCTGGGCGGCCTCGTAGAGTTCGCCCGGGATCTGCTGGAGGCCGGCGAGCAGGATGACCATCTGGAAGCCGACGCCCTGCCACACGGACAGCACGATGACCGAGGCCATGGCGGTGAGGCCGTCGCCGAGCCAGTCGAAGGCGCCCCAGTTGCCGAAACTCACCGCGTGCAGCGCGGAGTTCAGCAGGCCGTCGCCGCTGCGGGCGAGGATGAGCCGCCAGATGACCGCGACCAGGGCCATGGGGAAGACGACCGGCAGGAAGAACAGCGACCGGAAGACGCCGATCGCCTTCAGCTTGCGGTTGAGGAGGATCGCGAGGGCGAGTGCCAGGCCCGTCTGCAGGGGTACGACGACCACGGCGAAGGTCAGGTTGTTCAGCAGGGCCCGCAGGAACGGGCCGGACATGTCCGGGTCGGTGAAGATGCGCCGGTACTGCTCGATGCCGAAGAAGCGCGGCGGGAGCGGGGAGCCGAGCCGCACGTTGTAGAAGGACAGGACGACGGCATACACGAACGGCACGGCGACGAAGGCGATCAGTCCGCCGAGCGCGGGTGCGGACATCAGCAGTCCGTGCACCAGGTCGCGGTTGGCGCGGCGAGGCCGTACGGGCTTGGCGGACGGCGGTGGCGGGCTCGGCTTGTGCCGGTCGGGTGCGGCGGGTGCGGGGTTCACGGTGGTCACGGTGGGTGTCCTCTGCCGGGCCGGGAGGGACGGGCGCTGTCGGAGTGGGCCCGTCCCTCCCGGCTGCTGGATGCCGCTACTGCAGCTGGTAGCCGTCGTTGTCCGAGAAGTCCTGGTCGATGGCGCGGGCGGCCTTGTCCAGGGCGGACTTCGGGTCGGCGCCGCCGTAGACGTCGCTCAGCGCCTGCGAGAACTTGGCGGTGACCGTGGGGTATCCGGCGGTGACCGGGCGGGTCACGGCGACGCAGGACTTGGTGGTGTTCGTGTCACCGCAGGCCTTGGCGAGCTGGTCGGCGTAGAGCTGCAGGGGGCCGCCCTGCTGGTACAGGCTGCTCTTGGCGAGCGCGCTCCTGGTGCCGGGAGGGGCACCGTTGGCCGTGGTCATCGCGGTGACATTGGTGTCGTTCAGCAGGGAGTCGAGGAAGGCGCCGGCGGCCTTGCCGTTCTTGGTGTTCGCGCCGATGCCCCACGCCCACGAACCCTGCCCGGTCTTGGGGCCGTTGCCGAAGTCGGGCAGCGGCAGCACGACGAGGTCCTTGCCGAGGGCCTTGCTGTAGGCGGGGTACATCCAGTGGCCGACCCAGCTGAGGGCGACGCGGCCCTTGGCGAAGGCGTTGCCGTCGGTGTTGGGGTCGGTGTACTTCTTCCAGGACTGGAAGGTCTTCAGCGCCGAGACCACGGCCGGAGTGTCCAGGGCGCCTTCGGCCTTGCCGCTCTTCAGCAGGGAGCCGCCCGCCGACCAGACGAGGGGGGCGAAGCCGTAGGTGCCCCACTCGTTGGCGAAGCCGCCGCTCTCCTGGAGGTCCAGGCTCTTGCCGTCGGAGTCCTTGGCGGCCAGCTTCTGCACCGCGGCGGTGAACCGGGCCGCGGTCCAGTCGTCGGACAGACCGGTGGGGTACTTGACGCCGGCCGCGTCCAGCAGCTTCTTGTTGCCGTAGATGCCGAGCCCGGAGTCGTACATGCCGAGCCCGTACTGCTTGCCCTCGAACCGGCCCTCCGCCTTGATCGCCGGGGTGGCGTTGGCGAGGGTCTCGGCGGAGACGTAACTGTCGATCGCGGTGAGCTTCTTGTTGTAGACGAAGTTCGCCATGGTCGGGCCGTCGAACTCCATCACGTCCGGCAGCTTGGACGCCTCGGTGGCGGTGATGGTCTTGGTGTAGTCGTTGTCGGGGATCAGCGTCAGCTTGACCTTGACCTTCTTCTGCGAGGAGTTGAAGGTCTTCACCGCGCTCTGCAGGGCGGCCGCCTCACTCGACTGCCCCTGGTGGGCCCAGACGGTGATGGTGCCCCTGCCGCTGCCCTGCTCGGCGGAGGTGCCGGTGCCGCTGCCCCCGCCGCAGGCGGCGAGCGCGGCCAGGGGAAGGGCGAGGGCCAGGGCCGTAGAGGCCGTCCGGCGGGCTCTTGTGGTACCGGCGTTCATCGTGGGTGCCTCCGGTGTGTGGTGCGGGCGAGGGTGGGTGGTGCTCAGGTGCATGGGGGGATCCGGGATCGGCACGCGCCGGTACGGCGACGTGGGCGACGACTCCGTCATGTGGGCTGCCCCTGCGGCAGTTCGGGACCGGCGCTCGGCTCCTTGACCACGAGGGGCAGCAGCTCCCAGGCGTCGACCGCATGGCTCAGGCGGGCGCCCGGCGCGGTGTGGGCCTCAAGGCGCCAGGGGCCGTCCCCGGTCGGGTAGAAGCGCAGGGTGAGCACCTGGCCGGTAGAGGTCAGGAAGATTTCGGCGAGGGAGTGGTCGACGACCAGGCGCAGTTCGACCGGCCGGTCGGCGGGGCAGGGCATCCGGTGGGAGCCGCCGTGGGCGCGGGTGTCCAGCGAGGCGTGGTCGCGGTCGACGACCAGCTCGCCCGCGGCGGCGTCGAGCCGGATGTCGAGATACTCGTCGGGTCCGGTGATCAGCCGCAGGCTCGCCGCTCCGGTCGTCTCCAGACGGGCCGTCAGGTCGAAGGCGCGGCCCACACTGCCCAGTTCGACGGGCTGCGGGCCGTGCGCCACGCCCTCCGCGTGGAGCGCCAACTCGCCGCGCAGGGCGAGGAGTTCGGCGGCTGGCTGCTGGTACAGGGTGCCGTCGGCAGCGACCGAGATCTCACGCGGAAGGGTCAGTACGCCGGCCCATCCGTCCGCGACCGCCCAGTCTCCCGCGCGGGCCTCGGGGGACCAGCCCCACAGCAGCCATCGGTCACCCGGTGCGCGCAGCAGGGCGGGGGCGTAGCAGTCCGGACCGTGGTCCACGAAGGCGGGCGCGCCGGCCTCGAAGGCGTTGCCGTGCTCCTCGCCGACCAGGGCCGTGACGCAGCGTGCGCCGTCGTGGTCGTTCCAGGCGCTGAAGATCAGGGCACCGGGCCGCCCGGAGCGCGGCGGCAGGTACTGGGGGCACTCCCAGCCCTCGCCGGTGTGCAGGTCGGTGCCGGCCACCGGCTCCTGCGCGCGGGCAAGGAAGGGGCCCAGGTAGGTCCAGGTCTCCAGATCGGGCGACTCGTACAGCAGGGCCGCGCCGCGGCCGTCCGCGAGGGCGGCGCCGACCAGCATCCGCCACCGCTCGCCGTCCCGCCACACATAGGGGTCGCGGTACATGGTGCAGTCCTCGGGCCAGGTGGGGACGGCCAGTTGGCCCCGCGGGCCGAAGGTCCGGCCGCCGTCGTGGGAGACGGCGGTGGCGACCGGCTGGTGCTGGGGCGAGCGGTCCCAGCGGTTCGCGGAGTAGAAGGCGACCAGCCGCTCACCGTCGGAGACCGCGTTGCCGGAGAAGCAGCCGTCGGCGTCCACGCCACCCGGGGTGGGGGACAGGGCGATCGGCAGCGTCTCCCAGCTCAGCAGGTCGGGGCTGCGGAAGTGGGCCCAGTGCATGTTCGCGTGCGTCGCGCCGGAGGGGTTGTACTGATGGAAGACGTGATAGTGGCCGTCATGGAAGACCAGTCCGTTGGGGTCGTTGATCCAGTTCCGGGGCGGGCGCAGATGCGCGACGGGCCGGTACGGATCACGGGGCGCGGTGGACACATGCGTGCCTTTCGGTATGTGCGGCAGAGCATGCGAGGACGGACGGTCACCGGGCAGGGCCGGCCACGGTCGCCTCGTGGGACTCGATGAAGGCGCCTTTCACCCCGCGCTCGCTGCCCTCGTGGCATCGCGAGGGAAGCCGGGTCCGGCGCGCCGCCGGCGGCGAGGGGGTGCGGGAAGGCTGTGTGAAGCGCCGACGGTCGCCGGCGGGAAACGCGCGGCTCAGTACTCCGAGGCGCTGTCGGACGTCAGGCGGGAATGCCGCCTCGATCGCTCATTGAAAAGCCCGGGGGACATGTGTGTACCCTCACTGTGTTCCACGTACTGGCAGGACCGACGACCGGTTGCGACGGTCGCCTGTCACGGTGCGATTGCTTCGCCGTCCCGGGGTCAGAGTCGGGGCGGCGAAGTGACCGATGCCCGCGCCACCAGCGGGCAAGGCAGCAATTCCTTGGAGTCCGGGCCCGGTGGCCGGCCCGGAGTCTTCGTGAGCGCGAGCAACTGGGCGACGGCCCGTGCCCCCATCTCGTAGTGCGGGAGCTGAACCGTGCTCAGCTGCGGGTGCACCGACTCGCAGACCAGCTCCTGGTTGTCGAAGCCGATGACCGACAGATCGCCGGGGATGGACAGCCCCAGCTCGGCGGCGGCCCGGTAGGCACCGGCGGCCATCCGGTCGTTGAAGCAGAACAGCGCCGTGGGGCGCCGCTCGGCCGTCAGCAGCCGGAGCGCGGCCCGGTATCCCGTGTCCACGTCACCGCCGACCGTGTTGAACGGCACCGCAGTCTCCGCGGCGACCAGCGACGGGTCGTAGGCGACACCGGCCTCGGCCAGCGCCTTGCGGTAGCCCTCCAACCGGCCCTGCCGCGCGGGCAGATCGACGGTCTGCACGGTCATACCGATCCGGCGGTGGCCATGGTCGATCAGCTCGCGCACGGCCGCGTAACCGCCCTGGACCTCGTCGGGCACCACGGACGGGACGGCGGGGTCGGCCGAGCCCGCGTCGAGCAGCACGGTGGGCGTGGCGCGCAGGGCCTCGGGCAGTTCCACGATGCGGTGGTACATGGCCGCGTACACGATGCCGTCCACCTGCCGCTGCAGCAGCATCTCGATGCTGGTGCGCTCCAGTTCGGCATCGCCGCTGGTGTTGACCAGCAGCAGGACCAGGCCCTCGGCCGCGGCGGCCTCCTGGGCACCCAGGATCATGCGGCCGGCGTGGGGGGTGGTCGCGATCTGGTCGCTGACGAAGCCGATGGTCTGCGACCGCTGTGTCCGCAGCCCGCGGGCAAGACCGTTCGGCGCGTACCCGAGCTCGTCGGCGGCCTTCCAGACGCGCTGACGCGTCTCCTCGCTGATCCGCTTGCCCTCGACCCGGTTCAGGACATGCGACACGGTCGCGGTCGACACACCTGCCGCCGCAGCCACGTCCTTGATCCCGATCCGGCGCGCCATTGCCCCTGCCCAAAGTGGTTGATCCCGGGTTGCCTAATCGTTTAGCCAACCGTGTGGACATGAGAGTGCCCCCGCCGGAAGCCACTGTCAATGGCTCGTTACGAACTCGTGGCCGCGGCATGTCCCGGAGGGCGGCAGGGAGATCGGCCGGGCCGACGGCGATCGGCACGGCACTCCGCACTCGACGGCGGGCCGGCGTCAGGTCGCGAGCGGCCCGCGGCCGTACCGCTCCTTGGTGTCGCGGAGGCCGGGCAGGGCGCGGCGGGGCCTGGCCTTGGCAAGGCCGTAGCGGTCGTCGAAGAGGGAGGCGCCGACACCGACCGTGACGGTGAGGCCCGTCGGCCGGGACGGTCGGGCCGAGGATGCCGTTGTCGGAGGGAGGCGCGTCCACCGAACCGGTTCGCAGTGATCAACCCGGGGCGGGGGTGCCCGGAGAGGGGCCGTGCGCCCCCGTGCTCTTTCTCCCCGGGTTTCACCTGGGGTTGGATGGGGTCGGCCCATGCCCGCAGACATCGAGGTCGGAGATGCATTTCACCACTCGTCCCACCCTCCAGGGCACCTTCGGGATGGTGTCCTCCACCCACTGGCTGGCCTCGCAGTCGGCGATGGCCGTCCTGGAGGACGGCGGCAACGCGTACGACGCGGCCGTGGCCGGGGCGTTCGTGCTGCACGTCGTCGAGCCGCACCTGAACGGGCCGGCCGGCGAGGTGCCGATCCTGCTCGCCCCGGCGGGCGGCGAGGTGCGGGTGCTGTGCGGGCAGGGCGTCGCGCCCGCCGCAGCGACGGTCGCGCACTACCGGGGACTCGGGCTGGAGCTCGTCCCCGGCACCGGGCCGCTCGCCGCCGCCGTGCCCGGCGCGTTCGACGCCTGGATGCTCCTGCTGCGCGACCACGGCACCAAACCCCTCGCCGAGGTCCTCACGTACGCCATCGGGTACGCCGAACACGGCCACGCGCCCGTGGAGAACGTCGGCGCGACCGTCGAGTCGGTACGGCAGCTCTTCGAGACGGAGTGGACGTCGTCGGCGGAGGTCTACCTGCCGGGCGGCAGGGCCCCGCGCCCCGGTGAGCTGCTGCGCAACCCCGCCCTCGCCGCCACCTGGAAGCGGCTGCTCGCCGAGGTCGCCGGTGCGGGAGACCGGGTCGCGCAGATCGAGGCGGCGAGGGAGGTCTGGCGGTCCGGGTTCATCGCCGAGGCCCTGATACGGCAGGCGCAGCGGCCCACCATGGACACCAGCGGTGAGCGCCACACCGGCACCCTCACGGCCGCCGACCTGGCCGGCTGGTCCGCGAGCTACGAGGCGCCGGCGAGGTACGACTGGAACGGCTGGACGCTGTGCAAGGCCGGTCCGTGGAGCCAGGGCCCGGCCTTCCTCCAGCAGCTGGCTCTGCTCCCGCCCGAGCTGCCCGAGTACGGGTCCGCCGACTACGTCCATCTGCTCATCGAGGGCTGCAAGCTCGCCATGGCCGACCGGGAGGCCTGGTACGGGGACGCCGCCGAGGTCCCGCTCGACGAGCTCCTGTCGGCGGACTACAACGCGGCCCGGCGCGACCTCCTCGGCGACAAGGCCTCGTACGAGCTGCGTCCCGGCAGCCCCGGGGGGCGGACCCCGCGGCTGAGCGGGCACGCGCGCGTGGTCGTCACCGACGATCCGGGGTCCGGCCCGATGGGCGCCGGTGAGCCGACGGTCGCCAAGCCGACCACGTCCCCGGTGCCCGGTGAGCCACGCGCGCGTGCAGGTGAGCCGGAGAACGGGAGCGAGCCACGCCCGCGTACCGCGGACCCCGAGGTGCGCGCCGACGGCGCCACCCGTGGCGACACCTGCCACCTCGATGTCGTCGACCGCTGGGGCAACCTGGTCGCGGCCACGCCCAGCGGCGGCTGGCTGCAGTCCAACCCCGTCGTGCCCGAGCTGGGGTTCCCGCTCGGCACGCGGCTGCAGATGACCTGGCTGGAGGAGGGCCTGCCGAACTCGCTGACGCCCGGGCGCCGGCCCCGCACCACCCTCACGCCCTCGATCGCCCTGCGGGACGGTGTGCCGGTCATGGCGTTCGGCACGCCCGGCGGGGACCAGCAGGACCAGTGGCAGCTGCACTTCTTCCTGGCCGTCGCCCTGCGCGGGCAGGTCCGTGGGGGCCTCGACCTGCAGGGCGCCGTCGACGCCCCGAACTGGCACAACGACGGCTTCCCGGGGTCGTTCTACCCGCGCGGTATGCGACCGGGAAGCGTGACGGTCGAGTCCCGCATGGACCCCGGCGTCGTCGAGGAGCTGCGGCGCCGCGGGCACGACGTCACCGTCGGTGACCCCTGGTCGGAAGGCCGGCTGTGCGCGGTCGCCCGGGACCCGGAGACCGGCATCCTGTCGGCCGCCGCGAACCCGCGGGGCATGCAGGGGTACGCGGTCGGTCGCTGACCGCGCACATGGGGCCGCTGATCCAGTACGCCGATGATCCTGTACGCCGAGTTCACGCCGATTCCACCGGGGATCCACCGGCACGGCGGGGATTGTCAGTGGCGCGTGCTCTCATGGAGCCATGATCGAAGAAATGGAAACCATCGACGAGTTTCTCGCCCGCCACTCGGCCGACGTGGAGGAGGCGGTCCGGAAGGCCGCCGCGGCCGAGATCATGCCCCGCTTCCGCCGGCTCGCCGACCACGAGGTCGACCAGAAGGCCGGACCGCACGACCTGGTGACCGACGCCGACCGCCTCGCCGAGCAGTACCTCACGGACGCCCTCGGCGCGCTCCTGCCCGGTTCGCTCGTGGTCGGCGAGGAGGCGGTGCACGCCGACCCGGTGACGTACGAGGCGATACAGGGTGACGCCCCGGTCTGGATCGTCGACCCGGTCGACGGGACACGGCAGTTCGTGCGCGGCGAATCCGGCTTCTGCACACTGGTCGCCCTCGCGCACCGCGGAGTTCTGCTCGCCTCCTGGACGTACGCACCCGCGCTCGACCAACTGGCCACGGCCGCAAGGGGCCGGGGCGCCTTCCTCGACGGCGAGCGGCTGTCCGCAGGCTCGCCGGTCCCCGGCCGGGACCTCCAAGTGGCCACCTCCCACCCGGACTACACGACCGACGAGCAGAAGCGGGCCCTGCTCGGCCTGCGGACCGACGGTGTCGCGTTCCGGTCCTGCGGCTCGGCGGGCCTGGAGTATCTCGCCATAGCCCGTGGCCAGTTGGATGCCGTCGCCTTCTCCTGGGAAGCGGCGTGGGATCACGCGGCGGGCATCCTGCTGGTCGAGGAGGCGGGCGGCGCCCACCTCACGCTCAGCGGGGAGCCCTTCCGCATCACGGGCGGCAACGCCCTTCCCTTCACGGCCGCACGCGACACGGCGACGGCCCGCAGGGTGCACGGACTGCTGTCGGGCACGGTCTGATCCAGGCCTCCGTTCCGGCCGGTCCAGGGGCCTGATCAGCGTGAATCACCCGCCGCCGGTGGCTGTCGGCGCCCCGGCATATCCTGATCCTCAGAGGCCATCGGCTGACGAAGGGGTCCGAAGGTGCCGTCGATGCTCGATGCTGTCGTGGTGGGTGCGGGGCCGAACGGACTGACGGCCGCCGTGGAACTGGCCCGCCGCGGCTTCTCCGTGGCGGTGTTCGAGGCCCGCGACACCGTCGGCGGAGGAGCCCGCACCGAAGAGCTCACCCTGCCAGGCTTCCGGCACGACCCGTGCTCCGCGGCCCACCCCCTCGCCATCAACTCCCCGGCGTTCCGCACCATGCCCCTGGAGCGGTACGGCCTCGAGTGGCTGCACGCCGAGCTGCCCATGGCACACCCCTTCACCGACGGCACCGCCGCCGTGCTGTCCCGCTCGGTCGCCGAGACGGCCGCGTCCTTCGGCCCCCGGGACGCGGGCGCCTACCGCAGACTGGTCGCGCCCTTCCTCCCCAAGTGGGACACCTTGACCCGCGACTTCATGTCCCTGCCGCTCACCGCGCTGCCGCGCGACCCGGTGACCCTCGCCCGCTTCGGCCTGGTCGGCCTGCCCCCGTCGACCTGGCTGACCCGCCGCTTCCAGGACGAGAAGGCCAAGACCCTGTTCGCGGGCCTCGTCGCGCACGTCATGGCCCCGCTGAACGGCTTCGCCACGGGCGCCATCGGCCTGGTCTTCGCCCTGGCCGCACACGCCCGCGGCTGGCCCGTGGCCCGCGGCGGCTCCCAGTCCATCTCCGACGCCCTGACCGCGTACCTCAAGGACCTGGGCGGCCTGGTCCACACGGACTACGAGGTCAAGCGCCTCGACGACCTGCCGCCCGCCCGCGCCTACGTCTTCGACACCTCACCCACCGCCCTGGGCCGCATCGCGGGCTTCCCCCGCTACTACGAGGGCTACAAGTACGGCCCCGGAGTCTTCAAGGTGGACTACGCGCTGGACGGCCCGGTGCCGTGGACCGCCGAGCAGGCCCGCGCCGCCGGCACCGTGCAGATCGGCGCGGACAGCGCGGAGATCGGCACCGCCCTGACCGCGGCCTCGCGGGAGGGCAGAGCACCCGACAAACCCTTCATGATCACGGTCCAGCCCGGCGTCGTCGACCCCACCCGCGCACCCGACGGCAAGCAGGTCTTCTGGGCCTACGGCCACGTACCCAGCGGCTGGACTGGAGACCTCACGGACGCCATGGAACGCCAACTGGAGCGCTTCGCGCCCGGCTTCCGCGACCGCGTCCTCGCCCGCGCCACCGCCGGCCCGCCCGAACTCGCCGCCCGCAACGCCAACTACATCGGCGGCGACATCGCCTCCGGCGCGGTCTCCGGACTCCAGATCCTGCTGCGCCCCAAGCTCTCGCTGTCCCCGTACAGCACCCCCCACCCGGCCGTCTTCATCTGCTCCTCGGCCACCCCACCCGGGCCGGGGGTACACGGCATGTCGGGGCACAACGCGGCGAAGGCGGTCTGGAGGAGGCTGAGGCAGACATGACGCCGACCATCACGCTCGCCAAGGGCGACATCACCCGCGAGAGCGCCGACGCGATCGTCAACGCGGCGAACTCCTCCCTGCTCGGCGGCGGAGGCGTCGACGGCGCCATCCACCGCCGCGGCGGCCCCGCGATCCTGGACGAGTGCCGCACACTCCGCGCCTCCCACTACGGCAAGGGCCTGCCGACGGGCCAGGCGGTCGCCACCACCGCGGGTGACCTGGACGCACGCTGGGTGATCCACACCGTGGGCCCGGTCTGGGCGTCCACCGAGGACCGCTCCGAGCTGCTCGCCTCCTGCTACCGGGAGTCTCTGCGCGTGGCGGACGAGTTGGGTGCGCGGACGGTGGCGTTCCCGGCGATCTCCACCGGCGTCTATCGGTGGCCGATGGAGGACGCGGCTCGTATCGCGGTGGAGACGGTTCGGGACGCTCCGACGGGTGTCGAAGAGGTGCGGTTCGTCCTCTTCGATGACCGGGCGTACGAAGCGTTCTCCCGACAACTCGGCTGAGGAAGCCGTGGTTGGGCATACCCATCGCACCTGAGCCCCCCAAAAACCAGAAAGGCCGACGTCTCAATCTGGGACGTCGGCCTTTCCTGCGTTGCAACGGGGCCGGTCCCATCGAGCGCGGGCGTCCGCACCGCCCTCCTCCCTGCGTTGCGTGTTGAAGATCACCAGAGGCAAATGACTCTATCAGCGTCTTCTCTTCGCACTCATAATCCATAACAACACGACCGTGATTCTGCTGAACCGACGAGATTGCCTCGGGCGGCAGGATCACCCCGCGTTCCCGGTCTCCGGCTGGAATAGGGTCTGAACGGGAAACACCAACTCGTAGAATTGGACTGCTGATGCGTTCCTTCAAGAATCCGAGCCGCATTTTTGCCGCCGCTTCCGCTACCGGAGCGGCGACGCTACTGGCCATTGCCATGGCTGCCGCGCCGGCATCCGCGGCAACTACTTCTCGCATTGCGATCAACGGCAACCTTATATCGCCCGACGCGGCATCGGTGGCTGTCACCGACCCCACGAACGGCACCGATGCCTGCTTTGCGGCCTCTCGCGGAACGACCTTGATCGCCACGGCGGTGTCGGTGAACAGTGGTGACAACGTTCACTTCGACATGTACCGGAAGCCCGGCTGTGGCGACTGGAACTCCGCCGCCTCGTTCAGCCGAGTTGTGCCGGATGACGTCTCCCAGACGTGGAACGTGAACTAAGGCGTTTCATGCTCTCCGGCGATGAGAAAAACCCGGTGGTCGCGATGCGGAATCGCGGCCACCGGGACGGTGGGCCTTCCGGCGTTGCCGCTCCGAGGTGAGGACGGCTGCGGAGATTGATGACGTTCGATGAGGGCTGCACCGGGATCGGCTGGAGATCCGCCAGAACTTCCACCCTACGACTTCACGGCCACCGCTCACTCCGCTCGGCACCACCAATGCCCGTTGCGTGGACTCGGGGGACGCAAGAGCCCGAGCCAGTGCAGTATCGCTTCCGACTGGCTGTGCACTTCGAGCTTCACGTAAATGCGGCTGAGATAGTTTCGGACTGTCTTTTCCGTCAGGGATAGCTTTTTTGAAATATCTCTGATTGTCGCGCCGGAGGCGAGCAGATCCATGACCTGACGTTCTCGCTCGGTGAGCAGTCTCGGCGAATCGGGTGTCCTGCGGGCCCCCGTGCCCGTATGCCCCCGGTCACTCGGTCCTGCTGTCCTTGTTCCGTGGGCAGCTCTGATCTGCTCGGCGGCGATTTCGGGATCGAGAATGCTCGTGCCCATAGAAGCGCAGACAAGAGCTTCCATCACCAGGCAGCCGTACTCGTTTTCCAGTAGATAACCGAGAGCTCCATGGTTGAGCGCCCTGGACACATCACCCCAATCGAGCTCGGGCGCCAACACCACTGCGGGAAGAACTTTGCCTCGCGACTGGGTCGAAAAGCGCCGCACTTCTCCCCCCATGCCGGATCCATAAAAAAGCAACACCTGATCATTTTCCCTTATTTCGCAGGGGTCGCGGATCATGCGACAGCCGATCCCGGAGAGTAGGGGTGGCCTGGTTCCGTGGCGGCTGACCACGACGATCGACAGGGATCCGATGGATAAAGAGGAACTCTGAAATCGAGAACCACACGACATCGCTTTCTCCGGTGGTGGAAAGGTCCTACGCAGTGAGGCGGATGCTGACCCGGCATGGGACGGGGGACGTGGGTGATCGTGCCGGACCGCTTGTGGGTGATCGGGAAGCTGCGTGGCCCCGGGCAGCGGATTCGCCTGGCCTTTCCCTGGTCGTCGGAGCGAGATGTGAGGTACCGGGACGGAAGTTTCAGGCGCTGGGTTGCAGGACGTTGTAGAAGCTGCGCCCGCAGATCCCCGTCGATCGCCGGCATCATGATGCGGGAATCCTGGAGAGCCGCTGGCCGGGACTGTCCTGTGGGCATCGGGGACGCATTTCAAGTTCTCCTGAGTTCCCTTGCCGGGCATGAAGGATTCTTGAGGGAGGTGAATTGTTCATCAACCCGGATGAATGAGATCGAACAACTCCGAGGTGACTCCCTCCAGGGCTTGATCAAGTTCCGTGAGTGTCCTGGTTGTTGGTGATGCCCAGGATGGTGAGTGCTCTTTCGGGTTCGTGACGGATGGCTCGGGTCTTGGCGATGCCGTCGGCTTCGAGGAGCTTCAGGGTGCCGATGGCGAGGTTGCGGATGGTGGCCATGGCGCGGGGTGCGGTGGGGCGTGAATGGTCGAGGCGTCCTCGGCGAACGTGACATCTCGGATGTAGTGGGGGACATTTTCAATGCCAAAGCGCCCGCGAATGGCGGAGGCGAGGACGGCGGGGCGGGTTTGATGGGGCGCGGCGAGGCTGGAGACCGCGTAGACGCTCTCGCGGGTTTCGGGCTGGCCGGTGGGCTTGCGGTGGCGGTGGACCCGGATGACGAGGTGGGCGTGGGGGAAAGCGATGCCGCCGAGGTTGCCAGCGATGGCGCAGGTCTTGATCGAGCGGGACTCGCGGCGGCCGCGGGCGGTGGCGGAGGCGGTGTGCTGGACCTTGACCGAGGTCCAGGGCAGGGCGGAGTGCTGGGTGCAGGCGGTGGGCTGGTTGGTCTGGCTGACGGCGAGAGCAATCTGCCAGGGCGGTCCAAATCCGGGCACTTCGCGGCAGCGCCGGCATCACCCGTGTTGCCGAAGCGCTGAGGGACGAGGCCTGCCCCGTCACCGAGGTGCTCGACCGCGTGGCAGGCAAGCGGAGCATCGGGATCCTGATTGCCGCCGCCCACGGCCCGGTTCGCTTCACCGAACTCGAACCGGCCATCAATGGCATCAGCCGGCGGATGCTCACCCTCAATCTGCGCCGGCTGGAGCGGGACGGCCTGCTCGTTCGTACCGTGCATCCGACCGTGCCGCCCAAGGTCGAGCACAGCCTCACGCCCATGGGCCCGGAGCTGCAGGCGTCGCTGACCGGCCTGGTGGGCCGGGCCGAGCGGCATCGGGCCGCCACTCGCCGAGGCCCGCGCCGCCTACGACACCGCGGCGGAGCAGAGACCCGACGCCGACTGAGCGAGCCCCGACCGGGTCTCGGGCTACTGCGATTCAGCGACAACCGGCGGGGATCCAGGGGGCCGTCATCGGCGTGGCAGGATCCGCATGATCGGCCGGACGAGCCCTGAGCGCTCCGTCGGCAGTGCCGTCGGCCGTCGACAGCGCCGTCGTGGCTGGTCGCGCCCGGCGGCAGAGCCGCAAATCAACACCGCCCCGCGCCCCTTCAGGGCGCTGCCGTACCGCACCGGACTTTGCCGGACCCGCTCAGCTTGCCTCAAACCTTCGTGGCCCAGCCCCGGACCATCGGCCGACACCGTCCTGCCCTCCCGTCTTCCCGCACTGGTATCGGCCCAGGGGGACTACGCGGGCGGGGCGCGCACCTGACAATCAGCGGGGAGGCGCGTGTACCCGGCGCGGCATGGAGGCCGGGGAAAGGACCGGGCCGATGGCGTGCCGCCGACTCGGGGCAGTGAACCTGCCAGACGCTCCGTGTCGGTTGCGCGCCCTGAACGTGGGAGCTGTTCGATACCGACCGATTCCGTCCCGAGCGATGGAGGAGCGGCCGGTCCACCTGTTCAAGCCGCTCGGCAGCAGCGAACGCGCCTGCATCGGCCGTCAGTTCGCGCTGCACGAGGTGACCCTGGTCCTCGCGCTGGTGATCCAGCCCTACCGTCTGATTGACCACACCGACTACCAGCTGAAGATCAAGCAGCCCCTCACCCTCATGCCCGACGATTTCACGCTGAACCTGGCCAGGCGCACCAGCGGTGACCGGCGCCTGCCCACCGCCAAAGGCGTCGACGCGGGCAGCCCCCCGGCCTCCGAGGCCCGGCCGACGATCCGGCGGGCCACGCGAACGACACTGACCCTCCTGCCACGGCTCCAATCTGGGCACCTGCGCGGGCATCGCCCGCGACCTGGTGGCGGACAGTGACGAGCGCGGCTTCACCCCGACCGTCGCTTCCCTCAACGACGCCGTGCGTCTGTCGGGCGATGCCGCGGAGGGCATGGCCGGACCCGAGCCCGAGCTGCCGCATCACTGGCCGCAAACCCTCTGATACGGCACGTCGCCGACGTACGTCCGCCACTGCGCCCGAGTCAGATCGGCGTGCCCCGCGCGGGCGCAGACCTCGGCGACGGCCCGGACCGGATCGATGAGGTAGCGCTGCAGCGGGACATGCGCGCCGGCCGCGTACACGGTCGTGCCGTCCGGGCTGAAGGAGAGAGAGTCGACCGGGTCGCCGGGCGTGGTCAGCGGGTCGCCGAGAGGTTGCTGGGTCTCGGTGTCCCACAGCTGGAGCGTGCCCGCGTCGCCGCCGACGGCCAGGGTGCGGCCGTCGGGGCTGAACGCCAGTGCACTCACCGATTGCGGGGTGGGACCGAGCGAGGCGGGGAAGACGTTGCGCAGGACGCCGGAGCGCTGTCGGAGCCGTCCGTCCCACAGGGCGACTCTGCCCGCGCCATCGCCTGCTGCCAGCAGCGAGCCGTCGGCGCCGAAGGCGAAGGCGCCGACCTCGCTGCCGAGAACGAGGGCCCGCTCGGTCAGCTGCCCCGAAGGCAGGGTGGCTGTGCGGTTGTCCCCGACCAGGAGGCGTCCGTCGGGGCTGACGGCGAACGCCGGGCCGGTCACGCCGGTCACGCCGGTGACCACTCGAGTGCGGCGGGCGCGTGCGGTGTCCCAGGCCTCGATGGCGAGGTCACCGGAGGGGCTGACCCGGCCGGCATAGGCGGTACGGCCGGACGGGCCGAGAGCCAGGTTCACCACGGGGCCGGTCGAGGCGGTCGCCAGGTCCAGCTCGGCGCGTGCGCGGTCGTGCCGTACGTCCCAGACGGTCAGACGTTGGGGTGACGCCTGGTTGCCCGGTGCCGAGACACCGTAGGCGAACACCGTGCCACCGTCGTCGAACGCCAGCAACGGCAGGGTGTCCGACGGGGCGACCGGCTGGCGGGGGTCACGGGAGACCGGGAGCGCCGGCGTCGGGAGGCTGCGCAGGAGGTGGCCGTCGCGGGTGGAGCGGAGCTGAACGGTGTAACGGGACCCGGAGAGTCGGGCGGTGGCGAGGGTGTGACCGTCCGGGCTGAGCAGGACTTTGTCGAAGGGAGGGTCCTGCCAGGTGGAAGTGACCGCCGTGCCCAGGTCGAGGGAGTGGACCGTACTGCCTTCCAGGTAGCGCAGGACCGGACGCGAGGGGTCCCAGGCCAGGCCGCCGTACGGGTGCTGGTTGTTCAGGTCGCGCCGGAGCACCGGGCTGTCGGGGGCCGACAGCCGCCAGACCCGCACCTCGCTGTCGTCCGCCGTCGCCAGGAAGGTGCCGTCGGTGCTCAGGGATGCGTACCGCACGCCGGAATCTTTCAGGTCGGCCTCCTGGCGGCCGGTGCGGGTGTTCCAGACTCGGACGCCCGCCGATGACATGGACAGCAGACGGTCGCCGGAGGCGCTCAGGCTCACCCTCGCGTTGGCGTACTGCACGCCGGTGACCGCATCGACCGTCTTGCACAGGCCGGAGGTGTTCTCCCAGGCGCCGGGCAGCCTGCGGTGGCCGGCGACGTCCCAGACCTGCGGTGCGCCGCCGGCGGGACAGACCGCGACGGACCGGCCGTCGGCGCTCAGCACAGGCGCCAGATCACCGGGCGACCGGGTCTCGAAGAGGACGCTGCCGTCGCCGACGGAACGCGCGCGCACCCGGTCGTCGTCCGTGTCCCGGACCACCGCGCTGCCGTTGCCGATATCCACCGTCGTCCACTCCGGCATGGGTGTCGAAGGCCCCGTCCACCGGCTCGTCCGGGTGTCCCACAGCCGTATACCGACGGGCTGGGAGATAACGAGGACGCGGCCGTCCGGGGCTGCGTCGAGCACGATGCCCTGCGGCACCCTGCCTGCCCCGGTCCTCTTGTGGGTGACCACGTCCCAGGTCACCCAGTGGCCGGCGGCGACGTCGAGCAGGGTACGGCCGGAGTCGGCGAGGTAGCGGCGGGGCCCGACGCCGGGGGCCGGGTCGGTGAAAGCGTCCTGTTCGGGCTGGGCGAGCGAGCCCAGCAGGGCGCGGCGGGACTCGGGCAACGGGGAGACGCGCCAGGCGGCGACGCCGAGCAGCATCGCGGTGCGCGGGTCGGTGGTGCGCAGGGCGTCGGCGACGGACGCGATACGGCGGGCGGCCGTGTTCGTGGCCTGCCGCACGTTGTCGAGGTGCTGGCTCCAGGCGACCAGGCTCACCACCAGCGCGATGACCAGGACGGCGGACAGGGCCGTGAGCAGTGCGCGAGACCGGCGCGCGGTGCGGACGGCGGCCCGCTGGTCCGCGTCGCGGGCGTCGAGCGCAGCGGCGAGAAAGGCCTGTTCCGTCGCGGTGAGCAGGTCGCCGTCCGGGAAGAGTTTCTCGGCACGGGTGAGCGCGGTACCCCGGTACAGGGCTCCGGGGTCGCGGCCGTGCTCCTGCCAGGCGTGGGCCACCTCGGTCAGTCGGCGGTGGTGACGCAGCCGTTCGCGGTCCTCCTCGATCCACGCGGACAGCCGCGGCCAGCAGGTGATCAGTGCCTCGTGGGCCAGCTGGACGCCGTCTTCGTCGGTGGTGACCAGGCGGGCCCGGGCCAGCCGGTCCACCACCAACCCCACATCCGGATTCGGGTAGTCCTGGAGCTCGGCCCGGGGCAGCGGGTGGCGGGTGTCGGGGGTGGTGCCCTGCCCCGGTTCGACCATGCGGAGCAGCAGATGCCGTGCGGTGCGCGCCTGATCCGGGGTCAGTTGCCCGTACACCTCCTCGGCGGTCGCCGCGATGGCGCCGCGCACCCCGCCGGCGGCCTCGTACGCGGCCAGGGTCAGCAACCGGCTCCTGCGCCGCCGCCACGTCTCCAGCAGGGCGTGCGAGAGCATCGGCAGCCCGCCGGGCCTGCCGTCCACCTCCTCGATGATCCGCGCGGTAAGCTCCCGTTCGACCAGCAGCCCCACTTCCTGCGCCGGTTTGACGACCGCCTCGCGCAGCTCGTCGGCCGTCATCGGACCGAGCAGCAGCCCGGCATGGGCCAGCGCGTCCGCGAGGTCCCGGTGCTCGGCACAGCGGGCGTAGAAGTCCGCTCGTACGGAGATGAGCACCTTCAGCCGCCTGTCCGGGTCGCGGGCGGACAGCAGCATCTCGATGAAGCGGGCCCGCTCCCCGGCGTCCCGGCAGAGGGTGAAGACCTCCTCGAACTGGTCGACCACGACCCAGCTCTCCGGCTCGTCCTCGGCGGGGGCGAGGAGATGGCCGTATGTCCCGACCGGTCGCGCCCCAGGGGTCAGCACCCGCAGCACCGCCGGATTCCCGTTCTCGGCCATCGCCTCCCGCAGCCGCGGCAGCAGCCCGGCCCGCAGCAGTGAGGACTTGCCGCTGCCGGACGGCCCGAACAGCACGGCGAGCCGATGGTCGCACACGAGCCGCCTCAGGTCCTCGACGATCCGGTCACGGCCGAAGAAGAGATGCCGGTCGTCGAGTTCGAAGCGGGCGAGACCCCGGTACGGCGCTGCCGCCTCCGCTTCGTCCTCCCGGACCTCGCAGGCGGTCGCCGCCCCGGCTTCCTTCCAGCGTGGCTCCCACTCCGCGGGGTCACCTCCGCAGGCCCGGACGTAGCCCTCGACGACGGCCCACGACGGCAGCCGGTCACCGGTCGCCGCCTGGGACAACGTTGTCGGTGCGAAGCCGGCCTTCTTGGCCATGGTCCGGTAGGACGGGCCGCCGGCGGCCCGTCGTAGTTCCCGCAGCTCGTGCGCGAGCCGCTGGACGGGACCGGCCTCGGGGTCCACAGGTCTTTCAGGACGACCCATCGGGTCCCACCTCCGACGGAAACATGACTGGAGCGAACGGCATTGCGGGGGAGCCCCCTGCCGTAGCAGCTGACGTTCTCCGCCCCTGGTGTGGTTCCGGTGACATCGACGCAATATCCCGGTAAAGCCCCATGGGAACGTGATGCATTCTTGGCTGCTGAGGCGTCCGCTCCGCGGCGGTTGATTTTCGTGATCGAACCGGGGTGCGGATCAACGCCGAGCGGGGAAATGTAGGTCGCGCCAGCCCGAACCCCCGGCGTCGACCGCGCCCGGTGGCTCGGTGAGCGAGCACCCCAGAGCCCGACGGCGGCACGCTTCCCCCTGTGCCGGCCGACGGGCCGCAAAGCCTCCGGCGGCACGCTTCCCCCTTGTGCCGCCGGAGGCCCTCGCTGCGTCGAGCCCCGACATCGGAATTTGTTTTTCTGATGGGAGGCGGGCGCCGAACAACCTTCTGGTCGCCATGGTGAGGCGTGGGACCAGATGTCACAGCGCCTCCGCCCCCTTGACTTGCTGCCGAGCGCCCATGCCGATGACTTCCCCTGTGCGGGAGGCTCCGGCTCGGGGCGAGCGTGGTCCTCCGGGGGACCTGCCCCAACGTGTACAACAACGACCTCATGTCGGAGCGGCCGTTCCGCCGCGACCTCTTCCACCTGCCGGGCCGATGTTGCTCCAGCGCAACCTGCTTTACACCGCCGTCACCCGCGCCTCGGCCAGACCGTGCCGGCGGCACGGCCTGTTCCCAGAGGTCCAGCCCCACGGGGAGGAGTTCGTGCACGACCGCGGTCTCCTCCAGGCTGCGGGAGAGGCGCATCGCCCTCTGACGGCCGCCAGATCAGCGTCAGGTCCCCTCTCCTGGTCGCGATTTGGTATGGATAGCAGTCAGCCAGGCGGGGTCTTTCTGGTGCCGCGGCGGCACTCGCCGCGTGGGTCACCCTGCCTGCAATGGCAGCACGAGAGCGTAAGCGGGCTTGAATTCGCTGGACCAGGCCAGGTTCGTCGTGCTGCGCGCCACCTCGCGCTGCTGCCGTAGCCAGTCGCCGTACGCCGTCCCCGCAGGCAGGGTCCATCTGGTCGATGAGGGGGCAATCGGGTATGCGTTGCCGGGAGTTGAGGGCATATGACTCTATTCTTCCGGCCTCCTCGCGGAAATCCTTCTCCTGCACCACCGCTCGCCACCAGGCACGCGGTCATGGTCACGCATGGAAAGGAAGCATCGTGTCGACATCTGCACGATCCATGAAGCGTTTTCTCGGAAAATCCCTGGCGCTGCTCATCGCAGGCGGAGCGGGTGTGGGTATGTTCGCCGTTTCCGGCGGCTCCGCCTATGCCGCGCTGAGCAACTCCGATGGATCGCTCATTCCGGTCTTCGTCCAGGGCGGGCCCGTCAGCCTTCCCAGCCAGACCAACAGCATCAAGATCACAGTGCCCGGCACGGGCTCGTTCTGCAACGTTGTCACCGACCGCAACAACAACATCGACACGGGCGTGCGGCTCAGCGAGGGCAACCAGTTCGAACTGGACGCCTACAACGACCGTGCGTGCCAGGGCACCAGGGTCGGGGGCGTCGGCTATTCGGCCTCGTACAACGGACCTGCACCGAGTGACGGGAAGTTCTCCCGGATTCTGGTCCGTATCGACAACCCGCGCTTGTTCGCGTGCAGCGACAACGGCTGGACGGACGGCAACCCGAGCGGCTGCCGGTAGGCCCGACCACCCCCGGATCGGCCGACCCGACCGAACCGTATCGACGTGAGCCGCCGGGTACCCCCTGCGCCGGCGCGGCCTGCGTCGAGGCGCAGGGGCTACCCGACGGGAACTCGGCGCGCCCCGCCCTCGGGCTCCCCGCACCGCCGGTGGAGCCCGAGGCTTCCGGGTGCACGAGCCGACACAGGATCGCCTCCGACTGGGAACGCACTCCGAGCCTTGCGTGAACGCGGCTGAGCGGCGAACGGTCGGTAGGACGAGGGGTGGGCCGGGGCCCGAGGTCGGGGGTGCAGTTATGCCGGATCTCAGGGCTGGTGGTCGACGGGCTGCGGCCCCCAGTGCGGCCGCGACCGATCGGACGGACTCAGCGGACTCTCCCGCCGGGGCCGCCGGCTGTCGTATTCCGTCGGAACGACCGTCACCGACACCATCCACCAGGCCGTCCTGAAGATCCCGAAGAAGGCATGGACACCGGCCTACGACGCCGGCGGCAGCGCCTGGGGCACGGAGATCACCGACATCCCCGACCTGAGTACTTGGCCGAAAGACATGAGGCCGATCGTCCGCAAGGAGCGACCGCACCCCGGCGCCCAGTTGCGCTTCACCGACCTCGACGGACTGCGGCTGACCTGCCTCGCGACCAACACCAAGGGAGGCCCGCTCGCCGACCTGGAGCTGCGTCACCGTCGGCGTGCCCGCTGGGAGGACCGCATCCGAGGCGCCCGCGACACCGGACTGCGCAACCTGCCCCTGCACGACACCGCACAGAACCGGATGTGGCTGGAGATCGTCTCCCTCGCACTCGACCTCTCCGCCTGGATGCCGATGCTCGCTCTGACCGGCAAGACCCGCCGCCGGGAACCCAAGAAGCTCCGCCCGCGGCCGTTCTCCGCCGCTGCTCAGCCCGTGAACACCGGTCGCTGCCGCCAGCTCCGTTTCACCACGCAATGGCCCCGGACCGACGAGATCACCCGGGCAATCGACCGGCTCAATGCCTTGCCGGGCCCCGGCACCCACCCGTGGCGACAACCGGGCCATCAACCTGCCCCAGCCCCGAAATTACCACACCTCGTAAGCGTCGATTTCGTGGGCGAAAGAAGTACTTGCTCTCCGGCCGGTTTATCCACCGAAACGGGACAGTGAACTCACGTCGTGGTGAATGCATGCAACCTTTCGGCGTGCATATTGCGTAGTCAGTGGATATCCCGCTCGCCCCGGGGCGGTCCCCGCAGGGCCGGCCCAAGTTCACAACGAATGGAAGGCCTTCGACCACGACCACGGTGTCGAATGTCTGCTTTGAGTGCCTATCTAGTTATATATCCGCGGCGTGCACCGGCGTGCGATGAGATTGATTGCCCCCATGAAGTGGGGTGGAAATCAACCCCCCGTCCGTCATCGTGGATGGCGGTAGGCCCTGGCTCGTCCAGGTGCCTCGACGTATGGCCGGGGGCGGACTCGCGTTCGTGAGGAGATGCCCGACGCTCAGCAGCTGCCCCCGAAAGAGGAAATCAGGAGCGGCCGGCAGCGTCGGGTGGCACTTTTCACCTGCAAGAGAGGAAAGACTGCGTGCAGATGTCGTCGTGCCATCACATAACGGGTCCCTTCGAAGCAATGGTTTCCTTCGAATTCGTGAACCCGCCGACACGGGCCCCCTCCGGGTCCGGACAGTCACATTTGTTGACGGTTTCCCACGGCAACGACTCGACAGCCGGCCGACACCTGCGGGCGTCGAGGTGAAACGGCGGGACCCGGACGGTTCCTGCGCGGCAGTGTCCGCACCCGCACCCGCACCCGCCCTCGCATCACCTGCCCCTTGGGGGTCGGCCCGCCTCCATGCAAGTACCGCAGGACAACGTACTTCAACAGTCAAGTACTGTTCGCGGACTGAATGAGTTCAACCTGACTGTCTGCTCAACCGCCAATCCCCCCACACCACTTCGGGAAGATTCCACGTGTCCAGTTCCACAGGCCGTCACCGTAAGCCCAAGCCCGCCGGCGTGGCGGTGCGCCGTGCCCTCGTCGTCGCTGCGAGCGCGCCGGTCGCCACCGCCATGCTCCTCGGCCAGGGCTCCGCCTTCGCCGCCGATCAGCCGACGACCGCAACGGCCCCCGACCACACCGCCGACTCCGCGGACGAGCAGATGGCCAAGAACCTGAACACCCGCGTCCAGAACGCAGCCTTCACCAACTCGACGTTCAGCGGCCTCGTCATCGACGAGGCGAGCGGCAAGACGGTGTGGAACCACAACGGGGACACCGTGTTGATGCCGGCTTCCAACGCCAAGCTGGCCACCGCCACCGCCGCGCTGACCGTTCTCGGCCCGAACCACCGCTTCAGCACCAGGGCCCTCTACAACGATGGCGTCGTCACCCTTGTGGGCGGCGGCGACCGGCTGCTGAGCACCGCCGACCTGACCTCCATGGCCGCCGACGTGGTCTCCCACCTGCAGTACGCCGGGGTGAAGTCGGTCCAGGTGCAGGTGGACGACAGTCTCTTCCCGGAGCCCGCCTTGGCCCAGGGCTGGGATCCGAGCTACTTCACCGATGTCATCCCGCCGGTGCGCGCGCTCTCGGTCGACGAGAACTTCACCCAGGACACCTCGCTCGACGCGGGCCAGGTCTTCGCCAAGCAGCTCACCGCCAAGGGCCTGACCGTCACCGGCAGCGTCACTCGCGGTACGGTCCACCCCGGGGAGGCCCTCCCGTTGGCCGTCCACCAGTCCCCGACGGTCGCTGACACCGTCCACCGGATGCTCAAGAAGAGCGACGCCCAGATCGCCGAGTCCCTGCTGCGGATGACCGCGCTGCACACGGGCCGCCCCGCCACCTTCGAGGCCGGCTCCGAGGTGGTCACCGAGGTGCTGCGGAACTACGGCATCTCGTTGGAGAACTTCAAGCTCTACGACGGCAGCGGTCTCTCCCGCGAGGACCGGATCTCCGCCGAGACCGTCGCCCAGATTCTGAAGACCGACGCCGACCCCCGAAACCGCATGATCCTGCAGCCCGTCATCGACGGCCTGCCGGTCGCGGGCGAGGCGGGGTCCACGCTCGACACCGCGCTGGACCGCTTCGACACACCGGACTCCCAGTGCGCCGTCGGCAAGGTGATGGCCAAGACCGGCACCCTGACCGGCGCGATAGCGCTGAGCGGGCTCACCCGGGGCTCCGACGGTCAGTGGAAGATCTTCTCCTTCATCGAGAACGGCTCCACCGCCAAGACGACCGACATCCGCCACGCAGAAGACGGCCTCGCCGCGACCGTCAACGGCTGCTGGGCCTGACCGAGGACATCCGACGGGCGGGCCCGAAAGGCCCGCCCGTTCTCCGTATCCCGTCGGCCTCCGCGCATTCCCTTCGACCAGCGGTGTACGGAGCCTTTACCGCGCTCGGAAATCTATGCACGCGAAGCACGCCAGGTCAGCACCCTCCCACCGCCTCGACACGAGCCGACGCCGCTTCCTCGGACTGGTCACGGCCTAGCGGCCGCGATCGGCACAGCCGGGATCGGCGGCATGGCCCTCGCCGACACCGCCAAAGGTGGGCGGCAACGGTCCGGCAAGTGCTCCGGCGACGAGGGGCTGGACGCCGTCGATCAGAGCTGTGGTGCCGCTGGAGACCCCGAGTTGGATCGCGTAGTAGACGGTGAGCAGATAGCCACTCTGCGACAGCACGCCGATCATGGCCTGCCGGGCCACATCCCGCACCGCGAGGTCCCGCCACGACGTTCTGGAGACACAGGTCGCGCCCGCAGTGTCGCTGACCGTCCACTGCGCCACCAGCGCCGTCATCTTCGCGGCACTTGCCGTGAGCACCGGAGCCGCAAAACCACCCGCTGAGCTCTCGTTCTGGGCAGCGATCACCTGGCTCGTAGCCTTGTCGACCTTCGGCGGATACGGGCTGTACTGGCTCATCCTGAGGCGCTCTGGAGTGACCAAGGTCAACACGCTCATGTTCCTCATGGCCCCGGTCACGGCAGTCTGGGGAGCCCTGATGTTCGGCGAACCATTCGGTCCGCAGACCGCTCTCGGCCTGGCCGTCGGCCTCGCAGCAGTCGTCATCGTCCATCGCGGTGACACCTCGTCCACCAGGGCGTGCGCGCGGGATACGGACACGGGCGAGGCCGCGAGGCCGGCGAAGTACGGCACCTGACACCTCTGCCTCGTCATAGAGGTGGGAGGAGTTTCCACTTCGTCTGCGGCAGGGGCTGCCAGGTAGCCGGCCCAGTCGCGTCGGGCGTAGGCGATCCAGCGGAGCGCGTTATGGCGGTGCGGACCGGCATGCGATGGCCCCGCGCGGTAGCAGCGCGTTTCCCGAACACCGCCGCAAGCTGACCCGATCGCGCCCATTCGCACGTCTTGAACTGACGAGAGCCGTCTCGGTCCTCCGCGTCGGTTCGCTCCGCGGCAACCCCCACTGCGCTACGTACCATGGCCCGGGCGCTTCCCAGGTAACCGGCGGGGTGGCAGAGCGCGTCGATCCGGTCGTCGCCGAGGATTGCCGCGACATCCCGGTCCTTTCGCAGTTCGACGGCCAGCTCAGTGCCGGTGGCTCGTACTCGACTGCAGGCGGCGTAGACGATTTTGTGGGCCTGCTGACGGCCGATTTCGGGTGCGAGTGCCATCATCACGGCTTCCGCGGCGATGAGCCCGCCGGTCAAGCCCAGGTTGGCTCGCATTCGCTCCGCATCGACATGCAGACCGGCCATCGCCTGCTCAGCCTGAGAAGGCGATGAGGCGAGCAGCAGGAATGCCTCGGAGATCACGGCCCATTCGACGTGCCAGGGCCCGGTGGCGCGCTCGAAGTCCTGCACCATCGCGTCGAGCATGGCGGAGGACTTGTCACGAAGCAGCTTCGCCGCCGCCACCATGAGCTCGCTGGAGATGGGGTTGCGTTTCTGGGGCATGGTGGAACTCGCCCCGCGACCCGGCACGAATGGTTCGGCGAGTTCGCCGAACTCCGTTGAGCACATCAACGCGACGTCGGTGCCGATCTTGCCGACCGAAGCACCGATCGCCGCGAGCAGGCCGACCATCTCGACAACCTGCGGCAGGCCGCGGGATCGGCCCGTGCGTCGTTCGCCGACCAGCTGCTGATCATGCGCAGCGCCCTGTAACCGCCCCGGAATCACAAGGGGTTGTTCACTCACACGGTGGCGTTGGCGACCATGAAGTTCTCCACGCTGTTCACCGCAAGCTCCGGCCCCACCACCGTCTGCGGATCATTATCGATGCGGTAGGTGCCGACCGGCTGCCACTGCGTCTGCGCGTCCCGCCGAATCGAGTCCGCCACATCGCTGCCGCCGCTGCGCACCGCGACCCGTCGCCCGGCCCGCAGCCTCCCATGACGACCGGGAGAGCGGCCATGCTCGTCGGGGACGCCGGGCGCGACGGCGTCGTGCACACAGGCGCCGAAGGCGGCGAGCAGGACAGGTCGGCGTGACCGTGAGGCGCGCGCCGTCGGGCCGGGATCCGGACGTTCTCGACGCGGCACCGCACGAGCATGTGCCGGTCCGTGCCGGGCGCTGAAAGCGTCCGGTAAGGAAGCTCTCCCTACCTTCCGTCAGTGAGGTGAGCAGCGGCTGCCGCCGCTGCCGGTCACTGGGAGGGAATCATGGAGAATCTCAGCGGATGGGTGATCCGCCATCGGCTGGTGGTGGGTCTCAGCTGGCTGGTGATAACGGTGGTGGGCCTGCTGGTGGCGCCGTCGCTCTCGGGCCGGCTGCAACCAGGCACCCATGTCACCGGCCCCGGCTACACCGCCAACGTGCAGATCGCCCGGAGCTACGGAGGCGCGACCCAGGACCCCGCAGTCGTGGTCCTGGACCTGCCCAACGGACAGACCGTCAATTCGCCGCAGGCGCAGGCGAAACTGCGGGCGGTGGACAGGGGCATCGCCACCGCGGCGCCGAGCCTGCGCCTGGTCTCCTACGCCTCGACCGGCAGCCGGACGCTGGTCGGGACCGGTGGGACGAGCACGATCGTTCTGGCCTATCCGCCGAAGCCCGGTGACGACATGGACACCGGTCAGGTCGACGCCCTCACCAGGGCTGCCACAGCCGCGGCGCCGGGTCTGACCGTGCACGGCACCAGTCTGCGGGCTCTGGAGGCCGGCAACACCACCGGCGGCGGCAACTCCAGCGTCACCGGTGAGCTGATCATCGGAGCGATCGGCGCGCTGGTGGTCCTGGCCTGGGTGTTCGGGTCGCTGCTGGCGCTGTTGCCGCTGGTCATGGCCCTGATCTCGGTGCTGACGATGCAACTGCTCGTCTACGGGCTGACGTTCCTGATGCCGTCGTCCTCGCCGATCCACCCGGCCGTGCAGTACATCGTGGCGCTGCTGGGCCTGGGCCTGTCGATCGACTACTCGCTGCTGGTGGTGACCCGCTGGCGCGAGGAGCGCGCGGCCGGCAAGAGCAACGACGAAGCGGTGCGCGCGGCCGTGCGGCGGGCCGGGCACAGCGTCTGGTTCAGCGGCATGGTGGCCTCGCTCGGCCTGTTCGCGCTGACCGTCATCCCCAACTCGATGGTCCGCGGCATCGGTGTGTCCGGGCTGTTCATTCCCTCCACCGCGACCCTGGTCGCGCTGACCCTGCTCCCCGCGGCGCTGTCCAAGATCGGGCCGCGGGTGGACTGGCCGAGGCGGGCGTCGCGACGGCAGGCGGACAGCCGGTTCTGGACCGGCTGGTCGAAGTTCGTGATCAAGCACCGTGTGGCTTCGGCGGTCGCGGGCCTGGGCATCCTGGCCGCGCTGACCGCCACCGCCGCGACCATCGACATCAGCGGGCCGAGCAGCCACGCGCTGGCCACCGCAGGCGCCTACACCGACGGCCTGCAGACCCTGGAGACCGACGGATTCCCGTCCGGGACGTTGACCGCGGTGCCGGTGTACGTCCCGAACGCAGTCGACGCGGGGAACACCGTGAGCGCCCTGGACACCGTTTCCAGCCTGCGCGGCGCCGTAGCCCCGGCAGGACCGGCCTGGCACACCTCGGGCAGCGCGATGGTCATCGCGATTCCGCACCACGAGGTCGGCAGCGCCGGCGGTGGCACCTCGCTGGCCGACATCCGCCGCAGCGTCCCCTCCGGTGTGCTGGCCGGCGGCGAGGGCGCGCAGAAGATCGACGAGACCAGCGCCACCTACGGCTCGTTCCCGCTGCTGTTCGCTGTGGTCGCGGTGGTCACCTTCCTGCTGCTGACCCGCGGAATGCGGTCGGTCCTGCTGCCTGCCAAGGCCGTGCTGCTCAACATGCTGTCCGTGGCGGCCTCCTACGGCCTGCTGGTGATCGTCTTCCAGCACGGCATCGGCATGAAGGCGCTGTGGGGCGCGTCCACCTACGGATCGATCGACACCCTTGCCCCGGTGCTGATCTTCGGGTTCCTGTTCGGTGTGTCCATGGACTACGAGGTGTTCATCCTGGCCAGGGTCCGCGAGGGATACGACCGCACCGGATCCACGCGGGAGGGCATCATCGAGGGTGTGTCGCGCACCGGCCGCCTGGTGACCTCCGCCGCGTTGATCCTGTTCTTCGCGCTCGCCTCGCTGGCCACGGCGAACGACGTCACCGTGCGCGAGATCGCCATGGGCCTGGCGTTCGGGGTGGTGCTGGACGCTATGGTGGTCCGGATGCTGCTGCTGCCCGCACTGGTCTCGCTGTTCGGCGACTGGAACTGGTGGCTGCCGGACCGGGCCGCGCGACTGCTCCGGCTCCCGGTGACGCGGTCAGCCGACGAGGCCCGTCCGGAGCTGGTTCCGCAGCGGATCGGGGAGGCATAGGCCGTGCGGGTGCTGGTGGTCGAGGACGAGCCGGACGTCGCCGAGGCCCTGGTCTGGGGCCTGCGGGCCGAGGGATACGTCGTAGAGGCGACGGACAACGGCACGGACGGGCTGTGGATGGCGACGGAGAACGCCTACGACGTCATCGTGCTGGACGTCATGCTGCCCGGCCTGGACGGGTACCAGGTGGCCAAGCGCCTGCGCGAGCGCGAGCGCTGGACGCCCATCCTGATGCTCACCGCCATGGACGACGACCTCGACCACGCCGAGGGGCTGGACTCCGGAGCGGACGACTACCTCTCCAAGCCGTTCTCCTACCCGGTCCTCCTCGCACACCTGCGCTCCCTGACCCGACGCACCCTCGGTGCCAGGCCGGCGGTGCTCATCGCCGCCGGCCTGGCACTGGACCCCGCCGGGCGTACCGTCACCCGCGACGGTACGCCCCTGGAGGTGACCGGCCGGGAGGCCGCCGTGCTGGAGTACCTGCTGCGGCGCAAGGGCTCCGTCATCTCCAAGGCCGAACTGCTGGAACACTGCTGGGACGCCCACTCCACCGGCGACCCGGCGATCGTCGAGGTCCTCGTACACCGGCTGCGGCGCAAGATCGAGAGGCCGAGCGGGCCGACCGTCATCGAGACCGTGCGCGGCAAGGGATACGTCATCAGAGGCGAGAGCCCATGACCGGGCTTGCGCGCGCCTGGCGTCGTCTGGCACACGGCGCGCGCCCTCGCACCGTGCGGACCCGCGTCACGGTCATCGCCGGTCTCGCGCTCACCGCGGCCGTCATCATCGGGCTCCTCGTGATGTACCTGCTGCAGGTCGGCCAGGCCAAGAGCACCATCGCCGGGCAACTGCGCACCTACGCGGTCCAGATCGAGCAGTCGGCCACCGCCGGGACGTTCCCGCAGCCACTGCCGCCGTCGGTGCTCGACACGCAGGCCCAGTCCCAGGTCCTCGCCCCGGACGGAACCGTCATCGCCTCGACACGCGGTCTGGCCGGCAGGCCGGCTGTGTTCTCGCTTGCGGCGGATGCCACGACCCCGGTTCGGCAGAAGGCCGCCGACGGCGTCCTTCCCGGCGAGCTCTCCGTCCACGCGGAGCACACCAAGGTCGGCGGCCGACCGGTCACCGTCATCACCCTGACTGCCACCAACCAACGCGACCAGGTCGACGAGACCTTCGGCCGACTGCTCGTCATCGGCGTGCCGAGCACGCTCCTGGTGGCGTGCGGCACCGTGTGGTGGGTGGTCGGCCGCGCGCTGCGGCCGGTGGAGCAGATCCGGCGCACCGCCACCGCCATCACCGCCACCGAGTTGTCCCAGCGCGTCCCCGAGCCCGGCACCGACGACGAGATCGGTCACCTGGCCCGCACCATGAACGACATGCTCGCCCGGCTGGACGACTCCGCCGCACGGCAACGCCGCTTCGTCGCCGACGCCAGCCACGAACTCCGCAGCCCCCTGACAGCCATCCGCACCGGCCTTGAGGTCGGACTCGCACACCCCGACCGCGCACCCTGGCCCGACATCGCCTCACGGGCCGCCCGGCAGACAGAACGCCTCGAAGCGCTGATCTCCCAACTCCTCGCCCTGGCCAGGGCCGACGCCGGAAAGCTGGCCGCACGCCGGCAAACCGTCGACCTGTCCGCGTTGCTCGCCGAGATCCGGGCGACAACCACGGCGCCGCACCTGGAGATTGAACTCGTGGTCCCGGCGCACACCACAGTGACCGGCAACCCGGGGGACCTGTCCCGGCTGTTCCGCAACCTGGTCGACAACGCCGCCCGGTACGCGCGGACGACAGTGTCCGTCACGGCGGAGGTCGAACCGGACGGCATCCGGGTCGAGATAAGCGATGACGGACCGGGAATCCCGGTCGAGGAACGCGAGCGGGTCTTCGACCGCTTCGTGCGCCTCGACGCCGACCGGGGACATGGCACCCGCTCCACCGGGCTCGGACTGCCCATCGCCCGGGAGATCGCCACCGCGCACGGCGGCACGATCACGCTCACCGAGACCGACGACGGCGGAACGCGCGCCGTGGTGGCCCTGCCGTGCTGACCATGACCTTCCCCGCCGCCAAGGCCCTGGAGGCCCGGTGCACCGAGGCGTACAACGGCTCCTCGAACTCATCGACCGCGCCAAGGCCACCGGCCACCGGCGAGACGACTTCACCAGCCGTGACCTCGTCGTCCAGCAGAAGATCGTCGCTGACGATTCCAATGCTGTGCAGATAGCTGTGTCGGACCACGTCAGCGGCTGACGGGGATCAGGCTGCTCGTGCCCTGCTCAGATGACCGAACTCTGCTTCGATGGATCGAAGACGCAGCCTCGGAAGCCGGACACCGTCTCGGTGCTCCTTGGCAGGGACGGCGGTACAGCAGATCTCGTGACCTGTGATGGGGAGGTCGTAACGATCCCTCTGGACTTGGGGGTTCAGGCTGCAGCGCTCGCTGCATGACAATGGGTCAATGCTCCATACCGTGGGCCCGGTCCGGTCGTCCACCGAGGACCGCTCCGAGCTGCTCGCCTCCTGCTACCGGGAGTCGCTCCGCGTGGCCGACGAGCTGGGCGCCCGCACGGTCGCGTTCCCGGCGATCTCCACCGGCGTGTACCGGTGGCCGATGGAGGATGCGGCTCGCATCGCCGTGGAGACGGTGCTGAACACACCAACGGGCGTCGAAGAAGTGCGGTTCGTCCTCTTCGACGACCGAGCCTATGAGACGTTCGCCAAGCAGCTCGGCTGAGGAAGCCACGGTTGGCATACCCGTTGCGCCTGAGCCCCCGACAACCGGAAAGGTCGATGTCCCCATCTGGGACGTCGACCTTTCTGACATTGCAACGGTGAGGAGATGTGTCTACGGGCTGGTGATGTGGGTCGTCGAGCGGCGGAGAGAGTTTGCGGAGGATCCGCCAGGACTTGAGGGTGACTATGGCCTGTTCGACCAGGGACCGTACCTTTGCGTGGGATCGGTTGAGGCCTGCTGATCGGCGGAGAGGCGGTCACACCGGCCGCGGTAGGGGAGGCGGGCCGTTCTGCCTGCGCCCTGGTAGCCCTTGTCCGCCCAGGAGGTGTTGGCGGTCACGGTGAGAGCGTCGATGATGCCGTGCTCGCGGTGAACCTACGTATTCGATTGCGTAGTTCTACTGACCCCTCCGGAAGGCAACGTTGGGAGACTCGCCCGATGAGCTTCCTGACGGAGCCGTGGTGTCACGCCGGGGGGCTTGCTGCCTCCCTACTGGGCAACCGTGTCGTCGGCGGTCCAAGGGAGCGAGCGAACGCTGTCCAGCCAAGAGAACCCAGTTGAACGTTGGGGAGTCCTCCGTTGGTTTCCAAGATTCGTGTCCTTCTGGGCATGCTCGTGCTCCTGGCGCTGGCCATCGGCGCCATCGCCCTGCTCGCGGCCATGAAAGCCGCTGCCGTCTGGTTCACGATCGTTCCACTCGCCATCCTCTTTACCGGCTCGACCGTCGCCCGGTTGTCCGGATGGTTCGACAAGAAGGCCGGTGGCTGACTTGGCGGCTCGCAGGTCGGGGTGGATGGCCTCCGAGCGGATGACCACAACAACAGGCCTTAGCGGGTGCTGGAGGTGTCCCGCGCCGCCTGAAGCTCGCGTCCGGCCACGGTCCGGAAGCTGTGGGGCGGGCGGCCGGTGATGCGCTGGACGGTGTCGGTGGTCCGGTCCTCGGCTCCCGCGGCGATGGCGCGGTCCATGTCGGCCAGCAGGGCGGCGAACTCCAATGGCACGACTGCTGCCAGGCGGTCACGCAGTTGTTCGTACGTCAGGTTGTGGTGGACCACGGGGCGGCCGGTGACCTCCGTGACGATCGCGGCGATGTCGTCGTGGCTGAGCGCCTCCGGTCCGGTCAGGACCAGGTCGCTGTTGGGTGCGCGGTCGTCGGTCAGGGTCCGTACCGCGACGGCGGCGATGTCGTCGGCGTCGACGAATCCGATACGGCCGCTCCCGGCCGCGGTCAGGATGGTGCCGTCGGCACGGATGCTCAGGGCGTGTGCGTGAGTGCCGGTGAAGTTCTGCATGAACCAGGAGGGCCGCAGTACCGCCCACTGGTCGAACAGGGCGGGCAGGGCCTGATGCACTTCTCCCACCGCCGGGCCGCCTTCGGGGACGGCCGAGGAACTGAGCAGTACGGCGCGGTGCACGCCCGCGCTGCGGGCCTGGCGGAGGAAGGGCAGCATCACCGCGGCCGGATCCGGATCACCGACCGGCGGGACGAGGTAGACGCGTTCGGCTCCGGCGAGGGCGTCGCCGAAGGTGGCGGGGTCGTACCAGTCGAACCGGACAGGCTGCGCGCCCGGGACCGGGCTGCCCCTTCGGCTCGCGGCCCTGACGCGGTGGCCGGCGGCGATCAGCCCGGCGGTGGTTCGGCTGCCGGTGGTGCCGGTGGCCCCGATGACCAGAGTGGTGCCGGTGGCCGAGCCGGCGTCGTTCACGGTCATCAGGCGCCGCTCCCGGCGAAGTCCAGGCCGGGCTCCTGGACGGCGAGGGGGTTCCAGTAGTCCCGGTAGGAGGTGAAGCGTCCGTCCTCGACGGACACGACGGCGATGTAGGTCATGTCGAAGTCGGCCCCGGTCTCGACCAGGCGGCCCACGCCGCGCATCTCGACCACGATGGTCCCCGGGCTGGTGGTCCGGTGGATCCGCAGGTCGGGGAAGTCGTGCAGGTCGATGTGGTCGGGATAGTCGCGCATATAGGCGGCAACGGCCTCGCGGCCCTCCAGCCGCTCGGGCCAACCGGGGGGCGCGAAGGGGAATTCCATGACGCCGTCCTCGGCCCATAGGCCGACCCAGGCGGGAATGTCCTTGTCGAGAAGCAGGCGCAGGCTGTGGCGGTACAGCTCCTCCGGCTCGCGCGGCTCGCCCGCCGATTTCGGCTCGTTCGGTGAGGCGTGCGTGGGTGCGGTCATGGGCAGGGGGTCCTCCGTCCCGTACGATGCGGACCCTGGGTCCGTTTTGAGGGATGATATGGACCGCGGGTCCGTTTTGCAAGGAGGGGAGTGCCGTGACCGAGCGCAGACCGCGCAAGGACGCAACTCGTAACCGAGCGGCCGTCTTTGAGGCAGCCGACGCGTTGTTCGCTCAGGGGCAAAGCCCCGAGAGCATCACCATGGCCGACATCGCGGCTGCGGCCGGCGTCGGCAAGGCGACGCTCTTCCGCGCCTTCGGTGATCGCACCGGGCTGATCCGCGCGCTGTGCGCGGCACGGCTCGAACCGATCAGGAACGCGATCGAAGAGGGCCCGCCGCCGCTGGGGCCCGCCACCCCGCCGCAGGTGCGGGTGCCGGCCCTGCTCGACGCCGTCCTGTGCTTCAAACTCGACAACCGCCACCTCGCACTCGCCCTGGAGCAGGACGGCGCGGACAGCCCCTACCGCACCGAACACTACGAGCGCTGGCACACCCTGCTCCGGGACCTGCTGGCGCAGATCCCGGAACTGGCAGACACCGACGTCGTCGACTTCACCGCTCACGCACTGCTCGCCGCCACCCGGGCCGACCTCGTCGCCCACCTGGCCGGCGAGAAGGGCGCATCCCGCGAGCAACTGCGGGACCAGCTGGCCAAGTTCACCGCTTCGGTCCTCGGCACCCGTACGGGGCAGGGGGCGCCCTGAGGGCGGGTCATACGGCGTGTTCGGCGCACAGGCATCCCACGCCCCGCTCGATCCACTCCCGGCCGGCCCACTGCGGATGCCGCTCGATCAGCAACGCCCGGACCTCGGCGACGATCGCGTCCTCACCCATCGCGGAATCACGCCTGAGCCACGTCTCGTCGCGCAGTTCCCGCAGATAGTCGCGGACGTCGGCGAGCACCTGTGGTCCGCCGAGGTCGCCGTGCCCCGGCACGACGACGCGGGGTTCGGTGGCGGCCAGCCAGTCCATCACCGTCAGCCAGCGCACGCCGGAGACGTCCGTGTCGTACGGCGGGAACCACGGGAAGATGGCGAACTGCCCCGTCTCGGCCAGGTCGCCGGTGAACAGGACGCCCGCGTCCGGGACTTCGACCACCTGGTCGCCCTTCGTGTGGCCGCGGCCGGTGGGCCGCAGCCGTACGGTCCGGCCGCCGAGGTCCACGTCGTAGCCGGTGTCGTCGTCGTAGACCACGTCGGGGACGGGCACCGGAACGCCGTTCAGGCGGCGGGCGATCGGCCCGCCGAAGCCACGGAACATCTCCAGGTAACCGGGCCCCTTCATCTTCAGGTCCTCCGCCTGCGCGCGGTTGACCAGGTACGTGGCCCGGCCGGCGAAGACATGCGCGCCGAAGGCGTGCTCGGGGTGGAAATGGGTCGTGGTCAGATACAACCGGCGGCCCTTCGCCACCTCGGAGGCGAAGGCGAGGACCTGCTCGGCGTTGGCGGTGCCGATGCCTGTCTCGACGACGAGTACGGCCTGCATACCGCCGATGATGCCGATGTTGGGCACCAGTTGGACCCCGCGGTTCGGGATCACCAGCAGGTCGGGCGCGATCTCCTGCGCATGGGCAACCTGCACGGCGGGGTCGGGAAGCTGTTCGTCCGTCATGCTCCGATTCCACTGCCCCCGGACCACGGCCGTCCAAGACCGACCAGGTGGGCTCGATACCGAACGGGTATTTTTGCCGGTCATGGAGCTACGCACGCTGCGCTATTTCGCCGCCGTCGCCGAGGAACTCCACTTCGGCCGTGCCGCCGCCCGCCTGCACATGAGCCAGCCACCGCTGAGTCGGGCCATCAAGCAGCTGGAGACCGACCTCGGAGCCGCACTGCTGCACCGCTCCGCCGCGGGCGTCACCCTCACCCCCGCCGGGGCGACCCTCCTGGACGAGGCGCGCACCCTGCTTGACCAGGCCGAACGCATACGCGTACGGGTAGCTGCGGCGGCCGGCGCCGCGAGCCTCACCGTCGGCATCCTGGGCGACGGCACCGATCGGGGTGCCGCACGGCTGGCCGCCGCGTTCCGGCGGCGGCACCCCGGCCTCGAGGTCCGCATCCGCGAGACCGACCTGACCGATCCGACCTGCGGACTGCGCGCCGGACTGGTCGACATCGCCCTGACCCGCGGGCCGTTCGACGAGACCGGCCTGACCGTGCGCGAGCTGCGCACCGACCCGGTGGGGGCGGTGTTGCGCGCCGACGACCCGCTGGCCCGGCGCGACCATCTGGAGCTGGCCGACCTCGCCGACCGGCCCTGGTTCCGGTTCCCGGAGGGCACCGACCAGCTCTGGCGGTCGTATTGGAGCGGCGGCGAGCCGCGCGAGGGGCCGGTGGTGCGCGCCGTCCAGGAATGCGTACAGGCCGTGCTCTGGAACGGCACGGTCGGAATGGCCCCGCTCGGCCACGACCTGCCCGCAGGACTCGCCGTCGTACCGCTGACGAACATGACGCCGAGCCGCGTGGTGGTGGCGTCGAAAGACAGCGACGCCAACCCGTTGCTCCGCTCGTTCGTGCAGATCGCGACGGCCGCCTACCGCGACTGAGAGTCCCCCCGTTCGCCGCCGCCGGTCCCCGGCCCCGCACCGCCGGACGTACGGGCGAACTCGGCGGGCGTTCGGCCGTACTGGCTCTTGAAGGCCCGGATGAAATGGCTGCTGCCGCGTCCGCGACAAGATCGCGAACCCGGACCGAGGCGTCAGGAGCGATCGAACAGAGTGACTACGCTCTGCGGTGCTTCCTGGCCGAAGAAGATCTCCAGGTTCTCCGCCGAGCGTCCGGCCGAGTCGCTACTACGCCGGAACAGCCGCTTCTCGTAGGCGGTGAGCGCAACCTCGATGTCGGGTTGCTCAACCAGCTTGCTCGCCAGGTCCGCGCCGTCGTACATGGCGAGGTTCGCGCCCTCGCCGGCGAAGGGCGACATCAGATGCGCGGCGTCGCCGACGAGCGTCACGCCGGGCACCCTGTCCCATTCGAGCCCGACGGGCAGGGCATAGACGGGGCGGAGCCACGGCTCCGCGTCGCTCTGTGTCACGAAGGCGGTGAGCAGGGGCGACCAGCCATCGAATTCGTCAGCAACTTGGCGGAGGCCTGCGGACGGGTCGCCGAAGTCGATCGACCTCATCCACTCCTCGGGCTTGTTCAGCGCCACGTATCCGCGCACGTGCCCGTCGGCGTAGCGATGCGCGATGATGCCTTTGCCCGGCGCGACGGCCATCAGCGTGCCGCTGCCGATCGCGGCAACGCTCGCGTGAGAGCTCTGGTCGCCCGCGGCGAGGGCGATCTCGATGAAGCAGGTTCCGCTGTAGACAGGCTTGGCGGGGGTGAGCAGCGGACGCACCTTCGACCAGGCACCGTCCGCGCCGATGACGATGTCGGCGTGCGTGGCGGGACCTTCCGTGAAGGTGAGGTCGTAGCCGCCCTCCACACAGTGCCGGATCGAGGTGAGCTTGTGCCCCCACCTGATCGTCCCGGGCGTCAGCGAGTGGATGAGCAGGTGCCGCAGTTCGCCGCGATCCACCTCTGGGCGGGCCGAACCGGGGTCCCCGGGCATGTCGAACAGAAGCGTGCCGTGGCGGTCGACCACGCGCTTGGCGTCCTCGCCGGGGCGGACCAGGGTGAGGAACTCGTCGTGGAGACCGGCTGCGTGCAACGCGAGCTGGCCGGTCTCTTCGTGGATGTCGAGCAGGCCGCCTTGCGTACGGCTCGCCGCCGAAGCCTCGCTCTCGTAGATCGTCGCGGCGACGCCGTGAGCCTGGAGCACCCGCGCGAGCGTCAGCCCGCCCAGTCCTGCTCCGACAATGGCGATGGTCTTCTCCATGCTGCGCTCCTGTGTCGCGCCGGCATGCGCCGGCGATGGTCAGCGCCGAGAGCGGACAGACTGCCCGGTCTCGGCAAGGAGACGCTCAACGATCAGAACCATCTGCATCGATGTATGTGCGATGTCCGGCGTGTGGACCGCGGAACATCGTTTTTCGCGACCTCGTGACTATAGCTCGGCATCCGCCTCGCGGTGACGGGACCCTGGGACCGCTCACGCTGCGACGCACCGCGCCCGCCAGGCTCATCCTCGACAACCGCCTCGAATTGATGGCGCGAGCCCAAGTCACACCGCCGACGGCGGAGCTGCTGTGGGACGCGTCGAGCCATGGTCATGCCATGCACGCGGCTTGAGCTGTTTTGCCTGCTGGCGTACTGCAACCCGCGCCATCGGCCTCACGTTCCCGGCGCCAGTGCCTGGAACGAACAGCCCCGACAAGAATTCCGCGTGACCTGTCAGCCGCGCGACCGGATGCCTCAGTCCCGGGCGCGCTCGTCGCCCTCGCGGTAGAGCACCAGGTGCTCATGGAAGAGAACGCCGTGCAGCTGCCGGTGCAGGCACTGCGGCGGTTGCCGTGGGCCTCGTCGTAGCGGCCGTTCGGCAGAAGTTCCTGGCGGATGAATCCGTCCGCGGTCACCCACATCCCGACGTAGGGGTGCGGGTCGCGGGGCGTGTCGTTGCTGGCCCCCGTCGCGAGTCGGCGGGGCCGACCATGGGGGGCGCGCACCTGGGGGTACGGCGGCCTGGTTCCGATTCCGCCGCGCGATGAACCTGATGGTCACGCAGCTGCCGTAACTGCCGGGCAACTGCCTCCACCTGCACCGGCGTTCGCTTCGTGTGCCGGGCAGAGAGATGAGCCGAACCTCCCTGAAGAGCACCCATGACCATCACCGATACCGAGAGCGTGAGCTGGAACCCGAAGGCCCTCGACGAGATGGTCTCGAACGACGCCGGCCGTCCTGTCCTGTTCACCAACGCCCGGATCGTGACGGTGGACCCGCTGAGCGGGACCGTGACCGGCGCCGACGGTCCCCTGATCGTGGGCGTCGGCCCCGGCAGCGTCACCGCGGCGGAGGACGACAACGCCATCGTCGTCGACTGCACGGGCATGACCGTCGTGCCCGCCGTCGTGGACACCCTCGCGCTGGCCGGCGGACGTGGCCGCCGCTCGGAGTGCGTCGCGACACTGACTCCGGGCAACACCACCGACTTCCTGGTGGTGCCCGACGAACTCGCCGCCGACGTGCTGAGCGAGGTAGCCACCCTCATGTCCCGGCCGGAGCAGGTCCGCGCGCTGGTCGCGGCCGGCCGGCCCGTCCTGTGGGCGGGCACCGGCGCCCCCGGCCGTGCCGCCGCCCCCGAGGCGGGTATCCCGGCCGCACCGGATCTGACCGGCAGCCCGCGGGTCGACGTCTGGATCGACCGGAAGGGCTTCCTGCACCAGGAGCTCACCGCCGACGACCGCTACGACGAGGCCCGCGGCGGTCGCCCCCACGCTTACCAGGGCCGGTTCTGGATCGACGGCGACCGCATCGACTACCTGGACGACCTCGGCTTCTGGGCCTGCGGAGAGTTCCAGGGCGACGAACTGCACCACGCGGGCTACGTCATGAAGCTGAGCTGACCCGCCGGTCGGCGGATGCCGTGCGGCAAACACAGCGACCCGGCCCACCGGGCAGCCCACAGACGACCGGCTCCAGGGCAGTGCCGCCCGTACACGTCGTGATCCTGGGTGCGCGACACCTGGGGAAACGGCGGCCTGGTTGCCGTAGCCGGGGCGACCAAGGCTTGAAGCCGAACAGCACCGGCGCCCCCGGAATCAGCCCACCACCCCCCTCTTCCACGTACGGAAAGAAGACCCCTCGTGAACGTCGACGACGCCACCAGCGCCGCCGTCCTCGAACAGCTCCGGCGCCGCCCCGCAGAAGAACGGCGCATCCTGTTCACCGGCGCGACCATCGTCACCATGGACCCCGACCTCGGCGTCATCGAGGGCGGTGACCTCCTCGTCGAGGGCGACACCGTCACCGCCGTCGGCCCCGACCTCGCCGCGGACGATGCCGTGCTCGTCGACGCCACCGGCGCCATCCTCAGCCCCGGCTCCGTCGACACCGACCGGCATGCCTGGGAGGCTCAGCTGCGCCGGATCATGCCGGACGTCGACGACCTCGGCGGCTACGTCATGGCCACCCTGGCCGGCTACGCCACGGTCTACCGGCCCGAGGACATGTACACCGGCACGAGGCTGGCCGCCCTCACCGCGATCGACAGCGGCATCACGACCATGCTCGACTTCTCCCACAACTCCCGCAGCCGAGAGCACTCCGACGCCGCCGTCGAGGCCCTTCGCGACACCGGCATCCGCGGCGTACACGCCTCCATGGGCCCGCACTTCGGCGACTGGGACCGCCAGTGGCCCGGCGATCTGACGCGCCTCAAGGACCAGTACTTCAGCAGCGACGACCCGTGCAAACCCGTAGAAGCGTACGTACCCGCGGGCGAAGGAGACGGCCGCCGCCCCGCGGGCCGGTGACGGGCGCCTGCCCGACCCCCCTTCTATCCGAGCGGAATTCAGTACTCCGTGTGGGCGCTGAGGCGGTGACTGCGTCCGCGGCCGGGCAGCCGATGTCGCTGAAGCACCATCTGGCGACAGCCCTGCAGATAGGGCAGGCGGAGCGTGAGCGGCCGTCGTCGGGGTAGTCGGACTCTGCTTGTCCGGGGAAGGGCCGTCCGCACCTGGGGAGGTCGAAGCGGCCCTTCCCCGCCCCTTGTCCTCGTGCTCGCCTTCCTGCTGTTTGCGCCCGACGCCGGGCGTGTTCATCAGTGTGCGGCGGGATGAACCATGGGCCGGTGCGGGTCAGGCATCCCTCGATCAGTGTGCCGGCGTACGGCGACCAGACGGATTCTTCTTCCTGCCGCAGTAGTTGACAGGGTGTTATCCAGTCCAGCAGACGTTCGAAAGGGGGACCGTGGAGCGCGCCCAGGTCCGCAGGGGACCCGCCGGTTCCCGGAAGTCGGTGAGGCTGGCGACCTTCAACGTGCTGCACGGCCGTCAGGTACGTGAGGGGGGGCCGGTTCCCCCCTCTGCCGCCGATGCCGAGCGGCCACTCGCCGAGGCCGTCGCATCGCTGGACGCCGATGTCGTGAGCCTTCAGGAAGTTGACCGCTTCCAGGAACGCTCAGGGCTCACCGACCAGGCACGGGTCGCGGCCGAAGCGGCCCGTGCCGAGGACTGGCGCTACGCGTCGGCACTCCACGGCCGCTCCGTGCTCGGTCAGGGTTGGGTGCTCGACCCGAGCGAGCCGGGGCTGCGCGTGTACGGCCCGGTCGGCGGCGCGCCCGGAGCGGCGCCCCCCTCACACGGCATCGCCCTTCTCTCCAGGCTCCCCGTACGCGAGTGGCGAGCTGTACGGCTGGCCCCGGCTCCGCTCGGCATGCCGCTGCGCGTGGTGGGGCGCCCCGGTCTCACGGTGGTTCGCGACCGGCCACGGGCCGCGTTGGCCGCCGTCCTGCAGGGACGACGCGGCCCGTTCACCGCCGTAGCGGTGCACCTGTCCTTCGTGCCGGGATGGAACGCGCGCCAACTCCTCGCGCTGCGCGCCTTGATCGCCGATCTGCCCCGACCACACCTTCTGCTGGGCGACTTCAATCTGATCGGCGCGATTCCCCGCGCTGTGCTCAATGCCGCCGAACTGCTCGACCCCAGCCGAGACCGTCCCACACGGCATCACCAGGCACCTTCCTTGAGCCCGCGCAGACGCCGACGGCAGAACCACGAGTTGCGGCAGCAGAACACCGCACGGCGGTACGGCTGGCGCGACCTCGCATCCGTACCGACCTACCCCTCCCACCGCCCGGTGCTGCAGTTCGACCACGTGTTGGCGAGCGGACTCCCTCAGGACGCCGTGTACGCGAAACACGCGCCACCGACCCCGATCTCGGACCACCGGCCCCTGGTGGTCGACCTACGGGTGTAGACCTCTGCGGCAACCGCCGTAGCGGAGTTGGTCCTCGCACGGCTGCGTCAGCTCGCCGCGCACGAGATCGGGCACGCCCTCCGCTTCCTGCACAACTACGCCAGTACGCACCACCCCAAGCCGTCGGTCATGGACTGTCCGCACGCGCGCGTCACGGTGACCCCGGACGGAGACCTCGACTTCTCCGACGCGTACGCCACCGGACTCGGCCCCTGGGACCACTTCCTCGTCGCCCACGCGTACGGCGACTTTGCCGATGGTCAACTCGCCGCCCTGCGCCGCGATGCGGCCGACTCCGGCCTGTACTACGTCACCGAGGAGGACGGCCAAGAGCCGCACGCCTCCCATGCCGACGGGGTCCCGTGGGTCACCGCGGGCGACGCCCTCGAGGCGCTGGACACGATCCTGCGGGTACGCCGCATCGCCCTGGCCGGCTTCTCCCGTGGGGTGCTGCCGCCCGACCGGCAGACCGGTGAGCTGGAGGAACGGGCCGTACCGCGCCAGCTGCCGCACCGCCACGAGGTGACGGCCGTCGCCACGCTGATCGGCGGGGTGCGGCACGCGTACGGCCTGTCGGGCGAGGCCGGTACCGGAACCGTGCCCGTCGACCCCCGCACCCAGCGACGCGCCCTGACCCGGCTGACCGGGTTCCTGCATGCCGAGCAACTGGCCCTGCCCGACGCGGCGTTGGGCGCCCTCACCCCACCGGCGACCCGCTACCGCCGGACCGACCAGTACGTCGACACCGCTGCGGGCCTGTGCAGCACACCCCCGACCAGGCACTCCTCCACCATGCCTTGCGCACGCTCGGCTCCGACGCCCTGCACACCCTGGTCCGTTCCGAGCTCCGTTCCGTCCTGCGCGAACTCGCCGCGGACCTCGCCCCATGTGCCGCCCAGCGCGCCCAACTGAGCTCAAGCACTGGCACGTTGAGGCGAGGGGCAAACGCCAAGCGGGCCCACGAGGCGTTCGCCGCGCGGGCCCGCCGGGCCGTCAGCCGTAGGTCCGACGCTCAGCCGTCGATGCGGTGCGTGCTCCAGAAGGAGGTCAGGTCCGTGGCCGTCGCGGCCTGCGCGGCCGCCTTGAACTCGGCCGTGGTCGAGACGCCGTACCAGTGCGAAGTGGCGTAGTCCCTGAGCAGCTTGGTCATCGCCGTGTCGCCGAGCAGCCGCCGCAGGTCGTGCAGGGCGCACTTGCCGTAGCCGTAGACGACGGTGGAGTAGCGGGACGAGTGGGCGTCCCAGTAGGCCATGGAGTTGGTGATCTTCTCCGCGGACGAGGCCCAGGAGACGCTGTTCCAGCAGTTCGTGCCGGTCTTGCCGAGCGCCAGGTCGGTGGCGTAGTCGGTGAACGCCTCGTCCAGCCAGGGGCTGTTGTACTCGTCGTCGCCGACGATGCCGTACCACCACTGGTGGCCGATCTCGTGGGTGAGCGCGGTGGTGCTGACCAGGTCGAGGACGAACCCGGGGTACTCCATGCCGCCGAACCAGTAGTTGTTGTCGATCACCGCGTCCAACTCGCCGTACGGGTACGCCCCGAAGCGCGCCGCATGGGCGTCCACGGCCGACTTGGCGGTGGAGAGCATCGACTGGGCGTCGGAGGAGCTGATGTCCGAGACGGAGTAGATGTTGATCGCGGTCCCGGCCGCCGAGGTGCCGGAGATCTTGTTGAACGGGCCGGCCGCCCAGGCGAAGTCACGCACCTTGGAGGCCGTCGCGGTGGTGACGGTACGGCCGCTGGAGCCCGGGGTGTCGGTCGAGGTGCCGGTGGCCGGGACCAGCAGGGCGCTCGGGTGGTCGAGGGTCACCTTGAAGTCGGCGGCCAGGGAGTAGAAGGACTCGCCGTTGTTGGTGTACGGGTCCAGGTGCCAGCCCGAGCCGTCCTTGACGGCGAGGACGGGCAGCGCGTTGCCGATGTTGTTGAAGGCCCCGTCGTGGCCGAACCGGTCGGCGCCGCTGGGCACGGTGATGCCGAGGTCGAAGCCGATCGTGGCGGACTGCCCCTGCGCCAGCGGCGTCGGCAGGGTGACCTGCAGGGCCGTGCAGGCGACGGACAGCGAACCCGCCGTACCGCCGGTGACGTTGGTGACCGTGATCGGCATGGCGTCGCAGGTGCCGTGGTAGTTGTCCCACAGCCTCAGGTACACCTCGCTCAGCGCGGTCGAGGAGGCGTTGGTGAAGGTCGCGCTCTCGTGACCGGTCCACACCGTGCCGCTGGTGTTGCTGCTGAGGCTGACCGTGTACGAGGGCGTGGCGGGCGTGCGGGTGGAGTCCGCCGGCGGGGTGCTGTCCCCGGACGTGTCGAGGGCGATGTCGTCGAGGACGAAGCTGGTCTGCAGGCTGGAGTCCTCGCTGCCGGTGAAGGCGAGGCTCACGGTCTGCCCCGCGAACGCCGAGACGTCGAGGGTCTTCTTCACGTACCCGGCGTTCTTGTCGAGGTTCGAGTACGTCGCCAGCGTCGTGCTGCCGATCTTCGCCGTCAGCTTGTCGTACGCGACGGACGAGGTCGTCTCGGTGGTGTCGATGTGGAGCCAGAAGGAGAGCGTGGCGGTGCTGCACCCGGACGGGATCGTGACGCTCTGGGAGAGGGTGTCGGTGTGGGTGCCGCCCGTTCCGTCCAGCCAGGCGTAGCTCGTGCCGCCGTGTGCGGTCTGGCCGGAACGGCTGGTGATGACGCTCGTCGAGGACTGGGTCCACGGCGAAGTGCCGCTCTCGAAGCCGCCGTTGGTGACCACCTGGGCCGGGGTGCAGGCCGCCGCGGCCGACGGGGCGGCTGCGGCGGGGGTGGCGGGCAGGGAGACGGCGGCCAGCGCGGCGACTGCCAGAGCGCGCAGGGCGATGGATCTGTGGGGGGTCCTTCTCACGCGAAACTCCTTTGCGGCGGCCGGGATCCCGGCCTGCTCGGTGCCGCCCGGCCGGCTGGGGTGCGCCTGCGGACGGCAGTGGGCTGCGTGTATCGGTGGTGCGACCGCTGTAGCGTGGCAGATTTGTCGAGGGCATGCCATGAAAAGCCAGTGAAGCGGGTTGGGGTGATCGCCGGGAAAGCGCTGCCGAGGGGGAGGAACATGGACCTCAGTGACGGCAGTCTTCGCCTGTCGACGAGAGGACCGGCTGGTTGTGGCACGGGTCGGAGTGAACGGCGTGGAGCTCTTCTACGAAACGGCCGGGGACGGCGATCCCCTGGTCCTGGTGCACGGATCATGGGGCGACCACGACAACTGGACCCCGGTCCTCGACGCCCTCGCGAAGCGATTCCGGGTCCTCGTCTACGACCGGCGGGGGCACAGCCGGAGCGAACGCCCCGCCGGGCAGGGGACCCGCACCGAGGACGAGGACGACCTCGCGGCACTGATGGAGGCACGGGGATACGCGCCGGCGTACGTGGCGGCCAACTCCTTCGGAGCCTCGACCGCACTGGGCCTGGCCGCCCGGCGCCCCGGACTCTTCCGGGGCCTCATCGCCCACGAGCCCCCGCTCCTGGGCATCGTGGCCGACGTTCCCGAGCTGCAGCCGCTGATGACGGACATCGCGAAGAAGATCGAATCCGTGATCGCCCATCTGCGGGCGGGCGAAACCCTGGCGGGAGCATACGAGTTCGTGGAAGAGGTCGCGCTGGGCCCCGGAATGTGGGAGCGGCTGCCGGACGCGGTCCAGGAGACGTTCCTGCGCAACGCCCCCACCTTCGCCGACGAGCAGTCCGATCCGAACTGGGCCGTCCTCGACCTCGACCGCCTCGCCGGCTACACCGGGCCCGCCCTGCTGTCGAAGGGCACACAGAGCCCGCCGTGGTTCGCCACGATCGTCAGCCGGCTGTCCGCGGCCCTGCCGCAGGCGCGGACACACACCTTCGAGGGCGCGGGGCACATCCCTCATGTCACGCATCCGGCGATTACGTCGACCTCGTGACCGGTTTCGTCGAAGGGGCGGCCCGCCGGTCTCCATGACCCGTGGCTCTACGGGGCTGTCGGGTCTGCGCGGGGTCAGTCGCCGTCGCCGAAGGCCGCGTGTCCCTGTTGCCCCTGCTCGCCCTGGGCGACCTCGATGCCCGCGTGCAGATCGGTTGCCGCGTCCAGCACCGCCGTCGCCGATACGGCCACGCAGGCCAGGAGCAGACAGGCCAGGGAGCGGGGGAGCAGACGGGCGGCGGGTGCGGGAGTGGTCAGGAGGGCGGTGACGCGGCGAGGGACCGGGCCCGCCGTGGCCGTCAGCGACAGGCGCGGGCGCGCGGAGGAGCCCGCCGCCCGGGCCGCGAGGGCGGCGCGGCCCACGGCTCGGGCGGTGAGCGCGCGATCGCCCGTCGCCTGCGCCGCGGACTCGTCGGCCCAGCGCTCCAGGGCGTACGAGAGCGGCGCGCGCAGGCCGCGCAGCGCGGGGTGCAACGCGACGGCGAACTCCACGGCCGCGAGGAAGACGTGGTGGCGGCCGGTGAGGTGGGCGCGCTCATGGGCGAAGAGCACCTCGCGTTCGCCGGCGCTGAGGGCGCGCAGCATTCCGGTCGTCACCACGATACGGCCGGGCCGCCCGGGCAGGGCGTAGGCCTCGGGCCGGTCGTCGTGCCGCACACAGAGATCGCCGGCGCTCGCACCGCTGCGGAACTGCCGGTGGGCGGCGCGCAGTTCGCGCAGGTGGCGGCGGGCCCGGTCGAGAACCAGGACGCCGAGACCGGTCAGCGCGAGGGCGGCCGGCACCGCGGCCGGCACGGTGGCGGGCAAGCCGGCGCCCAGCAGCTGCGGGGAGAGGTGTGCCGCCTCGGCGACGAAGGACAGACGCAGGGCGCCGGCCAGGGCGAGCATGCCCAGCGCCGCCGTGCTGGAGAGGGCGAGGACCAGCGCGAGAGCCGTCAGCGCCCAGGCGGCCGTCCGCGGCCGCAGCTGCTCGGCGCCACGCCGGGCCACGGGCACGGCGAGGAACGGCATGAGCAACGGAAGCCACACGGCGTAGATCACGGGATTCCTCCAGGGGCCGCCGGACCGTAGTCGACCAGCCTACGCGCCGCAGCCGACAACAAGATCCCCAAGGCGCTGTTCACACACTGCCCCCACCGCCCTCCGGGCCGCCCTCCAGGAGTGTGCGCAGGAGCTGTTCGTCCTCCGGGCTCAGATCGGAGACGAAGCGGGCGAGGACGGTGCCGCGGTCCTCGTCCTTGTCGAGTTCGGCGTGCATACGGCGGGCCGTGAGGCCGGGGGAGTCCTGGGCCGGGGCGTAGGCGTAGCCGCGGCCGGAGCGCGCGCGGGTGACCGCGCCCTTGGCGTGCAGACGTGTGAGGATCGTGGTCACCGTGGTGCGGGCGAGACCGCCGCCGAGCTCCAGCTGGACGGCGCCGGGCGTGAGCGGCGCGTCCGCGGCCCACAGTGCGGCCAGCACGCTCGCCTCGAGCTCGCCGGCCGGCCGTCGGTCCGTGCGCCCGTCGACCGGGCCGTCGACCGGCTCGTCAATCTGCCCCTCGGGCATGGGAACACTCCTCGGCTCTCATTCGTCTACAGTTCAGTAGACGGTCTACATGACTGTAGTCGCTAGACGCGGGTCCGTACCCGCTCCGTCTCCACGTCCCAGTATGAGAGGGGTCGCCTCCGTGGCAGCTGCCCAGTTCGCCGTCGCCCAAGCGGTGAACGTCCTGGATGCCGGATCCCTGCTGTCCGCCTTCGGCGCGTTCGGTATCGCGGTCGTCATGTTCGCCGAGACCGGCCTGCTGGTCGGTTTCTTCCTGCCCGGCGACTCGCTGCTGTTCACGGCCGGGCTGCTGTGCGTCCCCGGCGTCCATGGATCCGTGCACCTGTCACTTCCGCAGGTGCTGGCCGCCGCCGTGGCCGGCGCACTGCTCGGTGCCCAGACGGGGTACTGGCTCGGGCGGCGGGGCGGCCGCGCGCTGCTGGCCCGCAGCCGCGCGAAGAAGCTGCACGAGGGCGCGGCGCGGGCCGAGGAGCTGCTCGCGCGCTACGGGCATGCCAAGGCGGTGGTCCTGGCCCGCTTCGTGCCGGTCGTGCGCACCGTGCTGAACCCGCTGGCCGGGGCCCTCGACGTGCCGGTGCGTGTCTTCACCCCGTGGCAGGTGATCGGTGGCCTCATCTGGACGATCGGTCTGGTGCTGGGCGGTTACGCGCTGGGTTCCTCGGTGCCGAACGTCGACCGCTACCTGCTGCCGCTGGTCGCGCTCGTGGTCCTCCTCTCCCTGACCCCGATCGCGCTCGAGGCCCGGCGCGCCCGCGCCCGCCGCGCCTCCGAGGAGGCCTCCTCGTGACCGGCCTCGCCTTCGGCGGCGCCTCGGTGGACGGCGGCGCGTACACCTGGATCACCGGTCTCGCCCGTCACACCCCGTCCGCCGTGAACACCGTGATAGCCGTCTGGTCCGACTACGGCCTCGCGCTGTTCGGCGTGCTGATGCTCGCCGTGTGGTGGCGGGCCCGCAGCGCGGGGGAGGCGCGGATGGTCCGGGCGCTGGCGGCACCTGTCGTCGTGGTGGTCTGTTACGTGGTCGATGTGCTGGTCAAGTCGGCCGTCGCCGAACGCAGACCGTGCCGGACACTGCACACCGTCACAGTCGAGGCATGCCCGGCCGCGGGCGACTGGTCGTTCCCCAGTAACCATGCGGTGATCGCCGGTGCCGCCGCGGTGGCGCTGTGGCTCGCGCACGAGCGCCTCGGCCGGATCGCGGCTGTGGCCGCCGTCCTGATGGCCGTCTCCCGGGTCTGGATCGGCGTGCACTATCCGCACGACGTGGTCGTGGGCCTGGCATTCGGCGCGGCCCTGGCCTGGCCCCTCACCACCCTGGCGGACCGCGCCGCCCCTCTTGTCACCCGTGCGGCGGCCACTCGGCTCAGGCCGCTGGTGACGGCTTCATGACTGGGCACGAGGGGGAGGGAGACGAGCGGGGAGCTGGGCGTGGTGGAGGAGCCGCGAACGGCGGTGAAGCTGCCGGGACCGGTGGAGGAGCTGCGAACGGCGGAAAGGAGGTCGGGCCTGGTGGCGATGCTGGGCGCGGTGGGGGTGCTGCTGGGCCGGGCGGTGACGGTGAGCGCGGCGAGTGTGATGCCGGATCCGCCGGGGGCGGAGGGGCCGGGCACGTAACCCGGCGTTCAGCGCGGGGCCCGGCCGGCGGAGGGCGGCGGCCGGCGGTTCCGGGAGCGCAGGCGCGCGACCCTGCCGGGCGGCCGCGCAGGAGCCCGAGCGGACGAGGGCCGAGCGCCAACCGGAGCGGGCAAGGGCCGGGCCGAACCGGGCAAGGGCCAGGCGTCAACCGGACCGGACAAGAGCCGGTCGTGCATCGGGCCCGGCAAGGGCCAGGCGTGAGTCGGGCCGGACCACCGCCGGTGCTGCTTGCCGTCGTCTGCGCGCTGCTGTTCGCCGGCCTCGCGACCGCGGTGGGACTGCGCCACGGCGCCCCCCTGCCGGGAGACACGGCGGCCCACGCGTGGGGGCTTGCGCACAGGCCCCCGGAGGGGGTGGCGCTCGCCCGCGGGATCACGGCGACGGGGACGGGGCCCTGGCCGTACGTACTCGTCGTGATCGCCGGGCTCCTCGCGGGGCGCACCGCGCGTGAGCGGCTCCGGACCGCCGTAGTCCTCCTGGTCGTGCTGGTCGCCGGGCAACTGGTCCGCACCGGACTGATGGAACTGCTTGCGCGGGCCCGCCCGGCCCCCGCCGACTGGGCGACGCATGCGTCCGGCTTCTCGTTCCCCTCCGGCCACGCCACCAGTTCCGCCCTCACCGCAGGTCTGCTGTGCTGGGCGACGACTCGTCGCGCCCGCGTGGATCTCGCCCGCACGACCTGCACCCTCGCGGTGTGCTGGGCGGCGGCCGTCGGCCTGACCCGCGTGTACCTCGGGGTGCACTGGGCGAGCGACGTCATCGGCGGCTGGCTGCTCGCCGTCGCGTGGCTGGGTCTGTGTTGGTGGGGCTGGGCGCGGTGGCTGCCCGTGGAGTCGACGGGGCGCGAAGGGCCAGGGGCACCCGGCACGGGCACGGCGCTGGACGAGCCCGCCGTGCCCCTGTCCCCGGAGGCTTCCGGCCCGCGTCTGCCCACGGACGCTCGCGGCTTGCCCCCGTCTTCGGGCGCCTCCGGGCCGTCTCCGTCTTCGGAGGCCTTCGGTCCGCGTCTGGTCACGGACGCTCCTGGCCGTCCCCCGTCCCCCGACTCGGCCCCGTGATCGGACTACTGCTGCCTGCCTTCGTCTCCCCACCCGCCCCCGCCCAAGGACGTTCCGGACCCGCACCCTCCCGCTGACACCCCCTGGTCCGCCCCTGTCCTGGGAAACCCCCATAACCCCCACCCACAACCCCCGCACACCGCACCACCGCCGATGGAGGACCATGCCCCCCAAGATCCTGGTCGTCGAGGACGATCACGCCTTGCGTGATGTGCTGCTGCGTGGGCTGCGGGACGAGGGCTTTGACACCGTGCCGGCCGCCGACGGCGCGACCGCGCTGCGGCTGGCCGGGGACGAGGTGGCCGCAGCTGTGCTGGACGTGGGGCTGCCGGACGCGGACGGGCGGGACGTGTGCCAGGCGTTGCGGGCGAACGGGTTCGTGGCCCCTGTCATCTTTCTCACCGCACGGCAGAGCCTGACCGACCGGCTGTCCGGGTTCTCCGCGGGCGGCGACGACTACCTGCCGAAGCCCTTCCACCTGGTGGAACTCGCCGCCCGGCTGCGCGCGGCACTCAAACGCGCCGCACCGCCGCCCCGCCCCGCGGCCGGCGGCCTCGTACTGGACGCCCTGCGGCACTCCCTGACCGTGCGCGGAACCGAGGTCGACCTCACACCGACGGAGTTCCGGCTCCTGGCCCCCCTCATGGCGACCCCCGGCGAGATCGTGAGCCGGCGCGAACTCGTCCGGGCGGGCTGGCCGGAGGGCGCCCAGGTCAGCGACAACACCCTCGACCAGTACCTGACCCGGCTGCGCCGCAAGCTGCGCGAGGCGGGCAGCGAGGTCACGATCGGCACCGCGCGCGGCATCGGGCACCGGCTGACATGACCGCACCCCCCACCCGGCCGGCGGCCCCACGCACCCCGCGCGTCGGCCTTCCTCCCCGTCTCGTCCCCCGCACCCTGCGCGGCCGGCTCTCCCTGGTCGCGCTCACCACCGCCGCACTCCTGATGATCATCCTGACCGTCGTCTTCAACACCGTGGTCCGCCACCATCTGCGGCGTCAGGCGGACGACGAACTGCGCACCCGAGCGGCCGCCGTCGCCACCACCGTGGACACCGGCGGTCCGCGGGTACGGGTCCTGGAGACCGTCAACGACCATCTCCTCGACGCGAACGTGTGGATCTACGCCGGTCGGCGGCTGCTGGAGCAGCCGCCCTCGGCAGGCGCGCTCACCCGGGTCGCCGAAGGCCTGGCCCGCCGGGGCGGACGGCGCTGCGTCACCGCCTCCGGCCACGGTTCGGGCCCCGTCCGCCTCTGTTCCGAGCCCGTCCCCGGCGCACAGCAGGCGGCCACCATCGTCACGGCCCTGGACCTGTCGCCGTACCGCAGTTCGGCCGACACTCTGCTGCTGGGCTCGTTGGTCCTGGACGCCGTGATGCTGGCCTGCACCTACGCGCTGACCCGGCTGGCGGTAGGACGCGCGCTGCGTCCCGTCGAGGCGATGACCGACCAGGCGACGCAGTGGAGCGCGGTGGCCTCCGAGGAACGGTTCGGCAGCGCGGACCGCCCGGCCGAACTCGCCCGGCTGGGGGCGTCGTTGGACGCCCTCCTCGACCGTATCCGCGCGGTGCTGCGGCATGAGCGGCAGCTGACCGGCGAGCTCTCGCACGAGCTGCGCACCCCGCTCAGCAGGATCGTCGCCGAGCTGGACTGGTACCGCTCGCGCCCGCGCACCGCGGCCGAGACCAGCGCCGTGCACGAGACGATCGCCGAGGCCGCCGAGTCGATGCGCGCCATCTGCGACACCCTCCTGGACAGTGCCCGCGAGGACGCGACCACCGCCGCCCCCGGCACCGCCCCGGTCCTGCCCACCCTGCGCCGTCTCGCCGCACAGGCGGATCCCCCCGACCACGTGATGGTCACGGTCGACGCGGCCGGTGCCGGTGACGGCTCGGACGGACGGCTGGAGGCCGGCGTACCGGACGCACTCCTCGAACGGATCGTCAGCCCGCTGCTGGCCAACGCCCTGCGGTACGCCGAGTCGAGCGTCACCCTGAGCGCGGACCGCGACGGCGGCGGCGTACGCATCTGTGTCACGGACGACGGACCGGGCGTGCCGCCCGCCTTCGCCGGACAGCTCTTCCAGCCCGGCCGCCGCGCCGACCCGGACGACGGACACGGCGGAGCGGGCCTCGGGCTGCCGCTGGCGCGGCGCCTGGCCCGCTCCGCGGGGGGCGAGGTCTCCCACGATCCCGAACTCGCCCCCGGTGCACGCTTCGTGGTCAGACTGCCGCCCGGCTGACTCCCTCCGCGAGACGGCGCTCGCGCGCCTGGGCGTACCCCATCAGCCCGAGCAGTACGGCCAGCAGCACCGCCGACGAACCGGCAGTCCCGAGATCGAGGCCGCCCTTGGCGACGGGCTTGGTGAGGAAGTCGCCGGCCGTCGCACCGAGCGGCCGGGTCAGTACGAACGCGAACCAGAACAGCAGCACGTTCGGCACCGCGGGCACCTTCATCAGGGCGACCAGGACGGCGAGCACCCCGCCGACGAGCAGCGCACCACCGGCGTAGCCGAGGCCGGAGCTGTCGGAGAGGAAGTCGCCCATGGAGGTGCCGAGCGTGTTCGAGACGAGGATCGCCGACCAGAACAGCGCCTCCCCGCGGAAACTGACGATGTCCCGGATGACGAACGTCATCCCGGTCAGCTTCCACACGGCGAAGATGACGATCAGCAGCGAGATGAGGATGGCGGCGCCCGCCGGATAGCCGAGGCCCAGGCCCTGCGGCCCCCAGCCCAGCGAAGTGGCGCCGCCCGAAAGGTACTTGGCGCTGGCGTCGCGGTTCATGAAGTCGGACATCGTGGTGCCGGCCATGCTGGTCGACAGGATGACGGTCCAGTAGAAGAACGGGTTGTAGCGCCGCGACCTGAGCTGGACGACCAGCGTCACGATGAAGACCAGGAACAGCGCGATCGTGGTCAGGAAGTAGCCGAGCTTGAGGGTCTGCGAGAAGAGGTCGCCCGCTGTCTCGCCGAGGGTGGTCGCCGCGATCTTCATGATCCAGAAGGCCAGGGTGACCTCCGGGAGCTTCTTCACTACATCGCGACGGCCGGCGGCGGCGTCGAGGTCGCTGAGGACCGTCGACTCGGCCGCCTGTGTGGGGGGTTGCCGGGTCATGCGGTGGGGATCTCCTGTCGTCGTTGCGGTTCGGTGACGTCCTTGCGAGGGATCACGAGGAAGACGAGCGAGCCGAGGATCACCGTGCGGAACAGCGCGTTCGGCACCACGGTGCCCAGGCCCGGGCGAACTGGGCGACCTGCAGCTTGATCACCCAGACATATACGGCGACTTCGCGAACCTTGTTCAAACGCGGGGCACGATCGGCGGCGGGTGAACGGCGCCGCAGCAGCGCCGTGCGTGTACGCCGCAGCCGCCTCGGTTGCCCCAGACGTATCCAACGCCATAGGGGGGACGCTGTCACCGGAAACCTGAACGCATCCTGACTGCGGTGCCGTCACAGGGCTCTCGAACGGACCAGTCCGGCCAGCACCAGCAGCCCCGGCACCAGCGGCAGCCAGACGGTCAGCAACCGGTAGCCGAGCACGGCCGACACGCTCACCGAGCCAGGGGCGCCGGCCGTGGTCAGCGCCCAGGCGAGCGCGGCGTCCAGGGAACCGAGGCCGCCGGGGGTCGGCAGCAGGACGGCGGCACTGCTCGCGGCGAGATAGGCGAGCGCGATGCGCCCTGCGGGCAGCGGTACGTCCAGGGCGCGGACGACGGCGACCACCACCGCCGTGTGCAGGGCCGCGAAGGCCAGCGAGCCGCCCCACAGGGCCGCGGCGCGCCGGGGGTTCTCGTGCACGGCGCGTACGTCGGCCGCCGCGCAGGCCAGCGCCCGCCGCAGCCGCGTCCGCCGCACGAGCAGGACGGCCACGGGTACGGCCACGGCTGCCGCCAGCGCGCCGACCAGCAGCTTCGGTCCGCCCACCGACGGCAGCCGCAGCACACCGGGACAGGCGAGGGCGAGCACCGCCATCAGGGCGATCCGGACGACGGCCCCGGCGGTGGACTTGACCGCGAGGGCCGTGGCCGCGCGGCCGGGTGCCAGTCCGCTGCGCATCAGGAACCGCAGGTTGACCGCGCCCGCGCCGAGCCCGGCCGGCAGCAGATGGTTCGCCGCGGAGGCCGCGAACTGCACCGCTACCAGTCGCCCGGCGGGTAGCGCCTCGCGCACCGCGCCCTGCTGTGCGAGCGCCGCGCATGCCCAGGTCAGCAGGGTGAGCAGGGCTGCCAGCAGCAGCCGGCCGCGGTCGGCCACGGCCAGGCGGTCGACGCCCGAGTCGAGGACGGCCCAGTGGAGGGCGGCGAGGCCGAGGGCGGCGGCGGTGAGGACCAGTGCGGCCGCGGTCTGCCACGGCGCGAAGCGGTCCGCGGGCCGCGCGGATGTGCTCCGCCGCGGGGCCCGGACGGGCCGCCTTTCGTCTGCGGCTTCGTCGTGGCCGGTCGCGCCCCTCAAGGAGGCTGCCGAACCGCACCGGATCTCGCCAAGGGTGCTTGGCCTGCCGGCGGCCACGGACGAGGTGACCTCGGCGTTCATGCGTGCCGCCCTTCCACGGTCGTGGTCATCCCTGACCGCCTTCCTTGCCTACGGCGCCGGGAGCCAGATACGCGTAGCCGCCCGTCAAGCGGTGCGGCTGCCACGTACGGGCGTACGAGGGCGGGTGGATGAGGTGAGTGGTGAGGAGGACGACCGGCATGCGGTGGGCTGTTCGTGCGAGCTCCGCGCCGGTGATGTTGGCGTCGTGGCCGCCCGTGTGGGCGGAGGCGCAGCCCGCGGCGAAGGCGACCGGTACGGAGTCGCCCTCAGTGACCAGGCACGGTGGGTGTACGCCGAGACGGCGCAGGTCCGCGGCGGTGCGGCTCCAGACACGGTGCTCGGCGGCGGTTCTCGACACGGCGCGCTCCAACACGTCGAACTGGACGGCCAGATGGCCCGCGAGCCCCACAGCCACCACGGTCACCGCCAGGGTTCGCCGACGCCCGCCCGGCGCGTCGACCAGACGGGCCAGGGCGTCCGCGACCGGGATCGCGAGCAGGGCGTAGGCGGGCAGCAGGAAACGGGGCGCGGCATAGCCGATCAGGAAGAGATACGGCACGGCCGCGGTGACCGCACAGGCAAGCGGCAGCAGCGTGCGGGTCGTACGGCGGGCCCGTACGGCGATGACCAGCGCTGCGGCGGCGAGCAGCGGGAGGACGAACCACCAGGCGATCACCGGCGGGCTCGCGATCGCCCCCGTGCACGGGCGGCACAGGGCACGCCCGCCGAGGCTGCGGAGCTGGTCGACGACGGCGTTGTGCAGGCCCAGGCCGCCCTGGATACGGGAGCCGGCGGCCAGCCGGGCGCCGACGCCGCCGTAGTCGACGTATGCCTCGACGATCCACTCGGTGGCCCCCGCCGCGAGGCCGGTGACCAGGGCCAGCAGGAGTCGCAGCCGGCGTCGAGGGTGGACGAACAGCACGAGCGCGAGCAGCGGGAGGGCGACCCAGACGGCGTCCGTGGGCCGTATCCAGGCCATCAGCGCCGCGCCCGCGGCCACGCCCCACAGGGCGCCGCTCCGGGTACGGTCGGACCAGGTGTGCAGGAAGAAGCCCACGGTGGCCGACGCGCCCACGGCCACCCAGTAGTTGGGCATGGCCTGGGGGCCGTAGAAGAGGGTGATCCACAGTGAGGCGAACAGCGCGCCGCCTGCCGCGATCACTCGTACGGGGAACAGGCCCCGCCAGGCTCGCAGGGCCCAGTACAGGCCGAGCCCGGACAGGACCGCCAAGTACACCCGCAGCAGCGCGGTGGACGACGACCAGGAGGCGACGGGAGCCACCAGCAGGGTGATGCCGCGGGCGCGCGGTGCGCTGAAGAAGGCCGCCGGGGCGTGGCTGCTGACCTGGCTGACGTACACCGTCTCGTCCCAGCCCAGGCCCATTCCGGGCCGCACCAGGGCGAGTTGGAGCAGTGTGAAGGCGGCCGCCACCGCCGCGAGCCACCACTCGCCCGCGGAGCGCCACGGCGGCCGGGGGGTCGCCGGCGGCCCGTGCCGGGTGGCGCGGGTCGGAGCGGTGTGGGGGGTCCTCGTCATCGTTCACCCATCCGGCCCTACAGGTTGTAGGGTCGATCTCACCCTACAGGTTGTAGGTCGGGAGCAGGCCGGAGCCGGGTAAGGGGCGGGTGCGACTTGGTGACCGCCGGACCCTACGCGCCGTAAGGTGGTGGCCATGGCAGGTACGACGTCTCGCGGCAGGGGCGAGCGACGCAGCCCCGGCGAGCTGGAGAGCGAGGTCCTCGCCACCCTGTGGGCGACGGACCGGGCCCTCACCCCGGCCGAGATCCAGACCGACCTCGGCGGCGACCTCGCCTACAACACCGTGCACACGATCCTTCGGCGGCTGCACGACAAGAGCCTCGTCCTGCGGGACGCCGACGGCCGGCGCGGCGCCTACCGGCCGGCGAAGAACGCGGCACAGATGACCGCCGAGGCCATGCACCAGGCCCTGGACCGCGGCCCCGACCCGATAGCGGCCCTCCAGCAGTTCGTCACGGGCCTGAGCCCGGCGGAGGAGGCCGCGCTGCGCGCACTCCTCGGCGAGAGCGGTACGTGAGGCGGCGGCCGCAGCACGGCCAGGGAGTTCATGAGGCGCGCCTGTTGCGACCATTCGGCAGGAGGCGCAGGGGCGGCGGGCGAAGGAGGCGGCACGGGCCATGAGGATCGACGTCTACACCCCGCTGCTGCTGTCCCTGCTGCTCGCTTTCGTCAGCCCCCAGGTCGGCCTGCGCCTCGCGCCCGCTCCGGCGGCCCGGGCCCTGACCGTCGCCGCCGTCCTCGCCGCGGGTGCCACCACCTGGGCGCTGGTCCTGCTGACCGTCACGCTCGTCGACGAGGCACCGCCGGTCGTCGCCGACGCCCGTGAGGACGGGCGGGTACTGCCCGATCCCGTCCCGGAGATCGTCGCCCTCGCCGCGCTCGCGGTTCTCGCGGTGGCCGCCTGCCGGGTCCTGCGGGCGATCCGCGCCGAACGCGCCACCCGCCGCACCCTGCGCCGCCTGTGCGAGGGCCACCCGGACGGCACCGAACTCGTCGTCGCGGCCTCACCGACCGCACAGGCGTTCGCGGTGCCCGGAACCCCGGGCCGGATCCTGGTCACCTCCGCGATGCTCGCCGCACTGCGACCCGCCGAACGCCGCGTCCTGTTCGCCCACGAGCGCGCCCACCTCGCGCACCGCCACTCCCTGCTCGTCCACGCGGTCACCCTCGCCGCAGCGGCCAACCCCCTGCTCGCGCCGGTGCGTACGACGGTCGCCTACCTGGTGGAGCGCTGGGCCGACGAACACGCCGCCGAGGCAGTGGGCGACCGCAGGACCACCGCCCAGGCCCTGGCCCGAGCCGCCCTGGTCGCCCACCGCCCCGGCTGCGCACTGCACTTCTCCGACCGGGCCGTCACCCGCCGGGTCGCCGCCCTGCAGACGGCCCCGCCACCTCACCTGCGCCCCATCGCCGCGGCAGTACTGGCCCTCGGGATCCTGCCCGCCCTGGGCGCGGCGGACGCGACGGGGGATCTGCTGCACCTTCTGGGCAGCGTGCTGACCTAAGCCGGGCGCCGGCTCTGGAGCGGCCAGGGGGCGCGGGCGCTCGCCTGGGCCGGGCGGGAGTCCGGTGCTTGCCCCGGGTGGACGTGGGCGGGCGCCGGCCCTGGTCCGACGGTGGCGCGGGGGCTTGCTGTGTGTGCCGGCCTCGTCATCCGGTCCGCCCCGCCCCCGCCTCAGTCCCCCCGGCCGTCCCCCTCCGTACCCCCGCCGCAACCCCCACCGCCACGCACCCCAACACCAGCGCCAACGCCCCGAACCCATATGTCAGGGTCGCCGCGGTCGCCACCCCCGCCACCAGCAACGGGCCGCCCGCATCGCCCAGTTCGCGTCCGAGTTCCGCCGCGCCCATCGTCTGCCCGAGTCGTTCCTGCGGGGTCTTTGAGGCCAGGGTCGCGAAGCCGAGCGGGGTGATCAGGCCCGTGCCGGTGCCGATGAGGGCGGCGGCGAGCAGGACGCCGGTCAGGCCGGACAGCATCGCGCAGGCCAGGCCGGTTGCCGCGAGCAGGAGACCGGAGGTGAGCCCGGCGCCCGCGGTGAGCCGCCCCGCGTCCAAGGCCCGTCCGGCACGCGGCTGCACCACCGCCGCGCACCCCGCGAGCACCGACACCGCGGCCCCCGTCGCCACCGTCCCGAGCCCCGCCACCGCACCGGACACCGGCAGAAAGCCCACCCCGGCCGAGAGCGCGGCCGTGGCCCCCGCGAGCGCGGCCGTCGGCACGAGAAACACCGGGTCCGCAAGCCGCCGCGCCAGATCCAGCAGCGTCTGCCGGGCGCGGGGGAGCGGCGCCACGACGGGTACGGCAACCAGGGCCCACCCCGCGACGGCAACACCGAGCACCGCCAGGACGGCGAACAGCAGCCGCAGCCCGCCCGCCCACACCAGCAGGCCTCCGAGCAGCGGCCCGAGCGTGTAGCCGATGGACTTGTAGAAGCCGTAACTCCCGAAGACCCGCCCGTGCTTGGCCGCCGGATTGAGCCGCGCCACCAGCGCGGACGCGGCCGGCGAGAACGCGGAGGCCGCCGCCCCCTGCCCGAGCCGCGCGACCCACAGCCACCCCGGGCTGTCCGCGAGGACGTACACCGCGGACGAGGCGGCGAACGCCACCAGCCCGCCGAGCAGCACCGGCCGCGCCCCGACCCAGTCGGCCACCGTGCCGAACACCGGCTTCAGGACGACCTCCGCACCGTCGTAGAGCGCGAGCAGGCCGCCCAGGACGAGCAGCGAGCTGACCGCGCCCTTCCCCGCGCCCCCGAGGTTCGCGGCGATACCGTGCGCTCCGAAGGCGGTGGTGAACCCCGCCGCGTACAGCGGCCACATCGGTCGCTGCCGTCCACGGTCCATCAGGGCAGCGTACCCATCACGACACCGTGCGGAGGAGAGGGCGATCCGGACCGCTCCAGCCCACACCACCTTGATGTCGGATTCTCGCCAGCCCCGCTCCCGCCCATCGCCGATGCTGGACGCATGCAGAACGGGATGCACACCGACCGAGAGCGCTGCGTACGCGCGGTCCAGTCCAAGGACGCCCGCTTCGACGGATGGTTCTTCACGGCGGTCCTGACCACCCGCATCTACTGCCGGCCCAGCTGCCCGGTCGTACCGCCCAAGCCCGAGAACATGACCTTCTACCCGAGCGCGGCCGCCTGCCAGCAGGCCGGATTCCGGGCCTGCAAGCGCTGCCGCCCCGACACCAGCCCGGGCTCCCCGGAGTGGAACCAGCGTGCCGACCTGGTGGCCCGCGCGATGCGCCTGATCGCCGACGGCGTCGTGGACCGCGACGGCGTCCCCGGCCTCGCCGCCCGCCTCGGCTACAGCACCCGCCAGATCGAACGCCAGCTGCTCGCCGAACTCGGCGCCGGCCCCCTGGCCCTGGCCCGCGCCCAACGCGCCCAGACGGCCCGCCTGTTGATCGAGACGACCGTCCTCCCCATGGCGGAGATCGCCTTCGCCGCCGGCTTCTCCTCGATCCGCACCTTCAACGACACCGTGCGCGAGGTCTTCGCGCTCTCCCCGAGCGACCTGCGGGCGCGGCTGCCGAAGAGGAACGCCCCCGCGGCCCCCGGCGCCCTCACCCTCCGCCTCCCCTTCCGTGCCCCCCTCAACCCCGACAACCTCTTCGGCCATCTCGCGGCGACCGCCGTACCCGGCGTGGAGGAGTGGCGGGACGGCGCCTACCGCCGCACCCTCCGCCTCCCGTACGGCCACGGCATCGTGACCCTGGCCCCCGAACCCGACCACATCGCCTGCCGTCTCACCCTCAGCGACGTGCGCGACCTGCCCGTCGCCATCAGCCGCTGCCGCCGGATGCTCGACCTGGACGCCGACCCGGTCGCGATCGACGACCAGCTCCGCACGGACCCGCTGCTCGCGCCGCTGGTGGACAAGGCCCCCGGCCGACGCGTCCCGCGCACGGTCGACGAGGCGGAGTTCGCCGTACGAGCGGTCCTCGGCCAGCAGGTCTCCACGGCCGCCGCCCGCACCCACGCCTCCCGCCTGGTCACGGCACACGGCGACCCGATCGACGACACCGAAGGCGGCCTCACCCATCTCTTCCCGACCCCCGAGGCGCTCGCCGCCCTTGACCCGGACTCCCTGGCCATGCCCCGCACCCGGCGCACCACCTTCACCACCCTGGTACGCCAACTCGCCGACGGAACGGTCCACTTGGGCCCCGAGAGCGACTGGCCCGAAGTCCGCGCCCAGCTCCTCGCCCTCCCCGGTTTCGGCCCCTGGACCGTCGACGTCATCGCCATGCGTGCCCTCGGCGACCCCGACGCCTTCCTCCCCACCGACCTCGGCATCCGCCGCGCCGCCCGGGAACTGGGCCTCCCGTTCACCCCGGCGGCCCTCACCGCCCGCGCCGCGGCCTGGCGCCCCTGGCGGGCGTACGCCGTCCAGTACCTGTGGGCGACCGACAGCCACCCGATCAACTTCCTGCCCGTGTAAGGACGTCCGCGATGAGCCCCGTGAAGCACCACACCGTGATCGACAGCCCGTACGGCCCCCTCACCCTCGTAGCCGACGACGGCATCCTGTGCGGCCTCTACATGACCGAGCAGCGCCACCGCCCACCGGAGGAGTCCTTCGGCGCGCGGGACGACACGCTCTTCGACGAGACCGAGGAACAACTGAAGGCCTTTTTCGCAGGCGAGTTGAAGGAGTTCGCCCTTGAACTCAGCCTGAGCGGGACGCCGTTCCAGCGCGCGGTCTGGCAGCAACTCCAGCAGATCCCCTACGGCGAGACCCGCTCCTACGGCGAACTCGCCCAGGCCCTCGGCAACCCGTCCGCCTCCCGCGCGGTCGGCCTCGCCAACGGCAGGAACCCGATCGGCATCATCGTCCCCTGCCATCGAGTCGTCGGCGCGAACGGAAGCCTGACCGGCTACGGCGGCGGCCTCGACCGAAAGCGACGACTGCTCGATTTCGAGCGGGGAGCCGCCCTGTTCCAGCGGCCGGGCCTTGAAATCGGGCTGTTGAGGCAAGGTCACCCTGATCAGGTATGAGCCTGACCCCCAATCAGTTCTCAGGGTGTGGTGGGGGGTTACTCGGGGACGCTCCTGATGAACGGGGCTGCCGGGGTGCATGAGACTCGTGGTCGGGCCGGGCGTTCGCCGGTCCGACCGTCACCTTGGGAGAGTCCTCACGTGAACTGTTCCGTACGTCGTACGCGTTGGTCCACCGTGGCAGCCGCCGGCGCCGTGCTGGCCGCCCTGGCCGTGAGCGTGGCCGCCCCCGCCTCCGCCGCGATCCCGGCCACGGCGCCTGCGGCCACGGCGGCCGACGCGCCGCTGCCCGCGCTCGATCCGGGCCGGCTCAGGGCGGCCATCGGCGGCCTGCCCAGTGCGGACGTCACCGGCGCGCTGCTGCGGATCACCGGCAGAGCCGGCCACTGGTCGGGCACCTCGGGAGTGGGCGACCTGGAGACCGGCCAGGGCGTCCCGCGCAACGGGCACTTCCGGATCGGCAGCATCTCCAAGGTCTTCACCGCGACCGTCGTGCTCCAACTCGCCGCCGAGCACCGGATCGACCTGGACACACCCGTGCAGCACTACCTGCCGGGCGTTCTGCCCGCGGAGCTGCCGCCGGTCACGGTGGGCCAGCTGCTCAACCACACCAGCGGCCTGCCGCGAGGGGCCGACAGCCCGGACTTCGGCGACGGCAGCCCCGAATGGTTCGCGGCCAACCGTCTGAAGACCTTCACCCCGCAGCAGGTGATCGACCTGATGGCCGGTCAGCCGATGCAGTTCGCGCCGGGCACCGCGCAGCAGTACAACGGCATGAACTACTACGTCGCCGGCGTGCTGATCGAGAAAATCACCGGGCACACGTTCGCCCACGAGGTGCGGTCCCGGATCACCCGTCCCCTCGGCCTGCACGACACCTACGTCCCGGACGCGGACGACCCGTCCCTGCCCGGGCCGCACTCGCACGGCTATCTGATGGTCAAGTCCGCGGACGGTACCAAGCACCCGGTGGACGTCACCGAACAGAGCCCCTGGCCCTGGGCCGAGGGCGGCATGATCTCCACCCCCGCCGACCTCGACCGCTTCATCACCGAGCTGTTCCGCGGCCGGCTCCTTCCGTCGGCCGAGCAGGCCGAGCTCTTCGCGGTTCCCGACGTCCCCAGCCGGCACAGCAGCCAGTGCCGCACCCAGGCGGACGCCGGCCGGGCCTGCATGACCATGGGCCTGATGCGGGTCAAGGCCTCCAACGGCGTCGTGGTCTGGGGCAAGACCGGCTCCCGCCCCGGGTACACCAGCGGCGTCTTCGCCACCAGCGACCTCTCCCGCAAGATCGTCTACTCCCTCAACCCCAACAACCTCGACGGCACCGAGATGCGCCGCATACAGCAGATCGCCGCAGCCTCCTTCGGCACCATCGTCCCGGCCGGGAGCTGACACACCGTCATAAACGCCGGACGACGGCGATCCGGGCTCTAGCTGCGGCTCTCCGCGCTCAGCCGGCCCAGGAGTTCGGGCAGTGCGGAGCCAATGGGTTCCCGTACGACTTCGTCGGCCCGGTCGTCGTACGGCGTCGGCTCGGCGTTGACGATGACGAGCCGTGCGCCCTGGTCGGCGGCGACGCCGGCGAGTCCGGCGGCGGGCTGCACCTGCAGGCTGGTGCCGACGGCGATGAACACGGAGCAGGCCTTGGTGATCGCGAGAGCCTCACCGAGGACCACCGGGTCGAGGCGCTCGCCGAACATCACCGTCGCCGACTTGAGAATGCCCCCGCACTCCAGGCACGCCGGGTCGTCCTCCCCGGCCTCGACCCGGGCGAGCGCGTCCTCCATCGGCCCGCGCGCATGACATCCGGTGCACACGAAACTCCGCGCGGAACCGTGCAGTTCGAGCACCTTGCGGGCGGACAGCCCGGCGAGCTGGTGCAGTCCGTCGACGTTCTGCGTGATCACCCGCACGGGCACCCCGGACCGCTCCAGCTCCGCCACCGCCCGGTGCGCGGCGTTGGGCTCGGCCTTGAGCGTGCGGTTCTCGCGCCGCATCTGCCAGGACCGCCTCCGGATCTCCGGATCGCCCATGTAGTACTCGTACGTCACGAGCTTCTCGGCCTCGGGATCCTTCCGCCACAGCCCGTTCGGGCCGCGGTAGTCGGGGATCCCGGAGTCCGTCGAGATACCGGCACCGCTGAGGATCGCGACCAGGGGCTTGCTCATGGCACCGAGGGTAGGACGCGGGACCGGGTGGGGCGAACGGATATTCGTGCGCGCCGTCCGGTGCTAGGTTCCGGCCATGGCCAAGGTCACCGTCTCGCTCGACGCCGAACTCGTCGTGGAAGTCATGGTCCTCGCGGGCGTCGGCAGCCCGCAGGACGCCGTCGAACTCGTGGTCCGCGACTACATCGAGCGCGGCCACCGGACCGAAGCCCGGGTTGCCGCCCGGGACGAGGGGCTGCGTGACGTGGACGTCAAGCCACGTGACCCGGAGGGGTGAGGCCACGTTCGGTTACGCCACCCGCCGCCCGTTCTCCAGCTCCGCCGTGCCCGAGCCCTCCGCCAGGACGTCCAGGGCGACCCGGACGCGGTGGCCGAGGGTGCCCAGCAGGTAGTCGTCGAGTTCCTCGCGGGGGACGAGGCGCCAGGAGAGCAGTTCCTCCTCCTGCAGGCGGATCGCCTTGAGGTCGTCCTCGTCGAGGACACCGCCGTCGTACAGATAGGCCACGAGCGGCGGCCAGCTCGGCTTGTACACCCAGTCGACCGCGAGCAGCCGGCCCAGTTCGCGGTCGAGGCCGATCTCCTCCAGCGTCTCGCGGCGCGCGCCCTGGCGCGGGGTCTCGCCGTCGTCGGACTCGATCGTGCCGCCCGGCAGCGCCCAGCCCTCACGGTAGTTGGGCTCGACGAGCAGCACCCTGCCCTCGGTGTCGCGGAAGAGGGCGGCGGCCCCGGCGAGAATGCGGGGCAGGCCGGCGAGATACGTGGCGAAGTCTGGCGTGGAGGTCATCCAGGAAGGGTAACCAGCTCGCGCAGTCACCTCTCGCCCTCACCGCCCGGCCGAGGCGACGGACCAGGCCCGCCCCCCGGCTAGGTCTCCGCCTCCGCCAGCCGCACCGTCCTTGCCGCCAGCTCGCTGATCCGCACCCCGTCGAAGCCGAACACCGCGCTGCGGACCGTGTCCTCCAGCGGCTCCTTCCACTGCGCCGGAATCGCGTCCGCCCCGGTCAGCACGCCCGCCACCGAGCCGGCCGTCGCCCCGTTGGAGTCGGTGTCCAGGCCGCCGCGGACGGTCAGCGTGATGGTGCGGGTGAAGTCGCCGTCGCCGTACAGAAGCCCCGCGGTCAGGACGGCGGCGTTCGGGATGGTGTGGATCCAGCCGAGCCCGGCGGTCTCCTCGGCCACTGTCGTGAGCGTGTCCTCCCAGGTCATCCGCGTGTCGTGGAGGGAGACGACCCGCCGCACGGTACGGGCGAGCCTGCTGCTCGCCGGGATGACCGCCAGGGCCTGGTCGACCGCGTGCCGCACGGTGGGCGCGGTGAACGCCGCCGCGATCAGAGCCGCCGCCCACATCGCGCCGTACACGCCGTTGCCGGTGTGCGACAGCACCGCGTCCCGGCGGGCGAGGGAGGCGGCGCGCCGCGGTGCGCCCGGACAGGTCCAGCCGTAGATGTCGGCGCGGATCAGGGCGCCGATCCACTCCTGGTACGGGTTCTCGTACGTGGCCGTCAGCGGCGGCTTCAGCCCGTTGGCGAGATTGCGGTACGTGGCCCGCTCCGCCGTGAAGGTCTGCAGATACGGCAGTCGCAGCAGCCACAGCTCGCCGACCTGCTCCGTGCTGAAGTCGAAGCCGTGCGTCTCCAGGAGGTCCAGGCCGAGGATCGCGTAGTCGACGTCGTCGTCGCGGCAGCTGCCGTGGATACGGCCGCGCACACACTGGCGCCACTCGGGGCGCAGCTCGAAGCCGTCGCTCTCGTCGGCGGGCTCGGGGAGATAGTCGGTGAGGGGCAGGGCGGCGGCCTGCCGCAGATAGCGGTCGATCCGGTCCCGCGTCCACAGGTCGCCCTGCTCGACCGGCTTGCCGAGCATGTTGCCCGAGATCCGGCCCAGCCAGCCCCCGAGGATGCGGTCCGCGAGCTCTGGCTCAGTGCCCACAGGGGTCATAGCAGAAGGTTTACCCAATTTGGGCGCAGGCTGCGCGGGGTTCGGCAAGGGCGCACAGTGGCCGCGCCCCAGGGGCGCGGGGCTGTGTCGATGTGCGGCTCCGCCGCGTGGGCGCGGCCAGCCACGACGGGCGTGTAGACGATCGACGGCCAGTCGCTGCCCCGCGCCGGATCTGCGCGTCGCGGAGCGCCATGCGTCCAGGCTCCGGTCACGGAATGACGCCGGCGGCATCCGCCGGTTAAGGTCGCAGCGGCGCGACTGGCCTTGACGTGCGCGAGGCCCGGAGAGCAAGGGGAAACAGGTGACACAGCGCGTGCTCATCGCCGCGGACAAGTTCAAGGGGTCGCTGACGGCCGTGCAGGTCGCCGAGCGGGTGACGGCCGGGCTGCGCCGGGTCGTGCCGGAGCTCCAGGTGGAGTCGCTGCCCGTGGCCGACGGCGGTGACGGGACCGTGGACGCGGCGGTCGCGGCCGGTTTCGAGCGGCGCGAGGTGCGCGTCGCGGGTCCGCTGGGCGACGAGGTGACGGCGGCATTCGCACTGCGCGCGGGCACGGCGGTCGTGGAGATGGCCGAGGCCAGCGGGCTGCAGCGACTGCCGGCCGGCGTCTTCGCACCGCTCACGGCATCGACGTACGGCTCCGGCGAGCTGCTGCGGGCCGCGCTGGACGCGGGCGCGCGCACGATCGTCTTCGGCGTCGGCGGCAGTGCGACCACCGACGGCGGGGCCGGCATGCTGTCCGCGCTGGGGGCGCGGTTCCTGGACGCGGAGGGTGAGCCGGTTCCCCCGGGCGGCGGCGGTCTGAGCGAGCTCGCCTCAGCCGACCTGTCCGGCCTCGACCCGCGCCTCGCCACCGTCGAACTGGTCCTGGCGAGCGACGTCGACAACCCGCTGACCGGCCCGAAGGGCGCACCCGCCGTCTACGGCCCGCAGAAGGGCGCCTCCCCGGACGATGTGGAGGCTCTGGACACGGCCCTCGCGCACTACGCGAAGGTGCTGGAGGAAGCGGTCGGCGCCAAGGCGGCGGAGTTCGCCGCGGCCCCGGGTGCGGGTGCGGCGGGGGGCATCGGGTACGGCGCCCTGCTCCTGGGCGCCGCCTTCCGCCCCGGCATCGAGGTGATGCTCGACGTGCTCGGCTTCGCGCCGGCGCTGGAACGGGCGGACCTGGTGATCACCGGGGAGGGCTCCCTGGACGAGCAGACCCTGCACGGCAAGGCCCCGGCCGGTGTCGCCGCCGCCGCGCGCGCCGCGGACAAGGAGGTCGTCGCGGTGTGCGGCCGCCTGGCGCTGCCGCCGGACGCGCTGGGGCGGGCGGGGATCCGGCGGGCGTACCCGCTGACCTCCGTGGAGGCGGACGTCGCCACGTGCATTGCGGACGCGGGGCCGATCCTGGAGCGGGTGGCGGAGCAGATCGGGCGGGACTTCCTGACCTGAGACCAGGCTTTTTCGCCCCCGCCGCGTTCGGCTGAGGCCACCGGCAGCCGAAGGGCCCCGAACCCAATGGGTTCGGGGCCCTTCGCCGTCGTACAAGCGCCGCTACGGCAACTGCGCCGCGCGCGCCTCGCGCCGGTTGTCGCGGAAGTTGTTCACCCGGCGAGCCGTGGCGAACAGTGGGATCACCGCACCGGTGACCAGCTGGAGCGCGCACCCCGTCTGGAGGAGCAGCTGGCCGCTCGGGGCGTCGAACGCCCAGGCCGCCAGCAGGCCCATCGACACGACGATCCAGGACAGCATCGCCACCGCGAGCCGGCCCCGCGGCTTCGGGTACTCGACCCGGCTCACCATCAGCCAGGCCGTGCCCAGGATCGCCAGGAGGGTCGCCACGAAGGGCAGCTCCAGCAGGACGATCGAGACGACCGTCAGTGCGCCGAACGGCGAGGGCATGCCCTGGAACATGCCGTTCGGGACGGTCACGCACGAGAATCTCGCCAGACGCAGCACCACGGCCAGGAGCACCACGATTGCCCCGACCGCGGCCACCCGCTGATGTGCGTCGTCCGCGACCATGCCGTAGACGAGGACGAAGTACGCCGGCGCCAGACCGAAGCTGATCAGGTCCGACAGGTTGTCCAGCTCCGCGCCCATGGGGGAGGAGCGCAGCTTGCGTGCCACCAGGCCGTCGAACAGGTCGAAGACCGCCGCGCACAGCATCAGGATGACCGCGGTGGCCGCGCTGTGGCGGGCCATGCCGGTCTCCTGGTCGCCGGTGAGGTGCGGGATCAGGATGCCGGTGGTGGTGAAGTACACGGCCATGAAGCCGCACGTGGCGTTGCCGAGGGTGAGGGTGTCCGCTATTGAGAGGCGGAGAGAGAGGGGCATCTCCTCCTCTTCGTCCACCCCGTCGGCCTCGGGCACCCAGCCCGCCTGGGTATCAGGATCAATCACGGTCAATGCGAGTCACCCCAGCCACGGTCTTCTGGCCGACCTCGACCGCGACCTCCACGCCCTCGGGCAGGTAGATGTCGACGCGCGAGCCGAAGCGGATCAGACCGATGCGGTCACCCTGCTCGACCTTCGTCCCCTGCGGGATGTACGGCACGATGCGGCGGGCCACCGCGCCGGCGATCTGGATCATCTCGATGTCGCCGAGTTCGGTGTCGAAATGCCAGACTACGCGCTCGTTGTTCTCGCTCTCCTTGTTGAACGCCGGAACGAACCCGCCGGGGATGTGCTCGACCGACGTCACCTCGCCGGAGAGCGGCGCGCGGTTGACGTGGACGTTGAGCGGGCTCATGAAGATCGCGACGCGGGTACGGCCGTCCTTCCACGGCATGATGCTCTGCACCACACCGTCGGCGGGCGAGATGACCCGGCCCGGGGCGATCTCGCGCTCGGGGTCGCGGAAGAACCACAGCATGCCCGCCGCGAGCGCGGTGGCGGGCACGGCCACGGCCTTGGCGACGCCGGAGCGGCGCGCCCGGGCCAGGCTGAGGGCTGCGGTGGCGACGGTCGGCAGAAGCCACGGCGATGCTCCGCGCGCGAGGCGTACGCCGGCCCGGCTGTCGCGTGGTGCAGAGGTTTGGCTGTGGGGCATGGATGACCTTCGTAGCGGATGATGCCGCGCTGTAACGGGGGACGGCGGCTTTCCCGGGATGGTACCGGTCGCGGGCCGCAACTGGGCAAGCCAGGAAGCCGAGTCGGCGGCCGAAGAGTGCTGACGGGGTGTGATCTTCTTCTCCAAGAAAACACCCCGTATCCGGACATCTAGCCCTGGAACCGATACTCTTCGAGCAGCCTGCGACCAATGATCATTTTTTGGATCTCGGCCGTACCTTCACCGATCAGCAACATCGGGGCCTCACGGTAGAGGCGCTCGATCTCGTACTCCTTGGAGAAGCCGTAGCCGCCGTGGATCCGGAAGGCGTCCTCCACGACCTCCTTGCAGTACTCGGAGGCGAGGTACTTCGCCATGCCGGCCTCAAGGTCGTTTCGTTCCCCTGAGTCCTTTTTGCGTGCCGCGTTGACCATCATGGCATGCGCGGCCTCGACCTTGGTAGCCATCTCGGCCAGCTTGAACTGGATGGCCTGGTGCTGGGCGATCGCCTTGCCGAAAGTGTGACGCTGCTGGGCGTACTGGACGCCGAGCTCGAACGCACGCTGAGCGACGCCGCAGCCACGCGCCGCCACGTTCACCCGGCCGACCTCCACGCCGTCCATCATTTGGTAAAAACCCCGGCCGGTCTGGCCGCCGAGCACACGGTTGGCCGGAATCCGCAGGCCGTCCATGATGAGTTCGGTGGTGTCGACGCCCTTGTAGCCCATCTTGTCGATCTTCCCGGGGATGGTGAGGCCGGGGCGGACCTCTCCGAAGCCGGGCTCCTTCTCGACCAGGAAGGTCGTCATCGACTTGTGGGGCGCGGTGCCCTCGGGGTGTCCTTCATCACTTCGGACCAGTACGGCGACCAGAGACGACGTTCCACCGTTGGTCAGCCACATCTTCTGGCCGTTGAGGACGTACTCGTCACCGTCCCTGACCGCCTTGGAGGTGATGGCGGACACGTCCGAGCCGAGGCCCGGCTCCGACATGGAGAAGGCGCCGCGGATGTCGCCGGCCGCCATGCGCGGCAGGAAGTGGTCCTTCTGCTCCTGCGTGCCGTGCTGCTTGAGCATGTACGCCACGATGAAGTGCGTGTTGATGATGCCGGACACCGACATCCAGCCACGGGCGATCTCCTCGACGCACAGGGCGTAGGTGAGGAGCGACTCGCCCAGGCCCCCGTACTCCTCGGGGATCATCAGGCCGAACAGGCCGAGTTCCTTGAGGCCGTCGACGATCTGCTGCGGGTACTCGTCGCGGTGCTCCAGCTCGGTGGCGACCGGGATGATCTCCTTGTCCACGAAGTCGCGGACGGTGGAGAGGATCTCCTGCTGGATGTCGGTCAGACCGGCGGTCTGGGCGAGACGGGCCATGGCTTACTTCTCCGACTTCTTTTCCGCAGGTGCGGTGAGCTCCGGGCGGCCGGGCTGCTCGCCGCCGCGCTCCTTGATGTACGTCTCGGTGGGCACCATGACCTTGCGGCGGAACACGCAGACCAGCGTGCCGTCCTGCTTGTAGCCCTTGGTCTCGACGTAGACGATGCCGCGGTCGTTCTTCGACTTCGACGGCCACTTGTCCAGCACGGTCGTCTCGCCGTAGATCGTGTCGCCGTGGAAGGTCGGCGCCACGTGCTTGAGCGACTCGATCTCCAGGTTGGCGATCGCCTTTCCGGAGATGTCCGGGACGGACATGCCGAGCAGGAGGGAGTAGATGTAGTTCCCGACGACGACGTTCTTGCCGAAGTCCGTCGTCTTCTCCGCATAGTTCGTGTCCATGTGGAGCGGGTGGTGGTTCATGGTGAGGAGACAGAACAGGTGGTCGTCGTACTCCGTGACCGTCTTGCCCGGCCAGTGCTTGTACGTCGCCCCGACCTCGAACTCCTCGTAGGTGCGTCCGAACTGCATCGCGCTCAGGCCTCCGGGATCTCGAACTTCGACGTGCGCTGCATGCCGGCCGCACGCCCCTTGCCGGAGATGACCAGCGCCATCTTGCGGCTGGCCTCGTCGATCATCTCGTCGCCGAGCATCGCGGAGCCCTTCTTGCCGCCCGCCTCGGACGTGTAGTAGTCGTACGCGTCCAGGATCAGCTCGGCGTGGTCGTAGTCCTCCTGGGAGGGCGAGAAGATCTCGTTGGACGCCTCGACCTGGCCCGGGTGCAGCACCCACTTGCCGTCGAAACCGAGGGCCGCGGCGCGCTGGGCGACCTCGCGGTAGCCGTCGATGTTGCGGATCTGCAGGTAGGGGCCGTCGATCGCCTGGAGGTTGTTGGCGCGGGCGGCCATCAGGATCTTCATCAGGATGTAGTGGTAGGCGTCCGCCGGGTAGCCGGGCGGCTGCTCGCCCACGACCAGCGACTTCATGTTGATCGACGCCATGAAGTCCGCCGGGCCGAAGATGATCGTCTCGACGCGCTGGGACGCCGTCGCGATCTCGTTGACGTTGTTGAGGCCCTGGGCGTTCTCGATCTGCGCCTCGATGCCGATCTTGCCGACCTCGAAGCCCATGGTCTTCTCGATCTGGGTCAGCAGGAGGTCGAGGGCGACGATCTGCTGGGCGGTCTGCACCTTCGGCAGCATGATGCAGTCGAGGTTCTGGCCGGCGCCCTCGACAACGGTCACGACGTCCCGGTACGTCCACTCGGTCGTCCAGTCGTTGACGCGCACGACCCTCGTCTTGCCGGTCCAGTCGCCCTCGTTGAGGAACTTGACGATGGTGTGCCGCGCCTCGGGCTTGGCGAGCGGGGCGCACGCGTCCTCGAGGTCGAGGAAGACCTGGTCGGCGGGGAGGCCCTGCGCCTTCTCCAGGAAGCGGGGGTTGCTCCCGGGGACCGCGAGACAGGAGCGTCGCGGACGCAGACGGTTGACGGGCGTGGTCATGCGGGGACCTCCAGGGGGTCGAGCTTGTTCGCTGTCCGGATCTCGTCGACGATGCGGCCGATGATTCCGGTGATGTCGAAGTCCTTCGGGGTGAAGACCGCGGCCACTCCGGCGGCCCGCAGCTGTTCGGCGTCGCCATTGGGGATGATGCCACCGGCGATCACCGGTATATCTGTGGCACCGGCCACACGGAGGCGTTCCAGCACGTCCGGGACCAGCTGGGCGTGCGAGCCGGAGAGGATGGACAGCCCGACCGCGTGCACGTCCTCGGCGAGGGCCGCGTCCACGATCTGCTCGGGCGTCAGCCGGATGCCCTGGTAGACCACCTCGAACCCGGCGTCACGGGCGCGCACGGCGATCTGCTCGGCGCCGTTGGAGTGCCCGTCCAGGCCGGGCTTGCCGACCAGGAAGCGCAGCTTGCCGACGCCGAGGTCCTTGGCCGTCAGATCGACCTTGCGGCGGACCTCGGACATGGCCGAGCCCTCCTCGGCGGGAACCGCGACCGGCGCCGACGACACGCCGGTCGGGGCGCGGAACTCGCCGAACACCTCGCGCAGGGCCCCGGCCCACTCGCCGGTGGTGACTCCGGCGCGGGCGCACTCCAGGGTGGCCTCCATGAGGTTGTCGGTGCCCTTGGCGGCCTCCTTCAGCTTCTCCAGCGCCTTGCACGGGCGCGGGTGGTTGAAGGGCGGCTGATAGCGGGTGTCGCGCCAGTGCTGCAGCGAGGCGATGACCCGGGCCTCGACAGCTGGATCGACTGTCTGGATGGCGGTGTCGAGATCCGCGGTGAGTGGATTGGGCTCGGTCGTCTCGAAGATGTTGACGCCGACGATCTTCTCTTGACCGGACTCGATACGGGCGCGCCGCTCGGCGTGCGAGGAGACGAGCTGCGACTTGAGGTAGCCGGACTCGACGGCGGCCATCGCGCCGCCCATCTCCTGGATCCGCTCGATCTCGGCCAGGGATTCCTCGACGAGTCCCGCGACCTTCGCCTCGATGACGTGCGAGCCCTCGAAGATGTCCTCGTACTCCAGCAGATCGCTCTCGTGCGCCAGGACCTGCTGGATGCGCAGCGACCACTGCTGGTCCCAGGGGCGGGGCAGACCCAAGGCCTCGTTCCAGGCCGGGAGCTGGACTGCACGCGCGCGTGCGTCCTTGGAGAGGGTCACGGCCAGCATCTCCAGCACGATCCGCTGGACGTTGTTCTCCGGCTGCGCCTCGGTCAGACCCAGGGAGTTGACCTGGACGCCGTAGCGGAAGCGGCGGTGCTTGGGGTTCTGGATGCCGTAGCGCTCAAGCGTGATCTTGTCCCAGATCCGCCCGAAGGCGCGCATCTTGCACATCTCCTCGATGAACCGGACGCCCGCGTTCACGAAGAAGGAGATACGGCCGACGACATCGCCCATGCGCTCCTGCGGCACCTGACCGGAGTCCCGGACGGCATCCAGGACCGCGATCGCCGTGGACATCGCGTACGCGATCTCCTGGACCGGCGTGGCGCCCGCCTCCTGCAGGTGGTAGCTGCAGATGTTGATCGGGTTCCACTTGGGCAGGTGGGAGACCGTGTACGCGATCATGTCCGTCGTCAGACGGAGGCTCGGCCCCGGCGGGAAGACGTGCGTGCCGCGGGACAGGTACTCCTTGACGATGTCGTTCTGGGTCGTGCCCTGGAGCCGGGTGATGTCCGCACCCTGCTCCTCGGCGACGACCTGGTAGAGCGCCAGCAGCCACATGGCGGTGGCGTTGATCGTCATCGAGGTGTTCATCTGCTCCAGGGGGATGTCCTGGAACAGCCGGCGCATGTCACCGAGGTGCGCGACCGGCACACCGACCCGGCCGACCTCGCCGCGGGCGAGGATGTGGTCGGAGTCGTAGCCGGTCTGCGTCGGCAGGTCGAACGCGACCGACAGGCCCGTCTGGCCCTTGGCGAGGTTGCGCCGGTACAGCTCGTTGGACGCCTCGGCCGTGGAGTGACCGGCATACGTGCGCATGAGCCACGGCCGGTCCCTTTCCTTTTGTGCCTGCGCCAGAGGGCGCTCTGTGTCGGAGCCGACGTTCCTCAGCCCGCGGTCGCTGCGCTCCCTTGTCTTCGTCTCTTTCGGCTCCGACGCGCCCTCAGGCGCAGGCACGGGCTCCCGCACGCCTTCGGCGGGCTGACGCTCAGTCATCTATGACCTCGGGTGTCTCAGATGTTGCGGAAGCGGTTGATGGCGTCGATGTGCTTGGCGCGCAGCTCCTCGTCGCGCACGCCCAGGCCCTCCTCGGGGGCCAGGCACAGCACGCCGACCTTGCCCTGGTGGAGGTTGCGGTGCACGTCGTAGGCCGCCTGCCCGGTCTCCTCCAGGGAGTAGACCTTCGACAGCGTCGGGTGGATCTTGCCCTTCGCGATGAGCCGGTTGGCCTCCCAGGCCTCGCGGTAGTTGGCGAAGTGCGAGCCGATGATCCGCTTCAGCGACATCCACAGGTAGCGGTTGTCGTACTCGTGCATGTAGCCCGAGGTCGAGGCGCAGGTGGTGATGGTGCCGCCCTTGCGGGTGACGAACACGGAGGCGCCGAAGGTCTCGCGGCCGGGGTGCTCGAAGACGATGTCGATGTCCTCGCCGCCGGTCAGCTCGCGGATGCGCTTGCCGAAGCGCTTCCACTCCTTCGGGTCCTGGGTCTGCTCGTCCTTCCAGAACCGGTAGCCCTCGGCGTTGCGGTCGATGACGTTCTCGGCGCCCATCGAGCGGCAGATCTCCGCCTTCTGCGGGCTGGAGACGACGCAGATCGGATTGGCGCCGCCGGCCAGGGCGAACTGGGTGGCGTAGGAGCCGAGGCCGCCACTGGCACCCCAGATCAGAACGTTGTCGCCCTGCTTCATGCCGGCGCCGTTGCGGGAGACCAGCTGCCGGTAGGCGGTGGAGTTGACCAGGCCCGGGGCGGCGGCCTCCTCCCAGCTGAGGTGGTCCGGCTTCGGCATCAGCTGGTTGGACTTGACGAGCGCGATCTCGGCGAGGCCGCCGAAGTTCGTCTCGAAGCCCCAGATGCGCTGCTCGGGGTCGAGCATGGTGTCGTTGTGGCCGTCCGACGACTCGAGTTCGACGGACAGGCAGTGCGCGACGACCTCGTCACCGGGCTTCCAGGCGTTGACGCCCGGGCCGGTGCGCAGGACGACGCCCGCGAGGTCGGAGCCGATGATGTGGTACGGCAGGTCGTGGCGCTTGGTCAGCTCCGACAGCCTGCCGTAGCGCTCCAGGAACCCGAAGGTCGACAGGGGCTCGAAGATCGAGGTCCACACGGAGTTGTAGTTGACCGAGGAGGCCATGACGGCCACCAGGGCCTCGCCCGGGCCGAGCTCCGGCAGCGGAACCTCGTCCAGGTGGATCGACTTGCGCGGGTCCTTGTCGCGGGTCTCCAGACCCGCGAACATCTCCGTCTCGTCCTTGTGCACGGTGATCGCGCGGTACGACTCGGGGAGCGGCAGGGCGGCGAAGTCGGCCGGCGTCGATTCCGGCGACTGGATCGCGTCCAGGATGTCCTTGGTGGTCACGGTGTTGCCTCCGGCGATACGCGTCCTGAGGGAGGGACGCTGAGGGTTACGTCGGTGCCGTCGGTTCGGCGGTCATGCTGTGCGGCAGCGCTTTGTGGCGCGGGAGGTTGCCTGTGACGCAGGCGTCCGGGCGGGGCAAGTCGATGACTTGTTGGGACAGCCGGCGTACGCATGGTCTCTGCACGCCGGCCGCCCGGACTCCTTCAACGTATGACACCGCGTGTCACCCCGCAAGGCACTGAGTGCCAGATATTGCTCTCAGGTGAAATCTTTACGTAACAAATGAGCGATGATCGATCGAACGCGGCTTGAAATCTGCTCGAAAAGGGGCTCTGACATGCCAAAACGGCCACCCCGAAGGGTGGCCGTCGTCACAGGGCGGAAGAGACCTCAGCGGTCCTTCAGGGCCTGCTCGATGGTCCGCATGACCTCGTCCAGTGGGGCGTCGGTGCGGGCGACGGTGACCAGGACCTCGCCCTGGGTGGAGACGGCCGCCGGAGCCGTCGACGGGGTCGTCGTCGTGGTGCTGCGCCCCGCCCCGATGCCCGTCCCGAACGTCTTGCGCACGATCGCGAAGGCGTGATCCAGCTGCGCCTCCACGTCGCCCTGGCCGCCGGCCCGCAGCCAGCGTCTGAGGACGTGGTTGTGGGCGGTGACCACGGCGGACGCGGCGACCTCCGCGAGCAGCGGGTCGTCGTTGGCGTCGTCGTCGTGCGCGTGCTCGTCGAAGTGGCCGAGGAGATAACGGGTGAAGAGGCGCTCGTAGCGCGCCACCGACGCGATCTCCGCCTCGCGCAGGGTGGGCACCTCGCGGGTGAGCTTGTAGCGGGCGACCGAGATCTCCGGCCGCGCCGCGTACATCCGCATGACTTCCTTGATGCCTCGGCACACCGTGTCGAGCGGGTGCTCGTGCGCGGGAGCCGCGTTGAGAACGGCCTCCGCACGGATCAACGTGTCGTCGTGGTCGGGGAAGATCGCCTCTTCCTTGGAGCGGAAGTGGCGGAAGAAGGTGCGGCGCGCGACCCCGGCAGCGGCCGCGATCTCGTCGACGGTGGTCGCCTCGTACCCCTTGGTCGCGAACAGCTCCATCGCCGCGGCCGCCAGTTCGCGGCGCATCTTGAGCCGCTGGGCGGCCGCGCGACTGCCTGCGGCACTTTCCGGCGCGTCGGGCGTAGCTGGTGTACGTGAGGACTTGGCGGGCTGGGACATGACCCGAACGTACTGCATGTGTGCAGCTTGTTGCGCGTGTACGGGGGTGACCCCGCCCTGCGCGGGCGGGGGTCCTCCGCTGGGGCCGAGGAGTCCGCCCCAGTCCGTCTCGCCTCTGAACCAGTCGCCGGCGCCGTCAGCGGCGGGCATATTCGCGGAAGCCGCGGCCCGTCTTGCGGCCGAGGCAGCCCGCGGCCACCAGGTGCTCCAGGAGCGGCGCGGGGGCCAGGCCCGGGTCGCGGAACTCGCGGTGCAGGACCTTCTCGATCGCCAGGGAGACGTCGAGCCCGACGACGTCCAGGAGTTCGAAGGGGCCCATCGGGTAGCCGCCGCCCAGCTTCATCGCCGCGTCGATGTCGTCAAGAGACGCATAGTGTTCCTGCACCATCTTGATCGCGTTGTTGAGGTACGGGAAAAGCAGGGCGTTCACGATGAAGCCCGCACGGTCGCCGCAGTCGACCGCGTGCTTCTTGATCCGCCCGCACACCTCGCGAACCGTCGCGTGGACGTCCTCGGCCGTCAGCACCGTACGGACGACCTCGACCAGCTTCATCGCGGGCGCCGGGTTGAAGAAGTGCATGCCGATCACGTCCTGCGGGCGCGAGGTGGCGCGGGCGCAGGCGACGACGGGCAGCGAGGAGGTCGTGGTGGCCAGGACCGCGCCCGGCTTGCAGACCTTGTCCAGCGCCTGGAACAGCTGCTGCTTGATCTCCAGGTCCTCGGCGACGGCCTCGACGGCCAGGTCGACGTCGGCGAAGGACTCGTAGGAGCCGGCTGCGGTGATCCGGTCGAGGGTCTGCGCGGCGGCCTCGGCGGTCAGTCGGCCCTTGTCGACGGAGCGTGACAGCGACTTGCCGATACGGGCCTTTGCGGCCTGCGCCTTCTCCTCGCTGCGGGCGGCGAGGACGACCTCGTACCCGGCCTTGGCGAAGACCTCGGCGATGCCGGAGGCCATGGTGCCGGAGCCGGCGACGCCGACCGAGCGGACCTCGCGGCCCGGGGTGAGGGCGGCGCCGTCCAGCGGCGTCAGCGCGTCTCGCACGACGGTGGCGCTGCCGGGGGCCTCGTAGGTGTAGAAGCCGCGGCCCGACTTGCGGCCGGTCAGGCCCGCCTCGCTGAGCTGCTTGAGGATCGGGGCGGGGGCGTGCAGGCGGTCGTGGGACTCGGCGTACATGGCCTCCAGGACCGTGCGCGCGGTGTCGACACCGATCAGGTCGAGCAGCGCGAGCGGGCCCATCGGGAGGCCGCAGCCGAGCCGCATCGCGGCGTCGATGTCCTCGCGGGAGGCGTACTTGGCCTCGTACATCGCGGCGGCCTGGTTGAGGTAGCCGAAGAGCAGTCCGTCGGCGACGAAGCCGGGCCGGTCGCCGATCGCCACCGGCTCCTTGCCGAGGTCGAGGGCGAGGTTGGTGACCGCGGTGACGGCGGTGGGCGCGGTGAGGACGGACGAGACGACCTCGACGAGCTTCATCGCCGGCGCCGGGTTGAAGAAGTGCAGGCCGAGCACGCGCTCCGGACGGGCCGAGTCGGCGGCGAGACGGGTCACGGACAGGGCGTTCGTGCCGGTCGCCAGGATGGTGTCCGGGCGGACGATGCCGTCGAGTTCGCGGAAGATCTGGTGCTTGATCTCGTACGACTCCGGGGCCACCTCGATGACGAGGTCGGCGTCGGCCGCGGCGCGCAGGTCGGTGGAGGTGCTCACGCGGGCGAGGACGTCCGCGCGCTCCTGCTCGGTCAGCCGGCCCTTCTCCACGGCGCGGGCGGTGGCCGCCTCAAGGGTGGCGAGCGCCTTGGCGGCCGCGGCCTCGCTGATGTCGATGCCGACGACCTCGCGGCCGGCCTTGGCGAGGACCTCGGCGATACCGGTGCCCATGGTGCCGAGGCCGACGACGGCAATGGTCGTGAGCGAAGCGGAAGGGGTGTGGGACAGGGGAGTGGCCATCGCGGGACTCCAGGCATGAGGGTGACGACTGGGAGAGCGCCCGGGTGCGCCGAGGGAAGGCCGGCCGAAGCCGGACCTGGCGCACCGGGTGCGTGAAAGAAATGCGGGTGTTGCCGGGCTGCAAGCGCACACGCCCGATGCCGTCGCCGTGGGCGCGCACACGCCTGGAGCGAACGGTGGGAATCCGACCGGCCCTGTCCCGGGGCCGGGTCGTGCTGCGGTACTGAGGTACCGAACCGACTTGCTCTTACGGCAGCTGCGTCACCAGGCCACCATAAGCAGATGCGAGTGGGTAACTCGCTCGTCTGAGCTTAACCGGCGGGTAACGAGCGCGCCAGTCCCCGTGTTTGTGATGTACGTCCCGAGAGATCGGCGGCCCCTCTAATCTTCGGTGTCATGGACGAAGAGTTGCGATCACTCACGGAGCGTTTACGGGTGGAGTCGGGGGCGACGGCCGCGTACGACCGTCTCGTGGCCACCGAGGATCCCGACGAGCTGGCGCGGGTGCTCACCGAGCCCGGGCAGCCGCTGTGGGCCCGGGAGCTGGCGGCGTTCCGGCTGGGGCTCGCGGGCGACCGGCGTGCCTTCGAGTCCCTCGTCCTGTTTCTGAACCACCGCGATCCGCAGCGCTGCGCCTCCGCCGCCCACGCCCTCGCCCGCCTCGACGACCCGCGCACCGCGCGCGCGGCGGCCGCCCTCGCCACCAACGAGCTCCGCGTCGCCTACGCCCTCCACCCGGTCCGGCTCCTCGCACAGCTGCGTGCCCCCGAGTCCGTGCCCGCGCTGATCACCACCCTGGAACGCAGACTGCGCCCGCACGACCCCTACCGCAGGGTGGCGCTCGCCTGCGTGGAGGGCCTCGGCGCCCTGGAGGACGCCCGCGCCAGACCCGTACTCAACGAGGCACTGGCCCACCCGGCCCTGGCGGAGGCGGCGGTCCGGGCGCTGGCCAGGATCCCGAGACAGAGGTGACGCCGGGTCAGCCAGTGAGCTTCCTGACGTACCGCACCTCCGGTATGTCGACCCCGTCCACCTCGAAGGGCTCCTCGGCGCCGTCCGGGCGGAAGCCCGACCGCTCGTAGAAGCGGCGGGCGCGCGCGTTCTCCTTGAGCACCCACAGGTACATACGCGTGTGCCCGGCGGCCGTGCACCGCCGTACCGACTCCTCGATCAGTGCCCGCCCGACGCCCACGCCGTACGACTCGGGGGCCACGTACAGCGCGTACAACTCGAGCTCCGCGGTGCGCACTTGACCGGCCCGGTACGGGCCGTGGCAGGCCCAGCCGACGATCTCCGAGTCCTGCTCGGCGACCAGGTTCACCACCTCGGCGCTGCGCTCCAGGAAACGGGTGCGACGGCGCTCGGCGTCCTCCGGCACGCTCATCGTGTCGAGGTAGGACTGCGGGACGATCCCCCGGTAGGCCGTCTGCCAGCCGCCGACACGGATCTCCGCCACGCGCTTGCAGTCCCGCAGGGTCATTTCGCGGACCTGGAGGGCACTCACTCGCCCACCACTGCGAACGCCTCAATCTCCATCAGGAACTCGGGGCGGACCAGGGCGGCGACCTGTACCGCGGAGGCGGCGGGGAGGCGGTCGTCGGGTATGTGGGTGGCGCGGGCCGTGCGGATCGCGGGCAGGTGGGCCGTGTCCGTGACGAAGTAGGTGAGTTTGACGACGTCGCCGAAGGTCGCCCCGGCGGCGGCCAGGCAGCGGCGGAGGTTCTCGAAGACCTGGCGGGCCTGGGCCCCGGGGTCGCCCTCGCCGACAAGCCTGCCGTCCTCGTCCAGCGCGAGCTGGCTGGCGATCGCGACGAAACGGCCCGTGCCCATGACGACGTGGCTGTACTGCGCGGCGGGGAAGACCCCGTCGGGGGCGGTGATCCTGGTCAGCTCACTCATGTGTCCATCGTGGACCATGGGTCCGACAACGCCCCCGACGGGACCTCACCTTCGGGTCGTGCTCAGCCGCGGAAGCCGATCAGTCCGTGCAGCGTCGCGCCGCCGACGGCGTCGGAGCTCGATGCCGCCTTCGTGCTCAGCGCCGCCTTGGAGCTCAGCGGCTTGGGGTCGGGCGTCTTCGGGCACACCGCGTCGATCGGGCCGCCGCCGCGCGGCACCGTGCCGTCGGACAGGTATGCCGCCAGATACTTGTCGAGGCAGGCGTTCCCGCTCAGCGTGATGCCGTGGTTGCCGCCGCCCTGCTCGACCACGAAGCTGGAGCCGGCCAGCAGACGGTGGACCGTCGCGCCGCCCTGGTACGGGGTGGCCGCGTCGTTGGTCGCCTGGAACAGCAGCACCGGCGGCAGCTTGTCGTTGGCGACGTGCACCGGCTTCAGCGAGGCCGTCGGCCAGAACGCGCACGGCGCGTTGTACCAGGCGTTGTTCCACACCATGAACGGCGCCTTCTCGTAGACCGCCCAGTTGTCCTTGCGCCACTGGTTCCAGTCACGCGGCCAGGAGGCGTCACGGCACTGCACCGAGGCGTAGACGCTGTAGCCGTTGTCCCCGGAGGCGTCGACGGCGCCGAAGTTCTGGTACGCCTCGACCAGCGGGTCGGATTTCTTGTCGTTCACGTACGCCGCGAACGCCTCGGCCAGATACGGCCAGTAGCCGTTGTAGTAGCCGCCGGGGATGAACGTGTCCTCCAGCTCGGAGGCCCCCACCTTGCCGCCGGCCGGCTTCTTGGCGACCGCCTTGCGCATCGCGTACCACTTGGCTTCGACCTTGGCCGGGTCGGTGCCGAGCTTGTACGTCGAGTCGTACTTGGCGATCCAGGCCATCAGGGCCTTGTGGCGGGCGTCGAAGGCGTAGTCCTGCGCGAGGTTGTCGTCGTACCAGACGCCGGTCGGGTCGACGATCGAGTCCAGGACCAGGTGCTTCACGCGCTGCGGGAAGAGCTTGGCGTACACGGCGCCCAGGTAGGTGCCGTACGAGTAGCCGAAGTAACTGGTCTGCCGGGCGCCCAGGGCCGCGCGGATCGAGTCCATGTCCTGCACGGCCTGAATGGTGTTGATGTACGGCAGCAGGCTCGCGTACTTCGTGCCGCAGGCGGCGGCGAAGGACTTGGCGCGGTCGAGGTTGGTCTTCTCCAGGGCCGGTGTGCTCGGCACGGTGTCCGGGCGCACCGGGTTGAAGTGGCCCGGCTCGCAGTCGGGGGCGGGCTCGCTCTTGCCGACCCCGCGCGGGTCGAAGCCGATGACGTCGTACTGGGCCGCGACCGCCTTGGGCAGGGAGGACGCGACGAATCCGGCGAGCGTGAGGCCGCTGCCGCCGGGCCCGCCGGGGTTGACCAGCAGCGGGCCCTGGCTCTTCTGCGCGGTGTGCTTCACGCGCGAGAGCGCAAGGGTGATCTGCTGCCCGTGCGGACGGTGGTGGTCGAGCGGCACGTTGAGCGACGCGCACTGGAGCGTCGGATAGTTCGTGGTGGCGCAGTTCTTCCAGGTGAGTTCCGCGGCAGGAGCGGACTGCGGGGACTGCGCGGTGCTCGCGCCGGCGGGGAGAGCCGTGAAGCTCCCGGCCACGACGACGGCGGCACCGCACAGCACCGCTGCGCGCTTTCTCATGAAGTCCTCCCAGGACGGAGGGTTTCGGGCCGTGAGTCTCACGGTCCTCGCCGCATCGTCCCGGAAAGCCGCCTTGGAAGAACTCGTTCTCGCAAGACTTGACCCGATTGGGTCGAGGGATGCGCTCGTATGCTCTCAAATGAGCGTGAGTTGGGTAGGTTCGGACACCGTCGGCTCGGGTGTCTCGGGCGGCTGGATCCGCCGTGGCATCCCCGCGCGCGTGGGCCCGATCCCGTACTCCTGTGCCAGCTCATGGACCTGACGGGTGATCCGGCGCTGGTACCACTTCGGGGCGTAGGCGCCGTCCGCGTACAGGCGCTCGTACCGGCGCACCAGGTACGGGTGGTGCCGGCCCAGCCACGCCATGAACCACTCCCGGGCGCCGGGGCGCAGATGCAGCACCAGCGGGGTGACGGAGGTGGCCCCGGAGGCCGCGATCGCCCGTACGGTGGCGCGCAGTTGGGCCGGTTGGTCGCTCAGGAACGGGATCACCGGGGCCATCAGGACGCCGCACCCGATGCCGTGCTCGGCGAGTGTGCGGACCACGTCCAGGCGGCGCTCGGGCGCGGGCGTCCCCGGCTCCACCGTGCGCCACAGCTCGGTGTCGGTGAAGCCCACCGACACCGAGATGCCGACGTCCGTCACCTGGGCCGACTGCACCAGCAGATCGAGGTCGCGCAGGATCAGCGTGCCCTTCGTCAGGATCGAGAAGGGGTTCGCGTGGTCGCGCAGGGCGGACAGGATGCCCGGCATCAGCCGGTAGCGGCCCTCGGCGCGCTGGTAGCAGTCGACGTTCGTGCCCATCGCGATGTGCTCGCCCTGCCAGCGGCGCGAGCCGAGCTGGCGGCGCAGCAGCTCCGGGGCGTTCACCTTGACCACGATCTGCGAGTCGAAGTCGAGGCCCGAGTCGAGGTCCAGATAGGTGTGCGTCTTGCGGGCGAAGCAGTACACGCACGCGTGCGAGCAGCCGCGGTACGGATTCACCGTCCACTCGAAGGGCATGCGCGAGACGCCCGGCACCCGGTTGATGATCGAGCGGGCCCGCACCTCGTGGAAGGTGATGCCGCGGAATTCAGGCGTGTCGAAGGTGCGGCTGACCACCGCGTCCGCGCCGAACAGCGCGGCGTCCGCCGGCCGGCTGTGCCCGCCGGACTCCACTGTGAGGTTCTCCCACCGCATGACGCCTCCTCGGTAGCGCTGCCCCGAGTGAAACACGTGTTCGATTTTCCGTGCAAGGCCTGTTTCCGATCGCTCCACGAGCCGCGGGGCCGTCCTCGGGCACCCCGATTTGGGCGGCCGTGGGCGGGGGTGGTTGGCTTGCCCCAACCCCGAGAGAAGCAAGTCCTGGAGGAAACCGATGGCGCAGGTCGAGGCCACTACCGAGCGGGTCGTCGCGGCAGACGCGGAGACGGTGTTCGACGCCGTCGCCGACTACAGCGGCACCCGCGCGAAGCTGCTGCCCGAGCACTTCAGCGAGTACGAGGTGCGCGAGGGCGGCGACGGCGAGGGCACCCTCGTCCACTGGAAGCTCCAGGCCACCAGCAAGCGCGTGCGCGACTGCCTCCTGGAGGTCAGTGAGCCCACCGACGGCGAGCTCGTCGAGAAGGACCGCAACTCCTCGATGGTCACCACCTGGCGCGTCACCCCGGCAGGGGAGGGCAAGTCCCGCGTCGTCGTGACCACCGTCTGGAACGGCGCGGGCGGCATCGGCGGCTTCTTCGAGAAGACGTTCGCGCCCAAGGGCCTCGGCCGGATCTACGACGCCGTGCTCGCCAAGCTCGCCACCGAGGTCGAGAAGTAAGGTCCGGCCGCTCGGGGGCCGTTGACGCCCCTCACCGGATCGAGTGGATCTCCCTGCGCCGCACCGGTCCGCCGTAACTCGTCGCGCTTGCCCGTAGTTGCCGCCTTGAGCGGAATTGTGTGGCAGCGCGGCGAGGGGAGCGGTACGTGAGCGGGACGACGGCGCAGGGCGAACTGCGGGGCGAACCCGCCGTGGCGCCCCCGCAGGCCCCCGCCGCACCGGCCGGACCGGCCGGACCGGTCGAACTCAGCCCGCGCCGGGTGCGGTTGGTCTTCCTCGGGCTGATGCTGGCGCTGCTGCTCGCCGCCCTGGAGCAGATGATCGTCGCCACCGCGCTCCCGAAGATCGTCGGCGAGCTGCACGGCCTGGACAGGATGTCCTGGGCGATCACCGCCTACCTCCTCACGGCCACCGTGGGGCTCCCGGTCTACGGCAAGCTCGGCGACCTGCTCGGCCGCAAGGGCGTCTTCCAGTTCGCCATCGTCGTCTTCGTGATCGGCGCCGCGCTCGCGGGCCGGGCGCAGAGCATGGACCAGCTGATCGCCTTCCGCGCCGTCCAGGGCGTCGGCGCGGGCGGGCTCATGATCGGCGTGCAGGCGATCATCGCGGACATCGTGCCGCCCCGCCGGCGCGGACGGTTCATGGGCCTGATCGGCGCCGCGTTCGGCCTGGCGTCCGTGGCCGGCCCCCTGCTGGGCGGGTACTTCACCGACCACCTCTCGTGGCGCTTCTGCTTCTACTTCAACGTTCCCTTCGGCCTGGTCACCCTGGCCGTCGTCACCGCCGTACTGAAACTTCCCAAGCCGCAGACCAAGGCGCGGTTCGACGTGCTGGGTGCCGTGCTGCTCGCCGCCGCGTCCACCTGCCTTGTGCTGCTGACCAGTTGGGGCGGCACCGAGTACGCCTGGGACTCGCGGATGATCCTCGGTCTCGGCGCGGGAGCGGCGGCCGCCACCGTCCTCTTCCTCGTCGTCGAGCACTTCGCCGTCGAACCCCTCATCCCGCTGCGGCTGTTCAGGGACTCCGTCTTCAACACCAGCGGTCTGGTGGGCCTGGTGATCGGCGTCGCGCTCTTCGGCGCCGCCAGCTATCTGCCGACCTTTCTGCAGATGGTCGACGGGGCCTCCGCCACCGAATCGGGCCTGCTGATGCTGCCCATGATGGGCGGCATCGTCGGCGCCTCCATCGTCTCCGGGCAGCTCATCAGCCACACCGGGCGCTACAAGATCTACCCCGTCCTCGGCAGCGCCGTCTCCGCCGTCGGCATGTGGCTGCTCTCCCGCCTCCAGGCCGACACGCCCCGACTGCACTACAGCCTCTGGATGGCCGTCCTCGGCGCCGGCATCGGCATGGTGATGCCGGTCCTGATCCTCGCCGTGCAGAACTCCGTGCCGCCCGGCGATCTCGGGACGGCCACGAGTGCGAACAACTTCTTCCGGCAGATCGGCGGCAGCGTCGGCGCCGCGGTCTTCGGCACCCTCTTCGCCGACCGGCTCACCGCCGCCCTCGACAAGCGGCTCCCCGCGCGCGCGAGCGCGCCGCTTCCCGACCCGCAGGCCATCACCCCGCAGCTCGTCCACGCACTGCCCGCGCCGCTGCGCGACGACTACATCCGGGCGTACGCCGACGCCATGCCCCGGATCTTCCTCTACCTGGTGCCGGTGCTCGCCCTCGGCCTGCTCATCGCGTTCTTCCTCAAGGAGAAACCCCTGGTGTCCTACAACACCTCCGAAACCGAGCCCGCGACCGCCGCGATCCCGCAGGCCCGTTCGCCGTACGCCGCCGGAGTCCCCCTCTCCGGCACGGTGCAGCACCCCGACGGGACCGTCGTCCCCCGCGCCGCGCTCACGCTCATCGACGCCACCGGACAGCAGATCGGGCGGGGCGCGAGCGGCGAGGACGGGCGGTACGCGCTGTCCACGACCGGCACGGGATCGTACGTCCTCATCGCCGCCGCGGGCGGCCACCAGCCGCAGGCCGTCTCCGTCACCGTCGGCGAGCGCCCCGTGGAGCTGGATGTCGTCCTCGGCGGCGCCGGACGCCTCGCGGGCGCCGTGCTCACCGCCGACGGCACCCCCGTGCGCGACGCCACCGTCACGCTCACCGACGTGCGCGGCGAGGTCGTCGCCACCACCCGCAGCGGACGCGAGGGCGGCTACGTCATCACCGAGCTGGTCGCCGGCGAGTACACCCTGGCCGCGAGCGCGCCCGGATTCCGCCCGGCCGCGCTCCCCGTCACCGTCCAGGCCGCCCGGGAGACCCGCCAGGACGTCGAACTCGCGGGCGGCGCCGTGCTGCGCGGCACCGTGCGCACCAGCGGCGGGCGGCCGGTCGAGGACGCTCGTGTGACCCTGCTCGACGCGGCGGGCAACGTGGTGGACACGCTGACCACCGGCCTCGACGGAACGTTCCGGTTCGTCGACCTGTCCTCCGGCGAGTACACCGTCATCGCGGCCGGTTACCCGCCGGTCGCCACCGTGCTCCGGGTCGCGGGAGGCGGTCGGACCGAGCGGGACCTGCAACTGGGGCACGAAGACTGACGTGGTGTCATACGCTCCGGCGCGCGCCCCCGCGCGCGGGGGCCGTTCCGTTGCACCAATTCCCGCATTGCCGCACATCACCACCGGGCGGAGCTTTACGGTGGAGTAGGCGGCACAGATCTTGCGGAGCCGTGGGGAGAGAGGGCCTGGGCCATGGACAATGGCACCGACCGTGGCACCGAGAGGGACACGCCTCCCAGCCGCGGAGCTGGGAACGGCGCGGCGACGGAGTCCGCCGCGGTCGGCCGCATCCCGCTGGCCGTGGTCGTGGTGGACCGTGACGGCCTCGTCTCCCACTGGAGCAGGGGCGCGGGCCGGCTCTTCGGAGTCCCCAAGGACGACGCGATAGGCCGCGCCGCGGTGGACCTGCTGCCCGTCTCCGGCGCACTGCCCGAGCACGAGGACATCAGCCCCTACGGATCGTACGGCGCGTACGACGGACTCGGCCCCGACCTCGAGTCGTCCCTCGACGGCAGGCTCTCCTACCCGGCCGCGGGCCGCGCCCGGCTCACCGTCCCCGAACCCGACGGCGTCCACGCGCGCGTGGACGTGCTGTGGTGGGCGTACCCCCTGGTGGGCCCGGGACACGAGCGGCTGCTCGTCCTCGCCGCCGACACCGCCGGACTCCGGCAGGACGAACCTGACGGCGGCGAAGGGGAGCCGGCGTTCGAGCGGATCGCACCCGGCTTCGCCCTGCACACGGACTTCCCCGGGGCCGAGGAGCTGGCCCGCCGGCTGCCCGAGATCCTGCCCAGCATGAGCGTCGACGAAAGCGCCCGCATCGTCGCGCAGGTCCTCGAACTGGGCTACCCCGTCCTGGAGTTCAGCCAGAACGACCGGGTGCCCGTCACCCCCGACTGGGGCGTCCCGCGGCGCATCGAGCGCAAGGCCCGCCGCGAGCGGGCCGCGCGGGCGGCGGCCGAGGGCCTGCCGGTACCGCACGAACTCACCGACGACGCCGAGGACCTCGAGTACGCCGCCGTACGCGAACACCTGGAGTTCCTCAACGAGGTCAGCGGGCGGATCGGCACCTCGCTCGACCTGGCCACGACCATCATCGAGGTCAGCAAGGCCGTCGTCCCGCGCTTCACGGACGTCGCCGGCACCTATCTGCGCGAACAGGTCGTCGCCGGCGAGGGATTCCCGGACGGCGTGCCGGACACCACCACCATGTGGCACCGCGTCGCCCTCGAGCACACCGACGAACCCGGCCGCTGGGACGACGTCGTCCCGGTCGGCGAGGCCATGCCCTTCCCGGCGCACACGCCGTTCTTCCAGTGCATGACCAGCGGCGAGCCCGTCCTGGTGCCGCGCATCAGCGAGGAGATGGGCCACGCCATCGCCTCGCAGTTCGAGAAGCGGGACATCCGGCCGCTCATCACCCACCGCTCCATGCTGATCGTGCCCCTGAAGGCACGCAACGTGGTGCTCGGCTTCATGATCCTGCTGCGCCACCCGGAGCGCGTCGAGTTCAACGACATGGACCGGGTCACCGGCGCCGAACTCGCCGCCCGGGCGGGCCTCGTGCTCGACAACGCCCGCATGTACACCTACCAGGAGTCCGTCGCCGAGACCCTCCAGGACAGCATGCTGCCGCACATCCCGCCGCGCATGGCGGGCTGCGACATCGCCACCCGCTATCTGCCGGGCACGCTCCTCGGCAGGGTCGGCGGCGACTGGTTCGACTCCGTGAAGCTGCCCGGCGCCCGCACCGCGCTGGTCGTCGGCGACGTCATGGGGCACGGCCTCAACTCGGCCGCGATGATGGGCCAGTTGCGTACGGCCGTACAGACCATGGCCGCCCTCGACCTGCCGCCCGCCCAGCTCCTGCGCAACCTCGACGACCTCGCCCAGCGCCTCGGCGACACCTACCTCGCGACCTGTCTGTACGCCGTCTACGACCCGATCGCGAGCGAACTGCACATCGCCAACGCAGGCCACATCCCGCCCGTGCTGGTCCGTGCCGAGGACGGCCGCAGCGAGCTGCTCGACCTGCCGACCGGCGCGCCCATCGGCGTCGGCGGCGTGCCCTTCGAAGCGGTACGCGTGCGTGTGGAGCCCGGCGACCGCCTCGTGATGTGCACCGACGGACTGGTCGAGGTGCGCGGCGAGGACATCGGGGTGGGCCTCGCGACCCTCAGCGAGTCCGCCGCCCACCCCGCCGCCTCCATGGACGACGCCTGCGACTCCATCATCCGCGCCCTCAACACGCGCGGCGGCCGCAAGGACGACGTGGCCCTGCTGATGGCCCGCCTCAACGGCATCGAGCCGGACGACGTCGCCGAGTGGCGGCTGGCCCTCGATCCGATCGAGGTCGGCCGCGCGCGTGCCGTGGTCCGCGAACAGCTCCACGACTGGGGGCTCGCCAAACTCGCCCCCAACGCCGAGCTGTTGGTCAGCGAACTCGTCACCAACGCCGTACGGCACTCCCACAGCCGCCCCGTCGAACTGCGGCTCGTCCGCGGCGACACCCTGCTGTGCGAAGTGGACGACGACGACCACGACCTGCCGACCCTGCGCAGCGCCGGTCCGGAGGAGGAGTCCGGACGCGGACTGCGCGTGGTCAGCGCCCTCGCCCGCGAGTGGGGCACCAGCCGTACGAAGGCGGGCAAGACCGTCTGGTTCGAACTGACCCTGCCCCGGCGCTGACCGTACGACAGACACCTGCTGACTGCACATCAGGCGCGTGCGGGGCGCACGGGGGCGTACGCCCCTCGAATGCGGAGTGAAGGAATGCGCCGCGCGCTTGTAGCCGTGACCAGGGCGCGATAGACCGTACTCGCCCGTCACTTGAATCGGGCCAGTATGGCCAATACGTCGCACCCTGGGGAGTTGGGCATGAGCGTGACGAGTCGGTACCGGGAGGCCTGGGAGGGCTTCTGGCGTGCAGCTCCGGAGGAACAGGGGGCCGTGTTCTGGGACGCGGATCCGACCCTGACCGTCGGCATACATCTGGGCCTGTTCGAACCGCACCTCGCCGACCCCGGCCTGGCGATGGTGGACCTCGGCTGCGGCAACGGCACCCAGACCCGTTTCCTCGCCGACCGCTTCCGGCGGGTGGTCGGCGCGGATCTGTCCGCCGCCGCCGTCGACCATGCCCAGCACGCCGACCCCGCCGGACGGGCGACGTACCGCGTGCTGGACGCCGTCGAGAAGAGCGAGACGGAGACGCTGCACGCCGAGATCGGCGACGCCAACGTCTATATGCGCGGCGTCCTGCACCAGGCCGAACCGGACGACCGGCAGCCCATGGTGGACGGGATCGCCGCGCTCGTCGGCGAGCGCGGCCGGGTCTTCCTCGTCGAACTCTCCGAGGCCGCCAAGCCCGTCCTGCTGGGGCTGGCGCAGAGCCCCACCGGACCGCCGGCCAAGCTCGCACCGATCTTCCGGCACGGCATCGCCCCCGGTGAAGTCGCCGACGACGCCGTGCCCGAGTATCTGCGCACGGCCGGCCTCACCGTCCTGGCAAGCGGCGAACTCCCGCTGACCACCACCGAGTTCGACACCGAAGGCAACCGGATCGTGCTGCCGTCCAAGTGGCTGGTGGCGGGGCGCACGAGCTGAGGGCCGACACCATGAGGTGAGGGTGGGGCGCAGGGGGACTCCCACGGACAGCGGTTCGTGTCGCCGGGTCCCACCCCCCACGTCACGGAAATCCGAACCGTGACGCTGGGCCCGGCCGCTGCTTCCTGGCCGGTTTCCCCCGCGGCGCGTAACGTGGCGCATCATGAAGATCCTGATCAGCGCCGACATGGAGGGTGCCACGGGGGTGACCTGGCCGGCCGACGTGCTGCCGGGGACACCGCAGTGGGAGCGGTGCCGCTCGATGTTCACCTCGGACGTCAATGCCGCCGTGCTGGGGTTCTTCGACGGCGGGGCGGACGAGGTCCTCGTCAACGAGGCCCACTGGACCATGCGCAACCTGCTCCTCGAGCAGCTCGACGAGCGGACGGAGATGCTCACCGGGCGGCACAAGTCCCTCTCCATGGTCGAGGGGGTGCAGCACGGGGACGTGGACGGCATCGCCTTCGTCGGCTATCACGCCGGGGCCGGGATGGAGGGCGTCCTCGCCCACACCTACCTCGCGAACTCCATCACCGGGGTGTGGCTGAACGACGTACGCGCCAGTGAGGGCCTGCTCAACGCGCATGTCGTCGCCGAGTACGGGGTGCCCGTCGTCCTCGTCACCGGCGACGACGTGGCCTGCGAGGACGCCCTCGGATATGCGCCCGAGGCGCTGAAGGTCGCCGTCAAGGACCATGTGTCGCGGTACGCGGCCGTGTGCCGTACGCCGGCCAGGACCGCATCCGACATCCGGGCCGCCGCCAAGGAGGCGGCGCAGCTGGCGGTGCGGCACCAGCCCGTCCAGGCAGGACCGTTCACCGTCGCGCTCGAATTCGACGCCGAGCATCTCGCCATGGCCGCCACCGTCGTACCGGGCGTCGGCCGGATCGGGGAGCGGAAAGTGGCGTACACCAGCGAGACGATGTACGAGGGGATCCGTACCTTCAAGGCGGTCACCACGATCGTCTCGGCCGCCGTGGAGGAGCAGTATGGCTGACCAGCAGGCTCTGGACGAGGTCGTGAAGTTCACCTCCGACCTCATCCGGATCGACACCACCAACCGTGGCGGCGGCGACTGCCAGGAGCGGCCCGCCGCCGAGTACGCCGCCGAGCAGCTGGCCGGGGCCGGACTCGAACCCACGATGCTGGAGCGCACCAAGGGGCGCACGAATGTCGTCGCGCGCCTGGAGGGGACCGACCCGGCCGCCGACGCGCTGCTCCTGCACGGTCATCTGGACGTCGTACCCGCCCGGGCCGCCGACTGGACCGTGCACCCCTTCTCCGGAGAGATCCGCGACGGGGTGGTGTGGGGGCGCGGAGCCGTCGACATGAAGAACATGGACGCCATGATCCTGGCCATGCTGCGGAGCTGGGCGCGGGAGGGTGTGCGGCCCCGGCGTGACATCGTCGTCGCCTTCACCGCCGACGAGGAGGACAGCGCGCGGGACGGTTCCGGGTTCCTCGCCGATCAGCACCCGGGACTGTTCGAGGGGTGCACCGAGGGCGTCAGTGAGTCGGGGGCGTTCACCTTCCACGACGGCAGCGGGCGGCAGATCTACCCGATCGCGGCCGGTGAGCGCGGCACGGCCTGGCTGAAGCTCACCGCGCGCGGGCGCGCCGGACACGGCTCCAAGGTGAACAAGGAGAACGCGGTCACCCGTCTCGCCGCCGCGATCACCCGCATCGGCGAGCACGAGTGGCCGCTGCGGCCGACTCCGACCGTGTGGGCCGCGCTGTCCGAACTCGCCGCGCTCTACGGCCTCGACGTCGACCTGGACAACATCGACGAGCTGCTCGACAAGCTGGGCCCGGCCGCGTCGCTCGTCGAGGCGACCGTCCGCAACAGCGCCAACCCGACCATGCTGGAGGCCGGCTACAAGCTCAATGTGATCCCCGGGGAAGCGGTCGCGTATGTCGACGGGCGGTATCTGTACGGCGGCGAGGACGAGTTCCGCACGACCCTCGACCAGCTCACCGGACCCGACGTGGAGTGGGAGCTCCACCACCGTGAGGTCGCCCTCCAGGCGCCGCTGGACTCGCCGACGTACGCGAAGATGCGTGCGGCCGTCGAGGAGTTCGCGCCCGAGGGGCAGGTGGTGCCGTACTGCATGACGGGCGGCACGGACGCCAAGCAGTTCTCGCGGCTCGGCATCACCGGGTACGGGTTCACGCCGCTGAGGCTCCCGGAAGGCTACGACTACCAGGCCATGTTCCACGGGGTCGACGAGCGGGTCCCGGTCGAGGCGCTGCACTTCGGCGTCCGCGTCCTCGACCGCTTCCTGCGGACGGCCTAGGCGAGTTGGGGGAGAACGTGCAGAGACTGCCGTACGGTTCCTGGCCCTCGCCCATCGACGCGGCGCTCGCCGCCGCGCACGACGGGCGCCCCGAGTACGTGGGCTTCGTGGGCGACGAGGCGTGGTGGACGGAGCCACGCCCCACCGAGGGCGGCCGCCGCACCCTGGTGCGCCGGCGCGCCGACGGCGAGGAGGAGCCACTGCTGCCCGCGCCGTGGAACGTCCGCAGCCGCGTCATCGAGTACGGCGGACAGCCCTGGGCCGGGACGGTCGTGGCCGGACGGCCGCTCGTGGTGTTCGTGAACTTCGCCGACCAGCGGCTCTACCGTTACGAGCCCGGAAGCGACCCGCGGCCCCTCACCCCCGTGTCGCTCGTGGGCGGCGGACTGCGCTGGGTGGAGCCCCAGTTGCAGGTCGAGCGCGGTGAAGTGTGGTGCGTGCTGGAGGAGTTCACCGGGGACGGACCCGCCGATGTGCGCCGCGTCCTGGCCGCGGTGCCGCTGGACGGCTCGGCGGCCCAGGACCGGGATGCCGTACGCGAACTCACCGACGACCGGCACCGGTTCGTCACCGGTCCCCGTGTCTCACCGGACGGGCGCAGCGCGGTCTGGCTGGCCTGGGACCATCCACGGATGCCGTGGGACGGCACGGAACTGGTCCTGGCCCAGGTCGCCGGGGACGGCACCCTGAGGCAGACACGCACGCTCGCCGGCGGTCCGGACGAGTCGATCGCCCAGGCGGACTGGGCCGCCGACGGCTCGCTCCTCTACGCGAGCGACCGCACCGGCTGGTGGAACCTCTACCGCGACGGTGTCCCCCTCTGCCCGCGCGAGGAGGAGTTCGGCGGGCCGCTGTGGAAGCTCGGGCAGCGCTGGTTCGCCCCGCTGGACAGCGGACTGATCGCCGTCGTGCACGGCCGCGGCGCCACCGCGCTCGGCATCCTCGACCCGGAGACCGGCGAGGTCGTCGACGCGGCCGGCCCCTGGACCGAGTTCGCGTCCACGCTCGCGGTGCACGGCGAGCGCGTCCTCACCGTCGGAGCCAGCCCGCGCAGCGCGTACGAGGTGGTGGAGCTCGACACCCGGGCGGGGCGGGCCCGGGTGATCGGCGCCGGGCACGAGGACGCGGTCGACCCCGCGTACTACCCCGAACCGCAGATCCGCACCTTCACCGGCCCCGCCGGACGCGACATCCACGCGCACATCTACCCGCCGCACAACCCGGGCTGCGTCTCGCCCGGCGACGAGCTGCCGCCGTACGTCGTCTGGGTGCACGGCGGCCCCACCAGCCGGGCGCCGCTCGTACTGGACCTGGAGATCGCCTACTTCACCTCCCGGGGCATCGGCGTCGCCGAGGTGAACTACGGCGGTTCGACCGGGCATGGGCGCGAGTACCGGGGCCGGCTGCGCGAGCAGTGGGGCGTGGTCGACGTCGAGGACTGCGCGGCCGTCGCGCTCGCCCTCGCCGACGAGGGCACCGCCGACCGCGTGCGGCTCGCGATCCGCGGCGGCAGCGCGGGCGGCTGGACCTCGGCCGCCTCCCTCGCCGCCACCGACGTCTACGCCTGCGGCACGATCCTGTACCCCATCCTCGACCTGGCCGGCTGGGGCTCGGGGGAGACTCACGACTTCGAGTCGCAGTACCTGGAAACCCTGGTCGGGCCGCTCGCCGAGGTGCCCGGGCGGTACGCGGAGCGCTCGCCCGCCGAGCACGCCGACCGCATCACCGCGCCCTTCGTGCTGCTGCAGGGCCTGGACGACGTGATCTGCCCGCCCGCCCAGTGCGAACGGTTCCTGGCGCGGATGGAGGGCAGGCGGGTGCCGCACGCGTACCTCGCCTTCGAGGGGGAGGGGCACGGGTTCCGGCGGGCGGAGACCATGATCCGTGTCCTGGAGTCCGAACTCTCCCTCTACGCCCAGGTCTTCGGGTTGAATCCGCGCGGTATCCCCACATTGGAGCTGACCGAATGAGAGACCTCCTGCGCCCGGCCCGGCTCGCCCCCGGCGCCCGCGTGGCCGTCGTCGCGCCCAGCGGTCCGGTGCCGGAGGAGCGGGTGCAGGCCGGTCTGGACGTGCTGCGGGGGTGGGACCTCGACCCGGTGGTGGCACCCCATGTGCTGGACCGGCACGGCGCGTTCGACTACCTGGCGGGCACGGACGCCGACCGGGCCGCCGATCTGCAGGCCGCCTGGTGCGACCCCTCGGTGGACGCGGTGCTGTGTGCGCGGGGCGGGTACGGGGCACAGCGGATGGTCGACCTGCTCGACTGGGAGGCGATGCGGGCTGCCGAGCCCAAGGTGTTCGTGGGCTTCAGCGACATCACGGTCTTGCACCAGGCGTTCGCCAACCGGCTGGGCCTGGTCACCCTGCACGGACCGGCGGCCGCCGGGATCGACTTCATCAAGCACGCCCGGGCGCAGGAACACCTGAAAGCCACCCTGTTTGCTCCGGAGACGGTCCGCACCCTGGTCTCCGACGGCACCGCTCTGGTCGGCGGGCGGACCCGGGGCGTCACGCTGGGCGGATGTCTGAGCATGCTCGCCTCCGACCTCGGGACACCGCACGCCCACGACGGTGCCCGCGGTGGGCTGCTGCTGATCGAGGACGTGGGCGAACGGGCGTACCGCATCGACCGGATGCTGACCCAGTTGCTGCGCAGTGGATGGCTCGACGGCGTCACCGGGATCGCGCTCGGGTCGTGGGCCAAGTGCGGTCCCTACGAGGACGTGCGTGCCGTCCTCGTGGACCGGCTCGGGGGCCTCGGCGTGCCCGTCGTCGAGGAGTTCGGATTCGGGCACTGCGAGGGCGCGTTGACCATCCCCTTCGGGGTGACGGCCGAACTCGACGCCGACGCGGGAACCTTGACCCTCGACGAGCCTGCCCTCCTCTGAACCGAACGGGCGATCGTCTTCACTGAATATCCGTCAAGAACACTCGTCTGGGCGATTGACCTCGTATGACACGTGTCACACCATGACAAGCGGTGGTTACTTACTGGTCGGTAAGCAGGGCTGTCCTGAGTGTGGAGGTCTCAGTGTCCCGACGCGTGTTCAGATCCCGGGCTCCGCTCGCTCTCGCCCTGGGCGCGGCGCTCGCCGCGCCCCAGGCACTCACCGCTCCCGTGTCCGCAGCAGGCCAGTACAGCGTCACGGCACTGAAGTTCACCGTCCAGGCCGGCGGCCGCCGCTGCGCGGTCGACGCCGATCTGTACCGCCCGGCGGGCGTAGACAGCTCCCACCGGGCCCCGGCCGTGCTCGCCACGAACGGCTTCGGCGGCAGCAAGTCCGACGGCACCACCGACGCCATCGGCAAGGCCCTCGCCTCGCGCGGCTATGTGTCGCTGATCTACTCCGGGCTCGGCTTCGGCCGCTCCGGCTGTCTGATCTCACTCGACGACCCCGGCATCGACGGCACCGCCGCCTCCCGGCTGATCGACTTCCTCGGCGGCAAGCGCGCCGCCGACGACGGCACCAGGGCCGACTTCGTCACCCTCGACGGCGCGGGCGACCCGCGGGTCGGCATGATCGGCGGCTCGTACGGCGGGGCCATCCAGCTGGCGACTGCCGCCGTCGACCACCGGGTGGACGCGCTGATCCCCCTGGTCACCTGGAACGACCTCGCCTACGCGCTGGACCCGAACAACGCCGGCGGCACCGTCCCCGGCGCCTTCAAATGGCAGTGGACCAACGGGTTCTACCTCCTTGGCGAGGGCCAGACGCTGACACAGCCGAACCTCGACCCCTCCCGGATCAACTCCCTCACCTGTCTGCACTTCGTCACCCGGGCTTGCGCCACCATCCGCACCCTGAACTCCGGAAGCTACCGCCCGGGCCCCACCGCCGCGATGCTCGCCTACGCCCACAGCGTCTCCCCGGCGTCGTACCTGAACCGGGTCCAGGCGCCCACCCTGCTGATCCAGGGGCAGGCCGACAGCCTCTTCAACCTCAACGAGGCGACGGCGACGTACAGGACGCTCAAGGCGCAGGGCACACCCGCAGCGATGATCTGGCAGTCCTGGGGGCACAGCGGCGGCATGGTGGACGGTGAACTCAACCTCGCCCAGGGCAACTTGGACACCAGCTATGTCGGCAGGCGCATCCTTTCCTGGTTCGACCACTACCTCCGGGGGCAGCACACCGGCACCGGACCGGCCTTCGCCTACTACCGCGACTGGATCACCGACCCCGCCCACGCATACGCCACCGCCGACCACCTCCCCGCCCTCAGCCGGAGGCTCTACCTCTCCGGGGACGGCAAACTCGTCGACAACAGCAGGAAGGTGGCCCTCGGCAGCCGTACGTACGCCAACCAGCCGACCCCCACGAGCCATTCGGAGACCTCGCTGGCCGCGCTCGGCGGGCTGCCGGACCCCGCACCGTTCGACACCGAGGGCACGTACCTCGCCTGGACCAGCGAACCGCTCACCCGCGCCACCGATGTGGTCGGCGCGCCAAAGGCCACGCTCAGGGTCGACTCCCCGCAGGCCGCCAAGGCCCAGAACTCCGACAACGCCGCCGACCGGCTCGTCCTGTTCGCCAAGCTGTACGACGTCGCGCCCGACGGCACCAAGACGCTCGTGCACCGGCTGGTCGCGCCGGTCCGGGTACCGGACGTGACCAAGAGCTTCACCGTGAGCCTGCCGGGCATCGTGCACCGGTACCAGAAGGGGCACCGGCTGCAGTTCGTGATCGCGGCGAGCGACGACGCCTACTTCGGCAACCGCGGGATCAAGGCGGTGACCGTGGCCGGCGCGCCCGGGAACGCCGGCGTGCTGGAGCTGCCCGAGCTCGGCGGGTGAGGCGCTCCGCGGGCAGTCCTCACCGTGCCCAAGGGGGTCTTCGGGCGGATCCTGGCGGCATCAGCCCGCTGGACCGCCGTAGGGTGGCGAGATGCCGCACACCGCATCCCGTTACCTCGCCGAAGGCCCCCGCGTGGGTATACGTCACTTCACCTACGAGGACGGTGCCGAGTTCACCGCCCGTGCCCGCGAGAGCAAGGACCTGCACCACCCCTGGCTGTTCCCGCCGGACACCGCGGGGGCGTACACCGCGTACGCGGGCCGGCTGATCGAGGACCCGACCAAGGCCGGGTTCCTCGTCTGCGAGAAGGACGGCGCGCAGGGGGCCGGGGCCATCGCCGGGTACATCAACATCAACAACATCGTCGAGGGCGGCTTCCAGTGCGGCGCGCTCGGCTACGGCGCCTTCGCGCACGCCGCCGGGCGCGGCCTGATGCGGGAGGGTCTTGACCTGGTGGTGGGGTACGCGTTCGGGCCGATGCGGCTGCACCGGCTGGAGATCAATGCGCAGCCGCAGAACGCGGCGTCCATTGCGCTGGCGCGCGCGTGTGGTTTTCGGCTTGAGGGGTTCTCGCCGAAGATGATTTTCATTGACGGGGACTGGCGGGATCATGAGCGGTGGGCGATCACTGCCGAGATGCGGGACGCTTCGCTGTGACTGCGGCGACTAGGGGGTGCCGCGAGTGGTTGTCGTTTGACTGCCGCGCCGTCGTGGTTGATCGCGCCGTTCCCCGCGCCCCTGCGGGGCGCGGGTCGCGCCTTTGCTGAATTCTGACCGGTAGGTCCCCTGGTCAGGTCACCGGTGAGCGGCTTCCATGGTGATCGTGACGAGCATCCGACGTGAGGTACTGACGTTGCCCGCCGCGGAGTTGGGGCCGGACAATCCGCTGCCCCCGTTGCGGCTGCTGCACGAGGTTCACCGCATCGAGGACCGGGACCGGGACGAGCTGCCGCGGGAGATCGCCCGGCAGATCGGCTACGAGCCCTTGCGCAGCCTGCTGCCGGTGCGGGTCCGGGACGGGTACGGGCGGACGCGTGAGCCGCGCGAGTTCGACGCCCTCGTGATCGAGAACGGCCGGCTGCGCGCTACCGTACTGCCCGGGCTCGGTGGTCGTGTCGCCTCCCTGCTGCACAAGCCGACCGGCCGTGAACTCCTGTACCGCAACCCGGTGTTCCAGCCCGCCAACTTCGCTCTCAACGGCGCCTGGTACTCGGGCGGCATCGAATGGAACATCGGCGCCACGGGCCACACCACGCTCGCCTGTTCCCCGCTGCACGCCGCCCGCGTCCCCGCTCCCGACGGCGGCGAGATGCTCCGGCTGTGGGAGTGGGAGCGGCTGCGCGACCTGCCCTTCCAGGTCGACCTCTGGCTGCCGGAGGACTCCGACTTCCTGTACGTCGGCGTGCGCATCCGCAACCCGCACGAGCGGCCCGTGCCGGCCTACTGGTGGTCCAACATCGCCGTACCGGAGGAGCGCCGGGTGCTGGCGCCCGCCGAGGAGGCCTGGCAGTTCGGGTACGAACGGCGCCTGCGGAAGGTGCCCGCACCGTCGGGCGCCCAGGTGCAACAACTCCCTTACGCCGCAGACTACTTCTACGACCTGCCCGATGAGCAGCGGCGCTGGATCGCCGCGCTCGACGAGGACGGGCACGGTCTGGTGCAGACCTCCACCGACCTGCTGCGTGGACGCAAACTCTTCGTCTGGGGGAAGGGCCCCGGCGGACGCCGCTGGCAACGATGGCTCACCGAACCCGGCACGGGCGGCTACTCGGAGATCCAGGCCGGGCTCGCCCGCACCCAGCTGGAGCATGTACGGCTGGAACCGGAGAGCGAGGTGTCGTGGCTGGAGGCATACGGCCCGCTGAGCTCCCCGGAGGCCGCCGGCGAAGTGGAGGCTCGTCTCGAAGCTGCCCTGCCGCGCGCCGTCGTCGACGCCGCCCACGCCGCCTGGAAGCCGCACGCCGACACCGAACCCGGCGAGATCCTCGCCGTCGGCTCGGGCTGGGGCGCCCTCGAAGTGCTGCGCGCCGACTTCAAGCTGCCCGGCACACCCTTCGAGGAGGACACGCTCGGCGAGGCCCAGGAGCCCTGGCTGCACCTGCTGCGGACCGGGGCTCTCCCCGAGCCGCGCCGGGTGCGGCCCCCCGGCGAGACACTGGTCGCCCCGCACTGGCGGGACATGCTGGAGACCGCGCCCGCCACCCCGCTCACCGAGTACCACCTCGGTGTCGCCCAGTGGCACGCCGGCGACCGGGCGCAGGCGGTGCGCAGCTGGGAGCGGGCCCTCGAACTCGCCCCTTCACTGTGGCCGTTGCTGCGCTGCCTCGCCGTCGCCGACCAGGAGAGCGGCAACCGAGACCGGGCCGCCGACCGGTACGCCGACGCCTTCGACGACCTGTGCCACGAGCGGCGCGACGGCGGGGAACGGTGGACGGCGGCCACGGCCGCGCTGGGCCGCGAGGCGATCGAGGCCCTGCTCGCCGTACGCCGCACGGCTCAGGCGCGCGGGGTCTGGGAGCGGCTGCATCCCGCCACCCGGGAGCGCGGCCGGTTCCGCCTGATCGAGGCGGGGCTGCTGCTCGCGGAGGGGCGGCGGGAGGAGGCCCTGGACGTCTTCAGGGCGGGCTTCGAGGCCGCCGACCTGCGGGAGGGAGCGGAGGCGATCGGCCGCCTGTGGTCGAGGCTGACCGACGATCCGCTCCCGGCCCACTACGACTTCCGTATGCGACCGCCGGAGGTGTAGGACCTGCACGACCTACACGTTGCGGTCCACGTACTCGTACACCATGCCGTCCGGGTGCATCGCGATCAGGTTGCGGCCCCCCGGCGTGGGCACCGGGCCCGCGACGATGTGTGCGCCGAGCTCGGTGAGCACCCGGTGGGTCTCCTCGACGTCCTTGACGGCGATCGTCGCGGAGATCTTGCGCAGCACCTCCAGCTCGGCCTCGGGCCCGCTCATCAGCAGGAAACAGCCGACCGCGGCCACCTGGACGCCGCCGCGTTCGAAGCGCTGGGCTCTGCCCCCCGCCAGCCGTTCGTAGAAGGGGACCGCGGTCTCCAGGTCGTCGACGCAGATGCGCAGCGTGGCTCCCAGAATGTCCATGCCCAGAGCCTAGTTGGGGCGGCCGGGCGAGGAGATCACTTCCGATCGTTTCGGTGATCGTCCTCGGCCCGGCCGCCCCGGGGGCGTGGATCAGCCCATCGCCTTGCGTACGACGTCACGCGTGCGGTCGATGACGGCCGCGACCGGACCCACCGCCACGTTCTTCAGGGCGGTGTCGGTGCCCGGGTGCGGACGCGTGGGCGCCAGCGCCTCGGCCGCCTGCACGGCGCGGGCCAGGGCCTCCAGCCGGTCGCGGTCGGCGACCCGGCTGAAGTGGGCGAACTCGTACCGCTCCTCGTTGTCGGCGTGGGCGAGCACGTCCTGGCGCAGGGCCGCGAACTGGTCCAGGAACTCGGGCGAGTCCGGATCCATGTCGTCCAGCCGGGACAGGGCCGCCTTGGCCTTCTCCTCCTCCTCGATCCGGTCCTTCACGACCAGCTCGCCGCCGTCGATGTTCTTGCGGGCGAAGGGGTGGACGACCTCTTCCTCGGCGGTCTCGTGCACCGCGAGGAGCCGGACGAGGTCGTGGAAGTGCCGCTTACGGTCCGCGCCCTTGGTGTTCGCCACCTCGTCGAACAGTTCTCGGATCCGGGTGTGCTGCCCCTTGAGCAGCTCCACCACATCGGTGCGCTCGGTCATCCTGCAACTCCTGTAGAGGGGTCTGTGAGGGTTTTGGTCGTGCGAGCGGGCCGGGTACCCGGCGGCCATGGGCTGACGCACCGGTTTCCGGCCGTGACGGACCGCGTTATCCGTACGCCCGTACGGGTACTCGGCGGCCATGGAAGGCTTGGATCATCTGGAGCACCTGGACAGGCACCTGGTCGACGAGCTGGCGCAGGTGGCGCGCGAGACCGTGCGCGACGAACTGCGCGAACAGACTCGCAAGCAACGGCGTAGGGCCATGCTGTACGCCGTGTCCGGAGCCGTCGCCCTGTACGCGGGCGCGGCCCTCGCCCTCGCCCTCGGACTGGCCCTCGCGATCGGCCTGCCCGACTGGGCCGCCGCGCTGATCACCGCGGTGATCCTCGGCGTCGTCGCCTACGTCCTGCGTGACGCGGCCCGTCCCTCGGCGGCCCGTCCCTCCGCGTCCCGGGCCACGCCGGCGCGGGACGCGGAGCCGGCCGCCGCTAGCCAGGGCGACCCCGTCCTGGGCGGCCGTGCGCCCGCCGTGCCGCCGAGCGGCCGCGAGACGCCGTATCCGCCGGTGCCGCCGGTGCCGCCGGTCGCGCCGGGCGGTCCGGGCGGGGCCGCGGGCGCGCCCGTCGCGGGCGCGCCGGGCGGTGCGGGCACGCCGGCGCCGCGCCCGGACGACATCGACCCCGAGCAGCCGCACCACCGGGCGTGAGTCATGGTCCGCAAGCGGTGGGGCGTACCCGTGCCGGGGGGCCGTAAAGCCGTCGTCGTGACCGGGGCCAGCGGCGGCGTGGGCCGGGCCGCGGCCCTGGCCTTCGCCGCCCGGGGCGACCGGGTCGCCCTGCTGGCCCGCGGACGCGAGGGCCTCGCCGCGGCGGCGGACGAGGTGCAGCGCGCCGGGGGCGAGGCCCTCGTGGTCGCCGTCGACATGGCGGACCCGAAGGCGGTCGACGACGCCGCCCAGCAGGTCGCCGACACGTTCGGGCACATCGACGTGTGGGTCAACAACGCCTTCGCCGGGGTCTTCGCGCCGTTCACCGAGATCACCCCGGACGAGTTCCGCCGGGTGACCGAAGTGACGTATCTGGGCTGTGTGTTCGGCACCCGGGCCGCGCTGCACCACATGCTGCCGCGCGACCGCGGCACGATCGTGCAGGTCGGCTCCGCCCTCGCCTACCGCGGTATTCCGCTGCAGTCGGCGTACTGCGGGGCCAAGCACGCGATCCAGGGGTTCAACGAGTCCCTGCGGTGCGAGCTGCTGCACAGCGGCACCGGGGTCCGAACGACGATGGTGCAGCTGCCGGCCGTCAACACCCCGCAGTTCGACTGGGTGTTGAGCCGGATGCCGGGGCGGGCCCGGCCGGTGGCGCCGGTGTTCCAGCCGGAGGTCGCGGCCCGGGCGATCGTGCACGCGGCCTCGCACGGGCGGCGGCGCGAGTACTGGGTCGGAAGCTCCACGGTGGCCACCCTGATCGCCAACGCGGTGGTCCCCGGAGCACTCGACCGCTATCTCGCCCGCACCGGCTTCGACGCCCAGCAGGACGAGGGCGAGCACGGCGAACTCGGCAACCTGTGGACCCCTGCGGACGGAGCGCACGGACGGGACTTCGGGGCGCACGGCCGGTTCGACGAGGAGTCCCGGCCGGACAGCGCGCAGGATTGGATCTCCCGGAACCGCGGCCGGGTGGGGACGGCGCTCACCGTCGGCGCCGGCGCCCTGGCCGCACGGAAACTGACCCGGCTCGCCCGCCGTTAGGACCTCACGCGACCCGGTACTCCTCCACGTCGTCGGTCCGCAGGGTCAGCCCGTGGCCCGGGCCGGCTGTCGGGCGCACCGTGCCTCCCATCGGGTCCAGCGCCCCGTCGAAGAACATGTCCTCGATGCGTACGTGGTCGTGGAACCACTCCATGTGGCGCAGATGGGGGAGCGAGGCGGCCGCCGCGGCGTGGGCGTGCGGGGCGCAGTGCGTGGAGACCTCAAGGCCGTGGGCCTGGGCGAGCGCGGCGGCGCGCAGGAACTCCGTGAGGCCGCCGCAGCGCGTCGCGTCGATCTGCAGACAGTCGACCGAACCCGCCGCGATCATGCGGGCGAAGTAGGGCAGGTCGTAGCCGTACTCGCCGGCCGTCACATCGCACACCAGCGCGTCCCGGACCAGACGCAGACCCGTCAGGTCGTCCGAGGAGACCGGCTCCTCGAACCAGCCGACCCCGTGCTCGACCAGGGCGCGGCCCACGCGGACGGCCTGTTTGCGGGTGTAGGCGCCGTTCGCGTCGACGTACAACTCGGCCTCGGGACCGATCACTTGGCGTGCCGCGTGGACGCGGGCCAGGTCCCGGGGGACCGCCCGGCCCCAGCTCTCCCCGATCTTGATCTTCACGCGCGGGATGTGCTGCCCGTGCACCCAGCCGTTCAGCTGCGCCGCCAGATGCGTGTCGTGGTACGTCGTGAAGCCGCCACTGCCGTACACCGGGACCCGCTCGCGGCAGACCCCGAGCAGCCGGGCCAAAGGGAGTTCGAGGAGGCGGGCCTTGAGGTCCCACAGCGCGATGTCCACCGCGGAGATCGCGCCCGCGGCGACCCCGGGGCGGCCCGCGTTGCGGACGGAGCGGCACATCGCCTCGTGCACGGAAGGGATGTCGAGGGCGGAGCGGCCCTCGACCAGCGGGGCGAGCTGGTCGCGTACGAAGTCGCCGACCGCCGGCGGGCCGTAGGTCCAGCCCGTGCCGGTCTCGTCGCCCGTCGTCACCTCGGCGATCACCATGCTCGTGGAGTCCCAGGCCAGCGTGCCGTCGGCCTCGGGGGCGTCGGTCGGCACCGTGTAGACGGAGACGACGGGGCGGTGGAGTTTCATCGCGGTTCCCTCAGGTCCCTCAGGACTGCTGCAGCTGCGGCAGCACCTTCGTACGGTAGAAGTCGAAGAACCCGCGCTGGTCGGGGCCGATCTGGTTGACGTAGACCCGGTCGAAGCCCGCGTCGGCGAAGGCACGCAGGGCCGAGACGTGTTCGTCGACGTCGTCCCCGCACACCGCCTTCTCGCGCACCATCTCCTCGGTGACCAGCGGCGCCAATTGCTCGAAATGGCTCGGTGAGGGCAGGATCTGGCCCATCTCGCCCGGCAGGAACTGGTTGAACCAGCGCTTGTGCACCGTGCGTACGGCCTCGTCGCGGTCGGCGCCGTAGCAGAGCTTGGTGCCGCCGATCACCGGCTTGCCGCCGCCACCGCCCTTGCGGAACTGCTCGACCATCGAGGCGTCCGGCATCATCGTGATGTAGCCGTCGCCGACCCGTCCCGCGAGCTGCGTCGCCGCCGGGCCGAAGCCGGAGATGTCGATCGGGACGGGCTCGTCGGGGACCGTGTACAGGCGGGCGTTCTCCACCGTGTAGTGGGTGCCGTGGTGGCTGACCTCCTCGCCGGTGAACAGGCGGCGCATGATCTGGATCGCCTCCTCCAGCATCTCCATGCGGACGCTCGCGGGCGGCCAGACGTGCCCGAGGATGTGCTCGTTCAGGGCCTCACCGGTGCCCACCCCGAGCCGGAAGCGGCCGTTCAGCATCACCGCCGAGGTGGCCGCGGCCTGTGCGACCACCGCCGGGTGGATGCGCACGGTGGGGCAGGTGACCGCCGTCTCGACCGGCAGCGACACCGCCTCCGAGAGCGCGCCGATCACCGACCACACGAAGGGGCTCTGGCCCTGCGTGTCGTTCCACGGGTGGTAGTGGTCCGAGATCCACAGCGACTGGAATCCTGCCTGTTCCGCCATCCTCGCCTGTTCGACGAGTTCAGCGGGACCGAACTCCTCGCAGGAGAGGAAGTAGCCGTACTCGGGCATGGGGGACACCTCCGGAGGTGCTGGGCGTGGGGGCCGGGCCCGCTCCGGGTACCCGGCGCCCGTGGCGGAAACCGGCGGACGTTTGGGGGCCTTGACCAGGGGGACGCGGAAGGCTCCGCACGACGTACGCGACAGCGCCGGAGGCGAACGTGAGTCGACCCCGCATCGTGATCGTCGGTGCCGGATTCGCCGGGTACCGGACGGCCCGCATCCTGTCCCGGCTGATGCGGCACAAGGCCGACGTCACCCTGCTGAACCCGACCGACTACTTCCTGTACCTGCCCCTGCTGCCCCAGGTCGCCGCGGGGATCCTGGAACCCCGCCGGGTGTCCGTGTCCCTCTCCGCCACCCTGCCGCACGTCCGGCTGGTGCTCGGCGAGGCCGACTCCGTCGACCTCGACGGGCAGCGCGTGCACTACACCGACCCGGAGGGCGGGGGCGGCACGCTGGCCTACGACCGGCTGGTGCTCGCCGTCGGCAGCGTCAACAAGCTGCTGCCGATCCCCGGTGTGGCCGAGTACGCGCACGGCTTCCGGGGGCTGCCCGAGGCGCTGTATCTGCGCGATCACGTCACCCGGCAGGTGGAACTCGCCGCCGCCGCGGACGATCCGAAGAGCTGCGCCGCGCGGTGCACCTTCGTGGTGGTCGGCGCCGGATACACCGGGACCGAGGTCGCCGCGCACGGGCAGATGTACACCGACGCGCAGGTGCGGCGGCACCCGCTCCGGCAGGGGATGCGACCTCGCTGGATGCTGCTCGACATCGCGCCGCGCGTCCTGCCCGAGATGGACGAACGGCTCTCGCGCACCGCCGACCGGGTGCTGCGGCAGCGGGGCGTCGACGTGCGCATGGGGACCTCCGTGAAGGAGGCCACGCCCGGCGGGGTCCTGCTGACCGACGGCGAGTTCGTCGACACCCGCACACTGGTGTGGTGCGTGGGCGTACGGCCCGATCCGCTCGTCGAGTCCACGGGGCAGCCGCTGGAGCGCGGCCGGCTCCTCGTCGACCCGCACCTCCAAGTGCCGGGCCGCCCCGAGGTGTTCGCGTGCGGCGACGCGGCCGCGGTGCCGGACCTCGACAACCCGGGGTCGTACACGCCGATGACCGCGCAGCACGCCTGGCGGCACGGCAAGGTCGCGGCGCAGAACGTCGCCGCGTCCCTGGGGGTCGGTGAACGGCGCGCCTACCGCCACCGCGACCTGGGCTTCGTCGTCGACCTGGGTGGCATGAAGGCCGCCGCCAACCCGCTCGGCGTCCCCCTGCCCGGCCCGCTGGCCGGCGCGGTCACCCGCGGCTACCACCTCGCCGCGATGCCAGGCAACCGCGTCCGCGTAGCCGCGGACTGGCTCCTGGACGCCGTACTCCCACGCCAGGCAGTCCAGTTGGGCCTCGTCCGCTCCTGGTCGGTCCCCCTGGACACATCCTCCCCGGAACTGGCCCGGGTGCCGGGCCGCCCGGACCCCCGTCCGACGGCCGCAGCCGACTCGGGCCCGAGCGCGGCGACGGAGACCGGCACGACCGGGCAGGGCACTCCGGCGGCTCAGCAGACGACCGAGCGGGCGGGGAACCAGCCGGGTGGTGACCCTGCCACGGGGCGGGTGTCCTCCGGGTCCGCTGCCCGGCAGGCCGGTGGCGAAGCGGCCGAGTCCCCGGGTCCCGTGAAGCGACGTTCCGACAGCCCCGCGGAAGGAGACTCATGAATACCGACGAACTCGTCGAACTCGCCCAGCAGTTGCGGGTGGACAGTGTGCGCGCAGCCGACGCCGCGGGGTCCGGGCACCCGACGTCCTCGATGTCCGCCGCGGATCTGATGGCCGTACTGTTCGCGCACCACTTCCGCTACGACTTCGACCGGCCCGCCCACCCGGGCAACGACCGTTTCGTGCTCTCCAAGGGGCACGCCTCGCCCCTTCTCTACGCCCTCTACAAGGCGGTCGGCGCCATCGAGGACGGCGAGCTGCTCACCTTCCGCAAGCTGGGCAGCCGCCTCGAGGGGCATCCGACGCCCCGCAGGCTGCCATGGGTCGAGACGGCCACCGGATCGCTCGGCCAGGGGCTGCCCGTCGGCGTCGGCATCGCGCTGGCCGGCAAGCGGCTGGACCGGGGCGGATACCGGGTGTGGGTGCTGTGCGGGGACAGCGAGCTGGCCGAGGGGTCGATCTGGGAGGCCGCCGAGCACGCGGCGTACGAGCATCTGGACAACCTCACCGCGATCGTCGACGTGAACCGGCTGGGCCAGCGGGGACCGACCCGGCACGGGCACGACCTCGACGCCTACGCCCGCCGCTTCCAGGCCTTCGGCTGGCACACCATCGAGGTCGACGGGCATGACGTCGATGCCGTCGACCGCGCGTACGGCGAGGCGCTCTCGACCACGGGACAGCCGACCGTGATCCTCGCCCGCACCCTCAAGGGCAAGGGCGTCAGCGCCGCCCAGGACCGCGAGGGACTGCACGGCAAGCCGATCAAGGACGCCGAGGAGGCGATCGCCGAACTCGGCGGCCTGCGCGACCTGCGGGTGTACGTCCACGAGCCGACCGCCACCCGCATGCTGCACGCCGTGCGTGCCGGGCACCTCGAACTGCCCCGCTGGGAGAAGGGCACCCCCGAGAAGGGGGTCGCCACCCGAGACGCCTACGGGCAGGCGCTCACCGCCCTCGGCACCGGGCACAGCGACATCGTGGCCCTAGACGGCGAGGTCGGCGACTCCACCCGGGCCGAGCTCTTCGCCAAGGAACACCCCGACCGGTACTTCGAGTGCTATATCGCCGAACAGCAGATGGTCGCCGCCGCCGTGGGTCTCGCGTCCCGCGGCTGGGTGCCGTTTGCCGCCACGTTCGCGGCCTTCCTGACCCGCGCGTACGACTTCATCCGCATGGCGTCCGTCAGCGGCGCCGGCATCAACCTCGTCGGCTCGCACGCGGGCGTCGCCATCGGCCAGGACGGCCCCTCCCAGATGGGCCTGGAGGACCTGGCGATGATGCGGGCGGTGCACGGCTCGACCGTGCTGTACCCGTGCGACGCCAACCAGACCGCGCAGCTCGTGGCCGCGATGGCGGGCTGCGAGGGCATCCGGTATCTGCGCACCTCGCGCGGGGCGAGCCAGGTGATCTACGGCCCCGACGAGGAGTTCCCCATCGGCGGCAGCAAGGTGCTGCGCTCCTCCCCGCACGACCGGCTGACCCTCGTCGCGGCCGGCGTCACCGTGGCCGAGGCGCTGGCCGCCGCCGACGCGCTGGAACGGGACGGCATCCAGGCCCGCGTCATCGACCTCTACTCGGTCAAGCCCGTCGACCGGCGCACCCTGCGCCGCGCCGCCGAGGACACCGACTGCCTGGTCACCGTCGAGGACCACCACGAGGAGGGCGGCCTCGGCGACGCCGTCCTGGACGCCTTCCTCGACGGGCGGCCGGTACCGCGCCTGGTGCGCCTGGCCGTCCGTACGATGCCGGGCTCGGCCGCCCCGGACCAGCAGCTGCACGCCGCGGGCATCGACGCGGAGTCGATCGCGGCGGCCGGAAAGCTGCTGGTGGAGGAGGCGGTCGTGCGGTGAGCGGAGACGTACGCACCGTGCGCGCCGGGCGCCGCTCGGTGGAGGTCCACCGGGCCGGCAAGGTGCTGTTCCCGAGCGACGGCGATGCGAAGGAGTACACGAAGGGCGACCTCGTCGACTACTACCGGTCCGCCGCCCCGCTCATGCTGCCCCATCTGCGCGGCCGCCCCCTGATGCTGGAACGGCATCCGGACGGCCTGGACGGCCCGCGCTTCATGCAGAAGAACACCCCGGAGAACTACCCGGAGTGGATCAGCCGCGTCGAGGTGCCCAAGGAGGGCGGCACCGTCTGCCACACCGTGTGCGACGACTCCGCCACCCTCCTCTACCTCGCCGACCAGGCCAGCCTCACCCTGCACCGCTGGCTGTCCCGGGTCGGCCGGCTCGACCGGCCCGACCGGATGGTCTTCGACCTGGACCCGGCCGGTGAGGACTTCGCGGCGGTGCGCGAGGCGGCCGTGCTGCTCGGGGAACTCCTCGACGAACCGGAGCTCCCCTCGGGACTGATGACCACCGGCTCGCGCGGACTGCACGTCGTCGTGCCGCTCACCGGCCGGAACGACTTCGACGAGGTCCGCGAGTTCGCCCGCGACGTCGCCGATACCCTCGCCGGGGTCCACCCCGACCGGCTCACCACCGCCGCACGCAAGAAGGAGCGCGGCGACCGTCTCTACCTCGACGTGGGCCGCAACGCCTACGCGCAGACCGCGGTCGTGCCCCTCACCGTCCGTGCCCGCCCCGGCGCCCCCGTGGCCACCCCCATCACCTGGGAGCAGCTGGACGACCCGGACCTGAGCGCCCGCCGCTGGACCATCGCCGACGCCGTCGAGCAGGCCCGCACCGATCCCTGGGCCGGGATCATGAGCCGCGGCCGCACCCTCGGACCGGCGCGGCGCAGGCTCGACGCGTTGCGTGTCTCCTGAAGGTTTGGCCGACGCCATTGCGGCCACCCGGTCACAGAGGTGGCCATGGCTGACACAAAAGACACCAGAAATTCGCAGAGTCCACGGAATACCGACAAAAAGACTACGGCGGACAAGCAGCCGAACCCCATGGAGGTGCTGCGCCAGGCGCGCACGCAGCTCGCGGAGCTGACCGGCATGTCTGCCGAGAGCGTCTCGTCCTTCGAACAGACGGAGGACGGCTGGTCCCTGGAGGTCGAGGTCCTCGAACTGGCCAGGGTGCCGGACACGATGAGCCTGATGGCCAGCTATCAGGTCGATCTGGACCCCGAGGGACAACTGACCGGCTACCGGCGCGTCCGCCGCTACGAACGCGGGCGGGCCGACGCACACAGGTCCGGCGGCCGCTAGGCCGCCTTCCCGAACTTAATCAGACAAGGAGGCGCGGTCGGCATGACCGTTGTCCCGGCACAGCAGAGCGGCGGCGGCGGCTCCAGCAGCCTTTATGACGTTCTGGAGCTCGTCCTCGACAGGGGGCTCGTGATCGACGCGTTCGTACGGGTCTCCCTGGTCGGCATCGAGATCCTCAAGATCGACGTACGTGTCGTCGTGGCCAGCGTCGACACCTATCTGCGCTTCGCCGAGGCGTGCAACCGCCTCGACCTGGAAGCAGGACCCCACAAGAGCCCCGGCCTGCCCGACATGGTCGGAGAGATCACCGAGTCCGGCGCGCGCGGCAAGTCCAAGGGTGCGCTCTCCGGAGCGGCGGAGACCATCTCCGACGCCTTCCAGCAGGCACGTGGCGAGGGCCGCGAACGGGAGACCGAGTCCCGGCCGCGCGCCCGCAAGGCCACGTCCTCGCGCAGGAAGGAGGACCAGGAGTGAGCACGTACGTGTACGGCATCACCGCGAGTTCGCATCCCGCGCTCCCCGAGGACCTGACCGGTGTCGGCGACCCGCCCCGCCCGGTCCGCGTCCTTGAGGAGGGCGATCTGGCGGCCGTCGTGAGCGATGCCCCCGAGGGGCTGCGGCCCAAGCGCAAGGACCTGCTCGCCCACCAGAGCGTGCTCGCCGAGGCGGGCGCGGCCGGCCCGGTGCTGCCCATGCGGTTCGGCAGCGTGGCCCCGGACGACGACGCGGTCACCGGAGTGCTCGCCGAACGCGCCGACCACTACAAGGAGCGGCTGCGCGCCCTGGAGGGCAAGGTCGAGTACAACGTCAAGGCCACCCACCAGGAAGAGGCCGTCCTGCACCGCGTGATGTCCGAGAACTCGGAGATCCGCGCCATGACCGAGGCCAACCGGCAGGCGGGCGGCGGCAGTTACGAACAGCGGCTGCGGCTCGGCGAGATGGTCGTCGCCGCGGTCAAGGCCCGGGAGGCCGAGGACGCGGCCGAGGTGCAGAGCGCCCTGGAACCGGCCGCCGACGCCGTGAGCGCGGGCCCCGAGTCCACCGGCTGGCTGCTCAACGTCTCGTTCCTCGTGGAGCGTGACGCGGCCGAGTCGTTCCTCGCCGAGGTGGAGCAGGTCCGCAAGAGCCATCCGCACATCGAGCTGCGCGTCAACGGCCCGCTGCCGCCGTACAGCTTCGTCGAGCCCGGTCCCGCCGAGCACGCGGGCAGCTCCGCCGGCCCGGGCAGCGCTCAGGAGTGAGGCCGTGGGACTGATCAAGGAGCTGGTCCTGTTGCCCTTCGCGCCGGTGCGCGGCAGTGGGTGGGTGATCGGACAGGTGCTGCACGAGGCGGAACGGATCTATTACGACCCCGCCACCGTCAGGGCGGAACTCGCCCGGCTCGAGGAGCGACTGGAGGCGGGCGAGATCGACGAGGAGGAGTTCGACCGACAGGAGGACGAGCTTCTGGACCGGCTGGACATCGGTCTGCGCGGCGGCGCGGACACGGGCAAGGGGACGGCACGATGAACCGAGTGGGACTCGGCCTCGCGGTAGGGGCCGGCTACGTCCTCGGACGTACGAAGAAGATGAAGATGGCGTTCGCCGTCGGCAGCCTGGTGGCCGGCAAGCGGATGCATCTGAGCCCGCGGGCGCTCGCGGACCTGGTGTCCCAGCAGCTGCAGAACAATCCGCAGTTCAAGGAGATCGGGGACCAGCTGCGCGAGGACCTGCGCGGTGTCGGCAAGGCGGCCTCGGGCGCGATGGTGGAGCGGCAGATGGACGCCCTCGCCGACCGCCTCCACGGACGTACCGCCGAGGTCCGCGACCAGCTCTCGGGCGCGACGGATCGGGCGAAGGGCCTCGTCGATGACGAGGACGAGGCTCAGGAGGACGAGAACGAGGAGTCGGGAGAGGCTGAGGGGGAGGACTCGCGGGGCGAGTACGACGACGAGGAGCCGACCGGCGAGGAGCACGAGGACGAGGAGCGGGACGTCGACGAGCGGGAGGACGAGGAAGAGCCTCCGTCCGACGAGGCCGAAGGTCCGCGGAAGACCGCCAAGAAGACCGCGAAGAAGGCCGCCAAGAAGGCCCCGGCCAAGAAGACGGCCGCGAAGAGGTCTCCGGCGAAGAAGGCGCCGGCCAAGAAGGCCGCGTCGAAGCAGACGACGGCGAAGAAGTCCGCCGCCAAGAGGACGGCCGCCCGCAGGACGGCCCCCGCCAGGGGCGGGTCCGGCGGCACCCGGGCCCGCAGGCCGAAGGGAGGCGGTGAGCGATGACCGAGACACTCGGCTCGGCGAGCTCCGCCGCGCGCGGTGCCAAGGACGCGACCGGCCCACTGACCGACGTGGCCCACAGCGAGGCCGCCGACCGGCTCAAGGCCGAAGTGCAGGATTACCTGGCCGCACAGGCCACCCGGCTGCTGACCGGCGTCGGCCGCAAGCTCGGCGAGACCACCGTCAAGCTGAACGACATCGCCGAGGGGAACAGCCCGGGCTTCGCCAAGCTGGCGCTCGACGGCGGCCGCAAGCTCGCCGAGGGCAAGGGCCCCCTGCGCGCCGCGCTGGAGACCGGCGCCGGCCGGGCCAAGGACAACGTGGTCGAGGCCTTCAAGAACCTCGGCGGCGGCAAGGGGAAGCGCAAGGGCGGGGCCGGCAAGAAGCCGACGGTCATCATCGAGTCCGTCGACGTCGGCGTCCCCAGGCGCACCGCCTACGACCAGTGGACCCAGTACCAGGACTTCAGCACCTTCGCGAAGGGCGTCAAGAGCGCGAACCGCGCCGACGACACCCAGTCCGACTGGCAGCTCAAGGTCTTCTGGTCCAACCGCAGCTGGAAGGCGAAGACCACCGAGCAGGTGCCGGACGAGAAGATCTCCTGGACCTCGGAGGGCGCCAAGGGCACCACCAAGGGGGTCGTCTCCTTCCACCGGCTCGACGACAACCTCACCCGCATCCTGCTGGTCATCGAGTACTACCCCACGGGCCTGTTCGAGAAGACCGGCAACATCTGGCGCGCCCAGGGCCGCAGGGCCCGGCTCGACCTCAAGAACTTCGTCCGCTTCATCACCCTCAAGGGGGAGGCCGAGGAAGGCTGGCGCGGCGAGATCAGCGACGGCGAGGTCGTGCGCAGCCACGAGGACGCGGTCGCCGAGGAGGAGAACGCCGAGGAGGAGAACGGCGAGGAGAACGGCGAGTACGAGGAAGAGGATGAGCCCCGAGGGGAGGAAGAGGAGTTCGACGAGGAGGAAGAAGGCGAAGAAGGCGAAGAAGAGCCCGAGGACGAGTACGAGGACGAAGAAGACGAGGGCGAGGACGAGTACGAGGACGAGGAAGAGCAGGAACCCGAGTACGAGCCCGCCCACAGCGGGAGCCGTCGATGACCATGGCCGGCCGGCTGCCCGAGCCCTACGGATCCAACAGCGGCGCCAACCTCGCCGACATCCTCGAGCGCGTGCTCGACAAGGGCATCGTGATCGCCGGCGACATCCGCATCAACCTGCTCGACATCGAACTCCTCACCATCAAGCTGCGCCTGATCGTGGCCTCGGTCGACAAGGCGAAGGAGATGGGCATCGACTGGTGGGAGGACGACCCCGCGTTGTCCTCCGGTGCCCGCCGCAAGGAACTCGCGCGGGAGAACGCCGAGTTGCGCGAGCGGCTGGCTCAGCTGGAGAACGGCCGACTCGAAGAGGGCCGTGCAGTGCGCGAAGAGGAGGAGGCCCCATGACCGGACTGCGCTACGTCTACGCCGTCTGCCGTCCCTTCGGCGCCCCGCTGCAGTCCCAGCTGAAAGGCGTGGCGGGTGATCCGCCCAGAGTGCTCACCCACCACGGCCTGGTCGCCGTGGTCAGTCATGTGCCGGAGCGGGACTTCGCGGAGGAGCCGCTCCGCAGGCATCTGGAGGACCTGGACTGGCTGACGGAGACGGCGCGGGCCCATCAGAGCGTGATCGACGCGCTCACCGTCGTCACCACTCCGCTGCCGCTGCGGCTCGGGACCGTCTTCCGGGACGACAGCGGTGTCCGCGTGATGATCGAGGCGCGCGAGGACGCCTTCCGACGCACCCTCGACCGGCTGGAGGGGCGGGTGGAGTGGGGCGTCAAGGTGTACGCCGAACCCGAGCCGGAGGAGGATTCCGGCGCACCCGCGCAGAAGGCGGCCTCGGGCCGGGACTATCTGCGACAGCGGCGTATGCGGGTGCGGGCGAACGAGGACATGTGGAAACAGACCGAGGAGTTCGCCGAGCACCTGCACGCGGCGCTCTCCGCGTACGCCGATGATTCCCGATTGCATGCCCCGCAGAATCCCGCACTGTCCGGAGTCTCCGGCCGGAATGTTCTCAACGCCGCCTATCTGGTGTCCCGCCGTGATTCCGAGGAGTTCGTGGAGCTGCTGGACCGGAGCAAGGACGAAACAAAGCTGAACAGCCCGTCCATACGAGTTGAACTCACCGGCCCCTGGGCCGCCTATTCCTTTGCGGGGGAAGAGTCGTGACGGTTGTCGAACGTCGTGAGATCGCCCTGGTGGACCTGCTGGACCGGCTGCTCGCCGGCGGGGTCGTCATCACGGGGGACATCACCCTGCGCATCGCGGACGTGGATCTGGTGCGCATCGACCTGAACGCGCTGATCAGCTCGGTCAACGAGCAGGTTCCGTCACCCTGGGGGGAGCTGACATGACCCGGAACCGCAACCGGCTGGACCTGGAACCCGACACCGTCGAGCGCGACCTCGTCAAACTCGTGCTGACCGTGGTCGAGCTGCTGCGCCAGCTCATGGAGCGCCAGGCGCTGCGCCGCTTCGACACGGGAGACCTCAGCGAGGAGCAGGAGGAGCGGATCGGGCTCACGCTCATGCTGCTCGACGACCGCATGACCGAACTGCGCGAGCGCTACGGACTGCGGCCCGAGGACCTGAATCTGGACCTCGGGCCGCTCGGGCCATTGCTTCCCAGGAACTGACTACCAGCGGTACCAACGGCCCCTGCCTCCGGCCGCTGTTGTGCCGCGCACCAGGAATCCCAGCACCCACAGCACGAGAACCGCCAGCGCGATCCACCAGAGCATCTTCACTGCGAATCCCGCGCCGAAAAGAATCAGGGCGAGAAGCAATACGAGAAGAACAGCAACCATAATTCGAACCTCCTGTCCTCCGGGTATCCCGGAAAAGGAGATTCAGGCACCTTTTCGGCACAGAATCTCTCCGTGCAGCACGCTGAACCAGCCGTCCTCCTGCGCGCCCCACTCCCGCCAGGCGTCCGAGACGGCCCGCAGCTGCTCGGTCGTGGCGTGCCCGCCCCCGGTGGCTCGTTCCGCGTACGCCGAAGCGACGGTCCGGTCCGCCCACAACCCGCTCCACCATGCCCGCTCCTGGGGTGTGGAGAATGTCCATGTGCTGGAAGTGCTGGTCACGTCGGTCAGGCCCGCCCGCAGCGCCCAGGACTTCAGCCGCCGCCCGGCGTCCGGCTCGCCGCCGTTGGCGCGGGCCACCCGGCGGTACAGGTCCAGCCAGTTGTCCATGCCCTGGGAGGCGGGATACCAGGTCATGGCCGCGTAGTCCGAGTCGCGGACGGCTACGAACCCGCCCGGTTCGGTCACCCGCGCCATCTCGCGCAGCGCCTGCACCGGGTCGCCGACGTGCTGCAGCACCTGGTGCGCGTGCACCACGCAGAACGTGTCGTCGGGGTGGTCCAGGGCGTGTACGTCCGCGACCGCGAAGTCGACGTTCGTCAGGCCCCGTTCGGCGGCCGTGGCCCGGGCCTGGTCCAGGATCCCCGGTGCGTGGTCGACGCCGGTGACGTGCCCGTCGGGGACCAGTGCCGCCAGGTCGGCGGTGATCGTGCCCGGGCCGCAGCCGATGTCCAGGACCCTCATATGGGGCTTCAGCGAACCGAGCAGATACGCCGCCGAGTTGGCGGCGGTCCGCCAGGTGTGGGAGCGCAGTACCGACTCGTGGTGCCCGTGCGTGTAGACGGCGGTCTCCTGCGGCTTCGACATGGCGGAACTCCCCTGTTCGACGGCTTGCCGGTACGCATCACCGTACGCCCGGATGTCGAATGGTGAGACCCGCGTTTTGCCATATGGACTGACGGTGCCTCAGCCACCGGTGAGGGGGCGGTACACCGTGAGGGCCTCGGGGAGCTTCTCCAGCGTCACTTCGCCCTCCGTCTCGGTGACTTCGCCGTCGTGGGCGAGGAGCGTGCCGGGGGCGACGCCCTCCAGGTGCAGACGGCTCACCTGGACCGCCGCGTGGACGGGGGAGCGGGTCAGCGGGCCCGCCAGGGCCGCCGCGAGCAGCCGCAGCGCGGGGCGGCGGCCGCCGTGCACCACCCGTACGTCGAGCTGCCCGTCCGCGAGGTCGAGCCGTCGGCCGGGCGCCAGGCCCATCCGGTGGTAGGTGCCGTTGCCGACGAACAGCAACCACAGTGGGCGGGTCTGGCCCCCGAACTCGGCCTCCAGCGGGTGCCGGCCCGTGTGCAGGACGCGCAGGGCCGCGAGCACCCCGGCCGGCCAGCCGCCGATCCGGCCGGACCAGCGTTCCCGCACCCGCACCAGCTCCGGATAGACGCCCAGGCTGCAGGTGTTGAGGAAGACGCCCTGCCGGCTGCCGCTGACGAACCGGCCGACGTCCACGCGTACCGCCTCGCCCTGCTGGACGGCCCGGCTCAGATCGCGGACGTCCTCGACCCCGAGGTCGTAGGCGAAGTGGTTCAGGGTGCCGCCGGGCAGCACCGCGAGCGGCAGGCCGTGGCGCAGGGCGACCTCGGCGGCCGTGTTGACCGTGCCGTCGCCGCCGCACGCGCCGAGCACCCGGGCGTGCGCCGCGGCCTTCTCCAACTCGGTACTCAGGTCGCCGGGTTGGCACTCGACGACCTCGGCGGCGGGCAGGCTGTCCCGCAGGGCGCGCACCCGGTCGGCGGTGCCCGAGCCGTTGTTGGCCACCACGACCAGGCCCGCGCCGTCCGGCAGCGCCGGGACCTCGGCGCGGGGCCGGGCCGGCGGAAGGAGCTGGGCGCGGGTCGGCACCAGACCCCGTACGGCGAAGGCGGCGCCCGCGCCCAGGGCGGCTCCCGCGAGCACATCGCTCGGGAAGTGCACCCCGGTGTACACGCGGGAAAGGGCCACGGACCAGGCGACCGGGGCCACCGCCGCACCCCAGGCCGGCGACTCCAGCGCGACGCCGGTCGCGAACGCCGCCGCCGACGCGGAGTGCCCGGACGGGAACGAGGTCGTGATCGGCTGCCGTTTGAGCTGGCGTACCAGCGGTACGGGATCCAGCACCGGACGGGGGCGGCGCACCGAGCGCTTGCCGAGCGTGTTGATGGTCAAGGAGGCCAGGCCGAGCGAGGCGAGACCGCGCGCGGCGGCCCGGCGGGCCCGCGGGGTACGGCTCGCCGCCATGGCGGCCGCCACCGCGAACCACAGCACACCGTGGTTCGCGCTCCGGCTGAGCCGGGGCAGCACCCGCTCGGCGGCCGGCCAGTTCCGCTCGGCGGCGAACTCGAAGAGACGGCAGTCGAGGGCGAGCAGCCGGCCGCGCAGCGGATGGGGGCCGGGCTTCGGGACGGTGAGGTCGACGTCGGGGCTCATGAGGTGCCGGGTACCCTGAAGTGCCCGTTCTTTGTCTCACGGGCGGCGATCGACACCCGGAGGGCCCTGTATGCGTCTGCTCCTCATCCGCCACGGTCAGACCCCCTCGAACGTCGATTTCCTGCTCGACACCGCCGTCCCGGGTCCTGGGCTGACCGCACTCGGTGAGCAGCAGGCCGCCGCCCTCCCCGAGGCGCTCGCCGACGAGGACATCGAGGCCCTGTACGCCTCCACCCTGGTCCGTACGCAGCTCACCGCCGCCCCGCTGGCCGCCGCCCGCGGCCTCGACCTCCTGGTCCGCGACGGCATCCGCGAGCTCACCGCGGGCGACCTGGAGATGCTGCCCGGTGACTCCGAACAGGGTGCCCTCTACATGAAGACCGTGTTCGCGTGGGCGGCCGGCGACACGGAGCTGCGGATGCCGGGCGGTGAGAGCGGAGCCGAGGCGCTCGCCCGCTACGACGCCGTCGTCGCCGAGGCCGCACGCAGCGGCGCCGGGACGGTCGCCATGGTCAGCCACGGCGCGGCGATCCGCATGTGGACCGCGGCCCGCGCCGACAACGTCGACGTCCCCTTCGCCGCGGCCCGCCCCCTCGACAACACCGGCGTGGTGATCCTGGAGGGCTCGCCCGCCGACGGCTGGAAGGCCCTGTCGTGGGCGGGCGCCGTGGTGGCCCCGGCCGGCGAGGGCGGACCCGCGGGCCGTCCCCTCGACGAAACCGCATAAGCGTTTGCCGGACGCCTGGCACGGCCCGCAGAATGCCTCCTCATGGGACATCTGGAAGCCGCACACCTCGAGTACTACCTCCCCGACGGGAGGGCGCTGCTCGGCGATGTGTCCTTCCGGGTGGGCGAAGGGGCCGTCGTCGCCCTCGTCGGACCGAACGGCGCCGGCAAGACGACCCTGCTGCGGCTGATCTCCGGCGAGCTGAAACCGCACGGCGGCACCGTCACCGTCAGTGGCGGCCTCGGCGTGATGCGGCAGTTCGTGGGGTCCGTACGGGACGAGACGACCGTGCGGGACCTGCTGGTGTCCGTGGCGCCGCCGCGGATCCGCGAGGCCGCGCAGGCCGTCGACAAGGCCGAGCACGGCATCATGACCGTGGACGACGAGGCGGCCCAGCTGCAGTACGCGCAGGCCCTCGCCGACTGGGCGGAGGCGCGCGGGTACGAGGCGGAGACGCTGTGGGACATGTGCACCACGGCCGCGCTCGGGGTGCCGTACGACAAGGCGCAGTTCCGGCAGGTGCGCACGCTGTCCGGCGGTGAGCAGAAGCGGCTCGTGCTGGAGGCGCTGCTGCGCGGCACCGACGAGGTGCTGCTGCTGGACGAGCCCGACAACTACCTTGACGTGCCCGGCAAGCGCTGGCTGGAGGAGCGGCTGAAGGAGACCCGCAAGACGGTCCTCTTCGTCTCCCACGACCGCGAACTCCTCGCCCGCGCCGCGGAGAAGATCGTGTCGGTGGAGCCCTCGCCCGCGGGCGCCGACGCCTGGGTGCACGGTGGCGGCTTCGCCACCTACCACGACGCCCGGCGCGAGCGCTTCGCCCGCTTCGAGGAGCTGCGCCGCCGCTGGGACGAGAAGCACGCCCAGCTGAAGAAGCTGGTGCTGAACCTCCGTCAGGCGGCGTCCATCAGCCATGAGCTGTCGTCCCGCTACCAGGCGGCGCAGACCCGTCTGCGCAAGTTCGAGGAGGCGGGTCCGCCGCCGGAGCCGCCGCGTGAGCAGGACATCACGATGCGGCTCAAGGGCGGCCGCACCGGCGTAAGGGCCGTCACCTGCAAGGGGCTTGAGCTGACCGGTCTGATGAAACCGTTCGATCTGGAGGTCTTCTACGGCGAGCGGGTCGCCGTCCTCGGCTCCAACGGCTCCGGCAAGTCGCACTTCCTGCGGCTGCTGGCCGGCGAGGAGGTGGCGCACACGGGGGAGTGGAAGCTCGGGGCGCGGGTCGTGCCCGGGCACTTCGCGCAGACGCACGCTCACCCCGAGCTCCAGGGCCGCAAGCTGCTGGACATCCTGTGGGAGGAGCACTCCCAGGACCGGGGTGCGGCGATGTCGCGGCTGCGCCGCTACGAGCTGACGGCCCAGGCCGAGCAGACGTTCGACCGCCTGTCCGGGGGGCAGCAGGCCCGGTTCCAGATCCTGCTGCTCGAGCTGGAGGGTGTGACGGCTCTGCTGCTGGACGAGCCGACCGACAACCTCGACCTGGAGTCGGCCGAGGCCCTCCAGGAGGGGCTGGAGGCCTTCGACGGAACGGTGCTTTCGGTCACGCATGACCGCTGGTTCGCCCGGTCCTTCGACCGGTATCTGGTGTTCGGCAGTGACGGGCGTGTGCGGGAGACCGCCGAGCCGGTGTGGGACGAGCGGCGTGTGGAGCGTGTGAGGTAGTTCGAGGTGGGGGGCTGGGGGCTCTGCCCCCAGACCCCCGTTCGGCCCTTAAAGGGCCTCGTCCTCAAACGCCGGACGGGCTGGAAATGTCACGTCCAGCGGAGTAGTGCACCCAAGCCGCCCGCCGGGATCTGCCCGCCGCTGGCCTCCGCCGCCGGGGTCACCGACAGGGCCGGCGCGCCCATCGTCACCGCCGAGCGGATCAGGGCGTCGTCCGCGCGGGCCGGCCAGGAGCGCTGTTCGCCGAGGATCTTCAGGTCCGTGCGGCGGACCGCCAGCTGGTCGGGCTCCTCGCCGATCCACACCTCGCGGTGCGCGTCGGGGCCGTCGGGCCGGATCAGCAGCTCGTCGATGCGGTGCTCGCGGGCGGCCTCGACCAGGGCGGGCACGCCCTCCACGGCACCGGAGCGCCCCTCGGGGCCCGGTTCGCGGGCCGCCAGGAACCGTTCCAGCTCCCGTTCGGCCCGCTGCCGTACGTGCTCCGTGCGGGCCTGCTCGACATCCTCGTCGAGCAGCCTGCTGCCGGCGCCGTGCGGGGCCTCGACGGCCATGTCCTGCAGCCGCCGGGGCAGCCGGTCGTGCACCGCCCGCTTCTCCCGCTCCTCACCCACGAGAACCAGCAGGTCGGCGCGGGTCTCCTCCTGGCAGACGACGAGCGCGTCGGCGATCTCGGCCGCGTTGTGCTCCCAGGTGTTCTCCACCTTCAGCTGGAAGTGCCGCACCGACCAGTCCCCCGTGCTCGTACGGTGGACCGGCCACTGCCGCCCGCTGACCGTGCCGGCCTCCTGCCCGCCCAGTGAGGTGCGCAGCTCGAAGTCCGCGCCCTTGCGGTCGATGTACGCCACCACGCAGGCCGGGTCCTCGCCGGCCAGCTCCAGCAGGGGCGCGGTGTGCGGCAGCGGCGCCCAGTGGGCGCTGTCCCCCAGCGGGGGCCGGGCCAGCGGCGGGTCCAGCACCACCTCGCCCGCGCGGGCGAACAAGGCTCGCCCGTGGGGCTCGGAGGAGTGCTGCAGCCCGTCGAGTGCCTCCTGGACGGCCTGGCACGTCGCCTGGTCCGCCCCCTGCCGATCGAGGTCGCGGGCCAGCGCCACGGCCGTGAGATGTCGTTCGTGGGGCGTGTCCTCCGTATGCCGGGACGTGTCGACGTACACGGAGGCCCAGGGGCCCGGATGTTCGTAGAGTGGATGCAGGAAAGCGAGATCCATGGCTCCCTCCCGGATGCCGCTTGGGACTGGTGCTCACCGGGCGGGTACCCGGACCGCATGGACGAACACGACGAGCGGGGTGCCACCATGAACGGAGTCGACCCCAGCCGGCTGGACGACCAGCAGCTCATGAAGGAGCTGGAGACGATCCACCGCACACGCCACGACACGCTGCTGTACGGCTCGACGGACGCGCTGCGGGCCCACAACGATCGCATGGCCCAGCTGGAGGGCGAGTACCTGCGCCGCAACCCGCGGCGCATGGTGGCCGCGGGCCGCACCCGTGAAGGCGCACGGGACCGCCGGTGCGGGGAGTCGGCGACTCCCTGAATCACGGCACCTCCTCAGTGGCGTGCCGGCGGCCTGTCCCAGTGCCGGTGCGCCGCTATCGCGTCGACGAACGCCTGTACGAACTCGGTGTCCGCGATGCCCGGTGACGTGTCCGTCACCACGCCCCGGTCGGACACCGTGCGCCGATCCCCGGTGGACAGCCGCACGCCCTCGGGCTCCAGGGCGGCCAGGACGCCCACGCCCGAGCCGAGCGCGCCCACGGGCTTGCCGTGCCGGTAGGCGTCCCGCACGAAGCGCAGCGCGTCCGGGTCCTTCGCCACCGCCGGGGTTCCGTCCTGCCCCCCGGGCAGCAGGACCGCGTCGTACAGCACGGAGGCGACGGTCGGCAGTGCGCGGTCGACCGCGTACGACTCGCCGTCGGCGCCCCTGACCGTGCCGTCCGTCGGTGCGAGCGCCTCGACGATGGCACCTTCGGCGGCCAGCGCCTCCCGTACGGAGATCACCTGCTCGGCGTCCACACCGTCGGTGACGAGGACCGCGATCTGCCGGGTGCGGATCGAGCCGTCGCCGCGCAGTGACTCGAGGCTGAGCGCGGGCGAGGCGAGTTTGTACGTCCCCGGCTCGGCGCCGTCCGGCTCCGGCACCCCGATGCCGCGCGCCACCTCGCGGGCCAACCCGCCGTCCACCTTGGCCAGTTCCTCGACGGTCCGGGTCCGCACGGTCATCGCACCGACCTTGCCGAGCTCGAACCGGAAGGCGTCCACGATGTGCTGCCGCTCCCAGGGCGCCATGCTGTGCCAGAACATCGCCGGCTGGCTGTAGTGGTCCTGGAAACTCGGGCTGCGACGACGGATCTTGGCGCCGTCCACGCGTTCCGCGTAGTGCGTGTACGCGTGACCGTCGGCGCCCGCGTGGGCCGGGCAGCCGCCGCCGAGGGAGTTCGGGAAGTAGTTCGTACCGCTGTGGATCCGGCTCTGCCCGTACCCGTCACGCTGGTTCGTCCGCACCGGCGCCACCGGCCGGTTCACCGGCAGCTGCGCGAAGTTGGGGCCGCCGAGCCGGATCAACTGGGTGTCCAGATAGGAGAAGTTGCGGGCCTGGAGCAGCGGGTCGTTGGTGAAGTCGATACCGGGGACCACGTTGGCCGTGTGGAAGGCCACCTGCTCGGTCTCGGCGAAGAAGTTCTCCGGGTTGCGGTCCAGCACCATCCGGCCGATCGGCCGTACCGGCACCTGCTCCTCCGGGATGAGCTTCGTGGCGTCCAGCAGATCGAAGTCGAAGGCGAACTCGTCCTCCTCCGGCACCAGTTGGACGCCGAGCTCCCACTCCGGGTACTCGCCCGCCTCGATCGCATCCCACAGGTCACCCCGGTTGAAGTCCGGGTTGCGGCCCTGACACTCCTGCGCCTCGTCCCAGACCAGTGAGTGCACGCCCAGCTTCGGCTTCCAGTGGAACTTCACGAACGTGCCGCGCCCTTCCGCGTTCACGAACCGGAAGGTGTGCACACCGAAGCCCTGCATGGTGCGGTAGCTGCGCGGGATCGCCCGGTCCGACATCAGCCACATGATCGCGTGCAGCGTCTCCGGCTGGAGCGACACGAAGTCCCACAGGGTGTCGTGGGCCGAGGCGCCGGTCGGGATGTCGTTGTGCGGCTCCGGCTTCACCGCGTGCACGAAGTCGGGGAACTTGATGCCGTCCTGGATGAAGAAGACCGGGAAGTTGTTGCCGACCAGGTCGTAGTTGCCCTCGGACGTATAGAACTTGGTGGCGAAGCCGCGCACGTCCCGCACGGTGTCCGCGGAGCCCTTCGGGCCCTGCACGGTCGAGAACCGCACGAAGACGGGGGTGCGCACGGCCGGATCCTGGAGGAAGGCGGCGCGGGTGAACTCGGCGCAGGACTCGTACGGTTCGAAGTATCCGTAGGCGCCCGCGCCCCGCGCGTGCACCACCCGCTCCGGGATCCGCTCGTGGTCAAAGCGGGTGAGCTTCTCCCGGAAGTGGAAGTCCTCCATCAGCGTCGGACCGCGCTCGCCGACGGCCAGCGAGTCGTCGGTGTGGTCGACCTCGACGCCCTGGTCGGTGGTGAGCGGCCCGCCCGCCGGATCGTCGGCGTGGAAGGAGGCGCGCTGCTGCTGCTTCCGGTCGGCGGGGGAGCCCATCAGCCGGCCCCCTCGGCGAACACATGCAGGAAGGCGTCACAGAACGCCTTCAGGTCGTCCGGCTTGCGGCTGGTGACCAGCTTGCCGGTGCCGTTGTCGTCGATCTTCACCTGTTCGTCGACCCAGGTCCCGCCCGCGTTGCGGATGTCCGTCTTCAGGCTCGGCCAGGAGGTCAGCTCACGGCCCCGTACGACGTCCGCCTCGACCAGCGTCCATGGCGCGTGGCAGATCGCGGCGACGGGCCGGCCCTGGTCGAAGAAGTCCCGTACGAACGCGACGGCCTTCTCGTCCATGCGCAGGAAGTCGGGGTTGGCCACACCGCCCGGCAGGACCAGTGCGCCGAAGGAGGCGGCCGAGGTCTCGCCCACCACCTCGTCCACGGGGAAGGTGTCCGCCTTGTCGAGGTGGTCGAAGGCCTGGATCCGGCCGGACCTGGTCGACACCAGAACGGGTTCGTGGCCCGCGTCCTTCGCCGCCTGCCACGGATCGGTGAGCTCGATCTGCTCGACACCCTCGGGTGCGGTCAGGAATGCGATACGCATGATGGTTCAACGTCCTTTCCCGGCACGCCAGTTGGCCTCGTCGGAGGTGGCGCGCCTCTTGTTGCGGCGGCCCGCGCGCACACAGCGCACGAGCTCCTCGCCGTACGGCAGCACCACACAGGTGCCGATCGCGGCGGCGATGCCCGCGAGATAGCCGCGGGACAGCGGGCGGCGGCGCCGCACCAGACGCCAGGCGTCGGCGCGTCCCGCTCCTCCCCCACTCTCGGCTTCGCTCGAGCGGGGGGACCCCCATCGCAGCAGTGCCTTGACCTGGTCGGCATGCAGACACATCAGCGCGGACAGCGCGCCGTACGGCAGCGACTCGAGGAAGCTGTGGATGTGCTGCTCCAGCGGGGTGACCTCGCGGTCGCTCTTCACCGCCGTACGCACGTCCCACAGCGCGGTCGCCTCATGCACCGCGGCGCCGCCCAACTGCACCGTCAGAAGCAGCGGGTTGACCTCGTAGCGCAAGGTCAGCGCGATGGGGATGCCGACCTCCGCCATCATCAGCGAGTGGATCAACGACTCCTTCGTGCCCGCCGTGTCCTCGATGCGGCTGCGCCGGTGCATCACCCAGTCGGCGAGACCGGGCACGAACCAGCCGGGCAGCAGCCCGTACAGGAGATAGCGGGTGGTGACATCACCGACGTCGACGGTGACACCGGTGGCGCTGATCTCGGCGGCCTGGTCCCGGCTCATACGCTGCCCCGGCCGTCCGGCACGGCAAGGCTGATCTCGGCGAGCGCCGAGTCCGGGTCCTGCGCCGAGGCCAGATCGCCGAGGCTCACCATCCCGACCGGCAGGCCGTCCTCCACGACCGGCAGCCGGCGGACGGCGTGCGCGCGCATGAGCGCCACGGCGGCCGAGACGGGATCGTCCGGGCCGACCAGCACCGGATCCGGGGTGCACACGGACTGCGCGCTCACCGTCAGCGGATCGACGCCGTCCGCCACCGCCCGCACCGTGATGTCACGATCGGTGAGTACGCCCACGACCTGCTGCCCGTCGGCCACCAGCACATCGCCGATGCCCTGCGACCGCATCAGCTGCGCCGCCTCGACGAGTGACGCGTCCGGGCGGACGGCGACCACGCCCGGCGTCATGACCTCCCTGACGAAATCCGCGCTCGCTGCCATCACAATGGGTCCTTCCTCCGTTCCCGGCCGGTGGCCGTCGTCGGGGTGACGCCGCCCGCAGTACCCCCGGGCCCGGGGCCTATGCGCCGCGGCGGACCCTCGTACTCGGGCGGCCGCAGGATCCGGCCGCGCGCGGGTCTACGCCCGTCGCTTCCCGCCCGCCCCGGCGAGTGCCTCCGCCAGCTCCTGGACGGTGCTGTAGCGCGCCGTCCGGGGCAGCCGCTCCACGGGCTCGATCAGGGCGTCGGGCGCGTACGCCCGGCGCAGTGCCTGGACGAGTTCGCGGGGGCCCGCGGGGAACACGTGGCGGTTCAGGTGCCGGGCCAGTTCCGTGCGGACCGCGGCCAGGGACGCACGGGAGCGTCCCGGTGCGATCGGACCGCCCGCGACCTCCGGGTCGTCGTCGGCGGTGGGCTCCGGGTCGTGCCATTCCTCGGTCCGCGTGGGGTGCCCGGACCGGAGCAGACCCTGCAGTTCGTGCTTCATCTCTTCGTCGCGGTGGACGCTCAGCCGGTCACTGCCTCGCTGCATGACTCCCTCCAGATCTTCGGGGGTGGGCTCCGCGTACCCGAAGACCGGAGGCCGACACAGGGTTTGCGGCCCGAAAGCCGGGAACCCGACACCAGCCCTCCACGCACATCCTCGGGGAGGAATCGGCCATGGCGCTGCTCGCCGTGATCATCCCGCTTCTCATGCTCGGCATGGTGCTCGCACTCGGCCGCTACGAGGAGTTCCTGCTGCCCGTGAAGAAGGCCGACCCGAGCGATGACGCCCCGGTCGGCCCACTCGGCGCGGCGGTGCCACTCCCGGTCATGCAGGTACCGCGACGCCCGGTCCGAGTGGTTGCTTCAGGAACCAGTGCGATCAGGGCCGCACGCCGCAAGCGCCGCCGCCACCCTTCCCCGCACTCTCCTCGCTGACGCTCAGCCCCGCCTCCCGGCCGCCTTGAGCAGGGCCTCCAACTGCCGCAGCGGCTCCGCGCCGGCGATCCGCAGCACGACCGTGTGCGCGCCGGCCGCCGCAAGCTCGCCGATCCGCTCGGCGGCCTGCGAGGCGGATCCGGCGACGGTGAACACCTCCTCCTGCGGGCGGCCGAGCCAGGCGGCGTGCCCCTCGATGTGCGGCTGCAGGGCGCGGGCCACCTCGTCGGGGTCGTCACCGACGGAGGCGAAGGCGAGGACCGTCAGGGTGTGGTCCGGCGCGGCGCCGCCCTCGGCGGTCAGCGCACGGGCGTTCTCCAAGTCAGCGGGTCCATGGCCCTCGGTGATCACGGTGCCGTCCGCGACCCGGCCGGACAGTTCGAGGGAACGGGGGCGTACGACACCGGCGACCACCGGCGGCACCTCGGTCGGCGGATGCACCAACTCGACGCCCTCCAGGCGGACTTCACGTCCGGCCAGCTCCACCCGTTGCCCGCGCAGCAGAGTACGCACCGAGGTGATCGTCTCCTCCAGCAGGGCGAGCGGTGAGCGCGGCGCGACGCCCACCTGGGCCATCCACTCCCGCACCCCGTGCCCGATCCCGGCCACCAGCCGCCCCGGGAACACCCGCGCCAGCGTGGCCAGTTCCATCGCCAGCAGCGCCGGGCTGCGCAGCGGGGCGGGCGCGATGCCGAGGCCCACCCGGATGCGTTCCGTCGCTCCCAGGGCGACCGCCGCCGCCGACACTCCGCCGTTCCACCCGAGGTCCTCGACCACCCACAGGTCGTCGACCCCGAGCGCCTCGGCCCGCCGCGCGAACCCGGGCAGCTCTTCCGGCGCCCAGTCGCGGTCGTACATCACACCGATCCGTACATGCGTCATGCCCGGGAACCTATGTGCCGGTGAGATGCCGATCAACGGCCTTGCCGATGGCGGACTCCAACATGTCGGACGAAAGTAAACAGTTCAGCCCCCGTGGCCCTGACCTTGGCACTGAACTCTTCTCTGGATGGGAGGAAGTAGCGACCCTCGCGCGGAACAGTTCAGTGCGCAGACCATGATCGAACCGGGTCGCCCACAGCACCAGCGGCTCTCGAGTCAGGCTGCGGTCCCGTGCCCTTCTCGTCCAGCCATTCCAGCCCCCACAGAGTCAATTCCCTGGCGGCGGATTCCGGAACGCGTTCGTGGAACTTCCGCCGGGCTTGGGTCACCGAGGCCGCGCTCTGTCCCTCCCAGCCACCGGCGTAGACAGGGGAGTCGTGGGCTGGGCTGCCGGTGAGGGTCTGCCAGATCCAGGCTGCGGCGTGGCGTTGCCGCTGGCGAGTAACGCCCATCCGTACTGGATGGAAGATCGAGAACAGGGTTTCATAAGGGACCTCGAGAAGTTGGGATAGTGCTCTCCGGCGAGCGGCGTAATCAATGGCTCCTCGTTTCCGCAATAGATCCGCCAAAGTTCGAATTCCACTCCAGAAAGCCTGAGAGTCAGGGATTTTCTGAGTAGTTTTTCCCCAATTTTCCTTGCGGCACTGTGGGGTGGTGTCGAGCGATTCTTCGGCTTGGGCCCAAGTCCTTGCCCCGGCCAGGCGAGCGAGTGCGAGGGAGCAGAAATGCCTGCCGGGCTCATGAGATCCCTTTCCCGGAAAGGTGGGCAGTCCCCCAGTCAGCGAGGGCAGTCGCGGCCGGCGTAGGCAGACGGGTCTGGAAGCGCCACCAACCCACGCGTATCGATTGCGCCGTGGCATTGCCCCACTCCTGCCTGTAGGCGGGCGCCTCGTGCGGATCACCATTGGTGAAGCGCTGCCAGATCCACGCCGCAGCGTGGCGCCGTCGCTGAGGAGTGACGGACATCCCAAGAGGACGGAAGACGGGCGTGAGAGCGCCGTCGGGGAGCTCACACAGGTCTGCAAGAGCAGCTCTGCGGGCGGCATAATCGACCAGCCCGCGTTCCTCAAGACGCTCCGCTACGAGCGTCACCGACTCCCAGAACGCGTCCGCGTCGGAGATTCGCCGGACAACCTTGGTGGCGGCACGTATGGCCTTGCCGCTGTCCATGCCTAATACCTCAGCGGCGCGCGGCCAACTGGACGCGCCCGCCAGGCGAGCCAGGGCCAGAGCGGTGAACCGCCTTCCCCACAAGGGACTGGTTCCGGGCAGATGCGCGGCAACCAGCTCGCTGTAGTCCGCAGCATCAGCGAGATGAGGAACGTGGCAGGGGCTGATTCCCACTGGTCTGACGGCGGCGAGGGCGCCGACAACACGTGAGGAACGAGGAGCAACGGCAGCCATCATTTCGTTGATGACAGCCGGGCGGCGCATCTTGCGAAGCCGGTCTCCGACACCGGCGGCCCGTTGCAGGTCCGCCAGGCGCCGGGCCCAAGGTGCCAGTGCTTGTGCACCGGTCTCGAAGTTCGGGGCATCGAGGACCGTGGAAGCGAGCGCCAAATAGGCCATGGCGTGGGCAGCTGTTGCAGGCATTGCTCCGAGGTGACTCGCGCTACCGCTGCGAATGGCCTGGCGCCGTCGACGGTCTTCTGTCACCGCTTGGGCCATGTAGCCAGGGAAGGCGGAGACATCGGTCTCATCAGAGGCGAGACGGGCCATGGCTGTCAGCAGTCGTAGGGAAGCAAACCATTCCCTCGAGGAGACAGACGTACCAGCCACGGACCCTTCGGCCCCGTCTGCGATGGCGAGTACCTGCAGTTGGAGACCAGCTAAGGAGTCGTTCACGGCTACCGTCGGCATGTCCTTGTACTGCTGCGGGCACAGCCCGCCGCGGCGGCCGCCACGGGCTGACGGCCCGACAGGCGGACGATTGCCGCATTCACCGGGACCAGGCAGCGGAGGCCTCGAGAGCAGGCCGCGTTGGTTGCTGTGGTTGCCGCGCCTGAGTGGGATGCCGCACGTGGGACAGACGTCGATCAGCAGGCAACGGTGGACGGGGCATACCGCCGCGATCCCAAGACGCCACCACAGAGGCCATTCCGGTCTCTCTGCGAGGCAGTACGGGCAGGCCCGACTTGACGTCGTCAACATCCATTCACGAAGAGCGACAAGCCGCATCGACGTCCGGTCGCTCGGCTCCAGGCCCGCGAGGTCGAGTGCGGTTCCGTCATACCGGGCGAGCTGCATGTCCTGAAGGGTTCGCACTGGCAACCCTGTCGCATCGCGCAAGCCGCTGAGGCTCTTAGGGGTGAGAATGACTCCGAAAAACACGGGCCGGGTGATTGCCGCGCCTTCGGCACACTCCAACCCCAGTGCGTGGGCAGCCCGGCCGGGAGAAACGTTCAGCGTGTCCGCAACACGATCTACCCAAGAGGGGAAAGCCTCGCCGCTAACCGGCTTCGGTACGACAGGAAGCCGGCGGGCACGGGGTACGACAACGGGACTTTGCGCAGGTACTTGTGTGATCGTGCGTCTCGGTAGCACGTGCGCTGCCGCCAATGCCGCCCCTCCCGCTTGCGCGTCCGTCTCAGGATCTTTCGGCGGCCTCTCCTGACGAACGCGTGAACGCCCGGTCCCAGTAGGTCACTTGACGTTGTTCATTCCCCGATGTTCACGGCGAGAACCCGTCTGAGGTGTTGGCCTCGCACGCGGTGGCCGTCGGCTTTTAGAGAGATCATTCGGTGTGGCGGACGAGGCGGTCAACCAACGCGGTCCGAGACCCCGTTTGTCAGTGAGCCCTGTCACAAGTGACGCCGCATTACCTCGATGCAATCGGCTCGGGCTGCTGTTGACCGATCTCGGGGATACGGCGAACCGAGATTCATGCCCAGGCCGGAAAAGGGTGGGCGGCCGCAAACGACACCTGGTGGTGGACTGCCTCGGCCTGGTCCTGGCCGTCGCAGTGACCGCAGCGAGCGTGCAGAACCGGGACACTGCAGTGCCTCTGCTCGAGCGGCTGCGCAGGCTCTACGACCGCACGCGGAGGCTCGGCCAGCACCTCGGCCACCGTCACACGAGCATCCGCAAGACGCTGAAGCGCGCGTTCCGCCTCGTCGAGTGCGGCCTGCACCCGCTCGGCCTCATCCCGCAACCACGCGACCTCTTCCCGGACCTTCTTCTCCCGGGCCTCCAGCAGACCGAGCACCGACGGCACCAGCCACCTCCACAAGCGAGACGAACGGACGAACCACGCCCATCCCTCCCGCAGCCAGCCGGAGTTCATGCCCACCCACCCCGAACCAAACGATCACGTTCGGAAAGCGGAAGGCGTGTCAGTCAGGCAGGCGTCGCTCACCTGCCGTCGAGTCGCTCACGTGCCAGAGCGGCGATGCGGGCGATTGCGGCGCCGAGGTGGCGTTGCTGTGCAGCGCTGAGTGGGTCGAACACCAGTTGCCTGACCTGCTCGACGTGAGCCGGGGTGCTGTCCTTGACCTTCTGCAGACCGGCGTCGGTCAGGGTCGCGAGGGTGTATCGGGCGTTGTTCGAGCAAGGGGCCCGGGTGGCCCACCCCTGCTGCTCGAAACGGACCATCAGCTTGGACAGCCGTGGTAGCGAGCTGTTGCACTGCGCGGCCAGGTCGCTGAGCCGCATCGTGTGCATCTCAGTCATGGCCAGCCGGGCCATCACGCTGTACTCGAAGTTCGAGATGCCCTCGTCTCGCTGCAACTGACGGTCCAGCAGTGCGGGCAGCGCCATGACCACAGTCAGCAGGTCCTCCCATAGCTTCTGCTGCTCGTCGTCGAGCCCATGGGGGGAGCCGGTCACTAGGGCACATCCTTTCGACGGCGGCTCATCCAACCCGGGCAGAACGAATTGCTCGCTGCCTGAGGTCGACACGGGGAGTGTCATACACGCAGCTTACTTGACTGGACAACACGGTATCCAGAGACGTCTTGGCTGCTCAGGAAGCAGGTAATGACCCGGCGGGGCTCTGTGGTGCCACACACCTTGACTTGCCCAGGCAAGTCAGACACACTCTTTCACAGTTGCCCAGGCAAGTCCGGCGGCGTCCGGCGTCTCGCCCTGAAGAGATCGATACCGATGGCCATGACGAACAACCCGATGCCCTTTCTCCGGCCGAGCCGGTCCGCCGGGGCCTACGACAAGCACCTTCGCCATTGACCGGATGTGCTGGGCGACTCGATCCGGTCGGTGCAGATGAGCTGATCGGCTCGCGCGCCGATCGATGGCATGGACGAGGTGGCGATCACCGGTCCGGAGATTCCCCCCGTTCGCCATGGATCCGACAACCACGAAGCCATAGGAGAGTGCCGTGAAGGCGATTCGCTATCACGAGTTCGGTAGCACCGACGTCCTGCGCCAGGAGGAGGTGGAGCGTCCGGTTCCCGGTGCCGGCCAGGTGCTGGTGAAGGTGGCAGCCACCTCGTTCAACCCCGCCGACGACCACACCCGGCTGGGTCTCATGGCTGAGATGATCCCCACCCCGCTGCCGATCACCCCCGGCCTCGACGTCGCCGGCACCGTTGCCGAGCTCGGCGACGGAGTCAGCGGACTGCAGGTCGGCGACCCGATCATCGCCATGCTCCCGCTGGAGGAGCACGGCGGGGCCGCCGAGTACGCGGTCGTGGCGGCCGACTTGGTGACCGCCGCTCCCCGCAGCATCACTCTGACCGACGCCGCATCACTACCCCTGGCAGGGTTGGCCGCTCGCCAAGCGGTAGTCGAGCTCGCCGGAATCAAGGCCGGCCAGACCGTTCTCGTCAACGGGGCAGGCGGTGCGGTGGGAAGTATCGCGGTCCAGCTCGCCGTCGCAGCCGGCGCCAAGGTGACCGCCGTCGCAGGCCCCCAGCACGCCGATCGCTTGAACGGTTACGGTGCGGAGAATGTCGTCGGTCCCCTGGACCTCGACGCAGGCCCGGCCGCCGTCGGTGGCTTCTTCGACGCGGTGGTGAACCACGTACGCCTGGCTCCCGAGGACGCCGCGAAGCTGACCGCCTACGTGGCCGACGGCGGCATCGTCGTCAGCTCAGCCGGCCCGGTGCCGGTCGACGAGGCACGCTCGGTGCGCACGGCGGGCGTGTTCACCCGCCCCGACGCCTCCCACCTGGCCGACCTCGTCTCCCGCGTCGACAACGGCGTCCTCAAGCTGCACATCGCCGACCGTCGACCGCTGGAGGAACTGCCGACCGTCCACGAGGATGAGAGCAACGGCAAGCTTCTCGGCAAGACGGTCATCGTCGTAGCCTGACGCCGCCGTGGTCGACGCCGGGCCGGACTCGCTGTTTTGGCACGGTGGGGTCGTCTCGCAAGAACGTGGACGCCACCCAGGCCCGCTAAAACCACGGGTGGTGTCCGGACCCGTCCACAAAGGCGCACCGGGTGTGGATGGTGAGACGCCATCCGCTTACCGTTCGGCAGGCTTGATCAGTTGAACAGGGTTCCTTTTCGGGTGATCTCTCGGTTGTCGGGGCATAGCGGCAGGGCCTCTTGGTAGCTCGGGGTTGCGATCCCAACCGAGCAGTACCAGGAGGCCCTGTTGTCGCAGCGTCGACAACGGCGTCAAGTGGGTCAACCTGCCCTGTGACTTCCCGCCGTACCGGCGGGTGGACGCGTTCGCCCGCCGCTGGCAGGTGACGGGCTTGCTCGCCGAGCTCCACGACCGGCTGCGCGACAAGGTGCGCCAGAAGGAGGGCCGCGACGCCCGACGGCTGCCATCGTGGACTCGCAGTCAGTGCGGGCAGCAGCGAACATCCCGGGCTCCACGACCGGCTGGGACGGCGGCAAAAGGGTGGGCGGCCGCAAACGACACCTGGTGGTGGACTGCCTCGGCCTGGTCCTGGCCGTCGCAGTGACCGCAGCGAGCGTGCAGAACCGGGACGCTGCAGTACCTCTGCTCGAGCGGCTGCGCAGGCTCTACTTCTCCGTCCGGCTCGTCTGGGCGGACGGCGGCTATGCGGGGCGCCTGGTCGACTGGGCGGCCGAGAACCTCCACCTCACGCTCGAGATCGTCAAACGCTCTGACGAGACCACGGGGTTTGTGGCGCTGCCGCGCAGGTGGGTGGTGGAGAGAACGCTGAGCTGGCTGATGCGCTCGCGTCGCCTGGTGCGCGACTACGAGACGCTGCCCGCCATGCACGAGGCCATGGTGCTGTGGTCGATGACCATGCTCATGAGCGGCCGCCTGGCCGGGCGCCGGCCCGGTGCCTTCAGACGGCCGGCGTCCCGAGCGGGGTGAACACTCCCGGCCGCGTCTGGAGCGCCCAGCCTCGTTCCACCAGGCGTTTCGCCTTCGACCGAAGTCCCTCGACCTTCGCCGGGACCGCCTGAAGCCCCAGGGCCGCAGCCAGCTGCTGGCACCGCATGCCTTCCCGGCCCGCCTCCGACTCCAGCACGGAAATGATCCGCTGGTAGTCCGCAGGCAGGGCCGACGCCGTCATCCCCTCGGTCCGTCGCGGCACCGCGGCCCCTGCCACCGCGCTCCGCACCGGCTCCACGACCGCACGCGGAGGCTCGGCCAGCACCTCGGCCACCGTCACACGAGCATCCGCAAGACGCTGAAGCGCGCGTTCCGCCTCGTCGAGTGCGGCCTGCACCCGCTCGGCCTCATCCCGCAACCACGCGACCTCTTCCCGGACCTTCTTCTCCCGGGCCTCCAGCAGACCGAGCACCGACGGCACCAGCCACCTCCACAAGCGAGACGAACGGACGAACCACGCCCATCCCTCCCGCAGCCAGCCGGAGTTCATGCCCACCCACCCCGAACCAAACGATCACGTTCGGAAAGCGGAAGGCGTCTCAGGTCGCCGTGGTCGGCGGTCAGCTGGTGCAGGGCGTTTGGGTGGTGTAGTTGTTGACGGAACACGGATGGAGCCCTTTCGGGCCCAGCTTCCACGACAGCTCTCCTGTGTCCAGTGCCGCTTGCCAGGTCGTGAGAATCCCTGCGATCACCAACTGCTCCAGTAGCGGGGGAAGGACGGCCGCAGGCACCCCGCACTCTCGCGCTACAAGGTCCATCTCGGCGACTCCATGTTTGCTTCCGCGGGTGGTGCGGACGACGAAGGAAAGGGCGGCAAGTCGTAGGAGTGGGGTCGAGGTACGAGCAGGGCAGGTGCCGCGCAATGCCCAGTCGGCGGCGCGCAGCCGGTCTGGCCGGGCCGGATACTGAGTGAGCAGACCCGCGTCGAGCATCTGGACGGCAACTGCGCGGTCCGGTGGAAGTGGACGAAGCAGCCCCGCTTCGATGAGCTCACGCCACGAATCCCTGGCGGGTTCGAGGCGAAGGCTGCGCACCACGCCGTGGGGCAACCTGACTTGAGCCGAGTTGTTCATGCGTAGTGCGCACTGAAGGGCGAGCATGCGGGCGCCAGCCCTTGTCTCCTCGGGCAGCACCGTGGCGAGATAGTTGAGCATCTCGCGCACCCGCGTCTGGCTGTCTGGCCCTCTCGGGCGTCGCCTGCGTCGAGCGCGCGTCTGCCCGGAAGGTGCGACTGCGGCCAGGGTTGTTTCGGGGACGACGGCGGCCTGGGACGTGGCCGCCGCGCACGCTGTGCAGGCGTCGGAGAGGCGCCAGCGGCGTCCGCCTCGTTCTCGGACGAGGAGGAGTCGGATCGGGCCGTTGCACCCGCGGTGGCGGGGATGCTGTCGACAACCCCGTTCGTGGCACTGGCAGGTCCGCAGATGCGCGGGGAGAGGATCTTGACGTGCATGCGCGGCCAGGTGGGCCAAGAGCTCGGTTCGAGCGGCGGTGCCGACGAGCGGCCGCCCGCCGTGCGTGCACTGATGGCACACGAGTACCGGTCCGCCGGGCTGGGGGCGCAGTTCGACCGTCCAGGTGCGCCGGACTCCCGGGCGTACGGAGCAGAGCCTCATGGCGCGCGTCTTCCTCCCGTCGTTCATTGCGCCGGCCCTCTGCCGGACTGGAGTCGGGCGCACACGCTAGTGCAGACCTCTGCCCTTCGCTGCGCCGCTGACGGGCGGAAATAGGGCAGAGGTCTGCACTGACAGGGCAGGTGTCTGCACCTTCCGATGGGTGGGTGACGATCTTCCCGCCCGACCCGGACTTCGAGGCTCTACGTCTGGAGCTGGCCCGGCTGCGTGCGGTGCGGGGATGGACCTACGACGAGCTTGCCGCCCGCAGTGGCCTGGCCAGAAGGACCCTCATTGAGATCGAGCAGGGTCGCACGATCGGCACCCTCAAGTCATGGCACGCCCTCGCCCACGCCCTGGGCACCCCGCTCGATCAACTCTTCGGCGCCCTCTGCCGCGGGCATGAACCCCCGCAGTCGATGAACGGCTGACGAGCCGCCCGGGCGTGTCGAGTAATCAGCCGATCGAGCAGATCGTTGCGAACGTCTGAGCGTTAAGTCGAACGCGCGTTGCCCTAGATAGGGCTGATCGGTGGACGTCCACGGCCCGGACGTCGCTCTACGGCGTGTGGGCTGGCACCTTCGCGCCCATGCACCCCTCACCTGTACCCCGGCGCTGGGACAGCAGGCCGGTCCCGGCCCACCCGCGACGCTCGCTGTGTGTCGATCCCGACAGCCCGAGCAGACTTCTGCGCTGTGCCCAGCGTGACCGCTGCCGTGAATGCGGCAATCCAGTCGAGTGGTATCAGCGAGTCCGGGACCGTCCCGTCCGCCTGCATCCGCAGGAGTTGCCCGCGGCGGCGGTACCCGCCGACCACCGTTGGCACGTCAGTTCCGGCCTTGCGTACCCCTCCGGAGACGGCAGCGCCTGGTGTCGACTGACCCACGCCAGCGTCTGCCCGGCCCGTGACGCCGGTGCCGCCGCGGTGCCCGAGCTGGCGAGTCTCCGTCGGAGGTTGGCCGTGAACACGCGTCGCCTGGCGGACGCCGGAAGTTTCACCCCAGCGGTACCGGCGGGCCCTGCGGGCCGACAGCCGGATGACCTTTGCCGGCCCGCCAGACCCACCGTCCAGATCCTGTACGTCCGCTACCTCGCCGCACGCCCCCTGGACGAGATCCAGTGCGTGGCTCAGACCCGACGACGTGACCGATGCACCTTCACGATGCTCGCTTCCGGCGACGCTGCGGGTGTCTGGAGACTCGTTCCCGCAACCGCCACGCAGGGGCAACTGGCTCTGCCTGCTGAGGTGATGGCCGTGTACGACCTGAGTTCCCTGCCATACGGCGAACAGCTCCGCTGGCGAACGCAACGCTGCCCCCAGCACGCAGCCACTCCAACAGCCGCGGATTTGGCGTTGACGGACTGGGAACCCTTCGACCCGCTCGTCCACCTCGCGTACGTACACCGGCGACTTCCCACCCACAGCCGTCGACCCCATCCTGGCAGCGGGACGCAGAAGGCGGTCCGGCGATGAGAAGACCGCACGCGGTAGAAATCATCCTGACCAGGCCGGTCACCGGAGCAGAACTGCACAGAGCCTGCCGCAGGGTGCCGCTGGCGGCCAACATGGACCGCACCCGCCTGATGGCCGTGCACCGAGCCAAGTCTCCGGGACGCGCGCTGCGGTCCCTGCGCCACGAACTCGATCGGCTCCTGCCCATCGACGTCTTGATGACCCACTACCCCGACGCGGCAGGCCATGTCCTTCTCAATATCGCGTTCACCCGCGCCATGTACTCCGCGATCAGCCGTGCCGCGACAGCTCGGGGTCAGAAGCCCGCAGGCTTCCTCTCCCGGACCGTCGTCAATGTAGTTGAACGGGACGAGCGGGCTCGCACCCGGCACCTGACCGCGCAGCTCCAGGACCTCCTCGTCCAACACACCCCTGAAGCTGTACTCGCCTGTGCGGCACGCGTCCTGCTGGACGACCAGAGTCCACGGTCGGGATCCTGGCGCGACGCGGACGACCAGTGCCGAAGCGCCGCGCACACGAGAAACTGACCCTTCTGCACCACGGAGCCCCTGTTGCACACGCCGACCGATGAACAGGCCCACGCCGTCGACACTTTCCGGGACGGTCACCACATGGCGCTGCAGGCTGGTGCTGGCACCGGTAAGACCAGCACACTGGGTCTGCTGGCCGCGAGTACTCGACGCCGAGGCCGCTATCTCGCTTTCAATAAGGACATTGCCGATGATGCCGCCGCCCGGTTCCCGCGCTCCGTGCAGTGCAGGACCGCACATGCTACGGCCTTCGCCGCCCTTGGCCACCGGTTCGCTCGCCGGCTCAGCAGCCCGCGCCAGTCGGCCTGGCGGGTCGGGCACGCCCTCGGTGTCGGAGCCCCCTTGCGCATTGGTGATCACGAGATCAGCCACCGGACCCTCTCCCACACCGTCCTGCGTACGGTCACTCGCTTCTGCCAGTCCGCGGACAACACCCCGGCTCCCCACCACGTGCCGACACTGCGAAGGCTGAGTACACCGAGCGAGCGGGACCAACTTGCGGAAGCTGTCCTGCCGTTCGTCGGAAAGGCATGGAAGGATCTACAGAACCCCGACGACGGAGTGGTCCGCTTCGAGCACGACCACTACCTGAAGATGTGGGCCCTGACCGAGCCGAGAATCGAGGCCGATTTCCTTCTCCTCGACGAGGCCCAGGACACCAACCCTGTTCTGGAGCAGGTCTTCGCCGCGCAACGCGGACACGCCCAGCTGGTCATGGTCGGTGACTCCGCCCAAGCCATCTACGGGTGGCGAGGCGCCCGGGATGTAATGACGGGCTTCGACGCCACTCACCTCACCTTGACCCGCTCCTTCCGCTTCGGCCCGCTCCTGGCCGAACAGGCCAACAGATGGCTCGCGCTCACCGACGCGCCGATCAGGCTGACCGGCACCGACACCATTCCAACGAAGGTCGGCTTGGTCATCTGTCCGGACGCGGTGCTGTGCCGAACCAACATCGGCGCCATGACCGAAGTCATGAGGCAGTTGGAAAGCGGCCGGCGGGTGGCTCTGGCCCGGGGTGGGCAGACACTTCTTGCGCTGGCGCGCGCCGCCCGGGATCTCAAGGAGGGCCAGCGCACATCCCACCCCGAACTGGTTCTCTTCGCTTCATGGGGGGAGCTGCAGGAGTACGCGGAATACGATCCCGCCGGCCGCGATCTCCAGCCGTTCGTGGAGCTCGTCGACACCCACGGGCCCGAAGCCATTATTGCTGCTGTCGACGCGCTGACCGGTGAAGACAAAGCCGAGGTCACGATCTCCACCGCTCACAAGGCAAAAGGCCGGGAGTGGCTCAAGGTCAGGATCGCTGACGATTTTCCCCCGCCGCCGGACAGCGACCAATTGGACGACAGCGGCCACCCGATCCCGGAACCTGTGAGCGACACTGACGCCCGTCTCGCCTACGTCGCCGTCACTCGCGCCCGGACCCAACTGGACCTCGGAGGGCTTGCATGGATCGAGAACCAACCAGCCCCTGTCGACGGCGCCTGACGCGTATTGCAGGCCTGCCGAAAAAACCAGGCTGTGCCGCCTCGCCGCGAGATCTACGAGGAAGGTGCAGCTGCGATGACCAGTTCGCCCATGGCGGCCACGGCACCAGTCACGGGGATCTTCCACTCCAGATGGTCCGGCCACAGCATGACACCCAGCGCGCCCTCCAGATCCACCATGGTGAGCATGTCCGGCCAAACCGTCCCGTTGAGAACGTTCGCGATCACCTGACGATTGACTCCGCTCCTGCGCGACACCGCGTTCGAGCTCATCTGCTGATCCGTCATGGCCTCGGCGAGCCTGCGCGCGATGGCCTGAGCGACGAGGGCGTCGCGGTGCGGCTGCATCATGGCATGCGGCCAGCCACCGCTGACCACTTGGTCTCTCGGCTTTGCGCACGTCTCCTTCCTCCGGGCACCCGACAAGTGGCTGAGGCACCCTCCCAATGCGCGCCACCCCCACCACGCGGCTGATGTAGCGCCCCTTGGGCCGGCTATTCGTACGGCTGATTCGTCGGCACCTGCTTGCGGAGACGGCTTGGAATGTGGGTTCGGGACAGGTCGGCCAAGCGGCAACAGCACGCACGTCAACGGTCGTACGGCTGATGGCCGCCAGCAGGAAGACGGCATGCGCGCCTCTGCGCCCCGGTGTGGTGCGCAGAGGCGCAGCACTCAGGCCGACGGGTAGCTGCTGACAAGCTGGCCCATGCTCATGAGGGCCCGGTTCAGGGTGCCGGAGTCGGCGATCACGGTCTGGCCTGTCATCACCTTGTTGTGCCGGGATGCGAGGAGTGCGTAGAAGGGCCCGTACTCCTCCGGGGTGGGCAGGTGCTGAAGGGGCGTGGACCATTCGAACGCCGCGCGGAAGGCGTCCGCGGGAATGTCCGACTGCTTGGACTCGTGCAGGTCGAGAGCGCCGGGTCCGCGGAGCTGACTGCCCGCGATGCCCGAAGGGGCGACGGCGTTGACCCGTACCCGCGGGGCGAACTCGAACGAGAGCTGGTTCACCAGGCTGCGCACCGCCCCCTTGCTGGCCGTGTAGGCCGCACCGCCGCCGTCGGCTGCGAACGCCGCCTGTGAGGCGGTGAGCACGATCGCCCCTTCCTCGGCCTGCAGCAGGTCGTGCATGATCCGCGCGGTCAGGGCGTAGCCCTTGACGTTGATGGAGAAGACCTCGTCGAACAGTTCGCCGACGCGCTCGACGGGGATGTCGGTCAGCCGGACGTTGCCGTCGAAGATGCCCTGCGCGCCGATGAGGGAGGTGAGCCGGCCGTAGCGGTCCTCGATCTGAGATCGGCAGGCACGAAGATCGTCGATGTTGCGTACGTCGCCGTGCACGACGAGGACGTCGTCGCCGAACTCCTTCTTCAGCCCGAGTACCTTGGCCTGGTCGTACTCGAGGATCGCGAGCTGCGCGCCCTGTTCGAGACAGTGGCGGGCAACCCCGAGACCGAGCCCCGAGCCGCCACCGGTGATGAGGACGACGTGGTCGTCAAGCAGCTTCATGGGTGGTGCGTTCCTTCCGGTTGGCGCACGACACTGTGGTGTCGAGGGCGGGATTGTTCGTGCGGGCGAGCGCGAGTGCCTCGTCCCAGGTGCCGCCGCGGGCGAGCAGCTTGCGGTAGTCGCGCAGCGAGCGGACGCGCCCGCAGGCGAACGCGGCGTGGAGCTCGCCGGCGTGGCCGAACAGGACGAGAAACTCGCCCGCGTCGAGTGAACCCTCGACGACGAGGCTGCGGTCGCCCGCGCGACGGCGGCCGTAGCACTGGAACCGCATGCCGTACTGGTCGGTCCAGAAGTACGGCACTCCCTGGTAGGGCGTGGTCTCGCCGCGGGCGATGTTCAAGCCGATGTGCCGGCCCTGCTCGACCGCGTGGGTCCAGTGCTCCACGCGTACGTGCTGTCCCAGCAGCGGGTGGTGGAACGCGGCCACGTCACCTGCGGCCCACACTCCGGGTACGTTGGTCCGGCCGGCGGCGTCGGTGACGATCCCGCCGGTCACCTCGATCCCGGAGCCCGCCAGCCAGTCGACGGCGGGTTCGGCGCCGATGCCCGTGAGTACGAACGGGGTCCGGTGCACACTTCCGTCCGTGAGCCGGACCTCGTACGCCCCTGGTCGTCCCGTGACCGACGCCACGGCGACGGCACCGCGGAAGCGGACCCCGTGTGCGGTGTGCAGGTCGCGGAGATGGGTGGCCAGTTCGGTCCCCAGTACGGGCTCCAGCGGCAGCGGGAGCGCGTCGAGGACCGTGACCGTCACGCCCCGCGCGACGAGAGCGGCCGCGACCTCCAGTCCGATGAAGCCGGAGCCGATCAGGGTCATCTCGCCGTATCGCGCCGCGGCCTCGCGCAGCACCCGCAGGTCCTCGGGGGTGCGCAGGGCCGGCAGTACCTCGCCCGCGAGGCTCCTCATCTCGCGGGGGCGGCTGCCGCAGGCGATGACCACAGCGTCCCAGGGAAGCGCCTCGCCGTAGGTGGTCACCACGTAGCGGCGGTCGACGTCGAGCCCCGCCGCGGCGTGCCCGAGACGCAGGTCGAGGCGGCTGGCCTCGATGCGTTCGGGAGAGCGGAGTTCGAGGAGTTGCGGGTCCTCCTCGGCGACAAGCAGGGCCTTCGACATCGTGGGCCGGTCGTACGGCTGGTGCAGCTCGGCGCCGAGGACGGTGATGGAGCCGGTGAATCCGGCCTCCCGGAGGCCGTCGGCGGCGCTGAGGCCGGCGGCGGAGGCTCCCACCACGACGACCCGCTCAAAGCCGCCGGTCACGGCTTGGGTCCCGAGTTGAGTGCGATGGCCTGTGCGGGGCAGACGCGGGCGGCCTCTTCGAGGTCCTCCCGCTCGTCGGCGTCGACGGTGTCGCGCAGGAGAACAGCCGTCGGGCTGCCGGGCGGGGTGTCGAAGACGTCGGGCATGACGCTGACGCAGATGCCGTAGGACTTGCAGCGGGTGCCGTCGAGGGAGACGGAGAGGCTGTCGCTCACAGGAAGACCCCAAGGTTCGGAGTGGCCAGCGCCGTTTCGGTCAGCACGATTTCGCGGGACAGCAGGCGTGGGCCCGACGGTGTGAGGCGCAGCTGGTCGTAGCGCCTGCACGGGATGAGATCGAAGTGCGGGTCGATGCCGCGCTGGCGGTAGACCAGCAGGGCGCTCGACACCTTGATGACGTCGGGGCGGTCGGTCTCCTCGACCTCGACGCTGCCCACGATGCGCAAGGTGCGGGACGGAGGTACCTCCGAGTACGCGTGGTCGGTGTTGAGCCGGTCCAGGCGCGTGCGTACGTGGGCCTTGGTGTCCCGCACCCGGAAGGCGTTGCGGTCGATCTCCTTGGCACGCGGTTCCGCTGCCTGCCGGATCGGCACGGTGTAGAGAAGCTCGTCGTCAAGGAGTCCGTACCACTCCTCCTCGCGGCCCTCGTCGAGCAGCCGGGCCTCCAGCGCCAGGAACTGGGTGGCCAAGGCCTGGAGTTGGGGGTTGGCGCTCACGGGCGGGACGACGCGGGGTGTGTCGGTCGTGGTCATACTGACGCAGCTCCCTCGGTGCCGGCGCCGGTGTTCCCGCGCATCACCTTCAGCCAGTGGCGGTAGAAGTGGAGCTGCGCGTGCTCGCCGTAGCCGGTGTTGCGCTTACGGCCCGGGCCTGTCCACGAGGGGTCGTGCGACTGGTCGACCTGACTGTTGTTGCCCTGCTGGAAGTGGAACTCCATGCCGGCCTTGCGCATCCACGGACTTCGGGCGGCGCGCGGTGCGCCTTCCCAGGCGACGGTGTCGTCCTGCTCGAAGATGCCTGCCGAGCCGAAGGTGAACTGGCCGTTGAGATAGGAGTCGCGGGCCTCGTCCTCCGACATGAAGTCCCAGACGAACTGCCAGTTCCACAGTTCGATCTCGCCGGGGCCGATCGGCTGCCACTGCCGGAAGCTGGTGATCACCGACAGGGGACCGCCCGGCACGGACGGGGTGTTCAGCCGGATGAAGCTGAGGTTGGGGAAGATCGTTCCGACCGTCGGCGGCTCGTGGTTGACCACGTGGAGCTGTGCCTCGTCCAGACCCGACAGGTCGAAGTGCCGGGTGATCTCCGGCGCGTAGCCCCAGAGCACGTAGCCGGGATGGACCGCCTTGGTCCAGGCATGGCCGGCGAAGGCGTGGCCGTTCTCGAATTCGTAGACGCGCGCGATCTCGCACGTCATCTGCAGCCCCTGGGAGACCGCGACCTCTTCCGTGCTCCAGTGCAGCGTGTCGACGTGGTAACCGTCGCCGGCGAAGTTCTCGGCGGCCGTCTTCCAGTCGGCGTGCAGCCGGTAGCGCTCCGGAGGCCCGGCGACCCGCATGCCGCCGGGTGCCAGCCCGACGATCAGGTCGAGCATCCACCCTGCCCCGCCCAGGTACTCGTCCAGCGACGGTCCGTCCGGGTCCAGCGAGGCGAAGACGAAGCCCTGCCGGGTGGCCACCCGGGGCGCGTGTATCAGGCCCCATGCCTTGGGGTCGAGACGCTCGCCGTAGGCGTCGTGCAGGTGCGGGGTGCCGACCAGGTCTCCGTTGTTGCTGTAGGTCCACCCGTGGTAAGGACATTTGAAGAAACGGGAGTTGCCGGCATCGGTCTGGCACACCTGGGTGCCCCGGTGACGGCAGTAGTTCGACAGCACGTTGATGCCGCCCTTGCCGTCGCGCGTGACGATCACCGGATCGAGGCCGATTCTGCGCTGCACGAAGTCACCCGCCTTGGGGATCTCGCTCTCGTGCGCGACGAACACCCAGCACTTGGTGAATATCCGCTCGATTTCGGCGCGGAAAACCGCCTCGTCGTTGAAGATTTCCACCGGGACGAGATCGTTCTTCAGCGAGGCCTCGACGCGGTCCAGGATGGTAGCGGCATCGGCCGTTTCTGGAGAGATGGCAGTCATGGGGCTCCCTTGCCTCAGTCGTGCTCAGCAGGGGCGATCAGCGGAATTCCGTGGCCCTGCCTGCGGCTCGAGACGTCAGGCTATTGGTGCCATCACATGGGGAAAAGCAATTCCTGTCGATGAGTCGGCATTGATCCAATCGATGGAACGCGGCCAGGCTCCTCCTGACCGGTCCTGTCTCAGCCGGCTGCCGGGGCGGGCGGCGTGTCCCGGATGTAGGCATTTGCGAAATAATGCATGCGCTGCCGCAGCCAGGCATGGCCCGGATCGTCGTCCATGCGTCTCGTCCAGACCATCGTTTCGGTGCCCGGCTGCAGCTCCATGGGAGGCTCGAGCAGCCGCAGGCCTGTCGCCGGGGCGATGCGGCGCCCGAGCGTTTCGGGGATCAAGGTGATGAGCCGGGTACCGCGGATCAGGAACGGGGCGAGTTCGAAACTCGTGGTGACCTCGACGTGGCGCGGGATGCCGAGCAGGTCGAGATTCAGTTCGGCCAGGGAGGGGCGCCGGTCGGGGCTCGTCGCGAGGTACGGCAGCTCGCTGAACTGCTCGACCGAGATGCTCTCGCCCACATCGGGGTGCTCCTGGTCGACCGCGAGCACGTAGCGGTCGGTGTACGCGGCCTCACTGCACAGGTCAGGGCCGCTGGGCACCAGCTCGCGCGGAACGATGACGAGGTCGATCTGGTGGCGGATCAGCTGTTCCGCGTACTCCTCCGCGAAGGGCTGGATGCGCAACCGCACGTTCGGAGCCTCGGTCGGCAGGTGCACCAACAGCGGATGCAGTACGGCGACGGCCGCGTAGCTGCTCGCCATCACCGAGTACGTCCTGTGGTCGGTCGCGGGATCGAAGCGGTCGCGCTGTGACAGCAGCGACTTGATGTCGGTCAGCGTCTTCTGCACGGGCTGCACCAGCGACTCGGCAACCGGTGTGGCAACCATGGTCCGTCCCTGCCTGACGAGGATCGGGTCGTTCAGGAGCTTGCGGAGCCGAGCCAGCGTGGAGCTCATGGCCGACTGCCCGACGGACAGACGGGCCGCCGCCGCGGTCACGCTTCGTTCCGCCATCAGGGCGTCGAAGGCGACGAGCAGGTTCAGATCCACCCGGTTGAGATCCAGGGGCGCATTGGTGGTGGGCATCGACCGGAATTCCTGTCTGTGCTGAAGGCATGCCGAAAGAAGTCGGCTGCCGCGGCTCGACGGTCGACTCCGACCACGGATTGATGTCGTCAATCTGAACGCATCACTATCGATTGTTTGTATCGAGGAGTGCGTCTGTCTAGCGTCTTGCAGCGGGAAAGCGACGCGAACGATCTGTTCGGCGTCACTGAAGAGCAGGAGTCGACGATGACCGCAGCCTTCCGTCCGATCACCCATCTCAGACATGTGGGTATCGGTGTGCCCGACTACGGCAAGGCTCTGGAGTTCTACAAGAACCTCTGGGGACTGCAGCCCGTGGCCGACGACAGCGGTGTGACCTTCTTCGCCACTCCCGCGGACCCGGAGCAGTACGTCCTTCGCGTCCGGCAGGACCAGGAGAAGCGACTGGACCTCATCGCCTTCGGTGTGAACTCTTCCGAAGAAGTCGACGAGTTGGCCTGTCGGCTAGCGGTCGGCGGAATCACGCTCGACCGGGAGCCCGGCAAGCTGGACACCCCGGGCGGCGGATACGGCGTCCGGTTCTTCGACCCCGACGGCCGACTCGTCGAGGTGTCCGCCGGGGTCGCGCAGAAGCCCTTCCGGGAGCTCGAGGAACGCGAATCCGTCCCCAAGAAGCTCAGCCACGTGGTGATCAACTCCACCGATGTGGCCGCGACCAAGGCGTTCTACGAGACGTACCTCGGCTTCCGCCTCTCGGACTGGCTCGGCGACCTGATGTGCTTCATGCGCAGCGGAACCCAGCATCACATCCTCGCCATCTCCCGAGCACCGCGCGTCTCGCTCAATCACATCTCCTTCGAGATGCGCGGCATCGACGAGTACATGCGCGGGTCCGGGCGTCTGATGCGCGCGGGTCACCGCCCGCTGTGGGGGCCAGGCCGGCACGGCCCGGGAGACAACACCTTCATCTACTTCCTCGACCCGAACGAGAACGTCGTCGAGTACACGACGGAGCTGGAGACGATCGAGGACGACGAGGCGTGGGAGCCCCGCGTCTTCGACAGCACCTCTCCTCAGTCGCAGGACCAGTGGGGGACCGGCGGGTCGATGACCGAAACCATGCTGCCGGTGCTGCTCAAGCAGACGGACGGCGGTCTGTGGACCCCCTCGCCGATCTGATCCCTCCCCCTCCTCCTGATCCCTCCTCCGCAAAGGCCACTGAAGTGACTCTTTTCCTCGATGACGCGGCGGTACAGGCGGCCTTCGACTGGGAGCTGGCAACCTCGGCGGTGCGCGAGGCATACGCGACGAGCGTGGACGGAGCACGCTATCCGGCCCGCGGCATGGCCCGCGGAGACCACGGCTGGCTGCGCACTCTCACCGGCGTACCGGCCGGACGCGAACTGATGGGAGCGAAGATCATCGCGGCCGCGATGCCGACGCGCCGCGCCTCCTACCTCATCCCCCTGTTCGACCAGCGGACGGCCGAGCTGGTGGCCCTGCTCGACGGCCACTCCATCACCGGTTACCGGACGGCGGCCACCTCGGCCGTCGCGGCGGACCTGCTGTCGCTGCCCGGCGCCCTGACCGTCGCCGTGATCGGCTCCGGTTTCGAAGCGCAGAACCATGTGCGCGCCCTCGCCGTCGTACGAGACCTCAAGGACGTACGGGTGTACAGCCCACGACCGGAGAGCCGAGCCCGTTTCGTCGCCGAACTGTCCGACCTGCCGATCACGCAGGCGGCCGGCGCCGAGGAGGCCGTCGCAGGCGCCACGCTGGTCGTCTGCGCCGCCCGGTCCCGCGACGAGACCCCCACCCTGCTCGGGAGGTGGCTCCGACCAGGCATGACCGTCGTGTCCATCGGATCCACCCTGCCCGAGCAGCGTGAGGTGGACCCCGAGGTCATCGCCCGTGCCGACGTGATCGTGGCGGACATGGTCGAGGAGGTGCTCGACGACACCGGGGACCTGATCGCCGCGCGGGCCGCCGGTCTCGACGTGGCGGGCGAGATCCGCTCGCTGGCCGACCTCGTCGGCGAGCGCGTCCCCGGGCGCACCCGCGCCGATCAGATCGCGCTGTACAAGTCGGTCGGCTCAGCGGTCCAGGACCTGGCGGTCGCCGGCATGTGCGCGCGCAACGCCGAGCGGCTGGGACTCGGCACCCGGATGCCGGCCACCATTCATCCCGTGCAGAAGTGAGAGAGCCGCCATGACCATGGAGACGACCGTTCCACTCGGTCTGTCCGACCCCACGCTGCTGCGCACGGCCGCCTACGTCGAGGGCAAGTGGCTGGAAGCCGGCGACGGCGGTCGGCTCACCGTCCGCAACCCGTCGACCGGTGAACTCGTCGCGGACCTGTCGGCACTCGGCAGAGCGCAGACCGCCCAGGCCGTCGACGCCGCTCATCGTGCTCTGCCCGAGTGGCGGGCGCGGTCGGGCAAACAGCGCGCACAGGTGCTGCGGCGCTGGTTCGACCTTGTCACCGAGCACACGGAGGACCTGGCCCGGCTGATCGTCCTGGAGGAGGGCAAGCCACTCGACGAGGCCCGCGGGGAAGTCGCTTATGCCGCCTCCTTCATCGAGTGGTTCGCCGAGGAGGCCAAACGGATCCGCGGCGACGTGTTCGCGGCACCGGAAGGTTCGCGCAGGGTGCTGGTGCTCAAGGAGCCGGTCGGGGTGTGTGCGGCCATCACCCCGTGGAACTTCCCCGCCGCGATGATCACCCGTAAGGCCGCTCCGGCACTGGCCGCGGGCTGCACGATGGTCGTCAAGCCCGCCGAGCAGACGCCCTTGACGGCATTGGCCCTCGCCGAGCTTGCCGAGCGGGCCGGTGTACCGGCCGGGGTCCTCAACGTGGTGATCGGCGACCCGCGCGAGATCGGGCCCGAGCTGACAGGCAATCCGCTGGTCCGCAAGGTCAGCTTCACCGGCTCCACCGAGGTCGGCAGGCTGCTCCTGGCCCAGTCCGCCCAGACGGTGAAGAAGACCTCGATGGAACTGGGCGGCAATGCGCCGGTGCTCGTCTTCGACGACGCCGACGTCGAGACCGCCGTCGCCGGTGTCGTCGCCACCAAGTACCGCAACACCGGCCAGGCCTGCATCAGCGCCAACCGTGTCTACGTGCAGGCGGGAATCCACGACCGCTTCGCGGAGGCGTTGACCCGCAGGGTTGAGGACCTTGTCGTCGGAGACGGCTTCGATGACGGCGTGCAGCAGGGACCGCTCATCGACGAGGCAGCGGTGGGGAAGGTCGAGGAACATCTCGCCGACGCCACGAGGCGGGGTGCCAGGATCCTGTGCGGCGGTTCGCGGCACCGGCGTGGAGGGCTCTTCTTCCAGCCCACCGTGTTGGCGGACGTGGCCCCGGGCATGCTCGTCACCCGCGAGGAGACCTTCGGCCCGCTCACCCCGCTCATCCGCTTCACCGACGAGGCCGAGGCGGTCCGCATGGCCAACGACACCGACTACGGTCTGGCCGCCTACCTCTTCACCCGCGACGCCGAGCGGACCTGGCGCGTCTCGGCCGCCCTGGAAGCGGGGATGGTGGGCATCAACACCGGCCTGATCTCCAACGAGGTCGCCCCCTTCGGCGGCGTCAAGCAGTCGGGGCTGGGGCGGGAGGGCTCCGTCTATGGCATCGACGAGTACCTGGAGATGAAGTACCTGGCCTGGGAAGGCGCCGGCGCGCCCTGAGCCGACTGCCGCGCCGGACACCGCAGCACGAACGAGTCGCGCCGAGACCGACCCGCCAGGCGCTGAGTCACCGCCCCCATCACCCACGCACCGAGGCAAGGACGACCATGCCTGCATACACCCGCACAGAGGCCCGGGACTGGGCCCGCGAAAAGCTCGTCGGAGCCGTCAACTGCACGATCCCGTCGTTCACCGCCGACCTTCGCGGCATCAACGAGCAGGGCATCAGGCACGACATCCGGCTCGCCGAGCAGCACGGATTCCTCGGCACCCTGGGCGTCTCCGAGGTCAGCATCACCCTGCCCGAATATCTCGACTTCCTGCGCATCGTCCGTGATGAGGCGGGCGACGGCTTCGTCGTGGTCCACCACGGCAGTTGGAGCACCCTGGAGCAGAACATCGAGGCGGTGCGCGGCGCCGAAGAGGCCGGTGCCGACCTGGTGCTCCTGTCCTACCCGCCGAACTTCTACCCGGAGTCGGAACAGGAGGTCTACGACTACACCAAGGCCGTCTGCGACGCCACGAACCTCGCGGTCATCCTGTTCCCGATGTACCTGTGGGGGTTCAGTCCCCGGGTGCACCCCTCGGACATCCCGACGCGGCTCATCCGCCGGCTCATCGACGACTGCCCCAACATCGCGGTCATCAAGGCCGAGGGCGGCTTCCCCAGCATTCAGAGCGCCATCGAGTGCCACCGGCTCTTCGGCGACGAGGTCGTCATCTCGGTGCCCATCGAGGGCGAGCTCATCCCGCTGGCACAGGTCATGCCCGTCCAACTGTCCGCCACGAGCGACCACGAATACTTCGGGCCCATGATCCCGCGTGTCATGCAGCTGCTGCGCGAGGGCAAGTACGACGACGCCACCGACATCTACTGGCAGCTGCATCCGGCCCGCAAGATCAAGGGCGGCCTCGCTCCCGTGCTGCACGGCGGTGCGTTCATCAACCGGCAGGCATGGAAGTTCCAGGGGTGGCTGCAGGGCTACAACGGCGGACCGCTGCGCCAGCCCACCCAGCGCATCCACGACGCCCAGATGCACGCCCTGCGCAAGGGACTCCTCGACGCCGGACTCGAGCCCAGCATGGACCCGTTCCGTGAGTTCTTCATCGGAAGGAACCCGGCGTGACCCCCAACGAACTGGACCGTGCCAACCCCGCCGGCGCGATCGCCGATGCCGCCAAGCGCTGCTCCAACTGGGGGCGTTGGGGACAGGACGACGTACTGGGCACCCTCAACTTCCTCGACGAGGGCAAACGCCGGGAGGGCGCGGCCCTGATCCGGCGCGGGGTCTCCTTCTCGCTCGCCCAGCGCTTCGACACGAACGGTCCGCAGAACGGCTGGCGCCGCAGGACCAATCCCGTGCACACCATGCTCTCCTCGGGCCTGGACGCCGAGTTCGGTCCGCCGGAGTTCCCGCACGGCCTGGGCGGTGCCGACGACGTGGTGTTCATGCCGTTGCAGGCGTCGACGCAGTGGGACGGCCTCGGCCACGTCTTCGACCACGGCATGGCCTACAACGGACGACGCGCCTCCGCGGTGGTGACCAGCGAAGGCGATCAGCTCACGGGTATCGAGACTGTGGCCGACCGGATAGCAGGCCGAGGAGTGCTGCTTGACGTCGGCCGAGCGATCGGCACCGACGGAGAACTGCCGGACGGCTTCGCCATCACCGCCGAGCACCTCGAAGCCACGATCGCGGCACAAGGCGAATCCTCCCGAGTGGGCCGGGGCGATCTGCTGCTGGTCCGTACGGGACAGCTGGCGCGGACGCGTCGCGACGGCTGGGGCGACTACGCGGGCGGGCCGGCACCCGGCCTCTCGTTCACCACCGCCGACTGGCTGCACACCCGCGAGATCGCCGGTATCGCCACTGACACCTGGGGCTTCGAGGTCCGGCCCAACGAATTCGACCAGGCCTTCCAGCCGCTGCACCAAGTGGCCATCCCGCACATGGGTCTCTTCATCGGCGAGATATGGGATCTCGACGCCCTCGCGGCCGACTGCGCTGCCGACGCAATCTACGACTTCTTCCTCACCGCCGCCCCCCTCCCTGTCACCGGTGCCGTCGGAGCCCCGGTCAACCCCATCGCCATCAAGTAGAGCCCCGGAAAGGACGCACACCATGCGCTTCGCCACCTGGGAAAGCGCCGGCCGCCGCGCCGCCGGTGTCGTCGGCGAGCACGGGCTGCACGCCCTCCCCGGTACGACGACGGTCCTGGACCTCGTACGAGCCGGACTGCCGACCGCCCTTGAGGCCGGTGCCGCCGCCCTCGACAGCTCCTCCCCGACACCGATCGATTCCGTACGGCTGTTGCCGCCGCTGGAACCGCCGACCGTGCGGGACTTTGCGGCATTCGAGGAGCACGTCGAGGGTGTTGTGCGGTCGGTCAGCGGAGGCGGCGTGGTCGTACCGGAGTGGTACGAGGCGCCGGCCTTCTACTTCACCAACCCCTATGCCTTGATCGGCGCGCACGACGAGGTCCCGGTCCCGCCGGGCTCACACGTGCTGGACTTCGAACTCGAAGTGGCCACCGTCATCGGCAAGGACGGCGCCTCACTCACCCCCGAAGAGGCACGGGACCACGTGTTCGGCTATACCGTCCTCAACGACTGGTCCGCGCGGGACCTGCAAGGCCGCGAGATGAAGGTGGGCCTCGGGCCCGCCAAGGGAAAGGACTTCGCCACCACCCTGGGACCGTGGCTGGTGACCGCCGACGAGCTGGACACCTACCGCGACGACGAGGGGTTCCTGCAGCTGGACATGCGGGTGTCGGTCAACGGCACCGAGGTCGGCCAGGATCTGCTGAGCAACATGAGCTGGACGTTCGAGGAGCTCATCTCGTACGCGTCCCGCGGCACCTGGGTGAAGGCCGGTGACGTCCTCGGCTCCGGGACCTGCGGCAACGGCGGCTGCCTCGGTGAGTTGTGGGGCCGCAGCGGGACGCGAACACCGCCTCCGCTCGAACCCGGAGACATCGTGGAAATGACAGTCGAGGGCATCGGTTCGATCCGCAACCGAGTCGTACCGGGCGAGCGGCCCACGCCGATCACCGCTGCACGCCGACGGCCGCGCCTGCGCAAGCGGACAGCCTCCGACAGGACCTGAATCAGGTCCAGGAAGGCCAGAACGACATGCGGGCGGCCGGCGACCTGGACCTCCTGAAGCTGCTTGGTCAACTTCTCGGCGAGGGCGTCCAGTTCACTCAGAGGAGCGTGATCCACTGCCGCTCCGGCATCCCGGACCCTCCCGCGATCTCGTGGCGTGCCGACCCGCCGACGGATCGTAGGCGGGGGTCGGTCACGGGCGCAGCCGACCCCGGCAGACCGTCGGAACCGGACCTGCCCGATGATCTACGGCATAGACATCGGCCGCCGACCGGCACGAGTCCCCGTATCGTCGCTCACACCAGACCCGTGACCTGCGATTTCACGATGCACACCACTCAGTGGGATTGGCCGGTGCCGGAGTCCCCGATGAGCGGTCGTCGATGGGGGCTGATCGAAGGGGCGCTGCCGCTCCATACCGAACCGGCGAGCTCCATACTGGATACGGTGTTGCTGTTATGGTGCTGGCTGAGGAGGTGGACGTTCAGTGGCAGCAGCTGGTCCTGTGCGAGCGACCACGGCATCGGGTCGGGGCCCGGGGCGTCCGCCCGTGCCGCTGGAGCGCATCGTCGCTACCGCACTGCAGATCGTGGACGATGAAGGGGCCGACGCTCTCTCGATGCGGACGCTGGCCCAGCGTCTGGGCTCGGGCACGGCGACGCTGTACCGGCACTTCGACAACCGGGCAGCGCTGGTCGCCCATGTCGTGGACCGCATGTTCGGCGCCGTGGAACTGAAGGGCGACGAACTCCTCGCGATGGGCTGGCAGCAAGCCCTGCGGACGGTCGCGCACACCATGTTCGAGGCCCTGGCCCGGCACCGGAACGCGGCGCGCCTGGTGGTCGAAGAGATTCCCCTGGGGCCGAACGCCATGGCGCTGCGGGAGCACTGTGTCGCGGCACTCCTCGACAGCGGCTTCCCGCCGCGACTGGCCGCGCACGCCTTTGCCACCCTCTCCCGCTACGTCCTCGGATTCGCCATACAGGTCAACGGTCATGGCGGCGGCGGGCAACTCGACGACGCGCAACTGTCCGCCGTCTTTCAGGGCGTCGATCCAGCCTTGTTCCCGGCAACGGTCACCGTCGCCGGGTCGATGCCCGTTCCGATCGAGGAGGAGTTCTCCTTCGGCCTCGAACTCCTTCTCAGCGGGCTTGCCCGCCTGCGCGACGACGCCTGACCAGCCAGGACGATGCGAGCCTGAGGCCGCCCGCCCACGGAGTCATCTCGGTCGGCCTGGAGCGTCGCCACAGCTGCTGGTGCTGAGCGCGTGATCTCGTGTGGTCGGCGGTTCGTCAGCGGAAGGCGAAGTGCTCGGCGTGGAGATGGTGGCGGGGGACGCCCTGGCGGTGGAGGGCGCGGGTGAGGTTTTCGATCATGGAGGCGGGGCCGCAGAGGAAGACGTGTGTGTCGGGGGTGATCGGTCCGGCCTGGGCCTGGATTCTTTCGGCGGTCAGACGGCCGTGGCTGCGGCTGAACGTCGGGTGGAGCCGGAACCCGGGGCGGTGTGCTGCCGCTGCGGTGAGTTCCGGGAGGAATGGCGCCTCGTCGGCGGTGGGGGCGCAGTAGAAGAGGTCGGTGCGGGGCGGCGCCGCACCGGGGTGGGTGAGCCAGCCGAGGAAGGGCGCGATGCCGATGCCTCCCGCGATCCATATCTGCCGGGGTCCGCCGAGGGTGTGGTCGAACATGCCGTAAGGACCCTTGAGGGTTGCGGGGTGTCCTTCACTTATGTCTGTGTAGAGGCGGCGTGTACCGCGGCCCACGGCACGGATGGTGAGGCGTACCGAGCCGTCGGCCTGCGTACCTGCGACGCTGAAGGGGTGTTCGTGCCAGCCGCCGGCGCGCAGGTAGACGAACTGACCTCCTGTCACGGGAAGGGTCGTCTCGCCGGTGGGCGTGAGGGTGAGGTCGAGGATGTCGGGTGTCGGCCGCTCGACATGGTGGATGGTGTAGTCCGCCCGGGGTTCTCTGTGGCGTAGCACCAGTTCGTCGTAGGTGTAGGCGGTCATGCCGATGGTGGCCATGGTGACGTAGATCGCCAGGAGGGGCGTGGATCCGTTGATGATGAGATCGAGGAACCAGCCGTGCAAGAGCGCCGACAGGAGCAGCAGGCCGGTGAGGCGGTGCAGGAACAGCCAGCGCTCGTAGGGCAGTCGGAGGATGCGGCCGACCTGGCCGAGTGAGATGAGGACGAGCAGTAGCAGGCCGATGGCGGAGACGGCACCGAGGAGATGGCCCATCCCTGCCGACGCGGCCCGGTGGGCGTAGCCGTACTGGCTCCCGTCGAAACCGGAGAAGAAGTGGAGGAGCAGGTGGGGGGTGAGCAGGAGTATGGACCATACGGCGTACAGCTTGTGCTGACGGTACATGCGGTCCAGGCCGCCGAACCACTGCTCCAGCCACATCAGGCGGGTGGCCAGTACCAGGGTGCAGGACATCAGGTAGACGGACAGGACGCCGGCGAACTCGCCGACGAAATAGACAGCGCTGAGGCCCTCTGGCCTGAGCCGGTCCCAGGCCAGATAGAGCATGACCGCTCCGGTCGTGACCGCCAGGGGTCCGACGTGGCGCTTCTTCAGGCGCGCGTCCAAGGGGGCGCGTGCGATCCGGATGGCGTAGATCGCTATCACGATCAGGACGGGCATCGTCTACCCCTCGGGGGCCGGCACTGTGGACGAAGGGGCGCTGGTGAAGGCAGGCGGGCCGTGTGGTCGCGGCTTGAGCGCCCTCGAGCCCAGGTGGCTGTGGTTCCGGCCACCTCTAATATTGGCTACAACGTAGCCGTTTAGCTGGTTTTGGTCCAGTGGTGCAATCGGATGCCCGTTGGCCAGCCCTGGATCTACCCTTCGGGAGCGTGGCGGTCTGAAGCCATCCCCGTCGGTCGGCTCTTCGAGGTGAAGTCACAGCTCGAGGCGGCATTGCTTTCAGGGTGACACTGCCGGAGCTGCCCTCCGTGGCATGGGCTCGATCCGCAGCGCTTCAGGCGAACAAGGCCGCGAGGTATGAGGCGACAAGCGCCGCGCACACAGCGGCGGGCACAAATTTGGCAACCGGGTCGCCCTTGCGCAGGTGTACGACCACAGCTCCGGCGAGCAGCAGGAGAAGCCCGGCCCCCGCGAGGCCGCCGAGCAGCGGCATGGCGAGGCCGAGCGCCACGCCGGCGGCTCCTGCCAGTTGCAGCACGCCGATGCGGCGATAGGCGGCGACGGAGAAGCCGGTCTCGGCGGCCAGCTCGCGCGCCTTCGGCGATGCGAGTGTGTTGAGCACTCCGATCCCCCCGAAGATCAGGGCGATGGCGCAGGCGAGGGTGATGGTGAGGATCATGAGGTATCTCCAGGTGCCGGCGTCGCGGCGGCGTGGGCGTCAAGGGTGACGGCCTGATGGCGGGCGGGGCGTCACGAGACCGTTATGGGATGTGTCGGGCGCGGTCGAGTTGCCGGCCGAGCGCATCGCTCGGCGCCCAGACGGGCGATTCGGTCGATCGATGCAGCGGCTCAGCCTAGCGAAATAACGGCAACAATGTAACCGTTATGGTGGTCGGCTTCGGAGCGAGTTCGCGGGGGCGTGGGCGTAACGACGTTCACGCAGCCGGTGCCGTCGCCAGGTTGTAGATGGTCCTGAGGGCAGGCCTTTGCTCAGCGAGTTGCCGAGGAAGTCATGGACGTCGCCCGCACGGGTTCACCGGTCGGCTGCCATAGGCATCCCGCATTCGCGAACTCCCCGACGGCCCCACTTCTTTACGGGTCCTTACTGAGCGTTTGGTCGGGTGATTCGTGTTTGGTCCCGGGTCAGGTTCCGCGCCAGTTCAGGGTGGCGTCGCCCTCTGAGTCTGCGGGCCATGAGGTCGATCATGGCGAGGTGGATCATGGCTTCGGAGCGGTGCGGGTGTGTCTCGTAGTCGCGGGCGAGGCGTCGGTGGTGCATGAGCCAGCCGATGCTGCGTTCGATGGTCCACCGTCTCGGGATGATCGTGAACCCGTGGGCGCCGGGCGGGCGCTGGACGGGGTGGACGTTGATGCCGAGGCGCGCTCCGTGGTCGATGACGGTGGTGCGGTAGCCGGCGTCCACCCAGGCCTTCGTGATGTGCGGGTGGGTGGCGGCGATGCGGGAGAGCAGGGTCACGCCGGCTGCGGTGTCGGAGACGCTGGCGGCGGTGACCAGCACGGTCAGTAGCAGGCCGAGGGTGTCGCAGCCGAGGTGGCGCTTGCGCCCGATGATCCGTTTCCCGGCGTCCGTACCCTGGTCCGCGAGGGGCACGTTGGCGGAAGTCTTAATTGTCTGGGAGTCCAGCACGCAGGCCGACGGCTCCGCCCTTCGGCCCTCGGCTTCCCGGACGCGCACCACCCAGCGCACCGATTCCACCCACGTCCTGGCCGCGGTGCGGGACCTGACCCGCCTGGAACTGGTCACCGAGGCGGTTCGCGCCGCGCTCGAAGAGGTTGCAGGTGTCTCTCCTCATCTGCTGGACGGGCTGGTCGACGAGGGCTGGGGGCTGCGCTACGGCCGCCCGGTCCACCTGGGAAAGAACCCCACCAAGCCCGTGACCAGGATTCTTGCTACCGGAAACGACGCCGTCAGGCTTCTGGAACACCTCCACCGCTTCGGAGCGGACCGCATGTCCGGTCCTCGCATCCAGGCTCTGCGGCAGATCATGGTGCAGAACTATCACCGTGATGCCGCGGGACACCTGCGCTGGCGCACCGCCGAGAAGGAAGGCGGGGCGGGTCTGCCACCCTCGTCCCGGGCCATCGTCTCGCCCTACGACACCTCGGCCCGCTACCCGCGGCACGGGCACATCATCAGCTGGAAGGGGTTCGCCGCTCATCTGACCGAGACCTGCGCCTCCGACGGCCCCAACGTGATCACGGATGTCGCCACCACCGCGGCCACCACCCACGACAGCCAGGTCCTGCCCGGCGTCCACACCCGCCTCGCCCGCCGCGGCCTGCTGCCCGCCGAGCACCTGGTCGACGCCGGCTACACCTCCCTGCCCCACCTGGAACAAGCCGCCCGTGAACACCAGGTCACCGTCTCCGGGCCGCTGAAGAGCAACCCCACCCGCCAGCACCGCCGAAACGAGGGCTTCGCCCGCGACGACTTCCACATCGACTACGACAAGCAGCAGGTCACCTGCCCCCAGGGACAGGTCAGCGCGGGCTGGCATGGCCCCTACCCGACCTCCTCACCCACCGCCGCCCCGCTGATCGTGGCCAGGCTCACCAAGAGCCAGTGCCGCCCCTGCCCGACCCGCACCCAGTGCACCAGCACCGCCGACGACGCCCGCACCGTGGGATTTCCCCCACGAGAGCTCCGCGACCTGGAACTCCGCGTCCGCGCCGAGCAGCAGACCCCCGAGTGGAAGACCCGCTACGCGGTCCGCTCCGGAGTGGAGAGCACGGTCAACGAGTTCGCCCACGGGCACGGTATGCGGCGCTGCCGCTACCGAGGACAGGGAAAGGTCCACGTCCAGCACGTCCTGACAGCCATCGCCGTCAACATCGAACGCCTCAGCGGACTGCCACCGGCTGAGGAAGCCCCCACACCCCGCCGGCCCACTGCCTTCCAGAACTACCTCGACCAACGCGAGATCCCTCGCCTGAAGTCCTGGCGAACCCTGGGCACTTGACTCCGCCGGCACCAAGATCCCCGACAGAGTTAAGTTCGCTGTCCGAATACGAGGCGGCCGTACTGGTCGCAGTCCTCAACGAGTGGCTGTGACCAGCACTTTCGCAACGGGCCCTAGCTTGATCTTTAACCTGTGCGGCGAGGTCGCGGAGTGCCCGACTTCTTATTCCGGGACGTGGTGGTGGTCGTCTTGCGGGGTGTGTGGACGTC